>NZ_JBBMQN010000008.1:0-302889 GCF_038900065.1 Roseibium sp. AS2
GGGTGTAGCTCAGTTGGTTAGAGTGCCGGCCTGTCACGCCGGAGGTCGCGGGTTCGAGTCCCGTCACTCGCGCCACTTCCCTTCAAGGGTACATTGTACCGTCGGGGGAAGGGCGCATGCTACCGTGAATGTGCGGGTGTAGCTCAGTTGGTTAGAGTGCCGGCCTGTCACGCCGGAGGTCGCGGGTTCGAGTCCCGTCACTCGCGCCACTCACGGTTTGCCTTGTTTCTCAAAAACTTCTGCGGATTTTTTAAAGCGCGACGTCAACGGACGTCACGCGCCGCCGGTTTGCGTTGCCTGCCGGTCCGTCCGGCCGGTCACCTGGCGGGTCCGGGAGTTCCTGCGGGCGGTCCACGGTCCCGCAGATGCAGAGGCTTCATTTTTCTTCTGTTTTGGGTTTCACACTTCGTAAATTCCGATTCTGTACGGGGGGTGGAAATCCGGCGCGGGTGCGGCATAATTCCATTGAGCCTGTGCAAAGTTTTTGCTTTGCCGCAAACGGGGTGAAACCTAGGATTTGTCGGGGGTCGGTCTGAAATTGGTTCAAACATGGCAAGAGTTTGACCGCACGGGGGTCTTGCGTTGCACCAAGGCGTAAGCTAAGCGTGCGCTCGCATGTTGGATTCATCTGGCTGGCAGGCCCCGCGTGACCTGTGTGTAAATGAACCAACGGGGTGCGCCGCCTGGCACCGGATCGTCTCCAGATCCGCCTCCATATGCAAGGACGCGAAAGACATGGAAGAACTCTTGCGGGAATATGTCCCGATCGTCGTGTTCATCGGCATAGCGCTGGTGATCGGCCTTGCGTTGCTGATCTCGCCTTTCATTCTGGCCTACAAGAATCCGGATCCGGAAAAGCTGTCCGCCTACGAGTGCGGTTTCAACGCTTTCGACGACGCGCGCATGAAATTCGATGTGCGCTTCTATCTGGTATCCATCCTGTTCATCATCTTCGATCTGGAAGTGGCATTCCTGTTTCCCTGGGCAACGGTCTTCGGCGAACTGGGCTGGTACGGTTTCTGGTCGATGATGATTTTCCTGGGCGTTTTGACCATCGGCTTTATCTATGAATGGAAGAAGGGAGCGCTGGAATGGGATTGACCTCGACCGGGACGCTCGTCGCTCCGCAGCCGCAAGGCGTGATTGACCCGAACACCGGCAAGCCTGTCGGCGCAGACGACGCATTCTTCATGGATGTGAACAACGAGCTGGCGGACAAGGGGTTTCTGGTCACCTCCACGGACAACCTGATCCAGTGGGCGCGTACTGGCTCGCTGATGTGGATGACATTCGGCCTGGCGTGCTGCGCCGTCGAGATGATGCAGATGTCGATGCCGCGCTACGACGCCGAGCGCTTCGGGTTCGCCCCGCGCGCGTCTCCGCGGCAGTCCGACGTCATGATCGTCGCCGGAACGCTGACCAACAAGATGGCGCCCGCGCTGCGCAAGGTCTACGACCAGATGCCCGAGCCGCGCTACGTCATTTCCATGGGGTCCTGCGCAAATGGCGGCGGCTACTACCACTATTCCTATTCGGTGGTGCGCGGCTGCGACCGGGTCGTTCCGGTCGATATTTACGTCCCGGGCTGTCCTCCGACGGCCGAGGCGCTGCTCTACGGCGTGCTGATGCTTCAAAAGAAGATCCGGCGCACGGGAACGATTGAAAGATAGGGTTCTGCCGCCGGAAAGGCGGCGCAATCCTGAAGGACGCGGGCGCGCGATGCCCGCACGACAGACTTCCGGAGCAACCAGCGCCCAGGCGGGCGGGCAGTGTTCCAATGAGGTGGACCGGATCAGTTTCCGGATGATCAACCGGATGCGACCGGTCATCCGCTGATCTTCGAGTGAGGGCGAACACGATGGACGAGACGTTGAAGGAACTCGCCGAGCATATCGAGCTCGGCCTGAGCGAGTCCCTTGTGTCCTGGAAGGTCGAATTCGGTGAGCTGACGCTGACCGTGAACGCGACCGACATCCTCGATGTCGTCCGCTTCCTGCGCGACAACAATTCCTGCAAGTTCGTCAATCTGACCGACATCTGCGGCGTGGACTATCCGGAGCGCGAAAAGCGTTTCGACGTCGTCTACCATTTCCTGTCACCGGTGCAGAACGAGCGGATCCGCGTCAAGGTGGCCACGGATGAAGTCACGCCGGTGGCCTCGCTCACGCCGCTCTTTCCGGGGGCGGAATGGTTCGAGCGGGAAGCCTACGACATGTACGGTATCCTGTTTTCGGGCCATCCGGACCTGCGCAGGATCCTGACGGACTACGGGTTCGACGGCCATCCTCTGCGCAAGGACTTTCCGGTCACGGGTTTTGTCGAAGTGCGTTATGACGACGAGAAGAAACGCGTCGTCTATGAGCCGGTACGCCTCAATCAGGAAATGCGGACTTTCGATTTCATGTCGCCGTGGGAGGGCACCGACTACGTCCTTCCGGGCGACGAAAAAGCAACGACGAACTGACGGCGGGGCAGGCATGAGCGAACGGCTTTCAGGCGGATGTCTCTGCGGCGCGGTCCGGTTTACCGCGGCGCCCGAGAAAATCGAGATGGGCGTGTGCCATTGCTCGATGTGCCGGCGCTGGACAGGTGGTGCATTCATGGCCGTGAACTGCGGCGCCAGTGACACCATCGTGCTGGAAGGCGAGGACGCCATCGGCATCTACAAGGCCTCCGATTACGGAGAGCGGGTTTTCTGCACCAGATGCGGTTCGTCGCTGATCTGGCGCATGGCGGACGGTTCGCATGCCAGCGTGTCCGCCCAGGCCTTCGACGACCCGTCCGTGTTCACGATGACATCGGAGATCTTCGTCGATGAACAGCCGGACAACTACGCCTTTGCCAATGACACCCGCAGACTGACAGGTCCGGAAGTCATCGCGTTATTCACTCAACAGCAGGAACCTCAACATGGCTGAGGCTCAGGTCCGGAACTTCAACATCAACTTCGGTCCGCAGCACCCGGCGGCCCATGGCGTTCTGCGCCTGGTGCTGGAGCTCGACGGCGAGGTCGTGACCCGTGTGGATCCGCATATCGGGCTGCTTCATCGCGGCACGGAAAAGCTGATCGAGCAGAAAACCTATCTGCAGGCCATTCCCTATTTCGACCGCCTCGACTACGTGGCGCCGATGAATCAGGAACATGCCTTCGCAATGTCCGTCGAACGGCTTCTCGGCATCGAGGTGCCGAAGCGCGGTCAGCTGATCCGCGTGCTGTTTTCCGAGATCGGCCGGGTGCTGTCGCATCTTCTCAACGTGACCACACAGGCCATGGATGTCGGCGCGCTGACGCCACCGCTGTGGGGCTTCGAGCCGCGCGAAGAGCTGATGGTGTTCTATGAGCGCGCCTGCGGCGCACGCATGCATGCCGCCTACGTGCGGCCGGGCGGGGTCCACCAGGACCTGCCGCGCGCCCTGCTCGACGATATCTGGGATTTCTGCGATCCGTTCCTGCAGACGCTGGACGACATCGAAGGCCTTCTGACCGACAACCGCATCTTCAAGCAGCGCAACGTCGATATCGGCGTGGTCGATCTGGACGATGCCTGGGCCTGGGGCTTCTCCGGCGTGATGGTGCGCGGCTCCGGCGCTGCCTGGGACCTGCGCAAGTCGCAGCCCTACGAATGCTACGGCGAACTCGACTTCGACATTCCGATCGGCAAGAACGGCGATTGTTACGACCGCTATCTGATCCGCATGGATGAAATGCGCCAGTCGATCCGAATCATGAAACAGTGCCTGGAAAAGCTGACCGTGGAAACGGGACCGGTCTCGACCACCGACGGCAAGATCGTTCCACCCAAACGGGGTGAGATGAAACGGTCGATGGAAGCACTGATCCATCACTTCAAGCTCTATACCGAAGGCTATCATGTCCCGGCCGGCGAAGTTTATGCCGCCGTCGAGGCACCGAAAGGCGAATTCGGCGTGTACCTTGTTGCCGATGGCACCAACAAGCCGTATCGCTGCAAGATCAAGGCGCCCGGTTACGCGCACCTGCAGGCGATGGACTTCCTGTGCAAGGGCCACATGCTCGCCGACGTTTCGGCCGTGCTGGGGTCCATGGACATCGTGTTCGGTGAGGTCGACCGCTGATGCGGGCGGCCCGCCACCATTTTTCGACCCTGGCAGCCGCCCGTACGGCTCCGGTCATCGTGACAAAACGGGGATAGCACCATGGCAGTTCGTCGACTTGCCGCGGAACAACCAGACAGCTTCGCGTTCACCAGCGAGAATCTCGACTGGGCGAAGAAGCTGATCAACCGGTATCCTGCGGGCCGTCAGGCCTCCGCGGTCATTCCGCTCTTGTGGCGTGCGCAGGAACAGAACGACGGCTGGGTGAGCGAGCCGGCGATCCGCTTCATCGCGGACCTGCTGGACATGCCTCATATCCGCGTTCTGGAAGTGGCGACCTTCTACACCATGTTCCAGCTGCAGCCGGTCGGCAGCAAGGCCCATATCCAGGTCTGCGGCACGACCCCGTGTCAGTTGCGTGGGTCGGAAGATCTGATCAAGATCTGCAAGTCGCGCATCGCAAAGCACATGCACGAGATTTCCGAGGACGGCCTGTTCTCCTGGGAAGAGGTCGAGTGCCTGGGCGCCTGTGTCAACGCGCCGATGGTACAGATCTTCAAGGACACCTACGAGGACCTGACGCCGGACAGCTTCAACAAGCTGATCGACGACATCGCCGCCGGCAAGGAAGTGACCCCGGGTCCGCAGAATGGTCGCCGGTTCGGCATGGCCGAAGGTGGTCAGACCTCGCTGACGGAAATCGACGACAAGTCCCGCGGTGAACTTCCCGTTCCGCATGTGGTGGATGGCGCCGAAAAGGCGTCGCATGCCTTCGCAGGCGCTCCGATCAATGCGGGCGGCAACGATTATGATGGTGTTCCGACCCCGGCGGAAGACGCGGTCGCGAAGGTGAGGGCCGCGTTCGCAGCCAAGGCGGAAAAGCAGCCGGTCGAAAACCCGGCGGCCTCCGCGCCGAAAAAAGCCGATCCGGACCCCAAGCCGACGGTCAAGGCGAAAGCGGCCGGCGACGATCCCGGCAAGAAGGCGGCCACACCCAAGGCCAGCGGCGAAAACAAGGCCCGCCCCGATCCGGACGGACGGGCCGAGGTCGAGGTTGCGCGCGCCGCGGACAACAGCGGCGCGACTGCGGCGAAGGGCAAGGCACCAGTGACCGCCGAGAAGGCACCGGAGGTCGCGGAACAGGCGCCGGAGACCCTTGCCGGAGCTCGCGGCGGCAAGCCGGACGACCTGAAGAAGCTGAAGGGCGTCGGTCCGAAGCTGGAAGGCACGCTCAACGAGCTCGGGTTCTACCACTTCGACCAGATCGCGGGCTGGGGCCCGCAAGAGGTCGCCTGGGTCGACAGCCGGCTGAAATTCAAGGGCCGGATCGAACGGGACGGCTGGATCGAGCAGGCCAAGGTTCTCGCTTCGGGTGAGACCACAGATTTTTCCAAACGCGTGGAAGCCGGACAAGTGGCCTCCTCCAAGAGCGAAGACTAGGGGGAAGGGATGCTGAAAGATCAGGATCGGATCTTCACCAATATCTACGGTCTGCACGACTGGGGCCTGGATGGGGCGAAGACGCGCGGACAGTGGGACAACACCAAGGGGCTGATCGACAAGGGCCGCGACTGGATCATTCAGGAAATGAAGGATTCGGGACTGCGCGGCCGTGGCGGGGCGGGCTTTCCGACCGGTCTGAAATGGTCGTTCATGCCCAAGGAAACCGACGGCCGTCCGGCCTATCTGGTCGTCAATGCAGACGAATCGGAGCCGGGCACCTGCAAGGACCGTGAAATCCTGCGCCACGACCCGCACACGCTGGTCGAAGGCTGCCTGGTCGCCGGTTTCGCCATGGGGGCGATCGCCGCCTACATCTACGTGCGCGGCGAATTCATCCGTGAGCGCGAACGCCTGCAGGCGGCGATCGACCAGGCCTATGACGCCGGTCTGATCGGCAAGAACAACAAGAACGGCTACGATTTCGACATCTACGTTCACCAGGGCGCCGGCGCCTATATCTGCGGCGAGGAAACGGCCCTGCTGGAAAGCCTGGAAGGCAAGAAGGGCCAGCCGCGGCTGAAGCCGCCGTTCCCGGCCAATGTCGGCCTCTACGGCTGTCCGACCACGGTGAACAACGTGGAATCGATCGCGGTTGCTCCGACCATCCTGCGTCGGGGAGCCGCCTGGTTTTCCGCACTCGGCCGTCCGAACAACACCGGCACCAAGCTGTTCTGCGTCTCCGGCCACGTCAACCAGCCGGCAACCTTCGAGGAAGAGCTGGGCGTTCCGTTCTCCGAGATGATCGACAAGCATTGCGGCGGTATCCGCGGCGGCTGGGACAATCTCCTGACGGTGATCCCGGGCGGATCCTCCGTTCCGTGCCTGACGGCGGAACAGATCAAGGACGCGCCGATGGATTTCGACACCCTGCGCGGCATGGGCTCCGGCCTTGGTACGGCAGCGGTGATCGTGATGGACAAGTCCACGGACATCATCAAGGCCATCGCGCGGCTCAGCTACTTCTACAAGCACGAGAGCTGCGGCCAGTGCACGCCGTGCCGGGAAGGAACCGGCTGGATGTGGCGGGTCATGGAACGCATGGTCAAGGGCGAATCCTCCTACGAGGAAATCGACATGCTGTTCAAGGTGACCAAGCAGGTCGAAGGACACACGATCTGTGCGCTCGGGGATGCGGCCGCCTGGCCGATCCAGGGTTTGATCAAGAATTTCCGGCCGGTCATCGAACAGCGCATCGATGACTATGTCGCCAGGTCGAAGACGTCTTCGACCCTGGTGGCGGCCGAGTGAGCGGAACGGGATTTGGAGAGCAACGGATGACGAAGCTCATCATCGACGGCAACGAAGTGGATGTCCCGGCGGACTATACGCTGCTTCAGGCCTGTGAAGAGGCGGGCGCCGAGGTTCCGCGCTTCTGTTACCATGACCGGCTGTCGATCGCCGGCAACTGCCGCATGTGCCTGGTGGAAGTGAAGGGCGGACCGCCCAAGCCGACCGCCTCCTGCGCCATGGGCGTGAAGGACCTGCGTCCAGGACCGAACGGCGAACCGCCGGTGGTCGAGACCAGGTCCGAGATGGTCAAGAAGGCCCGCGAAGGGGTGATGGAGTTCCTGCTCATCAACCACCCGCTGGACTGCCCGATCTGCGATCAGGGCGGTGAATGCGACCTGCAGGACCAGGCCATGGCCTACGGTGTCGACGGGTCCCGCTTCAACGAGAACAAGCGCGCCGTCGAGAACAAGGAAATCGGCCCGCTCATCAAGACGATCATGACGCGCTGCATCCACTGCACGCGCTGTGTCCGCTTCACCACCGAAGTCTGCGGTGTCGCGGACATGGGCCTGATCGGCCGCGGCGAAGACGCGGAAATCACCACCTATCTGGAAGCGGCACTGTCCTCCGAAATGCAGGGCAATGTCGCCGACCTGTGTCCGGTCGGTGCGCTGACGCACAAGCCGTACGAGTTTCATGCCCGTCCGTGGGAGCTGACCAAAACCGAAAGCATCGACGTGATGGACGCGGTCGGGTCGGCGATCCGTGTCGACACGCGCGGCAAGGAAGTCATGCGCGTGATGCCGCGGCTCAATGAAGCGGTCAACGAGGAGTGGATCTCCGACAAGTCCCGCTACATCTGGGACGGTCTGAAGACCCAGCGGCTGGACAGGCCCTATGCGCGGAAAGACGGCAAGCTGCAGCCGGTCTCCTGGTCCGAGGCGTTTCAGGTCATCGCCGACAAGGTCAAGGCCGCCTCCGCCGACAGGATCGGCGCGCTTGCCGGCCAGATGGCCGGTGTCGAGGACATGTTCGCGCTGAAGGGCCTGATGGACAAGCTCGGTGTCGCCAATATCGACAGCCGGTTCCCGGGCTCGCCTCTGCATCCGAAAAACGGCCGCGCCAGCTATCTTTTCAATTCCACGATCCAGGGGATCGAGGAAGCCGATGCGATCATGCTGATCGGCACCAACCCGCGCCTGGAAGCACCGGTGCTGAACGCCCGCATCCGCAAGCGGTGGAGCCGCGGCGATCTCACCGTCGGCCTGATCGGCGAGAATGCGGACCTGACGTATCCGGTCACCTATCTCGGTGCCGGACCGGACAGCCTGAAAGAGTTTGCCGACCATGCGCCGGCCAAGGCCGAGCGTCCGATGTTCATCGTCGGGCAGGGCGCGCTCAACCGTCCTGACGGGGCCGAGGTTTTGGCCACGATTGCGGCGGCCGCAAAGGCACTCGGCGTGGTCAAGGACGGCTGGAACGGCTTCAACATTCTGCATACCGAAGCCGCCCAGGTCGGTGCGCTGGATCTCGGCTTTGTGCCCGGTGACGGCGGCAAGGACACGGCGGCCATGCTGGCGCCGGGGGCGCTCGACGTTCTGTTCCTTCTGGGTGCGGACGAAGTCGAGGCGCCCGAAGACACATTTGTCATTTACCAGGGCACCCATGGGGACCGCGGCGCGCACCGCGCGGACGTGATCCTGCCGGGCGCGGCCTATACGGAAAAATCGGCGATCTACGTGAACACCGAAGGACGCGTCCAGATGGCCGACCGGGCTGCCTTTCCTCCGGGAGAGGCCCGCGAGGACTGGGCGATCCTGCGTGCGCTCTCCGCGGTGCTCGGTCACACGCTGGAATTCGATTCGCTCAGCCAGCTGCGCGCGGCCCTCTTCGAAGCCGTGCCGCACATGGCGTCGATCGACGCGGTTGAAGCGGCCGACGCCGCCGATCTCGGCAAGTTGGCCAATGCCAAAGCCAAGATGGACAGTTCCGGGTTTGCCAATCAGATCCGGGACTTTTATCTCACCAATCCTATCGCTCGCGCGTCCAAGGTGATGGCCGAGTGTTCGGCGCTCGCCAGGACGCGTGCGGCCGAAGCAGCTGAATAAAGGGGTAGGGGACCGATATGGCTGAGTTCATGACGACCTACGGCTGGCCGTTCCTCTGGATGGCGTTCCAGAGCGTTCTGCTGATGGTCGTGCTACTGGTGATTGTCGCCTACATTCTCTATGCCGACCGCAAGATCTGGGCAGCCGTCCAGATCCGCCGGGGTCCGAATGTGGTCGGCCCCTGGGGGCTGCTGCAGAGTTTCGCCGACCTTCTGAAGTTCGTTCTGAAGGAACCGGTCATCCCGTCAGGGTCCAACAAGATCCTGTTTCTGCTGGCGCCGCTGGTCTCCGTTCTGCTGGCGCTGACCGCCTGGGCGGTGATCCCGGTGGCGGATGGCTGGGTGATCGCCAACATCAATGTCGGCGTCCTGTTCGTCTTCGCGGTGTCCTCGCTCGAGGTCTACGGGGTCATCATCGGTGGCTGGGCGTCGAACTCCAAATATCCGTTCCTGTCGGCGCTGCGCTCGGCGGCGCAGATGGTGTCCTACGAGGTTTCCATCGGTTTCGTGATCGTCACGGTCCTCTTGTGCGCTGGCACCCTGAACCTGTCCGGGATCGTCTATGCCCAGCAGACCGGGCTGGCCAACCTGCTCGGCGTGCCTTGGCTGTCCTTCCTGAACTGGTACTGGCTGCCGCTGTTCCCGATGTTCGTGGTGTTCTTCATTTCCGCCCTTGCGGAGACCAACCGGCCGCCTTTCGATCTGGCGGAAGCCGAATCGGAGCTTGTCGCAGGCTTCATGGTGGAATACGGGTCGACCCCGTACATGATGTTCATGCTGGGCGAATATGTTGCCATCTGCCTGATGTGCGCTCTGATGAGCATCTTCTTCATGGGCGGGTGGCTGCCGCCATTCGACTTCGCACCGTTCACCTGGGTTCCGGGCATCGTCTGGTTCCTTTTGAAGTGTTTCCTCGGCTTCTTCATGTTCGCCATGGTGAAGGCGATGGTGCCGCGCTACCGTTATGACCAGCTTATGCGCCTGGGCTGGAAAGTGTTCCTGCCGCTGTCGCTGGCCATGGTCGTGATCGTCGCCGCGGTCCTGATGATCATGGGCTGGGCACCGGGGTCGGCGTGAGTTTCTCTCTGGCCGGCGTCATAGGCGCCGCCATCGGCCTTTACGTGGGCTGGCTCGACTGGAAGATCCTGAAGGGGATGGTCCAGGCGGCGGAGATTAAAAACAGACAGGCCGGAGGCGACGGTGGCGCCGCGGTCAGGTACAAGGCGCTCGTGAGCGCACTGATTTTTGGAGTTCCGGTGATCGGCTTTCCGATCGTTGGATATTGGGCCGCCAGCCAGCTGGTCGGTTGAGGAAAGAGAGGCAAAAAGCGATGGGACTTAGTCAAGCCGTCAAATCGCTGTTCCTGCAGGAGTTCGTGTCCGCCTTCATTCTGGCGATGCGCTACTTCTTCAAGCCGAAGCCAACGGTCAATTATCCGTTCGAAAAGGGGCCGGTGAGCCCGCGCTTTCGGGGTGAACACGCATTGCGCCGATATCCGAACGGCGAAGAGCGCTGCATTGCCTGCAAATTGTGCGAGGCCATCTGTCCGGCTCAGGCCATCACCATCGAGGCCGGTCCGCGCCGCAACGACGGCACCCGGCGGACCACGCGCTACGACATCGACATGGTCAAGTGCATCTATTGCGGCTTCTGTCAGGAAGCCTGCCCGGTGGACGCGATCGTGGAGGGGCCGAATTTCGAGTTCGCCACGGAAACCCGCGAAGAACTCTACTACGACAAGGACAAGCTGCTTGCGAACGGGGACCGCTGGGAACGCGAAATCGCACGCAACATTGAAATCGATGCTCCTTACCGCTAGGAGCTAACCGACCACCGCGACTTCCGCCCGGCAATCCGGCCGGGCCCCGCACTTCCGGCCGAAAGGCCACACGACAGGCAGGTCCTCGAAATGATCCTGAACGCCCTCTTTTTCTACCTGTTTGCCGGCGTCACCCTGGCGTCCGCCTTCATGGTGATCGCTTCCCGCAATCCGGTGTCATCGGTCCTGTTCCTGATTCTGGCCTTCGTCAATTCCGCGGGCCTGTTCATCCTGCTCGGCGCGGAATATCTGGCCCTGCTTCTGGTGGTCGTCTATGTCGGCGCTGTTGCGGTACTGTTCCTCTTCGTCGTCATGATGCTGGACGTGGATTTCGTCGAATTGCGCCAGGGCTTCCTGCAGTATCTGCCGATCGGCTCGCTGGTCGGCCTGATCCTGCTGGTCGAGCTGCTCATGGGCATGGGAGCCTGGATCATTGCACCGGAACTGCTGGGGCATGGTTCGGAGCCGACGCCGGCCCTTACCGAGATGAACAACATTCAGGCTCTCGGGTCGGTGCTCTACACCAAGTACATCTACTACTTCCAGGTCGCCGGCCTGGTTCTGCTGGTGGCCATGATCGGGGCAATCGTCCTGACGCTGCGCCACAAGCCGAATGTGAAACGTCAAAGCATTCCGGATCAGGTTGCGCGCAATCGCGAAACCTCGGTTGAAATCCGGAAAGTGGAAACAGGCAAGGGTCTCTGACGCACGCATGTTGCGTTGGCGGAGCAGTCTGCGTTCGGTCGAACACAGGCAAGACGCTCCAACACTTTTGAATTGATCGACTTCTGCTGTCATGTGCCTCGGCGCCACAGCAGGTTGATCTGGGAAAGCCCGGCGACCGGCACGCTCCTCCGTGCGGTCTCCGGTTTGGGTAAACGAGGGGAGCACGGCGAGGCGCCCATGGAAATCGGTCTGTCGCACTATCTGTCGGTCGCGGCGATCCTGTTCACGATCGGGATCTTCGGGATCTTCCTGAACAGGAAAAACGTGATTGTCATCCTGATGTCCGTCGAGCTGCTGCTGCTCGCGGTGAACATCAATTTCGTCGCCTTCTCGTCGTTCCTCGGCGACATGATGGGGCAGATCTTCACCATGCTCGTTCTGACCGTGGCCGCCGCCGAAGCGGCGATCGGTCTGGCGATCCTGGTGGTCTTCCACCGGAACCGCGGCTCAATCGCCGTGGAAGACGTCAACGTGATGAAAGGGTAGGGGCCGATGTATTCCGCAATCCTGTTCCTGCCGCTGATCGGCTTTCTGATTGCCGGCCTTTTCGGCCGCGCGATCGGGGCCAAGGCGTCCGAGTATATCACCAGCGGGCTGCTTATCCTGACCGCGCTGCTGTCCTGGATCACCTTCTTCGGCTTCTGGCTCGGTGGATCGGAACTGCAGGTCGTCGATCTGTTCCGGTGGATCGAGGCCGGCGATCTGAAGGTTTCCTGGTCGATCCGGGTCGACACGCTGACCGCCGTCATGCTGGTCGTGGTCAGCACCGTGTCCGCGCTGGTGCATGTCTATTCCATCGGCTACATGCACCATGATCCGCACCGGCCGCGCTTTTTCGCCTATCTGTCGCTGTTCACCTTCGCGATGCTGTCGCTGGTGACTGCCGACAATCTGCTTCAGATGTTTTTCGGCTGGGAGGGTGTCGGACTGGCCTCCTACCTGCTGATCGGCTTCTGGTACAAGAAACCGTCCGCGAACGCAGCGGCGATCAAGGCCTTCGTCGTCAACCGGGTCGGCGACTTCGGCTTCGCGCTCGGGATCTTCGGTATCTTCTTCGTCTTCCAGAGCATCGATTTCACGACGATCTTCAACGATGCGCCGAGCTTCATCGAAGGACACGGCGAGGTGCTGACCTTCCTCGGCTACCATCTGGACCCGCACGGGGCGATGACCGTCATCTGCCTGCTGCTGTTCATGGGCGCGATGGGCAAGTCGGCGCAGTTCCTGCTGCACACCTGGCTTCCCGATGCCATGGAAGGCCCCACGCCTGTGTCAGCGCTCATTCACGCCGCGACCATGGTGACGGCGGGTGTCTTCATGGTGGCGCGCCTGTCGCCGCTGATGGAGCTGTCGCACACGGCGCTGACGGTGATCGTGTTCTTCGGTGCGACCACGGCGTTCTTCGCCGCCACGGTCGGTCTCGTCCAGAACGACATCAAGCGGGTGATCGCCTATTCGACCTGCTCGCAGCTCGGCTACATGTTCGTGGCGCTCGGGGTCGGGGCCTATTCGATCGGCATTTTCCACCTGTTCACGCACGCCTTCTTCAAGGCGCTTTTGTTCCTGTGCGCCGGTTCCGTGATCCATGCGGTTTCCGACGAACAGGACATGCGCAAGATGGGTGGCCTGAGGAAGCACATTCCGGTCACCTACTGGACCATGATGATCGGGACGCTCGCGCTGACCGGCGTCGGCATTCCGCTCACCCATCTGGGCTTCGCAGGCTTCATCTCCAAGGATGCGATCATCGAGGCGGCCTTCGCGGGCTCGCTTGGCGAACACGCCAATCCGATGGCGCTTTACGGCTTCTGGCTGACGGTGATCGCTGCCGCGCTGACATCTTTCTACTCCTGGCGTCTGACCTTCATGACATTCCACGGCAAGCCGCGGGCTCCGGTCGACGTCATGAAACATGTTCATGAATCGCCGCTGGTCATGACCGTGCCGCTGTTCGTCCTGGCCATTGGCGCGACCCTGGCGGGCATGGTCTTCTACGGATCGTTCTACGGTGCAGGCTATGACGCGTTCTGGAAGGGCGCTCTGTTCACGGGTGAAACCAACCATGTTCTCCATGCGATGCACGACGTGCCCGCCTGGGTGAAAGTGTCGCCGTTCGTGATGATGGTGCTCGGGTTCCTGGTCGCCTACCAGTTCTACATCCGCTCGCCGGAGATGCCGAAGCAACTGGCCGAGCGCCATTCAGGCCTCTACCAGTTCCTGCTCAACAAATGGTATTTCGACGAGCTCTACGACTTCATCTTTGTCCGTCCTGCAATGTGGCTCGGCCGCGTGCTCTGGAAAAAGGGCGACGGCACCCTGATTGACGGCTACGGCCCGAACGGGATTGCCGCGCGTGTCCAGAACGTCACGACCTGGGTCGTCAGGCTGCAGACCGGATATCTTTACCACTATGCGTTTGCGATGCTGATCGGGGTGGCGGCGCTCATCACCTGGTCGATGTTCACCGGTGCGGGCACCGGCGGGGGTGCACACTAATGATTGACTGGCCAATTCTGTCACTCACGACGTTCTTGCCGCTGCTCGGCGTGCTGTTCATTCTCCTGGTTCCGGGGAATGACGAGGACAGCAAGAAAAACATCCGCATGGTCGCACTGGTGACCACCGGAGTGACCTTTCTGCTGTCGCTGTTCATCTGGGGCAATTTCGACTACGACAATCCGGGCTTCCAGTTCGTGGAGCACCGCGACTGGCTCGGCAGCGGCATCAGCTACCGCATGGGTGTGGACGGCATTTCCGTGCTGTTCGTTATCCTCACGACCTTCCTGATGCCGTTCTGCATCCTCGCCTCCTGGGAGAGCGTTCAGAAACGGGTCAAGGAATACATGATCGCCTTCCTGATCCTGGAAACGCTGATGATCGGCGTCTTCTGTGCGCTGGATCTGGTCGTCTTCTATGTCTTCTTCGAGGCCGGCCTCATTCCGATGTTCCTGATCATCGGTGTGTGGGGCGGAGCCCGCAGGGTCTACGCGTCCTACAAGTTCTTCCTCTACACGCTGCTCGGCTCGGTTCTGATGCTGATCGCGATGATGACGATGTACTGGTCGGCAGGCACGGCGAACATCGAGGAACTTGTCACCACCAGCAGTTTCCCAGCGGAAATGCAGACCTGGCTGTGGCTGGCCTTCTTCGCCAGCTTCGCGGTGAAGATGCCGATGTGGCCGGTGCACACATGGCTTCCGGATGCCCACGTGGAAGCGCCGACCGCCGGGTCGGTCATTCTGGCGGGCATTCTGCTGAAGCTCGGCGGCTACGGCTTCCTGCGCTTCTCCCTGCCGATGTTCCCGATCGCCTCCGACATGTTCGCGCCAATGGTCTTTACGCTCTCCGTCGTGGCGATCATCTACACCTCGCTGGTGGCGCTGGCGCAGGAGGACATCAAGAAACTGATCGCCTATTCCTCGGTCGCGCACATGGGCTACGTCACCATGGGCATCTTCACGATGACGGAGCAGGGCGTCCAGGGCGGCATCTTCCAGATGCTGTCGCACGGCATCGTCTCGGGTGCGCTGTTCCTGTGTGTCGGGGTGATCTACGACCGGATGCACACCCGCGAGATCTCCGCCTATGGCGGTCTGGTCAACCGGATGCCGAAGTATGCGGTCGCGTTCCTGATTTTCACGATGGCCAATGTCGGCCTTCCGGGAACGTCCGGCTTTGTCGGTGAGATCCTGACGCTGATGGGCGCCTTCCAGGTCAACACCTGGGTCGCGGTCTTCGCCACTTCCGGTGTGATCCTGTCCGCCGTCTACGCGCTTTTCCTCTACCGCCGCGTCGTCTTCGGCGCACTGGAAAAGGAAAGCCTCAAGTCGATGCTCGATCTTGATCTGCGCGAAAAGGCGATCCTGATCCCCATGGTGGTGCTGACGATCTTCTTCGGCTTCTACCCGATGGCGATCCTGGACGTGACCCAGGGGGCGGTCGACAATCTCATCACCCATTATACAGCCGCGCTTGATGCGGCCGGGGTCACCCAGCACGCAACGGCCGCCGCGCCGGCGGCGCATTAAGGTTTCGAGGACGGGACAGAGCCATGTCAAACGTGACCCAACTGCCGGATCTCATGCCGGTCCTGCCGGAGATCATTCTGGCGCTCGGCGCCATGGTGCTGCTGATGGTCGGCGCCTTCGGCGGCAAGGGCGTCAGCTATGCCGTCTTCGGCGGCGCGATGGGCCTGCTCGGCGGCACCTTTCTGGTGCTTCTGTTCGTACCGGCCTTCGGTGAAACCTTCGGCGGATCCTTCATTCTGGATGATTTCGCCTATCTGATGAAGCTTCTTGTGCTGGCGGGATCCTTCTTCGCCATCGCCATGTCGTGGGCCTATGCCAAGAGCCAGTCCTTCGATCATTTCGAATATCCGATCCTGATCGTTCTGGCGACGCTCGGCATGATGCTTATGCTGTCGGCGAACGACATGATCGCGCTCTATCTGGGCCTGGAATTGCAGAGCCTGTCGCTCTATGTGGTCGCCGCGATCAACCGGGACAGTGTCCGGTCGACGGAAGCGGGCCTGAAATATTTCGTGCTCGGCGCGCTGTCCTCCGGGATGCTGCTCTACGGCATGTCTCTGGTCTACGGCTTTTCCGGCCAGGTCTCCTTTGCCGGGATCGCAGAGGCGCTGACCCATGAAGGCGCTTCCATCGGGCTCGTGATCGGTCTGACCTTCATCCTGGCCGGTCTGGCCTTCAAGATTTCCGCGGTGCCGTTCCACATGTGGACACCGGATGTCTATGAGGGCGCGCCGACACCGGTCACGGCTTTCCTGGCCGCGGCTCCCAAGGTCGCTGCCATGGGCATGCTGGTGCGGATCGTCATCGAGGCCTTTCAGCCGGTCACCAGCGACTGGCAGCAGATCGTGGTGTTCATCTCCATCGCGTCCATGGCGCTCGGCTCCTTCGCCGCGATCGGGCAGAGCAACCTGAAGCGCCTGATGGCCTATTCCTCGATCGGCCATATGGGCTATGCGCTGGTCGGGCTTGCCGCCGGTACGCAAACCGGTGTCGAAGGCGTGATCTTCTACATGATGGCCTATCTCGGCATGACCCTCGGTGTCTTCGCCTGCATCCTGTCGATGCGGCGCAAGGAGGGCATGGTCGAGGAGATCGGCGATCTGTCGGGTCTTTCGCAGACCAATCTTCCGATGGCCATCCTGCTGGGACTGCTGATGTTTTCCCTGGCGGGCATTCCGCCGCTGGTCGGCTTTTTCGGCAAGTGGTTCGTGTTCGTCGCGGCTGTCGAGGCGGGTCTTTATCCGCTTGCGGTGATCGGCGTGCTGATGTCGGTGGTCGGGGCCTACTACTACCTGCGTATCGTCAAGGTGATGTTCTTCGACGAACCGGTCGAAGGCTTTGAAAAAATGCCCATGGAACTCAGGGTCGTGCTCGGCCTGTCCAGCGTGTTCGTGATCTTCTTCTGGCTGGCACCGGGACAGGTGGTCAGCGCGGCGGGGGCCGCGGCAAAGTCGCTGTTCTGAAACGTGGCATGAGCCAGTCCGGAACGGAATGTCCGGCGCCGGGTGCGCCGGACTTTCGCTATGAGAAGCACGACAGCGTCGGGTCGACGAGTTCCGTGTGCATGACACGGGCGCATTCGGGTGACGCGGGCCGGCTCTGGATCCGGGCCGATCACCAGAGCGAAGGCCGGGGGCGGAGGGGGCGTGACTGGTCGTCGCCGGTCGGCAACATGTTCGCAAGCCTGCTGTTGATCGATCCCCTGCCGGTGGACCGGATCGGCGAATTGCCGCTCACGGCGGCAGTTGCATTGGCCCGGGCCGTTGACAAAGCGGCCGGCACGCTGCAACTGGTACGATTGAAATGGCCCAACGACCTCCTGGTCGAGAACGCAAAGCTCTCAGGCATCCTTCTGGAAGCTGAAACGTTACCCGACGGCCGGCAGGCGGTCGTCATCGGAATTGGTGTGAATTGCGTTTCCCACCCGGACCTGACGCTCTATCAGGCAACGGATCTGCGCAGCCTGGGTTTTCAGGTTACATCGGAGCAGATGTTCGAATGCCTGACAGCCAGCATGGCGGAGTTGCTGGCAAAGGGCCGGCAGCCCGGTGGTTTTGAGTTTATTCGCAGGGCCTGGCTCGACAGGGCGGCCCATCTGGGCAAGCAGATTACCGTCAAGACGGCCCGGGACGAAATTACTGGCATTTTTGCCGATCTGGATGCAGGTGGTCATCTGGTCCTGAAACTGGACGATGGCCGCTTGCGGACCCTCTATGCAGGCGACGTGTTCCTGCCCGGCTCCTGAACCGCCGGGCGGGCGCGGTCGCTGACCGTCAAAGGAGCAATACATGGCTTCGGCCAAAAAGAACGAAAACGACATTGTGTTTCTGCCACTGGGTGGTGTTGGCGAAATCGGGATGAATCTCGGTCTGTACGGCTACGGCCCGGACGGAGACCGGACCTGGCTGATCGTCGATTGCGGCGTGAGCTTCGCGGGACCGGATCTTCCCGGGATCGACGTGTACATGCCGGACATCAAGTTTCTGGAAGACGAGGTCGACAACATCGCGGGCATGGTGATCACCCATGCCCATGAAGACCATTATGGCGGCATCCTGCATCTGTGGCCCTTCCTCAAGGTGCCGGTCTATGCGACCGCGTTCACGGCGGGGCTGCTGGCGGCGAAGACCGAAAGCGAGCCCGGGGCGGAGAAGGTTCCCGTCACTGTTGTCAAGCAGGGTGAGCGGCACAAGATCGGTCCGTTTGACGTCGAGTTCGTCGCGATGGCCCACTCCATTCCCGAACCCTGCGCCCTGGCGATCCGCACGCCTGCCGGCATGGTCCTTCATACCGGAGACTGGAAAATCGATCCCACTCCGGGCGTCGGACTGCCGATCGACACGGACCGGCTGGCGGAGCTCGGCCGGGAAGGCGTGATGGCACTCGTGTGCGACAGCACGAACGCCGTGCGCGAAGGGGTCAGCCCCAGCGAGGCGGATGTTGCCGAGGACCTGAAAAAGGTGATGGCCGGAGCCAAACACCGGATCGCGGTGACCACCTTCGCGTCCAATGTTGCACGGATCCGGGCGATCGCCTCGGCGGCCGCGGCCAACGGCCGGGACGTCGTGGTGGTCGGACGATCGATGCACCGGGCGATCGAGGTCTCCGGTGAACTCGGCTATCTGGAAGGGCTGCCGCCCTTTCACGACGAGGATGCCTACGGGTACCTGCCGCGGGAAAAGACCGTCCTTCTGTGTACCGGGTCGCAGGGTGAAAGCCGGGCTGCCCTGGCACGTATCGCCGCCGGCGAACACCGCAACGTTGCGCTCTCGAAGGGCGACATGGTGATCTTCTCTTCCCGGACCATTCCCGGAAACGAAAAGGAAGTCGCCGCGGTTCTGAACAACCTGGCCGACAAGGACGTTGAAATCATCACCGACCGGGACGCCCTCGTGCATGTGTCCGGCCACCCGCGCCGCGGCGAACTGGCCCAGCTTTACAAGCTGGTCAAGCCGAAGGTGCTGCTGCCCGTGCACGGCGAACCGCTGCACCTGGCCGCTCATGCGGCTTTCGCGAAGGAACAGGGTATTGCGGAAGTCGTGCGCGGCAAGAACGGCGACATCATCCGCCTGACGGCGGGGCGCGCCGCGATCATCGATCAGGCGCCGCACGGTATTCTGGTGAAGGACGGCGATATCCTCGATGATCCGGAAGTGACCGGCGTCAAGGAACGGCGCAAGCTGTCCTTCGCGGGCGCTGCCGTGGTGACACTTGTGGTCAACCGGGCAGGGGATCTGCTCTCCGATCCCCAGGTCATCCTGCTGGGTCTTCCCGACACCGACGATGACGGTGAACCGATGGAGAATGTTGTCGTCAAGGCGGTGACCGGTGCGGTGAAAAGCATTCCGAAGGGCCGTCGGAAGGACAGGAACCTGGTAGGCGAGGCAGCCCGCAGGGCCGCCCGGGCCGAGATCCTGGACGTCTGGGGCAAAAAGACGCTCTGCAAGGTGACTGTGACCCAACTATAATCACCTGGATCGGGGGATGATCCGGCGGGATCGACCGACCATCCTCCGGTCGATCCAGAAGGTTCCTGGATACTGACCGTCATTGTACCTATCGGAGGGATTGTGAATGATCGGACGGCTTAATCACGTCGCCATCGCGGTGTCGGACATCGAGGCGGCGAGCGCGGTCTACCGGGACACGCTCGGCGCCGAGGTCTCCGCGAAGGAGGCGCAGCCGGATCACGGGGTCAGCACCGTGTTCATTACCCTGCCCAACACCAAGATCGAGTTGCTGGAGCCTCTTGGCGACAATTCGCCGATCGCCGGTTTCCTGGCGAAGAACCCGGCCGGCGGCGTGCACCACGTGTGTTACGAGGTCGACGACATCATTGCCGCCCGTGACAGGCTGCTGGCCGAAGGCGCCCGGGTGCTGGGCGATGGCGAGCCCAGGATCGGCGCCCACGGCAAACCGGTTCTGTTTCTGCATCCGAAGGATTTTCTCGGCACGCTCACGGAACTGGAAGAGGCGTAAGATGTCGGTGACTTTCGGCCTGGCGATCTATTTCATGCTCTGGTGGATCATCCTGTTCGCCATGCTGCCGTTCGGCATGCGGCGGACGCAGGAGGAGGCAGGCGAGGTGCTGCCCGGGACGGAGCCAAGCGCACCGGAAAAACCGCAGTTCCTGAAAGTGATCGTGATGACCACGATCACCACGACGATCGTGTTCGCCGGCTATGTCGCCCTGCGCAACAGCGGCTTCGGACTGGATGACATTCCCTTCCTGAACCCGCCTTCAGGCAACTACGGCACGCCCGGGGGCTGAATTTCCGGATACGGATCCGGTGAATACCGAACGGACCGGTTGTAGCAGCCGGTCTCGCCGTCTGCAGGGAGCAGGCATGTCGTGGTCTGCCCGGACTGTTTTTTGTAAGTCGGCAAAGAAAAAAGGCAGAGCGTGGCTCTGCCTTTAACAAGTTCCGCGTCTAAATTCGACTCTATACCCTTACCGCAAGGTTTTACCGTACGGCTGGGCGGCTGCGACCCAGAAGGTGCGCCTGAGAGTCCTTCCTCCCAAGACTCAGACCGCGATGTCTGTGAGCGACTTGGCATTTCTGCCAAGGCATCTTCTTCTTATGAAATGGAAATTAGCTGATTGTTTGAGGCTTGTCACCTATTTGTCTTGAACAGCCCAATATTTTTGCTTGCCCATTTGAACGGCGTCAATTTTTACTAAGAACCGAGTATTCCAGCAGGCGGAAGATCAAGCGTCCAGGCGCGCTGAAGCCGCTGTTTCCGGGCGACTTGATGACGCGGATCCGCAAAAACCGGACGGCGGATCGCAAAGGACTTGTGTTTGGTCGCGGCATGCGCTTTGACTGCGCACAAAACAGGCGATGCCAGAAGCTGCGAGAACATTGATGCGTCTTTCCCGATATTTTCTGCCCATTTTGAAAGAAACGCCGAAGGAGGCGGAAATCGTGTCCCACCGACTGATGCTGCGGGCGGGCATGATTCGCCAGCAGTCGGCCGGGATCTATTCCTGGTTGCCGCTCGGCCTGAAGGTTCTGCGCAAGATCGAGCGGATCGTGGAGGAAGAGCAGGCGCGTGCGGGTGCCGTCCAGCTGCTGATGCCGACGATCCAGTCGGCGGACCTGTGGCGCGAAAGCGGGCGCTATGACGCCTATGGCAAGGAAATGCTGCGCATCACCGATCGCCACGAGCGTGACATGCTGTTCGGGCCGACCAACGAGGAGATGATCACCGACATCTTCCGCGGCTATGTGCGTTCCTACAAGGATCTGCCGCTCAACCTGTACCACATCCAGTGGAAATTCCGCGACGAGGTGCGGCCGCGTTTCGGTATCATGCGCGGGCGCGAGTTCCTGATGAAGGATGCCTATTCGTTCGATCTGGACAAGGAGCGGGCGGTCGAATCGTATAACCGCATGTTCGTCGCCTATCTGCGCACCTACAAGCGCATGGGGCTGACGGCGATCCCGATGCGGGCCGAAACGGGCCCGATCGGCGGTGACCTGAGCCATGAGTTCATCGTGCTCGCGGAGACCGGCGAAAGCGAGGTCTATTGCCACTCCGATTATCTGAGCAAGGCGACACCGGGAGAGGACGTCGATTACGAAGCGGACCTGACACCGATCGTCGAGGACTGGACGTCCCACTATGCGGCGACCGAGGACGTCGTCGACAAGGCCGCGTTCGAAGCCGCCGTTCCCGAGGACAAGCGGATTGTCGCCCGTGGGATCGAAGTCGGGCAGACCTTCTATTTCGGCACCAAGTATTCCGAGCCGATGGGAGCGAAGGTCGCGACGGCCGAAGGCACCGAGGTTCCGGTCCACATGGGGTCCTACGGGGTTGGCGTGTCGCGCCTTCTTGGTGCCCTGATCGAAGCCAAACATGACGACAACGGAATCATCTGGCCGAAGTCGGTTGCCCCGTTCCATGTCGGGCTGGTCAACCTGAAGCCTGGCGACGATGCGACGGATGCGGTGTCGGAAGATCTTTACGCCAGACTTGAAGCGGCCGGAATTGAGGTGCTCTATGACGAAACCGATACCAGGGCCGGTGCGAAATTCGCCACCATGGATCTGATCGGTCTGCCGTTTCAGGTGGTCGTCGGTCCGCGCGGGTTGAAAGACGGTCTTCTGGAGGTCAAGGACCGGGCAACTGGGGAAAAGGAAATGCTTTCTCCGGATGCCACGTTCAACAAGCTGACCGCGGCATTGACGGACTAGGCAAGTGCGGCAATCCTCTGGAGTGGGGATTCGGTCGCGGCAAGCTGCGGGCGATCGGGCTTTGCTGAAATGGATGGACAATGACAGCGGCAGACACGGCGGACGTTGACGACGGTCACACACCGGCGGCCCCCACACGCCCCTTTTCGGCATTCGAGTGGATGATCGCGGGGCGCTATCTGCGTTCCCGCAGGCGCGAGACCTTCATCTCCGTGATCGCCGGCTTTTCCTTTGCCGGCATCATGCTCGGCGTGGCGACGCTGATCATCGTGATGGCGGTCATGAACGGCTTCCGGACAGAACTTCTCGGCAAGATCCTCGGCATCAACGGTCACATGCTGGTGCAGCCGATCGACCAGCCGCTGACGGACTATGACGCAATCGCCGAACGGCTCCAGGGCGTTCCCGACGTGATCAGCGCCATGCCCTTCGTCGAGGGCCAGGCGCTGGTCTCCGGCCCGGCCGGCAATTTCGGAGCGCTGGTGCGCGGCGTCTACGAGAGCGATCTGCGCCGCGTGCCGCTTGTGGCGGCCAATATCCAGTCGGGCTCGCTTGACGGCTTCGATGAAGGCGAGGGGGTCGCGGTCGGATCGCGCATGGCCCAGCAGCTCGGCATTGCCCTGGGCGACAACATCACCATCATCTCGCCGCGCGGCAGCGTGACGCCGATGGGCGTCACGCCGCGGCTCAAGGCCTACCCGGTATCGGCGATCTTCGAGATCGGGATGAGCGAATACGACGCCACCTTCCTGTTCATGCCCCTGGAAGAGGCCCAGGCCTATTTCAACATGGACAACCGGGCGACCGGCGTGGAGGTCTACGTGCTCGATCCGGACGATGTCGGGATCATGAAGGCGACGATCGAGGAGGCTGTGGACCGTCCGGCCTTCGTCACCGACTGGCGCCAGCGCAACGTGACCTTCTTTTCCGCCCTGGAGGTGGAACGCAATGTCATGTTCATCATCCTGACGCTGATCGTTCTTGTCGCGGCCCTCAACATCATATCCGGCATGATCATGCTGGTGAAGGACAAGGGCAAGGACATCGCCATCCTGCGCACCATGGGCGCCACCCGTGGGTCGATCATGCGGATCTTCCTGATCACCGGCGCCAGCATCGGCTGTGTCGGCACGCTGGCCGGTTTCCTTCTGGGGCTGGTCGTGTGTCTCAATATCGAGAGCATCCGCAGTTTTGTGTCCTGGATGACGACCACCGAGCTGTTCTCGCCTGAACTTTACTTCCTGTCCCGTCTGCCGGCGGATATCGACAGCGGCGAAACCACGACCGTTCTGGTGATGGCCCTTGCCCTGTCGCTGTTGGCAACGCTCTATCCGGCGTGGCGGGCGGCCCGTCTCGATCCGGTCGAAGCGCTCAGATATGAATAGGGAGACGGGAGATGAACATGGCCGTTGATCCGCGCCGCTCTCCCGGGCTGGCGCCTGCCGCCCTGGAACTTGCCGGCATCACGCGCGGTTTCGAGGAAGGAGACCGAGAGCTTCAGATCCTCAAGGGTGCCGATCTCAGGATCGAAGCCGGTCAGATGGTGGCGCTTGTTGCCCCGTCTGGGACCGGCAAGTCCACGCTGTTGCACATCGCCGGGCTGCTGGAACGCCCCGACGAAGGGGACGTGTTTCTGGGGCCGGTCAATTGTTCCGAGCTGTCGGACGACGAACGCACTGCGATCCGGCGCAACGATATCGGTTTTGTCTATCAGTTTCATCATCTGCTGCCGGAGTTCACCGCGCAGGAAAACGTGATGATGCCGCAGATGATCCGTGGCCTGCCGAAAGAGGTGGCGGCGGAACGGGCGGACGAATTGCTCAAGTATCTGCGCATGGGCGAGCGTGGCAGCCACAGGCCGTCGGAACTTTCGGGCGGCGAGCAGCAGCGTGTCGCCGTTGCCCGGGCGGTGGCCAATGCGCCGCGGATCCTGCTTCTGGACGAACCGACCGGCAATCTCGATCCCAAGACGGCGTCCCACGTCTTCGAAGCACTCTCCGCGCTGGTGCGGGCGTCCGGTGTGGCCACGCTGTTTGCCACCCACAACATGGAACTCGCCGCGCGCATGGACCGGGCGATCACGCTGGAAGACGGCCTCGTCAAGGACCTTTAGCCAGGGGGGGGCTGTCTTCTGCAGGCGGAACCTCAGCGGGTCAGGGTGCGAACAAAGTGAAAACCCGCTGTTTTCACCAAATTTGATCTGCCTTTGGCAAGGGGAACAAAAAGGGCTTGCAAAGAGAACAAAAATGGAACAAGGTGCCTTCACGCTTTTAGCCAAGGTTGGAGGGTGTAATGTTCTATGTCGCTCGTGATTTTGCCGCTTTTGGATCTCTGGTCTGTTTCTGCGCCACGCTCGCCGTCTGGGGCGAGGCCCTGTTCTCCGTTTAGTGAAGACGATCCTGCCGTTCTGCGCCGAGTGCGGCGGGCGGGATCCGCGATTGCGTGAGCGCCCTTGGGGTGCTTGTGCCGGTGCCTGATCTGCGCCTGGTCCGGGCCTGATGTGCGCCGGTGTCGAACTGGCGGGCTGAACCGGTGGTGCCGGTGCGATCCTTTCGTGGGGCTGCTGTCGCGGCGGCATCTGCGACCGGCAAGCGGTTTTCACCGGCCTGTTCCGGCGTGTTTGTTTTGACGTGATTGTCCGCGTGCGGCCAAAGAACTCCGCGTGGGGCCAAAGAACATCGGGTACAACTGCGCCGTCACCTCGACACGCATTTCAGGACGGGCTTCACTAGGCAGCGATTCTGGAATTTGCCGCGAGTGCCCCCCATGACTGTCCCTGCCACGAACACACCTCGAGATGCCGCCATCAGGGCGGGCCGGACGGACGAGTCGAATGGTCCCGGATTTGTGCATCTCAGGGTTCATTCAGCGCTCTCTCTTCTGGAGGGAGCCCTGCCGATCAAGAAGCTTCTCGGTCTGGCCAAGGCGGACAATCAGCCCGCCCTGGCGATCGCCGACACCAACAATCTCTTCGGCGCGCAGGAGTTTTCGGCCAAGGCCTGGGACGCGGGCATCCAGCCGGTCACAGCCTGTCAGCTTTCCGTCCTGTTCGATGACGGTCTGGAGAGTGGTCGCCGGGGTGAACCGGCCTTGGCCGATGTCGTGCTGATCGCGATGACGGAAACCGGCTACGGCAACCTGATGGAACTGTCTTCGCGGGCTTTTCTCGACACGGAAACGGGCCTTCGCCCCCATGTTTCGTCCGCCTATCTGCTGTCGAAATCCGAGGATCTGATCGTGTTGACCGGCGGCGTGTCCGGGCCGGTGGGCGCGGCCCTGCTCGCAGGGCGCCAGGATCTGGCGAGGCGCAGGCTCGAGATCCTGGCGGAAGGGTTTTCCGGCCGCTGTTACGTGGAGATCCAGCGTCACGGCATGGAAGCCGAACGCAGGAGTGAAGACAACTTTCTCAGCCTGGCCTATGAATTCGGCCTGCCGATCGTGGCGACCAACGAGGCTTTCTTTCCCGAAAGGGAGGACTACGAGGCCCATGACGCCCTGATCTGCATTTCCGAGGGACGGGTGCTGATTGAGGACGACCGGCGCCGTCTCACGCCCGAACATTTTTTCAAGTCGCGCGCCGAAATGTGCGCGCTGTTCGCCGATCTGCCCGAAGCCCTGGCCTCGACGGTTGAAATCGCGAAGCGGTGCAGCTTCCGTCCGATGAAACGGGCACCGATCCTGCCGCGCTTTGCCGGAACGGATGCGGACCCGGGCGAGGCCAACCGCGTCGAGGCGGAAGAACTGAAAAATCAGGCCCGGGACGGGCTCAGGGCCCGTCTCGATGCCCATGGCCTGGCGCCGGGGCTTGAGGAAAAGGACTACTGGGACCGGCTCGACTACGAGACCGGCATCATCGAGAGGATGCAATTTCCCGGTTACTTCCTGATCGTTGCGGACTTCATCAAGTGGGCCAAGCAGCAGGACATTCCCGTCGGGCCGGGCCGCGGCTCCGGGGCGGGCTCGCTGGTGGCCTGGTCACTGACCATCACCGATCTCGATCCAATGCGCTTTTCCCTGCTGTTCGAGCGCTTTCTCAATCCCGAACGCGTCTCCATGCCGGATTTCGACATCGATTTCTGCCAGAGCCGGCGTGAGGAAGTGATCCGCTACGTTCAGGAAAAATACGGCCGCAAGCAGGTGGCGCAGATCATCACCTTCGGGTCGCTGCAGGCCCGGGCCGTCTTGCGCGATGTCGGCCGTGTGCTGCAGATGCCCTACGGACAGGTCGACCGGTTGTGCAAGCTGGTGCCGGCCAATCCGGCCAATCCGGTCACGCTTGGACAGGCGATCACGGACGAGCCGCGCCTGAGGGAAGCCGCCAAGGAAGAAGAGATCGTTGAGCGCCTGCTCGGCATGGCGCAGAAACTGGAAGGGCTTTACCGGCACGCCTCGACCCATGCCGCCGGCGTGGTGATCGGCGACCGGCCTCTGGAACAGCTTGTGCCGCTCTATCGCGATCCCCGGTCCGACATGCCGGTGGCGCAGTTCAACATGAAGATGGTTGAGGAAGCGGGGCTGGTGAAGTTCGACTTTCTTGGCCTGAAGACGCTCACCGTCATCGACACGGCTGTCAAGCTGATCGAGCGACGCGGTGTCACGGTCGATGTCGCCGGCCTGGCCATCGACGATGAAAAGACCTACCGGATGCTGACGCGTGGTGAGACCTTCGGCGTGTTCCAGCTGGAAAGCCAGGGCATGCGCCGGGCCGTCGCCGGCATGAAGCCCGACAGGTTCGAGGACATCATCGCGCTGGTCGCGCTCTACCGTCCGGGACCGATGGAGAACATTCCGGTCTATAACGCGGTCAAGCACGGCGAACAGGAACCCGATTGCCTGCATCCGCTGCTGGAACCGATCCTGATGGAGACGAACGGCATCATCGTCTACCAGGAGCAGGTGATGCAGATCGCCCAGGTGCTGTCCGGATATTCGCTTGGCGAAGCGGATCTGCTGCGCCGCGCGATGGGCAAGAAGATCGCCGCGGAAATGGAAGTCCAGCGGGCCCGCTTCGTCGATGGTGCGATCGCCCAGGGCGTCAACAAGACCCAGGCCGGAACGATCTTCGACCTTGTGGCGAAATTCGCCAACTACGGCTTCAACAAGTCTCACGCGGCCGCTTATGCGCTGGTTTCCTATCACACGGCCTGGCTGAAGGCGAACCACCCGGTGGAGTTCATGGCGGCGTCCATGACCCTCGATCTCGGCAACACCGAGAAGCTGGGGGATTTCCGCCAGGAAGCCCGGCGCATGGGCATCGAGATCGTGCCGCCGTCGATCAACCGGTCCCAGGTCTATTTCGACGTTGCCGACGGCAAGATCCTCTATGCCATGGGCGCGATCAAGGGCGTCGGCGAACAGGCGGTGGAGCACATCGTCGAGGTGAGGGGGGACACACCCTTCAGGAGCCTGGGGGATTTCGCCCGCCGCATTTCGCCCAAGGCGCTCAACAAGCGCACGCTGGAAAACCTGGTCGCAGCCGGCGCCTTCGACGAACTGGAGCCGAGCCGGGCGCGGACGTTCGAGGGGCTCGACCGGATCATGGGTCTGGCGCAGCGCACCGAAGAGAACCGCACGCTCGGCCAGGACGAACTGTTCGGCGGCAGCGACAGTGAGGAGCCGCTGCAACTGGACGAGGTCCAGGGCTGGACCACGGAGGAAAAACTGCAGCGCGAACATGCCGCTATCGGTTTTTACCTGTCCGCCCACCCGATCGACGAATACGCGTCCATTCTTGAAAAGATGCGGGCCCAGCCCTGGACCCAGTTCGCCGAGGCGGTCAAGAAGGGCGCTTCCGCGGGACGCCTCGCCGGCACGGTGATATCGATGCAGGAACGCAAGACCAAGTCCGGCACGCGCATGGGCATTGCACGATTGTCGGATGCCACCGGCCAGTACGAGGCACTGCTGTTCCGCGAAAAGCTCGAACAGTTTCGCGATGTTCTGCAGACAGGCCGGTCCGTGGTCGTCTTGGTCGGCGCCGACATGCGTGACGACGAACCCTCGCTCATCATCGAACAGGTCGATCCGATCGACAAGGTTGCGGCCCGGCTGCAGAAAAGCATGCGCGTCTTCGTTCGCGACGAACGCCCGATCCAGAGCCTCGCCAAGCATCTTCACATGCGCGGCGAGGGCGACGTGACCGTGATCGTCCTTTTGGAAAGTGGCGCCAGGGAGGTGGAGGTGAAGCTTCCCGGGCGCTTCCGGCTGTCGCCCGAGATCGCCGGGGCGCTGAAGGCGGTGCCGGGGGTGATGGACGTGCAGGTGGCCTGAGGACCTGGCACTCCAAGGTCTGGGCTGCCGGCCTTTAAGACCTGGTTTTATCCGCGATCAGGTCACGATAGCGGACATGTTCGCCCAAAGTTCGGGCAGGCAATCCGGAGCGAGCTTTTGGTTGCGCGAGTCGCTTTTTTAAGCTCTCTTGAGTTGTGTTGACTGAGGGGTGGAGGCACGTGCCCGCCGGCGCATGTCAAGCACTACAGGGGGACACATCTTGCAAGTTTCTTACAGCAAATCCGAGCATCGTGCCTATCCAAGCAGCTACCGGACCGGCTGGCTGCCCGAACCCGGCAGCGAGAGCTGGACCAAGTTTCACGAAGAGTTGGCCGAGGCGGTCCGGTCCTTCGACGGCGAGCTGGATCCCGTGGTTCAGGATTTGCTGGAGTTTCTGACGGACAATCCGATTGTCGCCTATCTGATGAAGGCGGCCTGCAGCCAGAACTGGACCATGCTGAACACGCCGGACCTGGATACGGACGGCGTGCCGATCCCGTGGATTCCCGACGCGCAGTATTTCGCGATTGTCTGCAATTTCCTTCTTGAATGGTGGCCGCATTACATTGACGACGATCTCGTCGGCCTGCCGTTTTCCGGGTTCACCGTCGGCATCGATCCCACGCTGCCCGGGTCGCAACTCCTGGGGCTGCCGCAATTCAACGAGAGAATGGGCGCGGTGCTGAACAAGTGGCACGCATTCCTTGGGACCAAGGCGTCGGCCGGCGGCTTTGCGGTCGAAGGGGAACAGTGGCTGTCGCCAAAGGCCAAGAAATCCTACGATTTCGACCTGTGGGAAAAAGACAACAGCACGCTGCCGTACTGGAATTCCTGGAATTCCTTCTTCACCCGTCAGTTCAAGGACCGGGACGCCGTCCGCCCGATCGCCGATCCGGGCTCGAACCAGACCGTGATCTGCCCCAATGACGGGTCCGTGTTCCGCTGGGACTGGAACGTGGCGGCGGACGATACCTTCTGGTTCAAGGACATGAACTATTCCCTGCGCAACATCCTGAGTTCACCCGATCCGGAACAGCAGGGCGTGATTGACGAATTCGGGCTCGTTGACATGTTCACCGGAGGCTACGTGTTCCAGACCTATCTGAACCCCTATAATTTCCACAGATGGTGGGTGCCGGTGAATGGCCGGATCATGTTCAATCCGATGCGAATTCCGGGCGCCTATTTCAACAAGCTGGTGCTGCCGGACTTCGGCGGGGCAACCACGGCCTCCCTGCCGTATCTGGCGGAGGTCAACGCGCGCGGTCTGATCGTCTTCGAAACCGAGGACTATGGCCGTGTGTGCTGTATCCCCCTTGGCATGAGCGAGGTCTCGACGATTACGTTCGACGAGAAAATGTATGACAACGCCCCGGTCAGCAAGGGGCAGGAAATGGGCATGTTCAACTACGGCGGCTCGTCCTTCGTCGTCATCTACGAAAACCTGCCCGGCAAACAGCTCATCTTCATGGACGCCGACGGCAACCACTATCCGCAGCGGCCGGCAACGGCGACAAGCAGCAGCGGCGCCGGCGGCAATGTCACCAACATCGGATCCCAGATCGGCGTCTGGTATTCCCGCTGATCGCTGCTTGAAATGGGGCATCGCCCGGGTGCGGATAGTGGTTGCCGTCGGGCGGCGGGCCAGCGGGCCTTGCGAAGCGGGGCGTGCAGGGGACGCTTGCGCGCCTCGCGCCGAGGTGCGGGCCTTCAAATGCGCTGACGAACACCGTTCAGCAGGTCTTCCTGCAACGCGTCGCCGTGCAGGACGGATATGTCACCGGTGGTTTCCAGAACAACAGCGCGCACGTCGCTGAGCGCCAGGACATTCGATTCCCGCAATTTGGCGTAGACATCGTCCCGGGTCACGCGGGTCTTCTGCAAGGCAGCGGGCAGAAACGCACCGTTTTCCATGAGCAGCACAGGCGTGTTCTGGGTCAGGCCCTGAAATCTGCCGGAGGCCCTGCGGCAGCGCGCCATGACAAATTGCACGCCCAGCAGGGTCGCGATGGCCAGGCAGCTCTGCACGAAGGCGGACCAGGTCGAGGCCTGGCTTGCGCCCGCCAGCAGGGAGCCGGTCGCAACCGTCACCACGAAATCGAATGAGGTCATCTTGGAGAAGGCCCGCAGGCCGATCACGCGCACGACCAGCATCACCCAGACGACCGCGATGGTGGACAGGATCGCGGCCCGCGCGATGGTGTCGATCGCAAGGTTGTCGAACAGCATTACGCCGGTCCCCTGGCGCAGAAGGCTTTCCGGAGCATTGTCCGGCGTCGGTTCCGGCTTCTGTGGAGCATGGATCTTGGGCCTTTCGTCTTGTTCCGGTGGCACCAGAAAAACCGCGGGAAGGGCGCAAGGTTCCATTTTGGGGTGTTTCAGGGCGGACGGCCGGTTTTCGGTGCGCGCCGGGCGCGCACCGAAAACCGTGTCTTCAGCGGATCATTCGGCAGCCAGGCGGGTGTCCCTGCGCACGACCCGTTCCGGCAGCATGAAGGCCACCACGACGAAGACCAGACCCAGAACGATCCCGAGGACATCTCCGGGCAAGCCGGTCAGGGCGACGTAGTCGGCGCCGGGAACCGTGCCGAGCGTCACCTTTCCGCCGAGGATCGATTCCAGCAGGCCCGTGGCCTTGACGGCCGGGTAGGTCGCCATGTAGGCAGCCGCGCCCAGAAGACCGCCCGCGATGAAGGCGAAGGCGTCGCGGCGGCCCGCGCCGGCGGCAACAAGGCCGGTTCCCGGGCAATAGCCGGCCAGTGCCCAGCCGAAGCCCAGCAGCAGACCGCCGACGAGCACGCCCAGGTAGGCCGCCTTGACCGACATGTGGCCGACATCGACGATCCCGAGCATCTGCCCGGCGAACATCAGCACCGATCCGGCACCGATCGCCAGCAGGATGGCCTTCATCAGGTTCAGGTTGGTGAGCGCGAGCATGCGTCCGATCACATTCGGGTTGGACGCCCCGACCCGGTCGAGCACCGCGCCGAAGGCACCGCCAATCACGAGAGCCAGCAGGATTTCCATGACTTACGCCTCCTCTTTATAGAGCATCAGGGCCGTGGGCACCGCCGCGGCAAAGGCGCCGGCTGCGAACAGATAGCCTGACACTGCCGTCTGCATCATGCCGGACATCATGTGGCCGGACGTGCAGCCGCCCGCCAGCCGGGCACCGTAAAGAACGATGAAGCCGCCAACGAAGGCCGCGGCATAGCGCTTGACCGGACTGTCGCCGAAATTCGCCCGCCAGAGTGCGGAGTTTCTGCGCTCCGCCGCGCCAACACCACCGCGTGTCCACGCCGAGAGGGCGCCGCCGATGACCATCGCCAGAACGAACACGAAACTGTAGTTCAGCGGGTTCGAAACGGCCTTGGCGTATTTGCCGCCGGACTTGTCCAGATAGGCGTTGGTCGATGCAAAGCCGTCCGTCGTCTGGGTCACAACGGCGGGATTGACCGCATCCCAAAGGACCCCGTCCAGAATCACGAACTGCGTCGACACCCCGATGGGTTTGACCAGCAGCACAGCCAGGAAAAAGACCAGCCCGAGAGCCAGCCCACCGATTTTCCAGTCAAACGTCATTTTCGCCTCCATTCATATATTCGTATTTATGAATATATAGTGTGTGGCGACATCAGCCTTGATTCAGGTCAAACGTCGCGGGTGGTGCCGGGCGTCGTTCAGTGCAGGCCTCACATCGAGCCGCAGTGCCGCGACCGACGCGACTTGTCCGTGTCTGCAGTTTTCAACGCAGAGAGTTTTCAGGGATCGATGCGGGGTCCGTTTTGTTCGGAGGGCGCTCTTGAAGCTGTCCTCGGGCATTGTCCTGGCGGGGATACTTCAGGATTTCGGCTCGACCTGGCAGGTCCGGATGGCAGCCGTGGAACAGGGCCTCATCCGGTTCCCTTCAACAATTCCCGTCTTTAGCCCTTGAAATAAATCGGCGGTCCAACTATAAGGCGCGCATTCCACACGCAAGGGGCGGAACCTGAGCTTTATCGGGGTCCATCCGGTGGTCGAAGGGACATTTCCTCCGGCCCACATCCTCTTGCGGAGGTCAAACCGGAAAACTCAGGAGATAAGGGCCATGTCTTTGCCCGATTTCACCATGCGTCAGCTTCTGGAAGCAGGCGTGCACTTTGGTCACCAGAAACACCGCTGGAACCCGCGTATGGGTCAGTACATCTTTGGTGTGCGTAACGACGTTCACATCATGGATCTGTCCCAGACCGTTCCGCTGCTGCATCAGGCGCTGAAAGCCGTGTCCGACACCGTCGCCGGCGGTGGCCGCGTGCTGATCGTCGGCACCAAGCGTCAGGCACAGGAAGCCGTTGCCGCATCCGCGCGCAACTCGGCGCAGTATTTTGTCAACGCCCGCTGGCTCGGCGGCATGCTGACCAACTGGAAGACCATCTCCCAGTCCATTCAGCGCCTGCGCAAGCTGGAAGAGACCCTGTCCTCGGACGCGGCCAATTCGCTGACGAAAAAAGAACGCCTGTTCATGGACCGCGAGCGCGAAAAGCTCGAGCGGAACCTGGGCGGCATCAAGGACATGGGCGGTATCCCGGACCTGATCTTCGTGATCGACACCAACCGGGAAGCCATCGCCATTCAGGAAGCCCGCCGTCTGGGCATTCCGGTTGCCGCGATCCTCGATTCGAACTGCAATCCGGACGGGATCACCTATCCGGTGCCGGGCAACGATGATGCCGGCCGCGCGCTGTCGCTTTATTGCGACCTGATCGCCCGCGCCGCCATCGATGGCATTTCCCGCGCCCAGGGCGCGTCCGGCATGGATCTCGGCGAAGCGGACGAAGCTCCGGTCGAGGAAGCCCTCGTGGAAGCTGCCGAACCCGTCGTGGAAGCACCTGCGGAGGCCGCTCCGGCCGAAGCCGAGGCTGCTCCGGTCGAGGCCGCACCGGCTGAAGCTGAAGCCGCACCGGCTGCCGCTGAAGCTGAACCGGCCGCGGTTTAAGCCTGAGACAAGTTCCGCCGCGTTCCGGCGCGGCGGAAACATGTTGATTTCGCAAGGCGGACTGCACTTTGTTGCAGTCCCGTCATAAGGACGCGGGAAGCCATCGGCTAAACCGTGTCTCATCTGAAACCCCCATGCACGAGGCAATCGATGAGCATTACCGCTGCGATGGTAAAAGAGCTCCGCGAGAAATCCGGCGCTGGCATGATGGACTGCAAGACCGCCCTGAAAGAAACCGGCGGTGACATGGAAGCAGCCGTCGACTGGTTGCGCACCAAGGGTCTGGCCAAGGCGGCCAAGAAGGCCGGCCGTGTGGCTGCTGAAGGTCTGGTCGGCGTTGCTGCCGCCGACAACAAGGCCGCCGTGATCGAGCTCAACTCCGAAACCGACTTTGTTGCCCGCAACGAAGGCTTTCAGGAACTGGTCTCCAAGGTTGCCGGTGTCGCCAACAGCACCGACGGGTCCGTCGAGGCCGTGGCTGCCGCCGATCTTGGCGGCAAGTCCGTGGCCGACACGATCACCGAAGCGATCGGCACGATCGGCGAGAACATGACGCTCCGTCGCTCCGCCGTTCTGTCGGTCAGCGAAGGGGTCGTGGCAACCTACGTTCATGGCCAGGTTGCCGACGGTCTGGGCAAGATCGGCGTTCTGGTCGCCCTGAATTCTTCAGGTGACAAGGACAAGCTGAACGCCCTTGGCCGTCAGATCGCCATGCACGTGGCCGCGACCAGCCCGCTGGCGCTGAACACCGGCGAACTTGACCCGGCCGTGGTCGAGCGTGAGAAAGCCGTGTTTTCCGAGCAGGCACGCGAGTCCGGCAAGCCGGAAAACATCATTGAGAAAATGGTGGAAGGCCGTTTGCGCAAATTCTACGAGGAAGTTACCCTCGAGAAGCAGGCATTTGTCATCAACCCGGATCTGACGGTTGAAAAAGCAGTCGAGGCGCTGGCAAAAGAACTCGGTACAGAAGTGAAGCTTTCCGGCTTCGTCCGTTTCGCCCTGGGCGAGGGGATCGAGAAGGAGACGCAGGACTTCGCCGCCGAGGTGGCGGCAGCCACCGGGCAGTAAGCTCTTCGAAAAGCGCCGGCAAGTCCGGCGCTTTTTTTTTAGAAAGACAATTTTCAAAAGGTGCTCCCATGACGACTTCCCTGCGCTGGAAACGGATCCTCCTGAAACTCTCCGGCGAAGCGCTGATGGGCTCGCAGGCGTTCGGGATCGACCCGGCCATCGTGCAGAGGATTGCCAAGGAAATTGCCGACGCCGTGGCACTCGGTGCCCAGGTCGGGGTCGTTGTGGGCGGTGGCAACATCTTTCGCGGCGTGGCCGTTGCGGCCAAGGGCGGCAACCGGGTCACCGGCGACCACATGGGCATGCTGGCGACCATCATGAACAGTCTGACACTGGCCGACGCCCTGCGCCGGCTGAAGGTCAATGCCCGTGTCCTGTCCGCGGTCGCCGTGCCGTCCATTTGCGAGACCTTTTCCCAAAGGGTCGCCGACCGCTACATGGAAGACGGTGACGTGATCGTTTTTGCCGGCGGGACCGGCAACCCGTTCTTCACCACCGACAGCGGCGCCGCCCTGCGCGCCGCCGAAATGAAATGTGATGCCTTCCTGAAAGGCACCCAGGTTGACGGCGTCTATTCGGAAGATCCGAAGATCAATCCGGATGCGGAGCGGTATGAAACCCTCGGCTACGAGGAAATCATTACCCGGAACCTGAAGGTCATGGACACGACTGCCATCGCGCTGGCCCGTGACAACTCCATTCCCGTTATCGTGTTCTCGATCCACTCTCCCGGAGCGCTTGTGAGCGTGCTCCAGGAAACAGGCACTTACACCGTCGTGGGTGACTGAAAGTTTTAGGCGCAATCCCGGTGCAAGCTCTTGTGTTTCGGCGTGTTTATGCCATGTTGGCGCGCGCCGGGACTCTCGGGTCTGTTGAAAACCCGGTTTAGGCCGCGCCCTGTACGATCATGGCGCAGCGGCCGCAATCGGGCTCTCAAGCGATCTGAAATCGCCAATTAGAAAATTACAGTGAGGACAAAATGTCGGTAGAAGGTGTGGACCTGGATGATCTGAAGCGCCGTATGCAGGGAGCACTGTCGGTGCTGAAGACCGAATTTGCCGGCCTGCGGACCGGCCGCGCTTCCGCGTCCATGCTGGAGCCGGTCAATGTCCAGGCCTACGGACAGTCCATGCCGATCAGCCAGGTGGCCACCATCTCCGTTCCCGAGCCGCGCATGGTCGCGGTGCAGGTCTGGGACAAGACCATGGTTGCAGCGGTCGAACGGTCGATCCGGGAATCGAATCTCGGTCTCAATCCGGTCGTCGATGGTCAGTTGCTGCGTCTGCCGATCCCGGAGTTGAACCAGGAACGCCGCCAGGAACTGATCAAGGTCGCGCACAAATATGCGGAAAGCGCCAAGGTGTCGATCCGGCACGTGCGCCGCGATGGCATGGATACCGCCAAGAAGGCAGAAAAAGACGGCTCGATTTCCCAGGATGACAGCCGTGTCGCCTCCGATGAGATCCAGAAACTGACCGACCAGATGATCGGTGAAGTGGACACCATGCTGGAGAAAAAAGAGACGGAAATCTCACAGGTCTGATGCATTGAGATCTGACCCTGAGACTGGGGGGAGCATATGAGCGTCAGCCCGGACCGTGACCTGCAAGCGCCTTCGGCGGAGGCCGGTGCCAGCAAACCGCCGCGTCACGTTGCCCTCATCATGGACGGCAACGGACGGTGGGCGGCCGCGCGCGGTCTGCCCAGGACGGAAGGACACCGGCAGGGGCTGGTGGCGCTTCGCAAGGTGATCCGCCACGCCGCCAAGATCGGCGTCGACGTCATCACGATCTACAGTTTTTCCTCCGAGAACTGGAGCCGGCCGGAAACGGAAGTCTCGTTTCTGATGGGTCTACTGCGGCGCTTCGTCCAGCGGGACTTGAGCGAGCTTCACGAAGCCAATATCCGCATCCGCATCATCGGCGGGCGGCAGGATCTGGAGCCAGGGATCCTGAAACTTCTGCAGGAAGCCGAAGACCTGACCCGGGACAATTCCGGGCTCGACCTGGTTGTCGCCTTTAATTACGGGTCGCGGGCGGAGATTACCCGGGCCGCGCGAAAGCTGGCGGAACAAGTCGCCGCCGGTGTTATCCGGCCCGAGGACATCACCGAATCGGCGCTGGCCGCGGCGCTCGACACCGGCGGACTGCCGGATCCCGATCTGATCATCCGCACAAGCGGAGAAATGCGGCTGTCGAACTTTCTGCTGTGGCAGGCCGCCTATTCCGAGTTCTATTTCTGCGACCTACTCTGGCCGGACTTCGACGAGGCCGCCTTCGACGCGGCCCTTGACTGTTTCTGCGCGCGGGAGCGCCGGTATGGCGGTCTCAGCGCCAAGACGTACTGATGTCCGGCACCCAGATGGCGCAATCAGAAAATCCCCCCAAAAAACTGTCCGATCTCAAGTTGAGGCTGGCCTCGGCCGTGGTGCTCGGGCCGAGTGTATTGCTGATCGCCTATCTGGGAGGCGTCCTCTTCAGCCTGCTCGCACTGGTCGCAGCCGTGCTTTTTCTCTGGGAATGGTTCTCCATGACCGGAACGCAGACAGTTTCCGCGACATCGCTGACCGGGCAGGGCACTCTTGTCGCCGTGACCGGTCTGCACCTGGCCGGACTGCCTGAAATCGGCCTTGGCGCGGTGTTTCTGGGCGCTGTTGCGACCTACGCAATCGGCGGATTCAGCAAGGCGGGCCGATGGGGGCTGGAAGGCGTGCTTTACAGCGGTCTTGCCCTTTATGCACTGCTGGCCCTTAGGGACGGAACCAAGGGGCTGCTGGTCATCTTCTTTGTTCTGTTCGTGGTCTGGGCGACCGACGTATTCGCCTATTTCACCGGACGCGCCCTCGGCGGGCCGAAGCTCTGGGCGCGGGTCTCTCCCAAGAAGACCTGGTCCGGCGCGCTTGGCGGACTGGTTCTGGCGACCCTCTTCGGAACCGGTGTCGCCTATGTGGCGGGTGAGGTGCAGCTTGCGCTCTGGGCTCTGCTGGCAGCGGGGCTGTCGATCGTGTCCCAGGCCGGCGACCTTCTGGAATCCGCCATCAAGCGCCGTTTCAAGGTCAAGGATTCGAGCCAGCTCATTCCCGGTCATGGCGGCATCATGGACCGGATCGACGGACTAGTGGCGGCCGCGATCTTCGCGGTCCTCATCGGTCTGATTGCCGGCGGCTCTCTGTCCGATCCCGTTTCGGGGCTGGGCCTGAATTGAGTTTGGAGTAACTCCGATGGCGGCCACATCCGCGACAAGCGACGCCGGCGATCCCGTCCGGATCACCGTGCTGGGCGCAACCGGCTCGATCGGCCAAAGTCTGGCGGACCTGATCGCGCGCAATCCGGACCGGTTCAAGGTGGTCGCTCTGGTGGCCAACCGGAATGCCGCTCTTCTGGCGGAGATGGCCGGGCGGCTGAACGCCAAGGTGGCCGTGCTGGCCGACGAAAGCCTTTACCGGGACCTTGCCGACCGGCTGGCCGGGACCGGCATTTCAGCGGCGGCCGGCGCCGCCGCCGTGCTGGACGCCGTCGACCGGGACACGGATATCGTGGTGGGGGCCATTGTCGGCGCCGCGGGGCTCGCTCCCACGATGCGGGCCATCAGGCCCGGACGGCGCATCGCCCTTGCCAACAAGGAGTGTCTGGTCTGTGCCGGCGACCTGTTCATGGCCCGAATCCGTGAGACCGGCGCCGAGCTTCTCCCGGTCGACAGCGAGCACAACGCGATTTTCCAGGTGTTCGAGACAGCCACGGCCGATCAGGTGGAAAAGGTCATCCTGACCGCGTCGGGCGGTCCCTTCAGGACGTTTTCCGCGGACGAGATGGCCGCGGTGACGCCAGAGCAGGCACTCAGGCACCCGAACTGGGACATGGGCGCCAGGATCACGATCGACAGCGCGACCATGATGAACAAGGGGTTTGAAGTCATCGAGGCTTCGTACCTGTTTCCCGTGACCCATGAACAGCTCGGGGTGCTTGTCCACCCGCAATCAGTTGTTCACGGACTGGTGCAATACACGGACGGGTCGCTTCTGGCGCAACTCGGCAGCCCGGACATGCGCACCCCGATCGCCCATTGCCTGGCTTATCCGGACCGGATGGCGGTGCCCGTGAAGAAGCTGGACCTTGCCGAAATCGCGACCCTGACGTTCGAGGTGCCGGACCTGGACCGTTTTCCCGCTCTCCGGCTGGCTCTGGAGGCCATGAAGGCCGGAGGTGGCGCGCCCGCGGTGCTCAACGCTGCGGATGAAATCGCGGTCGCGGCATTTCTGACGGGAAAGATCGGGTTTCCGGACATTCCGGCGGCGATCGAGGCTGTCCTGGAAGAGCTGGAGGCAGACGGCTGCCTGGCTTCTCCCGGCAGTGTGGAAGACGTGCTGGCACTGGATGCAACCGCCCGGAAACGAACCGAGAACTGGATCAAGGCCAGGTGTGGCTGACCGTGCCGCCCTTGCAAAAAACGACTCACCATTAACACGCCGTAATTCTCCTTTTAGTAGTGTGCCAAAGAACAATCCTGGCTGCGCTGGATCGGAACCCCTTCATGGACTTTCTTCTCTCCGTTTACTCTCTCCTCATCGGCACCATCGTTCCCTTTCTGTTTGTGCTGACAATTGTCGTGTTCTTTCATGAGCTGGGGCATTTCGCAGTCGCCCGCTGGTGTAATGTCAAGGTCGATGCGTTCTCTGTCGGATTCGGACGGGAGCTGTTCGGGCGCACCGACAAGAAGGGGACCCGCTGGAAGCTGTGCCTGATCCCTCTCGGCGGCTACGTCAAATTCGCGGGTGACGAGAACGCCGCCAGCGTACCGAGCCGTGAACTGATCGCGCAAATGAGCGAGGAAGACCGCAAGACCGCGTTCATCGCCAAACCCGTCTGGCAAAGGGCGGCGGTTGTCGCCGCCGGGCCGTTGGCCAATTTTCTGCTCGCCATCGTCATTTTCGCGGCCCTGTTCGTCGCCAGCGGCAAACAGGGGCTGCGACCGGTGGTCGAGGAAGTGTTCGCTGGAGGCGCCGCGCAGCGTGGCGGCATCCAGGCCGGAGACGTGGTCACGGAAATCGACGGCCGGAAGATCCAGACCTTCGGCGAGTTGAGGCAGGTGGTGCTGATGAACGCCAACATGCCGCTGCTGTTCGAGGTGGATCGGGACGGCACGCCGGTCGCCTTGACCGTCACGCCCGACGCCAAGGAAAAGGAAGTCTTCCTGGGCGAGCGCCAGATGGCGGGCGATATCGGCCTGCGCGGTTCGGCCGACCCGGCGAATCTCGTGCTGATCAAATACACTCCGGTCGAGGCGGTGGGCGAGGGCGTCCTGGAAACCTGGCGGATCATGGAGGGCACGGTCAGCTACATCTGGGGTGTCATCACGCAGCGCCAGTCGGCGGACCAGCTGGGCGGTCCGATCCGCGTGGCGCAAATTTCGGGCCAGGTTGCCGATCTCGGCATTCTGCCGCTGATTTCCCTGACCGCGGTCCTGTCGGTCAGCATCGGCCTGATCAACCTGGCGCCGGTTCCGATTCTCGACGGCGGTCATCTGGTTTTCTTCGCCGCCGAGGCGTTGCGTGGAAAACCCCTGAGCGAGCGGGTTCAGGATGTCGGGTTCCGCATCGGTCTCGGGCTCGTTCTCATGTTGATGGTGTTCGTCACATGGAAGGACATAATGCGGCTTGTGGGAACAAGTTCGTGAGCGCCGTGACATTGACGCAACGTCTTCTGACTAAATCGCTTTCGGCCCGGTACGGCGGTTGCGTTATCGGTAAAAACCTATAAAACACTCCTCGGTCCTGAGAATCTGCTGGGGTGAAAGCGGATTCCCGGGAGGGGTGTTTATAAACAAAGGCATAGCGCAATAATGCAGCGATTGCAGATAGTTACACGGGCCGTTTTGCTGGCGGCAGCCATCTTTTCCGCCGGTTCAATCATGCCGCAGGCTTTCGGGCCCGCTTCTCTGGTTTCGGAGGCGCAGGCAGCGGTTGCCAGAAGCATTCAGGTGCGTGGCAACAGCCGTGTCGAGGACGAAACCGTCGTCAGTTACATGACCATCGTTCCCGGGCGCTCCTACAGCGCTTTCGACGTCGATGAGTCGCTGAAGGCGCTGTATGCGACCGGTCTGTTTGCGACGGTGGACATCACTCCGCGCGGCAGCACGGTGACCGTCACCGTCACTGAAAATCCGATCATCAATCGCGTTTCCTTCGAGGGAAACAAGAAGATAAAGGACGGCGCGCTGGAAACAGCGGTGCGCTCGCAGGCCCGTTCGATGCTTTCGCGGGCCAAGGTTCAGGCAGACGTCCAGAACATTCTCGAGGCTTACCGCCGGTCCGGACGCTATGGCGCGTCCGTCGATCCGCAGATCATCGAGCGTGGGCAGGGTCGCGTCGATCTCGTGTTCGAGATCAATGAAGGCGACAAGACAGGTGTGGAGCGGATCAGCTTCATCGGCAACACGTCCTTCAGCGACGGCCGTCTGCGTGATGTGATCCGGACCCGGGAAAGCGGTCTGCTGAGCTGGTTGCGCAGCACCGATACCTATGATCCCGACCGCCTTGCTGCGGACGAGGAGCTGCTGCGCCAGTATTATAACAAGAAGGGTTACGCCGACTTCCGAATCGTCTCGGTGAGCGCTGACCTGGATCGCGAACAGAATATCTTCTACGTGACCTTCACAGTCGACGAAGGCGAGAAATACGAAATCGGCGATGTCGAGATCGTTTCCACCATTGCCGATGTCGATCCGGAAGAGCTGCGCAAGCTGATCCGTACCAAGAGCGGCCGCACCTTCAATTCCCTGCGTGTCGAGCAGACGGTCGAGGACATCACGCTGCGGGTCTCCGAAGAGGGCTATGCGTTTGCTCGTGTCCGTCCCCGGGGCGCGCGCGACTATGAAAACAACAAGATCTCGCTGATCTACTATATCGAGGAAGGCCCGCGCGCCTATGTCGAGCGGATCAATGTGATCGGCAACGACCGGACCCGTGAATATGTCATCCGCCGGGAATTCGACATTGCCGAGGGCGATGCGTTCAACCGGGCGCTGGTCGACAAGGCAGAGCGCCGTCTTAGAAACCTCGGTTTCTTCGAGAGGGTGTCCGTAACGACCCAGCAGGGCAGCTCGCCTGATCGCGTGATCGTCAATGTGCGTGTGGAAGAAAAGGCGACCGGTGAAATCTCCTTCGGTGTCGGCTTCTCGACGGTCGACGGTGTCATCGGCGACATCTCCGTCACGGAGAAGAACTTCCTTGGTCGCGGCCAGTTCGTGAAGGTCGCCGTCGGCGGTGGTGCCGATACCCAGACCTACGAATTCCGCTTCGTCGAACCGTTCTTCATGGGACGCCGGGTGGCGCTCGATCTGGATGTCTACCGGCAGGTTGAAAACGAGAACGATTACCGGTCCTATGATCAGCAGAAGACCGGTGCCGGCTTCGGTTTCACGTTGCCTCTTCGCGAAGAAGAATTGACCCTGCGTCTGTTCTACAACATCTTCCAGGAAGAGAACTCCGATCCGGATGACACGTCGACGAACATCAACAATTGCGACACGTCCTCTCTCTCTCTTGCAATCTGTGACTCCTTCGGCACCTATCTGACCTCGCTGGTGGGATATGAGCTGCGCTACAGCACCCTTGATCAGAACCTGAACCCCTCCGACGGTGTGTATGCGTCCTTCGGTCAGGAGTTCGCCGGGGTCGGTGGTGACAGCTTCTACGTCAAGACCGAAGCGCAGGCGCGTGCCTACAAGGAAATCCTCGCGGACTACGGTCTTGTCGGCAGTGTTTCCGTCCGTGGCGGTAACATCATGGCTCTGGGTGACGAGCGGTTGCGCGTCTCCGAGCAGTTCATGCTGGGCGGCAATCTTGTTCGGGGTTTCGAAAACCAGGGTATCGGTCCGCGTGATGCGACCACCGAAGATGCCATTGGCGGCCGGTTCTACTTCGCCGCATCGGCGGAGAGCCGGTTCCCGTTCCCGATCATTCCGAAGGAATTCGGCCTGAGCGGCGCCGTGTTCGCCGATGCCGGTTCTCTCTGGGACGCGGACAGCGACCTTGTCAGTCTCGTGGAAAACAATGGCGGCCGGATCGACTCCAACGACCTTTCGGTCCGCGCCTCGGTCGGTGCAGGCATTCGCTGGGACTCGCCCTTCGGGCCGCTGCGCGCCGATTTCGCCTACCCGATCGTCAAGGAAGACGCCGACAAGACCCAGGTCTTCCGGCTGAGCGGCGGTACGCGCTTCTAGACTGCGGTCAACCGAGATAGAGAACGGCCGCCGGTCTGATCGGCGGCCGTTTTTGTTGCCGGGCTCCATCGTTTGCGGGCAATCGGAACTGGTCGGGGGATGTGGTTCGGCCGGCTCAGGGCACGAGGTCGTGAAAGAGGACGGCTCTTTTCAGGACATCGTGATGCCGGGGTGGGCGGCAGAATTCTCGAGGTTGCGGCGGCCATCGGTCGCGAAGGCGCCGGAAAACCCTTATGGTGGCGCGCGCCGCGCAGAGGCGGCAGCCCGCTCCGGCAGACCCGACCTGCACTGCAACCAAAACCCAATGGTACACTGACCCTAGGATAACAGCATGTCCGAGCCGAATTTTTTCAAGACACCGGATCCGGTGACCCTGGGCGAGATTGCTTCCTGGGCGGGCGCGGAAATCCTGCGGGGGGATCCTTCGCTTGAGATTGCCGGCGTGGCTCCGCTCGAGGATGCCGGTGCCGGGATGCTGGTCTTCTTCGACAACACGATCTACCTGAAGCAGCTTGAGGGAACCACGGCGGCTGCCTGTCTTGTCGGCAAGAGGCACAAGGACAAGGTTCCCGAGGGTGTTGCCGTGCTTGTGTGCGCGGACGCGTATCGCTCCTGGGCATTGGTGCTCGCCAGGCTCTATCCCGAGGCAATGCAGCCCCGTGACCCGGGTGTCGCGGGTGTTTCGGAGCGGGCGATTGTCGATCCCGGTGCCGTCATTGAAGACAACGTGACCGTTGAACCGGGGGCGGTTGTCGGTGCCGGCGTGGAAATCGGCGCCGGTACGGTCATTCGCGCGAATGCGGTCATCGGGCGCGGTGTCAGAATCGGACGCGATTGTGTCGTCGGTTCGAACTGCACCGTGCAGCACTCTGTGCTGGGGAACCGTGTCTTTCTGCATCCAGGTGTATCCTGCGGGCAGGACGGCTTCGGGTACGCGATGGGGCCGCAAGGCCACCTCAAGGTGCCACAGGTGGGCCGCGTGATCATCCAGGACGATGTCGAGGTCGGTGCCAATACATCCATCGACCGCGGCGCCAACCGGGACACGATCATCGGCGAAGGCACCAAGATCGATAATCAGGTTCAGATCGGCCACAATGTCGTGGTCGGACGCCATTGCGTGCTGGTCTCCCAGGTCGGTTTGTCCGGAAGCTGCACACTCGAGGACTTTGTCGCCATCGGCGGTCAGACGGGTGTGCGCGGCCATGTGACCATCGGAATGGGCGCGCAGGTTGCGGCGGTCAGCGTTGTCAGTGACGACCTGCCGGCTGGCGGGCGTTATGGCGGAACACCGGCAAAACCGGTGAAACAGTGGTTTCGTGAAGTCGCGGCCGTGAGAAAACTTGCAGAGCGTGGCGGCGGATCGTAAACGGTAGTTAATTCAAGCATCGGCTTTGCGGCGGGGACTGCGCCAAGGGGTATTTCATGGAAGACGACAAAAACAAGACACTTGCCAGTGCAGACATCATGAGAGTCATGAAGTTGCTGCCACATCGCTATCCATTCCTGTTGATCGACAGGATTATCGAAATGGATGACGACAACAGCTGTATCGGCATCAAGAATGTCACCATCAACGAGCCTCACTTTTCCGGCCATTTTCCGGAACGGCCCGTGTTTCCCGGTGTCCTGTTGATCGAAGCCATGGCCCAGACCGCGGGCGCGCTCTGCGTTCACGCGCGCGGCGACGACGCGCCGCCGCAGCTGGTCTATTTCATGACGATCGACCGAGCCAAGTTCCGCAAGCCGGTCGAACCGGGCGACCAGGTCCATTTTCATGTCAAAAAAATAAAGCAACGCTCCAATATCTGGAAATTCGACGCTGTTGCGATGGTGGACGGAACCAAGGTTGCGGAAGCGGAAGTCAGCGCCATGCTGGTAGATGCGTGAGGAACCATGACTGACATACATTCAACAGCCATCGTCGAAGACGGGGCTGTTATCGGCGAGAACGTTCGCGTCGGTCCCTATTCGACTGTCGGACCGAACGTCAAACTCGCCGACGGCGTGGTTCTGGAGGCGCATGTCGTCGTCGCGGGCCATACCAGCATCGGTGCGGGTACGCATATTTTTCCGTTCGCCAGTATCGGCCACAAGCCCCAGGACCTGAAGTTTGCCGGCGAAGTCACCGAACTGGTGATTGGCGCCAACAACCAGATCCGCGAACATGTCACCATGAACCCGGGAACGGAAGGCGGCGGCGGGCTGACCCGTGTCGGCGACAACGGCCTGTTCATGGTCGGTGCCCATGTCGGGCATGACTGCCGGGTCGGCGACCATGCGATCCTCGCCAACAACGCGACCCTGGCCGGGCATGTGGAACTGGCCGACTTCGTCATTCTGGGCGGTCTCAGCGCGGTGCGTCAGTGGTCCCGGATCGGCACCGGCGCGATTGTCGGCGGCATGACCGGCGTGGAATTCGATGTCATTCCCTATGGTTCCGTGATCGGCGACAGGGCACGTCTTGCCGGCCTCAATCTGATCGGCTTGAAGCGTAAGGGCCTTCCGCGCGAGCAGATACACGCACTCCGGGCCGCCTATCGGGCCCTCTTCGAATCCGAAGAGGGAACGCTTCGCAGCCGGGCTGAAACCATCGCGGCCGACGAGAACATTCAACCTCTCGTCAAAACGGTCACGGACTTTATCCTGGAAAAGGAAGACCGGCGCTTCTGCACTCCGCGCAGCGAAAACTAGGCCCATGTCCGCGGTGGTTCAAAGACTTCAGCCGCGACTGGCCCTGATCGCAGGCAATGGCAGCCTGCCGGGGCAACTTGCCGGAGCGCTCGAAAGCGCGGGCCGGGATTTTCGGATAATCGCCATTCGGGGCGAGGCCGATCCGGTCACCTGCGCGCGGGCCGATGTGCAGCTCGGCTGGGGAGAGATCGGCCGACTTTACGGTTTTCTCGACAAGACCGGCTGCCGGGAAGTCCTGCTCATCGGCGGTGTCTCGAAGCGGCCGGACTTTACGTCCATCTTTGGCGATTTCGGGACCCTGAAGCGCCTGCCGGCGATTTTCCGGGCCCTGACCGGGGGCGATGACAGTCTGCTGACCAAGGTTATCCGCCTTTTCGAAGACGAGGGGTATCGGGTTGTGGGTATCAAGGATGTGGCGCCTCAACTGCTGGCCGCCTGCGGTGTTCTTGGCGGTGTTCAGCCCAAGCCGGATGACTGGCGCGACATCGAACTGGCGCTTGGTGCGACCGAGCGCCTGGGTGAACTGGACATAGGCCAGGCCGCTGTTGCCGTCGGCGGGCGCGTGGTTGCGCTTGAAGGGGCAGAGGGCACCGACGCGATGCTCGAACGCTGCGCAGATCTGCGGCGCATCGGGCGGGTCCGGGCGAAGGGCCGTGCCGGCGCCCTGGTCAAGACCGCGAAACCCAATCAGGACCTCAGGGTCGATCTTCCGGCTGTCGGGCCCAGAACGATCGAGCTGGCCGTCGCCGCGGGACTTGCCGGTATCGCAGTCGAGGCGGAGGGCGCCCTGATCGCGGAGCGCGAAGAAACCATTCGCAAGGCCGACGAGAGCAGGATTTTCCTGATCGGGATCGATCACTCCGAATTCAAGGGGTTCCGTTCGGCATGACCGGCCGTCGGCCGACCATATGTATCGTCGCAGGCGAGGAGTCGGGAGACCAGCTTGGGTCTGAGCTGATGAAGGCGTTGAACGGGCGGCTCGGCGAAGGCGTGCGTTATTGCGGCGTCGGCGGTGAACGGATGACGTCGCTTGGTCTGACGAGCTTTTTCGACATGGCCGACGTCTCCGTCATGGGCCTGACAGCGGTTCTTGCGCGGCTGCCGCTGATCGTCCGCCGGGTCTACCAGTCCGTGAACGGTGTCATCGCCGCAAATCCGGACGTGCTTGTCATCATCGACAGTCCCGAATTCACCCACAATGTTGCCAGGCGCGTGCGCAAGCGCGCTCCGCATATTCCGATCGTCGGCTATGTCTCGCCGTCGGTCTGGGCCTGGCGGCCGGGCCGTGCCCGTAAAATGAGTGCTTATGTCGATGAGCTGCTGGCATTGCTGCCTTTTGAGCCGGACGTTCACAAGCGGCTCGGTGGCCCGAGGACGCATTATGTCGGTCATCCGCTCAGCGAAAATGCCGCCGACCTGAGACCAGCCGATGGCGAACGGGTGCCTCTGGGCAGCGGCGCTCCCGTTCTTCTGGTGCTTCCGGGCAGCCGGCGCAGCGAAATCGACCGCTTGCTGCCGGATTTCGGCAAGACGGTGGACAAGGTGCGGCTGGCATTGCCGGATGTGAAAATTGTGCTGCCGGCGGTGGCTCATCTGGAGAACACGATTCGCGAAGGCGTCGCCACCTGGTCGGTTGAACCGGATATCGTGACCGGTCTGCAGGCCAAGAAAGCGGCCTTCCGGAGTGCGCATGCGGCGCTGGCCGCGTCCGGCACCGTGTCGCTGGAACTGGCGCTTGCCGGTGTGCCCATGGTGGTCGCATACAAGGTCGACTGGTTTTTCCGGCGCATGAAGGATCTCAACCGCATCTTCCGGTTTTCAAGCGTCGACTCCTTCGTGCTGCCCAACATCATTCTCGGTACCAACGCCATTCCGGAGTTTCTCGACGAAGAGGTTCAGCCGGACGTGCTGGCCGGTCATCTGGTGGCGCTTCTGTCAGGAGGCCCGGAACGGGACCGGCAGATTTCAGTGCTATCCCGTCTCGACGAGGTGATGCGGCTCCCGGACGGACACAGTCAGAGCGGTGCCGCCGCACAGGTGGTTCTGGCTGCCATGAAGACGTGAAGCAGGCTCGCTTTTCAGCCTGAACATCGGCCAAGACGCGCGTCGCGGCGGAACACTCTCATGTCATGGCCTCCGGTGGTTTGTTCAGGCCCACCGGACTGCGTTGCGCCCTTTGACCGGCCAACCAGGCCGATCTGCGCACCGCTCCTTGCCGGCAGCCCTGAACAAGCCATCCAATGGGTTCCTGTTTGTTGAGGTTGGTATGATACCTCAACCTCCTCTGAAATGCGCGCCGTGCCGGCCTGGAACCGGTTGAAATCCGTGATGTATTCCGGGGGACGGTTCTTGCGGGCCGGGCGCACGGCTCTGTCCGGCGAGCTGTTTTTCAGGCTGGGTCTGTCTGACAAAAAAAGCACGCCCGGAAGGTCCGGGCGTGCCTGAATTCAACGAGCCGTGAACCGGCTGGCCGAAGGGGGCCGTGTCAGCGGCGCTGATCGATCGGCGTGTAGTCGCGCTTGGGGGCGCCGGTATAAAGCTGGCGCGGGCGTCCGATGCGCTGGGACGGATCTTCCACCATTTCCTTCCACTGGGCGATCCAGCCGACGGTGCGGGCAAGAGCGAACAGAACGGTGAACATGGTGGTCGGGAAGCCGAGCGCACGCAAGGTGATACCCGAATAGAAGTCGATGTTCGGGTAGAGCTTCTTGTCGACGAAATATTCGTCGTTGAGCGCGATCTTCTCGAGTTCCATCGCGACGTCCAGCAGCGGATCGTCCTTGATGCCCAGTTCCCCGAGAACTTCATGCGTGGTTTTCTGCATGATGCGTGCGCGCGGATCGTAGTTCTTGTAGACGCGGTGACCGAAGCCCATCAGTCGGAATGGATCGTTTTTGTCCTTGGCGCGGGCCACGAATTCCGGGATCCGGTCGACAGAACCGATTTCCGCCAGCATGTTGAGCGCTGCCTCGTTGGCACCGCCGTGGGCAGGTCCCCACAGGCAGGCAATGCCGGCGGCGATACAGGCGAACGGGTTCGCTCCCGACGAGCCGGCCAGGCGCACCGTCGACGTCGACGCGTTCTGCTCGTGGTCCGCATGCAGGATGAAGATACGGTCCATGGCACGGGCCAGCACCGGGTTGGCCGTGTAGTCCTCGCAGGGAACGGCAAAGCACATGTGCAGGAAGTTGGCCGCATAACCCAGATCGTTGCGCGGATACACGAACGGCTGGCCGATGTGGTACTTGTACGCCATGGCGGCGAGGGTCGGCATCTTGGCGATCATACGCAAGGACGCCACCATGCGCTGATGCGGGTCCGCGATATCGGTTGAGTCGTGATAGAAGGCGGAAAGCGCGCCGACTGTGCCGACCATGATGGCCATGGGGTGGGCATCGCGGCGGAAGCCGGAGAAGAACCGGTTCATCTGCTCGTGGATCATCGTGTGATAGGTCACACGATTGACGAAGTCTTCCTTTTGCGTCTTGGTCGGCAGTTCGCCGTAGAGCAACAGGTAGCAGGACTCCAGAAAATCGCCATGATCCGCAAGCTGCTCGATCGGATAGCCGCGATAGAGCAGGGTGCCCTCGTCACCATCGATATAGGTGATCTTGGATTCGCACGATGCGGTCGAGGTGAAGCCTGGGTCGTAGGTGAACATGCCCGTGTCCTTGTACAAGGACGAGATGTTCATTACCGACGGTCCGATGGATCCGTCAAGAACGTCGAAATCGTGGGCATTGCCACCGACGTTGAGCTTGGCGTTGTTGTCGGCCATTCAGAAACCCCTCTGCGTTAAACGGGTGTGCGGTCCAGGTGTCTGACCTCTCGGGAGAGAGGTCCCGTTTCCGGTTACCGGACGCCACTGGAGACATTTTCGCGTCTTGCGTAGCCCATTTACCGCACTGCCGCAAGCTGGCCGGCATAAGGCTTTGGTCAAAGACCGATTTCTCGCCCCGGCCAGTCCGCAGGATGCGCGGACTTCTGCCGGAAAACTGTCGGTGCCCGGGCGGTTCAGGCCGCCTGGTCCTGAATGCGGGCCAGGGATTCCTCCCGTCCGAGTGCCGTCAGAACGTCGTAGATCCCCGGAGAGGTGCCGCGGCCGGTGAGGGCGGCGCGCAGCGGCTGTGCCACCTTGCCGAGCTTGAGTTCCTTGTCTTCGGCGTAGCCTTTCACAGCGGCCTCCAGAGGCTCGGCCGTCCAATCGTTCACTGCGGACAACACGCCGTGGAGGTCTCCGAGAATTGTGCCGGCGTCGGCATCCAGGATCTTCTTTGCCTTCTCGTCCGTGTCCAGCGGCCGCTGGCGCCACAGATACGAAGCACTTTCGGTCAGTTCGACCAGGGTCTTGGCGCGTTCCTTCAGGCCGGGCAAGGCGGCAAGGGCGACATTTTCATGGTCGCCCGCGGCCAGCCAGGACAGGACGGCATCTCCGTTCTCGGCATGGCCGAGATAGATTTTCCAGTGGTCCAGAAGTTCCGGATCCGGGGTGCTTCTCATATAATGGCCGTTGAGATTTTCCAGCTTCTTGAAGTCGAAACGTGCCGCAGACTGGCCGACGGCGTCCAGTCCGAACCACTTGATCATGTCGTCGAGGGCCATGATTTCGTCGTCGCCATGGCTCCAGCCGAGCCGGGCGAGATAGTTGCGCATGGCCTGTGGCAGGTAGCCCATCGCGCGATAGGCTTCAGCACCGGTCGCCCCGTGGCGCTTGGACAGTTTGGCGCCGTCCGGACCGTGGATGAGCGGAATGTGTGCCATTGCCGGGACGTCCCAGCCGAGCGCCTTGAAGATCAGCGTCTGGCGAGCGGCGTTGGTGAGATGGTCGACGCCACGGATGATGTGCGTGATGCCCATGTCGTGATCGTCGACCACCACCGCATGCATGTAGGTGGGCGTGCCGTCCGAACGCATCAGGACGAAGTCGTCGAGATCCTTGTTCGGGATCACGACGCGACCCTGAACCATGTCATCGACCACGGTGTCGCCCTCCCGGGGGGCCTTGATGCGGATGACGGCAGCTGCCCCTGCCGGCGCTTCGGAAGCGTCCCGGTCCCGCCAGGTGCCGTCATAGCGTGGCGGCCGGCCTTCCGCGCGGGCTTTCTCGCGCATGGCATCGAGTTCCTCCGGGGTCGAGTAACAGCGATAGGCTGTCCCGTCGGCAAGCATTTGTTCGACAACTTCCCGATGCCGGTCGACCCGCGAAAACTGCGAGATCGGGTCTCCGTCCCAGTCAAGACCCAGCCAGGTGAGCCCGTCGATCAAGGCGTCAACGGCTTCCTGCGTCGAACGTGCCCGGTCCGTGTCCTCGATACGCAGCAGCATCCGGCCGCCGGCATGTTTGGCGAACAACCAGTTGAACAGGGCGGTACGAGCACCGCCGATATGCAGGAAACCGGTCGGGGACGGGGCGAAACGCGTGACGATATCTTGGGCCATGGTGCTTTATGAAGGTCTCTGTCAGAATGTCGGTGCAGGGCGCGCCTGCTTGGTGGCGCGGTCTTAGCACAGGCTTTGACGCGGCAAAACAGAAAGTCGGCTGTTTCTTGAGCCCGACAGAAGGAGGAGCGGTGGCGTCCGGTGGCCTTCCGGACAATGGCTGGAACAGCAGCGTCGAGGCGGCGCCCCCCGACTTGCGCAAACCGGTAATACTCCGGCCGAAAGCCAAACCTGCCGGCTCCACCGCTTCCGCTGGCGACGAGTTCAGCCGCCACGGGCCAGACCGGAGCTCTGCCGCCCTGCGAGCCGGTCCGGATCGTTTCCGCGACGAGCAGGGGCTCTTGTGGAACGCCTTTGCATTCGCGTCCGGCATCGCCATTTATGCGCTGCTTCCGGAGGAACCGTCACCAATCATTCTGGCTGCGGCCCTGGGAAGTGCCGGACTTGCTGCCCTTTGCGTCGCAGCCCGGCGGTCCGCACCGGGGTGGCGTGTGCTTTTGCTGCTGGCTTTTTTCTGCGGAGTGACAGCAGGTTCGCTCCGGACGGCGGCCGTCGATGCCCCCCGGATATCCGAACCGATGAATGTTTCCCTGACCGGCCAGGTCCTGGAACGCCGCGCCGGTTCCTCCGGAGCGCGCCTTGTGATCGCCGTCGCAACGGTCAACGAGCGCCCGTCCAGCGGCCTTGATTTTCCCGAAAAGGTCCGGGTGCGGGTGCCGTCGACAAGCGCAGGCAGGGTCGGGGAAACCATCCGCGTGCGGGCACGGCTGTTTCCACCCATGGGGCCGGTCTATCCCGGCGGATACGACTTTTCCTTCCACGCCTATTTCACCGGTATCGGAGCAACCGGCTTCAACTACGGTCCTGCAAGCGTGACCGGCACGGACCCCGGATCGGTCAGGATGGCGGCATCGGCGCGCGTCGCGCAACTGCGTGAAGGACTGGCCGGGCGCATACGCTCGCTGTTGTCCGACAGGCCCGAAACCGCGCTGATCGTCGCGCTGCTTGTGGGAGACCGCTCCGGCATCACCGAGGAGCAGGAAGCGGTTTTGCGCGCCGCGGGGCTGGCGCATATCCTGGCGATTTCCGGATTGCACATGGCTCTGTTTGCCGGTGGTGCTTATGGCGCTGTTCTGCTGTTGCTGGCGAGCGTCCCGGCACTGACCCTTCGCTGGCCGATCCACAAGTGGGCGGCTCTCGCCGCGCTGGCCGCCGCTGTGGTCTATCTGGTGCTCTCGGGTGCGGCCGTGGCGACGCAGCGGTCGTTCCTAATGATTGCGATTGTCTTCCTGGGTATCCTGGTCGGCCGGCGCGGCGTTACTCTGCGCAGTGTCGCGATCGCGGGTCTGGCGTTGCTGCTGATTGCGCCCGAACGCCTGTTTTTTCCCGGATTTCAGATGTCCTTTGCCGCAGTGATCTGCCTGGTCGCGGTGTATGATCTCTGGCGCCGGCGCGACCGGGAGCTAACGGCCCGGGCCGCACGACCGGAAGGCCTGAAGCTGCTGATGTCGCATCTGGCAAAATGGAGCGCGGGGCTGTTCATCACCGCGCTTGTGGCCGGTCTGGCGACCGGGATCATCGGCGCGCATCATTTTGGACGGGTCGCCCCTTACGGGCTGATTGGCAACATGCTGGGAATGCCGGTGTTCTCGCTTCTGGTCATGCCCATGGGGGTGCTTGCCCTCGTGCTGATGCCATTCGGTCTGGCGGGACTGCCTCTGGCCGTCATGTCGTTCGGCGTATCCGTGCTCCTGAAGATCGCTGAATTCACCGCCGGGCTCGATGCGGGTGACGGGGTGACAGGCAGGCTGGACGGCGCGGCGGCGCTGCTGTTGCTCTGCGCCCTGTTCACCGGGCTGCTGCTGCCCGGGCGCACACGTCTGTGCGCGGCGCTGCCGCTGGCGGCGGGAATCCTCATCGCCGTCGACTCGCGTCCGCCGGACATTCAGATCGCCGCCTCCGGCGGTCGTGTCGCGGCGCGTGATGACGGCGGTCTGCTACGGTTTTCCGGTCGAAAGTCCGCCTTCCTGACGGAACTCTGGTTCCAGTACGAAGGGGTTTCGCCGGACGCGATTGGATCGCGCAAGATGAATTCGGAGCAAAGGCGGTGCGACCCGCTCGGATGTGTTGTGCACGCTTATTCGGTTGCCGGTGAGCGCACCGGGACAAAGGAGAGGTCTGTTGCCATCGCCTTGCCGAAAACCCTGGAGGCTTCGGATGACGATTGCCGGTATGCGGATATTATCGTGAGCGATCAGATCGTGCAGGAAGACTGCCGTGCGCGACTGGTTCTTGGCCCGGAAGTCAGAACCTCCAGGGGCGCTGTTTCCATCTGGCTGTCAGCGGACGGACCACGCGCGAGCATGTCCGGTCAGCAAGGAAAAGAAAGAGAAAATGGAAAAGCAGAGGCACCAGCGCCACCGCTTCCGGTCGATCAAAACCGAAACGGCCGGGCTCCCGTGATCAGCAGAGTGATCTACGCAATTCCGGATCCGCCGAGACCATGGCACAGGCAGGGAACGGTGACGCGCGCATATCTGCGCCGCGCCGCGCGTGCCGATAAGGACTGACCGGCGGCATTGCCGGGCGTTGTCTGGCGTTGCCGCTCAATATTGGCGGAAGAGAGCGACCAGCCGTCCCTGAACGCGGACCCGGCCAGGGCCGAAGATACGCGTTTCATAGGCCGGGTTAGCAGCCTCCAGCGCAATGGAGGCTCCCTTCTTGCGCAGTCGCTTCAGCGTTGCTTCCTCTTCATCCACCAACGCGACGACGATATCTCCGCTGTCCGCATTATCCGTCCGGCGGATCAGCACGGTGTCGCCGTCGAGGATGCCGGCCTCGATCATGGAATCGCCCCGCACTTCAAGAGCATAGTGTTCCCCCTTGCCAAGCAATTCCTGCGGCACGGTGATCGAATGGCTGTGGGTCTGGATGGCCTCGATGGGAACACCGGCGGCAATGCGGCCCATGACCGGGATTTCCGTCCCGGCGGACACCGGTTCTTCCACCTGTTTGGTGAACTCCGGTTTGCCAAGCGAGCCTTCGATCACTTCGGGAGAGAAACTGCCGCGTGCGCGCGGCGCGCCCAGACCCGGCGCGATCGAGTCTGGCAGGCGGACCACTTCCATGGCCCGGGCCCTGTTGGGCAGGCGCCGGATGAAGCCACGTTCCTCCAGGGCGGTAATAAGGCGGTGAATGCCGGATTTGGACCTGAGATCCAGCGCGTCCTTCATTTCGTCGAAAGACGGCGGAACACCGGTTTCCTTCAGTCTTTCGTGAATGAACATGAGCAGTTCATACTGCTTGCGCGTCAACATGTCGGTATCCCCTGGCCGCGAAATAGGCTGGTACAAATCAAGAACATGGTACCTGTTCCCATTGTGTTCTGCAAGGGTAAATGTTCTCTTACTGTTCCTGATCAACCTGCACGCCGGTCGTGGCGGCACGTTCGCCCGCCCAAGGGGTCACTCCGGCACTGCGGTGCCCCTGATCAGGAGCTCGCAGGTAACAAGTGTCGGTGCGGTTCCGGGGCGCACGATACCCTGGTGAAGGGCTCCCTCCAGATCGACGCCACGTACGGGAAGCCTGAGCGGCGTGTCGCCGGTTTTTCCCGCGCCGGACCGCACAAGGATTTCCGATATCAGGCCGGTCATCGGGGATGTTTCCCGGAACGCCGCGCCGGCGAGACTGCCGAGGCCGAAAACCTCAAAGTCCGGTTCCGCCAGAGCCGCGGCGAGTGCTGTCACACTGTCATGCAGGTCAGCGAACGGCGCGAGGGTGGTGATGAGGGCGTTGTGAGGCCTGGTCGAGGCCCGCAGGTCGTCCGGTCTGACCCGAAACAGGGTGAATTCGGTCTCCGGATCCTCCGCGGCTTCGAATTTGGCGCCCTTAATGCCGTAGCCCGTGATCCGCGCGGCCTCGGCCGTTGCCAGCGTTTGCGGCAGCAAGTGGCCGAGATGGCCGGTGCCGCCTTCGTGCCAGCATGCGTGGATATGGGCAAACCATTGACCGTCCTTCCAGCCGAGGATGGCCACGGCTTCGTCCAGAACGGCGCCGCCGGAGGTTCTCGTGTCGCTGTACCAGGCGGCGTGACGGTCGTCGATGGCCCGGTCCGGCATGACATAATCGAAAGGCGCCAGCGCCAGTCCACCGAGGTCGAGCACCGCGGAGCCGCACCCCTTCTGGTCGGCGAAGCTGCCCAGCGCTTCGATCAGGGGCGCGCCGCCGTCAAGCTCAAGCGAGATCGGGTCCGCGCGGCAGGTCATGCCGGGGCTGCGGTCCGTGGCTGCGGGTCCGGGATGCCGGATGTCCGCGAGGCTGATCGGGGCGGGCCGTCTCACAGAAGACCCTTCTCGTCCAGATGGTCGCGCACCAGTTTCTTCGTGACCTTGCCATAGGCGCTGGTCGGCATCTGCGCGATGAAGAGATAGCGGGCGGGCAGTTTGTATCGGGCGACACGGTCCTGCAGGAACGCGGTGAGGTCCTGGGGATCCGGTGTGGCGCCATCCGCCGTCACGCATACCGCCAGGCCGACTTCGCCCCATTGCGGGTCCGGAATACCGAGTATGGCGACTTCCGAAATCGCCGGATGGGCGAGCAGGACCTCTTCCACTTCCTTGGGGTAGACGTTGGAGCCGCCGGAAATATACATGTCCGACGCTCGGCCGGTCAGATACAGAAACCGCTGCGCGTCCATGTGGCCGATATCGCCCGTGCGGAACCAGCCGTTTCGGAAGGAGGCTGCATTGGCGGCATCGTCGTCTAGATAACCGGCACAGACAGCCGCGCCGATGACGCAGACCTCCCCGGTCCGGTGTGGCGGCAGGATAGCGCCGGTCTCGTCCTGGATGGAAACCTCGATCCCGGTCCTTTCGGTGCCACAGGTGCCGATACGCGTCTGCGGGCCGTCTTCCAGACAGTGGTCCTGCGGACGCAGCACCGTGATATTGCCGGTCACTTCGCCGAGACCATAGTACTGCACCAGAACCTTGCCGAGTTTCTCAAGCGCCTTTTTCTGGTCCTCGCGATACATCGGTGCGCCGGCATAGATGACGTGGCGCAGGCTGGAATGGTCGAACCGGCCCACCGCCGGGTCCTCGACCAGCCGCTTGACGATGGTCGGGACGGTGAAGAGATTGCTGATCCTGTGTTTCTCAATCAGTTCAAAGGCAACAGCCGGGGAAAAGCCGCCCGCTGGCATCAGCACATGGGCCGCGCCTGTGGGAAGCTGCGCGATCTGGTGCAGACCGGCCCCATGGGACAGGGGAGCAATCACCAGGGAGGCGTCCTCTTCGGTGGTGCCCGGCAACAGGTCGGCCATGTAGTTGACGCAGACAAAGCCGATCTGGCCGTGGCTGAGCACCACGGCCTTGGGCCGTCCGGTCGAGCCCGAGGTGAAAAACAGCCAGCAAGGCGTGGTATAGTCGACAGCGGCGTTCGCGACCGTGCTTCCCGTATGACTGGCGACGAGATCCCCGTAGTCCTGGCCGAAATCGCTCGCACCGATACTGATGCAGCCCGCAAGGTCCGGACAGGCGGTTCCGACTGCGGCTGCCTGCGCGCCAAAGTCGGCGTCGCACAGAAAGACCTTGGCCCGGGCCTTCTCCGCGGCATAGGCGGTTTCGCCGGGAGCCTGCCGGAAATTGCAGGGCACCCAGAGCGCTCCGAGCCGGAAGGCGGCGAGCATGATCTCGGTCATCTGATTCGAGTTGCGGGCCTGCACCAGCAGGCTGTCCCCTTTGGACACGCCGAACTCGGTTGCAAGGGCATGCGCGAGTGCGCTGACACGCGAATCGAGGTCCGCCCAGCTCCAGCTGCGCTGGTCCTGTATGATGGCCGGTCTGTCGGGCCAGCGGGCCGCATTTTTCGACAGGAATTGCGCCAGGTTGACCACCCGGTTGGAACAGCGCGCCACCATCCGCGTTTATCTCCCGCGTTTGTTTGTTCGTTTGTTGTTGGAGAAACGTTAGGTCGGCGAGGGACGGTTTGACAAGCTGTGTCGCAAGAGCCGGATCATTTCGCTTTCGCTCCAAATCGTGCAGGATGCGCGCCCACGGGTCGAGGGACTTTGCCGAGGTTGATGAATGACTGAAACGATGATCACGGACTGGGACGACGCTTACGCGAATGCGGCGCACATACCCGGTGCGGAGGCGTATATCGAGCGCTGGGCGGAAGATGCCGCCGAATTCCGAAAGTCCTGGATGGAGAAGGATCTCGACATCGTCTACGGGGAGGGCGCCCGCCGGCGATTCGACATGTTTCGTCCCGATCGGGCTTCGAAAGGCCTCGTTGTCTTCGTCCATGGCGGCTACTGGTTGCGCTTCGACAAGACATTCTGGTCGCATTTTTCCGGTGGAGCGCTCGCCGGAGGCTGGACCACCTGCATGCCGTCCTACGATCTGGCCCCGGCCGTTGGCATTGCGGATATCACCGGTGAAATCGCCGCTGCGATTACGGCAGCCGCCCGACGGGTCGGCGGCCCCATCCGGCTGACGGGGCATTCGGCCGGGGGGCATCTCGTGACACGAATGATCTGTGAGGACAGCCCCTTGCCGACGGATGTTCTTGAGCGGATCGAGCGGGTGGTATCGATCAGTGGCCTGCATGATTTGCGCCCGCTTCGAAACACCACGATGAACGCGTCGTTCCGGTTGAGCGAGGAGGAGGCCATGGCCGAGAGCCCGGCCTTGCAGAAACCCGCCACCGACTGTCCCGTGATTGCCTGGGTCGGCGGTGCCGAACGCCCCGAATTCCTGCGGCAGGCCCGTCTGCTGGCGGATGCCTGGCCGAACGCAAGTTATCGTGAGGATCCGGAGCGGCATCATTTTGATGTCATCGACGGGCTGAAGAATTCCGAGAGCACGCTGACAAGGACATTGCTGGCTTCATGAGCCGGAAGCATACAGGAGACGACCATGCGTACGGAAAGTGACAGTCTCGGGGAGATCGAGGTTCCCGAGGACAAGTACTGGGGTGCCCAGACGCAGCGGTCCCTGGAGTATTTTTCGATCGGCAACGATCTGATCCCGATGGAGCTCATTCATGCCTACGGGATACTGAAGAAAGCCGCCGCTCTGACAAATCGCGATCTGGGCCTGTTGCAGGAGGATCTGACGGATCTGGTCGTGCGGGCCGCGGAAGAGGTGGCGGACGGCCAACTGGATGCGCATTTCCCGCTGCATGTGTGGATGACCGGGAGCGGGACCCAATCCAACATGAACGTCAACGAAGTCATCTCCAACCGGGCCATTGCCCTGGCGGGTGGCGTGTTGGGGGCCAAGGATCCGGTCCATCCGAACGATCACGTCAACATGAGCCAGTCGTCGAACGACTCGTTTCCCGCTGCAATGCACATGGCCGCGGCCATTCAGACGACCCACAGGCTGCTGCCGGGGGTGGAAACCCTTCATGAAAGCCTCAAGGCCAAGTCGGATGAATGGGCGGATATCATAAAGATCGGCCGGACCCACATGCAGGATGCGACCCCGCTCACGCTTGGACAGGAATTTTCCGGTTATGCGGAGCTTCTGCATCAGGACATGAACCGGATCAAACATGCGCTGAACGATGTTTACGGGCTCGCGCTGGGCGGGACCGCGGTGGGAACCGGGATCAACGCCCATCCGGATTTCGCCAGCAAATCAGCCGCCTGGATCGCGGAACTGACCGGACTTCCCTTTGTCAGTGCTGCGAACAAGTTCGCCGTGCAGGGAAGTCACGATGCGCTCGTGATGCTCAGCGGGGCATTGCGCACGCTGGCCGTGTCCCTGTTCAAGATCGCCAATGACATCCGATTGCTCTCCTGCGGGCCGCGTTGCGGGTTCTACGAACTCAAGATCCCGTCCAACGAGCCCGGCTCATCGATCATGCCCGGCAAGGTCAATCCGACCCAGTGCGAGGCCCTGGCGATGATCGCGGCCCAGGTGATGGCCAATGACGTTGCCGTCGGGATCGGCGGGGCGAGTGGCTATCTGGAGATGAATGTCTACAAACCGCTCATGATCAACGCGATCCTGCAGTCGGTGCTGATCATGGGAGACGGATGCGGCAACTTCGCCCGGTTCCTAGTCGACGGCATGGAGCCGAACAGAAAAAGGATCCGGGAGTACCTCGATCAGTCCCTGATGCTGGTCACCGCGCTCAGCCCGCTGATCGGGTACGACAAGGCCAGCCACGCAGCCCACCATGCTTTCGAAAGGGACCTGACCCTGAAACAGGCCTGCCTGGAACTGGGGTATGTCGACGAAGCCGAATTCGACCGGGTGGTGGATCCGTCGAAAATGATCCACCCGTCCCTTTGAGCCCGTCCTCTTGAGAATGGATCCGCTGCTGTTTCCAATGTATGGCTGACATCGTGCGGGCGGCCGCGAGCCGCCCGCCGGTCTATTTCAAAGCAAACCGCGCTGGGCAAGGTTGCGCATCAACTGCCGGATGCCGAAGGTCCATTCCGGGCATTCGGTCGAAAGCTGCACCGTGTTTGTGAGCCGCCCCAGGCCGGCGGATGTGATCGTGACGGTATCGCCGAGTTTGTGAGTGAAACCTTCTCCGGCGACGTCCCTGTCCTGTGTCGGGGCGAACAGGGTTCCCAGGAACAGCATGAGACCGTCCGGATACTGGTGGTGACGTCCGATTGTCTGCTGAACCAGATCTGCCGGATCCCGGCTGATTTCCTTCATGGACGACTGCCCGTTGAGGACAAATCCGTCCTGTCCCTCCACGGTCAGGTCCAGTTCCGCGCTGCGGACGTCATCGAGCGTGTAGGACGCGTCGAACAGCCGGATCATCGGACCGATTGAGCAGGACGCATTGTTGTCCTTGGCCTTCGACAGGAGCAGGGCCGAGCGCCCTTCGATGTCGCGCAGATTGACGTCGTTGCCGAGTGTTGCCCCGACAATCGATCCGGTCGACGAAACCGTGAGGACGACCTCCGGCTCCGGATTGTTCCAGTTGGAAATCGGATGAAGACCGACCTGCGCGCCATGGCCGACAGACGAGAGCACCTGCGCCTTGGAGAACACTTCGGCGTCCGGTCCGATACCGACCTCGAGATAGGGGCTCCAGAGGCCCTCGGCGATAAGGGTCTGCTTGACCCGCGCCGCGTCTTCGGACCCCGCCTTGATATTCCGCAGACTGTCGCCGATGGCCTGGCCGACACGTACGCGGATCGCTTCGGCTTTTTGCGCGTCTCCTGCAGCGAGTTCCTCGATCACCCGTTCGACCATGGACCCGGCGAAGGTGACGCCGCAGGCCTTGACGGCCTGAAGGTCGCAAGGCGCGAGGAAATGGACTTCCCCGGGATCTCCGGCGGGAGAGGAAGATACCGCTTCAAGTGTGCCGACGGACTGCCCGTCGGCGGCCCGGACAAAACCTGCGGGATCTTCCATTTCGCAGATGTCCCGAACGGTCGGGGCCGCCTTTGACGTGATGTCGACAACATGGCCGTTCCGAATGGTCACAACGGCCGGTCCCATGACGTCCGGACGCCAGACGCGACCGAGAAACGTTCCGGTTTCAAGTTCCAAAGCGGAATAAAAGCCCATCTCGGGTCCTGTTTCGGTTGCGGTTGTGCGCGCTGTTGCGCGCGCAGAACACTTCGTTCAGAAAAAGACGCAAGGCTGCGTACCCTGCGGTTCGCGGGCCCATGCTGACCCGTTTTCCGAAATCCGCAAGCCCTTGCTTGGGCGAACCGGTTCCTGATCGTGCTAAAATGTCAATGGTTGGACGGCTGCCGGTCGGTGCCGGACAGTCTGACAGCCGTTGCGGTTGGAAAACCGGAAACTGAAATCGACTGCATGAGACCGTGACCTGGAGAAACGCGCGGCGCGTGGACCGATCGCCGTCCTCGTGAGGCAAGTCGTGGCATCGTGGTCCAGGTCCGCTTCGCGCAGATCCGGCTGGATGGTGTCGACGGACTAGCCGTCCACGGCATAGAGCCGCTGCGCAAGTCTGATCACGCCGGTGTTCTTGAAATGGCGGATACTTGCAGGAGGCACAAGATAGACGACCCCCGCCGCGAGGCCGTTGCGCCACCTGAGTTGAACCTCGGCGACGGTTTTCGGCACGGCGTCGAAAACATAGAATTCATTCGGCAAATCAAGATCTTCGTTCAGCACAAGCCGGATACCCCCTTTGGAGATGTCCCTGATTGTGCAGTCGCAGATGAACTGGTTGTCCAGGCTCGCCAGCTTGGCCGGCCGCAGGCGTGTGCGTTGGCGCGGGTATAGGCGCCGCTGGATCGCCTCGACGAGGGAGCTGCTTTTCGCGTTGAGGAAGGAAAACATGGCGCTGCCTTAACGATCTGGTTTTCTGGGAGCCCTTGGGACAGCCGGCATCGGCGGTTCAAGCGCCTGGTCGGGACGCCGCGCCGGGCGGTAACTCGGGTCTCCTAGGGTCGACGGGCGATGGGTCACTGGCGACTGGCTGTTGCGGCAGGTCCGATAAGCCATGTCATAGAGCCCGCGCCACCCCGCAGGGTCGTTGCCGAGGCTGTCGAGAACGGCGAGTGCGCCGCCTGCCGCAGCACCGCGGCGGGCTCCGCTGCGGCCCCGCCAGGCACCACCGGCGACGGCCCCCTCCATGGCACCGTCGATGATATCGAGATCTGTCGGGTCGCTGGATGTATGGGCATTGGCATAGGCCCTGGCATAACTGTCGCAATCGACAGCCTGGGCGTGGAGCGGTGCCGGCATTGCAAGGACCGACGCCAGCAGAACGGCGCGGGTGAACCGGCTCGCACGGACCGAAGACCCCGGCATCCCGGAAAAGGAGGCGCCTGATACCAGCTCCAGGGGCTGACTTGATGTGGCTGCGTTGAGGGACGGGTTTCGCCTGATCATCCGTTTCTCCCGGTTTCAAGGCCCGCGTGGGCGCACGGGAGACAGGCCACCGCGCCGTTAATGCATGCACTCCGAAGATTGCGCGAAGCTTGCGCCGGCTCACCGAAAACGCACGTGCGGGCCAGCCTCGGACAAGCTTGATCTTTTAGGACTTGAGGCAATCCGAGCTTGAAGGAGGTCTCCGATGGAGCCTGTGTTCCTGAACAAACTTGTTTCAAACAGCAATGACTGGCTGTCCGTGCGCCAGGCAACGATCGCGGAAAACATCGCCAATGCAAACACGCCGGGATTCCGCGCCCAGGATCTCGAGCCTTTCACATCGATGATCAGCAAGACGCAACTGGCGATGTCGGCGACCCATGGCAGCCATCTCGGTCAGGCCACCGAGGCCGCGCGCGCCGCCGAAGTGGAAAAGGCGGACAGCTGGTCCGTCAGTCATTCAGGCAACTCCGTCAGCATCGAGCTGGAACTGGTGAAGGCGGGGGAGGTCGCACGCGATCATTCCCTGAACGCCAGTATCGCGAAGTCCTTCCACCGCATGTATCTCGCAGCCGTGAAATCCTGAGGAAACCGACATGTCCGATCCGCTCTCCGCAACTCTCCAGATTTCCGGTTCCGGCCTGCGGGCGCAATCCGAACGCCTGCGTGTCGTCTCTGAAAACCTGGCCAATGCCCGCTCGACAGGAGAGGCCGCCGGAGATGATCCCTACCGGCGCAAGACCATCACGTTCGAAAGCGAGTTCAACCGCGTTCACCAGGCCAATCTGGTTTCGGTGAAGGGAGTCGGTTCGGACAAGGCGCCTTTCACGGTCGAATACGCTCCCGGTCACCCGGCGGCGGACGTGGACGGCTACGTGAAGATGCCCAACGTCAACACGCTGCTCGAGCTTGCCGACATGCGGGAGACCAACCGCTCCTATGAAGCCAATCTGAAGGTCATGACCCAGGCGCGCGAAATGGTCATGCGCCACATCGACCTGTTGAGGAACTGATCATGATCAATGAAATCTCAGCGCTGACGTCGTCGACGGACGGTGTTCTCAAGACGGCGACCACCAGCCGCTACACCGCGGGGACGCCGGATCTTGGAGGCGCCGGGTCGGTGGCCGACACCAACTTTTCGGAGGCCATGGCGCAAGTGTCCCAGGACGCGATCGACAAGGTCAAACAGGGGGAAGCGACGGCCATTGCCGGCGTCGACGGACAGGCGTCCGTCCAGCAGGTCGTCGAGGCCGTGATGGCTGCGGAATCCACTCTGCAGACCGCCATCGCCATCCGCGACAAGGTGGTCCACGCCTATCAGGAAATCAGCCGCATGTCGATCTGACCCGGTCGTTCGACCGGGGTCCGGATCCTGCGTAACCAATGGAGACGAGCCATGAAAGCCCTAGCAATCGCCGCGACCGGCATGAGCGCGCAACAGCTTAATGTTGAAGTGGTCGCCAACAACATCGCCAACATGAACACGACTTCCTTCAAGCGGTCGCAGGCGGAGTTTTCCGATCTTCTCTATCAGGCCGAACGCCTTCAGGGCGTGCCGAACCGCGGCGGCGAGGATCCCGTCCCCGAAGGCGCCCAGCTCGGCCTCGGTGTCCGGGCGGCCGGGATCCGGAAGCTTCACGTCCAGGGGTCGCTGAACAACACCGGCAACCAGTTCGACGTTGCCCTGGACGGCCGCGGCTGGTTCGAAATCACCGGACCGGACGACGAGACGCTCTATTCAAGGGCCGGTTCGTTCAACAAGAACGCCGAGGGGCGCCTGGTGACCATCGATGGCTATGCGGTCGAACCGGCGATCCTCGTGCCGGAAGATACCATCGAAGTGGTCATCAACGAATCCGGCGAGGTCTACGCCAAGGTCGACGGCGAGATCGCACCGCGCGAACTTGGCCAGCTGACGCTCGCCAACTTCGCCAATGACGTCGGTCTGGAACCGGTCGGCGGCAATCTCTTCCGCGAGACCGAGGCCTCCGGCGTGCCTGTTGCCGGGGTGCCGGGCGATCCGGGGTTCGGCGTGGTTCGCCAGGGTTATCTTGAAAGCTCGAATGTCGATCCGGTGAAGGAAATCACCGCATTGATCAATGCCCAGCGCGGCTACGAGATGAATTCCAAAGTCATGAAGGCGGCCGACGAAATGGCCAATACCGTGACCAATGGCATCCGCTAGAACAGGCCCGAGGTCATGCTGATCCGAACCCTTCTTTTCGTCCTTGCCGCTTGCCTGACCGGAACCGGTGCAATCGCGGCAGGCATCGAACTTCCCGTCCCGCGGCAGACCATCGCGCCCGGTACGGAAATTTCCCACCAGCACCTGATCGAACGCAAGTTTCCCGGCCGGACAGCCCAGCAGTTCGCCGTGAGCACCCACCGGGCCCAGCTTGTCGGGATGGTTGCGCGGCGTACCCTGCTGCCCGGTCAGCCCATCCCGGTCAAGTCGGTTGAAAAACCGATGCTGGTCCGGCGCGGCGAGCCCGCCCGGCTGGAGTTCCGCGAACAGGGGCTGGTCATCATCATGCAGGTAGAATCCCTGCAGAACGGCGGCGCCGGCAATTTCGTGCGGGTCCGCAACATCGATAGCGGACTGATTGTGTCCGGACGGGTCCAGGAAGACGGCACGATCCGCGTGGAGAACTGATAGATGACCCGGATACTCATTTTCGTTCTGTTGCTGGTCATGGCCCTTCCGGTCTCCGCACCGGCTTCCGCCATGGTCCGGATCAAGGACATAGCCAGTCTCCAGGGCGTGCGAGACAACCAGCTCGTCGGGTACGGGCTGGTGATCGGCCTCAAGGGGTCCGGCGACACGCTTCGGAACTCGCCGTTCACCGAGCAGTCCCTGCAATCGATGCTGGACAGCCTCGGGGTGAATGTGCGCGACGCAAGGCTGCGCACGCGAAACGTCGCGGCTGTCGTCGTCACCGCTGAAATGCCGTCCTTCATCGGCCAGGGCGCGAGCATCGATGTCTCGGTGTCTTCGCTGGGCGATGCGACTTCGCTGGCCGGCGGAACCCTGGTGGCGACACCGCTGCTCGGGGCCGACGGTCAGATCTACGCCGTCGCGCAAGGGCCGGTGGCCGTATCCGGTTTTGCGGAAGCAGGGCAGGCGGAAAGCCTGACGCAGGGGATCCCGACGGTCGGGCGGGTTCCCAACGGAGGACTGATCGAGCGGGACCTGCCGGCCAGATTTTCCCAGATACCGGCCCTGGTGCTGGAACTTTCCAACCCGGATTTCAGAACTGCCGTCCGGATCACGGATGCCATCAACCGGTTCTCCAGGGAACGCTACGGCTTGCGTGTGGCTAAGGAACGTGACTACCGGTCCGTGGTTCTGACGCCTCCCAAGGATCTGAGCATTACAAGGTTTATCGCCGAAATCGAAGCCATCCGGGTCAATCCCGACCAGACGGCGAAGGTCGTTATCGACGAACGCACGGGGACCGTGGTGATCGGCAAGGAAGTGCAGATATCCACGGTCGCGATCACCCACGGCAATCTGACCGTCCGGATTTCCGAAGCGCCCGAAGTGTCTCAGCCGTCGCCGTTCTCCCCGAACGGCGAGACCGTTGTCGTGCCACGGACCTATGTCGATGCCCAGGAAAGTGGCGGTCAGCTGGCTGTGGTCGGCGGTACGGACCTGCCGACACTTGTGCGCGGCCTCAACCGCATCGGACTGCGGCCGACCGGTATCATCGCGATCCTGCAGGCCATCAAGACCGCAGGTGCGCTCCAGGCGGAGCTGGTGGTGCAGTAGTCAGGCTTGAACCGTTGCTGTCCCGGCCTTGAGCCGGGACGGATGGGACCTGGACCTGGCGTGCATGGCTAGGACGAGGCTCCGGCACACGGCCGGGATGGCGCCGAATACGGTGGCACTCACCGTTTTATCAAACAGCCCATCGATTTTCACAGCTCTCGTCACGTCAGCACGATGCTGTGGGCACAGCGCCGCTCATTGAGCGGCGTCTTTTGTTTCTCCGTCAGCTCCGCGCAAGCCCGATACCCGACAGTGCGCTCAACCGGGTCCAGCACAAGGGAAAGTGCAATGCCATCAGATTTTACCAGTTTCCGGGCCATCGGCTTGCTGGCACTTGCAGCAATTCCGCTTGTCGTCAGCGGGACGGGTGCCACGGCACAATCTCCGCGCCAGAAGCCGACAGTCGAGATCGACGTGGAGACCGTCCAGCCTCCTGGAGACAGCGAACTTTATTGCAAGAACATTGCCGAAGCGGCGTCTGATGCCCGCATCCAGTGGCAGACCTGGAAACTGATCAGCCTGGAAGCACGTCTCAGAGACCGGATCAGCGAATTGCAGCGCACGGAAAAGGACTTCGAGAAATGGGTCAAGCGCCGCGAGGACCTTCTCAACGAGGTCGAGGACCAGGTGGTGTCAATCATCGGACGGATGCGTCCGGACGCGGCGGCGGCGCAATTGTCCACGACGGATGAAGAGGCGGCCGTGGGCGTTCTCCTGAAACTCAAGGCCCGGGTTGCCAGCAGCATTCTCGATGAGATGGAGCCGTCCCGGGCCGCGCAACTGACCCAGTCGATGATGGGCCTCACCAAGCCGGAACCACAACGGAGTTTCTGATGCGCGTCCTTTTGATACCTTTTGGAGCTCTTGTGCTGAGCGGGTGTGCCGGCCAACTGGAAGACGTGGGCAGAGCGCCCGAAATGTCACCGGTCGGTTACGGCCTCGCCGCGCAGCCAACAACGATGTATCCGGCCAGCACGTTCGGCAAGGGCAGGGTGAAAGACTACAACTCCCTGTGGGCCAGCGGTCGTGACAATTTCTTCGCCGATCCGAGGGCGAAAAAGGTCGGTGATGTGCTGACGGTGACCATCCAGATCAATGACCGCGCCAATCTCGACAACAGCTCCGACCGGCGCAGGGTGTCCGATCTGGGCATCGGCGGGGCGCTTGGCGCGACCTGGGACGGCAACACGACGAACGGTGAAGCCAACCTGGGTGTGGATTCCGGATCCGGATCCGCGGGGTCGGGCTCTATCGACAGGTCGGAGGAAATCAATCTCTCCGTTGCCGCCGTCGTCACCGAACGGCTTCCCAACGGCAACCTCGTGATCGCCGGGTCGCAGGAGGTCCGTGTGAACTACGAGATGCGCATCCTGCAGATTGCCGGGATCGTGCGTCCGCGGGACATTCAGGCCACCAACACCATTCCCTACGACAAGATCGCGGAGGCACGGGTTTCCTATGGCGGACGCGGCCGAATTTCCGAAGTGCAGCAGCCTGGCTGGGGCCAGCAGATCTACGACATCGTAACGCCGTTCTGATCCTGGCAAGCAGCGGAAAGACCGACATGACAAATCTCATCGAGGGGCCGTCCGAACGGGCCGGCCAATCCTCCCGCAAGTCCGGGTATTTCGCGGCGCTGTTCTTATTGACCCTCGTCGCGGGAGGGGCCGGGGCCGGTCTGGCCAAATATGTTTCCGACTATACGGAACAGGAAGTTCACGGCCGGATCCGCCAGCAGCAGAGCTTCACGGAAACCATGCCGTTTTCACCCTCAACCCGGCTTCAGGTGCTTGAACCGCTGGTGACCAATCTCGCGTCTCCGAGCGAGGCATGGATCAGGCTTCAGGCTTCGGTGCTTCTGGACAAGGACACCGAAGGCGATGTCTCCGTCATGAAGAAGAAGGTCGAGGACGACTTCCTGAGCTACCTGCGGACGCTGACATTGTCGCATCTGGAAGGGGGTGTCGGTCTTCAGCATCTCAGGGAAGACCTCACCGAACGGGCCCGGACCCGGACAAAGGGACAGATCCACGAAGTCATTCTGGAGTCGGTGGTAATTCAATGATCCGTTTTTTCATTGCAGGAGCCGCGTTGCTCCTGATGACGGGCGCGGCCGCCGCGCAGGTGCCCGATCTGTCGTCCTTGCTACCGGCCGGCGAGGGCAGCGCGAGCGGACGCATCGTCCAGGTAATCGCGCTGATGACTGTGCTGTCGCTGGCGCCGGGGATCCTGATCATGGTGACTAGCTTCACCCGGTTCGTGATCGCTTTTTCCTTTCTCAGGTCGGGTATCGGCCTCCAGACAACGCCCGGAAACCTCATCCTTATCTCGCTGGCGCTGTTCATGACGTTCTACGTGATGGCGCCAACCTTCGACAAGGCGTGGGAAGACGGCATACAGCCGCTGATGAACAACGAGATTTCCGAGGAAGTCGCTTATGTCCGCATCACCACTCCGTTCCGGGAATTCATGCTGAGCCAGGTGCGCGAAGAGGACCTGGTGCTGTTTGACGATCTGGCTGCCGGCAGGGTTACGGAAAACGAAGCTACGTCCGCGGAAGAAGTCGAGCTCCGTGTTCTGATCCCGGCGTTCATGATTTCCGAATTGCGCCGGGGTTTCGAGATCGGATTTCTGATCGCGCTGCCTTTTCTCGTGATCGATATGATCGTGGCAACGATCACCATGTCGATGGGCATGATGATGTTGCCGCCGACGGTGATTTCCCTACCTTTCAAGGCCTTGTTCTTTGTTCTGATCGACGGCTGGAACCTTCTGGTCGGAAGCCTGATCCGGTCGTTTATTTAGCCCTGAACGTGCATTCACACCGTTCATGGTTATCGATTTTCCGCCGCAAGATTCAATCGCTTCCAATATTATCGTCCGTTGGGTTGTGACAGGCTTTGATGCCGTCATCGCGAACGCTGCGAAGCGTGGATTCGGGATCGATAAGCCGGACAAATTCTCAAAAAGTACGACAACAAAAGCCTGCAACTCTGCGGGCTTCGAATTCCAGGTTCCGGATCGCATGTTGCCCAGCCGCGGGGACGACGGTTCGGGAACGGCCGTGCCGGCAGCCCGGCCCGCGAAACGCCCGCAAGATGTTTCCGTCTTGAAGGTCACCGGTTCCAGGCAGAAAGATCAAATTGCCACCACCCTGGTAAGCTTCACGCAAGGTCCGGCCGCTAGGGTCTTGTCTACAGCAGGTTGAGCCGCCACCTACCAGGGTTCAAAAGCATGAAGCTGCTCCTGCTGTGCCGGTGTAAATCCGGCATGTCCCACCAATTCCAGTTCAAACTGAAACATTGAAAGGGACATATCATGTCTAGCTTGATGACCAACGCTTCCGCAATGACCGCTCTGCAGACCCTGCGGAGCACCAACGCCAACCTGGCAGAGACGCAGAACCGCATCTCCACCGGCTACCGTGTTGGCGGCGCGGAAGACAACGCAGCCTACTGGTCCATCGCAACCACCATGCGTTCCGACAACATGGCTCTCGGTGCCGTTGAAGACTCCCTGGGTCTGGGTGCTGCGACCGTCGACGTCATGTACACTGCAATGGACAGCACTGTTGATGTCATGAACGAGATCAAAGCCAAAGCTGTTGCCGCCAAGACACCGGGTGTCGATCGCGGCAAGATCCAGGCCGACATCTCCGAACTGCAGAACCAGCTGCGTTCCACGGCTGACTCGGCTGTCTTCAACGGCGAAAACTGGCTCTCGGTCGACTCGGGTGCAGCAGGTTACGCTGCCGCCAAGGACATCGTGGCTTCGTTCTCCCGGGCCGGTGGTGCCATCTCCATCGAGACCATCACGATCGACACCACAGGTACGGAACTCTACGATGATGCCGATCAGTCCGGCATTCTCGACCAGGACCGCGGTTTCGCAGCCCTGACCAACGTCACCGGCGACGGTATCGCGGATCTCGACATTTCCGCCGTGACCGATGCTGACCTTGCTGGTCTGGACACTGTGATCTCCGGTATTGATGCCGCTCTTGGCGACATCACCGACGCCGCAACGACCCTGGGTTCCGTCAAGAGCCGCGTCGATCTGCAGATGGACTTCGTGTCCGCTCTGCGTGACGCCATCGACCGTGGTGTCGGCCAGCTCGTTGACGCTGACATGAACAAGGAATCGACCCGTCTCCAGGCTCTGCAGACACAGCAGCAGCTTGGCATCCAGGCGCTGTCGATCGCGAACCAGGGCAGCCAGAACATCCTGTCCCTGTTCCGTTAATCCGCAACGGATTTCTGGAAATGAGGACCGCGCCTTCCGGGGCGCGGTCTTTTTTTGTCTGGCATGCCCTTCAGGGCGCCGGCAGGACGGCATGACAGGCTCGCGCAAGCTCCAACCCGAATAGTGGCCCGAACAAAATGTTACGCGCATGAAGGGGTTACGCATGCCGGGCCGTGAACACGCCGAGAAACTCTGGGCAAATCTGATGGAACTGGGCGCGCGCAGGTTGATCGCGCTCGCTCTTATCGGGCTCGCTACAATCGCGACCGTAGGCGCGGGAGCGTTTTACCTGAGCCGTCCGGAACAGACCATCCTCTACACCGGCCTGGACGGGGAGGATGTCACCCGGATCGGGTCCGCGCTCCGCGATGCCGGTATTCCCTTCGACATCAACGCGGATGGCAGCGCTGTTCTGGTCAGCCACGCGCAAACGGCGAAGGCGCGCATGCTGCTGGCCGAGAAGGGGCTGCCGCGCGGCGCAAATTCCGGCTATGAGCTGTTTGACGAACTCGGGTCCCTCGGCCTGACCTCCTTCATGCAGGAAGTCACCAGGGTGCGTGCCCTGGAAGGGGAACTGGCCCGGACCATTCAGCTGATGCAGGGCATACGTGCGGCCCGGGTTCACATTGTTCTGCCGGAAAAAGGGTCTTTTCGCCGCGATCAGCAGCCGCCGTCCGCCTCGGTGGTGATCCGCTCCGATGTTCCGGACGACGTGCGCACCGCCGATGCCATTCGGCACCTGGTGGCCGCGGGTGTTCCCGGCATGGAAGCCGGCAAGGTGACCGTTCTGGACACATCCGGTGGCATTCTTGCCGCAGGCGAGGATCCGACAAAAGCCTCCGCCGGACAGCTGGCGAGCCTTGAAACCGCGGTCGCCAAGCGGATCCAGGAAAACATCAGAAAGACACTGACGCCCTATCTCGGTCTGGAAAATTTCCAGGTCAGCGTCGCGGCCGAACTCAATACCGACCGGAAAACCATTGCGGAAACGATCTTCGATCCCGATTCTCGGACCGAGCGCTCTGTCCGCACGATACGGGAAAACGAGAACGCTCAGAATTCGAGCTCTACCGCTCCGACGACCGTGGAGCAGAACCTTCCCGAAGAAGACGTTTCCGCCGAGAACGGTGAACGCTCGAGTGAGGAAAACGAGCGCCGCGAGGAAACCGTCAACTATGAAATATCCTCAAAGCGGGTCGAGACCTTACAGGACGGGTATCGTGTCGACCGTCTGTCCATCGCGGTGCTCGTGGACAAGCTGCGGCTCCAACAGTCTCTCGGCGGCGAACCGACACAGGCCCAACTTCAGGAACAGCTGACCGAAATCGAGGCACTGGTCGCATCGTCCGCCGGTGTGGAAAGCACTCGCGGCGATCATGTGAAGGTCTCTGTTGTCGACTTTGTCGATAGCGGCCGGGCTCTGGAACCCATCCCTCCGGTCAGCATCACGGAATACCTGTTGCGTCAGTCGGGCAACATCATCAACGCGCTCGCCATCCTGACCGTCTCGATGCTTGTGATCTGGTTCGGTCTGCGTCCGGCCGTGGCCGCGCTCGTGCCGCAGGTGTCCGCGCCCCAGGTCGAAATGGCCGAACTGGGCATGTTGCCGGACGGTTCGGAAAGCGTCGCCGAGGACATGGAAGGTGAACAGACCTTCCTGGTGCCGCCCGACCATTCCGACCTGCTGCAGGATCTCAACAGCAAGCGCAACAAGTCTGCTCTCAGGAAGCTGGAGTCCCTGCTGGAATTCAACGAGGAACAGTCCGCGGCGATCCTGCGCCAGTGGCTCTATGATTCGGAGCGCGTCTGATGTCGACTTCCATTGCCTCCCATATTCCCGTCCTGTCGGTTCCCACATTCAATTCGTTCGGCGCATGTGAATCGTCTCTGGTCGAAGTTCTGGTACCAAGCAACGACCGGATGCCCGAACCCGCCATCGAGGACCGGCTTCTGGCCGAATTCGAACGGGGTGTAGGCGAGGGTGCCGACCGGACACGCGCGCATTATGAAGCGATCCTTGAGCAGGAACGGGCCGACCACGCGAAACTTCTCGAAGAAGAGCGCATCCGTTTCGACATGCGGGAGGCGGCCAATGTCAGCGCGGCGATCGAAGGCTTTGTCGACATCGCGGAACAGCGCCTGTCGTACTCCGTGGCCAGGCTGCTGCAGCCCTTTCTCAAGGACCGCATCGTCGACGAGCTTGTTGCCGCCTTCGGCACCAACCTGCGGCAGCTGACCGAAAACGACGAGGACAAGTGCATTCGCCTGCGAGGTCCCGAAAGCCTGGTTTCCCGGGTTCTCGAGCAGTTGCCCGATCTGCGCGCGCGGATCGATGCGCAATTCGCCGATCAGGTGGAACTTGTTGCGGTATTTGATGAAACCACGATCGAGACCCGGTTTGGGCAATGGCTTGCCCAAGTGGATGAGCTTCAAGGGGAGGCAGACTGATGCTGGACGGCGTCCCGAACGAAATTGTCATTGTCCGACGCAAGAACAGCTGGGATGAGGAGCATTTGCCGCATGGCGTCTGGAAGATCGCATATGCGGACTTCATGACCGCGCTGATGGCGTTCTTCCTGGTGATGTGGCTTATCAACGTTACGGATGACAGCGTGCGCCGCGGCGTTGCCCAGTATTTCAACCCGGTCAAGCTGGCGTCGACCGCACCGAACCGGAAGGGTCTGAACGATCCGGATGTCGACGGCGAAACCAATCAGAGTGGCACCAAGATGTTCAAGGGCATGCTGGGCGGCTCCGAGGAACCTGTCGACCAGGATGCGAATTTCGGTACCGGCATCCGGTCCGGTCACAAACCAGAGGACATGGAGATTGTGTCCGAACAAGGTGGCGTTCCCGCTGCCGGCCAGTTCACCCAAAGACACGCGGAATCGATCCTGTTCTCCGATCCATACGCGGTCCTGGACACGCTGGCCGACGAGATCCGGGTTGCCGAGACCCTGGAGGACAACCCGAACGGTATCGGCACGGGCCTGGAGCAGCAGGAGGGAGCGCAGGGCGGTCAGGCGTACCGCGATCCGTTCGATCCGCTGTTCTGGCAATTCCGGCCCGGCCGCGGTGTCGACGGTGCCCACACCGAGGCAGACCTGGCCACCCCAGGGTCGCGTTCAGGCGACAGCGAGGCAACACAAGACGGCCCCACTCTTCAGCCGCAACGGCGCGCTGACGGGACACTGGAGGATCCGTTGGACGATTTTGCACCTTTGGCACACGCGGGATCTAGCCTCTTCGAGCACGGTGGAACCGGGCCGCAGGCCGAGACAGGTGACGGCGCCGAGGCGGTGATCGCGCATGTCACCGGCCAGGATCAGCAGCAGGAGCCGGAAACCGGAATCGCGCCGCAGGACGGCTGGGAATCGGCCGGGGAATATTTCGAGGATTTCGAGGAAGGCGCCCCGGCAACGTCCATCGGCACCGTGGTCTCCCGTCTTTCTGAAGTTCTTGAGGAGACGGACGGAACGGTCCTTGAGGAAACCGCCAGCCTGATCACCGTCACCCGCGAGGGCGACAGCGCCCTGATCAGCCTGACGGACGACCAGAACTTCGGCATGTTCGCCATCGGCTCCGCCGAGCCCCGTCCGGAGCTGGTCAAATTGCTCGAGCGGATCGGCGCGGTCATTGCCGACACGCCGGGCCGGATCGTGATCAAGGGGCATACGGATGCCCGGCCGTTCCGGAGCGCGGCCTATGACAACTGGCGCCTGTCCTCCGCAAGGGCTCACATGGCGCTTTACATGCTCGCGCGCGGCGGCGTTGCCAAAGACCGCTTCGATCGCATCGAGGGGGCCGCGGACCGTCATCTGAAAATTGCCACCGATCCTTATGCCGCCGGCAACCGGCGGGTTGAAATCTATCTTCTGGAGACAGCGGAATGACCGGCATGGCCTTCATGTTCAAACCGGGAAGGACGGGGCTTCTCCTGGCACTGGTTCTGGTGGTGCTGCTTCTGCGCTCCGCAACCGGCATGGCACAGAATGCCGCCGGTGTTCCGGCCGGTTCCCAGCCTTACGAGATGATCCGGTCGCTGCAATCGCTTCAGGAGCAGATCTCGCAGGGCAACAGCCACGCGATGCTCGCTCAAAGACGGCTTCTGGGCAGGATGGACACGGTGTTTCCGGATCTGCCGTCGGAAGTCTGGCTTGAGCCGCGCAATGCGCGGGCCGCGGTGGTGCATCTGCTGAGCGGCGGCCATCCCAGGGTCATGCGGGGTCTTCTGCTGGTCGACCCGGCACCGGCGATCGACAGGCGGCTCATGGAAGCGTCCCTGGCGTATGTCGAGGGGCGGGAAGAGGACATGCTGGAACTGCTGGAGGACATCGATCCCCTGGAGCTGCCGGCAAGCATTGGCGGACATGTCGCGCTCGTCAAGGCGGCGCCCTACCTCCGCACCGATCCGGCAAAAGCGATGGAACTCCTGCAGATCGCCAGTCTGCTGATGCCCGGAACCCTTGTGGAGGAAGCCGCGCTGCGCCGGGAGGTTTTCGTCGCCGGCATGATGGCCGATATTGAACGCTTCCGCGTGCTCAGCATCCGTTATCTGCGTCGTTTCCGGCAGTCCGTTTACGCAGGTGATTTCCGCCGCCGGTTCGCGCTCGCCCTGGATACGCTCGGTTTTGTCAAGAGCGAGGACAAATTCGCGCTGCTTGACCCCGTGCTGCACGAATTCGATGCGGACTCCCGGCGCGGGCTGTATCTGAGGCTGTCCCGGTCGGCCCTTCTGGCTGGTCACCTGGAAGTCGCGCGCAAGGCGACGGCCGAGGCGCTGGAACTCTCGGTGGAAGGAACCACGGAACACGAGATCCTGAAGATCTATCTGGCGGCCTCAAGGCTCGATCCGGAAATGATCACCGCCAACCGGGATCTCTTGTGGTCCATCGATAAACAAATGCTGACCGGCCAGGATCTTGCGATGCTCGACGGGGTCTACACCGTGCTCAACACCATCCGGCATTTTCCGGAGCCGCCCGAAAACGTGATCGGCGAGTTCAACGTTGCCAGCAGAATCGCCGCACCGGAAGATCGTGACTGGATCACAACGGACATGGACCTGGCGGAAAGCCTCTTGCGCCGGACGGACAAGTCCCTTTTGCAACTGGGAGAGCATGATGACCGGTAACACCAGCGCCCTCGTTCAATCCGCGCCGTCCCCCGGAAAACCGTCCGACGCCTCCTCGACGGATCGTCGGCAGGCCTCGTCGAAAGATGCGGCTGCGGCTTTCCAATCGGTTCTGCAAGGCATGAAAGACGGTGATGCGCCGATCGAGGGCGGCGGCCGGAGGCGTCAGGAGGACGCTGCTCAGGCCGGAGCCGATCAAGGCAATCCGGAGACCGGGAATGCTCCCGACCGGGCCGAGGCCGAAACCACAGCCAACGCAGGCGGAAATGGCAGTGGCTCGGGCGCAGCTCAGGTCGCCTTTTCCACGAGTAATCTCGTCGATGCCCTGCGCGACGTCTCGCACACCGTGCTGGCGCCCTTTGCGGCAGCCGGAGAGCTGAATGAGGGGGCGGCAACAGGCCTGCCCGAAGGGCTCGCCCGGGTCGGTGGAGAAACATCCGCGGCGGCTCTCGGCCTCTCGTCGGCTGCGATATTTGCCGCGCAGCCAGCGCAGAATACCGGGGGCGGCCAGTTCGTCCGGGCCAACGTACCCGGTGCGCCACTGCGCGGGACGCCGGAAGGAGGACTTCAGCAAGCGGCCGGCGGTGACGGGGCAGGGCGTATCGGCACGTCCTCTCTCTTCGCGCAGTTCGGTGTGGAACCCGAAGCCGTCGCCGATCCCCTGACCGGTGGCGGTCGCGGATCGCTTTTGCCGGAGGAGGCCAGCGGAACGGTCAAGATCCTTCAGCAGGAGACCCATTTCGCGCCGAACATGCGTCTGTCGCCGGCACAGCAGGTGGGAGACCAGCTCGCGTCCGCATTGAAGTCCATGGCGGCGGACGATGCACCGGTGCAGACAGGCCTGACCCACAAGGCCGAAGGGCCGGTTCTCAAAACGCTGGATATCCAGCTTAACCCGCATGAACTGGGCACCGTGAAAGTGTCCCTCAGGATGGTTGGCGACAGCGTCGAGGTGACGCTTCAGACAAGCAATCCGCAGACCGCCGATCTTCTGAAACAGGACCGGCTGTTGCTCGATCAGATGCTCAGGACGACCGGGTTCAAGGCCGATACCATCACGATACAGGCCGCTGACGACCGGGGCACGGTGCAGTCCGGTGCAAATACCAACGGCAATTCGTCGATGGGCCAGAACGGATCCGGACCCGGTTCATTCAGTGACGGCCAGGCCCAGAACGGCGGCAGCGGCAACAACGGCCAGCGCCAGGGCCAGCCGCAGGCGCATGAGGACCGGTTGCTGCAATCCGAGACAGTGAAAGGAAAGGGACATGAGGACAATACTGGCATCAGCCTTTCTGACGGCATCTATCTTTAGCACCGCAGCGAGCCTGCCTGTCGCCGCCGAAGTGCAGAATGTCTGCGAGCGCGAGATGGCTGCCGCCGCACGGCAGTACAAGGTCCCGCTCGGCGTTCTTTACGCCGTCGGCCTTACGGAAACAGGGCGGCGCAACGCGCTTTATCCCTACGCGCTGAACATCGAGGGAAAATCCGTGTTTCCGCCAAGCCGACAGGCGGCCAAGCTGGACGTCATCCAGGCACAGCGGCATGGCAAGAAGCTGATCGATATCGGCTGCATGCAAATCAATCACCACTATCACGGCGACAAGTTCCGTTCGGTCGAACACATGCTGGAACCGCGCGCGAATGTCCGCTACGCGGCCCGTTTCCTCAAGGATCTGCGCCGCCGCCAGGGCTCATGGACCATGGCCGTGGCGCGCTATCATGCAGGCCCGAACAACAATCCCGCCCAAAAGCGGTACGTCTGCACGGTGATCAGGAACATGGTCGCCTCCGGTTTTGGCAAATGGACCAGGAACTCCCGGAGTTTTTGCGAAGTCTAAGCGCCTGTTTCATTGGCGTCCACGGATGCCAATGCTTTTGTTGTGCTTGATATTTAAAATTTTAATCAAAAAAGAAACTGAATATAAAGATAACTTATTTCGATTGAACAGCCTCGCACAAGTTATGTCGGTTTGACTGTGTCCAGTTGATTTGGAAACAGGAGACCTGTGATGGGCCTTTTCGGAGTGATGCGCAGCGGCGTTTCCGGCATGAACGCGCAATCGAGCAAGCTCGGTACCGTTGCCGAAAACATCATGAACTCGAGCACGACAGGCTACAAAAGAGCCCAGTCGGAATTTTCTTCCCTGGTCGTTTCGCAAGGAGCGGGCTCGTTCAATTCGGGTGGTGTCGAGGCACAGACCCAGTATCAGGTGACGAAGCAGGGCAACATCAGTTTCACCACCTCCAAGCTGGACCTTGCCGTCGATGGCAACGGCTTCTTCGTGGTCGGCAATGAAACGGGGGAAAGCTTCCTGACACGCGCCGGCCATTTCGTGCCGGACGGCGACGGTTTTCTTCTGAACACCGCCGGCTACTACCTGCAGGGCTACCCGATCGACGGCAACACGGCCCCGACGACCGTCGCCAACGGCCTGGGCGGCCTGGAGCGGATCAACATCACCCAGAACCAGCTGGAAGCGACACCGTCCAGCGAAGCCTTTCTGAGGGTCAATGTCAGCGAGGACGCGGCCATCGTGCCGGCGGCCGATCTGCCGTCGGCGAACGCCGCGACATCGACCTTTTCCCACAAGACCTCGATGATCGTCTATGACAATCTCGGCAACGAGGTGAAGCTCGACGTCTATTATTCCAAGGTGACGGAAACAGCCACGGACTCCGACTGGGAAGTCGCCGTCTATGACGCCGCCGATGCCGCGGTAGGCGGCGGATTTCCCTATGGCGCCCCCGCGCTGAACACCCAGACTCTGACCTTCGACGTCACCACAGGCAACCTGACCGGTGCCAGCCCGACGGACATCAATATCACGGTCCCCAACGGCGGTACCTTCGACCTGGATCTCGACCAGTCGACCTATCTCAATGCCGACTTCACCGTGACCAATGTGGATGCCAACGGCAACGCGCCGAGTTCGGTCAAGAACGTCGAGTTCGACGACGACGGCACGCTCTACGCCATCTACGAAAACGGCGACCGCCGGGCGATCTACCAGATCCCGATTGCCAACGTCCCCAGTCCCGACAGGCTCACGCCGACCTCCGGCAATGTCTACAGCACGTCCTTCGATTCAGGCGATGTGCGCGTCAGTTTCGCCGGCGAGGGTGGCATGGGCACGATCAAGGTCGGTGGGCTGGAGGATTCCAACGTCGATCTCGGCAACGAACTGACCTCCATGATCGAATCCCAGCGGACCTACACCGCAAACTCGCAAGTTTTCAAGGCAGGGTCCGATCTGCTGGAGCAGCTCGTGAACCTGGTCCGCTAACGCGGTCACACCACAAACTGGAAAGTTCAGACCATGAGTTTGTCCGTCGCCCTCAAGGTTGCCCAGTCCGCTCTGGCGGCAAGGCAAACGGAATCCTCCGTGATCGCCCGGAATGTTTCGGGCGCCCAGGATCCCGGCTATTCCAGAAAGTCCGTTCTGCTGAGCCAGACCTATACCGACAGCGGCCAGGCCGGTGGCCTCAAGGTCGACGGCATCGGGCGGGTCACAGACAGCGCGCTCTATTCCTCGCTGCTCCAGTCCACGTCGACCGGAACGTCTCAGGAATCGGTGCTCGCTGGATTGACCCGTCTGGCGGAAACCACCGGGGATACCGAGAACCAGATGTCGGCCGCGGCGCGGCTTGGAGAGTTGAAGCTGTCGATCCAGAACTTCGCTTCCGACCCCAACAATGCCATCCAGGCGCAGGACGTCCTGCAGTCTTCCAAGACCATGGTCAACACCCTGCAATCGAACTCCGCGCTGGTTCAGGACGTGCGGGCCGACGCGGATGCCGACATGGCGACCTCGGTCCGGGAAATCAACACGTTGTTGTCGCAGCTTGAGGATCTCAATTCGGTCATCGTGCGCGGTACGCAGGCAGGTTCGGACGTGAGCGATGCGCTCGACAGCCGGGACCAGGTGCTGTTGAGCCTGTCCGAGGAAATCGGCATCACGACCCTCAATCGCAGCGACGGCGACATCGTTGTCTATACCGACAGCGGCGTGACCCTGTTCGAGACCACGGCCAGGGAGGTCTCCTTTGAGCCGACGGTTGTCTACGGCGCGGCCACAACGGGGAATTCGGTCACGGTCGACGGTGTTCCCGTCGCCGGACCGGGAGCCGTCATGGAGATCAGATCCGGTCGCCTGCACGGTCTTGCCGAACTGCGCGACGATGTCGCCGTGACCTATCAGAACCAGCTCGACGAAATCGCCCGCGGTCTCATCGAAGCCTTTGCCGAGAGCGACCAGAGCGGCGGCGGCGGGCCTGACCAGGCCGGCCTGTTCACCTGGACTGGCGGTCCGGCCCTGCCGGCCGCGGCGACCCTGGTTCCCGGACTGGCCGCGGAAATCTCCATCAATGCCAATGCCGACCCGGATCAGGGCGGCGATCTCGATCGTCTGCGTGATGGCGGCATCTCCGATCCGCTCGATCCCGACTACGATTACAACCCTTCTGGAGCGGCCGGATATTCAGACCGCCTGCAGGAGCTGGTTTCGGCTTTCGACGCGGACACCGTCTTCGACGGCTCTGCCGAACTGGACCCGTCGGATTCGCTCAGCGGTTATGCGGCGTCCTCGGTCAGCTGGCTGGAAAGCGGCCGCAAGACCATGACCAGCAATGTCGAGGTGCAGAGCGTCATTCTCGGACGCACGGCGGAGAACCTCAACAACAAGACCGGCGTCAACATCGACGAGGAAATGACGCTGCTTCTCCAGATCGAACGGTCCTATTCGGCGGCATCCCGCCTGATCTCGGCCGTCGATGCCATGCTCGAAGATCTTCTGGCCGCAGCGAGGTAAGCCATGAAAACCACCTACATATCGACGATCTCCCTTGCCGACGCCTCGCGCAGGCAGATCCAGAACCAGTCCAGCCTCGTCCAGAAACTCGGTGTGGAATTGTCTTCCGGCCGCAAATTCGACGTCGGTCTCGATCTCGGGACCCGGACGGGCGAAGCGGTGTCGCTGCGGTCCGAATTCAACTTTCTGGATGGCATCATCGACACCAATGCGCTGGCCGCCTCCCGCCTGGATGTCAGTCAGGCGGCCATGGCCGACATCCTGAGCGATGCCAATGACTTTCTGTCGACGCTTGTCGCCCTGCGCGAGAACGACGGCAGCTCGGATATCGTCAAGGCGGATGCCGTCGGAAACATGGAACTGCTGACCTCGCGGCTCAACAGCCAGCTGAACGGCAGCTTCGTCTTTGCCGGCATCAATTCCGACGTGGAGCCGATTGCGGACTATTCCGATCCCGGGTCTGCCAACAAGATCGCCGCCGACCTCGCATTCTTCACGGAATTCGGCATCACCCAGTCCGATCCGGGTGTCGCCGCGATCACGCCTTCCGCCATGGACACCTACCTGAACGGCGCATTCGAAACCATGTTCACGGATCCGGCCTGGGGCACTTCCTGGTCCAGCGCCTCCAGCAGTGTCATGGTCAGCCGGATTTCGGCAAGCGAGACGGTGAACAGCTCCGTCAGCGCCAATGAGCAGGCCTTCCGGGACCTTGCGGCCGCCTACACCATGATGTCGGATCTCGGCAACGAGAACCTGGATCCCGGCACCTGGAAAACAGTGGTCGACAAGGCGATCGAAAAGGTCGGGTCCGGGATTGCCGGCGTGACCAGCCAGATGGGCAAACTCGGCAATGTTCAGGAACAGGTCAGTCTCGCCAGCGATCGCCTCAAGGTCCAGACCGACATCCTGAACCGGCGCATCAACGATCTTGAAAACGTGAATTCCGAGGAAACGGCGGTTCGATTGAACACCGCGCTGACCCAGCTTGAAACCAGCTATGCGGTGACTGCCCGCATGCAGGGTCTCAGCATCCTCAACTACCTGTGACGGTCGGACTGACCGCACGCAGCCATACCAACCTTGAGAGGGCCCATGTACAACCTGTCTTACGCCGAGGTTATGGACGATCTCTGCCCCGACCAGAGACTCAACGAGCATGAGGCAATGTCGATCGTGATCGACAAGCTGAACATTGCCAGTGAACACGGCATCAAGTCTTCGGAAGCCGTGGACGCGCTGTTCTTCACCAGGCGCTTGTGGAGCTATTTCCTCGAACACCTGGCGGATGATGCCAATGAACTGCCCATCGAGACACGGGCGAACCTGATCTCGGTCGGAATCTGGGTGCTGAAGGAAGTCGAGTCCCTGCGCCAGTGGGAACAGAACGACTTTGCCGACATCATCCAGATCAATTCCATCATCCGCGACAGCCTGGACGGGTAAACTCATGAAAATCGGATTGAAAGCAGGCGAACGCCTGTTCATCAACGGAGCGGTGATCCGCGCCGAACGCAAAACCAATATCGAGCTGATGAACGACGCGGTGTTCCTGCTCGAGGCTCATGTACTGCAGCCGGAGGAAGCGACCACGCCGTTGCGGCAGCTCTATTTCATCCTGCAGACGATGATCATGGATCCGGCCTCCGCGAGTGCCGTCCGGGACATGTTCCACATGGTGCTCGGATCGGTGAAGTCGGCCTTCACGAGCCGGGAAATCCTGGGGAGGCTGGAAGAAGTCGAAGAACTTGCAAAATCCGAACGCTGGTTCGAAGCCATGAAGCTGGTGCGGGCGCTTTACCCGGTCGAGGCGCGGCTGATGCTTGCCGAAATGAACAAGGAGACACCGGCGGATCGCGCGGTTTCGCGCCGCGCGGCCCCCAGTCGATTTCACAGCGGTCCGCAACTGGCCGCAGTCTAAGGAGTGACAAAATGACAAGCGTAGAAGGTGTTTCGGCAACCCAGACCGCGGGAACCGCATCGGCAGCCCAGGAAAGCCTGACGGTCGATTACGATGCGTTTCTGCAACTTATGATGGCGCAGATGCAGAACCAGGATCCGACAAATCCAATGGATGCGTCCGAGCAGCTGTCGCAGCTGGCAAGCTTCAGTCAGGTGGAACAGTCCATCCAGACCAATGCCAAGCTGGAAACCCTGTTGACCAACATGTCCTTCGGCCAGGTCGACGACCTGATTGGCCGCACCGTTACCGACCCCAATGGCACGACGGGCGTTGTCGAGCGTGTCGAGGTCTATTCGGACGGCACGGTTTTGGGTCTGGACAATGGCGAAGGCATCCTGCTTGGGCCAGGTGTCACCATCTCCTGAGCGGACAGCGCAACATGAACGAAATTGACGCACTGGACCTGGTCAGGACCGCCATCTGGACGATCCTGGTCGGGTCCGCTCCCGCGATCGTGCCGGCGATGATCGTCGGTATCGGCATCGCGCTGATGCAGGCCCTGACCCAGGTCCAGGAAGTGACGCTGACCTTCATCCCGAAGATCGTGGCCATTCTGGTCATGATCGTTGTCGCGGGTCCGTTCATCGGCGGCCAGATCTATACCCTGACCACCCTGATCTACAGCCGTATCGAGACCGGTTTCTAGACAAGCTTTTGCTTGTATGAGAGGGCGATGTCCGGCACCGCAAGGGCGATCGGCTCTTGCGGCTCCGCAGGTTGCGGCAGGCCTGCATCGCGCTTGATACGCGGAGCTCTGCAGGAGTTCCACGGAGCCCGACCCGGTCCGTTTTTTCATTCGCTTCCGTGATTTTCCGACGTCCAAAAAGCCTCGCGCAAGCTTCAGGCGCGAGGTTGCCTGTCAGCAGACACGCAGCAGAGGGACGGCATGACAGACACTTCCATTTCGCCGGGGGCGGACGGCGTTCCGGACAGCCGCCGGGACATTGCCTTCGCTCTCGGTATCATTGTCATTCTCGCGGTCCTGTTCCTGCCGATACCGGCATTTCTGATCGACATTGGCCTTGCCATGTCGATCGCCCTTTCCGTCCTGATCCTCATGGTGGCGTTGTGGATCCAGAAACCGCTGGATTTCTCGTCTTTTCCGACAATCCTCCTGATTGCCACCATGCTGAGGCTGTCCCTCAACATCGCCACAACGCGCGTCATTCTGGCCAATGGCCATGAAGGGCTGAATGCGGCCGGCTATGTCATCAACGGCTTCTCGCAATTCGTGATGAGCGGTGACTTCGTCATCGGACTGATCGTGTTCGCGATTTTGATCACGGTGAACTTCCTGGTGATCACCAAGGGTGCGACCCGCATCGCGGAGGTCGGCGCGCGGTTCACCCTGGATTCCATTCCCGGCAAGCAGATGGCCATCGACGCGGACCTGTCCGCCGGTCTCATCGACGAGAAGGCCGCCCAGCAGCGGCGCAAGGAACTGGAGGAGGAGAGTTCCTTCTTCGGCGCGATGGACGGGGCGTCGAAATTCGTGCGCGGCGATGCCATTGCCGGCCTGATCATCACCGCCGTCAACATCCTCGGCGGTATCATCATCGGCGTCACGCGCTACGACATGAGTGTCTCCAGCGCCGCCGACGTCTTCACCAAGCTTTCCGTCGGCGACGGTCTGGTCTCCCAGATCCCGGCGCTGATCGTGTCGCTGGCCGCCGGCTTGCTGGTGTCCAAGGGGGGGACGAGAGGTTCGACGGACAAGGCTGTTCTCGGACAGCTCGGCGGGTATCCAAGGGCACTGTTCGTGGCCGCGGTGCTGATGGCTGTTTTCGCGCTGATGCCGGGGCTGCCCCTGATGCCCTTCATGCTGCTGGCAGGACTGATGGGCTTCATCGGCTATACCATTCCCAGGCGGTTGGCGGCGCAGAAGAAGGTTGCGGTGGAAAAACAGCGGGCCGCCGATGAGCAGGCGAAGCTGGAGGAAAAGGATTCGGTCAAGGAAACGCTGAAATCCGCCGAGGTCGAACTCGTGCTCGGCAAGCAGCTGTCAGCCGAACTGATGACAAGAACCGGCGAACTGGCCCGGCGGGTCGCCAAGATGCGGCGCAAGTTCGCCGAGCAATATGGCTTCGTCGTCCCGGACATCCGGGTCACCGACAGCCTGATCCTCGATCCCAAGAGCTACCAGATCCGGATCCACGGAACCATCATCACGTCGCAACTGCTGAAGGTCGGCGAGCTTCTGGTCATTCCGAATTCCGACGCACCCCTGCCGGTGCCGGCCGACGAGACCCGGGAACCGGCATTTGGCATGCCTGCCTACTGGGTGCCGCAGGCCTACAAGGACGAGTTGACGCGCAGCGGCCTGATGCCGGCGGAGAACATCACCGTCATTCTGACGCATCTGAGCGAAGTGATCCGCAACAACCTGCCGCAACTGCTCTCCTACAAGGACATGCGCAAGCTGCTGGACCGGCTCGATCCGGAGTATCAGAAGCTTCTGGACGACATCTGCCCGGCGCACACGTCCTTCTCCGGACTGCAGGCGGTACTCAAGTTGCTGCTGGCCGAGCGGGTGTCCATCCGCAACCTGAACCTGATCCTGGAAGCTGTCGCAGAGATCGTGCCCCATGTCCGCCGGTCGGAGCAGGTGGTTGAACACGTGCGCATGCGCATTGCCCAGCAGATCTGCGGTGATCTGTCCGAAGGCGGGCCGCTTCATGTGCTCCGGCTGGGCAACCGCTGGGACCTGGCTTTCCACAACGCGCTGAAGCGGGACGGCAAGGGGGACGTGATCGAGTTCGATATCGAACCGCAACTGGTGGAGGAATTCGGCACGCAGATGTCCGATGCGGTGAAGAAACACATGAAGGACGGCAGCCGGTTCACCATCGTTGCCGCGCCGGACGCCCGGCCTTACGTGCGCATGATCGTGGAAAGGATGTTCCCGACGCTGCCGGTGCTGTCGCATCTGGAGATCGCCAGAGGTGTCGATGTTGTCGCGCTCGGAAGTGTTTCGTGATTTCCGGCGGGCTCTCCTTCGGCACTTTCGGCGCCTCGATGCTGCTGGCGGTGTTCCTGCTGTTCTGCCGGATCGGCGCCTGTCTGATGATCATTCCCGGTTTCGGCAGCAACCGGATACCGATGCGCGTGCGTCTGTTCGTGGCAGTGTCCGTTTCGCTGGCCCTGTCACCGCTGCTCGCGTCCGGCATACAGGCAGCACTGCCCGACGAGCGTCTGGGCACGGTCGCCTGGTTCATCGGTACGGAACTGCTGACGGGTGCCTTTATCGGCTTTCTCGGCCGGATCTTTCTGGCTGCCCTGGAGACGTTGACGACACTGGTCTCCATGGCGATCGGTCTTTCCAACATGCCGGGCATGCCCATCGACGGTACGGATTCCCTGCCGCCGGTCGCCAACCTGTTCACGGTGACGGCGACCGCGATGGTGTTCATTACCAATCAGCACTGGGAAATCCTGCGTGGCCTGGTGGCGTCCTATGAGGCGATCCTTCCCGGGCAACCGCTCGCAGCGGTGACCAGTCTGGAGCAGTTCGCTGAACAGATGGGCCGAACCTTCATTCTGGCCTTGCGTGTGTGCAGTCCGTTCATCGTCTACACGGTGGTGGTCAACATGGCGGTCGGGCTGGTCAACAAGCTGACCCCGCAAATTCCGGTCTATTTCATCTCGATGCCGTTCGTGATCGCCGGCGGTCTCTACTTCCTTTATCTAGTCATCGCGGAAGCTATCATGATCTTCCTCGACGGCTACTTCCAATGGCTCCAGCTGGGTTAGTTCAAACTGACCTTGAAAGGCTCCGGTTCGATGGCACGAAACAGTCAGGATATCGAACGTTTGTTCCGCATGCAGAAGCAAATCTTCCTGTTCTCCTCCTGGCTTCTGCAAAAGCTCGATGCCCAGGTCTACCAGCTCAACGAAAAGGAGCGGCGCATCCTGCTGGCCCTTTCCAACGGGGACCTGGCCCAGCACGACCGCTTCATTGCCAACGCGGCGGAGCGTCTGCGCAGGATCATCGAGGAAATGTCACGCCTCAGCGAGGCCCGTGCCAAGGTCAATTCGGAATATGACCGCCAGCGCCTGATGCTGAAACTGATGGCCGAACGCCTGTCGAAGATGCGCGGCGAGGAAATGCGCGCCGAAGAGGAACGCGATCTCCTGGATCTCCTGGAACGCCGGTACGGCTGAATGCGCGTCGGTGCGCAAGCCTCCCGCAAGCTGGGTGCGGTAGATGTTCGAGTGCAAACAGGGTCCGGCAAAGCCCGATTGCGTTCCCACCTGTCACTTGCCGGATCCTGTTTGCACCAGACGTATTTGCAAGGAGCTTGTCATGGCGATCACGCCACCGTCAGACCTTATTCTGGAAGTCTCCAAGGCAGCCGATCCGGTCGGCCTCAGAGAGGCCACCAGCCGCCTCCGGTCGATCGCCGCCGGCGGTTCCGGCGATGGCTTCGCGCTTGCCTTCAAAGGCGCTTCCAGCCGGGTTTCCCCGGACGGAAATGGTTTTCGTGCGGCAGGATCGACGGCCTTGGGCGGATCAGCCTCCAGGTCGCCGGGCGAGAAGTTCGAGGCGATGATCCTCACCCAGTTCGTGGAGACCATGCTGCCGGACGACGCCGAAATGGTGTTCGGCAAGGGCGCTTCCGGGGAAATCTGGAAATCCATGCTGGCTGAACAGGTCGCCACCCAGCTTGCCGCAAGTGGCGGCGTCGGCTTTGCCGACATGATCTCGGATTCGCTTGAGCACGGAGTAAAAGCATAATGAACGCACGCCAGGAGACTGACACCCCGAAGTCTGACACCCCGAACAGCGGTGTGACGGAAACCACGCAGGTCTCGACGGAAATCGTCGTGCAGGCCGATCGGCCGGACCCGGTCCGGTCGACGCCGTTGACCGTCGCGGTCCGGCGCGCCATCAGGGCGGTGCGTGACGAGACACGGGCGCTCCGGTCCAATCCGACGACCGATCTCAAGGCGTTCGAATACGGCAAGAGCCAGGCGCTTCTTGACCTGACAAGGGCCCGCTCGCTGGTGCCCCCGGGCGCCTTTTCCGACGATCTCCGGCAGGAGCTGGCCGCGTTCAAGGCGGCACTGGAGGAAAACGTCGGACTTCTGCACATGCACATGAACGCGGTTTCGGAAGTGGTGCAGATGATGTCCCGGACGATGATCGATTTTGACAGCGACGGAACCTACCAGGCGCCGTTTCCGGAGCCGGCGCGATGATCAAGTTGCTGGCCTCCGGCCTGTGGTTGTCCGCAACCATGCTGGTTTCCGGCTACGGCACCGCGCAGTTCATTGCAGGACAGAAGCGGGTCGGCGAGGTGGAACCCTCCTTTGTCGGGCTCGATTACGAATCGGTCAACCCGGTCAACGTGCCCATCCTGTCCGACGGCATTCTCCAGGGATATGTGGTCATCAAGATGGTGTTCACCGCCGATGGAGACACGTTGCGCCGGCTGCCGGTGCCGCCGCACCCCTTCCTTGTCGACGAGGCTTTCCGGGTGCTCTATTCGGACGAAACTCTCGATTTTGGCAGCCTTGAACGCTACGATCTCAAGGCCTTCACCAAACGCCTGAAACAATCCACCAACAACCGCCTGGGACAGGCGGTCGTCAACGAAGTCCTGGTGGAGGAGTTCAATTATTTCAACAAGGACGACGTGATCACGCACTAGCTGCAGCGTGCGGTCCTGGCCGGCGATCTGGCCCTGCCGTCCCGGAAGTGCCGGCGCTCGTTCAAAAAAAGCCGGCCAGTTCCGCCCATGTCCTGAGAGCTGGAAGTCTCACAGGACCTGGTCGGAGACTGTGAGATCCGGGTTCATTTTTCAGGATCAAAGATCGTGTTTATTGCTTGAAACATCGTGTTGTAGACACCGATTTCGTTTTTTGCGAAATCCCCGTGAGGCACCGCCTTCTTTGCCTCATAAATCAGATCTGCCTTGATGGCTTCGAGGTCCACGCCTGTCATGCGAGCGTGGTTTGAAAGCTCTACATGCAGGCGCTTGGCGATGCCGGCATAGGCGACCATTGCCGTCACCATGAGGGCCGGATCCTCCGGGATGGGGATTTTTTTCATTCTTGCAGGTTCCATCGTTTTGAAAACGTCATTCTGGCGCTAACGTGCCTAGCGGATGTTTCTAGCACGACAAATCCTGAATCCTGTCGGTATCCTGCCAGGAAACGGTTGGTCGTTTTCAGCCCTTCAGGAGAGTGACTTGCCTCGTCAAATGCAAACAATGATATTGCCGCTGCTGTGTGTGCTTGCGGTTGCAGGCTGTCAGTCGACCGGGACGCCGGCACCGGAGGCTTCAGCTTCGCCCGGGAACCGGTGCGAGAAACTGAAGCGGGAGAGCTTCTACAACACCGATACCGGCCGGTCGGTCGCCAACGCGACCTGTAAGGGCGTTTTCCTGACCATGTCCAATACGGAGTCTACCCAGTGGGTTCATCGCGAGGTTGTCCGTCAGCGTTCCTGCAAGGCGCGGACCGGGAAACTGTGTGAGGACTGAGGCGGAAGACCTGTTGTGACCGGCGGCCCGAGCGACTGCAGGTCCTCAGCGGCCGGCGTGACGCCAAGGCCAGGAAAGCCGGCCCAATGCCTACCTCAGCCGCGCATCCTTCAATGCCTCGAGCAGCATCTCCGTCTCCCGGACCCTGTCGCCGCCGGCGTCGGGGGCCTCGACATAGGAGACGTTGACCGCGTTGTCGGGCCAGGCCAGTACCGCGGTGAAATAGATCCAGACGCCCTTGTTGAAGAATTCCAGATCAAGCGAGATCTTCGGGGTCTCGTCCCATTCCACCTCCGCCTGGGCGGCCATGGAGTAGCGCAGGGAGCCGTCCTTGAAGAACAGCTCGGCCGACGTCTTGATCAGTTCCTCGATATTGCCGTGCTGGTCGGTGCGGATGTAGGCCACGAAATCAACGACATCGACGAGCTTCAGATCCTCGATGAAATCGGTGAGGGCGGAGGCGATTGCTTCCTGGCGTTGCCGGTCGCTTTCCAGCGGCGACTGCATGGTGCTTTTACCTTCCGGCCGCTCGTGCATTCTCCGCACCTCCAAATAGATCAACTCACATCGCAGTCTTGGTTTGGCGTGAGTACACGTAACAGATGATTTCCGCAACCGCCCGGAAGAATTCCGGAGGGATCATTCTTTCGACTTCTGTCGCGGCGAAGAGAGAACGGGCGAGCTGGCGGTCCTCGATCACCGGAATATTGTTGCTTTCCGCGATCTCCCGTATTTTGAGGGCAATCAGGTCCTGCCCCTTGGCGACGACAATCGGGGCGGGGCTCTGGTCGCCGTCATATCTGAGCGCCACCGCGAAGTGGGTCGGATTGGCGATCACGAGAGTGGCCTGGGGCACCCCGGCGATCATGCGGTTGCGGGCGCGGTCGCGGGCCAGGGAACGCTGGCGCGCCTTGACGATCGGGTCGCCCTCCATCTGCTTGTGCTCGTCCTTGATCTCCTGCTGGCTCATGCGCAGGTTCTTGCGCCAGTGGGCGCGCGACCACAGGATGTCGACGGTAACGAGCAGGATGGTGACGATGCACACGCCCGCGATCAGCTTCATGGAGATCTGCAGGATGGCTTCGGGCAGGGCACTGGGGTCCGTGAACATGGCGTTGATCAGTTCCGCTTCATTTGCCCGGAACTGGCCATAAACGATGGCGCTGACCGTGGAAAATTTGAATACAGCCTTGAGGAACTCCACAAGACCCTGTGCGCCGAAGATCCGGTTCCAGCCCTTGGCGAGCGAGAGCTTGGAAAAGTCCGGCTTGATCCGGTGAAGGACGATACGCGGAGCGTTTTGCAGGAAGGCGGAGGCGAGACCGGCCGCAGCGAGCAACGCGACGATGGGTGCCAGGAAGACAAGCACCTCGACGGAAACCGCATGTGTGAGCAGCAGGGCATCGGCGCTGTTTGCAAGGGTCACCTCTCCTGACAGGTCGAGAAGATGCGTCAGCTTTTCAAGGAGCTTACGCGACGCGGCGGTGAGGACGAAACTGCCGATCAGAAGGGTCGCGACAAAGGTTGCCAGAACGGGGGCTTCCCGTGATACCGGCGTGTTGCCCTTTTCCTGGGCGTCGCTGATCTTCTTCTCGGTAGGTTCCTCTGTTTTTGAGTCCTTGTCTTCGTCCGACATCTGCCTGTGTGTGGCTCCGGCTTAGTGCGTTCCAATCCGACTGCAGGTGCCGTCAGGCAAAGAATGCCCCGTCGTCCTGCTTCGGATTGAGCTCGATTTCGCCGCGCCCGGCCATTTCCAGGGCCAGGTTGGTGATCGCGCTGCGGGCGTCCAGGACATCGCGCTGCGCTGCAGGTTCCGCCGCCGCAAGCTCGTGTTCGGCAATGCGCCGCGCACGTGAGGTCAGCGAGGACAGGATCACCTCCCGGAACTGGGCGTCGGTGCCCTTCAGGGCCATGACGATCCGGTCCGTCGGGATCTGGTCGAAGATCGCCATGCGGGTGCGGGCATTGAGATTGGTGATGTCGTCGAAGGTGAACAGCAGGCCCTTGAGCAGTTCCGCGGTCTTCGGCCGGACCTCGTTGAGGTTGTCCAGCGCGTCTTCCATGTGTTCGCGATCCATCTTGTTGAGGATGTCGGCCATGCGGGCGTGACTGTCGGCTTCCAGCGTGCCGGACAGGTTGAGCATGAAATCCTCGTGCATGGTCTTTTCCACATCGCGCATGATTTCCGGCACCACCGCCTTGATCGACAACATGCGCCGGACAAGCGCGTTGCGCGTGTTCACATTGATCTGGCCAAGCACCTTGGCGGCTGCGCTCGGCTTTATCTTGGTCAGGATCAGGGCCGCGGTCTGCGGGTGTTCCTTCAGAAGATAATTGGCGAACACGGTTTCCGACACGGTTGTCAGCCGGTCCCAGATGGACCGGTTGGAATTGCCGAGCACATCCGACATGATGTCGGCGAGCTCTTCGTCCGGCAGCACGCCTTCCAGCAGTTTTTCCACTTCGTTGGCGGACCCGTAAAGGGTCGTGCCGTGGGAAAACTGGTCGATGAACTCCTCCGCCAGCTTGTCGAGTTCCTCCGAGGCCACCGTACCGAGCTGGGCTGCGGTGACGGTGATCAGGCGGATCTCCTCCTGGTCGAAGTGGCGCAACAGCTTCTGCGAGCTGGTCTTGCCCAGCGACAGGAGCAGGGCGGCCACACGCTGGACGCCGGTGAGACGTCTGACAGGCGGGGCGGGCGGTCTGGCCAGGGACGCGGCGGTCGCGGCGGCAGCGTTGGCGGTGCTGGTCATTCTTTCATTGATCCTCAGGAGACAGCCTCGTCGAAAACGGTGGGCTCAGCGAGCCTTCCGCTCCGGGTGTCACATTTCCAGGGCACCAGTCTGGGCGCTGATGATTTCCGTCAGCGACACGCCGAAACGGGAATTGTCGTCTTCCACGACAACGACTTCGCCGCGCGCGATCACCCGGCCGTTGACGACGATGTCGATCGGCTCGCCGACCCGGTGATTGAGCGGAATGACCGCGCCCCGGCCGAGTTTGAGAAGATTGGAGACCAGCATCGTCGCCGATCCCAGAACCACCTGAATGTTGACCGGAATGCCCAGGATGGTGTCCAGGTTGCGGTCGTCGCCGATGGTGTCGGCCATCTTGTCCTTGTCGGGCGCCTCCACCTTGGCGAAATTGGTGGCGTCGGCCGGTTTGGCCTTGGCGCCTTTTTCAGCCTCGATGTGTTCGATGATGGTGTCGCTCATTACATCTTGTCCTTCTGGTTCATGGAGACGGTGCGGAACGGGCTTTGAAGCGGGGTGTCGATGCGGTGCACACGCGCCGGCGGCTGTTCCACGACCGGGCCGCGATGGATGGTTGCCGGTTTGCGGCCGCCGGCAGTCGACGCAGTCCCCGTGGCAGCGGTGGCAGCCGTGGCCGCCTGCAGGGTCGCAGCGACGGCCTGGTCAGCCACCGTGTCCTCGACGAAGAGATCCAGGTCGTTCCGCGAAGGCGTGAAACTTCTTGGAGCCTCCATCAGGGCGGTTGCCTTGGAGAGTTCCTTCAGCTCCGACTTGAGCACCGCCTGCTGGCGCTTGGCTTCCCGTGTCAGGGCATCGATCTCGGCGATCAGCTCGCGTGCGTCATCCATGCGGCTGCCGAGCGCGTTGAGGATCTGGGCACTCTTGACGTTGATCTCCTGGATCGACACCTCGATGCCGTCCAGCGCCAGAGATGTCTGGTCGAAAATGCGCTGGTAATCAGCGTGATAGCTGCCGAGCCGGCGCAGCTCCCGGTGCATGGTCAGCATCCGGATGCTGGTCGCGACCAGCGCAAGCAGCAGGACGCCATCAACGATTGCGGAGATCATCGAACAGATCCTTTTCTTCCTCGTGAATGAGTTCCTCGATCTGCAACGTGTAGGAGCCGTTCAACTGGCCGAGCTGGCAGGTGAACACGGGCTGTTCGTTGCAGGAGAGAGTGACCGGAGACCGCGCCGTTGCCTGCAGCTCGATAACCTGTCCGACCTTCAGGTCGGAGAGCTCGCCGAGGGACATTTCGCGTTCTTCCAGGATTGCTTCCAGCTTGACTTCGGTGCGCTGGATCTCGTTGTGGAAGTGCTGCGTCCATTGCTTGTCGCGGCCGGACATCTCTCCGGACAGGACCTGGGAAAGCCGCTGGCGCAGCGGGTTGAGCGTGGAGTGCGGCATCACCACGAAGACCTCGCCCCCGCGGCCGATGGCCTGCTGAAGCAGCCGGGCAACCACAGCCGGATTGTTGCGCCGGCCGACAACCGCGAAATCCATGCGGCTTTCGATGCGTTCCATCTTCAGCGTGGTTTCCGCGATCGGGGCAAAGCTCTCGGCCAGCGCCTTGGACGCGACCTCGAACATGGTCCGGGCGATCCGGGTCTCGATGTTGGAGAACGGGCGCTCGTCGTCGATGGGTGGTTCGGTCCCATCGGCGCCGAAGAGCACGTCCACAAGGGTGAAGATGAAATCCCGGTCGAAGCCGACCAGCACGCGCGCATCCCACTCCGGTGAATAGAGCACGGCGACAAGCGCGTTGGATTCAAACTCGTCGAGAACGTCGCCGATGCGGTTGTTTTCCACATAGCTCACCGAGATGTAGGACGGCGAGGGGGATTTCTGGCGCATGGCATCGGCCATCAGCCGGGCCATGCGGTCGAACACCACCGGAAGCATCGGCAGACGGTCGACGGAGATGCCGGCGGCATCCAGCAGGCGGTCGGCGATCATCGCGCGTTCGGAGCTGGAATTGGCGGAGCTGGCGGTTGCTGCTTCGATCATGGCTTAGGCAGCTCCCTGCATGTCCTGGACGGGTTCCGTGCTGGCACTCATGGTTTCGTTCTCGACCTCGTCGATGGTCGGCCGGTCGAAGTCGGAAATGGTCTTGCGGCCGTGTTCAAGGGCGATCTGGGGATCGGCCCCGTTCATGAAGGCGAGCAGGGTCTGCTTGACGACGATGTAGGTCCTGAGCCGGCTTTCGCGGACGCTCCGGATCTTCGCCGCCAGCGGGCCGAAGAGCGAATAGGAGAAAAAGATGCCGACGAACGTGCCGACCAGGGCGGCGCCGATCAGGCTTCCGAGCAGTTGCGGCGACTGGTCGATGGCGCCCATCGCCTTGATGACGCCGAGCACGGCGGCAATGATGCCGATGGCCGGCAGGGCGTCGGCGACACTGCTCATGGCATGGAACGGTTTCATCTGATCGCGGTGGATCGTATGCAGTTCCTCGTCGACCAGCGCCTCGATTTCATGTGCCCGCGCATTGCCGACAATGATCAGCCGGAAATAGTCGCAGATGAAGGTGGTCAGGTTGGCGTTGCGCAGAACCGTCGGATATTTCTGGAAGATCGGCGATGTGTTCGGATCCTCGATATGCGGTTCAACCTGGTTTCGGCCCTTGGCGCGCAGTTCGCGCATCAGACCGTAAAGAAGCGCGAGCACGTCAAGGTATTCCCGCTTGTCGGGCACCGTGTTGCGCAGGGCGTCGGAAACCGCGAGCACGGTGCCCTTGATCACCTTCATCGGGTTGGCGACGATGAAGGCACCGATGGCAACGCCCAGGATAATGACAAGCTCCCAGGGCTGCCAGAGAACGGAGACCTTGCCTCCGAGCGCGGCAAAGCCGCCGATAAGGGACGCGCCCGCTATGAACAGGCCGATAAGAATAGTCACCTAACAGCTCCCAACTGGTGTGGAGTTCAATTCAGTTCGGGAGGACGCTAGCGGTGGAGACTTGCCCGAAGCTGACCCGGGCAGAGGGTGGAAACCGTCTTCATGCCGTCAGCCTGGCGTAAGCTCCGGTAGAGATGGTTTGCCCGAACGTCTGCCCGGATCCGGGCCCGCTACGGGGATTTAGAACCATGATCAATACCTTGACCCAGGTTCAACTATTGAGAACCAACATGGAGCGCTCGCTGGACACGGTGGCGGCGGATCCGACTGTCGAGCGTCAAAGCGAATACTATCGCGAGAACATCCGCAATATTGAGTCCATCGACGACTTTCTGGGAGATGACCAGATCTATCGCTATGCGATGACAGCGATGGGCCTTGAGGACATGATTTACGCCAAGGCGTTCATGCGCAAGGTCCTGGAAGAAGGCGTCGACGAAAATTCCGCCTTCGCCAACCAGCTTGCGGACACCAAGTACAAGAGCTTCGCCGAAACCTTCAATTTCAAGCGGTACGGCACGACCACGACGTCCTTCACCCGGACGCAGGAGGGGATCGTCGACAAGTTTCACCGGCAAACGCTGGAAGTGCGGGAAGGCGAACAGAACCAGGGTGTGCGGCTGGCGCTTTATTTCGAACGCCGGGCACCCGACATCACCAATGCCTATGACGTGCTCGCGGACCCGGCTCTTGCCGAGGCGGTCTATACGTCTCTCGGCCTGCCTCAGGCATTCGCCCTGGCCGACATCGACAAGCAGGCGGCCCATCTTGAGGAAAACCTGGACTTCGACAAATTCGGCGAGCCGGAATACCTGGCAGAGTTCCTCAACCGTTTCTCCGCGCTCTACGACCTGTCGAACGGGTCGGCGGGCGCAACGTCGCCGACGCTCAGTCTTTACAACAACGGCAGCGGCACCATCCAGATGGGCGAGGGACTTCTCGCCAGTATCCAGAACCTGCGTCTCGGAGGCGTCTGATCCATGCAATCCGCTCTTTATGTGGCGCTGTCGGCGCAAGTCGCCCTGTCCAACCGTCTGGACACGGTCGCCCGCAACGTCGCCAACATGAACACGGCCGGCTACCGGGCCGACGAGGTCAAGTTCGCCGAACTGGTCTCCAAGGCGGGGCAGGACAAGGTGAGTTTTGCCACTGGCGGCGAGAAATACATTTCGCGTCAGGGCGGCGGCCTGTCCAAAACCGACAATCCGCTCGATCTGGCGGTCGAAGGCAATGCCTGGTTCGCGATCCGCGACATCAACGGCACGCTGTCCTATACACGGGACGGACGGCTTCAGATCGCCGGGGATGGCACATTGCGCACCCTGACCGGCCAGCAGATCCTGGGAGCGGGCGGTCAGCCCATTGCTCTTGATCCGGATGCCGGTCCCCCCCTGATCACCCAGTCCGGCGATGTCAGCCAGGGCGAGGCCGGGGTTGTCGGACAGGTCGGTCTGTTTCTGATCCCCGAAGACGCCACGCTCGTGCGCTCCGACAACTCCGCGGTCATTCCCGACAAGCCCGTGACACCCGTACAGATTTTCGACCGGAACGGTGTCCGCCAGGGCTATGTCGAAGGAGCGAACATCAATCCGGTCCGTGAAATGACCAAGATGATCATGATCTCGCGGGCGTTCGAAAGTGCGACCAAAATGATCGACACCAGCAATGAAAGCCAGGAAAAGGCGATCCGCGAACTGGGGTCGACATCATGACGGCCGTAGATCCAACCGCGCCTGTCGGGCGCCCGCTGGACCTGAATGCCGTCATGAGCGGACGAGCGCCGGAAACAGCGCGGTCCGGGGCGGCACAGGCCGGGCGGACGGGGTTCAGTTTCGGGGATTTCATCGACGTCATCAACCCGCTTCAGCACATTCCGGGTGTGGCCGAGCTCTACCGTTCGGTGACCAACGACCAGATTTCCGACGGCGCCAGAAAGACCGGCAATGCACTTTACGGATTTGCCCTGGGCGGTCCAGTCGGCCTTGGCGCGATGCTGGCCTATAACGAGGTCGGTGACCGTCTGAACGATGCGCCCCCATCGGCCGGTCTGCAAACTATGCAGGTTGCCCAGGCAACTCCGGCCGCCGGAACGGGGGAGGCGGCCGAGATCCCGGTGCCACCGCGCAAACCCGGCGCCGGGCCGGACGCAAGCCCGGAGCCTGTTCAGCAGAAGGCCCTTCTCGGCGAGACCGTCGCAACCACCGGACTGCCAGCTGCAAAGGCACCGCCTCCGGTCATGCCGGTGAGCCTTGCCCTGCAAACTCCGGACAGCGCGGACAAGGTGGAACCGGACCGAAGCGACCCGATCAACGGGCTGGCCTCGTCCGTTTCCTATACCGACCTCCTGGGCACTGCCACAGCACCGTCTCCGGTCATGCCCGGTGAGGACGGTCTCAGCCGTCTTGCCACCCACAAGTCCAATCATCTTCCTCTCGATGTCTTGAAGGCTCTCCAGGTCCGCCATGCCGAACGCTCCGCATCTGAACGCTCTTGACCAGATATCAGCGTCGCTCGCGGCGCTGGAGACGGAAGTCGGACCTGTCAAGGTGAGCGGCCGGGTGACCCAGGTGTCGTCCGAGGCGATCCGGGTATCGGGTCTGTCACGCGTCGTGTGCCTGGGAGACCTGGTCGAATTCGAGGGACGCGCGGGGATCCGCCAGGGCGAAATCATCCGCCTGGAACAGAGAGATGTGGTGGTCAAGCCGCTGGAGCGGGTGACCGATATCGGTATCGGCAGTGTTGCCTCCGTCATGGGCGGGCTGGCGATTCATCCCGACATGGGCTGGCGCGGCAGGATCATCAACGCGCTCGGTGAGCCGATTGACAGTCTGGGTCCGCTCAGTCACGGCGTTGAAGCCTTTCTTCTGGATAGGGCGCCTCCGCCGGCCATGAACCGCAGCAAGATTTCCGAAGGCGTGAAGACCGGCGTTCGCGTAATCGATCTGTTCACGCCTCTCTGCGTCGGTCAGAGGGTTGGCGTTTTCGCCGGTTCAGGGGTCGGCAAATCCACCTTGCTGGGCATGCTGGCCGGTTTCGGGGATTTCGATACCGTGGTGGTCGGGCTCGTGGGAGAGCGCGGCCGCGAGGTCCGGGAATTCGTCGACGACATTCTCGGCGAAACGCTGGCGCATTCGGTGGTCGTCGCCTCCACCGGCGACGAAAGCGCCATGCAGCGCCGTCTTGCCCCCAAGACCGCCATGAGCGTCGCGGAATTTTTCAGGAGCCAGGGGCACAAGGTCCTGCTCATACTGGATTCGGCCACGAGGTTCGCGCATGCCGCGCGCGATGTCGCCCTGGCCGCCGGCGAGCCGCCTGTCGCGCGCGGGTATCCGCCCAGCGTCTTTGCGGATCTTGCGCGTCTGATAGAGCGGGCCGGTCCGGGAAGCTCGGGCGAGGGCTCGATCACCGGCATCTTCTCCGTGCTTGTCGATGGCGACGATCACAATGATCCGGTTTCCGACGCAATCCGCGGGCTGCTCGACGGGCATATCGTGCTCGACCGGCAGATCGCGGAATCAGGCCGGTTTCCGCCTGTCAACGTGCTCAGGTCCACGTCCCGTCTCGCGGACAGGGCCTGGTCACCGGACCAGCAGGAGCTGATCCATCGTATCAAGGGCCTGATTTCCCACTATGAAGATACGAAGGATCTGCGTCTGATGGGCGGTTTCCAGACCACCGGCGATGAAAAGCTGGAGAAGGCCTGCCGCCTTGTGCCGAAGATCTATGAGGCTTTGCGACAACGGGCGGATCAGGTGGTGCCCACAGATCCGTTCGCGGATCTTGCGCAGGCTCTGGCGACGGACGGATAGTCCACAGCTCCAATTGAAAGTAGAAAAGTCAAAATGCCGCTTCAACGAGCGGCGTTTTTTGTATATACCTTGTCACGGCTTAGTCAAAAACGCAGAACTTCGCGGTATTTTTCATTTTAATAAAATTTTCTCTCAGTTTGTTCGTAATGTCATTGAGTTTTTATTTAGATTACATTGTGTCCGTAAGAAGATATTCTACCATGATAATCGAAATAGTGTCCTGATTAGGGCAGAAGTGTTGACCTGAAGGCTCCGGAAAATTACCAATTCTTTATTGGGATTTTCGAGGGGCTGACATGTTCATCATAGTAGATTCACGAGAGATAGTGACCGCAGGCTATGCCTCGGCATTCGAACGGGAAGGCTACGCTTCCCTGGAACTGCAACCGCTGGAGCTGCTTGACTGGCTCGAGATTACCAGCGCGCAGGACCTGGGGGCGGTCGACGCCATCCTGCTCGGCGAAAGTGCGGAGCGGTGCAGCTTCGTGACGTCGATCCGCACGCGGTGTCCGGAGGCGCAGATCGTTGCGCTCGAAGACACGGCAAACCTGGAAAGCACGCTTGAGCTGTTTTCCGCAGGCCTGGACGATGTCTTGAGAAAACCGGTCCATGTGCGGGAGATCATCGCCCGGGTCGGCGCTTTCCGCCGCCGGATCACGTCGCGCAACAATTCCGCCGGCACAGGAGCGATTGAAGTCTTCTATGACGGCCGCGACCCCCTGGTCGGCGGCGAAGTCATGGAACTGCCGCGCCGGGAACGCCGGATTCTCGAGCACCTCGTCAAAAACAAGGGCCGCCGGGTCACCAAGACGCAGATTTTCAATGCTGTCTACGGCGTCATGAATGACGGTGTCGATGAGTGCGTCGTGGAAAGCCACATTTCGAAGCTGCGGAAAAAATTGCGCAAGAAGCTCGGCTTTGATGCGATCGAATCGACGCGCTACATCGGCTACATGCTCAAGGATGGATCCGCCTCGAAGCAGAAAATCGGTGACACCCGTCGTCCGGTTCAGGCGTCCGTCGGCACATCGCAGGCGATTGAAACGGCAGGCGACGCGCGGGTCTCCGGCAAACCGACCTTGTCGGTGGTTCACGCCTGAGCACATCGTGCCAGGCGCGCGGCCTCAGCTGTGCGGTCATAATCCGCGCAAGCCTGCCTTGCGGAAGAACGCGCTCTGAGCCGGGCGCCGCAGGGCTGCGATCTGTCGCGTGGGCCGGGCACCTCCGGGTGCAGTAAATGGCAGGCACGAGATGGCGCGGGGACTTGTTTCTATTTACAATTGATTTTTATGGAAAATTTAGAAACCCTGCTCACAATGGCATCGTAGCAAAGCTTTGACCGTCGAGCGTGGCGTGCACCGCGCGAATGTGATGGCGAAGCGTGGGGCCATGCTTCGTGTCTGTGCAGCAGGTATTGGCAATTCGCGGTCCGCAATCGGTGCGGTTTTCGCGATATACTTGTCCGTTCAGGGGAAGGCGGTTGTCGCCTTGTCCGAACGGTCGAGCAGGCACTTAGGATCGGGGTGGACGTCTTGAGTCTTAGCGGCAGTGCGTCGTTGCCATATACGCCCAGAGAAATGGGACGTTCGAGCCTTTCACGGACCTTTATACTCTACACGCTCGGCCTGTTTGCCTTGCTTGGCGTCGTCTTTATCGGCGTTCTCGCAAAATTCACCTGGGATGAGTCCCATGCCCGGGCCATTCGTGTGACCGAAGCATTCTTTCAAGCCACGAAGCGACCGTTTGAACGGGCGATCTGGACAGTGAATGCGGACGCGACGCTGCAACTCATTCGCGGGCTGGAAAGCCTGGATGTGGTCGAAAAGGTCTGGGTCGAAACTCCGGACACAGGCAATTTCGGCGAGCCCGTCACAGGCGCGCGCGCATCGGAAGCGCTCAGCTACACGTTGAATTCTCCCAGCACAATATTGCAGAAGAACGCTATCGGTCAGGTTTTCATCCTGATCGACCGGAACACGATCTCCTACGAGATCGTGTCGACGGTCGGTTTTATCGTCACCGCAATCATCATCTATCTGCTGCTTCTCGGCGTCGTGATCCGGATGGTATTCAGGCGATTGATCGGCCGTCCACTGTCCGCAATTGTCGAATATCTCTCGACGCCGCGTCTGATCGAGGATCCTCCCAAGGCGGAGTTGATGCCCGGACGCGCGGACGAAATCGGAATTCTCTCGGCGAGCCTTCAGTCGATGGTGCAGCGCCGTCATCTGGACTTGCAGAAAATTCAGGAATACCAGACCAACCTCGAGGACCTCGTGGCCCATCGCACGGATCAGCTGAAGCTGGTGCAAGAAGAGCTTATTCAGGCGGACAATCTGGCTGCCCTCGGCGCACTTGTCGCCGGTGTTTCGCATGAACTGAACACTCCGCTCGGGAATGCCCTGATGGCGGCGACCACGATCAAGGATTCCACCAGCTACCTGGGCAAGGAACTCGAAGAGCAGAGCTTGAGCAAGGAAGCGCTTGAAAACGAGGTCGAGCGCATATCGGATACCGCAAGTATCATCGAAAAGACACTCGGACGGGCGCGGGATCTCGTCGGCAACTTTCGTCAGGTCGCCGTCGATCGGCAAAGTGAGAAGAAGCGATCGTTCAATTTCGACCATATCATCCGCGAAACGCTCGCCACTCTGCAGCCGACACTCAAGAAAACACCCTTTACCGTCGAACTCGATCTGCATGCCGATGAAGTCGTCGACAGCTATCCCGGTGCGGTCAGTCAGCTTGTGTCCAATCTGGTGGAAAACGCCATCAAACACGGATACGAGGACCGCACCGAAGGCGTGATCAAACTGTCCTCGCGGATGGTCGCAGCCAGGGACGAGAGTTTGGCGGTTCCGTCGACGAAGAAGATCGTCTTCAAGTGCCAGGACTTTGGCGTTGGCATTCCCGAGAAGAATCTCAAGAAGGTATTCGAGCCTTTCTTCACGACAAAATTCGGCAAAGGAGGCTCGGGACTGGGCATGGCGATCTGCTACCAGCTTGTGACGGAAGCTCTCAACGGGACCATTTCGGTCTCCTCCAAAGTCGGTTCCGGTACCGAGTTCACCATCGAATTTCCGGCAATCGTGCCCGTGAAGACAACGACGCAGCGCGGACAGAAGGTGCATTGACATGGTGATGGATTTTCTTGCGCCTTCGGAGCCGGCAGTCAGGACAACGACCAGGAACCCCTGGAAAATTCTCATCGTCGATGACGATCCCGACGTGCACGAAGTGACCAAGATCGCCGTGGCCGGGTGCATGTTTGAAAACCGCGCATTCGAATTGCTGCACGCCTTGTCGGCTCGGGAAGCACGCGAGATTCTGGAGGAACAGCAGGACATTGCTGTTGCGCTTGTCGACGTGGTGATGGAGAGCGATACCGCCGGTCTCGGTCTCGTCAGCTGGATCCGGTCAGAGCTCAAGAACCATTTCACGCGTCTGATACTGCGCACCGGTCAGCCGGGCTACGCGCCGCAGACCGACGTGATCATGAAGTTCGACATAGATGGCTATACGGAAAAGGCAGAACTTTCGCGAACCAAGCTGATCACGGCGGTGGTCACCGGTCTGCGCGGCTACAAGCTTGTGATGTCTCTGGAGACAAACCGGAGAAAACTGCAGCAACTGAACGCGCATTTTTCCGCAATCGTCGAAAAAAACGCTCTCAGTGAATTTGCATCCGCTGTGGTGGAACATGTTTCCGAACTCGTTGGTCAACCCGTTGACTGCCTTCTTTGCGGATTGGAAACCCTTCCAGGGTACGGTGCCTTCGACCGGACAAATATCCGCGTGCTGGCCGCGACGGGCTGTTTCGAGGACAAGGTCGACCTGCCTGTCGACGTCATCAGCGACGATGCGGTCCGGGGCTGTGTCGTCAAATGTGCCGAGACCCGGGAGACCTGCCGGTCATCGACAGGCGTGGCCTTGCCGCTGGTGACCAGAAACGGGATGGCCGGTGCGCTCTACCTTGATGTTGCGGAAGACCTTCTGGAAGAGCTGGTCGGATCGGAACTTCTCAAGCTCTTTGTGTCGAATGTTGCCCTCGGGTATGAGAAAACAGGCCTGCTGGAGCATATCCGGAACCTGGCCTATGTGGACCGGATCACCGGTCTGTCGACTTTTTCCGGTTTCATCGAAACCTTCCAGCGCAACGCGGCCAAGTGCACGCCGTTGCTGGTGGTTCATGCCGATGTCCAGCGATTTCGGGTGATTGTCGACGGGATCGGCGACGAAAAAGCCGGTGCGGTGCTGAAAAAGACAGGACACCGCCTGTCTCAGACGTTTCCGGACGCGCTGACGATCGCGCGCAAGGAAAAGGACGAATTCCTGATCCTGCTCAAGGGCGGCGATGCCAACCGGGTCGAGGACGTGGTCGCCAGGGTCGAGGAGGCCTTTCAGGAACCGATCACGCTCGACGACAACCAGATTTCCTTGCGCATGCGATTGGGGTTTGCTGCGGGCACCGCCGACAACCAGAACGCAGAGCAGCTGGTCCGGTTTGCCTCGATCGCGCTGAACAATGTTCGCCAGCAGGGGCACACCAGCCATTCGGTGTTTCATCCGGAAATGCAGGAGGCCGCTTTCGAGCGGCTGCGGCTTGCGTCCCTGTTGACCAGCAGCAGCAACCAGATGGAATTTTCCGTCCATTACCAGCCGATCATGCTGGCGAAAGACGAATCCCTGGCCTCGTTCGAAGCGCTCATGCGTTTTCGCACGCCGTCCGGAACGTTCATGAACACCGCGCGGATGATTGAAGCAGCCGAGGCGAGCGGTTTGATCACCGAAATCGGCGCCTGGATGTTCATGACGTCGTTCTCGGAATTCAGCCGGCTGCAGGGCCTGTCCGGAGATGTTCGGCTGAATGTGAACCTGTCCCCGCAGCAGGTGCAGACCAACCGGATCTACAAGGACATTGAAGATGCCGCTTCGGCCGCCGGCCTGCCGTTGCATCGGCTCGTGTTCGAGGTCACCGAAGGCCTGTTCCTGAGCAACGACCAGGTCACGATCTCGTTGTTGACATGGCTCCGCGACAAGGGCGCGAAAGTCGTCATCGATGATTTCGGGACCGGATATTCCTCCTTCAGCTACCTGCGCAAGTTGCCCGTGGACGGGATCAAGATCGATCGCAGTTTCATCATGAACATGGATCAGGACGCGGATGAGCTGGCGGTGGTCAAATCCATCATCGCCGTGGCCAAGGCACTTGACCTGGACGTGACTGCAGAAGGGATCGAGACGATCACGCAGCGCAAGATCATGCAGGAGCTGCAATGCGACTACCTGCAGGGGTATCTCTATTCCAAGCCGCAGAGCTCCGACGGCCTGTCCTCCTTCATCGAGAAATCGATCGAACCGGGGGTGGCTTTCGGCTGAGGCCCTGAAGGCCGGAATCCGGGATCACGTTGGGGTCACGTGCCCGTTTGCAGCCCCTGGCCGGACGGTCCGCGCGGGACCTTGCTCCGACAAGACCTGCCAAATTGAAGTCTCTTGCATTTAAGCAATTGAATATTTGCACGAAACACGCTCTCATGACGCGAAACCGCTTGCGGGATATGTAACTTTACCGTTGCGTATTGCTAGAGTTATTGCTGAAATTGCCAAAGCGCGAAAAAGCACGACCTGGGGAGAATTGACATGGACATGAACGGCTCCCATCTGATTCCGGCCAGTCGGGACGCAGTCTGGGCTGCATTGAACGATCCGCTCGTTCTGAAAATCTGCATACCGGGCTGCGACAGCCTCGAAAAGACGTCTGACACCGAGATGGTCGCTGCCGTGACGTCGAAGATCGGTCCGGTCAAGGCCAAGTTCAAGGGTGCGGTGACGCTTGAAAACATCAATCCGCCGGAGAGCTATACGATCAGGGGCGAGGGCAAGGGCGGCGTGGCAGGCTTCGCCAAGGGCGGGGCTAATGTCCGTCTCCAGGAAGACAGTGAGGGGACCATTCTCACCTATGAAGCCCAGGCACAGGTCGGCGGCAAGCTCGCCCAACTCGGCAGCCGTCTGATCGATTCGACTGCCCGGAAGATGGCGGATGATTTCTTCACAAAATTTTCCGAAATTGTCGCCAGTGACAGCGCGTCGCGGAGCGGCAGCGATGCACAGACCGGTGCGACGGCGACAGCAGGCTCGGCAGTGGACGCGGAACTGGATCCCGGCGTTGCCGAGGAGGCCAAGCGGATCGCCATCGATGACGCCGAGCATGCTGTCGAGGACCGGATCCACAAGGTGGAGGAAAACATCGAGGCCGCTGCGGAACGCAATGCGTTCGGCGGGCCGATGGTCTGGGGTCTGATTGCCCTCGGCGCGCTTATCGTGGTCCTTGCTCTGGCGAGTTGACCGGACGAATTGAAACTTGAAACGGTCGGGGCCTGACTGCGGCGCGCGTCGAAGCCCCCCATAAAACACGGTGAAAACGCCGGAGGACGCACGGGCAACAGCCCAGGGAATTGCATGAGGGAGAGAAATTCATGTCGAAAGTATCGATGGTATTGAACGGCAAGACGGTTTCGGCGGATGTCGAAGACCGTACGCTGCTCGTATCGTTTATCCGCGAGACTCGCGGACTGACCGGCACCCATGTCGGTTGCGACACGTCGCAATGCGGTGCCTGTGTCGTTCAGGTGGACGGCAAGGCCGTGAAATCCTGCACGATGCTGGCGGCCCAGGCCGACGGCAGTGAAGTGCTGACACTGGAAGGACTGGGGAACGCCGGCAATCTGCATCCGGTGCAGGCGGCCTTCCGCGAGCATCACGGCCTGCAGTGCGGTTTTTGCACGCCGGGCATGATCATGACGGCTGTCGACATGATCCAGCGGCACGGCGCCGGCAACCTCGACGAAACCACAATCCGGCATGAGCTGGAAGGCAATATCTGTCGCTGTACGGGCTATCAGAACATCGTCAAGGCCATCAAGGCCGCATCCGACCAGATGGCCGGTATGGCCCAGGCCGCGGAGTAGGCGGCAAGCGTTCACGCTTGACGCGGACCGACCGCGCCGGGACACCAGGACCTTTTGCTGAAACCTGCCGGGAGGAAATCGCCGGGTTTCGGCAGACCGCCAGGGCCTGAAGCAGACAGACGCCCGTCGGGCGGACGCCGGCATCGCCGGTTGAAGAATTATCCGGTCCAGGCGGAACCGGAACAGACATTTGGGAGAGAGAGATCATGGCAGTTGAGGGGATTGGCGCCCGCGCCCTGCGCAAGGAAGACAAGCGCTTCATTACCGGCAAGGGCCGTTATACCGATGACATGAACATGCCGGGGATGGGATACGCGGCCTTCGTCCGTTCGCCCCATGCGCATGCGAAAGTGACCGGTATTGACGCAAGCGCCGCATTGGAGATGCCGGGGGTGGACGCGGTTCTGACCGGTGACCAGCTGGTCGGTGATGGCATCGGCAACCTGATTTGCGGATGGATGGTCCATTCCAAGGACGGGTCGCCCATGAAAATGGGGGCGTGGCGCGCCCTCGAGCCGGAAATCGTGCGCCACGTGGGGCAGGCTGTCGCGGTCGTCGTCGCGGACACACAGGCTCAGGCGCGCGATGCCGCCGACGCCGTGGTTGTCGACTATGAAGCGCTTCCGGCCGTGATCGATCCGGTTGCCGCCCTGCAGCCGGGTGCGCCGCAGCTTCATCCGGAAGCCGAAGGCAACCTGATCTTCGACTGGGAGATCGGTGACGACGCTGCCACGACAGCCGCCTTCGAAAAGGCGGCCCATGTCACCCGCATGGAAATTCACAACAACCGTCTGGTTCCAAATCCGATGGAGCCCCGGGCGGCTCTCGCCGGGTATGACGACGCCGAAGAGCATTACACGCTCTATACGACCTCTCAGAACCCCCATGTCGCCCGGCTTGTACTGTCCGCGTTCTACAATGTGGCGCCCGAGCACAAGCTGCGTGTGATCGCGCCGGATGTCGGTGGCGGTTTCGGCTCGAAGATCTACATCTATCCGGAAGAAATGGTGTGCCTGTGGGCCGCCAAACGCGTCGGACGGCCGGTGAAATGGGTGTCGGACCGGACCGAGGCCTTCCTCACCGATGCCCATGGCCGGGATCATCGCTCCGAGGCGGAACTGGCGCTGGATGCGGACAACAAGATTCTGGGCCTCAGGGTCAGGACCGTCGCCAACATCGGCGCCTACATGTCGTTGTTCTCGTCGTCGGTGCCGACGTATCTCTACGCCACACTGTTGTCGGGCCAGTACGACATTCCGGCGATCCATGCCAATGTGAAGACGGTCTATACCAACACCACGCCCGTGGATGCCTATCGCGGCGCGGGCCGTCCGGAGGCAACCTACCTGGTGGAGCGGATGATGGAGACGGCGGCGCGCGAGGTCGGGCTGTCCCCGGCGGAGTTCCGCCGCAAGAACTTCGTCAGGTCGTTCCCGCATCAGACACCGGTGATCATGTGTTATGACGCCGGCGACTATGACGCGACCCTGGATGCAGCCCTTGCTGCCGCCGATTATGACGGCTTCGCGGCGCGCAAGGCGGAAGCCGCCTCGCGGGGCAAGCTGCGCGGCATCGGCCTGTCCTGTTACATCGAGGCCTGCGGCATTGCTCCTTCCGCGGCGGTGGGCTCGCTGGGCGCCGGTGTCGGCCTTTGGGAATCCGCCGAGGTGCGGGTGAACCCTGTGGGGACGATCGAGGTCCTGACCGGATCCCACAGCCATGGCCAGGGTCACGAAACCACCTTCGCGCAGTTGATCAGCGAGCGTTTCGGACTGGACACCGACTCGGTCGCCATCGTTCATGGCGACACGGACAAGGTCCAGTTCGGCATGGGAACCTACGGCTCCCGCTCCGGAGCCGTCGGCATGTCGGCCATCGTCAAGGCGCTCGACAAGGTTGAAGCCAAGGCTAAGAAGATCGCTGCGCACCTGATGGAAGCCTCCGAGGGGGACATCCAGATCGAGGGTGGTGAACTCAAGGTCGCCGGTACGGACAAGAAACTGTCCTTCACCGAGGTGGCGCTCGCCGCCTATACGGCGCACAATCTGCCGGAAGGCATGGAGCCGGGCCTGAAGGAGGGCGCGTTCTATGATCCCACCAACTTCACGTTCCCGGCGGGCACCTATGTCTGCGAGGTCGAGGTCGATCCGGAAACCGGCAAGACCGAGGTCGTCAATTTTGTTGCCGCGGACGATTTCGGCAACATCATCAATCCGATGATCGTGGAAGGCCAGGTGCATGGCGGCATCACGCAGGGCATCGGACAGGCGCTGCTGGAGAACGCGTCCTATGACGAGACCGGCCAGCTGCTGACGGCCTCCTACATGGATTACTGCATGCCGCGCGCCGACGACGTGCCGTCCTATCAGCTGTCGACGCATGTCACCGAATGTCCGGGCAACCCGCTCGGCATGAAGGGCTGCGGCGAGGCGGGGGCCATCGGTTCGCCGCCTGCGGTGATGAATGCGATCACCGACGCGATCGGCAACAACAACCTGTCCATGCCGGCCCTGCCGGAAAGGGTCTGGTCGCTGTGCCAGCCGGCCACCCGGGAGGCTGCGGAGTAAATGAGGCAGGTGGTGGCGGATCTCCGATCGACTGCGCTTGAACGCCATGAATGCACCCGTTCGATTGATGAAACGGGTGAGCGAAGGTGGACGGGCGCTTCGACGGGTTCCTCGCCGCCGGCCGAATTCAACGCCGACAGACTTGACGAAACCTGAACCCATTCTTTTGGGAGACGCGAAATGTACGAAACAAATTATCACCGTGCCGGATCGGTGGCCGAGGCGGCCCAGCTGATCGCAAAGGCGGAAGACGGAAAATTTCTTGGCGGAGGGCAGACCCTGCTGCCGACCATGAAGCAACGGCTGGCAGCGCCGTCGGACCTGGTGGACTTGACCCGGATACCCGACATGAAGGGCATTCGCGAAGACGGCGGCCAGATCGTCATCGGCGCCGCGACGACCCATGCCGAAGTCGCGGCCTCCGCGCTGATCAAGAGCAAGCTCCCCGGTCTTTCGGGTCTTGCGGGCGGGATCGGCGATCCCGCTGTCCGTCACATGGGGACGATCGGGGGCTCGATCGCGAACAACGACCCGGCGGCCGACTATCCGGCGGCGCTTGTCGGGCTGGAAGCCACGATTACCACCAGCAAACGGACGCTTTCGGCCGAAGACTTCTTTGTCGGAATGTTCGAGACGGCGCTTGCGGACGACGAGATCGTGGTTTCGGTCTCTTTCCCGGCAGCCGAAAAATCATCCTATGCCAAATACCCGAACCCGGCGTCCCGCTATGCCATGGCCGGGGTGTTCGTCGCCCGTCGGGGCGACGGATCCGTGCGCGTGGCCGTGACCGGCGCCGGTGACGGCGGGGTGTTCCGTGTCGGCGACATGGAAGCTGCCCTTGCGGCCAACTGGTCACCGGATGCGGTTGCCGGCATCGCTGTCGATTCCGGCGGCATGCTGCAGGATATTCACGGCTCCTCCCGCTACCGGGCCAACCTGGTCACCGTGATGGCCAAACGGGCTGTGGCTGCCGCCGGCTGACGTGCGCGCGGACAAAAAGCGATTTCAGCCCGGCCGTTTCGCGGCCGGGCATTTTTTTTCAGGGAACGGGCTGATAGGATCTACAGACGGCATGTTTTTTCGCTTGCCGGACCGGAGCTTCCGGCGAAACGGAAAACCGGGTCAATTGACTTTGAAACCTTTGCAAGTGACTTCGTATTTGTTGAAAGAAATCTCGTGTGAAAATGGTGTCACATGAATGCTGCCGAAGCCGGACCATGTACCGGACGCTTCGGTTGCATGCGGCCGGAATGGAAACAGGGGACTGAATGGCAGGAACACGGCACCGGAGCCTGAATGGCGGCAAGCGGACAGAAGAAAATCCGGTAGCCACTGCATTCAAGCCCGTTCACAAGGCCTTCTGGGGCGTCGCATTGGTCAGCTTTGTCATCAACATCCTGATGCTGACCGGCCCCTTGTTCATGCTTCAGGTCTACGACCGGGTGCTGTCGAGCGGCTCCGTGCCGACACTGGTCGTGATCGGATCCCTGGCCATTGTCCTGTATGCCTTTTACGGCCTTCTGGAGGGCGTACGGGGCCGGATCCTGGCCCGGCTTGGCCAGCGGGTCGACGCGCGGTTGTCCGGGATCGTCTACCGGGTGTCCACCAGCCTGCCGGTCCGCCTGGGGCGCAAGGCTGCCCGCCTGCGGCCCGTACAGGATCTGGATACCGTTCGCCAGTTCCTCTCCGGCCCGGGCCCGGCGGCGATCTTCGACATTCCCTGGTTGCCCTTCTATCTCGGGATCGTTTTCCTGTTTCATCCCCTTCTGGGCGCGGTCGGGCTTGCGGGAGCGGTTGTCATCACGGTGCTGATCGGTCTGAACGAGTTGCTGTCACGGGGGCCGGCCGAAGAGGCGGCGGGACATGCCGGCCGTCGCTCCTCGGACGTGGAAATCGGCCAGAGGAATTCCGAAGTCGTGACCGCGATGGGCATGCAGGATGCGCTGACGGGCAAATGGGATGCGCAGAACAGCGACTACCTGGCGACACAACGCCGGGCCGCCGACCGGTCCGGCTTGTTCGGCACCACGATCAAGACCATCCGGTTCGTGCTGCAGTCGGCCATTCTCGGGGTGGGCGCCTGGCTGGCCATCCTGCAGGAGATTACGCCGGGCGTGATGATCGCGTCCTCGATCATGACATCGCGGGCACTGGCGCCGATCGAACAGGCCGTCGCCCAGTGGCGCGGCTTCGTGGCCAGCCGCCAGGCACTGCGCCGTCTGAGAGAAGTTCTGCAGGTGGCCGATGCGGAACCCGAAAAAATGGACCTGCCGCTGCCAACGGACAGGATAACGGTCGAGCAGGTGTTCTGCGGCCCCTTCGGGGAGGCCACGCCCTTTGTCCAGAATGTTTCACTTGAACTTGAGGCAGGCGACGGTCTGGGCATAATCGGTCCGTCCGGATCGGGCAAATCGACCTTTGCGCGGGCGCTGGTCGGCGCAACGCCGGCCCTCAAGGGCGTCATCCGGTATGACGGGGCGGAACTCGGCCAGTGGCCGAGCGGGCGGCGCGGCGAATTCATCGGCTATCTGCCCCAGGACCTGCAATTGTTCGACGGCACGATTGCCGAAAACATCGCGCGCTTCAGTACGGGGGCGACGCCGGACCTGATCATCGAGGCGGCAAAGCTCGCCGATGTTCACAACCTGATCGTCGGACTGCCGGAAGGATACAACACCGTGATCGGCCGAGCCGGGCGCTTGCTGTCCGCGGGCCAGCGTCAGCGGATGGCCCTGGCCAGGGCGCTTTACGGCAATCCATTTCTCGTCGTCCTGGACGAGCCGAATTCCAATCTGGATGCGGAGGGCGAGGGGGCTCTGACCAATGCCATCAGGGCCATGCGCGAGAAGGGATCGGTTGTGGTCGTCATTGCACATCGTCCGAGCGCGATTGCAACGGTGGACAAGATCCTCTGCCTCAAGGACGGCAAGATGGCCGGCTTCGGGCCGAAGGAAGATGTTCTCAAACAGGTGGTGCAGCCGGTGCAGAATATGCGTGCCGGCGGCGTCACGGGACGGTGACGATGCCCGGGAAATCCGATCAGGGCAGCCAATCCGGTCCGCAAGGGGCCGATGACCTGCTGCGCCGCACGGTGCGCAACCACCTGGTGTTCGCGCTGTTCGTCGCGATTGCGGTCGTCGGCGGTATCGGGGGGTGGGCGGCCTTCACGGAAATCTCCGGGGCGGTGGTCTCCATGGGGACCATTGTGGTGGAAACCAACACCAAGCTTGTTCAGCACCGGGAAGGCGGTATCGTCCGCGACATCCGTGTGAAGGCGGGGGACACGGTCAAGGCAGGGGAACTGCTGATCAGCCTTGACGACACGGTGACCCGAGCCAACCTGGCCGTCATCACCAAACAGCTGACCGAACTGACCGCCCAGACCCTGAGATTGCAGGCCGAGCGGGATGAGCGCGACAGCATCGATTGGCCCGAGGATCGCAGGGCCACTCTGGGAGAAATCGAACGCGGACAGCAGATGCTGCTGGAAGCACGCCGGAACTCCAAGGTCGGGCGTCAGAACCAGCTCGAAGAGCAGATCCTCCAGTTCCACAAGCAGACGGAGGGCCTGGAAGCCCAGGTGACGGCCAAGGACTCGGAGATCGAGCTGATCGAGGAGGAACTGGCCGATCTCAGTGGCTTGCTGGACCGGCAGCTTGTCTCCAAGAGCCGCGTCATCGCGCTGCGGCGTGAAAAGGCCCGTCTGGCGGGCGAATACGGCGACCTGATTGCGCAGATTGCCCAGACGAAGGAAGCCATCAGCGAGCGGCGGATCCAGATCCTCCAGATCGAGGAATCCTATCGGGCGGAAGTTCTTGAACAATTGCAGGAAGTGCGCTCGCGCATTGCCCAGCTTGAAGAGCAGCAGATAGCGGCCGAGGACGAATTGACCCGGGTCGACATTCTGGCTCCGAGAAACGGCTACGTTCATCAGCTTTCGGTGCATACGATCGGTGGTGTCATCGCTCCGGGCGAAACCGTGATGCAGATTGTTCCCAGGGAGGACCAACTGATCGTGGAAGCACAGGTCCGTCCGGTCGATATCGACCAGATGTCGCCGGGACAAAGCGCGCGGGTGCGCTTTCCCAGTTTCGACCAGCGGACAACACCTGAGCTGAATGCGAAGCTGCTGACACTGTCGGCGGATCTGACGGAGGACGAACGTTCCGGCGTCAGCTATTACGTTGCCCGCCTGGTGATCGACGACACGGAACTGAGGAAACTTGGCGACAAGGCGCTGGTGCCCGGCATGCCGGTCGAAACCTTCCTGCAAACCGGCGACCGGACGGTGTTGAGCTACCTGGTCAAGCCGGTGACCGACCAGATCGCCCATGCCTTACGGGAGCGGTGACCGGAAACCCGTTGATTTCAGAGCCTGAGAACAGGGACTTCGGATCCCGCATCAACCGCCGGCGCATGCGGGGGACGGATGATCAGGGCGCCCGAGCGGGCCAAAAGGTTCAGCATGGAACTGTCCTGCCTGGAGAACGGCGTTACAATCTGGCGCCCGTTGCCGTCTTCCGACAGGGTCGCCCTGACATAGTCCTGCCTGCGATCGTTTTGAGCCAGGGGAGTTGCCAGCACGGCGGTCGACGGGAGGCCGGTCTCGACCGGCGCCCCGAGCAGCGCCCTGATCAGCGGTTTCAGAAACAGCAGCCCGCAGACCAGGCTTGAGACGGGATTGCCTGGCAGACCAAGCACCCTGGTCGCGCCGAGCCTGCCGGCCATCAACGGTTTTCCGGGACGCATGGCGATGCGCCAGAACGCGAGGTCCATGCCTTGCTGGCCAAGAACCTCCTGAACGAGATCATGATCACCAACGGAAGCCCCGCCGAGCGTGACCAGAATATCCGCGTGTCCGGTGATGGCACCGCGCACGTGTTCCGCCAGCGCTATCGGATTGTCGGGCGAAATGCCGAGATCGACCGGTGCCCCGCCGCAATCCTCGACAAGGGCGGCGATGCCCGCATGGTTGGACGCTATGATCTGGTCCGGGCCGGGCGTGGCGCCGGGCCGGACCAGTTCGTCGCCGGTTGCCAGGATCGCCACCCTGGGCTGCCGGCGGAGCGGGAGAACCGCATGGTTCATGGCAGCAGCGAGTGCAAGATGCCGGTAGCTCAGCTTGAGTGGCGGCTCCAGCAGGACGTCGCCTTCGGCAAAATCGAGGCCGGCAGGCCGAACATGGGCGCCGATTGCCGGAGGTTCAAGCACGGTAATGCGATCGCCGTCGCGACTGGCGTTTTCCTGAATGAGAATGGTGTCGGCGCCCTCGGGAACCGGCGCTCCGGTGAAGACGCGCACAGCCTGGCCAGCCTGCACCTGACCGGTGAACCCGTGCCCGGCCGGCGCTTCGCCGATGACTTCCAGCCGTGTCCGGTCTTCCTGCAAGTCCCGGTGTCGAACGGCATAGCCGTCCATGGCGGAGGCGGCAAAAGGCGGCTGCGTGCGTGTGGATACGAGCGGCGCCGCCAGAATGCGGCCGTTCGCCCGGGCAAGCGGCACCTGCTCTGTTTCTGTCGGCGCAGCGTCCGCCAGCAATTTGCGCAAGGCTTCCTCGACGGGCATCAGGCTCATCAGGTGCCGCCCTGGCTGCCGTCGGTTTCCAGTGTCCAGTGGCCGGACTTGCCACCGGCTTTCTCGACGAGGCGGATGTCACCGATGACCATGCCGCGGTCGACGGCCTTGGCCATGTCGTAGATGGTCAGGCAAGCCAGGGAACAGGCGGTCAGAGCTTCCATCTCGACGCCGGTCTGGCCGCTGACCTTGGTCAAGGCGGTCACGACGAGCCCGGGCAGTGTCTCGTCGGGTTCGATGTCGACGGTGACCTTGGACAGCATCAGGGGGTGACACAAGGGAATCAGATCATGGGTTTTCTTGGCGGCGAGAATTCCGGCAAGACGGGCCGTGCCGATAACGTCGCCCTTCTTGGCATTGCCGGAGCGGATCAGTTCCAGCGTTTCCGGCCGCATTGTGACAGAGCCGCGCGCCACCGCGATCCGATGCGTGACGTTCTTGTCCGAGACATCCACCATGTTGGCGGCGCCGGCCTCGTCCAGATGAGTCAGTTTGGGATCAGGCCCGCCCATTGTCCGTCCTATTGCGCTGGTGAAAGAGCTGGACGCGCCAACAGGGTTTTCGTCGCGGCGGCGACATCGTCCTGCCGCATCAGGCTCTCTCCGATCAGGAACGCGGCAATGCCGACCTTGTTCATCCGGTCCAGATCCGCCGGGGTGAACAACCCGGATTCTCCGACCACGATGCGGTCGTCCGGTACCTTGGGCGCCAGCTCCTCGCTGGTTTCCAGCCGGGTTTCGAAGGTCTTCAGGTTGCGGTTGTTGATGCCGATCATCGGAGAGGAAAGCTTCAGCGCGCGATCAAGCTCCTGACTGTCATGGACCTCCAGAAGCACGTCCATGCCCAGGTCGAACGCCGTGTCCTCGAGCCGCCTTGCGGTGTCGTCGTCCACCGCGGCGAGAATGATCAGGATACAGTCGCCACCCCAGGCGCGGGCCTCATAGACCTGGTAGGGATCGTAAAGGAAATCCTTGCGCAGCGCGGGCAGGGCGACGGCATCCCGGGCCGAAGTCAGATAGTCCGGCCTGCCCTGAAAGGAGGGCGCGTCGGTGAGAACGGACAGGCAGGCCGCTCCGCCGGCCTCATATGCCCTGGCCAGAAGCGGGGGATCGAAATCCTCCCGGATCAGGCCCTTGGACGGGCTTGCCTTCTTGATCTCCGCGATCAGTGCATAGTCGCCGGAGGCACATCTGGCCTCGATCGCCTTCAGGAAACCGCGCGGCGCGGAGACATCGTTCAGCCGGGCCTTGAGATCGGGCAGCGGCGTCGCGGATTTCGCAGCGGCGATTTCCTCGCGTTTATAGGCTTCAATTTTCTGGAGGATATCGGCCATGTTCTATCCGTTCGACGCTGCAACAAGCTTTTCAAGTGTGTCCGCCGCCGAGCCACTGTCAATGGATTGAGCAGCCTGCTCGACGCCGGTCTTCAAATCGCTCACCTTGTCCGCGACCAGCAGTGAGGCTGCGGCATTGAAGAGGACGATGTCGCGATAGGCATTCCGGGTTCCGGCCAGGACCTCACGCAGCGCCCTTGCGTTTTCCGCCGGCAGGCCGCCCTTCAGGTCCGCGGGATTGGCGATCGGCAGTCCGACATCCTGTGGCGAGATCTCGAACGATCTCAGCTCGCCGTCCCTGAGTTCGCTCACAAACGTTGGGCCGGTTGTCGTGATTTCATCCATGCCGTCGGAGCCATGCACGACCCAGGCTTTCCGGGACCCCAGCGCCTTCAGGGCTTCCGCAACCGGTTCCACCCATTTTCGGGCAAATACACCGACCAGCTGCCGGCTGACGCCCGCCGGATTGGACAGGGGCCCGAGCAGGTTGAAAATTGTCCGCGTGCCAAGTTCTACCCGGGTCGGACCGACATGTTTCATCGCCGCATGATGGAGCGGAGCGAACATGAAACCGATGCCGGCCTTGTGGAGGCAATCGGATATCTGTTCCGGACCAATGTCGATATTGACGCCAAGTTCCGCCAGGGCCTCGGCGGCGCCCGATTTCGACGACAGGGACCTGTTGCCGTGCTTGGCGACAGGCACGCCACAGCCGGCGACCACCAACGCGGTACAGGTCGAGATGTTGTAGCTGCCGGAATTGTCGCCACCGGTACCGACGATGTCGATGGCATCTTCCGGTGCCACCACCGGCAGCATCTTCGAGCGCATGGTGGCGACAGCGCCTGTGACCTCGGCGATGCTTTCGCCGCGCACGCGCAGCGCCATCAGGAAGCCGCCCAGTTGGGAGGGAGTGGCCGCACCGGACAGGATCACCTCGAAGGCTTCCCTGGCCTCGTCGAGGCTCAGGGCATGGCCGTCCGCGACCTTGGCGATCAGGTCCTTGAATGTGCTCATGAAGTCTGTCCACCCACTTCAGGTCAGTATTCGTTCAGTCCCAGAATCTGGCTGACTGCGGCGTTGTTGATTTCGACGCCCGCCTTGTTCTCGCGGTCCGTGATGAACTGGCCAAGCAGCGTGTCCGACAATTGCCGGGAAAGCTGGCCGCCGATACTTGCTGCCTGCGACGCGGCGGGGTCGAACTCCGGAACGGTCGAACCGGTGACTTTCAGGACCAGCCGTCCCGTGCCGTCGGCAGAAACGGTTTCCGCCGTCGTGCCGACCGGCCCGCCGAACACCGCTTCTATCGCCTCACGGCCCAGATCGCCGGACGGCGTATTGCGCTTGAGATCGGAAGCAGTCCGGGCCTCGAGCCCGGACTGCGCGGCAAGTGCGAAGAAGGGTGTTCCGGTTTCGGCCTTGGCGAGCAGATCCACGGCTGTGTCCTGAAGTCTGCTTGCAAGTTCGTCCCGCTTCCAGGCTTCGATCACATCCGCGCGGACCTCGTCCAGGGTGCGGTCGCGGGCAGGGATGACCTTGACCACGTCGTACCAGAGGAACCCCTGGCCACCCAGTTGCAGGACATCGTTCTCGATGCCGATATCGCTCTGGAAGGTTCCGGCGACCAGACCTTCGGCGTCCGGCAGGTCGATCGTTTCGCCCGCAACGCCGTTGCCCGACGCATCAAAGGCTGCCGGAGCATCGACCGGCAGCGAGAACCGCTCGCCGACCTCGTCAAGCAGCGCGCCACCGGCCCGGGCATCTTCGATCTCGTCGAGAAGATCGAGAATTTCCCGTTCTGCCTGTTCCGTCGCAAGGCTCTGGACGATGTCGTCCCGAACGTCCTCGAATGGCTGTGTGCTTTCCGGGAGAACTTCTTCCACATTCACGATCACGGTGGAGAACCGGCCGTCGACCTTACCACTGGTTGATCCCTCTTCCAGGGAGAAGGCGGCCTCTGCAATGGCTTCGTCCAGAAAGTCGGCCCGCGCCATGACACCCAGGGTCACATCGTTGGCGTTCAGATTGCGTTCGGCCATCAATTCGTCGAATGTCTTGCCGTTCGCCAGTGCCTCGGCCGCCTCATTGGCAGCTTCCTCGGACGGGAACGACATCTGGCGGATCTTGCGGCGCTCCGGCTGGTAGAAATCGTCCTGCCGGCGTTCATATTCGGAACGCGCATCCTCCGCAGCGATGTCGTCCGGGCGCGCAAGCGCATCCGACGTCAGCGCGACATACTTGATTTCCCGGAATTCAGGTGCCCGGAAGTCGGACAGGTTGTCTTCGAAATACGCCTTGAGAACCTCGTCGGAAGGATCTTCGATCTCGCCGATGGAATCCGGTGCGATCAAAAGATAATCCACCTTGCGGTTTTCGCCCTGAAAGGCATCGAAGGCTTCCACGTAGGCTGCAGGTGCCTTCATGCCGCCGGCGAGCCCCTCGGCCAGCTGGCCGCGTTCGGCGACCTTGCGGCGCTGGACCACATACTCGTCTTCACGGTAGCCGTTCGACTGCAGAACCTGCTGCAGCCTGTTCCTGTCGTAGCGTCCTCCGGGACCCTGGAAGGCAGGGTCGCTCTGGATGATCTGTGCCAGACGGTCATCGGAGACGCCGAGGTTCATCTGGTTGGCGGTGTCGTTCAGGGCGGCCTCCGCGACCAGCTTGCCGAGCGATTGCTGCAACAGGCCGAGCGTGGCGCCCTCTGCCGGGGTCAGCTGACGCCCGAACTGCTGGCTGACCCGGTTGAGATCCTGACGATAGGTCCGGTCCAGGTCGAAAAGGGAGACATCCGTGTCGCCGACCTTTGCCGCGGTGTTCTGGCCGACACCGGTCAGGAACCCGCTCACGCCCCAGACGGCGAAGCTGAAAATCAGCAGTGCGATGAAAATCTTGGCAAGCCAGGTGCCAGCGCCCTTGCGCAGCGCGTCGAGCATGACGTCTCCCGTATTCTTCTTATTCCAGCAGCCGCAAACAGGGCTGATCTCAGGGCCGGCCTTGCCGGAGCGGGCGGATCATAAAGAGGTGGTGCCGTGGCCGCAAGGCGGCATCGGTCAACTTCAGAGCCTAATTGCTTTTAGCCACTTACGGGACGATTGCAACGCCCCCGCGCTTCTGCTCTATAGGCAGCAAAATTCATATCATCTGCGGGAGAAACGGAACATGAGCGCCAGGATCAAACCGCTGGTGGCCGGTAACTGGAAAATGAACGGCCTGAAATCGAACCAGGCGGAGTTCTACAAGATGATCGCCGGAATTCCGGACGACCTTGCCGAATCCGTGGACGCCATGATCTGCGCACCGGCAACGCTCATCGCGGCGCTGGCCGACAAGGCCGGCAAGGGCGCGATGGCGGTCGGGGGACAGGATTGTCACGCCGAAGCCTCGGGCGCCCACACGGGTGACATATCGGCGGAAATGCTTGCCGATGCCGGCGCCAGCGCCGTGATCGTCGGACATTCGGAACGGCGGGCGGATCACGGCGAGACCGATTCGGACGTGAGAGCCAAGGCACAGGCGGCCTGGCGGGCGGGCCTTGTCGCGATCATCTGTGTCGGGGAGACCGAAACACAACGCAAGGCCGGAGACGCCGTCAGTGTTGTTGAACGGCAGCTGGAGGGATCCGTGCCGGATGGAGCCACAGCCGAAAACACGGTGATTGCCTATGAGCCTGTCTGGGCAATCGGCACCGGCCTGACCCCGACCGCGGGCGACGTTGCCGATATGCACAAGGCGATGCGGCAGGCCCTGGTGGGCCGCCTGGCCGATGCCGGCGGTTCCATGCGCCTGCTCTATGGAGGGTCGGTCAAGCCGGCGAATGCCGGAGAACTGATGGCGGTCAGCAATGTGGACGGTGCCCTGGTGGGCGGTGCCAGCCTCAAGGCGGACGACTTCCTTGGTATCCTGGACGCTTATTCACGGAGCTAGGATCCGGGCTGAATAGCGCGCAATCCGGCCCAACCCGAAGGACCCGGAAACGGCGGGCATCTTGCAGTGCCGCGTGCATGAGCGGGCAAACCTCGTGCAAGCGGCGCGCTACTGCGGATGGGCGGTTTGCCGCCATTAAACGGGTCCAGGTGAACGAGATACGCGCTCGGCTCTTGAAGCTTGTGTGACGAAGGCGCAATTGAAGGGTGGAAAGCTGGTGGCGTCTGGTGTAGAAGGCCGCCAATCTTGAATTCATACAGAATGGCATTCGATGGAAACCGTAGTCATCGTCATCCACCTGATGGTCGTGTTGGCCCTGGTGCTTGTTGTCCTCCTTCAGCGATCCGAAGGCGGCGCGCTTGGTATAGGCGGTGGCGGGGGTGGTGGCCTGATGTCCAGCCGGGGCACAGCGAACATTCTGACGCGCGCAACGGCGATCCTGGCGGTCGGATTTTTCGTGACGTCCCTGGCGCTCAGCCTGATCGCGAAGAACCAGGAACGTCCCGGATCCATTCTGGACGCGGTGCCCACTGCGACCCAGGGCGCTCCTGCGACCGGTGACACGCCGGCGGACAGCGGGACCGGCGGCATCCTCGATTCGCTGAAACAGCAGAGCCAACCTTCCGGACCCCAGGTCCCGGCCGCGCAGTAAGGCGGCCGAGAGGGCCGAACGGCCCGTTCATCCGACATATGCCCTGCGGCTGAACTCGCAGGGCATTTTTATGTGTTGAGAACGCAACTCCAGAGTGGCCAAGACGCCCTCGGCAAGAATATGGTATCGGTCCATGGCGCGATATATTTTCATCACTGGCGGCGTGGTCTCCTCGCTTGGTAAAGGTCTGGCTTCGGCGGCTCTGGGTGCATTGCTCCAGGCGCGTGGCTACAAGGTTCGACTGCGCAAGCTCGATCCCTATCTCAATGTCGATCCGGGCACCATGAGCCCGTATCAGCACGGCGAGTGCTTCGTCACCGACGACGGTGCCGAAACGGATCTCGACCTGGGGCATTACGAACGCTTCACCGGGCGGCCCGCCAACCAGCAGGACAACATCACCACCGGCCGGATCTACCAGGACATCATCGCCAAGGAACGGCGCGGCGATTACCTTGGCGGAACCGTTCAGGTCATTCCCCACGTGACCGATGCCATCAAGAATTTCGTTCTCGACGGCAATGAAGGCTATGACTTCGTGCTGGTGGAAATCGGCGGGACGGTCGGCGATATCGAGGGTCTGCCCTATTTCGAGGCGATCCGGCAGCTCGGCAACGATCTGCCGCGCGGCGACGTGGTTTATGTTCACCTGACCCTGATGCCCTATATTCCTAGTGCCGGGGAAATGAAGACCAAGCCGACCCAGCACTCGGTGAAAGAACTGCGTTCCATCGGCATCCAGCCCGACATCCTTATGATCCGCTGTGACCGGCCGATCCCGGAGACGGAAAAACGCAAGCTGTCGCTGTTCTGCAACGTGCGTGAAAGCGCGGTCATTCCGGCCTATGATGTGAAGTCGATCTACGACGTGCCGATCGCCTATCACAAGGAAGGTCTCGACGACGAAGTGCTGGCAGCCTTCGGCATCAAGGGCGCGCCCGCACCCACCCTCGACCGCTGGGAAGGCATTTCGGAAGCCGTTGCGAATCCCGAGGGCGAGGTCAAGATCGCGATTGTCGGCAAGTACACGGTGCTCAAGGATGCCTACAAGTCGCTGATCGAGGCGCTGGTCCATGGCGGTATCGCCAATCGGGTGAAGGTCGACTTCGAATGGATCGAATCGGAAACCTTCGAGAAGGAGGATCCGGGACCCTATCTGGAAGGCGTGCACGGCATTCTGGTGCCGGGCGGCTTCGGCGAACGCGGGTCGGAAGGTAAGATTGCCGCGGCGCATTTCGCCCGCACGCGCGAGATTCCCTATTTCGGCATCTGCTTCGGCATGCAGATGGCGGTTCTGGAAGCCGCCCGCAATCTTGCGGGCATCACGCAGGCCAACTCGACCGAATTCGGTCCGACGCCGGAACCGGTTGTTGGACTGATGACCGAATGGACCAAGGGCAATGCCAGGGAAGTCCGCGATTCGGAAGGCGATCTTGGCGGCACGATGCGGCTTGGCGCCTATCCCGCGGCCCTCAAGTCCGGCTCCCGGATCGCCGACATTTATGGCGCGACCCACATTTCCGAACGGCATCGTCACCGCTATGAAGTGAATATCGGCTACCGTGAGCAGCTCGAGAAATGCGGCCTGATCTTTGCCGGAACGTCTCCGGACGGCGTTCTGCCCGAAACGGTCGAAATCGCAAACCACCCCTGGTTTGTCGGTGTGCAATATCATCCGGAACTCAAGTCCCGTCCGTTCGAGCCACATCCGCTGTTCGCCTCGTTCATCGGTGCGGCTGTTCAGCAAAGCCGGCTCGTCTAGGGCGCCGGTGGCAGGCATTGGACGAGTAGGCATTGGACGAGAAGGCTGGGGACGAGAAGGCTGGGGACGAGAGGGCAGGGCCATGGTGCGCGGACTGGATCACGTTGTTGTAGCGGTGAACGATCACCAGGCCGCCGGTCGGGCGTTCGAGGAACTCGGTTTCACCGTGACCCCGGAAAACCGGCACGCCTGGGGAACTGCCAACCGGCTTGTCCAACTGGACGGGTTCTTCATCGAGCTCTTGAGTGTTGTCGAGCCCGAAAAGATTGTGGAGGCTTCCCCCGGGGTGTTTTCATTCGGTGCCTTCAACCGGGACTTTCTTGAAAAACGGCAAGGGGCCAGCATGCTGGTGCTGGACAGTTCCGGCGCTGAGCAGGACCGGTCCGACTTTCAGAAAGCCGGTCTCACGCTGTTCGAGCCGTTTTCCTTCGAGCGCATCGCCAATCTGCCGGACGGCTCAACCGCGAAGGTCGCCTTTGACCTGACCTTCGCCGAGAATCCTTTGAGCCCCGAAATCGGGTATTTCGCCTGCTGCAACCGCTATCCGGACAGTTTCTGGAAACCCGATTTCCAAAAACACCGGAACGGCGCGACGTCCGTTCGCGCGGTCTATCTGCTCGCCGAAGACCCTTCCGATCATCACGAATTTCTCGGCGGCTTTACCGGTCAGCGCGAAATGCGTGCCACCAGTCTCGGGCTGGAGATCGCCACGTCGCGGGGCAAGATTCATGTGGTGACGCCCCATGCCTACGAATCCCTTTTGGGACCGGACGCATTGGCCGGTGCCAGGGGCAGCCTGCCCAGGATCGCGGCTCTGGACGTGGCCTGCAAGGGGCTTGAACAACGCAGGACCGTGCCCGCCGACCGGCTGTCGGGCCTGACCCTGATCCTGTCTCCCGCGAATTAGTCAGGCTGCCCGATTTGGCAGCCCCGTATGGTCACCTTTTCAGCCCCCCTGGCTGGCCACCTTGTCTGGTCGCCTTGTCCGGCAAGCCGATCTGGCCGCCCGGTCTTTGCGTCTCGTCATGCCGCCCGTTGGGCCGAAGACGTGTCGTTTGACGGTCACTTCCATGTGAGAGGGTGTCCGGGATTGAAAATGCAGGTGAAATTCCCTTGTGAATTGAAAAACACGGGCACATTAGCCTCTTGTTGAATCATTCAGCCCTTTTATAGTGAGGCCAGGCACGCGCAGCGACCCGGCGGCCGGCCAGCGGAGTTTCATAATGCCCTTTTTGCGTTTCGTCTCGACGTCCCGTTTCCTTGCCCTTGCCGCGGTAACATCGGTTTTTCTGGCCGGTTGTTCCGATGACAGCAAGAAGCAAGCCGCGCCCAAAGCGCCGCCGCCATCCGTGACCGTGGCGAAAGTCAGCAGTCAGGATATTCGCCAAAGCACGCGATTCGTCGGTCAGATCGCCGCCGTCGATCAGGTGGACCTGGTTGCCCGCGTCAGCGGGTTTCTGGAAAAAAAAGCGGTTCCGGACGGATCGATCGTCAAAAAGGGTGATCTCCTGTTCACCATCGAGAAGGCGCAATATGAGGCCTCCCTGAACAAGGCGAAAGCCGATCTGGCAAGCGCGAAAGCCGACGCCGCCTTGAAGGCAGCCGACGAGAAACGTGACAAGGACCTTCTGGAAAAGGGCCATGTTTCGGAGGCCGCCTACGAAGCGACGCTCGCCCAGAAAGAGCAGGCGGATGCCTCGGTCGACGCGGCGGAAGCGGCGCAGGAGGAAGCCGAACTCAACCTCAGCTATACGGACGTCAAGGCGCCGTTTCCCGGCCAGATGGGCAAGACGACCTACAGTGTCGGCGAAGTGGTCGGCCCCGACACGCAGGCCCTCGCCAGGCTCATCCGGCTGGCCCCGGTCTATGTCAGTTTTTCGGTCAGCGAAGCCGAGTATCTCAACGCGGTGAAAACGCATGGCATCAATCCGGCAGACATCTCGCCGGAAAAATCTCCCGATATCAATCTGGTGCTGCCGAACGGGCAGCCCTACGGCGAAAAAGGCAAGATCGTCTACATCGACAATCAGGTCGATGCGGCCACCGGGACGATCTCCTTCCGCGGCCAGTTTGAAAACAGCGACACGCGGCTGCTGTCCGGAACCTATGTCACCGTTGTTCTGGAGGCGCCCAAGACCGAGACCGCTCTGATGGTGCCGCAGGCCGCGATACAGCGCGACCAGCAGGGCGCTTTCGCGCTGGCGATCACGGCCGACAAGAAGGTCGAGCAGAAATATGTCGAACTCGGCGCGCAGGTGGCGGCCAATTTTGTCGTCACCAAGGGACTGGACGACGGAACGGAAGTCATCGTGGAGGGCCTGCAGAAAGTGCGGCCAGGTGTCGTCGTGACACCGGTTCTTGCCACCAAGCCGGTGGAGTAAAGCCAGATGTTTTCCCGCTTTTTCATATACCGGCCGAAATTCGCGCTGGTGATCTCCATCGTGATCACGATCGCCGGGTTGCTCGGCTATGTGTCGCTGCCGGTCGAGCAGTTCCCGAACATCACACCACCGGTGGTGAATGTCGCGGCAACCTATACCGGTGCCAACGCGGAGGTGCTTGAGGAGACCGTCGCGGCCCCGATCGAGGGGCAGGTCAACGGCGTCGACGACATGCTCTACATGCAGTCGACGAGCAATGACAGCGGGACCTACTCCCTGAACGTGACCTTCGCGGTCGGCACCGATCCGGACATTGCCACGGTCAACACGCAGAACCGCGCCAATCAGGCGACCAGCCAGTTGCCCAGCGAAGTGACGGCCAATGGTGTGACCGTGCAGAAAGCCAGCACCAACATGCTGCTGGTGATCACGCTGTATTCGCCGAAGGGCACCTATGACGAGGTGTTCCTGTCCAACTACGCCTCGATCAATCTCAAGGACGCGCTGGCACGAGTGCCGGGCGTCGGCCGTGCCGACGTGATGACCGACTACGCCTATGGCATGCGCATCTGGCTGGACCCGGACCGGCTGGCGAGCCTCGGCATGGCCCCGAGCGACTTCATCGCGGCCGTGAAGGACCAGAACATCCAGGTTGCCGCCGGCCAGATCGGCGCACCGCCGGTTCCCGACGGGCAGCAGTTCCAGTATACGATCAAGGCCAAGGGCCGGCTGACGAGCGTGGAGGAATTCGAAAACATCATCCTGCGGACGGGAGACGACGGCGCAGTCGTCACCATCGGCGATGTCGCGCGGGTCGATCTGGGCGCGCAATTCTACAATGCGTCTGGCGAATTCAACGGTCAGGCGTCAACGGTTCTCGCCGTCTATCAGGCGCCCGGCGCGAACGCGCTTCAGGTGGCCGAGGATGTGCTGGCCCGTCTTGAGAGCCTGTCCAGCGTCTTTCCGGACGACCTGAAATACGGCGTTCCCTTCAACACCACGGATTTTGTCCAGGCCTCGCTCGACGACGTGATTGCCACCTTGTTCCTGACCTTCCTGCTCGTGGTCTCGGTGGTGTTCGTGTTTCTGGGAAACTGGCGGGCAACGATCATTCCGACAGTTGCCATTCCCGTTTCCCTGATCGGCACCTTCGCGATTCTGCTCGTGTTCGGCATGTCCTTGAACACGATTTCCCTGTTCGCGCTTGTGCTGGCCATCGGGATCGTGGTGGACGACGCCATCGTGGTCGTGGAAAACGTGGAACGCATCATTGCCGATGAGGGACTGCCGCCCAGGGAGGCAACCGCCAAGGCGATGGAGCAGATCACCAGCCCGGTGATCGCCACCACACTGGTGCTGCTGGCCGTGTTCGTGCCGACGATCTTCATGCCGGGGATCACGGGCGCGCTTTATTCCCAGTTCGCCGTCACCATATCCGTCTCGGTAGTCATTTCCTCCATCAACGCCCTGACGTTGTCACCCGCCCTGTGCGGGCTGATCCTGAAGGCCCGGTCCGGGCCGCCGCGCGGTATCATGGGCCTGTTCGACCGGGGCATCACCAATGTGCGCGATGGCTATACCGCCATCGTCAGGCGCCTGGTCCGGGTCGCCTTTGTCGGACTTGTGATCGTCGCCGGGGCGGTGGCGGTCATCATGTCGCTCGGAAGCACGCTGCCTCAGGGCTTTCTGCCTTCGGAAGACCAGGGATACCTGATGGTGGACGTGCAATTGCCGGATGGCTCGGCGCTGCAACGAACCGAAACCGTCACCGCCCGGGTCGTGGATCTGGCGAAAAAGACGGCGGGCGTCGAGAACCTGGTCGTCGTCAACGGGTACTCCATCCTGAACGGCGCGACCTCCTCGAACGCGGCTCTGGTGATCGCGACCATGTCCAACTGGGAAGACAGGCAGGCGCCGGATCTGCGGATCAATGCGATCCTCGCGAAGTTCTGGGCCGAGTTCTCGACCATCCCGGGTGCCAATATCATCGCCTTCAATCCGCCGCCGATCCCGGGTCTGGGCACCACCGGCGGCGTGCAGATGATGCTTCAGCAAAGCGAGGGCACGCCCCAGGATCTGGCATCCGCTGTCGGATCGATGGTCTATTCGGCCAATCAGAGTCCGGATATCGCACGGGCCTATTCGACCTTCCGGGCGAATGTGCCGCAGGTTTTCATCGATCTTGACCGGGACAAGGTCAAGTCGCTCGGCATCGATGTTGCTGATGTCTTTTCAACGCTGCAGGCCTATCTCGGCTCCTATTATATCAACGACTTCAACATTTTCGGCCGGGTCTACAAGGTCATGATCCAGGCCGACGGGGTCTTTCGCAACCAGGTCGGGGACATCGGACGGCTCTATGTCCGCGCGACGGATGGCACCATGGTGCCGATGCGCAGCGTCCTGACGACGGAAAACGTTCTCGGTCCGCAGATCCTGACCCGCTACAACATGTTCCGGTCCGCGGCGGTGATGGCCGATCCGGGGCCAGGCGCGTCCACAGGAGTGGTGATCAACGAAGTCGAGGCCGCGGCCGCTGAGGCGCTGCCACCCGGCTACAGCTATGAATGGACGGGCACGGCCCAGCAGCAGCTGGGGTCAGGCCAGATCGTCCTGTTCATCCTGCTGCTGTCGATCCTGTTCACCTATCTGTTCCTGGTGGCGCAATACGAGAGCTGGACCATGCCGGTCGCGATCCTGATGTCGGTGTCCTTCGCCATCATGGGCGCACTTGTGGCCGTGTTCGTGACCGGGGGCGACGTCAATCTCTATACGCAGATCGGCATGATCATGCTGGTCGGCATGGGCGCCAAAAACGCCATTCTGATCGTCGAATTCGCGATGGAACAGCGCGACAGTGGCATGTCTATTCGCGACTCCGCCATTGAAGCGGGGCATTTGCGCTTCAGGGCGGTGATGATGACCGCGCTGTCGTTCCTGCTCGGTGTCGTGCCGCTGATGACGGCCTCCAGCGCGGGCGCGGCGAGCCAGAAGGCCATCGGCTTCGCCGTCTTCGGCGGCATGCTGTTCGCCACCGTGATCGGCGTGATGATGATCCCGATCCTCTATGTCTGCCTGCAGTCGATGCGCGAAACGGTCAAGGGCTGGCTCGGCGGCACCAAACCCGCCACGGAAGAAGCGCCCGCCGTGTAATTCCAACCGCGTTTGGAGACTGTCCGGCAAGGAGCACGTCTCGTGCTATCTGGGTCATTTGTCAGGCCCTGCGGCGCGGCAGAACAGTCTCCAAGACGCGGCCACCGGAGGCTTGTTCCGGCCCGCCTATCAGCGGTGTGCAGCGCTCCTGGTCGGTGAACCGGGACTATGCCAGTAAACGGGGCCTATCAACTGCGCTCTGTCTGAGGCCGTTGCGAACCGGCCGGTCGCAGGTGAGCGGAATTTCAGGTCTGATGGCTGCCTGGCTTCCGCCGGATGGTGGCATGCGCGCACTAAACAGGGCGTGTCCCGCCACACCGGATGGGAGCAACACGCATCAATCCGCGCGCAGCTCAACCTGCGCTCGGCCCCGGGGCGGGTGCGTTTTCGGCAGGAGCCATCTGTCTGGAAAGGTCGTTGGAATAAATGGTGAGCCGACAGGGGTTCGAACCCTGGACCTACTGATTAAAAGTCAGTTGCTCTACCAGCTGAGCTATCGGCTCTCACCAAATTCCGGCGCGGGCGGGTGCGTTTTTTGGCAGCGCCGCCGCGTTGGTGGCGTGTGTTTAGGCCGACAGTGACGACAATGCAAGAGGCAAATACGATTTTTTCCAGAGAGCCGGGGAAAGGTGTTTTTCCTGCCGGGTGACCGCGCATTCACAGACTTGAAACCGGTTGCAAGCCGTGTCTTCCGAAATTATTCTTTAATAATAAAATACCGAACGTCAATAAAATCACTTACAACTCGAAATATGTTCGTGGATGCTAATCAACTTATTTCATTTTTAAGAAAATAAAGTTCGTTCTCCTGCAAAAACTGTCAGGTAGCGCAATAAAGCTTTGTGATGTAACGTTATCCCAAACATGAGAGGTTACATGCATACACCGACAATGGATCCACATTCGAGCTCCGTCGAGTTCGATTTCGTGAAAGGGCACATCGCGGCGACGATGACCCTGATTCACGGGCTGATCGATCAGGGTCTGATCGACCGGGAACGGCTGGACGCCTTTTTCGCAGCCTTCATCGGCGACCTTCCGCACAGCCGCGAAACGCTCGGCTTGCGGCTGATCATCGATCAATGGCGTCAGGGGTTGCGGGACGGCGATGCGGAAGATGAGCTGAAGGGGCAGATCTTCGAGGTCATCCGGGGTGGACGTACAAGCTAGGTCGCCGGATATGACCGGCCCTGGGGTGGGGGCCGGAGCATATTTGCGAGGCAGGGACGGGGCGCTGAGGCGCCTTTTTTGATTCCCGGGAGCAGGGCGACTTTGAGGGGCGGCTTTCAGGGTCGGCATTCCGGGCCGGTTTTCGGGCCGACTGCCAGTCATAACCGGTAATTTTGCTCACAATCACTTCATTCATGCGCTAATCGCGGGTGGTAATCTGGTCAAGGGCACGGGTGTTTGTTATCCGTTGTGAAGGCGGTGCCCTGGAACCGTCGGCGGAGGGAGCGAACATCGCCTTGGTCAACACATTGCCGAACCTGTTGCGCCCGGCCGTTCACCGGATCAGCGCGGTCGTGATGCCGAAGCCCCGGTGGCCGGTCCTGACGCTCCTGCTGTTGACAGCCGTTGTGGCCGGGTTCGACAGCAGCGCGCCAAGCCGGGCCGCCGACCAGCAATTTGTCACGATCGGCACCGGCGGTGTCACGGGCGTCTATTATCCCTCCGGGGGGGCCACCTGCAAGATTGTCAACGCCAGCCGGGCCGTGCACGGTGTCCGGTGCTCCGTGGAAACGACCTCCGGGTCAATCGACAACATCGACAAGATCCGCAGCGGCGAAATCGATTTCGGCTATGTCCAGTCGGATTGGCAGTCCCACGCCTATCACGGTACATCGGCGTTCGAGACAGCCGGACCGTTTTCAGACCTGCGATCGGTGTTTTCCCTGCACACGGAAGTTGCCACCGTCGTCGTCCGGCAGGACACCAGGTTCCGGTCCTTCGAGGACCTGAAACAGGCCCGGATCAGCGTGGGCAGCAAGGGGTCGGGGTCGGCTGCCTCCTGGCATGCCCTGATCAGCCAGCTGGGATGGACAGCCACTGATCAGGCAAACCTGTCCGGCCTGAAGACGTCCGAGCTGGCCGAAGCGCTCTGTTCGGGATCCGTCGATGCCTATTTCGTTCTGATCGGCCATCCGGCAGGATTGATCGAGGAGACGCAGGAAAAATGCGCCATCCGGCTGATCGGGATTGAAGGCGCGGCGGTGGACAGCCTGCTGGAAGAGACGTCCTACTACATGCCGGCCGTCATTCCCGCCGACCTCTACAATCTGGACGGCCCGGTCAATTCCTTCGGAGTGGTCGCGACATTCGTGACCTCCGCAAAGATGCCGGATGCCATCGTCAAGACCATGGTTCAGGCCCTGCTCGATCATTTCGACAGTTTCAAGCGCCTGCACCCGGCGCTGAGCAACCTGTCCCTGCGGGACATGGCCGGTCACGGCATGAGCGCACCGCTACATCCTGGCGCATTGACCTTGTATCGCGAATTGGGTCTAGTGCCCGCGGACGGCACGGACGGGTCCGACTGAGCCGAGCCCGAACCTCTCCAAATGGTGAGTGCATCGTGAGTTTGCCTCGGGACGCGAACAGACTAGAACCTGCGGTCTGACAGGATCCGTGATCCAAGCAACAACCGGAATTCAAATGATCCAGGACGTGACAATCATCGGCGCCGCGCTTGCCGGGGTTCTTTCATTCATCTCGCCTTGTGTGCTGCCGCTTGTGCCACCGTATCTCGGTTTTCTGGCGGGGGTCTCCCTGGAACAACTGGGCGGTGAGGGCGACGACCGCGGCGCGGCGAAGAGGCGGGTCTTTTTCAGCGCGGTGTTTTTCGTGCTGGGGTTTTCGACCGTGTTTGTCATGCTCGGCGCCACGGCAAGCTTTGCGGGCCAGTTCATTCGCGGTTATCTGGACCTGTTCAGCTATATCGCCGGTGCGGCCATCATCGTCATGGGGCTGCATTTTCTGGGCGTTTTCCGGATCGGCCTGCTCTACCGGGAAGCACGGGTCCATGTGGAGACCAAGCCGGCGGGGCCCCTTGGGGCCTATCTGATCGGGCTCGCCTTCGGGTTCGGCTGGACGCCCTGCGTCGGGCCTATTCTGGCGACCATTCTGTTCGTTGCCGGCTCCAAGGACACGGTCACTCAAGGCGCGCTTCTGTTGAGTGCCTATGCGCTCGGGCTCGGGATACCGTTCCTGATCGCAGCGCTTTTCGCAGGTCCGTTCCTGAATTTCATGAAACGGTTCCGCAAGCATATGGGACTGGTTGAAAAAGCCATGGGCGGTGTGCTCGTCGTGACCGGCGTCATGTTTCTGACCGGCCAGATGGCGGTTCTGTCCTACTGGTTGCTGGAAACCTTCCCGGCACTGCAAACCATCGGCTGACGCGGCTTCGCGTTCAAAATGCCGTGTCCCTGAACTGGGCAGCCGTCACGAGCGGGTCCCCGGCGTAAATGGCCGGCTGACAAAGCTCGGTAACATCCAGCAGATGCAGGCAGGCGATCGCCGCATCAGCGGCATTGGCGAACGGTCCGACCATCAGGGCAATGCCGCCCTCATCGGTCTGCCTGCCCATGAGCAGGGGACGGAGATCGCGCATGCGCTCGGCATTTTGCATCTTGAAATCGGCCCAGGCCTTGGCTGCTGCGGCGGTTGACCGGAAGTGCCCGATTATGGCGCCGAAATCGCTGCGTTTGAGGTGGACATCGCCGCCGCCTTTCAGTCGCCCGGCCGGACTGGACGGGGTGATGATTTTCGGTCGTTCGGTTGTCTGTGTCGGCGCCGCGTCGAATTCATCGGGAAGGGCCGCTTCCTGCAACGTGGGGATCGAGCCTGTCGAAGCGGGAGCGTCCGAGGTTGCAGGCAGCGGGACCCGCGGCAAGGCTACCGGCGCCTGCGGCACGATCCGAACCGGTGCGCTCGGGTCAATGGAACCTGCCGGAACCAGCTGTGTGGCGGCGCCGGTCCGGTAAAGATCGATCTGCCGCGGAGTGGACTTCTGCTGAGACCCGGCCATCACCGGGCTGGGCGCCGGCGCTTTTGCCGGTTGCGGTTTTCGGGCAGGGGTGTCTCGGCGCGCGCTCTCGGACATCTGCGCCGGCGCAGCCTTGGTAATGACGACACCGGGCCCCGGTTCGGTCGATTTGTCCCGATCCGCAGTCACGGACGCCGTTCCGGAGAGCCTGGCGAAGGCAACCTGTTTTTCAAGTGCGGCGATCCGACGGGAATAGGCTCCGTTCTGTTCCGAAAGAGCACTCAGGCGGCGGCGGAGGCCGACAAGCTCGCGTTGCAGGACCTCGATCTGGCCCTGGCTGATGTCGGAAGCGGGCATGCCCGGTGACGCCGGCGGGAGGCGCATCAACGCAATCGTGGCGCTGTCGCCCGCCGTTGCCGGCGTGGATGCGGTTGCCGCAACATCGCCAATGGGCGGCAGCGCAAGGCCGCCTGTTCCCGAGACCGGCGGCAGAAATGCCGCATGGTTGTAACTGAACTGATAGGAGGCCAGCCCGACGGTGCCCATGAAAACCGCGGCAAACGCCCACGACAACAGGCCGACGCGCGACGGCGTGAATGTATCCCGGACGATGTCCCGAATAGATTTTTGCGCCTGCCCTTTTGCCAAAGTCCCCGCTTCCCGAAACTGCCTGCGAATCTTACCAACGTTACCCTATCAGGGGCTGATTATGGTTAATGAAACGCAAACCGGAGCGCTTGTGCAGTCAGATCTTTCAATGTTCTGTGGATCGGGGCATATAGAGGCGCATTCGCGTCCGCGGTACCCCAAAAAATGACACTGGATCTTTCATGACAATGCGTTCCTGCCTTTCAATCGTCCTTGCCGCGGGGCTGGGAACCCGGATGAAGTCCGATCTTCCGAAGGTGATGCACGAGATTGGCGGATTGCCGCTCGTCGGTCATGTCGTCAAGGCACTCGAGCAGGCGGGGTCGGACCGGATTTCCGTCGTGACCGGTCCGGCAATGTCCGAACTCGAGGCGCTGGTGCATGACATCGCGCCCGGTGTGTCCTGTCACGTTCAGGAAGAACGGCTGGGCACGGCGCATGCGGCACTGGCGGCCAGACCGGCCCTGGAAACGGCAGCAGAGGACGTCCTCGTCCTGTTCGGCGATACGCCGCTGGTGACGGCCGAGACAATCGGCGCGGTTCGCAAGTCCCTGGAGGAGGGCGCGGATGTCGCCGTTCTCGGGTTCGAGACGCGTCACCCGTTCGGTTACGGCCGGTTGCTGACTAAAAACGGACGGCTGGTCGCGATCCGGGAGGAAAAGGACGCCACGGACGAGGAGCGCAGGATCACCTTGTGCAACTCGGGTATCATGGGGTTCCGCGGGTCTCAGGCACTGGCACTTCTGGAAGCGATCGGCAACGAAAACATCAAGGGCGAGTATTATCTGACCGACGCCGTGGAAATTGCGAATGCACGTGGCCTGACGGTCGTTGCGGTCGCGGGGGAGGAAGTGGAGACGCAGGGGATCAACACCCGTGCGCAACTTGCCTCCTGCGAGGCCGACTATCAGGCGCGCATGCGACGGGCAGCGCTGGAAAACGGCTGCACGCTCCTGGCGCCGGACACTGTTTTCTTTTCCCATGACACGCATCTGGAACCGGACGTGACGGTCGAACAGAATGTCGTGTTCGGCCCCGGGGTCCGGGTCTCCAAGGGGGCCCGCATTCGCGCATTCAGCCATCTTGAAGGCGCTGTTGTCGGTGAGGGCAGCGTCGTCGGTCCCTATGCGCGGTTGCGGCCGGGGGCGGTGCTGGGAGCCGAAACCCGGATCGGCAATTTCGTGGAAGTCAAGAACGCCACATTCGCTCCGGGGGCCAAAGCCAATCACCTCAGTTACATTGGCGATGCCAGTGTCGGGTCGAAGTCGAATATCGGGGCCGGCACCATTACCTGCAACTATGACGGTTTCCTGAAACACCGTACGGAAATCGGCGCAGGCAGCTTTGTCGGCTCCAGCTCGACGCTGGTGGCGCCGGTCAGTCTGGGAGACGACGTTTTCATTGCCGCCGGCAGCGTGATAACCGAGGACGTGCCGCACGGCGCGCTGGCGTTCGGACGCGCGCGGCAAGTGGTCAAGGACGGCAAGGCCGTGCAGCTCAAAACGCGACTCAAGTCGGCCAAGGAGGCTGCCAGGGAAGCCAAAGGGCAATCCGCCGGGGACGCAGCCAGGGACGCCAAATCCTGACGCCTCGGGGTCTTGTCACTTTCTGAAACAGGGATTGATTTCAGCTTGATCGCTTCTGTCGTCTAAAGCAGGGCGGCGTTCTGGAAAATTTTATCAAAGGGCATTTTTCATGTGTGGCATTGTTGGCGTGTTGGGTCGTACCGAAGTTGCCCCCCGCATTGTGGATTCTCTGAAACGCCTGGAATACCGGGGCTATGATTCCGCAGGGGTCGCCACGCTGGTGGACGGCGCGCTGGTGCGCCGCCGGGCCGAAGGCAAGCTTCGAAACCTGGAAGCCGCCCTTGAAAAAACGCCGCTGTCGGGAACCACCGGGATTGGCCACACGAGATGGGCGACCCATGGCGCGCCGACCGTTTCCAATGCCCATCCGCACCTGGCCGGTTCGGTGGCGGTGGTCCACAACGGCATCATCGAGAACTATCTGGAATTGCGCGATGAAATCGCCGGGGCAGGGGCCGTTCTGGGGACGGAAACGGACACGGAAGTCGTCGCCCACCTGATCAATCTGGCGCTGGAGCGCGGCAAGACGCCAAGGGAAGCCGTCGCGGACGTGCTGCCGCGCCTGAAGGGCGCTTTTGCGCTGGCCATTCTGTTCGCGGGCGAGGACGATCTGCTGATCGGCGCCCGCAAGGGATCGCCGCTCGCGATCGGGCACGGCGACGGGGAAATGTTCTTCGGCTCGGATGCGATCGCGCTGTCTCCCTTCACCGACCGGATTACCTATCTGGATGAGGGCGACTGGGCGGTGCTGAGCCATTCCGGCGCCAGCATCTTCGACGAGAACAACGTCCCCGTCGAGCGGCCCGAGGCGAAGTCCTCGGTGACGTCCAGCCTGATGGACAAGGGCAATTACAAGCATTTCATGGCCAAGGAAATCCATGAGCAACCCGAAGTGCTCGGCCATACGCTGTCGCGTTATTTCGACTACACGTCGAACCGGGCAAGCGTCGAGGACGCCGGAGCCCTCAGGTTCAAGGATCTGTCCAGGCTGATCATCACCGCTTGCGGCACGGCCTATCTCGCCGGTCTCGTCTCCAAGTACTGGTTCGAGAAATACGCGCGCCTGCCGGTTGAAATCGACATTGCCAGCGAGTTCCGCTACCGGGAGACCCCGGTCACGGACAAAGACACGGCGCTGTTCATTTCGCAGTCGGGCGAGACGGCGGACACTCTTGCCTCGCTGCGTTACTGCAAGGCGCACGGCGCCGCGATCGGGGCGATCGTGAATGTGCCTGAAAGCACGATCGCGCGTGAAGCCGACCAGATTTTCCCGACAATCGCCGGGCCGGAAATCGGCGTTGCCTCGACCAAGGCGTTTACTTGCCAGCTCGCGGTTCTGGCCGCGCTGGCCCTGCAGGCAGGCCGCGAAAGAGGCGTCTTGTCCGCGGAGCGGGAGCAGGAACTGGTCGCGGAACTGACCGAGGTTCCCAGTCTTGCGCTCAAGGCGCTAGCGGCGGAGGCGGAGATCGAGACCCTGTCTCAGCCGCTTTCCAAGGCCAGCAACGCCCTTTATCTCGGCCGGTCGACCAGTTTTCCGCTTGCCCTGGAAGGGGCGCTGAAACTGAAGGAACTGTCCTACATTCACGCCGAGGGATACGCGGCCGGGGAGTTGAAACACGGTCCGATCGCCCTGATCGACGAGAACATGCCGGTCTTCGTGATCGCGCCGTTCGATGCGATCTTCGAGAAAACCGTTTCCAACATGCAGGAAGTGGCGGCGCGCGGAGGCCGGATCGTGCTTATCACCGACGAACAGGGCGCGGCGGAGAGCGGCAACGCGGCCGAGAACATCGTGATAATGCCGAACATGTCCGACATCGTCGCCCCGATCATCTATGCCCTGCCGGTGCAGATGATCGCCTATCACACGGCCGTATTCATGGGGACGGACGTGGATCAGCCGCGCAATCTGGCAAAATCGGTCACGGTGGAATGACCCTGGCGGGCTGAGATGCGGCGCGACTGTGGGCTCGGGACGGGACCGGGAGCAAAATGCACCGGGCGACCGCCGGGAGGCGCACCTTATGGAAAGTCAGGACAGGACAGGTCAGGTCAGGACAAGATAGGCCAAGTCAGGGCAGGCGGGTTCAGGACTGGTCCGGGCTGTCGTCGGTCGAGCGGACGGGTGCGCCGGATGGACGGCTCAGCACGTAGGCCGCGCTTGCGGCGATAAACAGTCCGGCGACAACGGCCAGCCAGAGATCCGGCCGGACGGTGTAGATGAACATGCCGTACCCGAAGGCCATGCCGGAGACTGCCAGCGTCTTTGCCTTTCTGCCGATGGCACCGTGCTTGCGCCAGGCGACCACGGGCGGTCCGAATACGGGATGGCCGAGGATCCGGGCTTCCAGGGCGGGAGAGGACCTTGCAAAGCAGGCGGCCGCGAGGATGAAGAAGATCGTGCTGGGCAGCAGTGGCAGAATTGCGCCCAGAAAACCTATCCCGACACACCCGGCTCCCAAGAGTTTGAACGTGGTTCGCCGCAACACTGCCTCCGAAATCCGCATTTTTTGGGTAGATCGCTGAAAAATTAACCGAGCGAAGGATACCGCGGCGCGGTAAAAATGCTTATCTAACAGCGGTCCGTTGAATAGACGTGCACATATAGGGACTTCAGCCGGGTGTCGCCCATGAGCCGCAGCAAACATAAATCAGATGACACGCACAAGATAGGTCATCATAGGCCGGGTGCGGCAACGCGTCTTCGAAACTATTTTCTGACGGGGCTGGTGATCACCGGTCCGATCGGAATCACGTTGTGGCTGACGTGGACCTTCATCAAATGGGTCGACGGCTGGGTGAAACCGTTTGTGCCGAAGATCTACAATCCGGACACCTACCTGCCGTTTTCCGTGCCTGGCTTCGGGTTGATCGTGGCAATCTTCGTGCTGACGATCGTCGGCTTCCTGGCAGCCAACTTTCTTGGTCGCAGCCTCATATCCTTTGGCGAAAACGTCGTTGGAAGAATGCCGCTTGTTCGTAATATTTACAGCGGCTTGAAGCAAATATTTGAGACAGTACTTGATGAACGTGGCAGCAGTTTCAACAAGGCGGCCCTGATCGAATATCCGCGCAAGGGGCTCTGGGCAATCGTGTTCATTTCCACCGAGACAAAGGGGGAAGTGGCACGGCGTCTCGCCGACAGAGCTGAGACCATGTCCGTGTTTCTTCCTACAACGCCCAATCCGACTTCCGGGTTTCTCCTGTTCGTGCCCAAGGAGGAGATCGTCGAGCTGGACATGAGCGTCGAGGATGCCGCCAAGCTCGTCATCTCTGCGGGTCTGGTCAGCCCGAAACATCCCGAAACACTCAAGGACGCGATTGTTGATCCGCAGCAGTTGCAACGTGTCGCCGCCGACAAAAAGACCTGATCAGCCGGCTCTCAGCAGCCGGATAGCGGCGTCCCGGCCGAACAGATACAGCAGACAGCGCAGCGCCGTTCCGCGCGGAGAGGTCAGGTCGGGGTCTGTTTCCAGAATGAGCCGGGCATCGTCTCTGGCAACTTCCATCAGGTCCGCGTGATCCTCGGCGCGGGCGATCCGGAAGCCCGGCGTGCCCGACTGGCGGGTGCCGAGGATTTCACCGCCGCCGCGCAGTTTCAGATCCTCCTCCGCTATGAGGAAGCCGTCATTGGTCTCGCGCATGATGTTGAGCCGGGCGCCCGCAGTCTCACCGAGCGGTCCCTTGTATAGAAGGACGCAGGAGGACGTCTTGTCGCTGCGGCCGACGCGGCCCCGGAGCTGATGCAACTGTGCGAGCCCGAACCGCTCGGCATGTTCGATCACGATGATGGTGGCATCGGGAACGTCCACACCGACCTCGATGACGGTGGTGGCGACAAGAATCCTGGTCGTGCCGGATTTGAAGTCGCCCATTGCGGCATCCTTCTCCGCGGCGGTCATACGGCCGTGGACCAGCGAGACCTTTTGCCTGAAAACCTGTTCCAGGACCCGGTGCCGATCTTCCACCGCAGCGAGGTCGATTTTCTCCGATTCCTCGACCAGCGGGCACACCCAGTAAACTTTCTGTCCTTCGGCGATCGCCGCACCGACGCGGGAGATGATTTCCTCAAGACGGTCCAGGGACACCGAGACCGTGGCGATCGGTTTGCGGCCTGCCGGCTTGCCGGTCAGCCGGGAGACGTCCATGTCGCCGAAACACGTGAGTACCAGCGTGCGCGGAATCGGGGTTGCCGTCATGACCAGAACGTCGACGCCCTGGCCTTTTTCCGAAAGGGCCAGACGCTGATGCACCCCGAAGCGGTGCTGCTCGTCGACCACCACCAGCCCGAGGTTCCGGAAGGTGACGGTTCCCTGAAACAGGGCGTGTGTGCCGACCACAAGGTCGATCTCGCCGGCGTCGATCTGCGCCTGGCGGGCGCGCCGCTCCTTCTGGGTGTCCTTGCCGGTCATCAGGGCCAGGCGGATGCCGGCCTTGTCGCACAGGGGGGCGAGGGAGGCGTAGTGCTGACGGGCAAGGATCTCGGTCGGTGCCATCAGCGCGCCTTGCGCGCCGGTTTCGATCACCTGTGCCAGCGCGGCAAGGGCAACCACGGTCTTGCCCGCGCCGACATCGCCCTGAAGTAGACGGAGCATGCGCACCGGCCTGGCAAGATCCTCGTTGATTTCCTCAATAGCCCCGACCTGACTGTCCGTGAGCTGGAAGGGTAGGGCGGAGATGACCGCCCGCTGCAGGTCTCCCGTCGGACGGCGGGCAATTCCGCCAAGTGTGCGCATGTGAGCCCGGACCATTGCGAGGGCCAACTGACTTGCCAGCAGTTCATCATAGGCAAGGCGTTGCAGATACGGCGAGTCCGGGTCCAGATCCTGCCGTTCCGCCGGTGCGTGAACCGTCTTCAGGGCCTCGGCGAAATCCGGCCAGCCGGTCTGGTGCAGATAGGCATCGTTCAGCCATTCCGGCAATCGCGGAATACGGCCCACCGCGGCGCGAACGGCCTTTTGCAGGGTCTTGGAGGTAAGTCCGGCGGTCAGCGGATAGACCGGTTCGACCGCCGGCATCTCGGCGGCTTCCTCCGGGGCGAGCGCATAGTCGGGATGCACCATCTGCGGCCGGTCATGGAACCATTCGACCTTTCCCGAAACGATCCGCCGGGCCCCTTCCGGAAAGGTCTTTTCCAGCCAGTCGCGGCGTGGATGAAAGAACACGAACGTAATCTCGCCGGTGTCGTCATGCGCGCTGATGCGGTAGGGCGCCCTGGAACTTCCAGGCGGCGCCATATGGCGGCCGACAATGACATCGAGCGTGACGATGTCGCCGTTTTCCGAATAGGCGATTCCGGGCCGGTGACGGCGGTCGATCAGGCTGTGGGGGAGGTGGAACAGGAGATCGGCGACGGTGGCATCCCGGTCGGGCTGGCTTCCGACCAGCGCCGAAACCAGCTTGGCGATCTTCGGTCCGATGCCGGGGAGGGTCGAGACCGGGGCAAAAAGGGGATCGAGGACCGGAGGGCGCATGGTCGGCTGGGAAACCTTGATGGGATCGGCGGGCCTTTCGGCGAGCGAGGCTCCTGTTCTGCCATGAACACGGACGCCCGCGCAACAATTAGAACAATCTGTGAACCGGGCGCTGACAAGCCGGAATTGTGACGCTATATATCCGTCACGAATTCACCGGACCGGGCTTTCGGCAGAGCGGAAAACCGTCTCCGCCTCGCGGCGCCGGCCAGTTTCAAACAGGCTGTCCATGTCAGAATTTTCCGGCGACACGCGCGATCCCCGGCGCAAAAAGATCCTGTTCCGGTGCTGGCACCGGGGCATGAAGGAAATGGATCTGCTTCTGGGCGGTTTCGCCGATGCCGAGATCGATCGCCTTGACGAAGACGAACTGCGCGAACTGGAACATCTCCTGACCGCATATGATCAGGATCTCTACGCCTGGATGACCGGCCGTAAGCCGCTGCCCGAGGAATGGGACGGGCCGCTTTACCGACGGATCATCGCCTATCATGAAACAGCCGGCCCGGCCGGCTTCGCAAAATAACAGACAGGACTGCATTCCGTGTTTGACAGGCTGCTCAAGGACAGGGCCAACGTCACGCTGGCCAGCGTGCCGGATGGTGCGGAAAGTTTTGCGCTTGCGCGCATGCTGGCCGAAGCCGGCGATGACGGTCTTGCGCTCGTCTTCATTGCCCGCGACGCCACCCGCATGTCGATGATCGCGGAAGCTCTGGGTTTCTTCGACAGCAGTGTCGAGATCCTCCAGTTGCCGGCCTGGGATTGCCTTCCCTATGACCGGGTATCGCCGAATGCAGCCATCAGCGCGCGCCGGCTTCTGGCGCTGGGGCAACTGGCACGCGGGGTTGCGCCCGGCCGGAAGACCGTCCTGCTGACCACCTTGAACGCGGCGCTGCAGCGCATGCCGGAACGCTCGTTCATGGCGGACCAGACGTTCTCGATGGCTCCGGGCAATCAGGTGGACATGGCTGCCATTTCGTCCTGGCTGGAAATGAACGGATTTTCACGCACACCGACAGTGCGCGAGACGGGTGAATTTGCCGTACGCGGCGGCATTGTCGACCTGTTCGCGCCCGGATCGGAAGAACCGGTCCGGCTGGATTTCTTCGGGGACACGCTGGAATCGATCCGCTCGTTCGACGCGGAGACCCAGCGCACATCGAAGCAGCTCAGGCGCCTCGACCTCGTGCCGATGAGCGAGGTCGTGCTGTCGCAGGACGCGATTTCCAGGTTCCGGCGGTCCTATCTGGCCGGCTTTGGTGCAACCAGCCGGGAAGACGTGCTCTACCAGTCGATCAGCGATGGCCGGCGTTATGCGGGCATGGAACACTGGTTATCTCTGTTTCACGAGCGGCTTGAAACCCTGTTCGACTATATCGGCGACACGCCGGTCGTGCTCGACACCAGCACCGCCGATGCCGTGCGCGAACGCAGCGGTCAGGTGCGCGAGTATTATCAGGCCCGCCAGGAAGCCCGGGAACTGGGCACGGCTGCCGGGAACGTGCCTTACATGCCGGTCGAACCGGAAAGCCTCTACGTGCTGGAGGACGAATGGACGACCGCGATCGCGGACCGGGCAACTGCGTCGCTCGATCCGTTCACGCCGCCACCGGGCAGCGGCAAGGTGGTCCTGGACCTTGGCGGGCGTCAGGGGCGCAGCTTTGCCGCGGAGCGCGCCGCCGGCGATGTCAACATCTTCGACGCGCTGACAACCCATGTTCGTGACTTGCAGAAGCAGGGCAAGCGGACGATGATCGCCTGCTGGTCGGAAGGCTCCCGCGACCGGCTGGGGCAGATCCTCGGCGATCACGGCCTGGGCGCGGTCCAGGAGGTGGAGACGCTCGCGGATCTTGAGACGCTGCCGGCCAAGACCACCGCACTCTGCGTTTTGGGTATCGAACACGGGTTCGAACTCGCCGATATCAGCTTTATCGGCGAGCAGGACATTCTGGGCGACCGCCTGGTGCGCAAATCGCGCCGCAAGGCCAAGGGCGCCAATGTCATCACGGAGGCGACCGGCCTCGCGGAAGGCGATCTGGTCGTCCATGTCGAGCACGGCATCGGCCGGTTCATCGGCCTGAAGACGATCGAGGCGGTCGGCGCGCCACATGATTGCCTGGAACTGCAATATGCCGGTGGCGACAAGCTGTATCTGCCGGTCGAGAATATCGAGCTCCTGTCCCGCTACGGGTCGGAAGACCAGGAGGCGCAACTCGACAAGCTCGGCGGCGGTGCCTGGCAGGCCCGCAAGGCCAAGCTCAAGAAACGCATTCTCGAGATTGCCGACGGCCTCATCAAGACCGCGGCAGCACGAGCGCTGAAAACAGCCCCTGTCGTGGAAACGCCCGAAGGGGTCTATGACGAGTTCGCCACCCGTTTCCCATACGAGGAAACGGAGGATCAGCTGACGGCGATCGACGCCGTTTTCGACGATCTTGCCTCCGGACGGCCGATGGACAGGCTGATCTGCGGAGATGTCGGCTTCGGCAAGACGGAAGTGGCTCTGCGGGCGGCGTTCCTTGCCGCCATGTCGGGCCGCCAGGTGGCGGTGGTTGTCCCGACAACCTTGCTGGCGCGCCAGCACTACAAGACCTTCAGCGAACGGTTCCACGGTTTGCCGATCAATGTCGGCCATGCGTCCCGTCTTGTACCGACACGGGATTTGAACCTGACCAAGAAGGGGATCGCGGACGGTTCGGTCGATATCGTCGTCGGGACCCATGCCCTGCTCGGCAAGTCGATCCAGTTCCGCGATCTCGGTCTCCTGATCATCGACGAAGAGCAGCATTTCGGTGTCAAGCACAAGGAACGGCTGAAGGAACTGAAGTCGGACGTTCATGTGATGACCCTGTCGGCCACGCCGATCCCGCGCACGCTTCAGCTTGCCCTCACCGGTGTGCGGGAGCTGTCGCTGATCGCAACGCCGCCGGTCGACAGGCTGGCGGTCAGAACCTTCGTTTCTCCCTTCGACCCGCTTGTAGTCAGGGAAGCCCTGCTTCGGGAGCATTATCGGGGCGGGCAGAGTTTCTACGTTTGTCCGCGGCTGGCCGATCTTGCCGAGCGGCGCGAGTTCCTGGAGAGCCAGGTCCCCGAACTGAAGGTGGCGGTCGCCCACGGGCAAATGCCACCGAGCGAACTCGAGGACGTGATGAATGCCTTCTACGAGGGCAAGTACAACGTCCTGCTGTCGACCACGATCGTGGAATCGGGTCTCGACATTCCCACCGCGAACACGCTGATCGTGCATCGGGCCGACATGTTCGGCCTTGCCCAGCTCTATCAGTTGCGCGGCCGGGTGGGCCGGTCGAAGACCCGGGCCTACGCGCTCTTCACCGTACCGGCCAACAAGACGCTGACGGCGACGGCCGAGCGGCGCCTGAAGGTGCTGCAGTCGCTGGAAACGCTTGGCGCCGGCTTCCAGCTGGCCAGCCACGACCTGGATATTCGCGGTGCCGGCAACCTTCTGGGTGAGGAGCAGTCCGGCCACGTCAGGGAAGTCGGCTTCGAGCTCTATCAGCAGATGCTGGAAGAGGCGGTTGCCCAGTTGAAGGACGGCGGCGCCGATTTCGGCGACGAAAAATGGTCGCCGCAAATCAATATCGGCACACCGGTGCTGATCCCGGAGACCTATGTCAGCGACCTGCAATTGCGTCTGCAGCTCTACCGGCGTCTCGGCGATGTCACCGAAGCCGAAGAGATCGACGCGTTCGGCGCCGAACTGATCGACCGGTTCGGACCGTTGCCCGAAGAGGTCCAGCATCTCCTGAAGATCGTCTACATCAAGGGGCTGTGCCGCAAGGCCAACGTGGAGAAGGTGGATGCGGGGCCGAAGGGCATTGTCCTGACCTTCCGCAACAGTGAATTCGCGAACCCAGCCGGGCTGGTTTCCTATATTGCCGAGCAGGGCGTGCTGGCCAAGATCCGTCCGGACCAGAAGGTTGTGCTGACACGGGACTGGGAGAATACGGACACGCGCCTTAAAGGGGCAGCGGCGGTCCTGACCAAACTGGCGCGGCTGGCAACGCCTTGATGGCTCTGATGCGCCGATTTTCCGGGCGCACAGGCCATCTTGTTCCGGGGCCGGGCACAGGCTTTCCGGTCAGTTTCCTTCCGGCCAGCCCTCCGCGCCCACAAGCGGAACGAATGCGACGCTTCCCAGATTGTCCGTGTGAAACGAGCCGTCCGGCATCCGTGTGACCCGAATGAGATCCTGACCTGATTGCCGGCTGCCGACCGGGATGACCAGACGGCCACCTGGTTTCAGTTGCGCTTTCAGCTCCACGGGTACGACCGGCGCCGCGGCGGCGACCGAGATTGCGTCGTAGGGAGCTTTCGGCTCGTAGCCGAGAGAGCCGTCACCGTCGTGAACCTCGATGTTGCGATAGCCGGCCTGCTGCAGGTTGTTCCTGGCGAAAGCGGCCAGTTCCGGAAAGCGTTCGACGGAAACAACGGAGCGGCAAAGCTCAGAGAGCACCGCTGCCGCGTAACCGGAGCCTGTGCCGATATCCAGGCAATCACAGTTTCTGGTCAAGGCGAGCGCCTCGCACATCAGGGCAACGATGTAGGGCTGGGAAATTGTCTGGTAGTGTCCGATCGCCAGCGGCCCGTCCCAATACGCTTTTGTCCGGCGCGTGCCGGACACGAACAGATGCCTTGGCACCTTCGCCATGGCCGCCAGGACCCGTGCGTCGCTGATACCTCGCCGGCGGAGCTGGGAGGTCACCATTTTGTCGCGTTCGTCCGCAAACGGGTCCATGGCATTGCTTCTTCTGGTTGAATCTTCGCCGGTTGAAATTTGTCGGGGGATTCATTTTCCCTCTCAAGACTCTATTAAACCTAAATCCGCATAGTGGGGGGATAAAGAGACCAGTAGTTCAGCGTTAAGGTCCAAGAGTGCCCCGAGCAGCCACCCGCCAGCGAAAGCAATCCTTTCTCCGCCGTCTGATCACACCTGTCATTGCGATTGCAGCCCTGGGTTACTTCGGGTTTCACGCAATGAGTGGTGAGCTCGGGATTGTTGGCCGTGCCATGATCGAGCGGCAGGTGTCCGAACTCGAACAGGAATTGTCGGTGCTGACCGCACAGCGCCATGACCTGCTCGCCCGGGTCAGTCTGCTGCGGCCGGAAAGTCTCGACCCTGATATGCTGGACGAGCGGGCCAGACTCAATCTCAACCTGGTGCATGCTGACGAGCTGGTGGTCCTGCGCCCGGGGCACCGCTATGAGATGAACTGAAAAATAGTTCATTTTCCGCGTTTAACAAAAATTCAGTTAAAATATAAATAGGCAAGCATTTACATTGGCTTAGTGCTGTTTTATTGTGTGATTTTGATGGATTGGATTGACAGCAGCGACAAGATAAGTTGCTGCTAACTGTCTTAGGGGAAACGTCACGCCGAGAAGAGGGTTATGGCCGCAGCATCAAAAACCACTTCCGCTAGCTCAAAGAGCACCAGCCGGAGCCGCAGTTCCGCCAAGAAGGCGCAACCAGCGATCGCAGAGTTCGACAAGGACCGGGAACTTCACGCCTACCGAGAAATGCTTCTGATTCGACGATTTGAGGAAAAAGCCGGACAATTGTACGGCATGGGCCTCATCGGCGGATTCTGTCACTTGTATATCGGCCAGGAAGCAGTCGTCGTCGGCATGCAGATGGCCAAGAAGGACGGCGATCAGATGATCACCGGCTACCGGGACCATGGCCACATGCTGGCGATGGATCTCGACCCGAAGGGTGTCATGGCCGAGCTGACCGGGCGCCGCGGCGGCCTGTCGAAAGGCAAGGGCGGCTCCATGCACATGTTCTCCAAGGAAAAGCACTTCTACGGCGGGCACGGCATCGTGGGCGCGCAGGTCTCGCTCGGCACAGGACTCGGCTTTGCCAACAAGTATCGCGAGAACGGCAACGTGGCGATGGCCTTCTTCGGCGATGGCGCCTCCAATCAGGGCCAGGTCTACGAGAGCTTCAACATGGCCGAACTCTGGAAACTTCCGGTCGTCTATGTGATCGAGAACAACAAATACGGCATGGGCACCAGTGTTGCCCGCGCGTCCGCCACCACCGACCTTTCCCAGCGCGGGGCCTCATTCGGCATTCCGGGCGCCCAGGTCGACGGCATGGATGTGCGTGCTGTCATGGCCGCGGCCGAGAAAGCCCTGACCTGGTGCCGCGAGGGCAAGGGTCCCTACATTCTGGAAATGATCACTTACCGGTATCGTGGTCACTCCATGTCCGACCCGGCGAAATACCGTTCGAAGGACGAAGTCCAGAAAATGCGCTCGGAGCATGATCCGATCGAGCAGGTCCGTGCACGGTTGCTGGAACAGGGCTGGGCTTCCGAAGACGACCTCAAGGGGATCGACAAGGAAATCCGGGCCAGGGTGGCCGAGGCCGCCGAATTCGCCCAGACCGATCCGGAGCCGGACGCGTCCGAACTCTACACCGACATTCTGCTCTAACGCCGGGGATTAACATGCCGATCGACGTTTTGATGCCGGCGCTTTCGCCGACAATGGAAGAAGGCAAGCTGGCCAAGTGGCTGAAAGCCGAAGGTGACAGCGTTGCTGCGGGCGACGTGATCGCCGAAATCGAGACCGACAAGGCCACCATGGAAGTGGAAGCGGTCGACGAAGGCACGCTGGGCAAGATCCTCGTCGCCGAGGGTACCGACAACGTCAAGGTCAACGAGAAGATTGCCGTTCTCCTTGCCGAGGGTGAGGACGCCGGCGCGATCGACGCCGCAGCCACCGCGCCTGCGCCGGCTCCCGCAGAAACACCGAGCGCGCCCGCCATTGCTTCCGCGCCGACACCGCAGGCTCCGGCACCGGAGATCGCCGAGGATCCGGAAGTGCCGGCCGGGACAGCCATGAAATCCTCGACCGTCCGCGAAGCGCTGCGCGACGCGATGGCCGAGGAAATGCGCCGTGACGCTGACGTCTTCGTCATGGGTGAGGAAGTCGCCGAATACCAGGGTGCCTACAAGATCACGCAAGGGTTGCTGGATGAATTCAGCGAAAAGCGCGTGATCGACACGCCGATCACCGAACACGGCTTTGCCGGTCTGGGTGTCGGCGCGGCCATGTCCGGATTGAAACCGATCGTCGAGTTCATGACCTTCAACTTCGCCATGCAGGCGATTGACCAGATCATCAACTCGGCCGCCAAGACGCTCTACATGTCCGGCGGCCAGATGGGGGCGCCGATCGTGTTCCGCGGTCCCAACGGCGCGGCCGCCCGCGTCGGCGCACAGCATTCCCAGGACTATGCCGCCTGGTATGCGCATGTGCCCGGCCTCAAGGTCATCCAGCCCTATTCGGCTGCCGACGCGAAGGGCCTTCTGAAGGCCGCGATCCGTGATCCGAATCCGATCATCTTTCTGGAAAACGAGATCCTCTACGGGCAATCGTTCGATGTTCCGGACATGGAAGATTTTGTCCTGCCCATCGGCAAGGCGAAGATCGAGCGCGGCGGCACGGATGTCACGGTGGTGTCGTGGAGCATCGGCATGACCTATGCCTTGAAGGCTGCCGAGGAACTTGCCGGAATGGGCATTTCCGCAGAGGTCATCAACCTGCGCACGATCCGTCCCCTGGACATCGATACGGTTCTGGCTTCGGTCCGCAAGACCGGACGGCTGGTGACGGTGGAAGAAGCCTATCCGATGTGCTCCGTTTCCTCGGAAATCGCGTTCCAGGTTCAGGAGAAGGGCTTCGATTATCTCGACGCACCGATCCTGCGCGTGACCGGCAAGGACGTTCCGATGCCCTATGCCGCGAACCTGGAAAAGCTGGCGCTGCCGAATGTCGGGGACGTCATCGATGCGGTCAAAGCCGTAACCTACACAGCCTGAGGCGCGGGAGACGGACATGCCAATCAATATCACCATGCCGGCCCTTTCTCCGACAATGGAGGAGGGCAACCTGGCCAAATGGCTGGTCAAGGAAGGCGACAAGGTCTCTGCCGGTGATGTCATCGCCGAGATCGAGACCGACAAGGCGACAATGGAAGTCGAAGCCGTGGACGAGGGCACGGTCGGCAAGATCGTCGTGCCCGACGGCACGGAGGGCGTCAAGGTCAATGCACTGATCGCCGTTCTGCTGGAAGACGGCGAAGATGCCGGTGCCATCGATACATCGGGTGGCGCTTCTGACGCTTCCGGGGCGCCTTCCGGCGGCGACAAGGCGCCGGCCGTGCCGGACAGTGCTCCGGTGATCGAAACCGGCGCCGCGGCCGCAAGCGAGCCGGTTCCGGCTCCGAAGGCTGCCGATGGCGGGCGCATCTTTGCCTCGCCGCTGGCCCGCCGGCTTGCTCAGCTCAACGGTCTCGACCTGAAGGCGCTCAAGGGGACAGGCCCGCACGGGCGCGTCATCAAGCGCGACATCGAGGCCGCTCTGGAAGCGGGAACCGGCAAGGCTGCTCCGGCCGCCGCCGAGGCTCCGAAGGCGGCCGCCGCACCGGCCCTGGCCACTGGCCCGTCCGCCGATCAGGTGCTGAAGCTTTACGACGAAGGGTCCTACGAATTGGTGCCGCATGACGGCATGCGCAAGACCATCGCCAAGCGCCTGACCGAGTCCAAGCAGACCATTCCGCATTTCTATGTTTCCGTGGATTGCGAACTGGACGCATTGCTGGCGCTCCGGGCTCAGCTCAACAGCGCTGCGCCGAAGGACAAGGACGGCACTCCCGCCTACAAGCTGTCGGTCAACGACATGACCATCAAGGCGCTGGCACTTGCCCTGCGGGATGTTCCGGATGCGAATGTCTCCTGGACCGACGACAACATGGTCATCCACAAGCACGCCGATGTCGGTGTTGCCGTGTCCATTCCCGGTGGGCTGATCACGCCGATCATCCGCCGCGCGGAGGAAAAGTCTCTGTCCGTCATCTCCAACGACATGAAGGACCTGGGCAAGCGCGCGAAAGAGCGCAAGCTCAAGCCGGAAGAGTACCAGGGCGGCACCACGGCTGTTTCCAACATGGGCATGATGGGCGTGAAGAACTTCTCGGCGGTCGTCAACCCGCCGCATGCGACCATCCTGGCCGTCGGCGCCGGCGAGAAGCGCCCGGTCGTCAAGGACGGCGAATTGTCCGTGGCCACGGTCATGAGCGTGACCCTGTCCACCGACCACCGCTGCGTGGACGGAGCGCTTGGAGCGCAAGTGCTCGGGGCCTTCAAGGGCTACATCGAAAATCCGATGAGCATGCTGGTCTGAGGCATGGTCTCCGGCGCGGCGGCAACGCCGCGCCGTTTTTGAACGATGACTTCTTGTGCCGGGGAAAACACCATGGCTGACACCAACTACGACGTGATCATCATCGGTTCGGGGCCGGGCGGATACGTGACCGCAATTCGGGCCGCGCAGCTGGGTTTCAAGACCGCTATCGTCGAACGCGAGCATCTGGGCGGGATCTGCCTCAACTGGGGTTGCATTCCCACCAAGGCCCTGCTGCGCTCTGCTGAAATCCTCGACCATGCCAATCATGCAAAGAGCTTCGGCCTGACGCTGGAAGGCACCATGAAAGCCGACGTCAAGGATGTCGTCGCACGTTCGCGTGGCGTCTCCGCACGATTGAACGGCGGCGTCGGTTTTCTGATGAAGAAGAACAAGATCGATGTGATCTGGGGCGAGGCCAAGCTCACGAAACCGGGCGAGGTCGTTGTCGGCAAGTCCTCCAAGCCCGTGGTCGAGCCGCAGAACCCGGTTCCCAAGGGCGTGAAAGGCGAGGGCACCTACACCGCCAAGCACATCATCGTCGCAACCGGCGCCCGTCCGCGGGCGCTGCCGGGCATCGAGCCGGACGGAAAGCTGATCTGGACCTACTTCGAAGCCATGAAGCCGGCGAAGATGCCGCAATCGCTGGTCGTGATGGGTTCCGGTGCCATCGGCATCGAGTTCGCCTCCTTCTATCTTTCCATGGGTGTCGACGTGACGGTCGTCGAGCTGATGGCCAACGTGATGCCGGTCGAGGACGAGGAAATCTCGAAATTCGCCCGCAAGGCGCTCGAAAAACGAGGTCTGAAGATCATCACCGAAGCCAAGGTGACCAAGGTCGACAAGGCGGCGAATTCGATCACCGCGCATGTCGAGACCAAGGACGGCAAGGTCAGCCAGATCAAGGCCGATCATCTGATCTCCGCTGTCGGTGTCCAGGGCAATATCGAGAATATCGGCCTTGAGGCGCTCGGCGTGAAAACCGACCGCGGCTGTGTCGTCATCGACGAATACGGCCGCACCAACGTTGCCGGCCTCTATGCCATCGGCGATGTTGCCGGCCCGCCGATGCTGGCCCACAAGGCCGAGCACGAAGGGGTGATCTGCATCGAGAAGATCGCCGGCGTTCCGGGTGTTCACGCAATGGATCACCGCAAGATCCCGGGCTGTACCTATTGCAACCCGCAGGTCGCCTCCGTCGGTCTGACCGAAGCCAGGGCCAAGGAACAGGGCCGGGACATCCGGGTCGGACGCTACAGTTTCAATGCCAACGGCAAGGCCATCGCGCTTGGTGAGGACAATGGCCTTATCAAGGTGATCTTCGACAAGACGTCCGGTGAACTTCTGGGGGCGCATATGTGCGGCGCGGAAGTGACCGAACTGATCCAGGGGTTCGTGGTTGCCATGAACCTGGAAACGACCGAAGAAGAGCTGATGCACACGATCTTCCCGCATCCGACCCTGTCGGAAATGATGAAGGAATCCGTGCTCGACGCCTATGGCCGCGTTCTGAACGCCTGATTGACAAGGCACCCGGCAACACAGGTTGCCGGGACAAACGTCTGCAGACCCGGACGGGACAGTCGGAAGACTTTCGGTGCTTCCGTGCTGGACGCGTCCTCTCAACAGGGTAACGTGTGTCCGTCGGGGCAAAGAGGCAAAGGGAGCTTTCAGTCATGGATGTAAAAGCAATTCTGATCTGGGTGGCGATCGGCATCATCGCCGGTTGGCTGGCAAGTATTGTCGTCGGGGGCGGCGGCCTGATCCGTTATCTGATCATCGGTCTCGTGGGCGCATTTGTCGGCGGGTTCCTGTTCAAGCTGGCGGGCATCAACATCAATCTCGGCAATCAATACGTGAACGAGGTCGTTGTCGCGGCCATCGGGGCGATCGTTGTGGTGCTGCTTGCGCGGCTGATCGCTTAAGTCTGGTCTGGAAAAGGAGCCCGCGATGGGTCTGATTATCACAGTCATCATCGGCCTCATCGCCGGCGCCGTCGCCCACCGGGTTCTGAACAGCCGGGGCGGGTTCCTGGGCAGCCTGGTCGTCGGCCTGATCGGTGCCCTTGTCGGCGGCGAACTGGCGTCTCTTTTCGATCTCAATGTGACCGGCGGCATTCTCGACAGGCTGATCATCTCCGTCGTCGGCGCGATCCTGTTCCTGTTCCTGTGGAAGAAACTGTTCAAGTGACGGGCGGGACGATCTCTTGACTTCGATCGCCGATTTCCCGCTGAAGGCCAGAGACAAGCTGCGCTACGCGGATACGGACCGTCAGGGACATGTCAACAACGCGGTCTTCGCGACCTTCCTGGAAACAGGACGTGTCGAAGTCATCGTCGGCGACGGGCTTGCCGATACGGGCTCTGCCTTTGTGATCGCACGGCTGGAACTGGACTTCCTCGCCGAGGTCAACTGGCCGGGCGAGGTGGAGATCGGCACAGCGGTTCTGGATATCGGCAGAAGCTCGTTCAAACTGTCTCAGACGGTGTTTCAGGATTTGGTCCCCGTTGCGAAGGCTGTCACGGTGATCGTTCAGATGAACGAGGACACAAGAAAGTCCCATCCACTGACGGACAATGCGCGCGCGAAGCTGGAAAAACTGCGCAGTCCTGCAATAATCACATAGCAGTCTCGCCGGCATTACGGCTTGACCTATCAAGGCAATAGCGACACTTAGGACCCATGGTTACGATCGTCGACACGCTCAATCGCCCTCAGCAGACCTCCGATGCGCGGCCGCGTCATCCGGAAAAGGCGCATCGCCCCGACAATCCGGTGCAGCGAAAGCCGAAATGGATTCGCGTCAAGGCGCCGACATCACCGGTCTATCGCGAGACCCAGGAAGTGGTCCGTGAAAACAACCTGGTGACCGTGTGCGAGGAAGCAGGCTGTCCCAACATCGGCGAATGCTGGTCGAAGAAGCATGCCAGTTTCATGATCCTGGGCGATACATGCACCCGCGCCTGTGCCTTCTGCAACGTGCGCACGGGCATGCCGGGTCCGGTCGACCCGAAGGAGGCACAGGGCGTCGCCGACGCGGTTGCCGCCATGGGGCTGGAACATGTCGTCATCACCTCGGTCGACCGGGACGATCTGGATGACGGCGGCGCACGGCATTTCGCCGATGTGATCCAGGCGATCCGCAACACGTCGCCTTCCACGACAGTCGAAGTGCTGACACCCGACTTCCTGCGCAAGGACGGCGCCCTTGAAATTGTCGTCGAGGCGAAGCCGGATGTGTTCAACCACAACCTGGAAACCGTGCCGTCGAAATATCTGACAGTCCGGCCGGGCGCCCGCTATTTCCACTCGATTCGTATTCTCCAGAAAGCCAAGGAACTCGATCCGGAAATGTTCACCAAGTCCGGCATCATGGTCGGGCTCGGCGAGGTCCGCAACGAGGTGCTTCAGCTGATGGACGACCTCAGGGCGGCAGACGTCGATTTCCTGACGATCGGCCAATACCTGCAACCGTCCAAGAAGCATCATCCGGTGATGGACTTCATCACGCCGGAGGACTTCAAGGGGTTTGAGCGGATCGCCTACGCCAAGGGCTTCCTCAAGGTGTCGGCAAGTCCGCTGACGCGCTCCTCGCATCATGCGGGCGAGGATTTCGCCGATCTGCGGGCGGCGCGCAAGGCCAAGCTCGGTCACTGATGATTTGATGCGACAGGACCCGTGAACCTGAATGCCCAGCTTTTCCTCCACCCACAAGGTCAATCACTGCGCGGATGACATGTTCCGGTTGGTGGCCGACGTAGAGCAGTATCCGCAATTCGTGCCGTTGTGCCAGGATCTGAATGTGCGCGGGCGCAAGGAACTCGAGGACGGACGTACGGTCCTCGTCGCCGACATGACCGTTGCCTACAAGCTCTTCAAGGAAACCTTCACCAGCAGGGTTGAACTGAAGCCGGACGAACGGACAATCCTGGTGGAGTATCTGGACGGCCCCTTCAAGCATCTGGAGAACACCTGGACCTTCGAGGAGGCAGGGGACGGGGGCAGCACTGTCGGCTTCTTCATATCCTACGAATTCCGAAGCAGGACGCTGGGGTCGCTCATGGGGGTCATGTTCGACAAGGCCTTCCGGAAGTTCTCAACCGCGTTCGAGGCGCGGGCCGATCAGGTTTACGGAACCTGAAGGTTTTCCGGAGACATCCTATTTGAATTGCTTGAAGGCGTCCCGGATGATGCGGATGCGGCCGGACTGCATGTCACGGGGTTCGTTCTTGCCGCGGATGCGTTCGACTTCGGCCTTTTTCAGACCCAGATCCTCCAGCGTCGCGAAATCCGCGTAGTCGGCGCAAACGATCCTGCGGCCGGAGCCGACATTTTCTTCCAGAATCAGTCTTCTACCCGCGGCCGCTTCTTCTTCCGTCCAGATCACGGTGCCGGAGGAGACCCAGAAGATCCGATCGCAATAGCGGGCTTCGTGATAGCCGTCCTTTGGCCGGGTCAGAATTTCATGAAAGCCTGTAAATGTGCCGTTGGAATACTGGGAGCGAATGTAGAAATCGCCCTGGGCAATGGCTTCGCCTGCCAGACTCAAGCTGGTGAGCATCGATACCGCAAGGATCAGCCGGGAGCGTTTCATCTCAGGATTTCCCTATATACTTTGTTGCGCCGCCCGTTCCCTTTATGAATTCTAGCTTCGATCGCTTACCCGGGCCTTACCATTGCCGGGTTCAGCACCGGTCTATTTGCTGTGATAGGATTTTGTCGCTTTACCCGCCGGTTCGGTTTGGAAGGATTCCCTGATGGCCGCGAACCGGTTCACCCTGCTTTCGGTGATGCCGTCGTTCTGGACCACGATGCGCGGATCCTCGCTGATCCCCAGTCCGTCAAGCGTGACCTGGGTTTCCGGATGCGCGCAGATCGGGCGCCAGCCCTTGCCCCTGTTGTATTCGACCCGGACAACATAGTCCTGCTTGACCTCAAGTTCCGTCCACGCAACGGTCGCGTAGCGAACCCAGTAGGATCGGCCGCAATACTGGACCTTGATCAGTCCGTCTGCCATGCGTCTGTAAATCCGGTGAGAGCCCCGGAACATCTCGTTGTCGTCCCGGGAGATGATGTATGTATCTCCGGACTTGGGCAGTTTACCCCCGGCAACGGCTCCGGTGCTGGCCAGACCGATTATACCGGCCGCAAGAAGTATGCGCTGGACTGACATATACGTTCCCTGTACCCACAATTCGTCTAACGAAATTGACCCCTGTCAATGATCATATTAGCAAAAGTCTCTGTAGGACTTCTCTTGGACGCCCGGGCAATTTGATTAAAATTTTCTTGGTTTTGCCTGCTGCTGAAGCGCCGGTCTTTCCGGTGAGATCCGTCCGGTTGGTCAGGCGCTCGCAGACCGACAGGCCAGGGGGCGAGGATCGCTAGCGGGTGTGGTACGAACTGTCGCCGGCATTGGTCCTGCCGGCCTGGAACATGGCGCCGATGGCGGACAGCCGGCCCTGGCCGGATGCGCTTTCATCCACGCTGGCAAGAACTTCCTTGGCGCTGATGCTGATGCCGAGGTCGCTCAGGGTCACCTGAAGTTCGGGGTGATTGCAGACCGGACGCCAGCCGCGCCTGAAATTGTACTCAATCTGAACGGTGTGTCCGCGCTCGATTTCCAGTTGCACCCAGGCCACCGAATGACTGCGGACAAAATAGGTGCGCCGGCAATAGGACACCTTGTTCGTGCCCCGCATTTCGTCTTGAAACAGTTTGTGGCTGCCAACGAAAATTCCGTGCCGGTCTCTGGAAATCAGGTGGAAGTCGCCAGGTGTCGTGGTCGCGTCGGCCTTGGCCACACCGCACAGGCACAAGGTGACAAGCAGAAGGATCGAATACTTCATCATGGCTAAGCTTTGCGTGGTTTCCGTTCAGGCGAGACAAGCGGACCATAGGGGGCGCCAGACCGGAAACCCAGCAAGACCTTGTTGAAGCGTTAATGTGATTTTACTTCGGAAATTGCATTTAAAATCGATATTAGAGAAGTTTGAACGGTTGCAAGGCGGATCTTCTGGCGGCCGGTATCGGGGAACATGCGGTGAAGGTGTTCCGTCGGTGCGTCCTTGCGGGCAAGAGCGAAGTGAACAGTGCCCACCGGTTTATCGGCGCTGCCGCCTCCCGGTCCGGCAATGCCGGTGACCGAGACCGCAAGGTCCGCCCCGGACCGGCGCAAGGCCCCTTCCGCCATGGCAATGGCGACCTCCCTGCTGACTGCGCCGACTGTCTCGATCAGGTCCCGCGGCACGCCGAGCATGTCGGTCTTCGCTTCGTTCGAGTAGGTGACGAAACCGCGATCCACGACCGCGGACGAGCCCGCGATTTCGGTGAGAGCGGCGCAGATCAGACCGCCGGTGCATGATTCCGCCGTCGCGACCATCCGGTTGGCGGCTTTCAGGGCATCCAGAACCGATGCCGCAAGCGGTGCAAGGTCGTCCAGGCAGTCCGGTGACGGGTCGTTCATGCGCTCTATTCCTCGTTGCCGAGCGGAAGGCGGACCGTGACGCTGGCAAGCGCCGACATGCCCTCCTTGCGTCCGGTAAAGCCCAGCCTCTCGGATGTGGTGGCCTTCACCGAAACCCGTGAAACCGGCATCTCGCAGAGTGCGGCGATCGATTCCCGGATGGCCTGCCGGTGCGGACCGATTTTCGGCTCTTCGCAGACAATCGTCACGTCGATATGGGCAAGCCGGCCGCCAAGGTCCGACACCCGGCGCAGGGCATCTGTCTGGAACCTGTCGGAGGACGCACCCTGCCATTGCGGATCGCTCGGTGGAAAATGCTGACCGATATCGCCATCGCCGATCGCGCCGAGCGTGGCATCGGTGATCGCATGAAGCACGACATCCGCGTCGGAATGGCCTTTCAGCTTTTTCGAGTGCGGGACCGTGACCCCTCCCAGCACCACGGCGTCGCCGTCTTCGAACGCATGAACGTCATAGCCTATCCCGGTGCGGATATCTGCGAGTTCGGCCAGTGGCCGCAAATGAGATCTGGTTGCGGGCATGAATTGATATGTCGCCTGATGTTCCGCGCGTTTCAGGTCGGCCGCGGTGGTGATCTTGAAGTTCGACGGATCGCCTTCGCTCAATACAATGGACATTCCGGCCCACTCCGCAAGCCCGGTATCGTCGGTGAAGTCGTGGTGGTTCGCTCCGGCCGCGCTGCGGTGGGCGGCAAGGATCCGCTCCAGCGGAAAGGCCTGCGGCGTTTGCGCCGCCCAAAGCCCGGCCCGGTCAACCGTTTCAATCGATCGCCCTCCGGCATCCGCCCGCTTGAGCGTGTCGGCAACGGCGAGCGCGGCAAGCACGCCGTCCGCTCCGGAATCAAGTGCTGAAAACAGCCGGTCCAGGACGTCCGGCGAGACAAATGGGCGCGCCGCGTCGTGTATCAGGACATAGTCGCAATCCGTGTCCGCCAGAGCGGTCAGCCCGGCGAGAACCGATTGCTGTCGCGTGGATCCGCCATGAACGGGCCGAGCGAGCTTCTTCGCGCAGGTTTCCGGCAGTGCCGCAGCCGCTGTCTCGTAGTGGACAGTGTCGTCCTTGTGAATCACGGGCAAAAGACAGGAAATGCGCGGGTGATTCCCCAGGGCGATCAGTGTATGGGTCAGCACGGGACGGCCGGCGAGAGGCCGATACTGTTTCGGAAGGGCATTCTCGCTGCCCGCCAGGCGCGTGCCGCGCCCCGCGGCGACAACCAGAGCGGCCGCTGTTTTTGCCATTTGCGGTCTCCTTGCGAGGGTCCTGCGGACCAGGCGCGGGTGGTTCTCAATCCGTCTTTAACTATGACCCGTGAGCACCGCAATTTTTGACTTGTTGCATTGCAGGAATTGTCTACAATATAGGCATATTGCAATATGCACAGTCTGTAAGCAGAAAAGAAAGTCTGTGTCACTGATGACAAAAGCGCTGACGATTGGCCGGCATGAATTATCCAACCGGTCCGTTCTTGCCCCGATGTCCGGGGTCTCCGACCTGCCGTTCCGCAGGCTTGCCGCCCGTTTCGGTGCCGGCATGGTGGTCAGCGAGATGGTCGCAAGCGATTCCTTCATGCGCGGAGACGCCGAAACGCAGATGCGGGCCGAATCGCAAGGCAGGGGCCTGCACGTGGTTCAGCTCGCCGGCCGCGAAGCGCGCTGGATGGGGCAGGCGGCCAGGGTCATCGCCGATCTCGGTGCCGACGTTATCGACATCAACATGGGCTGCCCGGCCAAGAAAGTCACCTCGGGGTATTCCGGCTCCGCTCTCATGCGCGATCTGGATCATGCGCTCACCCTGATCGAGGCCACGGTCTCCGCCGTCGATATTCCCGTCACCTTGAAAATGCGGCTGGGTTGGGACGAACACTCGATCAACGCGCCTGAGCTGGCACGGCGGGCGGAAGCGTCCGGGATCCAGTTGATCACGGTGCATGGACGCACGCGCTGTCAGTTCTACAAGGGCTCTGCGGACTGGTCCGCCATTGCCGCCGTCAGGGAGGCCGTTGCCATCCCCCTGATCGCGAATGGCGACTGCAGGGGATACGACGACGCGCGCAACATGCTGGCGCTGTCAGGCGCGGACGGGGTCATGATCGGTCGGGGTGCCTACGGGCGGCCGTGGCTGCCCGGTCATGTCGGCCATTTCCTGGAGACCGGCGAACGGCTGCCGCCACCTGGCGGGCAGGAATTGTGCGAACTTGTCATTGAACATTATGAAGCGCTTCTCGGGCACTACGGCGAACACGCCGGCGTGCGGATCGCGAGAAAGCATCTCGGGTGGTACTTCGATGCCGCCGGCCTCCACGGCGGCAAGTTGCCCGATGGTGTCCGCAAGACCCTGATGACATCCAGCAGGCCGTCTGAAGTCATCCGGCTGACAAGTGAATTGTTCTCAACCACGAATGAACGGACAGCAGCGTGAAGGACACAGTGTCTCCCACCGGCCGGACAGCCACACTTGCCACTGACGGACCGATCATCCTGGATGCGCTTCCGCACCCGGTGCTTCTGGTCGCTCCCGACGGTGTCATCGAGTCGGCGAACATGGCCGCCGAGATCTTCATGAGATCGAGCGTATCGGTCCTGAGGCGGCATCCGATCAGCGATTTCGTGCCTTTCGGCAGTCCGCTGCTGACGCTGATCGAGCAGGTGCGCGAGCGCGCCGCTCCCGTCAACGAGTACAAGGTCGATATCGGCTCTCCAAGGATCGGCGCGCCGAAGGTGGTCGATATCAACGCCGCGCCGGTTGCCGACCGTCCCGGGGCGGTGGTGCTGATGTTCCAGGAGCGGACCATGGCCGAGAAGATCGACCGGCAATTGACCTCGCGCGGCGCCGCCAGAACGGTCACCGGTCTTGCCGCGATGCTGGCTCATGAAATCAAGAATCCCCTGTCGGGCATTCGCGGTGCGGCTCAGTTGATCGAACAGTCTGTTCCCGCCGAGGATCGCGCGCTGACCAGACTGATCATGGACGAGACGGACCGTATCGTGAAACTGGTCGACCGTATGGAGGTGTTTTCCGACGAGCGTCCGATCGAACGCGAGCCGGTGAACATTCACGTCGTTCTGGATCATGTGAAACGGCTCGCGGATTCCGGATTTGCGCGGGACAAGAGAATTACCGAGGTCTATGACCCGTCCTTGCCGCCGGTCTTTGCCAACAAGGATCAACTGATCCAGGTGTTCCTGAACCTGATCAAGAATGCCAGCGAGGCGATCGGCGACGATCCGGACGGCGAAATCAGGATTTCGACGGCCTTCAGGCCCGGCGTGCGCCTGTCCGTGCCCGGGACCGACGAGAAGGTCAGTCTGCCTCTGGAATTCTGCGTGCAGGACAATGGTCCGGGAGTGCCCGACGACCTGCTGCCGCATCTCTTCGAACCTTTCATAACCACCAAGACCAACGGCTCCGGCCTTGGACTTGCGCTTGTTTCCAAGATCATCGGCGATCATGGCGGCGTGATCGAATGCGACAGCCTGCGCCACAAAACCGTTTTCCGGATTCTGATGCCCGCGTTCTCGGGCGATGTTGCGGCGATGCCCAGCCGGATAAGCAAAGGAACTGATTGACCATGCCGAGTGGCACAATTCTGGTTGCAGACGATGATGCAGCCATCCGCACAGTTCTCAACCAGGCCCTGTCCAGGGCCGGCTACACGGTCCGGCTGACATCGAATGCCTCGACGTTGTGGCGATGGGTATCCTCCGGTGACGGCGATCTGGTCATTACCGACGTGGTCATGCCCGACGAGAATATCTTCGACGTTCTGCCGCGCATGAAGAAGATGCGTCCGGAACTGCCGGTGCTGGTGATGAGCGCGCAGAATACGTTCATGACCGCCATCAAGGCCTCGGAAAAGGGCGCCTACGAGTATCTGCCCAAACCCTTCGATCTGAAGGAACTCACCAGCATCGTCCAGCGCGCGCTGGAGGAACCCAAGAAAAGACCCGTCGTCGAACTGGATGATGCGGGCGAGGGGATGCCGCTGGTCGGGCGCTCACCCGCCATGCAGGAAATCTACCGGGTCCTGGCCCGACTGATGCAGACCGATCTGACCGTGATGATCAACGGGGAGTCGGGGACCGGCAAGGAACTGGTGGCGCGGGCGCTGCACGATTACGGCAAGCGCCGAAACGGGCCTTTCGTGGCCATCAACATGGCCGCGATTCCGCGCGACCTGATCGAGGCGGAGTTGTTCGGCCATGAGAAGGGCGCCTTTACAGGGGCGCAAAACCGCAGTTCGGGCCGCTTCGAACAGGCTGACGGCGGAACGCTGTTTCTGGATGAAATCGGCGATATGCCGATGGAAGCCCAGACGCGTCTCCTGCGCGTCCTGCAGCAGGGTGAATACACCACCGTGGGCGGCCGCACGCCGATCAAGACGGATGTGCGGATCATCGCCGCGACCAACAAGGATCTGCGTCATCTGATCAACCAGGGCCTGTTTCGCGAAGATCTCTATTTCCGGCTCAATGTCGTGCCGATCCGGTTGCCGCCGCTGCGCGAACGGGTCGAGGACATTCCCGATCTGGTGCGGCACTTCTTCTCGATTGTCGAAAAGGAAGGGTTGTCGGCAAAACAGATCGATCAGGGGGCGCTCAATCTGTTGCGCAGATACCGCTGGCCGGGAAACGTACGCGAACTGGAAAACCTCGTTCGACGGCTTGCCGCGCTCTATCCGCAGGATGTGATCAGCGAAAGTCTGCTGGAACAGGAACTCAGCCAGCCGGCCGTGTCGCCCCTGGAAGAGGACGCTCCGGAGACCGTCAACCTGGGCGGTTCGGTCGAACGGTACCTGTCCGGCTATTTCGACACCTTCGGCGATGCCCTGCCACCACCGGGGCTCTATCACCGGATTCTCAGGGAAGTCGAGTATCCCCTGATCAGCGCCGCGCTGGCGGCCACCCGTGGAAACCAGATCAAGGCGGCCGAACTACTGGGCGTCAACCGCAACACCTTGCGCAAGAAAATCCGGGATCTCGACATCCAGGTGATGCGTTCGACGCGGTAACCGGTTCGACCGGCTCGCAGTGGTCCGGATCCCGGGTGGTCCGACCATCGCGGCCGGTTTCGTGCCGACCGCAATCCGAATGGCTTGCGAGAGGATCGTGCAGTCCCGCTGCCCGTGCAATCCAAAAATAAATTAATCAAAATATATCAAGGTACTAGCTGAGATAGTCCGGTCTTCCACCGCATTTTTCCGGAGAGGCTTTCCGGGGTGTCGCAATTTCGCAACATTGTGTGATAACTTTGCCGCAAGATTTGCAGGCTGGCGTATTTTCGCGCCGCCGGCGGGCATCTGAGGCCGAATGATAATCGAAGCACAACAGCGATCCGTCGCGCAGTCCAGCGCCGCAGGCAAGTTCCTGCGCCGTGCCGGTCTTGCCATCATGATGGTGTCTCTCATCTCGATCGCGGTGACATTCGTCATCCTGATGGGACTGACCTCCATCGATCCGACCCGTGACGTCATCATGACGGCCATGACCATCAACGGCGCGCTTGCCGCCATCCTGCTTGGTGTCATTGCCTTCGAGATCCTCAAGCTCTGGCAGGCCCGGCGGCGGGGCCGCGCGGCGGCGCGCCTTCATGTGCGGGTCGTGGCGCTGTTCAGCCTTGTCTCGGCTGTTCCCGCTGTCCTGATGGCGATACTTGCCGCGGTCACGCTGGACCGGGGCCTCGATCGCTGGTTCGAGGACAGGACCCGGCAGATCATCGACAACGCCTTGACCGTGGCGCAGGCCTATCTGCAGGAACATGCCAGGGTCCTGCGCGGCGACCTGATCGCCATGACCAACGACATCGACCGGGCCAAGGCGGTCTATGATTTCGAACCCACCCGTTTCGACCAGTTCTTCTCCACCCAGGTGTCGCTGCGCGGGATCCTTGCGGCCTATATTCTCAATGAAAACGGTGAGGTGGTGACCCGTGTCGTCCTCGACCCCAACATCGAAGTGCCGTTGCCGCCCGCAGACAGTTTCTTCAAGGCGAAGTCCGGCGATCCCATCCTGATCGCACCGGGGAGTTCCAATCTGGTCGGTGGCGTCAGGAAGCTGTCGGCCTACGAAGACTTTTATCTCTATGCGGTCCGGGCCATCGACCCGCGTGTGGTCGAGTATCTGCGCCTGACCGAAACCGGGGCATCGCAGTATCAGCAGATGGAAAGCAGCCGGTTCGGCGTGCAGGTGGCGTTCGCGCTTGTCTATCTCGGCGTGGCGCTGGTGCTGCTGCTTTCCGCCATCTGGATCGGGTTCGGGTTCGCCAACAGACTGGTGTCGCCGATCAGGGCGCTGATTTCCGCCGCCGATGACGTCTCGAAGGGCAATCTCGCCGTCAAGGTCCGGACTGAAAAATCCGGTGGCGATCTGGCCAACCTGGGGGCGACCTTCAACAAGATGACGGGCCAGTTGCTCGGGCAGCGGGACGCGCTGCTGGCGGCGAACGAACAGATCGACCGGCGCAGGCGTTTCAACGAGGCGGTGTTGTCCGGGGTCTCTACCGGCGTGATCAGCGTCGATGACGAATCCTCCATCATGTTGATCAACCGCTCTGCGCTTGAACTCCTTCAACTCGATGAAGTGCAGATTCTCAACAAGCGTCTGGTCGAGGTGGTTCCCGAATTGAAGGAGTGCATCACCGAGGTTCTGTCCAACGACAATGAGCGGCTGCCGGAAACCCAGATCGAGATCACCAGGGGAGGGCGCCTGAGAACGGTCAATGTCCGCATCACCCGGGAGCAGTCGACGCGGCGGGAACAGGGCTTTGTGGTCACGCTCGACGACATCACCGATCTGGTCTCCGCCCAGCGCAATTCCGCCTGGGCCGATGTCGCCCGTCGTATCGCCCATGAAATCAAGAACCCGCTCACGCCGATCCAGTTGTCGGCGGAACGGATCCGGCGGCGGTACGGCAAGCGGATCGAGGAAGATCGCGAGGTCTTCGACCAGTGCATCGACACCATTGTCCGGCAGGTCGGCGACATCGGCCAGATGGTCGACGACTTCTCCTCATTTGCGCGGATGCCAAAGCCGAAAAAGAGGTCCGGCGATCTGCGCGAGGCGGTTCGTGACGCCGCCTTCATGCAATCGGTCGCCAATCCGGATATGAGCGTCACCGCCGATGTTCCCACGGAGCCGGTTCCGGCCGTGTTCGATGCGCGCCTGCTTGGTCAGGTTCTTACGAATGTGGTCAAGAACGCTACGGAAGCCGTCAGCGCCCGGACGGGCGAAGGGCTTCCTGACGGCAAGGTCACGGTTCACTTGCGCGGCGAGGACCCTGCCGGCAGCGGTCGTATCATCATCGATGTTATTGACAATGGCATCGGTCTGCCTGAGGAAAACAGGGCCCGCTTGCTGGAGCCCTACATGACCACCCGGGAAAAAGGGACGGGCCTCGGACTGGCCATCGTCCGCAAGATACTTGAAGACCACGGGGGCGGTATCGAACTGCTCGACGCCCCGAAATCAAACCCCGGCGATACGGGAACGCTGGTTCGCCTGTCTCTGGCCGCGACGGCCGACATCGAACCGGATACCGAACAGCAAAACCAGACAGTGGCTGCCCATGGCGCATGATATTCTAGTCATAGACGACGAAACCGACATCCGCGAAACGATTGCAGGCATCCTGGACGATGACGGTTACGGGACCCGCACGGCCCATGACAGCGACAGTGCCCTTGCTTCGGTGAAGGAACGCAAACCGTCGCTCGTTGTTCTCGATATCTGGCTGATGGGCAGCCGCCTCGACGGACTCGCACTGCTGGATCTTTTCAAGGAAACGGACCCGGACCTGCCCGTGGTGATCATCTCCGGGCACGGCAACATCGAAACGGCGGTCTCCGCAATCAAGCGCGGCGCCTATGATTATATCGAAAAGCCGTTCAAGGCCGACCGGCTGGTTCACATTGTCGAACGGGCACTCGAGGCCTCGAGCCTGCGGCGCGAGATCCGTGACCTCAAGCAGCGCAGCGGCGACAGCAACGAGATCATCGGCAATTCCTCGGCCGCGCACAATCTGCGCCAGACGATCCAGAAGATTTCCGGCACCAACAGCCGGATCCTGATCGTCGGCCCCTCGGGCGCCGGCAAGGAACAGGCCGCGCGCATGATACACGAGCAGTCTCCGCGGGTGAAAAGCCCGTTCGTGGTGTTGAACGCGGCGACCATCACGCCGGCGCGCATGGAAGAAGAGCTGTTCGGCATCGAGGATGAGAACGGCAACCTTCGAAAGATCGGCGCCCTGGAAGAGGCGCACGGCGGCACCCTCTATCTGGACGAGGTCGCCGACATGCCTGCGGAAACGCAGGGCAAGATCCTGCGGGTTCTGGTCGAGCAGAGTTTTTCGCGTGTCGGCGGCACGCAGAAGGTCCAGGTCGACATCCGGATCCTGTCGTCGACCTCCAAGAACCTGGAGGAGCATATCGCCACCGGGCTGTTCCGGCAGGACCTGTACCACCGATTGAGCGTGGTGCCGTTGCGTGTGCCCGGGCTCGCCGAACGCCGGGAGGACATCCCCGTCCTGGTCCACCATTTCATGGACCAGATTTCCGCAGCTTCCGGAATACCGCTTCGCCCGATCGGCGATGATGCCATGGCCGTTCTGCAGACCCATGACTGGCCCGGGAACGTGCGCCAGTTGCGCAACAATGTGGAACGCCTGCTGATCCTGAGCCGGGGAGAGCCGGACAGCACGATCACCGCGGACCTGCTTCCGGCCGAGATTGGCGAAACACTTCCGAATTTGCCGACGTCGGGTACCGGCGAGCACCTGATGTCCGTACCGTTGCGCGAAGCCCGCGAGATCTTCGAACGCGAATACCTGCAAGCGCAGATCAAGCGTTTCGACGGTAACATCTCGCGGACCGCCGAATTTGTCGGTATGGAACGCTCTGCACTTCACCGGAAGCTGAAAACCCTCGGCATGACCTGAGACCCGGGTATCACCTGGGGTTAAACGGCAAAGCGGGAAAGGACTCTTTCCATGAAAATCGTTATTTGCGGGGCGGGTCAGGTCGGATACGGCATCGCCGAACGGCTGGCCGCCGAACAGAACGACGTCTCCGTGATCGACTCCTCGCCGCAGCTCATCAATGCGATCGGCGATCATCTGGATGTGCGCGGGTTTGTCGGCCACGGCGCCCATCCGGACGTGCTGGCGCAGGCCGGGGCTGAAGAAGCCGACATGATCGTGGCGGTGACGCTCTACGACGAAGTCAACATGGTTGCCTGCCAGGTTGCCCATTCGCTTTTCAATGTGCCGACCAAAGTGGCTCGGATCCGGGCCCAGTCCTATCTGCAGGGACGCTGGCGCAACCTGTTCTCACGCGATCACATGCCGATCGACGTGATCATCTCGCCGGAAATCGAGGTTGGCGAAATGGTTCTGCGCCGGCTTGCCCTGCCGGGGGCGGTGGAAACGGTCCGGTTCGCGGACGATCAGGTGGTCGTGGTCGGCATCATGTGCGAGGAAGACTGTCCCGTCGTGGATACGCCCCTTCGACAACTGACCGAGCTGTTTCCCGATCTGGGAGCCGTTGTGGTCGGTCTTTACAGGAACAACAGGCTGTTCGTGCCCAAGAGCAGCGATTCCATCCTGACCGGCGATCTTGCCTATGTGGTTGCCCGGCGCGACCAGGTGCGCAGAACACTGAGCATCTTCGGGCATGAAGAACCGGAAGCCGCCAAGGTCGTGATCGCCGGTGGCGGCAACATCGGACTGTATGTCGCCAAAGCGCTCGAACAGCGCCATTCGGGAACCAGGATCAAGCTGATCGAAGCGTCCCGGGAGCGGGCGATGTCCGTCGCGGACGAGTTGAAACGTTCCGTGATCCTGCACGGCAGCGCGCTGGACCAGACCATCCTGAATGAAGCCGACGCGGGTGACGCGGATACGATGGTGGCGCTGACCAACGAGGACGAGGTCAATATCCTGTCCTCCGTGATGGCCAAGAAGCTGGGCTGCAAACGCTCCCTGTCGCTTCTGAACAATCCGAGCTATCCGGCTTTCGCGAACGCGCTCGGCATCGATGCCTTCATCAACCCGCGCGCCGTCACGATCTCGCGCATCCTGCAACATGTGCGCCGCGGCCGGATCAGGGGCGTTCATTCCTTGCAGAACGGTGCTGCCGAGATCGTGGAAGCGGAGGCTCTGGATACGTCGCCGCTGGTCGGCAAGCCGCTCAGGGTGATCGACTTGCCATCCGGCATTCGTGTCGGCGCTGTTTTTCGCGGTGGCGAGGTGTTGACGCCGAACGGAGACCTGCAGATCCAGGCCCAGGACCGGATCGTCATCTTCGCGGTTGCCAATCGCGTGCGTCAGGTCGAACAGATGTTCCGCGTCAGCCTTGACTTCTTTTGAGGCAGAGCGCTGCTTATCCGCCCTTGCATTTGTTTGACCGAGTAGTCAAAACTCACAAGAATCCCAACCGGTTCGAGTGGAACCGCCCGTTTCTGGAGGAACGCATGAGCCGGATCGCCTATGTCAACGGCCAGTATGTGCGCCACGCCGATGCCGCCGTGCATGTGGAAGACCGTGGCTATCAGTTTGCCGATGGTGTCTACGAGGTCTGCGAGGTCTGGAACGGCAACCTCGTCGATGTGCCGCGTCACCTGGACCGGCTGGGACGTTCCCTGAGCGAACTTCGGATCGATTGGCCGATGGCACGCAGCGCGGTGAATTTTGTCCTGCATCAGGTGGTGCGCCGGAACCGGGTGCGCGACGGGCTTGTCTACATCCAGGTCACGCGCGGTGTTTCAAGGCGTGACCATTTTTTCCCGCCCGAAGGGGTGGCCCCGTCCATCGTTGTCACCGCGCGCGCGTCCAGCGCGGCGGCCGCCGCCGCCCAGGCCGAGGAGGGGATCGCGGTCGTCAGTTATCCGGAAAACCGCTGGCCGCGGGTCGACATCAAGACCGTGGCCTTGCTGCCGAATGTACTGGCCAAACAGAACGCCCGGGAAAACGGCGGCAAGGAAGCCTGGTACGTGGATGCGGACGGGTTCGTGACGGAAGGCGGATCGACCAACGCCTGGATCGTCACCAAGGAGGGTGTCCTCGTGACCCGTCCGGCCGAGGACAGGATCCTGCGCGGCATCACCCGGGCCGTCGTGCTTGAAATTATCAAAAAGGAAGGGCTGACCTTTGAGGAAAGGCCGTTTAGTCTGGAAGAGGCTTTTAACGCAAAGGAAGCCTTTGTGACCGCGGCGACGACTGTCGTCATGCCAGTCACACGATTGGATGGAAAAATGATCGGAAACGGTCATCCGGGTTCGGTCGCATCCCGATTGCGTGAACTGTTCCATACTGCTACTGATTTGCGGGTGGTATGATTCGATTGGCCTATTTGGGCCAAAAACAAGGCAATGACGGGCTGAGGCAGACAGCCCTGTCTGGTGGGCAAGACAAGAAGCGGGCGATTCGTCATATCTTGGCGTTTGAATTTCAAGGGCTATTGACGATAAGCTTCTGAAACGCCGGATGCTCGGCCGCATCCGGGGCAAATAGGATAAAAACACTTATGGCTGAGCGCGCACAGAATCTCCAAGACACTTTTCTCAATCACGTTCGCAAACAAAAGACGCCTCTGACGATTTTCCTCATCAATGGTGTGAAATTGCAGGGTGTGGTAACCTGGTTTGACAATTTTTGTGTCCTGCTGCGCCGCGACGGGCATTCGCAGCTGGTTTATAAACACGCGATTTCCACAATTATGCCCAACGGACCTGTTCAACTGTTCGATCAGGCAGAGGAAAACGCTGAAAAGGCAAGCTGATTGAAACCGAAGTCTCGCGCGGACGAATTCTCGAAATCCAATGGCTCTGAAGAACCGGGGCACCAATCTCTGAGAGTGAAGGACACTGGGGTGGATCGTCTGCCCCAGCCTTTTCGTGCGATGATACTGGAGCCTGTGCTCCAGCTTCGCGGGGACGGCGGCCAATCGGATCTGCGATCCAACAGAAGCCCGGAAGCCCGGCTTGACGAAGCCATCGGCCTCAGCGCGGCGATCAACCTCGATATCGTTCAGTCCGGTATCGTGAAGATCAACAATCCCAAACCGGCAACCCTGTTCGGAGAAGGCAAGGTCGCGGAACTGGCCGGCATCGTCGCCAGCGAGGACCTGGATCTCGTTGTCATCGATCATCCGCTGTCGCCGGTTCAGCAGCGCAACCTGGAACGGCGCCTCAAGACCAAGGTGATCGACCGGACCGGTCTCATTCTGGAAATCTTCGGCGACAGGGCCCGGACCAAGGAAGGCCGTCTGCAGGTCGATCTTGCCCATCTGAGCTGGCAGAAGAGCCGTCTGGTGCGCTCCTGGACCCACCTGGAGCGCCAGCGTGGCGGTGCCGGTTTCATGGGCGGACCCGGTGAAACCCAGATCGAGGCCGACCGGCGGCAGATCCAGGATCGGATCATGGCTCTCCAGAAGCAGCTCGAACAGGTGCGCCGGACCCGCGAACTGCATCGCAAGAAACGCAAGAAGATCCCGCAGCCGGTGGTGGCTCTGGTCGGTTATACCAACGCCGGAAAATCGACCCTGTTCAACCGGCTGACCGAATCCGACGTTTTTGCCAAGGACCTGCTGTTCGCGACGCTCGACCCGACCTTGCGAAAGGTCACTCTGCCGCACGGACGGGAAGTGATCCTGTCGGACACGGTCGGGTTCATCTCGGATCTGCCAACCCATCTGGTGGCGGCTTTCCGGGCAACCCTGGAAGAGGTTCTGGAAGCCGACCTGATCCTGCATGTGCGCGATATCTCGCACCCCGATACGGATGCGCAGGCCGAAGACGTCAAGAAGACACTGGATATTCTGGGCGTCGACGCGATTACCGGGGCACCGGTAGTGGAGGTCTGGAACAAGATCGATTGTCTCGACGAGGCCTATCGTGACAAGCTTTTGCAAGACGCTGGACCGGAGGGGCCGATTGCTCTTTCGGCGCTGACCGGCGCAGGGGTGGACCAGCTCTCAAGCCGCATCGACGCCTTCATGGCTCAGCACGACGATCTGCTGACAGTGCGCGTGCCGGTTGCCGAAGGTGCGCTTCTGGCCAAACTCTACCAGATGGCGGAAGTGCTCGAGCGTTCGGACGCCGAAGACTTCGTCACAGTCGAAGTGCGTGTCTCCGACAAGCAGCGCGGGCCGTTTCGGGACATGTTCGCAGCGAATATCGAGATTTGATCAGCCTTTCTTGGCCGCCTGCCATGCCGCTTCCATCTCGTCCAGCGTCATCGCCTCAAGTGTCGTGCCCGATTTCCCGGCATGGTCTTCTATGGCGGCAAAGCGCTTTCTGAACTTCCGGTTGGTGCGGCGCAGGGCCTCTTCCGGATCGATGTCGAGATGGCGGGCCAGATTGGCGAGCGCGAACAGCGTGTCGCCGAGTTCGTCGGCGATGCGGTCCTTGTCCGGGGTGCCTTTGGCCAGCTCTTCGTCCAATTCGTGGGTTTCCTCGCGGATCTTGTCCAGCACCAGACGGGCGTCGTTCCAGTCGAAACCGACCCTGGAAGCGCGGCGTTGCAGCTTGTCGGCTTCCTGGAGGGCGGGGAAGGCGGTCGGAACGTCGTCCAGAAAGCCCTTTTCCGGTTCCGCAAGACCGAGGGCTTCCCGTTCGGCCCGCTTTTCCGCCCGTTCCTCGGCCTTGATGCGTTCCCAGATGCCCTTGACCAGCTCCGGCTTGTCGCCGTTTTCGTCTCCGAAGACATGGGGGTGCCGCCGGATCAGCTTGCGGGTGATGGCTTCGACGACGTCACCGAAATCAAACTGATTGTCCTCTTCCGCCATGCGGGCGTGATAGATCACCTGCAGGAGCAGATCGCCGAGTTCCTCACGCAATTCCAGAAGATCGTTCTTAGCAATCGCATCGGCGACCTCATAGGCCTCTTCCAGCGTATAGGGCGCAATGGTCGCGAATGTCTGCTCCAGATCCCAGGGACAGCCGGTCAGCGGCGTTCTCAGCGCTGCCATGATCTCGATAAGACGGGAAATGTCGCGACTGGGGGTCATGGAAAGGCCTTCCGAAACAAAGAGGGGCACCGTTTTCGTGGTGCCCCTGTCTTGCACGACTGGGTGCATCTCTCAAGAGACTAGCCCCTGACCGACGGATGCCAGAAGGTAACCGCGCGTTCCAGCAGTGCGACGAGGCCGTAGAATACGGAACCGGCCAGTGCTGCCACCGCAATCTCGGCCCAGACCATGTCGACGTTCATGCGGCCGACTTCCGTGGAAATGCGGAAGCCCATGCCGACGATGGGCGTGCCGAAGAATTCCGCGACGATGGCCCCGATCATTGCCAGTGTGGAATTGATCTTCAGCGCATTGAAGATGAACGGCATGGCCATCGGCAGGCGCAGCTTGAACAGCGTCTGCCAGTAGCTGGACGCATAGGTGCGCATCAGGTCGCGCTGCATGGCGTCTGAGGCGGCAAGCCCGGAGACGGTGTTCACCAGCATGGGGAAGAACGTCATGATGATGACGACGGCCGCCTTGGACGGCCAGTCGAAGCCGAACCACATCACCATGATCGGGGCGACGCCGATGATCGGCAGGGCGGAGACCAGATTGCCGACGGGCAGGAGCCCGCGGCGCAGGAACGGCACCCGGTCGACCAGGATGGCCGTCAGGAAGGCGGAGCCGCAGCCGATGGCATAGCCGGCGAGCACCGCCTTCAGGAATGTCTGCTGAAAATCGGCCCAGAGCGTCGGTACGGAGGTGGTCAGGCGCAGCCAGATTTCCGATGGCGCCGGCAACAGGACCTTGGGCACGCCGGCTCCGGTGACACCGATCTGCCAGAGCATCAGCAAGGTGACGCCGAAAATGGCCGGGATGGCCAGGTTGATGAGGCGTGCCGCGGCAGGAGAGGCGGCCTTCCACAGCGAGAGGCGCTCGACAAACAGCCATGCGGCCGCCCAGGCCGCGGCCGTCAGTGCCCAGAATCCGAGCGTCGCCTCTCCGGGATGATTGGACACCGTCGAGACCAGCAGCCAGGCGGCGGTCGCCGTCACCAGGCCGAAAACGAGGTCTCCCATCCAGTTGCGCATGAAACCGAGTTCGTAACGCACGCCGGCGATCGCGAGAATCACCAGACAGATGGCAAGACGCGGCACATCCATGATCCCCATCTCGGGGCCGAAGACCGGGCTGAACAGGCCGACGATCACCATGGCGACGATGAACCAGGCCAGGGCAGCCGGCATGTCAAACCGTTGTTTTGACGCTGTCGTCGTGCTCATCCGGCCATCCCCATGCGCTTTAGCGTGTGTTTTTCAACCACTCCTATCAGGGCGACCAGCGATCCGGCCAGGAACGCGGCCATCAGCAGTGCGGACCAGATCTGAACGGTCTGGCCATAATAGGATCCGGCCAGCAGGCGCGCGCCGAGGCCGGCGACGGCCCCGGTCGGCAGTTCGCCGACGATCGCGCCGACCAGCGAGGCGGCCATGCCGATCTTCATGGATGTGAACAGGAAGGGCACTGCGTAGGGCAGGCGCAGTTTCCAGAACGCCTGGAACCGGGTGGCCGAATAGGTGTGCATCAGGTCCATATGGATGACCTCCGGCGAGCGCAGGCCCTTCACCATGCCGACGGCCACCGGGAAGAAGGACAGGTAGGTGGAGATCATCGCCTTGGGCAGGAGGCCGGAGATGCCGACGGCATTCAGGACCACGATGATCATCGGCGCGATTGCCAGGATCGGGATGGTCTGGGATGAAATGATCCACGGCATCAGTGACTTGTCGAGCACACGCGAATGCACGATGCCGATCGCGAGCAGGATGCCCAGCGCGGTTCCGAGCAGGAATCCCAGCAGCGTGGAGGAGAGGGTGATGCCTGTGTGATAGATCAGCGAGCGCTTCGAAGTGATCTTTTTCTCGACCGTGGTGTTCCAGATCTCGACGATCACCTGATGCGGCGCCGGCATGACGGGCCGTTCCTGGAACAATGTATCTGTAACAAGCTGACTGACGGGAACATTTGTCTGGTCAGCCCGTTCGTAGATATCGCGCTGGAACGGTGTGTTGAGCGCGACCGCGGCGATGTACCAGATGGCGATGATGGCCAGGACCACAACAGTGACGGGGCCGGCCGTGCCGGACATGAGGCCGGAAAACGGGTTGAGGCTGCGGGACGGAGAGAGGGGCATGTCAGTCATGCGTCGCTGCTCACGAGAAGCTGGACGGGTGATGGCAATTCCGCTTGCTCCCCTTTCCCCCCTTGCGGCGGAGATGTCCGTGAAACGGACAGAGGGGGGCGAAGCGGTGCCGCGCATTCAAGGAAGGCAGGATTGTTCCGGGAGGGTGACACCCCCCTCTGTCTCCTGCCGGAGACATCTCCCCTGCAAGGGGGGAGGATGAGCGCCGGCTGCAAGCTTCGAACCTGAGGCGACGAGGGTCTCTTTTCCATCCACTCAATCCTCATAGGAATGTCCCGCCTTCAGGCCTTCGCGCACCCGGTGGGCGATCTTGAGGAATTCGGGGCTTTCGCGGATATCGAGGGTGCGCTCGCGCGGCAGGTCGCTTTCGATGACATCGTAGATGCGGCCCGGGCGCGGGCACAGGACGACGATCTTCGTGGACAGGAACACGGCTTCGGGAATCGAGTGGGTGACGAAGACCACGGTCTTGCTGGTCTTGGCCCAGAGCTGCAGGAGCTGCTCGTTGAGGTGATCGCGAACGATCTCGTCGAGCGCCCCGAACGGTTCGTCCATCAGCAGGAGATCGGGTTCCACGGCAAGCGCACGGGCGATCGAGGCGCGCTGCTGCATGCCGCCGGAGAGCTGCCAGGGATATTTCTTTTCAAAGCCGGTGAGATTGACCAGCTCCATGTTCCTCTGGATGCGTTGCTGCTGTTCGGCCCTGGAGAGTCCCATGATCTCCAGAGGCAGGGCGACATTCTTGGCAATCGTGCGCCAGGGATAGAGCGCGGCGGCCTGGAAAACGTAGCCATAGGCGCGGTTCAGACGGGCTTCCTCGGACGTGACCCCGTTGACCGTGATCGACCCTGCCGTCGGCTGTTCAAGATCGGCGATTACCCGCAGCAAGGTGGTCTTGCCGCAACCGGACGGGCCGATGAAGGAAACGAAATCGCCTTCCTCGATCTTCAGGTCGATATCGGACAGCGCATGCACCGGACCGTCGTTGGTCTCGAAGGTCAGCGAGAGGTCGTCGATATCGATCACCCGGTTCGGGCTGGCGCTGGTCTTGTTTTCCACCATCGAGGTGTCCTTTGCGCTGGCAAGTGCTGTCATCTTGTCTCTCGGTATACGAGCCGGGTGCCGTTTGAAAGGGCTGGGGCGGGGCAAGGTGTCGGTCCGGGTGAATATGATTTCGGCCGGACCGGCCGCGCGGCATTGCCGACCCCTGCCTGCGACCGGCAGGGGACCGGAATTAGACGCCGCTGGCCGGAATGCCGGTCCGCTCCACCTTGCGCGGTGCGGTGAGTTCCTTCCAGGTGCTGAGAGCCTTGTTGACGGCCTGGAACGGCTTGCGGGAGACGAATTCGCCATGGCCCTGGCTGGGGTTGACCGTACCGTCTTCCACCGCGACGCGGCCACGGGTGAGCGTGTAGCGCGGCAGGCCCTTGACCTTCTTGCCCTCGAAGACGTTGTAGTCGATGGCCGATTGCTGGTTCGAGGCCGTGATGGTCTTTTCCTTTTCCGGGTCCCATACGACCAGATCCGCATCCGCTCCGACCAGAACGGCGCCCTTTTTCGGATAGACATTCAGGATCTTGGCAATGTTGGTCGACGTGACGGCGACGAATTCGTTCGGCGTCAGTCGGCCGGTGCCGACACCATAGGTCCACAGCATCGGCATGCGGTCTTCCAGGCCGCCGGTGCCATTGGGGATTTTGGTGAAGTCACCGAGACCGGTGCGCTTCTGCTCGGTCGAGAAAGCGCAATGGTCGGTCGCGACCACTTGCAGGGAGCCGGAGGCGAGACCCGCCCAGAGACTGTCCTGATGTTTCTTGTCGCGGAAGGGCGGCGACATCACCCGGCGGGCGGCATGATCCCAGTCGGCGTTCCTGTATTCGCTGTCATCCAGCGTCAGGTGCTGGATCAGCGGTTCGCCATAGGCGCGGATGCCATTCTGGCGAGCCCGGCGGATGGCCTCATGGGCCTGTTCGGATGAGGTGTGCACGATATAGACCGGAACGCCGGCCATATCGGCGATCATGATCGCGCGGTTGGTGGCTTCGCCTTCCACTTCCGGCGGGCGGGAGTAGGCATGGGCTTCCGGCCCGTTGTTGCCTTCCGCCAGCAGTTTCTGCTGAAGCGTGGCGACGACGTCGCCGTTTTCGGCGTGGACCAGCGGCAGAGCCCCCAGTTCCGCGCAGCGCGAGAAGGACGCGAACATCTCGTCGTCATTCACCATCAGGGCGCCCTTGTAGGCCATGAAGTGCTTGAAGGTGTTGATGCCGCGTTCCTGAACCACGGTCTGCATGTCGTTGAAGACCTGCTCGCCCCACCAGGTGATAGCCATGTGGAAGGAATAGTCGCAATGGGCCATGGAGGACTTGTTGTCCCACATCTGCAGGGCTTCCAGCAGAGACTGGCCGGGCGAGGGCAGGGCGAAGTCGACCACCATGGTGGTGCCTCCGGCGAGCGCCGCCCGTGTGCCTGAATCGAAGTTGTCGGACGAGAACGTGCCCATGAAGGGCATTTCCAGATGGGTGTGCGGATCGATGCCGCCCGGCATGATGTAGCAGCCGGTCGCGTCCAGCGTCTCGTCGGCGGAGAGATCCGGGCCGATCTCGACAATCCGGCCGTCCTCGATCTTCACGTCGGCTTCGTAGGTCAGGTCCGCGGTCACGACCGTGCCGCCCTTGATTACCTTGCTCGCCATTGCTGTATCCCTCGTTGTTTATCTGCTCCGGATCAGGTCCGGGACGGCACCGTTCCCTGTTTCGCCGTCCCGGCCATGAGCCGGGACCAGTTCCCGCAAATTCCAATTTCCTCAGAAAGGAATCTGGTCGCTAACGTCTTTCCAATCCGGATTGACTTTGGCAATCAGCTCTTCCTTCCAATCCCTGCGCCATCGTTTAAGCCTTTTTTCCTGATGAACCGCATCCAGCACTTCGTCATGGACTTCAAAATAGACGAGCGTTTTGATGTTGTATTTCTCAGTATGACTTCCTCGTATTCCGACTTTGTGTTGTTCGATCCGTTTTCTCAAATCGCGTGCCGAGCCCACATAAATGGCGCCATGCGGTTTATTCGCGAGGATATATACGTAGTACGGCATCGTCCTTGTTCGGTTTCGATGGTGGTCCCGGATCAAGTCCGGGACGGCACCGAGTAGTTCTGCGCTGTCCCGGCCTTGAGCCGGGACCATCTCCCGCCGAGTTTTGTCAATCCACGATCATGGCTGTTTCCACCACCGCGTGGAACAGCACGTCCGCGCCGGCCTTGGCCCAGTCCCGGGTGATTTCTTCGGCCTCGTTATGCGACAGACCGTCGACGCAGGGGCACATGATCATGGCGGTCGGTGCCACCTTGTTGATCCAGCAGGCGTCGTGACCGGCGCCGGAAATGATGTCCCGGTGCGAGTAGCCTAGGCGTTCTGCGGCATTGCGGACGGCTTCCACGCAGGTCTTGTCGAACTCGACAGGGTCGAATCCGCCGACCTTCTCGAATTCGACCTCAAGACCCATGTCGTCGCAAATCTTCTTTGCGTCCACCTTCAGCCGGTCTTCCATGTCCTTGATGACGGCAATGTCGGGTGACCGGAAATCGATGGTGAAGACGGTCTTGCCGGGAATGACATTGCGCGAATTGGGATAGACGTCGATATGACCGGCGGCCCCGACCGCGTGCGGCGCGTGGGACCAGGCGATCTCGTCGACCAGTTCCAGGATGCGCGCCATGGCGAGACCGGCATTCTTGCGCATCGGCATCGGTGTGGAGCCGGTGTGGCTGTCCTTGCCGGTGACGGTGACCTGTGTCCACGAAAGGCCCTGGCCGTGGGTGACCACCCCGATGTCCTTGCCTTCGGCTTCGAGGATGGGACCCTGTTCGATATGAAGCTCGAACATGGCGTGCATCTTGTTCTTGCGGGCGCCGACCTCCTCATCGCCGACCCAGTCGATGCGCTTCAGCTCGTCGCCGAATGTCTTGCCGTCCGCGTCTTCCTTCGCATAGGCCCAGTCCTGGGTATGAACGCCGGCGAAGACGCCGGACGCCAGCATGGCGGGCGCGAAGCGTGTGCCTTCCTCGTTGGTCCAGTTGGTGACCACGACCGGATGTTTTGTCCGGATGCCGAGATCGTTCATGGTGCGGACCAGTTCCAGCCCGCCGAGAACGCCCAGCACGCCGTCATATTTGCCGCCGGTCGGCTGGGTGTCCAGGTGAGACCCCACATAGACGGGCAGGGCGTCCGGATCGGTGCCGGGCCGGGTCATGAACATGTTGCCCATGGTGTCGACCGCCATGGACAGGCCGGCCTCCTCGCACCATGTCTGGAACAGCTTGCGGCCTTCGCTGTCGGCGTCCGTCAGAGTCTGGCGGTTGTTGCCGCCCGCCACGCCCGGACCGATCTTGGCCATGTCCATCAGACTGTCCCACAGACGGTCCGCGTTGATCCTCAGGTTTTCGCCCGGAGCTGCCATGTGCAAACCCTCCTGTTACTTCAGTTCGATTTCGACAAAGGACATCGGGGCGTCCCCGCCGTTGATCACATTGTGTTCGACGCCTTCGTCCCGGCGGTAGACCGTACCGGCCGGAACAGTGACCTCGCGCATTTCGCCATTCGGTTCTTCAAGCGTCATCCGGCATTCGGTCAGCGCGGTGATGACATAGTCCATCGAGTGCCGGTGCCATCCGGTCTCCGCGCCGGGGGCAAAGTCGAACCGGGTGACCCTGACCCGTTCGTCATCGACAAGCTGGCTCGCTGTGGCTGGTTGTCTGCTCATCTCGGTTAGCTCCCTGGAAGGACAAGACGGGCCGGGTGCGGCGCACTGCGGCCGGTCCGCCGTCAGTCGATGGCGTGCAACACGTCGCGCAGCTTGCCGAACAGTTCGTCGATCTGCTCCTTCGAGATGATCAGGGGCGGCGACAGCGCAATGATGTCTCCCGTGGTCCGGATCAGGAGGCCGTCGTCATAGGCCTTCAGGAAGGCCGAAAACGCCCGTTTGGTCGGCTCGCCCGCGATCGGCGTCAGTTCCACCGCGCCGATCAGGCCCAGATTGCGGATATCGATGACATTCGGACAATCCTTCAGGGAATGCAGCCCGTCTTCCCAGTATTGGGCAAGGTCGGCGGCGCGGGTCAGAAGACCCTCGTCCTCATAGGTGTCGAGTGTTGCCAGCGCAGCGGCACAGGCGAGCGGATGGGCCGAATAGGTGTAGCCGTGGAACAGCTCGATCATGTGGTCCGGGCCGGTCATGAAGGCGTCGTAGATGTCGGCCGCGCAGAAAACCGCCCCCATCGGGACGACACCGGATGTCAGGCCCTTGGCGGTGGTGATGAGATCCGGCGTCACGCCGAAGAAATCGGCGGCGAAGGGCGCTCCGAGCCGGCCGAACCCGGTGATGACCTCATCGAATATCAGCAGGATGCCGTTCTGGGTGCAGATCTCGCGCAGGCGCTCCAGATAGCCCCTGGGCGGGATCAGGACACCGGTCGAGCCCGCCACCGGCTCGACGATGACCGCGGCAATGGTGGACGGGTCGTGCAGCTGTATGATCCGGATCAGGTCCTCGACATATTCGGCGCCGTTTTCCGGAATTCCCCTGGTAAAGGCATTGCGGTCCGGATCGTGGGTGTGGCGCATGTGGTCCACACCGGTCAGCATCGTGCCGAAGGTCTTGCGGTTGGAAACGATGCCGCCGACGGAAATACCGCCGAAGCCGACACCGTGATAGCCGCGCTCGCGGCCGATCAGGCGCGTGCGTGTGCCCTGGCCGATGGTGCGTTGATAGGCGAGGGCGATCTTCAGGGCCGTGTCGACGCTTTCAGAACCGGAATTGGTGAAAAAGACGTGGTCGAGCGGAGAGGGGGCCATCGCCGCAAGCCGGGCGGCGAGTTCAAAGGCCTTCGGATGGCCCATCTGGAAGGCGGGCGCATAGTCGAGCTCGGCAATCTGCTTCTGCACGGCCTCAACGACCTTCGGTCGGGAGTGGCCTGCGTTGCAGCACCACAGGCCCGCCGTTCCGTCTAGCACCTGGCGGCCGTCGGACGTGGTGTAATGCATGTCCTTGGCGGCCACGAACATGCGCGGGGTCTGCTTGAACTGGCGATTGGCCGTGAACGGCATCCAGAAGGCTTCTAGATTGTTGGTGGCAGCCTGGCTCGGTGCTGACATGCGTCCTCCTTGCGGTCCCGGCAAAGCAATGGACCGACTGATGGTCATACAAGGCGAGAGTAGGCTTAGCACCAACACTGCCGTCATGGCAGTGCTGTCCGCGCAGGTCCACTCCCCAACTGTTCCCTGGATCCTTCCGGCGGGCCTTGCCTCTTCCCGAAGAGATCCGATGTCTCTGTCCGGCGATCTGCCGGTGCCGGCTGACCCCGGCTGTGGGTATGATGATCAGTTCGGGCCAATCCTTCAAGACACCCCGTTGCAGGGCGAATTGGGATCGACTAGCCTTCCAACCATCTGGTCAAAATACCCTAGGTGTGATTTGACCAAATGGTCAAGATGCAAATCCTGTCGACATGACTAATTTCTGGTCATTGGCGGCATGCGGCCAGCAGAAGCGACCGGAAACGCTGTGTTTTCAGTGGAAACCGGCGGTTCTGACCGGGACCCGAGACGGGCTCCCAAGGCGGAAACGGGACGATTGATGGTAGAATTGAGCGGGCAGCCGCAGGACATATTGAAGCCGGCCGGACTGAGCCGGATTCAGGAAAAGAACCGGTCGCTGATTCTGGAAGCAGCTCTCGGGGAGTTCTCGAAAAAGGGGTTTTCCGGCGCGACCGTGGAGAAGATCGCCGCGGATGCCGGCATGTCCAAATCCAATCTTCTTTATTATTTTTCGTCCAAGGAGGCGATCTACAACGCCACGCTGGCACATATTCTCGAAGTCTGGCTCGCGCCTCTCAAGACGCTCAAGCCGGATGGTGAGCCGGCGCAGGAACTGGCGGCCTATATCCGCCAGAAGATCGAGATTTCGGCCAGGTTTCCGGAAGCCTCGCGTCTGTTCGCCAATGAAGTGATCCAGGGCGCGCCGCAGATCCTGCCGATCCTCCAGACGGACCTGAAGCGGCTTGTCGGCGAAAAATGCAAGGTGATCGAGAGCTGGATCGCAGCCGGCAAGATGCGCCGTGTCGATCCGGTGCATCTGATCTTCACCATCTGGGCCACGACACAGCATTACGCCGACTTTTCCGTGCAGATCATGGCCTTGACGGGCCGGGACCTGAGCGACCCCGCATTTCAGGCCGAAACCGAGCTTGCTGTCACGTCGCTGATCCTCAACGGCGCCGGACTGGACTGGCCGCCAGTAGAGGACCGGACGGAATGAACGAGGGTGAAGCGGATCCCCATGCTGCCTCCCGTATTCCGGTCAACGAACGCCTGCACATCCTGAAGGATGATTTGAGCGAGGACTTCATCCGTGCCTCGGGGCCCGGTGGACAGAACGTCAACAAGGTCTCCACCGCGGTCCAGTTGCGTTTCCAGCTCGACGGCAATGAAACGCTTCCGCAGGATGTCAAGTCGCGCGCAGCGCGGCTGGCGGGCAGCCGGCTGACCCAGGGCGGGGAAATCATCCTGCAGGCGGACCGGTTCAGGACGCGGGAACGCAATCGCGAGGACGCACTGGAGCGATTGCTGGAGCTTCTGCGCAAGGCGGCGGAACGCCCGAAGCCGCGCAAGGCGACCAGGCCCACGCTGGGTTCCAAGAAGCGGCGGCTGGAAAGCAAGAAACAACGCGGTCAGATCAAGAAGATGCGCGGCCGGACCGGACGCGGCGAGGACTGAGAGCAACAGGTGGACATGTTGTTCGAGGATGACAAGCGGAACGGGGCGCGACATCCGGCAGACCGGGAAGGGGAGCCGCCGTCGTGCTTTTCACGGCCCGGGACGCCGGTGCTCTGCCGACGGGTGCACTGTCCAGGTCGCGATACACCAGTCCCAGACCGCGTCCACGGCCTTTCTTGGCGAGGAAACACGCTTACGGACGATGTAATAGTCGGGCCCGGTTGACGGCCTCGTGTCGGCGACCGCGATGAGCCGGCCCGCGTCGAGGTCGGCCTGCACGAACGTCCGGCAGACGATGGCAACGCCCTGACCGGCCAGTGCCGCATCGAGAGCATGTCCCGTCTGGTTGAACACCGCGCCCGGCAGTGATCCCCTGGAGCTGAAAAACTTCGGAAAATGGTTGTGCGCGTCGTGCAGGAGCGGCAGCTTCTGAATCTGACCGGGTGTCAGAGGCAGAGGCAGGGCGCCGACAAGGTGCGGGCTGGCCACGGGCACAAGCTCCTGCCGGAACAGCAGACACGCCTCGAATGAGGCCGGAAACGGCGGACGTGTAAGGCGCACGGCAATATTCACCTGATCGCGGTCGAAGTCCGACACGGTTTCCGTCGCGACGGTGCGCAGTTCCATGCCCGGCAGCGCCGCGTTGAGCGCGGCGAGTTGCGGGATCAGCAGTCTGGTCGCGAAGGTCGGCGTGACACTGATTGTCACGGCCTCCGAGCGCACGAGAAGCTGCTCGGTCGCGTCGCCCAGCGTGTCGAACGCCCGCGTTACATCAGAGAGATAGGCCGCGCCCTGGGAGGTGAGGGCGACGCCGCGCGGCAGACGTTCGAACAGGGCAAGGCCGATGTGATCCTCGAGCAGCCGGACTTGCTGGGCGACGGCGCCCTGGGTGACACCCAGTTCTTCTCCGGCCGCACGGAAGCTCAGGGTGCGACCGGAGACTTCAAAGGCACGCAATGCGTTGAGGGGCGGTAGTGAACGACGGGAAATCGACATGACTAGCCTGTAGTTTTTCTACAGTTTGGCACGTTTCGTTCTGGCGCGAAAGATCTCGCTGTATCGGCTATTTTTCTGGTCAATCGATCGCATGGAGATGTCCATGTCATCTGTAGAAAAATTTTTCCCGGAAGCGCTGGTTGACCGGGCAGGCGGGCTGCTGCGACGGCGGAGCCGGGACAGGAACGCTGCCGGGTTCTGCCGGCCCACCATGGCGCCTGAACCGTTTTGTCTGAAAGGCTGATATCATGATCCGCGCCTACGCCGCACTTGTCGCGCTCGGTCTCATCTGGGGCTCGAACTTTATCTACATGAAATGGGCCACGGAGCTGATCTCTCCGATGCAGACGGTATTCCTGCGCGTGCTGTTCGGGTTTCTGCCGCTGGCCGTCATTGCCTGGCGCGCCGGGGTCATCCACCGGGATCATTTGCGTCACCTGCCACATTTCATCGTCATGTCGCTGCTGGCGACGAGCTTTTACTATTACGGTTTCGTCGCCGGGACCGCACTGCTGCCGAGCAGTGTCGCAGGCCTGTTGAGCGGCGCCATACCCATTTTCACATTCCTGTGTGCCGTCCTGTTTCTGCGCGAAGACCGGCCGACCGGTCAGATGGCTGCCGGCGTCCTGCTCGGCTTCGCGGGGATCGTGTTGAGCGCGCGGCCCTGGGAAGGGGCGGCGGGTGTCTCAAGCTCCGGCGTGCTCTGGATGCTGGCCGGAACGATCAGCGTCGGTGCGTCCTTCGTTTATGCGCGCCGCTACCTGTCGCCGCTGAAGCTGCCGCCGCTCGCTCTGGCGACCTGGCAGACCGGGCTGGCGGTTCTGACCCTGGCTGTGCTGACGGATTTCGACGGCATCGGCGCAATAGCAACCGACGCCCACGCGATGTGGGGCGCGGTCATCGGCCTGGGGGCCCTGGGAACCGGTGGTGCTTTTCTGATCTACTATTTCATCATCGACAAGCTTGGTCCGGTTCGCGCGGCTGGCGCGACCTATATCGCGCCCGTCGTTGCGGTGATCATCGGTGCTGCCATCGGAGAGACGATCACGTCGCTCGAAATCCTGGCACTGGTCCTGATCCTGGGAGGCGTGGTGCTGATCCAGACCGGCAAGCGCGTCACGCTGGCCTTGACCGAGACAAAGGACGCCTGAGGGCGCATGTGTAGATGCTGGTCTTGCTTTCCGGCCCGGCTGGTGTCGCCTTATGCTCTGTTGTCACTAGCGAGAATGGTTACGATTCCTGCAAGGCAGAACGGTCACAAACAGGAGTGTTGCATGGCACAGCAACCGCCGGGAGACCCCACATATCGAAGGGCAGGAAAGCCTTGCGGGGAGAAAGGCATTTGGAACTTCCAAAGCTGGAAACGAGAACCATCAGGCCTTCTGAGCATTCTGTTTCGCGAGATCCTTCACTATCGCCACATCAGGCTCATATGGTCTGCCATTCGGATCAAACGCATTCTTAAAAGTGAAGGCACGAAGACTGGGACCATTTGTCATCAAATCCTCAAACCGATCAACCGCAACTGCCCAGTTGGGAGTACTTCCGTCGGCTACCCACCACAGAACATATTCCGGAATGTGATCCGCTGGCACATGCCAGTCTTTACCGTGACGGAGCACTTTCCCGTGTCGCCCTTGATAAGTTGCCGCCATCAGCGCTTCCACGGATGCCCAAAGGGAGAGAGTTGACGGCGCCCAACCGTCACCATTCCCGTTCGTCCAGCAGTCCGGAAATACTTGCTCCCCCCAATATGAAGGATCTTCTTCACCATCGTATCCAGCACGCGCGATAAATCCTGCCGCATTTTCAATGGTTACGAGTATTTCCGGTTCAGCTACTCTGAACCCACTTATTTTGTCTGACTGATAGGGTGCAACGAATTGATTGAATGTATAGACGGCGAGCTTGTGGTCTCGCATCCAAACCTCCGGATGTAATGAATTAGGATCGATGAACCACTAGCGGTTATGCTCTGTCATAACAAATTTGGATTGCGTCGCGTCCCGATAGTCGGCGATCTGTGTGTCCTACTTGCAACATCTGATCTAGGTCTCATTCAATCGTTTCGGCGCACTGACGACCTTTCCGTCGGTTGCGGCCGCGAGCCCGGTGACGGATCCCGCCAGGACCATCGGAGCGGAACCGGTCGAGCAAACGATAGATATGCCGTCTCGACATGTTGATCAGGTTGGCAGCGGTCGTGACGCCGATGTTGCCGTCATCAACCTAGGCCAGCACTTCAATCCGGTTCAAGTCACGCTCACTCATCAATACCCATCCCATGCCCAAACTCCCAACGATCTAAAGGACGCGGGGAGCGTGACATCTTTGAATCGCACAGGTGGGACATCATTGCGTGGCATGTCTAATGTAAATGCAACAAGGGCTTAGAAACGCCACAGGGCAGGGAGATCAGCCCCCGGTCAGGTCTGCTGGTCGGGGTTGCTAAGCCTGCCCGGGGGCGGATGGCAGTGCGGGGTTTTAAGCCCAATACTAGAGCTCAGACCGTTTTCTCTGAGACTTCAGAGCTTTTAGCTGTCTTTACAATCGATCTGTTTCTGTGAACGATATTTTTCTGACATTCAGGAGACTATCTCAATTGACTGTTTCAAACACTGTGTTCAGAAAAGCGGCTTTGGAGGAGTCCGAAACAGTTGCTTCAATTGCACGAAAATCCAGAGCGCACTTCCTGCCATACCTACCAGACCTGCATTCATTCGAAGAGGATAAAGGGTTCTATCGCGATAGGGTGTTTTCAGAATGTGATGTATGGGTTGCCGTTGAAAGTCAGAAACTGGTGGGTTTCTGCGCGTTCAAAGAAGGCTGGATAGAGCATCTCTATTTGCTTCCAATGCATGTTGGCAAAACGCTTGGTCAGGTTCTCTTGAACAAGGCAAAGGAGAGTCACAGTTTCCTGCAATTGTGGGTCTTCCAAGAGAACAGGCGAGCGATAAATTTCTACGAACGCAACGGATTTTCGAAAGTTAGGGAGACGGACGGGACGTCAAATGAGGAGAAGTATCCCGACGCCCTATACGAATGGCACAGTCAACCCCATGATGGATGAGTCTAAGAGCTGTATACTCTCAATTACTAACCTCAAAACGAGGAACTTTCAGGGGAGCAGGTCATTATGCTCCAGCTACATGCGCGATTCGCATAATCAATATTATGGAACATTTTCAGATGTGAAATCTGGAGCAACGTCAGGGACTTGTCGTTGGGTTCAATCCGCATGAGCCGTCAGACTTCAGGATCCCGGTCCGGATCTCCGGTTTCTGGACGGTCAGCAGGCTGCTCCGCGTCGATCACCTTGCGTGCGGTTTCGAAGGCAAAGCCGGCGCGGCACATGGCGGCCAGATCCTTGTCGCGCCGTGCGGTACGATCCGCGCCGGTCCGGTACGGTCCGAGCCGCCGGCGCCTGGCGAAGATGTGGCCGGTCTCTTCCTCGCTGTGATCGTCGTCACCAAGCACGGACGCGATGATGTCGCGATCGACGCCCTTGGCCGACAAGTGCGCCTCGATCTTGCGTTTCGAGCCGCCGCGGCGTCTCAGCCCGCTGACCTTGGTTTCAGCGTAGGCCTTGTCGTCGACAAGGCCGTTGCGGACGAAACTTTCAACGGCCGCATCGATCATGCCGACATAGTCCGCCGGGTTGAGATCCAGGTGATTGCAGGCCTTCAGCACCTTGCGCTCCAGCACCTTGCGCAAATTGGCCGCGGACGATGAATAGCGTTCCAGATAATGCAGCGCGGACCGGTTGAGCCGGTCTGCCGTGGGCGGTTTGAAACGTGGCTTACCCGGCATCGGCGGAAAGCCGCATGGTCTGTGCTGTTTCAGGCAGCGTCAGATGCATGCCGTCATGGGCAGGCACGATACCGTCGGGAAGTTCAGCGGCCAGCGTGTGGTAGTCCAGGTCATTGTGAAGATTGGTGAAAACAGCCTTGCGCGGCGCGATCCGCCGGGTCCAGGCAATGGCGTCATCGAGGCAGAAATGACTGGGATGCGGTCTGCGCCGCAGGCAGTCCAGGATGAGAAAATCCAGGTTTTTCAGCTGCTTGAGACTGTCGTCGGGTATGTCCGACACATCTGGAATATAGGCCGTGCCGCCAATCCGGAACCCGAGCGCATTCATGTCGCCATGAACGACCTCGATCGGCTCGAAGGTCAGGTCGCCGGCAGCACCGGTGATCGTCACCGGGCGTCCCGGGGCCATCTCGTGCCGGTCAAGGATCGGCGGATAGTTCGAGCCATTCGGGGTCTCGAAACAATATCCGAACGCGGTTCTGGCGCGGTCGAACGTCTCCGCATCCATGAACACCGGCACCCGTTTGTGGCTGTTCACCCAGAAGGCGCGCAGATCGTCGATCCCGTGCAGGTGATCGGCGTGGGCGTGGGTATAAAGGACCGCGTCGAGGTGGCTGACGCCCGTCTCCAGAAGCTGGGTCCGGATGTCGGGTCCGGTATCTATCAACACGGTTGTGCACGTGTTGTCCACACGTTTTTCCACAAGAACCGCACAACGCGAGCGACGATTTTTCGGCTCACCGGGATCGCATTTGCCCCAGTCGTTGCCGATACGCGGCACACCGGCGGACGACCCGCAGCCAAGTATGGTGACATCCACGCTCACGAAGTGGCGCCTTCAAGGTGTTGCTGTTCAGGTACTTTGGTGAACAGACGGAAGAAGTTTTCCGTGGTCTGGCGGGCGATTTCTTCTTCCGAAACACCGCGGGTTTCGGCCAGAACAGCGGCTGTCATGGCGGTATAGGCCGGCTCGTTGCGTTTGCCGCGTCTGGGCTGCGGCGCCAGATAAGGGGCGTCCGTTTCCACCAGAAGCCGGTCGGCGGGCAAGTCCCGGGCGATCTCGCGCAGCTCCTCGGAGCGCTTGAAGGTCAGGATCCCGGAAAAGGAGACGTAAAGACCGAGATCAATCCCGGTCAGCGCCAGGTCGCGGCCCGAGGAAAAGCAGTGCAGGAGCGCCGGGAAGGCCCCCTTCCCCATTTCCTCGCGCAGGATCGCGGCCATGTCGTCATCCGCATCGCGGGCATGGATCACGAGCGGCAGGCCGGTCTGGCGGGCGGCGTCGATATGGATGCGCAGGCCCTCCGCCTGGGCATCGCGCGGCGCCTTGTCATAGAAATAGTCCAGTCCGGCTTCGCCGATCGCCACCACCTTGGGGTGGTCGGCCAGGCGCACGATTTCCTCCACCGGAATGCCGCGCTCAGTGCCGGCGTTGTGGGGGTGCGTGCCCACCGAGCAGTAGACTTCGGGAAACTCCTCGGCGACGGCAAGGACCTGATCGAATTTGCGGATATGGGTGCAGATCGTCACCATCAGGTCGACGCCGGCCGCCTTGGCGCGGGCGATCAGTTCGGCACGTTCGCCGTCGAAATCGGGGAAATCAAGATGGCAATGGCTGTCTACGAGCATGTGCGGTCCAGAAGGTGTGGTCAGTGTTTCGGTCGGTGTGTTTCGGCGTTGTGTTTCGGCGGCGTGTTTCGGTTGGCGTGTCGCGGTCGCCACGTACCCCGGTGGTGACGACGGTCGGCAAGCCGGAGCATGGCAGTTCGGCTCGCCATACCACGGAACAGCGGTGGTCAGAAGACCTTCGACGATCCTCAGGCGGCGCGCAGGGCGAAAAAGAAGTCCAGCACCACCTGTTTCCGGTCGAGATTGAGGGCATCCGCGTCGCGAATGGCCTGGTTGGTCCGTTCCCAGATCTCGATCATCGCGTAGGCCTTGCCGACACCGGCGCCGAGATCCCGCCGCATGCGTTCGTGCAGCCAGATCCGGGCCATGTGCTGGAAGCTTTCCCAGTTGTCGGACTGGCCTCGAGCCGCGACCAGATCGCCCAGAGCGTGTACCGCGGCCAGGTCCAACTGGTCGGCGGTGTCCGCCAGCCGCCTCACACCCCGCGCGATCGCGAGACCGTCGCCGGACAGAAGCATGATCGCCGAGCGCAGACTGCCGTCCGCGGCTGTCGCGATCTCGCGCAGATCGGCTTCGCCGGGAACCGCGTCCGGAACCAGGTCGCGCAGGCCTTCGCCGATTTCCGCATCGCTGAGCGGTGTCAGGTCGAGACGTCGGCAGCGGGAGCGGATCGTTGGCAGCAGCCGCCCCGGAGCGTGGCTCAGGACCAGGAACAGGCAGCGGGCGGGCGGCTCCTCGAGGATCTTCAACAGGGCGTTGGCGGAGCTGTTGTTCATGTCGTCGGCCGCATCGACGATACACAGGCGCCAGGCCTTGGCCGATGCTGTCGTGCCGAAGAAGGAGACGGTGCGGCGCACCTCGTCCACCGGCAGGTCCGCCTTGAAACGTTTGCCTTTTTCGTCCCATGGCCGGCGGAGATGCAGGATGTTCGGATGTCCGCCCCCGGTCAGTTGCCGGGCGACCGCATGGTCCGGCGCAACGGACAGGTCCTGCGCCGCGGCAACCTCCGCTCCGAAACGGTCCGGATTGGCGACGACGAAGCGCGCCAGGCGGAAGGCGAGCGTTGCCTTGCCGATGCCCTTGGGGCCGCCCAGGATCCAGGCGTGGTGCAGCCGCTCCGACCTGTAGGCCTGAAGCAGCTCCTGTTCGGTTTCATTGTGCCCGATCAGCCGGTCGCGCTGGTGCGGCAGCGGATAGCCGGGGATTGCGTCGACTTGAGGGATATCGACCGGGTCGCTGGCGCGCGCCATCAGTTGGCTGCCTCCGGCTGGGACTGTTTCTGGTCTGCAGGCTTCAGATCTTCCGGGAAGGACTTCAGAACTGCCTTGCGCACGGAGTCCTGGACCTCATCCAGCTCTCTGGCGCCATCGATAACGGCGAAGCGATGGGATTCTTCGCGTGCCAGGTCCAGAAACAGCTTGCGCCTGCGCTGATGAACCTTCAGCGCCTCGCCTTCGAAACGGTCGGGGCCGCCGCTCTGATCGGATTTCGAGCGCACCGCGACCCGTCCGAGGCCGATTTCCGCCGGCACGTCGATCAGAACGGTGAGATCCGGGTAAATGCCGGCAACGGCCGCCGTTTCCAGCAGCTTCAGATAGCCGGTGTCGACCCCGGCTTCGCCCTGGTAGACCCGGGTCGAATCGGCATAGCGGTCGCACAGCACCCAGTCGCCGCGATCGAGTGCAGGCTTGATGGTCGTGTCGACGTGATCGGCGCGGGCTGCGGCGAACAGCATCGCTTCGCCGCGGGGGCCAAGGTCCCTGGCCTCGCCGGACAGGAGCAGCGCGCGGATCTTTTCCGCGCCGGGCGAGCCGCCGGGTTCACGAGTCACGATGACCGTTTTCCCCTGTGCTTCCAGCCAGGTCTTCAGGCGGGAGATCTGGGTGGATTTGCCCGCGCCCTCTCCGCCTTCAAAGGTAATGAAATGTCCAGACAACCGGAATCAGGCCTTGTTGGTCTCTCTTGAATGCTTGGATGGCTTTTAGCAGGTTCCCGGTGGTCAATGGAAGGGGCGCGGACGCCGTTAGCCTGCCGGCAGAGGCCTTGTGTTTTCCGCTCTTTTCACGTTCCGGGAGGATGGCTCCACCGGACAGGCCAGGTGTTGTCATCGCGCGCGCGTTGCTTTTTCGTCGCCACGCAGGGTGAGCACTTCGACGCCGCGACGCGTGACCGCTACGGTGTGTTCGAACTGGGCCGAAAGCTTGCCGTCATCGGTCACGACGGTCCAGCCATCCTCCTCGGTCGCGACCTTGCGGCTGCCCTGATTGACCATGGGTTCTATGGTGAAGACCATACCTTCGAGGAGCTTCATGCCGTTTCCGGGGCGTCCGAAATTCAGGACCTGCGGGTCCTCGTGCATCTGACGGCCGATGCCATGGCCGCAATACTCGCGCACGATCGAAAAGCCGTTCTTCTTTGCGTGTTTCTCGATCGCATGGCCGATGTCACCCAGCCGTGCGCCGGGGCCGACCTGCCTGATGCCTTTCCACATCGCTTCCTGAGCGATGCGGACAAGCCTTCTTGCTGCAGGCGGGACATCGCCGACCAGATAGGTCTTGCTTGAATCCGCGATGAAACCGTTTTTTTCCAGCGTGATATCGAAATTGACGATGTTCCCGTCACCGATGATGTCATCGGCACAGGGGACGCCGTGGCAGACCACATGATTGATCGAACAGTTCAGGACGTGTTCGTAGCCGTACTGTCCACGGCTTGCCGGACGGGCGGCAAGGTCGTCGGTAATGAAACGGTCGACCAGATCGTTGACCTGCAAGGTCGACATGCCTGCGAGTGACTGGCGGTCCAGCATTTCAAAGACGGATGCCAGCAACCTGCCGGAAACCCGCAGGAGCGCCAGTTCGTCAGGGGTCTTGACCATGTAATACCAACCTCAATAAACAGGAACCTGTTCGACCATGACATGCGAGTATTCCGTGAGGAGCGTGTCGCAAGGCGATGTGGGACATCGGCCAAGACGCGCGACGCGGCGGACCACTCTCGTGTCATGGCCTCCGGTGGCTTGTTCAGGCCCACCGGACTGCGTTGAGATTGGTATCAGGCCGCCGCTTCGGTCGCGGCGCCTGTTTCCGCCGCCTGGAGCTGCATCTTGACAATGTCGTTGAAGGAGAGCGTGGGATTGGTTTCGGCCAGCATGCCGATTTTCATCCAGAACTCTGCCTGTGCATTGATCGATCGGCACATCACCGTGCTCGCCTTGCGGACCTGCTCGTGCAGACCCTCTTCAATTTTCACGATTCCCATTTCACGATTCCCATGGATACCCGGCCCGTAAAGACAGTATACGAAACATATACGTTTCATATATCGATCAGTCAATGACCCTTGAAGGGTGCATCAGATGGGGCATGTTCAACACTACTGGGGTCAGGGGTCAGCCGATCCAGCCGAACAGAAGTTCCTGCAGTCCGTCCACGGCGCGGCCGAACAAAGTGCCTTCGGCGATGTCGGCACCGACCATCAGGGGTGCGCGATAGACAATGCCGTCCTTGCCGATGACCCGGACTTCACCTGCCCTCGCCCCTTTTTGCAAAGGCGCGTCCAGCGGCCCCTGGTAGACCACGCGAATCCGGTAGTCCAGGGTCGTGCCCCGTGGCAACAGGACGTCCACGTCGGCTTTGGAAATCAGGGGCACGCTGCCCTGGTCTCCGCCGAACACACGCCCGGTGGCAACGGTCTCGCCAGCGGTGAATAGGGTCTTGAGCGTGAAATAGTCCCAGGCGCCTTCAATCACTTCCTTGAGGGTCTGCAGGCGATGCTTGTCCGAGGTCAGGCCGGCGACCGCGGCGATCACCCGGCGGCCGTCCCGGTCAACGGAGCCGAGACCGGAATAGCCGGTCAGAATGCCAGTCTGTGTATCGGCCCCAGTATCAGCCTGAGTGGCGGCCTGTGTGTCGTTGCCACCGCCGAGCCCGTCGAGATTGCGGATTTCGCCCAGAAGCGGGTTCTTGTTGCGCTGAAAGATCTTGTTCCAGGTGAATTCCGGGATGGCGAACATCGGATAGAGGTCGCCATGGGTCTCCAGAATGTATTCCGCCAGAAGCGCCTGGTCGCGCACGGTGGTCCGGCCCGGGATTTCCGGATATCCGGTCGGATTGCCGAAACGGCTGTTCTTCATGCCGATCTTCGCGGCCAGAGCGGTCATCCGGTCGGCAAACGCCGCTTCCGAGCCGTCCAGGCATTCCGCCAGCACGATGGCAGCGTCATTGCCGTTGTGTACCAGCAGCCCTTTCAGAAGGTCTTCGACCGCGATCTCCGACTTGATCGCCGCGAACATGGTGGCGCCGCGTCCTGACGGTGCGCCGCCGGTCCGCCAGGCATGTTCGCTGACCTTGCAGGTCTGCCCCGGTCTGAGTTCGCCGTCCTTCAGGGCTGCGAACACGGTCGCGGCGGTCATGACCTTTGCCAGGCCGGCCGGCGCAAACACGCGATCGGGGTCCTTGGCGAACAGGATGGTTCCAGATGCCGGTTCGTAGAGGAAAGCGGAGGGGGCCTTGGTGACGATGGTTTCCGCCGCGCGCGCCTTGTCGGCGTTTGCAAGCGGAATGGCAAGAAGAATCGCGAAAATGACGGAAAGCACAGGGTTCCGGAGAATCCGGAAACAGGTTTCAGACCATGCCGTTCGCATCAGACCGCTCGCCTCGCAACAGTTTCGTCAAGGCGCGGAAGTGTTGCGGGTCCGGCGGACCGGACCCAGAAGGATGCTTACCGGCCGCTGTCCAGTTTGGCCGCCAGTTGACGCATGGACAAGCCTTTTTCCGTCACGCCGGTAAGAACCGCGTGGGCGTCGGAGATCCTGCCATTGGCGGTAAAGGAAGAGATGGCACTGCCAGAGGACAGTGTGCCGGGGGCCGGTACGCGCAGAACGCCGAGCGTCTGCCCGGTCGCAGGTGCCGGCGGATCGGTATAAGCGGACTGGACCGGCTCGAACCGGTTGTTGGACGCCACCTTGATGGTCGGGTTGCCCGCCTCGAAGGCGATCGCCGGATCGAAGGCCACCGTTGTGGTGCCAAATCCGGCCGTTGCCGGTGCAGCGGAGGCTACAGCCATATAGGGGCGCGTTCCGGGTGCCGGCACCTTGCCGAAGACCACCTGGGGGGCAGCGAACGGCGGCGTGGCGGACGGGGCTTGCGGCTCAACCTGGGCCAGCAGGGTGCCGGGCATGGTCGCGCCGGGTTCCACGGCGCCCGGGCCGCTGTAGGACGCCATCAGATAGGATTCGTCCTGACCGTGAAGCGGGGCGCGGCCGACATATTCAACCTTCACCTTGCCGACACCGGCAGACTTGGTGCCGAGCATGGAGGCGACGCGCTCGGACAGGTCGATCACGCGGTTGCCGTGGAACGGGCCACGGTCGTTCACGCGCACGATCATGGAGCGTCCGTTGGCGACGTTGGTGACCTTGGCGTAGGAAGGCAGCGGCATCGTCGTATGCGCGGCGGTCAGACCGTTGCGGTCGAAGATCTCGCCGTTGGCGGTCTTGCGGCCGTGGAAAGTCGGTCCGTACCAGGACGCCAGACCGGTCTTGCGGTAATTCGGGTCATCCTTGGGATAATACCATTTGCCGGCGATCTTGTATTTCTTGCCGACAACGGCACGTCCGCCGCCCTTCGGCACGGGCTTGCCGCTGACAACCATGCGCGGGCTGGCCTTGACGCCGTATTTCTTCGGGCTGAACTTGGCTTTTTCAGGAGGTGCGGAGCTGCACGCGGCAACTGCGGCAACAGCCGCCATGGAAATCAGTCCGGTGCGCAACTGGACCCATACGGACCTTGCCGGAACGAACCTTGCCGGAGCTGGGCCGATTGCCAGGGGACCGATTTCCGGCCCGAAAGACGTTTCCGTCAATTGCCCGCCTGTTCCTTGCATACTGCCGTCCTACTCACTTACGCGTCGGCGGCCTCGCAACTCACGCGATTTTGCCGGCCCGCGGTTCGTTCCGCACCGGTTTTTAAAAGGCAACGTTCCGATCGATGGATCAGTCCCCGCAAGACGCGCCGCCCCCGCCGCTTGTCCCGCATATGCCCTTGTTAAAGCGCAATTTTATTACTTCAAAGTAAACCTTGCGTCGAGGCCTCCGCGCCGCGGCAAGACGTCTCTCCACCGGTTTCGACCGTGTAGTCCCACTCATTGAACCGCCGGGCGGTCATAACGTTCTGAAAAGAATGCTTAAAATCTGCCGAAAATCTTCCAGATCCGGATGTTGCATCATGGGCACAGGTTCGGGGAAATCGTCATTGGGTCCAGATGTGACGCAGGTCACATCCGGCCCGGTCCGTTCCGCCTAGGGTGAGGTTGTTGCTGATGACCGCCCTGTCACAGCAATGCTGGATACCACCTCCAGCACAGGCCGCCGGTCCAAACCCTGCCCACGACACCGGACCGGCGGCCCCTACCCTGTGGCGATGTTCCGGTGTTCTGCCTGCGTGTCCTGCCCCTCACCGCGCGCGGCTCCGGAACATCGCCGGGTGGGTCTGCGGCGATCCAGCCCGGCGCAACGGACCCGATCCGGGCCCTTCCCCACGATTTTTCCGCCGTTGTTCGCCCGCGCACGTTTCCTCTGTCTGGCGCGCTCTTGACTTTCCGCGTCCGACAGAGGAAACGGTGTACGCAGCCGCATGCCTTCAAGGGTTTGCCGGCTGCTGCGGTGAGGTGGCCGAGTGGTTTAAGGCAGCGGTCTTGAAAACCGCCGTGCGTGAGAGCGTACCGTGGGTTCGAATCCCACCCTCACCGCCAAATTTTCCGATTGTCCGATCCGTCGCCACAGGCAACTTGGCTTGCAATCTTGTTACATTTGGGACGCCGTCGCGCTTGTCATTACAAGCGAGGATGTGATTTAGTCTGGCGATACATTTTTGTCCGAAGCGTCTTGCCTTCGGAGTTTTCAATTTTGGGTGCTTGACCCGATGTCCAGATCGTCGGTTTATCGGTACAGACCGGTGCTTTTGTTAGCCGCAGTCGTCTTAATCTTCCTGGGAACGAATGCTATGGCCCTGTTCGGAACGAATGTTCTCTTTTCAGAAGTGTCAGGAACAGTTGTTCTGGATGGCAAACCGGTCGAAGGTGCCAGGGTGGTGCAGATCACCCTTTGGTCGAAGCCCGGGGCCGTTCCCGAGAACACCGTGACCACCGACAAGAACGGCCAGTTTTCATTTCCAGAGATCAGTCGCTCCGCCGGGTTTTCCAATCTCGTTCCCGGGGAAATTACCATCGTCCAGAAAATCAATATCGAATTCGATGGCAAGGAATACCGCGGCTGGCTCAACACCAAGACCAATTACGAACGGGACGGCGAGCGCAACCGTCCCCTCCGTTTCATTTGTGATTTGAACCATACGCCCAGCAATACCGGTGATGATTTTGGAGTTTGCCGGCTCGCCTAGCGTTTAAGAGCGGAGAGCGCCGTTGCCCCTTCCCCTGTCCCCAGCCCAAACGGTTCAGCTGGCGCAAAGCGCCTATGCGATGCGGCTCGATTCGGATCTGTTGACGGCGGTCCAGGCCGCCGGACCTGGAGGAGAACACTTTGACATTGCGTCCGGGTCCCGCTTCACCGGTGTTTCCGGGCTCAGCATACCGGGCGGTTCGAGCCGGACCGGGTTCGGCTATGTCGCGCATGGCAAGGCCGGTACACCCAGACACGGAGAAACGCTCATTTGCGTAAGGGGGACAGAACCAACCTCCGTTCATGATCTGATGACGGATGCTCATATTAGCGCCGCGCGCAGTCCGCTCGGTCTACCGGTTCACGAAGGCTTCAAGAATGTCGCGGCGAGCATTTTCGGACAGGTGCAGACCGCTCTGCGCGGCCGGAACCCCGGCACGCTCCATATCGTCGGACACAGTCTGGGAGGCGCGGCGGCAACAATCCTGGCGGAAGCGCTGATCGGCACGGCCGGCATCAAGCTTTACACCTATGGCGCGCCAAGAGCTGGCGTGGACAGCCACGCCCAGGTGGTCACGAAGGCTCTCGGGACGCGCAACGTCTATCGGGTCTATCACGACACGGACCCGGTGCCGATGGTGCCGATTTTTCCGTTCTGTCATATCCCGGTTGGAGAGGTGGCTTATTTGCTGCGGGGCCCCGGTGCCCTGGTCAGCGTCAGTGCCCATTTGCTGGACTCCTACGCAAAGTCTGTTGGCCAGAGTGGCTGGACGGGCCTGCCGGTGATCGCCCATCGCCGCTTTTCACTGGATACGGTTGACGATCTGCTTGCCCAGGCTCAATCGGCCGCGGTCGGGCCCGCGATGCACTCGATTGTCGTCTTGAGGCTCATCGAAAAGATCCTCGGAATTTTGCTTGAAGCTGCGGGGGCTGTTACAGGCCTCGCTCTGTTCGGAGGTGCGACCGTTCTCGACAAGATGGCCGCAGCGCTGTCCAGCATGGCAGCAGCTTCTCTTGCTGCGGCAGAGCGGGTCGTGGAGTTCGTGAATGTTGTCATGCGCTTCCTTGGCAAGCAGCTGCTCGCAAAAGGCGCAAAACTCACTGCGGCGTTCCTGCGCTGGTTGCTGTCGATGCTGGTCACCGTCATTGGTGGCTTTGCAATGCAGGCGATCAGGAGTTTTCGCTAATACCAACCTCAATAAATAAGGACCTGTTTGACCATGACATGCGATTGTTCCGCGAGGAGCGGGGCGCAGGGCGATCCGGGAGATCGACCATGACGCGCGACGCTGCGGAGCGGTCTCATGTCGTGGCCTGCGGTGGCTTGTTCAGGACCGCCGGACTGCGTTGCATCCCTCGACCGCCAACCAGGCCGATCTGCGCCCCGCGTCTTGCCGACGACCCTGAACAAGCCATCAAATAGGTCCTTATTTGTTGCGGTTGGTATAAGGCACAGGAGGCGCATCGCGCGCACTTGGGGCGGCCGCTTTCCCGCGAAAGGACAAAACTTTCTTCTGCGTTGGCGTGACGCTCCTGCAGAGTATGGTCCGGTCAAGACGATCTACAACCGTTTCATCCGCTGGAGCCGCACGGGTGTGTTCAACAAGATCATCGCAAACCTGGCGGCAAAGGGTGGCAAGCCGGACCAGTTGATGATCGACGCAACCCATCTGAAGGCTCACCGAACGGCTGCCAGCCTGCTCAAAAGGGGCTCTACCCCGACGTATCGGACGTACCAAAGGCGGCCTGACCTCCAAGCTCCATGCCGTTTGTGATGGTCATGGCCTCCCCTGATCATGCTGCTGAGCGAAGGTCAGACGAGCGACTTCAAGGGCGCAGCGCTGATGATCGACGCCTTCCCGAAGGCCAAAGCCCTGCTCGGTGACAAAGGCTATGATGCCGAGTGGTTTCGAGAAGCGCTTGCGAAACGCAAAATCGCAGCCTGCATCCCCTCGAAGACCAATCGCAAGGTCCATCTCCCCCACGACCCGGTGCTCTGCCGCCGACGCCACAAGATCGAGAACATGTTCGGAAAACTCTAGGACTGGCGCCGTATCCACACGTGGTACGACCGCTGTGCCCACTCCTTCATGTCTGCCATATGCATCGCCGCAACCGTCATCTTCTGGCTCAGTTAATGAGACCAAACCTAGTGCCAACGCTGAAGTTCCTCGCGTTGTCGTGAACCTATTGAAAAACCGGAGGTGAATGGCCTGTTCTTGTTCGGCTCGCTGAATTTCTTGGTGACGAACGATGAGGTCATTGCGCGCAGCAAAGCACTGTAGTTGAGCTGAAATTCAATCTCCGAACCGACCGTCACGGGATGCTTGCTTGTGTTTAGCATGAGGTGATCACTGCTGGCTCCCAGGATCTCAATGCCTGGCGGCGGTGTCAGTCCAAGCGGATCTATGTCCTGCTCACCAATGGCCAGGATCGATTGACTGATGGTGCCGCAGTCCCTGGTCCTTACACTGTCGCCAAATGCTGTTTGTGCAATTTTCCCCCAGGCCTGGGATGGTTTCACCTTGGACTCGATGACTTCCGCGACCAGTACGATAGCATCGGTGTAGAGGCCCGCGAGGGGCGCGCGGTCAAGTGGATCCAGCCCCAGCAGAATTGCCTCGCCAAGCCTCAAATCGTTGATACGACCCGTGCCGGCCCCGGACAATGCCCACTTGAGATTGCTAGAGTTGCCACCCGACACGACGCTCGTGACCGCACCGCAAGCGGAGTCGAGTAAGACGGCCAGACGGGACAGCTCACCCATATTGTTGCTGTCCGGTGAGACACCGCTCCGGCAAGCAAGGTTGGTACCAATACCCTTCAGGTCGATATTTGGAAAACGAAGTGTTTGACGTGCGGCTTTTAAAAGATCTCCCGGCATAATTCCTTCCCGCAGGTCTCCCAGCTCGACCATGAGCACCACACTGTGTCTGCGGTTTGATTTGACGGCGGCAGTCGACAGCGCGCTGATTACGTCGAGCTCCGAATTGAAACTCGTGTCGGCATACCTGACGACGCGATCAACCTGGCTCAGCATTGGCGAACGTATGAGGGTGATTGGTGCGGATATGCCACCGCATCGCATCCTTTCGATGTTTTCAATGCGAGAATCGCCCAGCGACCTGATGCCTGCCGAAAGCAGCATTCTGGCGAGCCGTGGTTGCCCCATGCAAGCCTTCGTGACGCCGGTAACAGAGATGCCCAGGCGTCCAAGTCGGGCAACGAGGACAGATGCATTGTGGTGGATCTTTTTGAGACTGACTACCAGCCGTGGCGCGGTCACACTACAGCCGCAACTTGTTTCCTCTCGAGTTCCGGGAACGACGACAGGACCATGTCCACCAGAAGATCTGCTGGGCGCGTCAGTGCATCTGTAACCGGAATACCGAGTTCAGCCTCAAAGGCCGTAATGGCAGCGCTCACTTCCGTATCGGACATGTGCTCGTGATTGATTGTCAGACCGATGACCTTTGTGTCAGCAAAGGCCTGTATCAGATCGATCTCGGATCGGGGTGTCGGCATTTTCATGTGTTCGAAATCGCATCTATGCGTCCTGCGTGGAGCATGCTGCAAGATGACCGCGTCCGGAACGCTACCTCTCAGAATGAATGCTGACGTGCAGAAGGCTGGGTGGCTTAATGCACCTTGCCCTTCGATGAGAATGACGTCAGGGGTTTCACCTTCACTGGCTTCGATGATGGTCGCTTCCAACTCGCCACAGCAAAATTGTGATGGAACGGCATCGAGTGCCACTCCGTAGCGGGAGCCCTGGATCTTTCCGGTCTGGCCGGTGGTGACCATCACCGCATTGATACCACGTTTGTTGAGGGCTTGGGTCAGAACGTTTGCCGTGGTTCGCTTGCCAATGGCACAGTCAGTGCCGAGTACCGCGATGCGGGGGCACGTAAGCTTGTTGATGCGGCCGCTGAACAGGCGAAGATCGTTTTTGGCCCGAGGCTTGCGGATGTCGAGGATCTCCACGTTTGCCGCTTTGCAGGCTGCAGCAAATTCCGGGTCGTCATTGAGAAATTCATGCAGCCCGTTGACGATATTCATGCCCCGATCGATCGCGTCCAGCACGATCGCACGTTCAGCTTTGGACAACATGCCTGTGGCCGGTGCCATTCCATAAATAAAATAGTCCGGAATGCATTCGGCGTGCTGCAAGGCTTCGTCGAGATCGCGAAATATCGGAATTGCATTGGGCTTGTCGTCGAGCACACTACCAGCGTCGAGGCCGGCTTTGCTGCTGTCGATGACCGAGATGATTTTGTATTTCTCGGAGTGGCGCACCAGGCCGTTGGCTGTCTTGCCGTCGATCAAGCCGAAGTTCGCCTCGCAATAGACAATTGCAGTCGCGGGGACACCTTTTTCAGGATCTGCAACCGTCGCAACCGCCGTCGATTCCGTTTTCTTTACGAAAGGCAGGTGAATGATCTTGTTCGCTTTTTTAAGCCGAGTCGTGGGGGTTTTGGTCATGGTAGCTCCTGGCGGCGGAATCTCAGCAACTTCAGGATTGCGCATACCATCGCGTGCCTTGACGCATGTTCAAGAACAACGCGATGGCACATTGGAATCGATTTGCTGATGTCGTTGCTGTCTCCCATCTGCGCCCTTGTCCATGCGGCCCCGGGGCCGCTCTGAATCTGGTTTCGGGAGAAATTAGTGAAGTGATTGCGCCCTATCAGGCGCTAACCCGGGGCTGAAAATCATTTTTCACCGGGAATTCTTGTTCTCATGTTCTTGACGGTCCGGCAGTTGAGGTGCCCTTCCCTCCGTTGACTACTTCAAGTCATTGAGGATCGCAGCGCAGGCTTTTGCGACGCCAGTTCCTGCCTTCTCGTTGCCAGGTAGAATTGCCCAACCGCCTTTGTCGACAAAACTGGCTTGTTTGAATGAAGATTCTTTTTTCAGGGTTTCCAGATTGCTGGCGGCATCGGTTTCGTTCTGGAACCTGTCCGCACAGATTGGTGCCAGGACGGCGACGACAGCCTTCGTGGACGCTTCTGCGGTTTGTTTTGCTGCTGTACTGCCAAGTGTCCAACCGCCCCATCCAAATCCAACCGTTATTGCGATGACGGCTCCCAGAGCTGCTCCCTGCAAAAGGCGGGTTCTAGACTCACCTTGAAGTACGGATGGAATTTGCATGAATTATCCTTTCGTTCGACTGTCGTCGAAACGGAAAAACCGGCGCCAAGATTAGCGCTCAGTTAAATTATTCTGATTTTTAGAAAAATCCCAAAGACGGGTGATCTTCAAATATAGGATATATGAAAAAATAAATAATGTCCATTTATATATTTTTATTTTATTTTGCAGTAAAAAGTCTTTTTTTGAAAATATTGCTATTTAAACATGACTTAATCTTAGAAAGATTATCATTCTTTTTGATAAGCCAGTAATTTTTTGGCGTTTTTCATAACGTTTAATGAAATTACCTTTCCTGGAGACTGGTTTGTATGTTCGAAACATGACGAGCAGTTAGCGTTCGGAAGATACCAATTCGAAGTGATCCGAAGGTTTCGAACAGGTTACCAAGGTGTGTCCCAAAGATTTTAAGGGATACGAAAATTCGATACGCCAAAATTTCCGGATGCGTTTGGGTTACGTACTCATAAAATTATGCTTTCAGGTCGTTCAGAAAATTTAAACTACTCCCCTATCAGCAGGTGCAGAGAGTAGCTTACCATGCGGTTCAAATTTCTTGCTCTTTGTCCCCGTCCTGTCTTTCCAATTGGCCGTTTGTCCGATGAGTTGTGTCTTTCTGCGCGCCAGACCGAATACCCGGACCTGCCAGTTGTGATTTCGCGTTACATTTCCCCCGCGTGAAACCGCGTCAAACTCTCCATTCCGTGTTCCCGGCCTCCGATGAGGCCAATTCTTGCTGCGTCGTCCTCGCTGGCTTAATGGACGATGCGAAGACCGGTGCCCGAGCCTCTGGACGACACTGCCGGGGCGGTTCGATCCTGTGACTTCGAAGGTGTCGGCGAATGGACGGTGTCATGGGGATCTACCTGAGGGTGTGATCAACCAACGCATTTTCATGACGGCATCAAAGCTCATTTGCCGCCTCTGTCAGTTTCGCTTATCATTTGTCACTGAGGATCGCGGTGCTTCGGAGCGCTTTGTCAGTTGGGAGGGAAATGTCGGCATGTCGGTGATGCACGAGCCATGGCTCGTGGCACTCTCTCTCCTGATGGCGTTTCAGGGAAGCTTTGTCGGGCTGAACCTTGCGGTGCAGGTCGGTCAGGCGGCTGCGGCCCGAAGGCGGATGCTGCTTGCGGGCGCCGCGCTGACACTGTCGCTTGGCATCTGGTCGATGCATTTCGTCGGCATGCTGGCGGCCCGGCTGCCGGTCGCCGTCGATTTCCTCGTGCTGCCGACGCTGTTGTCCTTTCTGGTCTGCGTGCTCGTGGTCGGGATCGCCGTTTTTGCCGCCAGCAACGCCCGCCTGACGCCGATCCGGCTGGGACTGGCCGCTTTTGTCATGGGAAGCGGGATCTGCACCATGCATTATCTGGGCATGTATGCCCTGCACGGCTCGCTCCTCATGCAGCACGACCCGGCCTATGTGCTGGCCAGTTTCCTGGTCGCGTTCAACGCGGCGGGACTGGCCATGTGGCTTTTGTTCGGTCTGGGCCGGCGGCCGCCGATCGTGGTTTCGGCCATCGTGCTCGCTCTCGCCATCTCGGCGATGCATTACACGGCAATGGCCGGCCTGACCTTTGAGCTGATGCAGCTTCCGGCCGGTTTCCGGGCCCCTGCGCTCAGCCCCTCGATGCTGGCGATTCTTGTCTCCTGCGTTGCCTTTCTCGTGTCCGGCCTGTTTCTGCTGGCGCTGGTGCCGGCCCACGGCGCGAGCGACGCGGACGGCTTGAACAATACAACCGATGCCGTCGGCGACGCAGCCGAGCAAATGCCTGAAACAGAGCCGGTGTTGCCGCCCAAGGCGGCGGCTGGCCTGCAGGCCGCGGCAGCGCCCGCGCCTGCGCCATCGGTCAAACGGGCCCTGCCCATCGAACGGGATGGTCAGAAGACCCAGATCGGCATTCCCGACATCCATGCGATTCACGCCGACGCCCATTACACGCGGCTCTATGACGGCAGCCGGGAGTTTTTCTGCCCGTTGTCGATCAGCGAAGCCGAACAGCATCTCGACGCCAAGACCTTCAACCGGGTGCACCGCAGCCATATCGTCAATCTGCACCACGTGGTCAGTTTCCGGCGATCCGGCGATGGCGGCATTCTCGTGCTGGCCGGCGACGAAGCCCTGTCCGTCCCGGTCAGCCGGTCGAGATGGGCACGGGTGCGGGCGCGCCTGATGGCTCTTGCCGACAAATCGTCCTCGGTGGAACATCCCGCGGCCGCACAATGATCCTCAAATGAACCGTGCCGCGTGTCGGGTTTTTTGTTTCCGGGACAATGCGGGAATACGCCGTTCGTGCAAGGGCTCTTGAAGAATACACCAATAGGTAGTGTTCATGGAATTTCAAAAAATCCCTATAAGGTACAGAAAATAAAGATAAAAAATTTCAATCTTACGCTGTGATGCCTGAGATACGTCAGTGACGATGCCGTATTTCGTGCGTTAAATCCCGTCATCCGTGTAAATGCGCATGCCGTTTGTGCATGCTGTCTTGAGTGTGCAGTGCACACATCCGCACTCTTGCGTGCATGTGACAAACTGTCCCCGTTCCGGAGGCAGGACACAGTCCGCCGGAGGATGGCGCGACCGGCACGATACGCCGGGCCTCCGGTAACCGGTCCCTCGATGAGGGCCGCATGAGGGAGGAGAGAGACGTGATCCCTGGCGAATTCACTTACCACCGGCCGGCGTCGGTAGCCGAAGCCGTTGCCATCCTGGTCAGTCACGGCGACGAGGCGCGTCCGCTCTCGGGCGGGCACAGCCTGATCCCGATGATGAAGCTGCGCATGGCTGCACCCGAACATCTGGTCGACCTGGCCGGCATCGCCGAGCTCAAAGGCGTTTCGGAAGACGGCGGAACCATCACCATCGGTGCCATGACGACGCAAGCCGAACTGATCGGCTCGGATCTTCTGGGTGCGAAGCTGCCGATCATCCGGGAAACGGCCCTGATGATCGCCGACCCTCAAATCCGCTACGTCGGCACGCTCGGCGGCAATGTCGCCAATGGCGACCCGGGCAACGACATGCCGGCCCTGATGCAGTGCCTGAACGCGTCCTATGTGCTGACGGGACCTGACGGCGACCGCGAAGTCGCCGCGCGCGACTTTTACGAAGCCGCCTATTTCACGGCCCTGGCACCGGAAGAAATTCTGACGTCCGTCAAGATACCGGGTCTGGCCGACGGTCACGGCTACGCCTACGAAAAGTTGAAGCGCAAGGTCGGCGACTACGCCACGGCCGCAGCCGCCGTCGTCCTGACGATGTCGGGCGGAACGGTCGGCATGTGTTCCGTGGCGCTCACAAACGTGTCCGACACGCCGCTTCTTGCAGCCGAGGCCGGCGAGATCCTGACCGGTTCGACACTGGATGCCGACACCGTCAAGCGCGCGGTTGCTGCCGCCGAAGCCATCACCGACCCGGCTTCCGATGGCCGCGGACCTGCCGAATACCGCACGAAAATGGCCGGCCTGATGGTGCAGCGGGCGCTTGCGCGCGCCGCGGAACGGGCCAGGGGCTGAGATCGGGACTGAGGGAGATACACATGAGCGACAATGAACAGATCCCGGTCACAGTGACCGTCAACGGCAAGAAGGTGCAGCGCTTCGTGGAAGCACGCACGCTTCTGATCCACTTTCTCAGGGAAGACCTGAACCTGACCGGGCCGCATATCGGTTGCGAGACCTCGCATTGCGGTGCCTGCACGGTCGAGATGAACGGCATGTCGGTGAAGTCCTGCACGCTGTTCGCGGCGCAGGCAAATGGCGCCGAGCTGAACACCATCGAAGGCATGGCCAATCCGGACGGCACCCTGTCGGCGCTGCAGGAAGGCTTCCGGCAGATGCACGGACTGCAGTGCGGTTTCTGCACGCCGGGCATGATCATGCGGGCGCACACGCTGCTGAAGGAAAACCCGGATCCGACGGAAGACGAAATCCGCATGGGTATCTCGGGAAACCTGTGCCGCTGCACCGGCTACCAGAACATCGTCAAGGCCATCCAGTACGCCGCGGCCAAGCTGAACGGCACTGATTTTCAGGAGGCTGCAGAATGAATGACATGACCCCGACACGGGAACAGCGCGAAGCCGCCCTTGAAGGCATGGGCTGCAAGCGCAAGCGCGTTGAAGACGTCCGTTTCACACAGGGCAAGGGCCAGTATGTCGACGACCTGAAGCTTCCCGGCATGGTCTTCGGTGATTTTGTCCGCTCGCCCTATGCGCACGCAAAGGTCACCAGGATCGATGCCACGGAGGCTTTGAAGCTTCCGGGCGTGATCGCCGTGCTGACGGCCGAGGACCTGAAGGGTGTGAACCTTGCCTGGATGCCGACCCTGGCGGGCGACGTCCAGATGGTTCTGGCCGACGGGAAGGTGCTCTATCAGAACCAGGAAGTGGCGTTCGTGGTGGCGGAAAACCGCTACATCGCCGACGACGCCATTCAGCTTGTCGAAGTCGATTACGAGGAATTGCCCGTCCTGGTCGATCCGTTCAAGTCGATGGATGCCGACGCGCCGGTCCTGCGGCCCGACCTGGAAGGCAAGACCGAGGGCGCGCATGGTCCGCGCAAGCACCACAACCACATCTTCACCTGGGAAGTGGGCGACAAGGACGAGACCTCCAAGGCCTTCTCCGAGGCCGATGTCACCATCAAGGAGATGATCTCCTACCACCGCACGCATCCGTCTCCGCTCGAGACCTGCCAGTGCGTCGCCTCCATGGACAAGATCACCGGTGAGCTGAGCATCTGGGGCACGTTCCAGGCGCCCCATGTCATCCGCACGGTCGCTTCGCTGCTGTCGACGATCCCGGAGCACAAGATTCATGTGATCGCGCCGGATATCGGTGGCGGCTTCGGCAACAAGGTCGGTGCCTATCCGGGCTACATCTGCGCCATTGTCGCGTCGATCGTGACCGGGATACCGGTCAAATGGGTCGAGGACAGGATGGAGAACCTGTCCACCACATCCTTTGCCCGCGACTATCACATGACCACCGAAATCGCGGCGAAGAACGACGGCACGGTCACCGGTCTGAAGGTCCACGTTCTGGCGGATCATGGCGGTTTCGACGCCTGCGCCGATCCGTCCAAATGGCCAGCCGGTTTCTTCAACATCGTCACCGGGTCCTATGATTTTCCGGTCGCGCATCTGGAAGTCGACGGTGTCTATACCAACAAGGCGCCCGGCGGCGTGGCCTACCGGTGTTCGTTCCGGGTTACGGAAGCCGCCTACTGCATCGAGCGCGGAATGGACATTCTGGCCCAGAAGCTCGGCATGGATCCGGCGGATCTGCGCCTGAAGAATTTCGTCAAGCCGGAACAGTTCCCCTATCAGTCGGCGCTCGGCTGGGAATATGACAGCGGCGATTACCACACCGCCATGCACAAGGCGATGGACACGATCGGCTACCGCGAGCTGCGCGCCGAGCAGAAGGCCAAGCAGGAGGCCTTCCAGCGCGGTGAAACCCGCGAGATCATGGGGATCGGCGTGTCGTTCTTCACCGAGATCGTCGGTGCCGGTCCGTCCAAGAACTGCGATATCCTGGGCGTGGCGATGTTCGACAGCGCGGAGATCCGCGTGCACCCGACCGGGTCGGTGATCTCACGCATGGGCACCAAGTCCCAGGGCCAGGGCCATGAGACCACCTGGGCGCAGATCATCGCGACCGAGATTGGCATCCCTGCCGCCGACATCATGGTCGAGGAAGGCAACACGGACACGGCGCCCTACGGTCTTGGCACCTACGGGTCCCGCTCCACGCCGGTGGCCGGCGCCGCGATTGCCCTTGCCGCGCGCAAGATCCGCAACAAGGCGCAGATGATCGCGGCCCATATGCTGGAAGTCTCGGAATACGACCTGGAATGGGACGTTGACGGCTTTCAGGTGAAAGGCAATCCGCAGGCGCGCAAGTCGATGAAGGAAATCGCCTGGGCCGCCTATCACGCGCCGCCCCCGAGCATGGAGCCGGGTCTGGAAGCGGTCAGCTACTACGATCCGCCCAACATGACCTATCCCTTCGGTGCCTATTTCTGCGTGATGGACATCGACGTCGATACCGGCGTGGCCAAGACACGGCGCTTCTATGCGCTGGACGATTGCGGTACACGGATCAACCCGATGATCATCGAGGGCCAGGTGCATGGCGGCCTGACCGAGGCCTTCGCCATCGCGATGGGTCAGGAGATCCGCTACGACGAGATGGGCAACGTGCTCGGTGCGTCCTTCATGGACTTCTTCATTCCGACGGCTGTCGAAACCCCGCATTGGGAAACCGACCACACCGTGACCCCCAGCCCGCATCACCCGATCGGTGCCAAGGGTGTCGGCGAAAGCCCGAATGTCGGTGGCGTCCCGGCGTTTTCGAACGCCGTCAACGATGCGTTCCAGTTCCTGGGGTCCACGCATGTCCAGATGCCGCATGACGCCTGGCGGATCTGGCAGGCGGCCAAGGACCTCGGCGCGCACGGCTAACCTGAGGGAGGTGGCGCATGCCACCTCTTCACGAGGGGAGAGGTTTGCAACCCGAACCTCTCCTGCCCCGTCATTCCATGGCACGACCGTGGCCTCCATGCCTTGCCCCTGCCCCTGATTCAGGCGGTTCGGATCCGGCAGGGACACGGCATGGAGCACCGGATCACGTCCGGCAATGACGATACGAAGGTTTGAAGAGAACGGACCTTATGACCAAGACCAAGGAACAAGTGGCAAGCGCTCTGGCGGAAACCGGGTATGTCGCCGACGAAGGGCTGGCAACCGCCCTGCTTCTGACGGAGATGCTGAACCGCCCGCTGCTGCTGGAAGGCGAAGCGGGCGTCGGCAAGACCGAGGTCGCCAAGGCTCTCGCGCGTCTGGAAGACACCGAGTTGATCCGCCTGCAATGCTACGAGGGGCTCGACCGGTCCGATTCCATCTACGAATGGAACTATCAGCGTCAGTTGCTCGCCATCAAGGCCCATGAAGGATCCGGCGAGAGCGCCGACGCCGTCGAAGAGGCGGTGTTTTCCGAGAAGTATCTTCTTGAGCGTCCGCTTCTGGCGGCGATCCGCCAGGACCGCGCGCCGGTGCTGCTGATTGACGAGATCGACCGGGCGGACGAGGAATTCGAGGCGTTCCTTCTGGAAATCCTGTCCGACTATCAGGTCTCGATTCCGGAACTGGGGACCGTGGCCGCGACGTCCATTCCCCGCGTCGTGCTGACATCGAACGGCACCCGTGAATTGTCGGACGCCCTGCGCCGGCGCTGTCTCTATCACTATGTGGAGTATCCGTCGCCGGACCGGGAGGCACGCATCCTGTTGTCGCGGGTGGAGGGGCTCGATGCCGCCCTCGCCCTTCAGATTGCCGAACTCATGGGCAAGTTGCGCAAGGAAGATCTCGCCAAGGTGCCGGGCGTTGCGGAAACCATCGACTGGGCGTCGGCGCTGCTGGGATTGGGCGCGGGCAACCTGCATGACAGCCGCACGCTCGTTTACGACACGCTTGCCTGTGTTCTCAAGACCCGTGAGGACCGCGCCCGGGTGACGCCCGAGGTCGCCGACCGGCTCATGGGCAAGGTTGCCTGACGCCATGCCCGCCCTTCCCGCCCCTGACGCCCAAACCTCCCTGACCCTTGAAAGCCGCGATGATATCGGTGTCGTCCTGCGGTTCCGGCTGGCCGGTTTTGTCCGTTCCCTGCGCGACAGCGGCTTCAAGGTGGGGCTGGCGGAGACACACGATGCGCTTTCTCTGCTCCGGACGCCGTTGATGAACCGGCCGTCGGGTCTGAAGGGAGCTTATCGCGCGCTTTTCTGCGGCCGGCTGTCGGACTGGCAGCGGTTCGACGAGATCTTCGATGCGTTCTGGACCGGCCGAGGTGTCAAGTCGGGCGTCAAAGTCGCCGGCAGCAGCACGCGCAAGGGGACAAAGACCGTTCGCGAGTTGATGGACGCCCAAGGCAACCGGCAGGAGTCCATCGCCGGGGATGTCGAACGTGTGCCGGGTGAGGAAGAAGAGGACACCGGCGAAACGCCCTCGGGTCGCCGGGAAGGCGCAAGCCTTGCCGAGAGCCTGGGCCAGGTCGACTTTCGCAAGATCCAGGATCCGGAAGCCCTTGAAAAGGCGCATGCGCTTGCCGAACGTCTGGCACGCTCGATGCGCGTGCGGCTGACGCGTAGGGACCGGCAGAAACGCAAAGGCCGGCGGCTCGATCTTCGGCGGACCATCCGTCATTCGATCGCGCATGGTGGCACGCCGATCCAATTGATCCGGAAAGGGCCACGGGAGCGCCAGCTCAGGCTGGTCATCCTGCTGGATGCGTCCGGGTCTATGAACAATTACACCGGCGTCTTCACACGCTTCGTGCACGGCATGCTGGATAATTTCCGGGAAGCGGAAGCCTTTCTTTTCCATACGCGCCTCGTTCATGTCTCTTCCGCCCTGTCGGAACGGGACGCCGGCCGCGCGCTCGACCGGATGGGTTTGATGGCGCAGGGCGTCGGCGGGGGCACGAAAATCGGTCAGGCATTGGCGGATTTCAACCGGTGGCACGCGGCCCGCGTGATTCATTCGCGGACCTGCGTGATGATCCTGTCCGACGGCTACGATACCGGCGAACCGGCGTTCCTGGGCGAAGAAATGGCCCGGCTCCGGCGTCGTTGCAAGCGGATCGTCTGGTTGAACCCGCTGATCGGCTGGCAGGGATACGCGCCGACCGCGGGAGGCATGAGCGCTGCGATGCCGTATATCGATCTGTTTGCGCCCGCGCACAATCTGGACAGTCTGGCCGCTCTCGAACCCTATCTGGCAAGGCTCTGAATCCATGGGGGATGAACCGGTGAAACATTCCGTTCCGGCGATAACAGCCGAAGGTGTCAGGGCGCCCGGCAATGACCTGTCCCTGCTGATGAGCCGTTTGCAGGGCAACAACGAACCCTTCGTGCTGGCAACGGTCGTGCGCACCATATCAGTGACCGCCGCAAAGGCCGGCGCAAAAGCCGTTGTCGACCGCAACGGCGAGATCGTGGCGGGATGGATCGGCGGAGGCTGCGCCAGGTCAGCGGTCGTCAAGGCGGCGAAAGCCGCGTTCGAGGACGGTGAAACCAGGCTGATTTCGATCCAGCCGGGGGATTTGCTCGCCGAACTTGGCGTCGAACCGGGCGATGAGCGCGAGGGCGTGCAGTTCGCGAAGAACATGTGTCCGAGCCAGGGCACGATGGATATTTTCATCGAGCCGGTGCTTCCCCGTCCCAAATTGTTCCTTTACGGCGCAAGTCCTGTTGCGCTCGCGCTCGCCGTCCAGGCGCCGTCCATCGGCTTCGACGTCACCGTGCGCGCGCCCACAGATGACCTCACCGCGTTTCCGTCCGCGGCCACCAGGATCGAGGGGGGCGGCAACGAGGACCAGGACCGGAGCCCGGTTCAGGGCGAAAGATATATCGTCGTGTCGACACAGGGGCGCGGCGACCTCGCGGCGCTCGAGGAGGCCTTCAGGGAGCCGGCGTGCCACATCGGTTTTGTCGGCAGCAGGCGGAAGCTGCAGACGCTCAAGAACAAGCTAGCGGACAAGGGGATCCCGGCTGCCGATCTCGAGCGTGTCAAGGGCCCGGCGGGTCTCGATCTCGGAGCGATCACGCCTGAAGAGATCGCGCTCTCGATCCTGGCGGAACTGCTGATGCTGCGCCGGAAAGGCCAGCGCCAAAGCCACATTCAACACATTTGAACGGACAATCGGAGACACCCTTATGCAAATGACCGACAGCCAGCGGATCGAGGCCCCCAGACAGAAGGTCTGGGAAGCTCTGAACGATGCGGAGGTCCTGAAAGCCTCGATCCCGGGATGCGAGGAACTGATCAAGCACTCCGAAACGGAGATGGAAGCCAAGGTCAGGCTGAAGGTCGGCCCGGTCAAGGCAACCTTCGGCGGCAAGGTCACGCTCAACGATCTTGATCCTCCGAATGGCTATACGATCGACGGTGAAGGCTCAGGCGGCGTGGCCGGGTTCGCACGTGGTGCTGCCAAGGTCCGTCTTGAGGAGGACGGTCCGGAGGCCACCATCCTCCACTACGAGGTGGATGCGAAAATCGGCGGCAAGCTTGCGCAACTGGGCGCGCGCCTGATCGATTCTACGTCGAAGCGTCTTGCCGGCGAATTCTTTGCCGCTTTCGCGGAGCAGGTCGCGCCGAGCGGGGGCAATGAAGAAGCGGATGCCGAGCCAGCGGCGGCTGCGGCCGGTGAAGAAACACCGCCAGCGGCTGGCGAGCAGAAAAAGGCGGGCTGGCTGGGCGGACTTTTTGGTGGCGGCAAGAAACAGGACAGCGGCGCAGAAAAATCCGAAGAACCCGCCGAGTGAAGAAACAGACGAATGGCAAGATGCCGGTGCCGATGGCCCTAGCGCCATTGGCTTTCCGGTCGGGAGAACGTAGCATGACGCATGTTGAATTGAGCCGGGAGAGCGGAATGACGGAGATGTTCAGGGATCCGTCCCTGCTGTTGGCATTGACGACCGGGTCCGCCCTGACGGCGTTTTTGATGGTGGCGCATTCCTGCTGCCTGGGGCTGGCGGATCGGCATCTGGCGCCGCTCCTGCAGATCTGCTCTTTCGCCGGTTAAGTCCGGATCCTGCTGGCGGAACCCGGTTCGTCGGGGACCGGATTGCCGGCGGCAGGTCTGCGCCCTGCAAGAACACCAGATCTCCAAACACCAGGCCTCCAATCGGAAACGGTTGGAGGCCTGATCGTTCCGGGCGATGGAATGTCGTGCATTGTGGAAGAGACGCCGTCGTCGTCGGCCCACGTCGCAATCCCTGTTGTCCTGTCATGAGTGCAAACTGGTCACGCCCGCCTGTTTATTAATCAGGCGGCAGAAGGGCCCCGGTCCCGGTGCCGCGCCTACATGCGTGTATCTGTGTTTAACATTCTGAATTTATTGCAATATCAATTTTTATTTCGGTATTGGCCCTCCCCTTGCATCGTCTGGTGCTGTGCAGCGCGCCTAGGGATCCGGTCGGAAACGACGCAGGACCGAGAGGCGCAAGCCGGTCGATAAGGCATCTGCCGACATAGACCGGTGACACGGCGGGACAAAAACCCGGGAGACAACTGCACGAGGTTTCGCGCGCGCGAACCTGCTCCCGGCCGTGCGCAAGAACCTGATGAGCCAATCCGGGCCTTTCATTGGCCTGGCCCCACACAGGAGACGCGCCTAGATGCTGAATTCAATTGCCAAAATTTCCCTGATCGCCGCAGCGCTTATGTCGCCGCTGTCTTTGTCCGCAAGTCAGGCGGAGGAAAAGAAAGACTTCAAGGTCTGCTGGACCATCTATGCGGGCTGGATGCCCTGGGGATACATCTCGGATTCCGGGATCATGAAGAAGTGGGCCGACAAATACGACATCGCCGTCGAGATCACCCAGTTCAACGATTATATCGAATCCATCAATCAGTACACGGCCGGTGAATACGACGCCTGCGCGATGACCAACATGGATGCCCTGTCTATCCCGTCGGGAAGCGGAATCGACACGACTGTACTGATCGCAGGTGATTATTCCAACGGCAATGATGGCCTGATCCTGAAGAACGGCGGCGATCTCGCGTCGATCAAGGGACAGAATGTCAACCTCGTCGAACTTTCCGTTTCGCACTACTTCCTGGCCCGCGGACTGGAGAGTGTCGGCTTGAGCGAGAAGGACATCACCGTCGTCAACACGTCCGATGCGGACATGCTTGCAGTCTACGACGATGCGGACATCACCGCGGTCGCGACGTGGAACCCGATGCTGTCGGAAATTCTGGCGACCAAGGAAGGCGAACTGGTCTACGACAGCTCGAAAATTCCGGGCGAAATCATCGATGCGATGATGGTCAACACGGAGACGCTGACGGACAATCCCGCGCTCGGCAAGGCGCTTGCCGGTGCCTGGTTCGAGGTTCTCTCCCTGATGGCGTCGGACACGCCGGAAGGCAAGGAGGCGCTTGAATCGATGGCGGCCGCCTCCGGCACCGATCTTGAAGGTTACAAGGCTCAACTTGCCGCAACCGCGCTTTTCTACAAGCCGGACGATCTGCTTGCCTTCACGAGCGATGCCAAGCTGAAGGAGACAATGAAGTTCGTCGCCACCTTCCTGTTCGATCACGGAATTCTGGGTGAAGGCGCCCAGTCCGCCGAATTCGTCGGTGTCGAATTTGCCGACGGATCGGTCTTCGGCAACAGCAGTAACGTGAAACTCCGTTTCGACAACACCTATGTCGAGATGGCTGCCAAGGGCGAACTCTGATCGTGAAACGCAGGCGGCAGGGCAGGCGTGATCACTCCTGCCGTGCCGCTGCCTCTCCCTCCGTGGACCCTCAATCAAACGGGCATTCTCATGGCTTCCAGATCGCCACTGGCCTTCACCGAACTTCCAGTCGTGGATGTTTCCGGCCTTTTCTCCTCAAACAGGCAGGACCGGCTGGACGCTGCCGGCGAACTCGGCAAGGCCGCCAGGGAGGTCGGGTTTTTCTATGTGAGCGGGCACGGGGTTGCGCCGGATGTGCGCAGCAGCCTGATCGACCTGACAAAGCAGTTCTTCGCGCTTTCCGACGAACAAAAGATGGCGATCTACATCGGAAAATCGACAAACCATCGCGGTTATGTGCCTCCTGGAGAAGAGGTCATGGCGGATGGCAAGGGCGATACCAAGGAGGCCCTCGATCTGGGGCCGGAAGTCCCGGCCGATCACCCGCTGGTCAAGGCCGGAACGCCGTTCCTTGGGCCCAATCAATGGCCGGACCTTGACGGTTTCCAGTCCGCGATCAGCACTTATTATGATGCCGTCTTCGATCTTGGCCGCCATTTGCTACGCGGGTTTGCGCTCGCTCTTGGCGAGGATGAACATTTTTTCGACAAATACGTCACCTGTCCGCCGAGCCAGCTCCGGCTTCTTCATTATCCCCACAATGGAGAGGCGACCGACAGCCCGGGCATCGGGGCGCATACGGACTACGAATGTTTCACGCTGCTTCTGCCGACCGCACCCGGTCTGGAGGTCATGAACGGGGCTGGAGAGTGGATCGACGTGCCGCTGTTGCCCGGCGCTTACGTGGTCAATATCGGCGACATGATGGAAGTGTGGACCAACGGGCGCTTCGTGGCCACGTCCCATCGGGTGCGCAAGGTCAAGGAGGAACGCTATTCCTTCCCGCTGTTTTTCGCCTGCGACTACGACACGGTGGTTGAACCCCTGCCCGCTTTCGTCGCGAAGAATGAAAAGCCCGGTTTCGGGCCGATCAGGGCCGGCGACCACCTTCTGGCGCAAACCATGCAAAGCTTTACCTATCTCATCGAAAAGCAGAAACGCGGCGAAATAGGCCTGCCGGAAGGAGCCAAGGAATTGTCTTCGTTCGGGCAGGAAGCCCGGCAGAAGGCGGACGCGGATGCTTGAGCGGATGAAGGAGCTGCCGAAGACCTGGCAGGGCCTCTGGCATCGCACCCTGCTGGAAAAGCGTGGCGCCGGAAGCCTGACGAACGACCGGCCGGCGCAGGTCTATTGGCTTCAGACTGGTTTGTGGCATGCGGATTTGCGCATTCCCGAAGACCGGCCGGATTTTGCCGGCGTGTCTTCGCTCGCCGGTTGCAGCCTCGAACAATTGCGCTTCATTGCCGGTCAGGAAGGATTTTGCGGCGTCACCCGTGTCGAAGGCCATATCTGCACCTGGTCCCGGCTGTTCGATCTCAATCCCGGTACCGCACTCGATGTCGCGCGGATGCGGTTCGAACGCGAGGACTTCATTGTCGAGACGGGCATCGCGGAAGACTACACCGAACACTGGGAATGCCTTGCCGGGTCCCGGCCCGCGCAAGATCTTCCCCAGGCGGTTTGCGCCGAGCTTGACGGCATCTTCCTGGCTTCCGGGAACTGGGCTGTTCAGATAATACTGCGCGGCGACGCGCCGGAAGACATTGACCTTTATACCGAGCCGGGATCCCGCAGCCGCGAACATCTCCTGTGGCAGGCCAGCCTGGCGCTCACACTCTGCGAGCGGACGCCACAAGGCTGGATCGCAAGGCTCTCGACACATCCATGGCTGGAGGGCCAAGCCCTTGCCGGGACAGGGGGCGAAACGGGATGCGCCTGATCAACCGAAAGCCGAGCCGTGCGACGGCGCTGATGCTGGGACTGCTTCCGTTTGTGGCCCTCATAATCGTCTACTCCATCGCCAGTCAGGCCCGGCTTGCCGAGAACCCGTCCGACAGGCTGCTGCCGTCGCTCCAGTCCATGGCCTCTGCAATGGAAAAGATGGCGTTCGAACCGGACCGGAGAAACGGTGAACTTCTGCTCTGGAAGGACACGTTTGCCAGTCTGGGCAGGATCGGTGCCGGGCTCGGCATCTCCACGATTCTTGCGCTCGTCATTGGCCTGACAATGGGGACGTTGCCCTATGGCAAAGCGGCGCTGGCGCCGTTCGTCGCGGCCTTTTCCCTCATACCCCCCATTACGATCCTGCCGATCCTGTTCATCATTCTTGGTCTCGGTGAAGCTGCGAAAATAGGCTTGATCGTGGTCGGGACCGCGCCGGTCATGATCCGGTGCCTCGCCAAGGAAGCGCTCGACATCCCCCGGGAGATGATCATCAAGGCTGAAACGTTAGGAGCATCCAGCTGGCAGATCGCGACCAGGGTTATTGTGCCGGGTGTTCTGCCCATGGCGGTCATGGCTTTGCGGTTAGGCCTTATTCCGGCCTGGATCTTCCTTGTTTCCGCAGAAGCCATCGCATCGACGGAAGGGCTGGGTTACCGCATTTTCCTGGTCCGGCGTTACATGGCGATGGACATCATCCTGCCCTATGTCGCCTGGATCACGCTGCTTGCCTTCATGATGGACTATCTGCTGCGGGTCCTCTCACGTGTTGCCTTTCGATGGAAACATCTTGAGGGGGGCGGCCTGTGAGCAAGGACATTATTCTATCGGTAGACGGCGTCTTCAAGGACTACGGCGATACCCGTGTTCTGGAACGGGTCAGTCTCGATGTGGCGCCTGGAACGTTCTGTACGATTGTCGGTGCCTCCGGCTGCGGCAAGTCCACTTTCCTGAGAATGCTGCTGTCCCAGGAGCATCCGAGCCGGGGCAAGATCCTTCTGGCCGGTCAGCCGCTTCCGCTGGAACCGACACCGGATCGTGGCATCGTCTTTCAACGCTATTCCGTTTTTCCGCATCTGACGGTAGCCGAGAACCTGGTCCTGGCTGCGGAATTCGCGGCCGCACCGGTTACCGGACGGCTGTTCGGCTCCAGACGGAAAAAAGCACTTGCCGAAACCGAAGGTCTTCTCGATCGGATTGGACTGACGCATGCCGCGACCCGGTATCCCGCGCAACTGTCCGGCGGGATGCAGCAACGCCTGGCCATCGCCCAGGCACTGGTGAAGAAACCGCGCATCCTGCTTCTGGACGAGCCGTTCGGCGCGCTGGATCCGGGGATCAGGGCCGACATGCACGACCTGCTGCTCGGGCTCTGGGAAGAGTTCGACATGACGGTCTTCATGGTCACGCACGATATCAACGAAGCCTTCAAGCTCGGCACCCGCCTGCTCGTCTTTGACAAGGTCCGCCACGACCCCCAGGCGCCCGAGGCCTACGGGGCGACCATCACCTACGATCTGCCGCTATCGGCACCGGAGCCAGGATCGGCCCGGTTGCTTGATGAAATCGCGGGAACCATCCGCGTCCCGAAGACCGTGCATTCTTCGGGAATACAAACACCAAACCCTCACGAGGAACGTCCATGACACTGTTTGATCGGAACGGGCCGATGACCCATCACATGGCAGCCGGGTCCGTCCGGCGCGCCCCCGCGCAACGCCAGCATCATCCGGATTTCGACAAGCTGCAGCTGCGCGGCTGGAAGTCGGCGGAAAAGGAAGGCCTGCTGCCGTCCGACGCCTGGGAAAAGGAAAAGGCCTGGGCATTGCGCATGGGGTTGACCGGATCCGACAGCCTCACCGACAAGTCGATCCCGACATTCGCGCGCGGTGAACTGCCCCATTACGCAGGCATCAACACCTTTCTGAAGGCGCCGTATATCGAGGACGTGACCCAGGTCGGTGCCTATGATGCCGCCGTCATCGGGGTTCCGTTCGATGGCGGCACCACCTATCGGCCGGGCACCCGTTTCGGCCCCCAGGGAGTGCGCAAGATTTCCGCGCTCTATACGCCCTACAATTACGAGATGGGTGTCGATCTGCGCGAACAGATGACGCTCTGCGATGTCGGCGACATCTTCACCATCCCGGCGAACATCGAGAAAACCTTCGACCAGGTCACCCGGGCTGTGTCCCACGTGGCGTCTTCCGGTGCGCTGCCGATCATGATCGGCGGCGATCACTCCATCGGCTTTCCGTGCGTGCGCGGCATCGCCCAATGCACCTCGAAGCGCATCGGCATCGTGCATTTCGACCGGCATATCGACATCCAGGAAAAGGATCTCGACGAGCGCATGCACACGACCCCCTGGTTCCATGCGACGGATCTGGTCAATGTTCCGGCGGTGAACCTGGTTCAGATCGGCATCGGCGGCTGGCAGGTCCCGCGCGAAGGGGTCGAGATCGCGCGCCAGCGCAACACCAACATCTTCACCATGCGCGACGTGGAGGAACTGGGCCTTGCGGAAACCGCTGCCCGGGCGCTTGAATTGGCGTGGAAGGATGCGGACGCCGTCTACATCTCCTTCGACATCGACAGTGTCGATTGCGGCTTCGTGCCCGGCACCGGCTGGCCGGAACCGGGCGGGTTCCTGCCGCGCGAAGCCCTCGAGCTGGTCTCGCTGGTTGCTAAGGAAGGCATCTGCGGTCTCGAAGTCGTGGAAGTCTCGCCGCCCTACGACTGTTCCGACATCACCGCGCTTCTGGCGACCCGGGTCATTGTCGATGTGCTCGGCACGCTGGTCTCCCACGGCAAGATGGGCTCGCACAAGGGGATCATCGACAAGCCTGTCAGCATTCCCGCTGGTCCGGACCTGGGATGACGGCATGACACACGACCATCATCATCACCACCACCATGATCACACGCACGGGCCTGGACATGCGGACGGCGCTCATGGTCACGAGGCTCACGGGCACGGGGCTCACGGGCACGGTCACAACCACGCGGGCCACGATCATCTGCATTCCCATGTGCATGCAGGCTCGAGCACGGACAGGGCCGACGAAATCCAGGCCCTGTGCACGAGTTTCATCGACGGTTTCCGGAGCGCGGAAGACAAGACCAGTTACCTGAGGCTTGCCGGTGTTCCGTTTCACAAGCCGGGCACCGATCACCTCGTTCAGCACCTGGTCGACGCCAGGATCGTGAGCGACTGGCAGGTCGGGACCGCCTCCCCCGCCTTCGCCTCCAGGGAACTCGTCTACCTGCCGTTCCCCGGACCGATGGTTCAGGCGCGGGAAACCATGTCCTTCACCTATGTCTCGCTGACCGAGCGGACAGATACAGATCTGATCGAGATCCTCACACAACGCCTTAGCCAAGGAGATATCGCAGAATGAAACAGATCCTGACAGCTGCACTTGCGACAACCATCAGCGCACCTGCGTTTGCCCATCCCGGATCACATGACGGATTTTCCGGCTGGGAAGTGGCTGCCGGGCATCTGCTCGGAACGCCGTTCCATATGGCGCTTCTTTTGGGCGTGGTGGCTGCGGCCGGCGCAGCGTTGGTCCTGTACAAACGATCGACCGGCCGGAAGGTGATCCGGAGGCGGGGCTGACACTCTGTTGAACCGCAAAGCACGCGGCGGGCTTTGTTGCGGCTCTCCGCGCGGCTGCCGGGCCTTCGCTCACGCGCACGCGGACAGGCGGGTTCTGCCTGTCCGGACACCAGGAAGGTCTTGGATCATGAGATCCTGTCTTTATAAAAATCCAGTGCCCTGTGAAAGATCTCATGCCAGGTATCATCCAGCGGCCTATCGAGGTCTGACCAGAAAAACCGGAACTCATGACCTCCATCGTCTTCCGTATGGTGGGACCATCGCTCGGCTGATTTCGGGAGCATTACCTCATAAAAAACCCATTCCTGTCCGGGAGCAATTTTTTCCGAGACCCCAATTCTTTTGAAAGTTTGCTCAAGGCACAGGCCACTTTCCTCGTTCAGTTCCCTATGCGCCGCATCTTCATCATTTTCTCCTGGCTCAATGGTTCCCTTGACCAGCTGACATCCTGCCAGGGGATGTTCAAATCCCAGAAATTGTATCCCTTCTCCTCTTTCCCTGAGAACAATCGGACAGACTTTGCGGGTGTTCATATAGTTTATTTCCTTTCAGGGATGCCCTGAAACAGGCTGCACGTTCAGTCTGAACGAAGACTCATCTGCCACCGTCACAAAGAGGGAATGCTGCATGGCGCCCGGGGATCTTTTTTGCCACGCATCGCCGCCCGGGCGGACCGTTATTCGTCTTCCGGCTGAGTGCAAATGAATAAAACCAGATTGTAGAAAGCTCTGGCCAAGGAGGCTGAAACACTTCGCGACGTCCCCTGAAAAGGTCAGGACTGCCGGGAGATACCTGATATCCTTGCCTGCGCCAGGCGTTGGCGTTCGGGGAAAAACAGCGTGCTGATGTCGTCGATGGCCATCGGACCGCCGAACAGATAGCCCTGCCCGCGTGTGCAGCCCAAATCGACCAGAATGTCGCGTTGTTCGACGGTCTCGATGCCCTCGATCATGACTTCCGAGCCCATGGTCTCGGCTATACCGAGAACCAGTTTCAATATTTCGCGCTGTTTTGCGTCCTTCACGGCTCTTGTGGCAAGGGATCTGTCGATCTTGATCTCGTCCCAGTGGAAATCGGTCAGATAGGACAGAGCCGAGTAGCCCGCACCGAAATCGTCCAGGGAAATGCCCACACCAAAAGCGCGCAGGTCGTTCAGGATGGTCTGAACCCGCTTCAGGTCGCTCATCAAGGTCGCTTCGGTGACTTCGAGCTTCAGCCGAGACGCGGGCAGCCCGGACCGGTCCAGGCATTCCTCCAGCATGGTCATGACATCATCGCTCAGCAACTGGGCTACGGACAGGTTGACCGAAAGCGACAGGTCCCCGGGCAGCAATTGCACTTCCGAACAGGACGTTTCCAGAATTCGCCAGCCGAGTGAAATGATGTCACCGTTGCCTTCAGCGATCGGAATGAACTCAAGCGGCGAAATCCAGCCCAGATCGGAATGATACCAGCGGGCAAGGGCTTCCACGCCGTAGATGCGCCCGGTCGTGAGATTGAATTGCGGCTGAAAATGCGGCAGGCAGTCGTTTGCCTCGATGGCGGAGGACAGGGCGTTCTCAACGATCGTGCGGCGATCCAGTTCCTCCCGCATGATCGGCTTGTAGGCCACTGTCCGCCAACGGCTGGTTTCGCTCGCATTGGCAACGGCGAGATTGGCGTTGTTGATGAGTTCGGCTGTGTCCTGGTCCGGGGCGTTGGAAACCGCATAGCCGATGACCGGTGAGATCAGGGAGGCACCAAGCGCAGTCTGGACAGGCCGAAGGAAGACATCGGTTATTGCCTTTGCAATGTCCGGTGCCGAAACGCCCTGGTCCTCGTCGAAGGCCACCATCAGGGAAAATCCCTTTCCTGCAGACCGGGCAAGGCAGTAACAGACTTCAAGGCGGTCAGCCACGTGGCGCATCAGATCGGTGGATGCGGCAAGCAGGGCTTCATCCTTAGCCGTGGTGAAGGTCGTGCCCGACGGCCAGCGGCTCTCCAGATCTATGCTGACAACACACAGGGTCTGGTTCCCGGACAGTCCGGTCGCGGCGGCGCGCACCCGTTCGGCAAAAACCTTGTGATTGATGAGACCCGTTGCGTTGTCGTGATTCAACCGCAGGGCCAGGTCTTCCGCCTGAGCGGCGTTCTCTCTTGCACGGTTTTTCCATGTCTTGCTTCGAGCGTTGACATGGCGGATCCAGATGACAGCGGCAACGAGCAGTGCCAAGGCCAGCCCGTGCTGCAGGATCCGGCTGAGCTGGGTGTCTTCGCCTGCAGGCAAAAGAGCCAGGGCCGCCAGGCCGGCAGCCAGAGCGAGACCGCCCCACAGAGCTGGAAATAAGAGTTTCAACAGTCTTTCAAACCGCATCGGGCCATCCGTTGTGATGACAGACCCCTCTTTGGGACCGTCAATTCCTTGTGCCCGGTTCCGTGTCTGTCTCGGGCCAACCGGTGCCCCCCGGTTTGGCAATTTCAAGGCGTTGGCAAAGGCAAGGCCTTGATGCAGCACCCCTGTACGAGTTTCCTTGTCAGATATTCCGCCGACAGGCTTTCATGAAACTGGCGTCCACCCCGAGCGTCGCATTCGAACTCGTGTGGCCACCTTTCCTAAGCCCCCAGATATGATCGGGAACTGTTAAAACCGTCTGAATGGAAAAAGAAGCATGGTAATTTCTGCGCGTGTTTTTTCAAGGCGGTTGCCGTTTTCCGGGTCTCTACGATGCTTGCGGTGATGCCCTGCCTTGACGATGGTCCCGAGGCAATAAACTCTGCAACGGGATAAACAACGCCGGAAGACCTGCAATGACGCTCCTGACGCGCATGAGAGATAGTTTTTCCGCGGTTGCCCTGGTGGTTGCGGTGAGCAGTTTCGGTGCCGCGCTGACACCCTCCCTGATGCCCCGAGATCCATTTGTTCAGGCCGCGCTGGCGGGCGTTTCCGCTTCGCTCGGATACGAAGCCATTCTCCTGCTCAGGGCTCTCTGGCGGTATCTGGAGCTTCCCGAACCCAAGGCGCGGCACAGACGGGCCTGGAACCGGCTTGCGTTAGCTTCAAGTGCCGGAATTCTGGTCTATTCCCTTTCGAAGGCCGCAAGCTGGCAGAACGCCACCCGGGAGGCCGTCGGCCTTCCTCCACTCGAGACGGCTGCTCCGGTTTTCATATTCGCAACCGGGTCGCTGATCGCGCTCAGCCTGTGGCTGTGTTTTCGGGGCGCAGGCATGCTCAGGAATTCGGTTGCCGTCCTGCTGGAAAAACTGGTGCCGCGCCGCGTCGGCATCGTGCTTTCGATCGGTCTGGTCGGCTGGCTTTTCTGGGCGCTCATCGACGGGGCCCTGGTCCGCACCGCCTTCAAGACCGCCGATGCGTCCTTTCTAGCCGCCGACATCCTGATCGAACCGGATACGCCGAAACCGCTGGATCCGATGAAAACGGGGAGTGCGGAGTCTCTGGTCCGTTGGGATGAAATGGGGCGCTGGGGCCGGCACTTCATCGCATCGGCTCCCACGCCTGCAGAATTGTCCGAATTCCATGACGGGCCGGTGCAGGAGCCGGTGCGGGTCTATGTCGGCAGGCGGTCCGCGGAGACGGCCCAGCAACGAGCGGATCTCGCCCTTGCGGAACTCGTGCGAACGGGCGGGTTCGACCGCTCCGTGCTGATCGTCATGGTTCCAGTGGGGACCGGCTGGATGGATCCCGGCGCACACGACACTCTCGATTTCATGACCGGCGGCGATGTGGCAACTGTCACGGTGCAGTATTCCTATCTGACGAGCATTCTCTCCCTGCTGGCCCATCCGGACTATGGGGTCGAGCAGTCCCGTGTGCTGTTTGACGCGATCTATGATCACTGGACCGGATTACCGGAGCAATCCCGTCCGAGGCTCTATGTGCATGGCCTCAGCCAGGGCGCTTTCAACTCCCAGGCGACCCTGCCCGTGCTCGATTTGTTGAGTGATCCGATTCACGGGGCCCTGTGGGCAGGGTCACCGTTTTTTTCACAATACTGGGCTGCCGTGCGCGATCAGAGGAATGCGGACAGTCCTTCCTGGCGGCCGGCGCTCGGCAATGGTTCCCTGATCCGGGTGATGGACCAATATGGCGGACTGGCGGGTGACTTTGCGCCCTGGGGACCTGTGCGCGCGGTGTTTCTCAACTACGGCAGCGACCCGATCGTCAACTTCACCTTCGACAGCGCCATCAGGCCGCCAGCCTGGCTGTCCATGCCGAGAGCGCCGGATGTCACGGACGAGCTTTCCTGGTTTCCCGTGGTGACCATGTTGCAACTGGCGCTGGATTCCATGTTCGCGCTCGATGTGCCCCGCTTCGGGCACTATTATGTCGCGCCGGACTATATCGACGCGTGGGCGGCGCTGATCGCTCCAGACGGCTGGACGCCGGAGCGGGCGCGGCAACTCAAGGTGATTTTCGAAAAGCGGGCGCCGGCCTTTTGAGCCTTTTCAAGGACGATCGAGCAGCGCGGCCAGGCCGCGCTTGAAAGCTTCCCCGGCTGGTTCGGCTGCGGTCAGGATGGCTTCGATCTTGAAGAAGTCCATGGTCTTGAACTGCCCGACGGGGGGCTCGATCAGGAGATCTGGCCGGGAACAGGCCAGTTTCGCCGCCACCAGCGAGTGCATGGTAATCGAAATCGAACCGATCCATGTGTCCAGGCCGCTTGGCAACCCCTTGCGTCGGGCGAATGTGCTGCTGGTGACATCCACCGCAATGCCCAGATGACCGTTGCCCTGCAGGACATCGAAAGGGGTCGGATTGACGAAACCGCCATCGATCAGCACCCGCCCGTCGATGCTGACCGGTGTCAGCAGCATGGGCAAGGATGACGAGGCGGCAATCGCCGGCAGCAACGGACCGCGATCCAGAACGACCTGGGACTGGGTATGGAAGTCCGTCGCGATAATCTTCATCGGCACCCTGAGGTCCGTGAAGCTGTCTGCCACGCCGTCGGGGAACACCGTTTCGAACAGCACGACAGGATCGATGATGGCCGGGCGCATCATGTTGAACAGGGACGCCCAGGTGCGGCCGTTCTTCAAGAACAGTTTCTGCAGCAACTGCGGTTTGCGGGTGAACAGGTCGACCGTGATTTCCCGGACTTCGCGGCCGCTCAGGCCGCTGGCGTAGAAACCGCCGAGAATGGCTCCCATCGAGGTCGCCGCGATTTCCGCAGGCCTGACACCGAGGTCGTCCATGGCTTCCAGAACCGGGATGTGTGCGAAGGCCTTGGCCGCGCCGCCGCCGAGAGCAAGGCTGAACGTGTCCGGTCTTGACAAAAGCGGAGATGGCCCGGACACGGCCGTGTCCTCCGCAGCGGCGTTGAGGACCGGTCCCGCGCCGCCGGCGGCAATCGCTCCAAGCATTAGGTCACGACGTTGGATCATCTTGAACAAACCGGATTGTCTTCCGTGCCGGTCGTGTCACGGACCGGTGGTCCTGTAACAAATACAAGGACGCGCCAATCTGAAACGACCCTGTCAATGCGGCTCGGGGCCGGAAGATCTGTTCCGGTCCCGAGCCGCTTGCGTCTTATTGCGGCAGCTTGTCGTCGACGCCCTTCACGTACCAGTTCATGCCGAGGATCGCGCCGTCATCGAGCGTGACGCCGTCTTCGGCCGCAACGGAGCCGTCCTGTTTGGTGATCGGGCCGGTGAAGGGTTCCCAGCCACCCTTGATTTTCGCTTCGGTGGCCTGGGCCATCGCAACAACATCGTCCGGAAGGTTGGTGTAAGGCGCCATGACCACGTGACCTTCAGCAAGGCCGTCCCAGGTGCTTCCCGTCTCCCAGGCACCGTCCAGAACCGCCTGAACCCGATGCACGTAATAGGGTGCCCAGTCGTCGATGATGGCCGTGTACTGGGCATCCTTGGCGAAGTTGATCATGTCGGAGGCCTGACCGAAGCCATGGACGCCGCGCTCCTGGGCAACCTGCAGCGGCGCCGTGGAGTCTGTGTGCTGGGTGATGATGTCGGCACCCTGGTCGATCAGGGCCTTGGCCGCATCGGCTTCCTTGCCCGGGTCGAACCAGGTGTTGACCCAGACGACTTTCAGCTTGAAGTCCGGATTGACGGACTGGGCGCCGAGCAGGAACGCGTTGATGCCGGAAACCACTTCGGGAATCGGGAAGGAGGCAATGTAGCCCGCAACGCCGGATTTGGACTGTTTCGCCGCGATCTGGCCGATGATGTAGCGGCCTTCGTGGAATTTGGAGTTGTAGGTTGCCACGTTGTCGGCGGACTTGTAGCCGGTGGCGTGTTCGAATTTCACGTCCGGGAATTTCTTCGCCACCTTGATGGTCGGGTTCATGTAGCCGAACGAGGTGGTGAAGATGATGTTGCAGCCTTCGCGTGCGAAGCGCTCGATGGCGCGTTCTGCGTCGGGCCCTTCCGGCACGCTTTCAAGATAGGCGGTTTCAACCTTGTCGCCGAATTCCGCTTCGACAGCCAGGCGGCCCTGGTCGTGCTGGTAGGACCAGCCGAAATCGCCGACCGGTCCGACATAGATGAAGCAGGCCTTGACATCGGCAGCGTTGGCGGCGGAGCCGGCCGCGGCAAACGCGATGGCGGCAACAGTGGTTTTCAGTAGAGATTTCATCTGGATCGTTCCCCTGTGGTTTGATCTCTTTTTGCGATCTTGCTTACTGTCCCGTTCCCGAGATCGCGCGGGAGCGGGCTGTCCGGAGGACGACGAATGGTGTCACCTTGCGGTGCCAGCGCGTTTTAGCCGACAAACTGCCAGCTTTGTTCGTTTTTCCTGACGATATTTAGCAAATTCGATGCCAATTCATCCTCAAGTGTGAATTCGTGACCTAGCGGTCCGGTACAAACGGCTTGCCGAGGCAGGCCGGTGTGTTGACCAGCGTCAGTCTGCGGTTTGCCGAGATCAGCACCAGCACCAGTATGGTTGCGAGATACGGCAAGCTGGACAGCAACTGGGACGGAATGTCGATTTCCACGGCCTGGGCATGCAGATTGAGGACGCTGACGGCGCCGAACAGGTAGGCGCCGACCACCACGCGGAGCGGCAGCCAGGACGAAAACACCACCAGGGCGAGCGCAATCCAGCCCCTCCCCGCGGTCATGTTTTCCACCCATTGCGGCGTGTAGGCAAGCGACAGATATGCGCCCGCAAGCCCGGAACAGGCACCGCCGAACAGGACGGCCGCGAAGCGGACCCGGATGACCGAATATCCAAGGGCATGCGCCGAGCCGTGATTGTCACCCACGGCGCGCAGCACGAGGCCGAGGCGGGTGCGGAACAGACCATAGGCAACGACGGCCACCAGGGCGAAACTCAGGTAGACGATGGCATCCTGCCGGAACAGCACCGGACCGACAAATGGCAGGTCCGAAAGGACCGGTATGAAGAGTTCCGGCAGTTTCAGGCCGGGCACGCCGATGTAGGCCTCGCCGATCAGTCCGGAAAACCCGATCCCGAGAATGGTCAGGGCAAGACCCGTCGCCACCTGGTTGGTGACCAGAACCAGCACGAGAAAGCCGAACAGGGCGGACATGGCCATGCCGGCGGCGATGGCGGCGATCACACCGAGCGCCCCCGATCCGGTCTGGTTGGCGACCGCGAAACCGACCACGGCGCCCATGATCATCATGCCTTCCACGCCCAGATTGAGGACGCCGGAGCGTTCGGAGACCAGTTCGCCGGTCGCTGCAATCAGCAGCGGTGTGGCGGCGGTGATGACGGTGAGAAGAACAGCTTCAAACATGGGCGGTCTCCCGGGCAGCGGACCACCGCCTTGTCAGACGGAAGCGATAGAGGATCAGCGTGTCACACGCGAGAACGAAAAACAGCAACAGCCCCTGGATCACGCTGGCGATCTTGTTGGACACGCCCATGGCCGACTGCACGGCCTCCCCGCCGATATAGGACAGTGCCAGCACGAACCCCGCGACAATGATGCCGAACGGATTGAGACGCCCGAGAAAGGCCACGATGATTGCGGTAAAGCCATAGCCCGGAGAAATGACCGGCAGCAACTGGTTCAGCCCGCCCGAGACTTCCATGGTTCCGGCCAGACCGGCCAGCGCACCTGCCAGAGCGAATGAGAACAGCGTGAGGCCTCGGGCTGAAAAACCCGAGAAACTGCCCGCCCGCGGGCTTTCGCCCATGACCCGGATTTCAAATCCCTTGAGCGTTTTTGCCAGAACAAGGGCGAGGCTCACGGCGATGACAAGGGTGATGGGCGTCGACAGGCTCATCAGGCCGCCGAAAACCTCGGGCAACGTTGCCGAATCCGAGAAAATGCGGGATTCAGGAAAGTTGTAGCCGCCCGGGTCCCGCCAGGGGCCGCGCACGAGATAGTCCAGGATCAGGCTCGCGACATAGACCAGCATGAGGCTTGTCAGGATTTCGTTGGTGTTGAACCGGGCTTTCAGGACGGCGGGTATCAGCGCCCACAAGGCACCGCCGATGGCTCCGAAAAGGAGCATCAACGGCAGGGTCGCGGCGGTTTCAAACTCCGGAAACAGGACAGGCAGGGCCGATCCGAACACGGCGCCGACAACAAATTGGCCTTCTGCGCCAATGTTCCAGTTGTTGGACAGATAGCAGACCGCCAGTCCGCAGCCGATCAGGACCAGGGGGGTGGCCTTGTCGATGGTCGCTTCGAGGGACCATTGTTGTGTGAGTGGTTCGATGAAGAACTTGTACAACGCAATCAGAGGGTTGTGACCGGATATTGAGAAAATGAGTCCGGCTGCGAGTGCCGTGAGTGCGATGGCGATCAAGGGCGACAGCAGCAACATGAGCTGGCTGCGTTCCTTGCGTTTGACCAGTTCGATGCGCATCAGGCGACCTCCCCTTGCGTCTCGGCGCCGCCCGCCATCAGAAGACCGACACGTTCGCGGGTCATTCCGGCAGCGGATTCGGCCACGGACAGATAGCCCCTGGAAATGACCGCGATCCGGTCGGCGATCTCGAAGATCTCGTCGAGGTCCTGGCTGATCACCAGAACGGCGGAGCCGGACCGGGCCAGATCGATCAGGGCCTGCCGGATCAAGGCCGCCGCGCCCGCATCCACGCCCCAGGTGGGCTGGTTGACAACCAGAACGCCGGGCTTGCGGTCAAGTTCGCGTCCGACAACGAATTTTTGCAGATTGCCCCCCGAAAGGGAACGCGCCTCGGGATCGTCGTGGGACATGCGCACATCGAAATTCTTCTTGATGCGTTTTTCCAGGGCGCTTGCCCGGGCTGTCGACACCAAGCCGCCGGTGATCAGGCCGTCAGCGGTGCTGTGGCGCGTCAGGACGATGTTGCGAGAGAGCTTCATGCCCGGCACGGCACCGTGGCCGAGCCGTTCTTCCGGAACGAAGGCGGCATCCTGTTGGCGCCGCCATGTGATGGATTTGTTGCCGCACAGCTTGCCGTCGATCCGGACCATGTCCGGGGCCAGCGGAACCTCGCCGGAGATCGCATCGAAGAGTTCTCCCTGGCCGTTTCCGGCGACTCCGGCAATGGCAACCACCTCTCCGGCGCGCAGGTCCAGCGAGATGTCATTCAGCGCAGTGGCGAAAGGCGTTGCCGCCCTGGCGGAGAGGTTCTGCAAACTGAGACGTGCCGCGCCAAATTCAGGTTTCTGCGCTCCCGCGTTCACGGGGGCCACATCGGCGCCGACCATCATGCTGGCGAGCGACGCCGGCGTTTCCAGTGTCGGATCGCATTCGCGCACAACCTGACCGTGGCGAAGGATGGTGGCGTGGTGACAAATCCGTTTCACTTCCTCAAGACGATGGCTGATATAAAGAACGGCACAGCCTTCCGATGCCAGCCGCCCGAGTGTCAGGAACAACTGGTCCGCTTCCTGCGGCGTCAGCACGGAAGTGGGTTCATCCATGATGATGAGCTGTGGTTCCTGCAGCAGGCAACGGACAATCTCGATCCGCTGGCGGATGCCCACCGGCAGGTCGGCGACGATGTCGGCGGGATTGAGCGGCAGGCCATAGTCGCGGGAAACCGTCTCGATGCGGTTCGCGAGATCCGCCATCCGGCCGGGTCTGGGCAGGGCAAGTGCGATGTTTTCAACGACGGTCAGTGCCTCGAACAGCGAAAAATGCTGAAAGACCATGCCGATGCCGAGGTCACGGGCCGCCGCCGGATTGTCGATCCCGACAGCACGGCCCTGCCACAGGATCTCGCCGGCATCCGGCTCCAGAGACCCGTAGAACATCTTGACGAGTGTGGATTTGCCGGCGCCGTTCTCACCCAGAAGGGCGTGGATCTCACCCTTGTTGATGACAAGGTCGATCCGGTCATTGGCGAGAATGTCGCCAAATCGTTTTGTCAGACCCCTGGCATCCAGCAACGTGTCCGTTCCGGACCTGTCTTGCCGGACCGTGCCGTCGTCCAACCTTGAATTTCTCGTTTCTGCCACGCTGTCCCCCGAGCGAATGCCGCCTTATCGACCATGTGTGCGTTTTTGTGCAAGCCCCTTGCCTGAAGCCGCTTGTTGATGACAGGCTTCGTCGCGGACCAGAAGGTCGACGGCGATGCCGGCGGCAATCGCAGCCGGCTGTTTTGAATTGACTGCCGTCACGCCGACCGGACAGACCATCCTGGCAACAAGCGCGTCATTCAGGCCCCGCGCATTCAGGCGTTTCTGGAAGCGCGCACGTTTTGTCGCCGAGCCGATCACCCCGCAATAGGCAAACCGCTGCTGTAACAGGGCCCGCGCCATGATCTCTTCGTCCAGAGCGTGCGAGTGGGTCATGGCCAGAACAAAGGATCCGTCAGGAGCCTGGTCGAGTTCCGATGCCGGGCTGGCCGAGGCGATCTTGTGCACTTTGGCGGGAACCGGCCCCGGAAACTGCTCCCTGCGGCTGTCGATCCAGAATATCTCGAAGGGCAACGGGGCCAGAGCCAGCACCAGAGCCTTGCCGACATGCCCGGCTCCGAACAGAAACAAGGCGCGCCGCCGGGTGCCGAACTGTTCGATGATGCTCCGGCTTCCGCTTGTTTCGTCCGTTTCGATCGCGAACAGTCCGGGGCAGGAGCGCCGGCTCACCCGCCGTTGACCGAGACCTTGCTCCGTCACCCGGGCTTCGGTCTGGAAGGAGCCTTGTTTCGCTTCCAGGGACGCGAGGTGCCGGGCCTGGTCCAGCGCTTCGGTGGTCAGTACCTCGATGGCCAGCTGCACGCGGCCGCCGCAGCACTGGCCAAGATCGGGACCGAGCGAGACCGTTTGGAGGGAAAACGCCGGAACGCCGGTCTGAACGGCAGCAGCAGCCCTGCGAATGGCTTCGAATTCCAGGGTTCCGCCGCCGATCGTGCCATGAAATTCCGCGTTCCCGGTCACGATCATGCGGGCGCCGCTGTCGCGCGGTGACGAGCCCTCCGCCAGGGCGACGGTCACAAGGGCGCAGGCGCCGCCACGCTCCAGGCAATCGGCAATGTGCGCCCACACATTCATCAGGACACCTTCCGCCTGCGCATGTCCTGGACGGCTTTCATGATTGCTTCCGGCGTTGCCGGCGCATCCAGTTCCGGGATCTGCCCCGGCACCAGGCTGGCGACGGCGTCGTTGATCGCGCAGAAGACTGCATTGGCCAGCATGACCGGCGGCTCGCCCACCGCTTTAGAGCGGTAGACGGTGTCCTGCGGATTGCCGTTGCCCTCATAAAGCCGAACGTTGAATTCATCGGGAATGTCCGAGGCGGTCGGGATCTTGTAGGTGGACGGCGCATGGGTGCGCAACCGGCCATGCTCGTCCCACACGAGCTCTTCCGTGGTAAGCCAGCCCATGCCCTGCACAAAGCCGCCCTCGATCTGTCCGAGGTCGATCGCCGGGTTCAGGGAATGGCCGACATCATGCAGAATATCCACGCGGTCCACGGTCATTTCCCCGGTCATGGTGTCGATGGTGACCTCCGCGCAGGCCCCGCCAAAGGCAAAATAGAAGAATGGGCGGCCGGTGACCGTGTCCCGGTCCCAGGTGATGCCGGGTGTCGCGTAGAAACCGGCGTGGGACATCTGGATGCGCGCCATATGGGCCAGCTTCGCGACTTCGGACAAGGCGAAGCTCTGATCCCCGACCAGCACCTTGTTGTCGGTGAAATGAATGGCGTCGGGACCGCATTGATGCCGCTCGCACAGGAAGGCAATGAGCCGGCTCTTTATTTCGCGTGCCGCGGTCAAGGCGGCCATGGCATTCAGGTCCGTGCCGGAGGACGCCGCGGTCGGCCCGGTATTGGGCACCTTGGACGTGTTCGTGGCGGTGATGCAAACCTTGTCGAGCGTGACCCCGAATTCCTCGGCGACGACCTGGGCGACCTTCTGGTAGAGCCCCTGCCCCATCTCGGTGCCGCCATGGTTCAGATGAACCGAGCCGTCGGTATAAAGATGCACCAGCGCGCCGGCCTGGTTGAGGTGTTTCAAGGTGAACGAGATGCCGAATTTTACCGGCGTCAGCGCAAGGCCTTTCTTGAGGACGGCATTTTCGGCATTGAATCTTTCGACGTCATCGCGGCGCGACCAGTATTCCGAACTTTCCTCGAGCTGCCCGATCAGGTCATGCATGACCTCATGTTCTTCCACCGGCATGCCGTAGGGCGTCATGTTGTGGTCGCCGTCGTAGAAATTCAACTTGCGGATCTCGAGCGGGTCCCTGCCGAGCTGAATTGCGATCGCGTCGATCACGCGTTCCGCGGCCAGCATGCCCTGGGGACCGCCGAAGCCCCTGAAGGCGGTGTTCGAACAGGTGTCCGTGCGCAGGCGTCGGGACCGGAGCAGCGCGTCGGGATAGAAATAGCTGGAATCCGCATGAAACAGGGTGCGGTCGTTGACCCCCAGCGAGAGGTCAACCGAATAGCCGCAGCGCGACAGGAACTCCATGTCGACGGCCCGGATCCTGCCAGTGCCGTCGTGGCCGACCTTCCAGTTGACCTTAAAATCATGGCGTTTGCCGGTCATGATCATGTCGTCGTCGCGGTCCAGGCGCACCTTGCAGGTCCGGCCGGTCTTGCGGGCTGCAAGGGCGGCCAGCGCGGCCCACTGGTTCGCCTGGGATTCCTTGCCGCCGAACCCGCCGCCCATGCGTCGAACCTCGGCGGTCACCAAAGCGTCCGGAACGCCGAGAACCTTGGCCACGGTGTGCTGGATTTCCGTCGGGTGCTGGGTAGAGGAATGGACGAGCATGCCCCCGTCTTCCTGAGGCTGGGCCATGGCGACCTGCCCTTCCAGGTAGAAATGCTCCTGGCCACCGATCAGCATGGCGCCTTCCAGAACCGTTTCGGCCGCGGTCATGCCCGTTTCCGGCGAACCGCGCCGGAACTGATAGTCGGGAAGCACCGTGGTGTCTGCGGCGTCCGCATCGGCGGCGGTCAGGATCGGTGTCGTCGGGGCGACGTCGAACCTTGCCAAAAGCGCGGCCTTGCGGCCCAGGTCACGGGTCTCGGCGACAACCGCGAAGACAACCTGGCCATAAAAGAGGATTTCGCCGTCGGCAAACACGGGGTCGTCGCCGAAAGCGGAGGAACAGTCGTTCTTGCCCGGCACGTCCGCGCAGGTGAGCACGGCGACGACACCTGGCGCCGCGCGTACAGCTTCCAGATCGACGGAGCGGATCTGGCCGCGCACGGAATTTCTGTCCCAGCCGGGCACCACATGCAGCGTGCCGGTCGGCTCCACCATGTCGTCAATATAGGTGGCGGTGCCGGCGACATGCAGTGTCGCGCTGTCATGGGACAGCGCCTTGCGGACATGTTTGAGCGGCACCTCCGGGTGCCTGCGGTCAAGCGGCGCGGTCATTGCCTGCCTCCCGTCTTGCCAGAACCCTCAGTTCTCCCGGTGCCGTTCCGCTGATTTCCATAAGCGCCTTGGCCAGTAGGGCCCGCGCCGTCTCCATGCGGTATTCGGCGCTTGCCCGCATGTCTGTCAGCGGCAAGAAATCCGCCAGAAGCGCCTGCATCGCCGGGCCCCATGTGGAGGGATCCTCCAGAGAGGCGCCGGTGAGAGCGGATTCGGTGGCGGACGCCCGTTTGGGCGTTCCAGCCATTCCGCCATAGACAATCCGCGCCTCGAGCACGGTTCCCGCCTCGTCAAGCGTCAGCCGGAAGGCGGCCATAACGGAGGAGATGTCCTGATCGAAGCGCTTGGAAATCTTGAAACACCGAAACGCCTGATTGGCGGACGGGCGGGGAACGAATAGACCGGTGACAAATTCGCCGTCCCGGCGATCCTGTTTGCCGTAGTCGATGAAATAGGCCTCCAGCGGCAAGGCACGGGAGCCTTCCACGGAGCTCAGTTCCAACGTGGCTCCCAGGGCAATCAGCGCCGGCGGCGTGTCGCCGATCGGTGAGCCGTTGGCGATATTGCCGCCGACCGTCCCCGAGGCGCGCACCTGCTTGGACCCGATACGCCGCCACAGATCGCCAAGGTCCGGAGCCAGGGCTGTCATTGCGGCCTCGCTTGCCTGATAAGTCGCAGTCGCGCCGATCAGCACGCCCGAGGGACTGTCCTCCACCCGGTCCAGGCCGTCGATCCGGCCAAGCCAGATCATTTTCGGCAGGTCGCGAAGATGTTTGGTGATCCAGAGCCCGACGTCGGTGGCGCCGGCGACCAGGGTCGCGTCCGGATGCTGGCCATACAGCGCCGCCAGGCCATCCAGGCTCGCGGGAGCGGAAAAGAACCCTGAACTGTCGCCGATGAAGACGTCGCTGCCGTCCGCAAGCGCTTTCAGTTTTTCCCGCGTGTCGCTCGCGCGCCAGGAAAAGGCGTCGTCGGCGGCATCGAAACAGGCCTCCATGGCGGCATCGACGATCGGACGGTATCCAGTGCAGCGGCACAGGTTGCCGGCAAGCCACTCCGTCACGGTCCTGCGCGATTTCTCCGCGCCTTCCGCATGGTAGAGCGTGAACAGCGTCATGACGAAGCCTGGGGTGCAGAACCCGCACTGGGAGCCGTGCAATTCGACCATGGCCGCCTGGACAGGGTGCAGCCGGTTGTCCTGTGACAGATCTTCGACGGTAACCAGTTCGGCGCCATCGATCATGCCGAGCAACTGGATGCAGCTGTTGACCGGTTGATAGACCAGTTTTCCGTCGACCAATCGTCCGAGTGCCACCGTGCAGGCACCGCAATCCCCCTCGCCGCAGCCTTCCTTGGTGCCGGTTTCCCGGCGGCGCAGGCGCAGGTAATCGAGTACGGTTTCCGTGGGGCCGACAGACTCAAGTTCCACCGTTTGCCCGCCCTTCAGGAAGCGAATGGTATCCCGCATCTTCAGCTCTCCCTGCTGGTCAAAAGATCGAACAGTCGAACGGCGAAAGCGTTTCCGGCTTCAGCGTGCGTTCATCAAGGCCGCAGCGGCCGGCCGGGGAAAATCCGGTCCCCGGGGCGGTGTTGCGAGTGCGCGTTGTCGAACGCCCCATCGGTTTTCTCCCTCGTGCGGCTCCCCGCCGCTAATCAGTCTTGAAAAATGTGCCTTAAAAACACCGTGAACCAAAGCGCTCATTTGAGACCGTGGTGTTGCCTATTTGGCATCAAGAGCCGGCAACTGATCTTTCAAGGCGAGCACGGCATGATCGAAGAACATCCCGGGTGCCAGCGCGAGCGCGCGCAGTGAAGAGGTTACCACACACAGGCGATCAGCCTGAAGCGGCTTGTCGCTCAAGGGCTTGAAGATCAATGCGCCGCTTTCGATGTCGTCCTCGCAGCCGATCCGGGTCTGGAATCCGATCACCTGTTCTTCCCTGGCCAGGGCCCGCATCAGCCTGAGTGAGTTGGCCTCCACATAGGTGCGCGAAACCCTCGGAATATGCGCCCGCACCAGGTCTATACGGGTGCGCAGCGAGAGACCTTCGGCAGGAAGCGCGACTGGAAATTTCAGACAGTCCTGCAAGCACAGGGCCCTGGCGTCGCAGAGCGGATGGTCCGGACGCATCAGTGCACCGATCGCCAGATCGTGATGAAAGGCGATCGTCAGCGTGGAAGTCTGAGGCGGATCGAAGGTGAAACCAACATCGGCTTCCGCGGCTTCCACCTTTCGCGCAGCCTCCTGCGAGGACGATATCGAGACGTTGACGTGAATGCCCGGATAGCGCTTGCGGAAACTGCTGATGACCGCCGGCAGCAGTCTTTCCGCGACGCTTTCGACACTGGCGATCGAGACGGTGCCGCGCCGCAGCCCCTTCAGGGCGTCGAGTTCGGCAACCGTGCCGTCGAAATCCGAATAGGTGCGGCGGACATGGGCAAGAAGAACTTCCCCCGCCTGAGATAGCCGCAGGCGGCGGCCGACCCTGTCGAACAATTGTAGTCCGAGCGCCTCCTCCAGCCAGAGCACCTGCCGGTTTATCGCGGAAGAAGCCACATTCAGTTCCCGGGAAGCCGCCCGGATCGATCCGGCTTCGGCGACCGCCAGAAAGTAGCGCATCGCCGGGCTGTAGAGATTGCGGGACAGATCCTGGGCGCGGCCGGAACGCATATCGGGCGCTCTTAGGGGACCAGCACCGTGGTGCCGGTCGTCTTTCGCCCTTCCAGGTCCCTGTGCGCCTGGGCGGCATCCGCCAGGCGGTATTCCTGGTTGACCTCGATCTTTACGATCCCCTTCAGCACCACGTCGAACAATTCACCCGCGGTTGCCTCCAGGTCTTCCCGGCTGGCAATATAATTGAACAGGGTCGGACGGGTTGCGAACAGCGAACCCTTCTGTGCCAGAAGCGCAAGATTGAAATCCCTGATGGGTCCTGAGGACTGACCAAAGCTGACCCACAGGCCGCGTGGTTTCAAACAGTCCAGTGATCCGGGACAGGTGTCATGGCCCACAGAATCATAGACTACGTCGCAGCCTTTGCCGCCGGTAATTTCCTTCACCCGTTCGACGAAATTTTCCGTGCGATAGTTGATCATGTGCTGATAGCCATGCGCTTGCGCAAGCGCGATCTTGTCGTCCGATCCGGCGGTGCCGATCACGGTCGCACCGAGATGGGCGGCCCACTGTCCGGCAATCAGGCCGACGCCGCCAGCCGCTGCGTGAAACAGCAGCGTTGTTTCGGGCCCTACCCTGAATGTCTGCCGAAGCAGGTATTGCGCGGTCATGCCCTTCAGCATCATTCCGGCCGCAGTCTTGTCATCGATGCCGTCCGGGATCACCACAAGCCTGTCCGCCGGAACAAGGCGTTCCTGCGCATATGCGCCGAGTGGACCGACATAGGCAACCCGGTCGCCGGGCTTCAGATGGCTGACGCCCTCGCCCACGGTCTGCACGATGCCGGCACCCTCGTTGCCCGGGCTGAAAGGCGTGCCATTGGGAGCCGGATAAAGACCGGACCGGAAATAGGTGTCGATGAAGTTCAGTCCGATGGCCGTTTGGTGAATGCGGACTTCTCCGGGGCCGGGTTCAGCCACGTCGATCTTTTCCCAGCGCATCACATCCGGACCGCCAATTTCATGAACGCAGATAGCTTGAACCATTTTGACTTCTCCACCGTGTTCGGCTTCCGACCCTGATCGGGTTCGTGTGTGTTGGTGATTTGTGTGAACAGTAGTGAACTCGGCGCCGGTCGAAAAGACCATTTCGAAAGAGATATGGCGTGTGGAAACGCGCGCACCCCCGAGCACCTTCGATCAGGTGCCGCTTTCGGCTGACGGACGTCCGGCGCCGGTCTGAATTTCTTTAAATGAAACCGTGATTCAGAGGGTTAGTCGACCCGGTCAAGCAGTTGCTGGACAGCCGAGACACAGAACAGGTAGAGACTGGCCGCCGCGAACACCAGCGCCGAAGGACCGGTCAGGGACATGCCGTTCAGGATCGCATAGCCGGCGAGCCCCATCCAGAGGAGCGTGACGGACAAGGTGACGGGACGCCAGCGTTTCACGCGCACGGGGTGCACGAAGCGGACCGGCGCAAACGTTAGCGCGCAGCACAACAGCACGGCGAAGATGGTGAATCCTTCAGATGGCGACAACACCATCAGGCCGAAGACGGCCATGTTCCAGCCTGCCGGAAATCCCTTGAACGACCCGTCCGGGGTCTTCATGCCGTTGTCGGCAAAATAGAGCGCGCCGGTAAAGACCACGAGGCCGCCGCATATCCAGTTCCAGGGCTGGCTCAGCATCAGGCTCCAGGAGAGCGCGAAAGCCGGCAGAAAAACATAGGTGGCGTAGTCGATGACAAAATCGAGCGAAGCCCCGGACCAGCGCGGCAGCCGCTCCGCGATATTGTAGCGCCGGGCGAGCGGTCCATCGATGCCGTCGACAAAGAACGCCAGTCCGAGCCAGGCGAACATTTCCGCCCAGTTGCCCTGGGCGCCCGCCAGCAGCGCGACCAGCGCGATCGGGGCCCCGGATGCTGTCAGAATGTGGATCAGGAACAGAGCGGCTTCGGGTCTCTCCTTGCCGGGCGTAATATCTGTCACGGGGTATCCTCACCTAAAAGTTCCAGCCGCGGACTCCCACGGCGGTCGCGCTTTTTGCGTGAGGCACTGATTTTGCCCAAGGACCACACAGACGCTGCATACTGACGTTTATTGCAATCGTATGACAGAGTGAACCAAAAATACAGTCCCGGGGGCGTGCCGGACAAAATTAGGCGAACAGGTGTCCCGTGAGCATCAAAGTGGCGAGCGTCCCCCCCCAAAGCAGCAGACCGGCACCGATGACGGGCGGCAAGGCGCGGCTAGGAAAGGTTTTTTCCAGCGCCATGATGCCCCCCAGCAATGCGATCCAGAGGATGTTCATCAGTCCGACCGCGAACATGACTGTCATGACGGCCCAGCAGCAGCCGAGACAGGCCCGTCCCTGGGCGAGGCCTTCCCGGTAGGCGGCGCCAGTTCGCGGATGATCCGGACCGGCGGGAAATGCCCATCTGGGATACCAGCATCGCGCCAGACAGGCCCGTTTTGCCGGTGTGAACTGATAAAGCCCTGCCGCGATCAGAACCGATGTGGTCAGGGAAAGGCTGGCCGGGGCCATCATGTCGGTCAGCGCCCCTGCCCTCGACAGGCCCCATTGCGCGCCGGTCGCGACAACCGCGTAGCCCAGCCAGACCGTCAGGTATCCGGCCGCCGCCAGAAAAACGGCAACACCGGCCGTCGCCGTTGAACCGCCTTTTTCGGCGACATGGCCATAATAGGCTCTTAGCATGGGAATCGCTGTCGGTAGCATCATGGCAAGAGCCATCATGGCCCACATCAGGAAGATTCTCGCAAGATCGGCGAGGGTCAGATCCGCGCCGGGCATCCCGAAGGTCGCTCCCGCAGGCAGGCAGAGCACGGCAAGGGCCGCCCGCGCTTCCGCCGGCAGACCGGCAAACAGGTTGAAGGCATTGAAGATCCCCATGCCCGGTCCGGTTTCGCTCATGTCCATCACCGGGACCATGTCGGCGATCATGGCGACAAGGTAAGCCCATCCGGCCAGACTGAGAATGCCGACGCAAAATAGAACCAGAGGCCAGGCAAGACGGCCATCGGGGGTCTTTTTCCGGGTATCGCGACGGTCCGGGGTGTCGAAGAGAGATGCCATGTGTAAAAGCCTGCGGGCTCCTGGAGGTGGGCGTTCCAAAAAAGTTTAGCCCGGAACTTCAGGGCCGCCATTGATTTTTCTCACGGCCGAACAATTGACCGGCCTGCCCCTGAACGCGCGACATCCGGCCTGCGCTTATTGGTCCTGTTGAATATTGGATCAAAAGAGACACATTTGGGGAAACTGCCGAACCAGATGGACCTGTCCCATGGCCAAGAAAAAACTGCCTGATCTTTTCGACATTGCCATTGTCGGTGGCGGCCCCTCGGGCCGGATCGCGGCGCTGGCGCTTGCCCGGGAAGGATTTTCCTGCGTCCTGTTCGCGCCGGAAGCACCGCGCGCCGACGGACGCACGACGGCGCTTTGGCGCCAGTCGATCGAATTGTTGCGGCAGCTTGGGGTCTGGGCGGATATCGAGACCCGTGCGGCACCCTTGAAGAAGATGCGCATGATCGATGCGACGGGACGTCTGGTCCGGGCGCCGGAGGTCACGTTCGATTGTGCTGAACTGGACATGGAAGAGTTTGGTTTCAATATCTTGAACTCAGATCTTAATCTGGAACTTGAAAAAAGATGCGCATCGGAGCCGACTCTGACCGTCGTTGCGGAGAGTGTCCAGTCCGTCGAGTACGGAGAGGACCGGGTCCGTCTGTCCACGGCAACGGACAAGGTGGTTTCGGCACGTCTTGCGGTCGCGGCCGATGGCCGCCAATCGCTGCTTCGCGAAAGCGCCGCAATCGATGTGAAGCGCTGGTCCTATCCACAGGTGGCTGTCGTGCTCAACCTTGAACACAGGCTGCCCCACCAGGATGTCTCCACAGAATTCCACACGGCCACCGGGCCATTTACACTTGTGCCGCTGCCTGGTCGCAAGTCCGCGCTTGTTTGCGTGGAGACCGCCGAGGGCGCGGCACGCCTTCTCGCGCTCGCGCCCGAAGCACTGGAACTGGAGCTGGAACACCGTGCGCATTCCCTGCTCGGTGCGTTCAGGTTGGCCTCGGAGCCGCAGAGTTTTCCGCTTTCTGGAATGACCGCCGGGAAACTGGTCGGCCAGCGGCTGGTCCTTGTCGGCGAGACCGCACATGTGTTTCCTCCGATTGGTGCCCAGGGGCTCAATCTTTCCCTGCGCGATATCCTGGATCTCAGGACCGTATTGAAGTCTGCGAGGGCAAAGGACGCCGACCCGGGCGCGGCAACGGTTCTGTCCGCCTACGAGAACAGGCGGCTCGGGGATGTGCGGACCCGAACGAATGCGGTCGATCTCCTGAACAGGTCGCTTTTGACGGCCTTCCTGCCGGTGCAGGCGGCCCGCAGCACGGGCCTTTACCTGGCAGGAAAGATCGGACCGTTCCGAAGGATGCTCATGCGCGAAGGCATGACGCCCGGGAGTTCCTTCCGTCCAGTACGTTGACAAGTCTGGTGCATTGACAAGCCCGGTGCGCTGCCAGATCAGGTGCGCTTCCGGTGATAGGTCAGCGCCATGGATATCATCTGGCGCAGTTCCTCTTCCGGCAGGGGCGTGTTCACCTTGAAATGGACGGACCGGTCGCCGCCATAGGTCAGCTGTGGAAACAGACCGCGCCATTCGGACACCAGGGAAGAGCGGCAATTGACGTAAAGCGCCACGTCGCCGGCCTCGCTCCTGTCGCGGTCGATGCGGATCGTGGTGCCGGTTTTCGGCCGCACGGTCAGATAGCTGGCCTGTCCCCACTTGAGAGTTTCCTGCAGTTCGCCGATCCGCTCGTTTCCCTGGGCGGTTTCGACGATCAGGGTGCGCAACCGTGACAGCGCGGTTCTGACATCCGGGGGATAGCTTTCCAGGAGTTCCAGTACTTCCGGGGTGTCCTTCATGGCCTTTCCTCTGGTCCTCTCGTGAGCGTGCGGGCCGGGTTCAGAACCGGATGTCATCCCAGCGGCAGAAAGCCGCTCGTCAGGGCCCAGATGAATCCCGTGACCGTGACAATGGAAACCGCGGTCCCGATCAGCACGAAACTCGACGCGCGCTGAACATAGGTGCCGTATTGCTGGGCGATGACAAAGACATTCGTTGCCGGTGGCAGGCACGACATCAGCACGGCGGTGGCGATCCAGTTCGGATCGAATCCGCCGAGCCAGGTCAGCAGCAGGAAGACGAGGACCGGATGCAGGACCAGCTTGACGGACAGGACCAGCGGCAGCTCCATGGGAATGCGCCCCATGGGACGCAGCGCGATGTTCACGCCCATGGCGAACAGGGCACAGGGCGCGGCCGCGTTGCTCAGGTAGTGCAGCATGGTGTTGACCGCTTCGGGCGGGCGAACCTCGAGGGCCGCCGCCAGCACGCCCGCGGTCGTCGCGAGAATGAAGGGGTGCGTGAAGATCCGGAAGGCGATTTTCTTGAGTGTACCGAGAATACTTTCGTTCTCGGTCCCCGCGAGCGCCATCAACAAGGGGGCCAGGATGAACATCAGGGCATTGTCGAAGGCAAGGATCAACGCCGTCGGGACGGTCGCCTGTTCGCCGAGAACGGCAAGGGTCAGGCCGGGACCCATGTAGCCGACATTGGAATAAGCGCCCGCGATCCCGAGGATCGTCGATTCGCCGATGCTGCCGCGGGTCGCCACAACGCCGATGCAAAAGGATATAGCGAACACGATGTAGGTCGTGAAGGTCGTCGCGGCGACAAAGGAAACGTTTGCAAGCTGCTCGAAGGGCGTTTCGGACAGGAGTCTGAAAAACAGCGCAGGCAGCGCCAGGTAAACCACGAAGAAATTCATCCAGCTCAACCCGGCCTCGGGAAGGTTCTTGAGTTTGCCAGCGGCAAATCCGATAAGGATCAACCCGAAGAAGGGCAAGGCCAGTGTAATGACGTCCTGCATTCGACTTCCAGAATGTGAGCGTTTTGCTGTTGTGGCGGGTCATGGCGCTTGCATATTGCGCCGGGCTTGGATAAGGACGCGGGACCTGTCGGTCGGAGCGGTGAACCGCATTCCAATCAGGTCTGCGGCCGTATCGCAAGGGCTCAAACGCACGCACCCGGTCGGAGTAGCTTCTTTCTGGGAAGCGCCATAGAACAGGAAACACTCGTTCCAGATGTCCCGGAAAAAACGACAGCGAAATCACCCCAGGCTGACCGCCACGCAAAACTTTGCCGAAGGCATTGCGCTGAAATCCGCCATCTGGATCTTTCGGCTGATTCCGGTGGATCTGGCTTCCTATCTCATGGGTGCGGCCTGGCGCCTGCTGGCGCCACTGAACGCCCGGCACGCGCGCGCCCTGGGGCATCTGGAAAAAGCCTTTCCGGAGATGCCCGGGCAGGAACGCGAGCGGATCGTGCGGGGAATGTGGGAGAACCTCGGCCGTGTCGCGGCGGAGACCTTTCATGTCGACCGGTTGCTGAAACAGGATTTTCGGTTCGAGGCGCAAGCGGACGACATCACGCAAGATGTGCTCAATGGCAAAAGAGCCTGCCTTTTTGTCTCCTTTCACAGCGCCAACTGGGAGCTGTGCGTTCAGCCGGCGGTGGCCAATGGCCTCGAAATTACCGGTGTCTACCAGGCCCTGCGCAATCCGGAGGCGGACAAGGCGCTGCGGGCGCTGCGCGAAAATCTCTACAAGGGCGGGCTGCTGTCCAAGAGCCATGAAACGGCGCGCAGGATCCTGAGCAGGCTCAAGAGCGGAGGCGTCGTTGCCATGATGGGAGACCTGCGGGAAACCCGAGGCATCCAGGTGCCTTTCTTCAACCAGATGGCCTACGCCAATCCCGTTCCGGCCGCCCTCGCCCGGTCCTGCAATGTGCCCATCGTGCTTGGGCGGGTGGTTCGCAAGAAGGGTGTGAATTTCCGGATCGAGGGCCGCGCGATCCAGGTGCCGGTGACCGATGACCGTCAGGCCGATATCGAGGTGGCAACTGCCCGGATCCACGCGATTTTCGAGAGCTGGATCAGGGAGCACCCGGAGCAATGGATGTGGATCCACAAGAAGTGGGCCGGGCCGGGCAAGACATCGGCCGAAAAGCAGGCCAGGCGCGCCGCCGCGGAGAAAACGGTCAGCCCCTGACCCTGTTCACCTTTCGGCGAATGGCTGCAGCGCAGCATCGGCGCTATAGCTTGGTTCAGGACATATACATTTGTTTGAAATGGCCGCAAATCGGCGCCGTTTGAGCGATCCTGAAAGGGATAGCCGATCCGGGCGCCTTGAAAGCAGGTTCGTTGGCCATGCCCATTCAAGCAGTTGAATGGGGCCTGATCCTTTGTACGATGTTGGTGGAGGACCGCAGTTCATGAAAACGCCCGGTGCATTTTTCAAGCCGCTCGCGATCGGTGCCCCGGCCCCTTTCCGGGACCGTCCGGTTACCCTGGAACGCATGATCCATTTCGTGCCCCCGCACGTGGAAAAGATGCGCGCCAAGGTGCCTGACCTGATCCGGACCGTGGATGTCGTGCTCGGCAATCTCGAGGACGCAATTCCCGCCGACGCAAAAACCGATGCGCGTCGCGGGTTTATCAAGATGGCGCAGGACAATGACTTTGGCGCGACCGGTTTGTGGACCCGCGTCAATTGCCTCAACAGCCCCTGGTTCCTGGACGACCTGATGGAGATCGTCCCGGCTGTCGGCGACAAGCTTGATGTCGTCATGCTGCCGAAGGTCGAGGGGCCCTGGGATATCCATTACCTTGACCAGTTGCTTGCCCAGCTTGAAGCCAGATCCGGGCTTTCCAGGCCGATCATGATCCATGCGATCCTGGAGACTGCCGAGGGCGTGAAGAATGTCGAGCAGATCGCTGCCGCGAGCCCGCGCATGCATGGCATGAGCCTGGGGCCGGCGGATCTTGCCGCCTCGCGCGGCATGAAGACCACGCGTGTGGGCGGAGGCCATCCGGACTACGCCGTGCTTTCTGATCCGGACGCAAACGGCGCGCGTACGGCTTTCCAGCAGGACCTCTGGCACTATACCGTTGGCAAGATGGTCGACGCCTGCCTCGCCTACGGCTTGAAACCTTTTTACGGTCCCTTTGGCGATTTTTCGGATACCGCGGCCTGCGAAAGCCAGTTCCGCAACGCGTTTCTGATGGGGTGCCTTGGTGCGTGGTCACTGCACCCGACCCAGATCGACATTGCCAAGAAGGTGTTTTCGCCCGATCCGGCCGAAGTCTCGTTCGCGCGCCGGATTCTGGAGGCGATGCCCGACGGCACCGGGGCCGTCATGATTGACGGCAAGATGCAGGACGATGCAACCTGGAAACAGGCCAAGGTGATCGTCGATCTGGCGAAACTGGTTGCCTCCAAGGACACGGAACTTGCCGCAGTCTACGGTCTTTAGAAAATTGCAAGGCTCGACACTTAAGCTTACAAAGCTTGCAGGCAGGGCATCAAGACGGTATCCCGGCAATGCATGCTATAGCGGACGAAGAACCATGCGTACGGCGAAATTCAGAATTGGTCAGGTCGTCCGGCACCGGATCTACCCTTTCCGGGGTGTTATTTTCGATGTCGATCCGACCTTCAGCAACACGGAAGAATGGTGGGATGCCATCCCCGAGGACGTGCGGCCGACGCGCGACCAGCCGTTCTATCATCTTCTCGCCGAAAACGACGAGACCGAATATGTTGCCTATGTGAGCGAACAGAACCTCGAGGCGGACATGACCGGCGAACCGGTCCGTCATCCGCAGGTCGAGGAAATCTTCGAGGAACAGATGGATGGTTCCTATCTGCCGCGCAGTGTCGAGGTTCACTGACGCCTGTTTCTCATCTTAACGAAAAAGGCCGGATCCCTGGGATCCGGCCCTTTTTTGCTTTTCAGGACCGCGCGGGGGTCTTACTGGCTCTGGTTTTGAGCGTCGATGAGCTTCTGGCGGGCTTCGTCGGCACGCTTCTGCAATTCGCTCTGCAGTTCTTCCTGACGCTTCTGCAGGTCAGCGAGATTCATCGGCTCGCCATCATAGACCTTCGTGAAGCCGATCAGCGTCATCTTGAAGACGATTTCCTTGGCCTGCTGATTGTAAGGCGCAACGATCATTTCACCGCCCTGCTTCATGGTGTTGATGAACGAGTCATCAATTGCCAATTCCGCGTAACAGGCATTGGGAGCACAAATGCTGTATTTGGCCTGGATGGCCTTGCCGTCGTCGATCTGAATGCGCAGACCCGGCTGGAGCAGAACACCGGTGGGCACGGCAGCGAGCAGCTTCTTGCGTGCTTCGCCTTCGGTTTCCTGAATGGCAATGTTGCTCAGGAACTGTCCGGTATTGGTGCGCAGTTCAATCGAAATGAAGCAGACTTCCTTCTGGGTATCCGCGTTGGTGTTACACGCTTTCGTCCAAGGGCTCTTTTCTTCCTGGGCGATTGCGGGAGCACCAGCAAAAGAAGACAGGGCCACGAACGCACCCGTGGCACATCCGTACAATCTTCTTTTCAAAACACTCTTCATCGAAACGTCCTCAATCGTGCGTGTACGAAACTTTCGCGTTGTTCTGAGGCATTCCGGAACCAACCGCAAGGCCCGTTCGAACATTCGAACCGTGAAAAGCATGGTAAGACACCTAATTTGGGCAAGATGGTGGCCGATATGCAACGCAGGTGGAAGCAACGATTCAAACCTGAATATCTTGCTGATAGTGACTGGCCTCGGGCGCGTTCACGTTAACCTTGTGGTACTCTGCCGTGTGAGAATCAACGGAATTCCGGGCGGCAGTCATGCGTTTTTCTATTTTTACCGGCCTCCTCTCCCAGGTGAGCAAGGCATTTGGAAACCTTGCGATCGTCTCCGGCCTGATCGGAGCTGGCTGGGCGATGCCCGCATGGGCCAACGACGAGGACGTGCCGTGGAGCCATGCCATCTCGATGCATGGCACGCCGGCTCTCGGGCCCGGTCAGCCGTTTCCCTATGTCAATCCGGACGCGCCCAAGGGAGGAGCTATCACGCTTGGTGTTCAAGGCACCTTCGACAGCCTCAATTCCTTTATCGTACAGGGCGGCTGGACGTCCGCGCGAGGCATGCGTGAACGGGAATTCGGCAACAACATCCTGGAAAGCCTGATGGTTCGCTCCTATGCGGAACCGTTTTCATTGTACGGATTGCTTGCTCAACGCGTGCGCATGCCCGACAGCCGGGAGTGGATCGAATTCGAACTCAATCCGGATGCAAGGTTCTCCGACGGCTCCCCGGTGACTGTGGATGATGTGATTTTCTCGCTCGAGGTGATCGAGGCCAAGGGCCGCCCGCCCTACCGCAACTGGTATGCAGCGATAGCGGAAAAACAGGTCACGGCGCCAAACCGACTGAAACTTGTTTTTGAAAATGGCGACAACCGGGAACTGCCGCTTCTGATTGCCCTGGCACCGGTCTTTGCCAAGGCCCACACCGATGCGGAAACCTTCGACAAGTCCACGCTGACCCCGCCGGTCGGATCGGGGCCCTATACGTTCAAGACCATCGAGCCTGGCCGTCTGGTGGTCTATGAAAAGAACCCGGACTACTGGGCCCGCGATCTGCCGGTCAAGGCGGGTTTCGACAATTTCGACGAGATCCGCGTCGAGTATTTCCGGGACGAAACAACCCTTCAGGAGGCCTTCAAGAAAGGTCTCGTGAACGCGCTCAAATTCGGCGATCCGACCAGATGGGCAACCGGGTTCGATTTTCCTGCGGCCGAAAATGGCGATGTTGTCAAAAGGGCAATTCCGCTGGGTATTCCGGCGGCCATGCAGGGCATTGCCTTCAACACCCGCCGGGATCAGTTCTCCGACCCGAATGTGCGCAAGGCGCTGCGTATGCTGTTCGATTTCGAATGGGTGAACCGCAACCTGTTCTACGGCCTTTATACAAGGACCGCCGGATACTGGGACAATTCCGAGCTGTCTTCCATCGGCCGCCCGGCAAGCGCGCGCGAGAAGGAATTGCTTGCGCCTTTCCCGGATGCGGTTGACCCGATGGTCATGAACGGTACCTGGCGTCCGGCCGATGCGGACGGGTCCGGCCGGGATCGCAAGGTGCTCAAGGCGGCTCTCGATGTTTTCGCCAGCGCCGGCTACGTTCTGAAAGACCGCAAGCTGGTGAACGGGGACAGCGGCAAACCGTTGTCTTTTGAAATTCTCGCCAAGAACGAGGACGAGGAAAAACTGGCTCTGGCCTATGTCCGGACGCTGGAGCTCCTTGGAATCGAGGCAGGCGTTCGCAGCGTTGATCCTTCGCAATTCGAGGACCGGCGCACGAAGCGCGATTTCGATATGGTGTTCAACACCTGGTATGCGTCGCTGTCCCCTGGCGCGGAGCAGTATGGCCGCTGGTCCACCAAGGCCGCAGACGCGGACGGATCCTTCAATTTCGTTGGAGCCAGGGAACCGGCCATCGACGCGCTTATCGATGAAATCGTTGCCGCCGGCAGCCGCGAAGACTTTGTCGATGCGGTCAAAGCCTTCGACCGCGTGCTGATATCCGGCGCCTACGCAGTGCCGCTCTATCATGTGAAGGACGACTGGGTGGCCTACTGGAACACGGTCGTGCCGCCTCGGCGGGATTCTCTCTACGGGCACGAATACGACACTTGGTGGTCTGCCGAGGCCCAATAATCGGACCAATGGACGAAAGACATTATGAAAGCGACCGAAGAAAAACTGTCTCGGGAATACCATGAAAGCGGAGCCTGGTCCGATGTGCCGCTGGACGAACTCTTCCGGAACACCGCCGAGAAGCATCCCGACCGCACGGCCCTGGTCGATGCGCCGGACCGGGCGACCTGGACCGGCGGCACTCCGAGGAAATTGACCTATGCCGAGGCGGATCGGGAAATCGACCGGCTCGCGGCCTTCTACGCCACTGTGGGCCTGAGTTCCGATCACGTGATCGGCGTTCAGGCGCCCAACACCGTGGACACGGTGATTGCCTTGCTGGCGGCCTTGCGGGCCGATCTGGTCGTGTCGCCGCTGCCGCTGCACTGGCGGCAGAAAAACGTGCTGGAGGCGTTGAACTCCATAGGCGCCAAGGGGTTCATCGCGGCGGACCGTGTTGAAACCAGGGATGTGGGGTCAGCCGCGCGGGACGTTGCCGCCGATCTGTTTTCTCTGCGCTTCGTGTTCGGGCTCGGCAAGGATATTCCGGATGGTCTCATCGAACTGGGACCAATGCTGGCGGAAATGGGTGACGAGCTGGTGTTCACGCCCGGTGAGCGGCCGGAGCCGGCCGACCACACGGCGACGATCTGCTGGAGCCGCAGCGGCGAGGAAAATGTTCCGGTCACACGCTGCCACAATCACTGGATCACGGCAGCCGGCATGATCGTCCACGAGGCCCATCTCAAGGAAGGCAGTTCGATTGTCCTGCCCTATTCCCTGAGTGGACTGACGGGCCTGGGGGGCGGGCTGGTTCCCTGGCTGTTGACGGGCAGCACATTGCATCTGCATCACCCGACCTCGCTGGAAAACCTTGCAGCGCATGCGAACGAAGTCGAAGCGGATGTGGTGATGACACCCGGACCGCTCGCGCAGACGCTTGACCGCAAGCTGACCAATTCGAAGACGACCTTGCTGGCCGCCTGGAACATCGCGGCCCCTCGTCCGGTCGCATTCGTCGCGCGCAGGCGGCTGGTCGACCTTCAAATTGCCGATGAATTCGCGCTCGTCGCCAAGGCGCGAGGTCCTTCGGCAAAAATGAAGGCGACTGCGCTGGGAAAGCATTGCGGGCCTAACGGGTGTGAGAGCGGGCCAGCCCTTCTGGAAATTGCAGTCACCGAGGACGGTGACACGCAACAGCCCGTCCTTCTGGTGAAGGGGCCGGCGGTTCCTGACATCGGCTGGCGTACCATCAACGGAGAAGATCGCCAGGTGCGCTGGGAAGAGACCGGATTTCTCAATACCAACATCAAGGTCGAACTGACCGAAGGCGGTATCTCCGGATTCGGCATACCCGGTCTATATGCCCTGGGTACGGGCAACCTTGAAACCATTGACACCATCTATGCCGACTATCCCGGGATAAGGGAGGCGGCAGCCTTTGTGGTCGAGGATTCGGTGCTCGGCGCCCGGATGTACGCCGCTCTCGTTCCCGAATCTGGTCACGTGCCGGATGCAGGCGCTTTCTTTGCCTATCTGGATGCGGACGGAGTAGACCTTGCCAAGATCCCCCATCGTGTGCTGATTTTACAGTCATTGCCACGGAATTCGGATGGAACAGTCTGCAGAGAACGGCTGACCATGCGAACCCAGCGATTGCCTGCTGCCGTGGCGTAGGTGGGGACAGGGAATGGATGTAGAAACCTCGCTCTCCTGGCGTGGACCTTACTGGTATGCGGGCCGCAGGCCGAAACGCAGCAGTAACGGTGACGCGCCGGAAGATCTTGATGTGTCGTTGCTTAACATGTTCGAGCGGAACAGCCGGATCCCGATGGCCCTGCCCGCTGCCGTCGTTGTCGATGTCGCCTGCCTGGAAACCGGCATTCGAAACGATTTTTTTTCCTGGCTGATTCCCCAGATCCGCACTCTGCCGTGTGATGTGCCGTTCTATCTGCTGACGGGCAGCGAGGACCTGCTGCCGTCCGGGGTGCAGCCTACTGCAATCGTTGACAGGATCGTGCCGGATGAAGTGTTGCTGATGCTGATCTGCATTCATCAACGCGCCCTGCTGCGCTCGGAGGAAGCCCAGCTCCGCCGGCGCATCTTCGGACGCATTCCCGGTTTTGGAACCGCTCCGCATCAATCCGGCACCAGCAGCCTGATGGTCGTGGGTCTCAGCGGCCGCTTTCTGGAATGGCAGGACGCCAGCGACCAGAAAGTCGAAGTCGTCGGTGCCTTCGACGGCAACATGGCCGTCGAATACATGACCAAACGCGCGTTCGACGCCGTGGTAATCGATGCTCCTTTCGATGACGCGGTCGATTACATGCAGCAGATCCGCAGGGATTCCCGCTTCGCCGGCCTGCCTGTTCTTGCCGTGTGCAACCGCGAGGAGGATCTTGTCCAGTTGTTCCGCAACGGGGCGTCCGATGTCCTGGCTGGCGAAAACCGGAAAGAAACGCTCGTTCAGAGATTGAACTCGGCAATCCGGTTTGGAAAACGTCGCCGTCTCGCCGACAGGGTTCTGGCGGAAAGTCAGATGTGGCTGCGGCAGCAGGTAACCGTCGGGGGGCTTGGCGTGTCGGACTACACAACCTATCTGGAAGCCTGCAGCAACGCGCTGGCGGTGCGCGGCCTGGATCTCTGGGAAATGCGGCTTCAACCGGAAAACTTCGGCATCGAGGCAACGTCCGCCGACAACCTTGAAGAAATACACGCCACGCTGCTGTCGGTCGCCGACGCGACCAGCCGGGACGAGGATCTCGTGTGCCTGGTCCGGGAACTCGGACCTGTGGCGGTGTTGAAAAACGAGCAAGGCACCAGACGCCTGCAGAAACGGATCAACTCGATCTTGACGCACACAGTGCTTTAGGGCGTGTCTCCTGCTGCAAGTGCCCCATTTTCCCTTTTTTGCAACATTCGCCTTAACGCTGCCATGAAATCAGGCTTGGCATTTACTTCAGAGCGGTTAGCCTTGAGACACACACCAGCAATCCAGGAAGTCGAATGACCACATCAGCTCCCCTTACAGTCGATATCGTGTCAGATGTGATGTGTCCGTGGTGCTACATTGGCAAACGGCGGCTGGAAGCTGCCTTGCGGGCCGTGCCGCAACTGGACGTGCTGGTCCGCTGGCATCCGTTTCAACTGGATTCCACCCTGCCCAAAACCGGCAAGGACCGGCAGCAGTATCTGAGCGACAAGTTCGGCGGCCTACAGAGCGCCAACGCGTTCTACAGCCAGATCGGTGCGGCGGGTCATGAAGAAGGTATCGACTTTGCCTTTGAAGACATCGCGCTGTCGCCGAACACGCTTGATTGCCACAGATTGATCCTGTGGGCCCGGGATGACGATCTTCAGGACGAGGTGGTCGAGCGCCTGTTCAAGGCCTATTTTCTCGATGGCGAGGACCTGACCCAGTCCGAAACACTGGTCCGCATTTCCCGGGAAGCCGGCATGCAATCCGATCTGGTAGAGCAGCTTCTCGAGACCGAGACCGATCTGGACAAGGTGGAAGCGCAGATTGCCAGCGCGCAGGAGTCCGGTATCACCGGCGTTCCCTGTTTCATCATCGATGGGCGGTTCGTCCTGGCGGGAGCAGAAAAGGCCGAGACGATCGCCGCCGCGCTTGTGCATGCGGAGGAAACCAAAACCAATCCGCAGGCAGCTGCCTCGAACTGAGTTCCGGGGTTCACCCCGAAAAAAGCCCCGCAGGTTGTGCGGGGCTTTTTCTTTTGATCGTTTCGCCGTTCAGCCGCGCAGGATCGAACGGCCGGCATAGTAGGCCTGGGCCCCGAGTTCTTCCTCGATGCGGAGCAGCTGGTTGTATTTGGCAAGCCGGTCGGACCGGGCCAGAGAGCCGGTCTTGATCTGCCCGCAATTGGTGGCGACCGCGAGGTCTGCGATTGTGGAATCCTCGGTTTCCCCGGAGCGGTGCGACATCACCGCCGTATAGGCTGCCTTGTGAGCGGTCTCGACGGCATCGAGTGTTTCCGACAGGGTTCCGATCTGGTTGACCTTGATCAGGATCGAGTTTGCAACGCCCATGTCGATGCCCTTGCGGAGGCGCTCGGAGTTGGTGACGAAAAGATCGTCGCCGACCAGCTGACACTTGTCACCGAACAGATCGGTTGAGGCTTTCCAGCCCTCCCAGTCGTCTTCGGCAAGTCCGTCCTCGATGGAGATGATCGGGTAACGGGCAGCAAGATCCTCCAGATAGGTCGCCATTTCCTGGGGCCCGAGGGACTTGCCCTCACCTTCCAGCTCGTATTTGCCGTTCTTGAAGAATTCCGTCGAGGCTGCATCCAGTGCGAGATACATGTCTTCGCCGGGCTTGTAGCCGGCGGTCTCGATGGCCTTCATGACGAAGCCGATGGCGGCATCGGTGGATTCAAGGTTGGGTGCGAAACCGCCTTCATCGCCGACATTGGTGTTGTGACCGGCGGCGCTCAATGCCTTTTTCAAGGTGTGGAAGACTTCCGTGCCCATGCGAACCGCTTCGCTGAACGTTTCGGCGCCGACCGGCATGATCATGAATTCCTGGAAGTCGATCGGATTGTCCGCATGGGCGCCGCCATTGATGATGTTCATCATCGGGACCGGCAGTGTGCGGGCCGAAGTGCCGCCGACGTAGCGATAGAGCGGCAGCCCGGTCGCCTGGGCGGCTGCACGGGCGACAGCCAGAGAGACACCCAGAATGGCGTTCGCGCCGAGGCGGGCCTTGTTGCTGGTGCCGTCGAGATCGATCATGGCCTGGTCGATCTGCAACTGGTCCTCGGCCTCCAGGCCGCCCACGGTCTCGAAGATCTCGCCGTTCACGGCGTCGACTGCCTTCTGTACGCCCTTGCCCATGTATCTGTCGCCGCCGTCGCGCAGTTCCACGGCTTCATGGGCGCCCGTGGACGCCCCGGAGGGAACCGCCGCACGGCCAAAGGACCCGTCTTCCAGAAAAACGTCGACTTCGACAGTCGGGTTACCACGGCTGTCGAATATCTGGCGGCCGATGACATCAATGATGGCGGTCATGGGAAGAACTCCGTTGTGGCATGTAGCGTGACTGGCACGTGCCGGAACATATCCGGCATGTGGAGTGGCGGGCGAACCGGCCCGATTTGAGCCGTGGTCGCCCGTATGAAAGGAAGCCGCGCGGGCGCGGCCGTTGTCTGCCTATTCGGCCGCTGCGGGGGACTTGACCACATTGTCGAGCGCCTGCAATTGCGCCAGCAGCGCTTCCAGGTCCTTCAGCGGCACCATGTTGGGTCCGTCGGACGGAGCGTTGTCCGGATCCGGATGTGTTTCAATGAACAGGCCGGCGACACCGACGGCTACGGCCGCGCGGGCCAGAACCGGCACCATGGTCCGGTCACCGCCGGATGAGCCACCCTGCCCGCCCGGCTGCTGGGCGGAATGGGTTGCGTCGAAAACGACCGGCGCGCCGGTCTGGGCCATGATCGGCAGGGAGCGCATGTCGGTGACCAGCGTGTTGTAGCCGAAGCTCGCGCCGCGTTCCGTCAGGAGAACGTTCGGATTGCCGGATCCCGTTACCTTGCCGAGAACGTTCTTCATGTCCCAGGGCGCAAGAAACTGCCCCTTCTTCACGTTGACGACACGGCCGGTGTTCGCGGCCGCGATCAGAAGATCCGTCTGACGGCACAAGAAAGCAGGAATTTGCAGGATATCGACGACTTCCGCCACCGGAGCGCACTGGTCCGGGGCATGGACATCCGTCAGCACAGGCATGCCGAAGGTTTCCTTGATTTCGGCAAAGATCGGCAGGGCTTCCTTCATTCCGACGCCGCGCACGCCGCTCAGGGAGGTTCGGTTGGCCTTGTCGTAGGACGTCTTGAAGACAGTTGCGATGCCGAGTTTTGTCGTAATTTCCTTGATCGCGGCCGCGCATTCCAGCGCATGGGCCCTGCTTTCCAACTGGCAGGGACCGGCAATGAGGCTGAAGGCCGCATTGTTGCTGAACGTGACGTTGCCTGCCGATACGTTGCGATTTGCCTCAGTCATCATCCACCACTTGCTCAAAAGGAGTGCCGGGGCCTGGGCGTTCCCGTATCGGGTCGCCCTGTCCCGGCTTCAAATTGGGTGTTCCATAGCGTTCTTTTGGCCTGCCCGCAATATCGCTCTGATTTTCTGCATTCGGGGGTGCCCAAGCGTATGAATTTCGCGCCGCCGACCCTTTGCCGCAATGTCATCACGCTTCTTTCCTATTGAAAAATCGACGCGTTCGAACCACTTGCCGCAAGCGCAAGGGCTTCGATCAAATTCGGAGCCAGTGCCGGGGCGGTGCTACCGGTGGTCCGCGAATCCGGTTATTTGCGCGTGAGTTTCCTGCCCGCGTTGTTTATGAGTGGGCGAAGATCACCGATCACGCTGACAAGCAGCAATGGAAGACCAACAGATGAACAAGCCCATACGCAAAGCAGTCCTGCCCGTTGCCGGCCTGGGCACACGGTTTTTGCCCGCGACCAAGGCGGTGCCCAAGGAAATGCTGACCATCGTCGACCGGCCGATCATCCAGTACGTCGTCGATGAGGCGCGTGCGGCCGGCATCGAGCACATCGTGTTCGTGACGGGCCGTAACAAGCACGTGATCGAAGACCATTTCGATGTGGCCTACGAGCTTGAAGACACGCTGAAGGCGCGCAACAAGACCGCCGCCCTGGAGCTGCTTGAAAAACACCGGCCGCAACCAGGCTCCACCAGTTTCACGCGTCAGCAGGCGCCGCTTGGCCTCGGTCACGCCATCTGGTGCGCCCGTGACATCATCGGCGATGAACCTTTCGCCATCCTGCTTCCGGACGTCATCATCAAATCGCAGGTCAGTTGTCTGAAACAGATGGTGGATGTTTACGACAAGTCCGGCGGAAACATTGTCGCCGTTGAAGAAGTTCCCGATGATCAGACCCATCAGTACGGCATCGTCGAACTGTCCGGCGAGATCGCTCCCAATGCGCACAGGATCTCCAACATGGTGGAGAAACCGGCCCCGGGAACGGCACCCTCAAACCTGATGATCACGGGGCGCTACATTCTCCAGCCTGAAATCTTCGACCTGTTGTCCAGTCAGGGCCAGGGGGCCGGCGGTGAGATCCAGCTGACGGACAGCATGCTTTCCCTGATGAAGCAGCAATCCTTCGCCTCGCTCAAGTTCGAGGGCCGCAGCTACGATTGCGGCAACAAGGTCGGTTTCCTGAGTGCCAACATCGCCTTCGGAATGGACGACCCGAAGCTTGCCAGAGAACTGGTTCCCTTCCTGGAGGAAGTGATCCGTCAACCGCTGGCAGCCGAATAGAGTTCGCTGGTGCGCGGACGGGCTTTGATCCGATCCGCGCACCCTTCATGGAAAACCGGGAACCGCCGGATTGCGACCCGGTGGTTCCGTTCCTGCTCCCTGCCCTTGCCCCGTTTTTCTGGCCCCGTCGTTCTGGCCCCATTGCGGAAGTCACATGCCCGACCCCGATCTCAAATCCCTGAAAATCGCCGTTATCGGCCTTGGTTATGTCGGGCTGCCGGTCGCCGCCGCATTCGCTGCGCGCGGCTTCGATACGCTCGGGTTCGACATCAACCGCAGGCGTCTGGAAGAACTACGTCAGGGGCGCGACAGCACGTCGTCGGTTGAACCTGACGAATTGAGGCAAGAAACGCTGTCTCTTTCCGCCGATGAAACCAGTCTGCGCGACAGGGACATTCTGATCGTCGCCGTGCCGACGCCGGTCGACGATGTCAAGCGGCCGGATTTGTCCCCATTCATCGCGGCAGCCGGAACCGCAGGGAGAAACCTGAAACCCGGAGCGATCGTGGTTTTTGAGTCGACCGTCTTTCCGGGAGCGACGGAAGAAGTCGCGGTGCCGGTCCTGGAAGGCGCCTCGGGGCTCAAGCTGGGTCACGGGTTCGAAGTCGGATATTCGCCCGAAAGGATCAATCCCGGCGATACCGCACGCGGCTTTTCCGACATAACCAAAATCGTTTCGGCGTCCACGGCCAGCGCGGCGGATCTGCTGGTTGCGGTGTATGGCGCAGTGGTCGATGCCGGCATTCACCTCGCCCCCTCCATCAAGGTGGCGGAAGCCGCCAAGGTGATCGAAAACACGCAGCGCGATCTCAACATCGCCTTGATGAACGAACTCGCCATGCTGTTCCATCAAATGGGCATCGATACCAGGGACGTATTGACGGGAGCCGGCACCAAGTGGAATTTCCTGCCTTTCCAGCCTGGTCTTGTCGGTGGCCACTGCATTGGTGTCGATCCCTATTATCTGACCCACAAGGCCCATGAAATCGGCATGACACCGCAGGTCATTCTGGCCGGCCGCGGCACCAATGAAGCCATGCCGGCATTTGTCGCCGGCAAGATTGTTCAGGAATGCGTCAAACTGGGTTTGCCCATGCCGCCCCGGGTGGCCGTTCTCGGATTGACCTACAAGGCCGATGTTCCCGACACCCGCAATTCCAAGGTTGTTGACCTGGTAAGGGAACTGGAACGGTTCGGTGCCCAGGTTCAGGTGCATGACCCTCTCGCCGACGCAGAGGCGGTCACCTCTGAATATGGAATCACCTTGTGCGCGCAAGAGGCTCTGGAAGGATCGGATGCGGTGGTTCTGGCGGTGCCGCATGCGCATTTTTGTCAGGATGGCACCGGCTGGCACACGGTAACCCGCGTCCTGAAGGACGGACAGGGCCTGGTTGCCGACATTCCCGCCGTGCTTGCCAGAAACGCCCTGCCCGACGGTGTCAGTCTCTGGCGCCTTTGAAATCACTGGATTGTTTCCGGTGCAAACAAATTTCATGCGCCGGCAAATGGTGTTTCCGATGCTCCCGCAAAGGCTTTTCACACCTAACGATCTTTAATTGACGCAGGGGATATCCTGATTTCAGTAAACCGAAGTGAGCAATGCGCCGTATACTGGCCACGTTTCGAGAAGGGAGACATCGGCCATGGTTCACGCTTGTTTCTGGAAATCAGCCGTCGCGGGTGCCGCGCTCGCGCTCATGACGGCCGGCGCCGTCAGTGCGGATGACGGCTTCGACGGCAGCGCGCTTCAAAAAGTCATCAAGAACCAGATGAATGCCTTTGCATCGGGCAATGCAAAAGCGGCCTTCGGCTTCGCGACCAGATCGCTCCAGCAACAATTCCAGACGCCTGAATTCTTCATGGAAATGGTCCGCCAGGGCTACAGACCGGTCTACCAGCCGCAGGACGTTACCTTTGGCCGCTCCAAAATGACCGGTCAGGGGCCGACACAGGAAGTCTTTGTGACCGGTCCGAAGGGAAACCACTGGCTGGCCCTGTACAGTTTTGAACAGCAGAGTGACGGCAGCTGGCGGATTTCCGGCTGTTACCTGACCAAATCGACAGGGTTCGCTGCCTGAACGAACAGGCCGGGGTTCCGCCCTCGAGGCGGTTCAGAGCGACGCGATATCGCCCTTTGCCCAGTCTTCCTTGGTGCGGGCGTAGAAGTCGTCGAACGTGCCTGTTTCGATAGCATCGCGCATGCCCTGCATCAGGACCTGATAATAGGCGATGTTGTTCCAGGTCAGCAGCATGCCCGCAAGGCCCTCGCCCGCCCGCACGAGATGATGGAGATAGGCACGGCTGTAAACGCTGGAGGCCGGGCAGCCGCTGTCCGCGTCGAGTGGTCTCGGGTCGTCCTGATGGCGGGCGTTCTTTAGATTGACCTTGCCGAAGCGTGTATAGGCCAGTCCATGGCGTCCGGCGCGCGTCGGCATCACGCAATCGAACTGGTCGATGCCCCGTTTCACGCTTTCCAGGAGATCGTCGGGTGTTCCGACGCCCATCAGATAACGCGGTTTGTCCACCGGCATCACCGGTGTGGTGATGTCCAGCATCCGCAGCATCACGTCCTGGGGCTCGCCGACAGCCAACCCTCCCACAGAATAGCCCTCGAACGGTATTTTTCCGAGTTCTTGCGCCGAACGGATACGCAGGTCCGGCTGATCACCGCCCTGGACAATGCCGTAGAGCCCCTGCCCCTTGCCCGGTCCGCCCATCCGTTCGAACTGGCTGCGTGACCGCTCCGCCCATCTCAGGGACAGTTCCATCGCCCGCTCTATTTCTTCCTTCGGGCTCGGCAGTCTGATGCATTCATCCAGTTGCATCTGGATATCGGACCCGAGCAGGCCCTGGATTTCGACGGATCTCTCCGGTGTCAGGTGGTGCTTGCTTCCATCGATATGGCTCTGAAAGCGGACGCCGTCCTCGTCGAGCTTGCGCAATTGTGCAAGCGACATCACCTGGAAGCCGCCGCTGTCCGTCAAAATCGTATGCGGCCAGTTCATGAAGGTGTGCAGGCCACCCAGCCGGGCGACCCGTTCCGCCGTCGGCCGCAGCATCAGATGATACGTGTTGCCGAGAACGACGTCGGCGCCGGTCTCGCGCACCTGGTCCGGATACATGGCCTTCACGGTCGCCTGGGTCCCGACCGGCATGAATGCCGGTGTGCGCACCACACCATGTGGCGTGGTAATCTCGCCACGGCGTGCTATGCCGTCGGTCGCAATCAGCTTGAAGCCGAATTTCCGGGCGGTATCGGTCATTTTTGGTCCTCGGGCGCCGAATTCAGGGGAAACAGAAGCGAAGCGTCGCCATAACTGTAGAAGCGGTACTGTTCCCGGATGGCGTGGTCATAGGCTTCCCGCATTGTTTCCAGGCCGGAAAATGCCGAGACCAGCATGAACAGTGTCGATCGGGGCAGGTGAAAATTGGTCATCAGCGCGTCTATCACCAGAAAGCGGTAGCCCGGTGTGATGAAGATCGAGGTTTCGCCCTTGAACGGCGCAATCGCGCCGCTTTGTCTCGCGGCACTCTCCAGTATCCGCAGTGATGTGGTGCCGACGCTGACAACCCTGTTGCCCCGCGCCTTCACGGCGCTGAGCGCCTGAGCCGTCTGGTCGGAGACCTCGCCCCATTCGGCATGCATCCTGTGATCGTTCGTGTCGTCGGCCTTGACGGGCAGAAATGTGCCGGCCCCGACATGCAGCGTGACCCGGTGCTGTTCGATGCCGGCATCGTCCAGTGCCTGCAGCAGCTCGGGTGTAAAATGCAATCCGGCGGTTGGTGCCGCGACGGCGCCGTCCTTTTCCGCGAAGATCGTCTGGTAGTCCTTGCGGTCCTGAGCGTCTTCACCGCGCTTGTGGGCAATATAGGGCGGCAGCGGAATATGGCCGACTGCGGCTATCGCGGCATCAAGGTCCGGTCCGGACCTGTCGAAGACCAGCAGCACTTCGCCGCCATCGGACTTTCCGGCGACCTCGGCCGTCAACAGGCATCCGTCGGCTTCAAACCGAAGCGTATCTCCGATTTGCAGTTTCTTCGCCGGCCGTACGAAAGCCTGCCACCTGTCAGGGCCCGATCTCAGGTGAAGGGTCGCGCTGATGCCGGCGGAAATGTCACCGCGAAGTCGGACGCCTTCCAGTTGCGCCGGGATGACCCTGGTGTCGTTAAATACCAAGGCATCGCCCCGCTGCAGCAATCCGGGCAGGTCGCGCACGCTTCCATCACGCAGCACGTCCTGCGCTTCGGGCCGTACCACAAGCATCCGCGCGGCATCGCGCGGGCGCGCCGGACGCAGCGCGATCCGCTCGTTGGGAAGGTCAAAATCGAATTGATCGACGCGCATGGGCGCTCTTCCGGGGCTGTTTCAAGGAAAAATGGCCGATTCGCTCCGGTCTGCCGGTTCAGGCAGGACTACCGGATCGATCAGACAGCGGCTCTTAATGGCGGATCGGTGTCAGGTCAACTGGCCGCTGCGGTTTGCGGACAGCAGAACAGCGCGGAAATCCTGTCCGCGCTGTTCAAAAATTTTCGTGTTCCGGATCAGGCGGCGTCGGCTGCCACCTTCAGGGAAACGATCGTGTCCGGATCGGTGACCGGCTCGCCGCGCTTGATATTGTCGATATTGTCCATACCTTCGATCACCTCGCCCCAGGCCGTATACTGGCCGTCGAGCCAGGGAGCGTCGGTGAAGCAGATGAAGAACTGGCTGTCGCCGGAATTCGGATCCTGGGCACGGGCCATGGAACAGGTGCCGCGCACGTGCTTGTGCTTGCTGAATTCGGCGGGCAGTTTCTTGCCGGAACCGCCGGTGCCGGTGCCCTGCGGGCATCCTGTCTGGGCCATGAATCCGTCAATGACGCGGTGGAAGACGATCCCGTCATAGAAACCTTCGCGCACGAGTTCCTTGATCCGCGCGACGTGACCGGGGGCCAGGTCGGGTTTCATCTCGATCACGACGGACCCTTTGCTGGTTTCCATCAGCAAGGTGTTCTCGGCGTCTTTGATATCGGCCATCTGGTAATCTCCTGGTGTCGTTTAACTGGGGTTATTCGTATCAGGGGGTATCACTGAGCGTCCGCAGCAACCTGCATCCTGACGATCTTGTCGGGATTTGCCGGCGGTTCGCCGCGGGTGATGCTGTCGACATGGTTCATGCCGTCGACGACTTCTCCGAACACGGTGTAGTTGCCGTTCAGGAAATCGCCATCGGCGAACATGATGAAGAACTGCGAGTTGGCGCTGTCGGGGCTGGCCGCCCGGGCCATGCCGAGGGTGCCGCGCTTGAAGGGTGTGCTCGAGAACTCCGCCTTGATATCGGGTTCACTGGAGCCGCCCCGGCCCGTTCCGGTCGGGTCCCCGGTCTGGGCCATGAACCCGTCAATGACGCGATGGAAGACGATCCCGTCGTAAAAGCCTTCGCGGGCGAGCTTCTTGATGCGCGCGACGTGGTTCGGTGCAAGGTCGGGACGCAAATGGATGACGACACGTCCATCCTTCAGGTCCAGATAAAGGGTGTTTTCAGGATCGGTTCCCTGTGCGCCGGCAGTCAGCGGCGCAATCACAAGGGACGCCAGAAGGGCGAGCATTGAAAATAGTCTTGGCACTGGAGGCTCCTAGAGTTCAGACCGCACGTGTGTCGCGGGTTCAGGTCATTTTCCGGCGGGTGTCGCGCGGCGCTTGAGCGGGTCGGCGACCGGCTCCGGAACGAATGCGGATATTTCGCCGCCCATCTTGGCGATTTGGCGCACCAACGTGGCCGTGATGTGGCGCACGCCCGGAGATGCGGGGAGAAATATGGTCCGGATCGTGGGTTCAAGCGTGCCGTTCATGCCAGCCATCTGCATTTCGTAGTCGAGATCGGTGCCGTCGCGCAGTCCGCGGACGAGACAGGCCGCCTTCCGGGAGCGCGCCGTGTCGATGACGAGGTCGTCGAAGGCAATGACGTCGATGCGGCTCGCGTCCTGCGCGCTGAATTCGGCGCGGGCGGAGGCGTGAATCAGGTCGACACGTTCGTCAAAGGAAAACAGCGGTGACTTGCCGGGATGAATGCCGATCGCAACCACCACCTTGTCGGCCAGGGCAAGCGCCTGGCGCAATATGTCCATGTGACCGTTGGTAACGGGATCGAAGGATCCCGGATAAAGAGCGATGCGAGTCATGCGTCCTTCCTTACTCCGCCTGCAACGGCCTCACAAGAGTAATACCAAGCTCAACAAATAAGAACCCATCTGACCGTGTCTGGAGACTGTTCAACAAGAAGCAGGTCGCAGGGCGATATGGGTTATCGTCCAAGACCTTCGACGCAACGGAACAGTCTCCAGACACGGCCTTCGGTGGCCTGTTCCGGCCCGCCGGACGGCGTTGCACCGCTTGAACGGCCAACCAGGCCGTCCTGCGCAGCGCGCCTGGCCGGCAAATAGGAACAGTGCCATCAGACGGGTTCTTATTTGTTGAGGTTGGTATAAGGCGGGGTGTTCGGGGAGTTCTGCCAACAACTGACAAACTGTGACGGCCGTCACATCGCTCTTTCTTCCAAACCGTCAGGGTGGATCCATCGAAAACAGTTGGCGTGAGCAGGAGCCAGGACGATGAGGAGCAGCAGAACTTTCAACCGGACCGCAAGTCAGACGGCGCCGAATTCCTTCGCCATCCGCGCGGAGGCCGCCGACAAGGCCGTTCATGTCAAGATGGCCGCCGTCTTCTTGCTGGCCCTGATAACGATGATCGCGGCGGGTGTCATGACCCTGCACCCGAGCAATGCGTCCCAGGCGGAAGACCTGAAGAGCCAGGCATCCCAGGGAGTAATGGTGAACAAGGGCGACCGGATCGCCGCCTCTTCGGAAACCACGACATGCCGGGGCGAAACCTGGGGTGCCTGGAGCGAAGGCTGTGCGGCTGCCCTGACCGGTGCGGATCGTGTGCGCAATGTTTCCTTCGTCACCGTCGAGAAATCGGCCCCGACCGTCAATGAAACTATTCTCGCGCGGTATCCCGTGACCGACTGACGTCTTTCCCGACCTCCCTCCCCGAAACGGCAAACAGCGGCTCAGGTTCCACCCTGGCCGCTGTTGTCGTTTTCTCAAGACGCGCTCCGGATCGTCAGCTTTCCGGCTTTTCATCGCCTTCGGCCGGAGGTGTGCCGTCCGCACTGCCCGGATCGGTTTCGCCGGCCTGGCCCTCTTCCGTCGACGGCTCCTCACCTTCTTCGAACGTGTCGTCGTCATCCTCTTCGGAAATGCCTTCGACCGCCACGACCTTCTCGCCCTTCGCCGTCTTGAAGACGATGACGCCCTGCGTGGCCCGGCCCGCGATCCGGATGCCGTGGACCGGACACCTGATCAACTGACCGCCATCTGTCACCAGCATAATCTGATGGTTGTCTTCCACCGGGAAAGACGCCACCAGTCCGCCGTTGCGATCGTTGACAGCCATCGCGGTGATGCCTTTGCCGCCACGGCCCGTCACGCGATACTCGAAGGACGAGGTCCGCTTGCCGTAACCGTTTTCCGAGATCGTCAGGATGATCTGTTCGGCGGCGCTCATCCGGGCGTAAAGTTCCTGGGAAAGTTCCCCGGCGACCACACCGTCCTCGTCGGCCGCCCCGCCGGTATCGTCGGCTTCGCCGCGCATGGCGCGTGAAAGTTTCAGATAGGCCGCGCGCTGTTCCGCATCCACATCAATGTGATGAAGGATCTGCATGGAAATGATCTTGTCGTCATCCGCCAGCCTGATACCGCGCACACCGACGGAGTTCCGGCCGGCGAAGACACGCACGTCGGTGGCCGGGAAGCGAATGCACTGGCCGAAATTGGTGGTCAGCATGACATCGTCATGTTCCGAACACGTATCGACACCGACAATGCCGTCGCCCTCCTCAAGCTTCATCGCGATCTTGCCGTTGCGGTTGATGCTGACGAAGTCGGACAGCTTGTTCCGGCGCACGGTGCCCCGCACGGTCGCGAACATCACATCGAGGTTCGCCCAGCTGTCCTCGTCCTCGGGCAGCGGCAGAATCGAGGTGATCTGTTCGTCCTGTTCCAGTGGCAACATGTTGACCAGGGCCTTGCCACGGGAGGTCGGGCCGCCGAGCGGCAGGCGCCAGACCTTCATCTTGTAACAGATGCCGCGGGACGAGAAGAACAGAACGGGCGTGTGGGTGTTTGCCACGAACAGCCGGGTGACGAAATCCTCTTCCTTGGTCGCCATTCCGGAGCGGCCCTTGCCGCCGCGCCGCTGTGCCCGATAGGTGGTCAGAGGAACCCGCTTGATGTAACCGCTGTGGGATACGGTCACCACCATGTCCTCGCGCTGGATCAGGTCTTCCTCATCGAAGTCCGGCCCGCCCTCGACTATTTCCGTCCTGCGAGGCGTCGCGAATTCTTCCCTGATCTCCAGCATCTCGTTGCGGATGATTTCCTGGATCCGCGCCCTGGAACGCAGGATGTCGAGGAAATCGGAAATTTCGGCACCGATCTTGTTGAGTTCTTCCTCGATCTCGTCCCGGCCCATGGCCGTCAGGCGTTGCAGCCGAAGATCCAGGATCGCCCGGGCCTGTTCCTCGGACAGCTTGTAGGTGCCGTCCTCGAGAACCATGTGGCGCGGATCGTCGATCAGCCGGATCAACGCGTCCACGTCCTGTGCCGGCCAGTTGCGCTCCATGAGTTGTCCGCGGGCGGTTGCCGGATCAGGCGCGCTGCGGATCAGCTTGATGATCTCGTCGATATTGGCGACTGCAATGCCGAGCCCGACCAGGATATGGGCCCGGTCGCGGGCTTTTTTCAAAAGGAACCGTGTCCTGCGCTGGACCACTTCCTCTCGGAAGGAAACGAATGCCCGCAGCATGTCGGACAGGTTCATCTGCTCCGGCTTGCCACCGTTCAGCGCGACGATGTTGGCACCGAAGGAGGTCTGCAACTGGCTGAAGCGGTAAAGCTGATTCAGGACAACATCCGGCACCGCATCGCGTTTCAGCTCGATGACGACGCGCATGCCCGAGCGGTCGCTCTCGTCGCGGATGTCGGAAATGCCTTCGACACGCTTGTCACGCACAAGTTCCGCGATCTTTTCGATCATCGTGGACTTGTTGACCTGATACGGGATCTCGGTGACGATCAGCGCGTTGCGGTCCTTGCGGACCTCTTCCACGTCGACCTTGGCCCTCATGACAACCGAACCGCGCCCCGTTTCATAGGCGTTGCGGATCCCGGCGCGGCCGAGGATCATGGCGCCGGTCGGAAAATCCGGACCGGGCACGATCTGCATCAGTTCTTCCAGCGACATGGCCGGGTTTTCCATGACCGCGATGGCGGCATCGATCACTTCACCCAGATTGTGCGGCGGAATGTTGGTGGCCATGCCGACCGCGATACCGCCGGCACCGTTGACCAGAAGGTTTGGAAACTTCGCCGGAAGGACTACCGGTTCGCTTTCTGAATTGTCGTAGTTTTCCTGGAAATCGACCGTGTCCTTGTCAATGTCGTCCAGGAGCTTGTGGGCGACCTTTTCCAGCCGGCACTCCGTGTAGCGCATGGCCGCGGCCGGGTCGCCGTCGACGGAGCCGAAGTTGCCCTGTCCGTCGATCAGAGGCAGGCGCAGCGAGAAGTTCTGCGCCATGCGGACCAGGGCATCGTAGATCGCGCTGTCGCCATGCGGGTGGTATTTACCCATGACGTCACCGACCACGCGGGCCGACTTGCGATAGGGCTTGTTCCACTCGTAGCCGTTTTCATGCATCGAATACAGGATGCGCCGATGAACCGGTTTCAGACCGTCGCGCACATCCGGAAGCGCGCGTGACACGATCACGCTCATGGCGTAATCGAGATAGCTCCGCTTCATTTCATCGACAATGGAGACCGGTTTGATATCCGACGGAAGACCGTCGGAAGGGGTGCTGTTGTCCTGGTCGGCCAAGGAAGACACTCATTTGATTGTTATTGCTGGCCCGTTTATATCCGATTCAACCGCCCCGTCCAAATTTGCGGCAGTTTACCGCCTAACTAATAAGCGTTTAGAAACAACGGGCTACAACAAGTATGCACAGGGGGGTGAAATGATTTTCGACACCCGGGTCGCTGCGCCCTCAAATCCCTTATAAAAATGTGGGAATCGCTCCTGAAACCTGGCTGCGGGAAACGGAAATGCTCGATTTTTACATCAACGCTTTCGCGACGCTTTTCGTGACCATAGATCCGGTCGGCCTGGCGCCGATGTTCCTGGCCGTAACAGCCGGAATGAGCCGGACGGACCGGCGCAAGGTTGCGATCCGGGCGACGGCGACGGCCGCGGCCATTCTCCTGGTTTTCTACGCCAGCGGTCAGACCGTTCTCAACGTTCTGGGCATCTCGGTAACCGCATTCCGTGTTTCGGGCGGCATACTTCTGTTTCTGATCGCGATCGAGATGATTTTCGGCAAACGGCAGGAACGCAAGGCCGAAACCGCCGAGAAGGCGGTCGAATCAGCCGACACGCATCACAGTACCCTGAACGAACTTGCGATTTTCCCGCTCGCAATCCCGCTGATAGCGGGACCGGCCGCGATTTCGGCGATCATCCTCCTGTCCGGAGAAGCTCCCGACACGCTCGCCTATGCGGGACTGGGCGGCGTCATCGCCGTCATTCTGATCAGTTGCCTGGGGGCGTTTCTGCTCGCCGACAAGATCGAACGCCTGCTCGGCGACACCGCTCAACTTGTGATCACGCGCCTGCTGGGTGTTCTTCTGGCCGCGCTCTCGGTGCAATTCGTTGCCGACGGGGTTCTGGCTTTCATTCAGTAAAGACATGATGGGCCGTTTATTGTCCGTCTAAGTTGTTTTACAGATTCTGCGCGGTTGATAGCTGAAAAAGCCGATATCAAACATGATCTTGTTACCAATGATTAGTTGGGTATTTATTTAAATTTCACAAAATTTATACGCGTTTGTTATCGGGCCTGCCTATTCGACCTGAGGTGACACAGGGCAAGGGGCGAAACAAGATGCATGGGATTTCCGAATTTTCACCGGATCCGATTCTGGATCAGCAGCTCATTTTGCCGGACTACGTACCGGTCATTTGTCGTTCTTTTTCCGAGATCAACGAATGTCTTCGTCTCCGGTACATGGAATACTGCCTCTCGCGTGGCTGGGAGGATTCCACCAGGTTTCCGGAAGGCCTGGAAAGGGACCGCTACGACGATGACGCCGTCCATATTCTGCTCAAGGACACCGTGACCGGCGCGTCTGTCGGTACGGTTCGCATCATCTATCATGACGCCGCCCGGGACACGGATCTGAGCCTGCCCAGTTTTGAGCTAGCGCACGGTTTCAGGGAGCATCTGCGGCCTCACCTGCAGTCGGACAGGGTCATTGAATTGTCGCGCCTGACGATGGCACGGGAAGTTTCGCGGCCTGTCAGCCGGGGGGATCTCGCCAGAGGCATCTTCCCGGCGCTGGCGCTCATCAAGGGAGTGCTGCGGGCCATTCTCCGGGACAATGTCGGTGTCGTCGTCATGACCGTGGCCCGCTCGCTGCAAAGGCTGCTCGAAAAGGCCGGTTTCTATTATCACGACGTCGGTATTCGCATTGAACACCGAGGCAAACGGTCGCCGCTGTTTCGCGAAATGACCCCGCTGATGGACGACCTTTATCATCACAACCGGACTGTCTGGCATTACATCACCGATCAGGGAGCCACCTGGCCCTCTCCGGATGCGACGTCGAATGGTGTTCGTCTCCTCGCCTGATGCTCTTGTTCAGATCCGTATTTCAAATCACCAGCTGGGGAACCACAGGATGGATTCCATCGATGCCAAGCAATTTTCCTACGAAGAAGCGTTTTCGCGCACCCTGGGCTGGATCACGCTGGAAGAACAAAACCGGTTGAAAACCAAGACGGTCGCAATCGCCGGACTGGGCGGTGTCGGTGGTGCCCATGCGATTACCCTCACCCGGCTGGGGATCTGCAAGTTCAAGCTTTGCGAGTTCGATGATTTCGATCTTCCCAACTTCAACCGCCAGTTCGGCGCCGGAGTTTCCACGCTCGGGTGCTCCAAGGCGGACGTGATTGTGGACCGGATCAGGGACATCAATCCCGAGGCCGAGATCGACGTCACACACACACCGCTTCGGCCGCAGGACGCCGGCGTGTTCCTGGAAGGAGCGGATATCTACGTCGATTCAATCGATTTCTTTGCTCTCGATGTGCGCAGGGCCCTGTTCGCACAAGCCCGCGTCAGCGGTATCCCGGCTTTGACGGCAGCTCCGGTCGCCACAGGGTCCGCATGGATCATCTTCCAGCCCGATGGTATGTCCTTCGAGGACTATTTCGCTTTCGAAGAGGGCGAGACCGAACACAATTTCCTTCGCTTTGCCGTCGGGCTGGCGCCGCGAGGTTTGCACCTGCCCTATCTGGTTGACAGGTCCTATGTCGACTTTGTCCGCCGGAAGGTGCCTTCTACGCCAATGGGCATTGTCGTCAGCGCCGGGGTTGCCTCGACAGAAGCCATGAAACTTCTGCTTGGCCGGCGCAACGTGCGTTCAGCACCATGGTTTCACCAGGTTGATGTCCTTGCCGGGCAGATGATCAGCCGGCGGGCGTGGTTCGGCGGACGCAATCCGATGCGCAGTCTCAAGGTTCACCTCGTAAAGCGGAAACTGCGCGGACAGCTCGGGCAAGGAGCCGGGGCGGCCTCCGACACCTGACACGCGAATTGCTCCGGGTTCCGTCCCCTAACGCGGAAGCCGGAGTTCAAAGCTGTCAGGGGAAACGCCGTGGACGGTATCCCGCGCGCGGATGATCACCGTGTCCAGACCCTCGGGAACCGTCACGCCGGACAGCGACCGTGTGAAGGGTTGCTCGTTGACATGAGGATGGAGAAGCACGCGCTCTCCCAGCAGGTTGCCGTCCGGTGTCAGAACCTGCCACAGGTCCGCGTAGTGATCCCAGCCACTGTCCGCATGCTTGAGCGTGACGGAAAAAGTCCAGCTGTTGCCGGACATCTTTGCGGTCGCCCCGACAATGTCGACGTCTCCGGCCATTGACGGTTGCGCTCCGGAAACAGGAGCAAGGACCATGAACGCCAGTACAGCTATGCGAAACATCTGAAAAAAGTGCCTTTCCGGTGAACTGAAGTCGATCTCGGCAGTTTGCAAAGGATGCCAGCTTGATCAAAGTCACGATTGCGTCATAGGTTTCAACACATTGGTTGGGCTGGAAACCACAGGTCTCGGGAGACGACAATGGCCGGACACGGGTCTAAGAAGGTGATCTATGCGGCACTTGCCGGCAATGGGCTGATCGCCGTCACCAAATTTGCCGCCGCCGCCTACACAGGGTCGTCCGCAATGCTTTCGGAAGGCATTCACTCCCTCGTGGATACCGGCAACCAGGGACTGCTGCTTTACGGGCTGAAGAAATCCCGGCAGCCTGCGGACAAACGGCATCCCTTCGGATACGGAGCAGAGCTTTACTTCTGGTCGTTTGTCGTCGCGATCCTGATCTTTGCGGTCGGCTCGGGTGTGTCTATCTATGAAGGCATTCAAAAGGTGCTGTACCCACACCCGGTCACCAGCCCTTATGTCGCTTATGTCGTGCTCGCCCTGGCGATGGTCTTCGAGGCCGTGGCCTGGTGGATCGCCTACAAGGAATTCAACCGGGTGCGCGGCAAGAAGTCGATCATGGCTGCCGTGCGGGACAGCAAGGATCCAACGGTCTTTACCGTCCTGTTCGAGGACAGTGCGGCCATGCTCGGCCTTGTCGTCGCATTCCTGGGCTTGCTCGGCGTACAGTATCTCGGCCTGCCCTGGCTGGACGGGGCCGCTTCGATCATGATCGGGGTTATTCTGGCCGGAACGGCGGCACTGCTGGCCTATGAAACCAAGGGGCTTCTGATTGGAGAAGGTGCTTCGCCGGAGGTACTTGCCAGTATCGAGTCGATCATCGGTGCAACACCGGCCATTCGGAACCTCAACGAGATCCGCACGCTTCACCGCGGCCCCCACGACATCCTGCTGGCGCTTTCGGTCGACTTCATCGACGAGGTCAAGGCCGGGACCGTCGAGGAGACCATCTATTCGCTTGAGCGGACCATCAAGATGCAGATGCCGTCCGTGACCCGGCTGTTCATCGAGGTCCAGGCGGAGGAGCATCATGAGGAGATGCTTGCGGAGGAAAAGGCGGCGACCGGCCGGGACGACGCGTAAAACCAGGTCCCCGAAAAACTTGCGCCCCGGCGGCGGCATGGTCATTCTGATTGCCGGAGGAGTGCCATGCCAGACACACCGGACACGGTCCGTCAAACGTTGCTGTCGCTCAGGGACGAGTTGGAATCCTTGCGCGAAATTTCGGAAGAATCCCGGGCACCGGTGGAACTCGACCAGCAATCTGTCGGCCGTTTGTCCCGCATGGACGCCCTTCAGGGCCAGGCCATGGCCCAGGCTTCCGAACGCCAGCGGCTGGCGCATATACAACGGATCGACGCTGCCTTGCTGCGTCTCGACAAAGGCGACTACGGCGCATGTGCCGAATGCGGGGAACCGATCGCCGACAAACGCCTGAAAGCCGACCCGGCCGCTGCATTCTGCATCAATTGCGCGCGTTGATCCCGCCATCGACATGCCGGCGCAGACCCATCAGGAACCCCCTGACCCGCCGGTTTGTCTCATCGACCCTGAAGGACTGCAGATTGGCTTCGGTCCAGGTTTCTTCCGGTGTGAGGCGTGCTTTCAGGGCCGACAATCCGGCGAGTTCGTCGGTGTCCAGCGGCAGCCGTGCGGCCGTCTCCAGAAGCGAGAGCTGTTCATGGATGCGCCGGAGCACCGACAGGGCCGCGCCCATTCGCGCGCCGAGGGCGGCGTCGTCCCGCCAGGTGCGCCCTCGGAACACTTCCTGCGTGATGACCTGTCCCGCCCCATGGCAATCATAGGCGATACAGCCCTTGAACCCGAGCGCGTCCCGCCGTGAAAACACCTGGCACCGGTCACAGCCATCCAGGTTCGGGCATGGTTCTCCGGCAGCCTTGTCCAGTGCGAATGATTCCGATTTGTCGAAGGCAAAGACCACGCAGCACAGCGCGGCACAATTGGTGCAGTCGGGTTTCAGATCGGTCGATCGTGTCATCCGCCCGCCCCGTGCGCTTGCGGATTTCCGGTGGCTATGACTGCGAGATCAGAAACCGTCGGTTCGGGTGGCATGTCGCCGGTCATTCCTCATTCCCACTCGATCGTGCCCGGGGGTTTTGAGGTGATGTCGTATGTGACCCGGTTGATCCCCTGAACCTCGTTGATCAGACGGGTCGCGGTTTCGCCGAGGAACTCGTGGCTGAAGGGGTAGTAGTCCGCCGTCATGCCGTCGACGGAGTTCACCGCGCGCAAGGCACAGGCAAAATCATAGGTGCGCCCGTCGCCCATGACGCCGACCGTCCTGACCGGAAGGATCGCCACGAAGGCCTGCCAGATCTGGTCATAAAGACCATGCTTGCGGATCTGGTCGATATAGACCGCATCTGCCTTGCGCAGGATCTCAAGCTTTTCGCGTGTGATTTCACCCGGGCAGCGGATGGCAAGACCCGGTCCGGGGAACGGGTGACGGCCGATGAAATGATCGGGCAGGCCGAGTTCCCGGCCAAGTGCCCTCACCTCGTCCTTGAACAGTTCACGCAGCGGCTCGACCAGTTTCAGGCCCATTTTTTCCGGCAGGCCGCCAACGTTGTGGTGCGACTTGATGGTCACCGACGGGCCGCCGGAAAAGCTGACGCTTTCGATGACGTCGGGATACAGCGTTCCCTGGGCGAGAAAGTCGGCGCCTTCGATGTCGTTGGCGTGTTTCTGGAAAACGTCGATGAACAGGCGGCCGATGATCTTGCGCTTGGTTTCGGGATCCGAAACACCGTCCAGTTCCCCGAGGAACAGATCGGATTCATCCGCGTGGATCAGTGGAATGTTGTAGTGATCCCGGAACATGGAGACCACTTCGTCCGCCTCGTTCAGGCGCAACAGGCCATGATCGACGAAAACGCAGGTGAGCTGATCACCGATGGCCTCATGGATCAGCACGGCGGCGACCGAACTGTCGACACCGCCGGACAAGCCGCAAATGACCTTCCTGTCGCCGACCTGCTCGCGGATTTTCGCAATCGCGTCATCGCGGTAGGCACCCATGGTCCAGTCGCCCGTGAACCCGGCAAGGCGCACGAAATTCTCGTAGAGTTTCTTGCCGTTCGGCGTGTGATGCACCTCCGGGTGAAACTGGACCGCATAGAAATGGCGCTCGATATCCGCGGTGATCGCGAAGGGTGCGTTCGGAGAAGTGCCGTAGACTTCAAAGCCGGGGGCCAGGCGGCTGACATGATCGCCATGGCTCATCCAGACCTGCTCCCTGCCGTCGGCGAACCAGCCTTCGAGAAGGTCGACTTTCGCGTCCACGGGGGTGACGATGGCCCGGCCGAATTCGGCGGTGCCGCCGCCGCCCGAGATCTTGCCGCCTTCAACCTGGCCGCCGAGCTGCTGCATCATCACCTGCTGGCCGTAGCAGATCCCGAGAATCGGGACGCCCAGCCGATAAACGCTTTCTGGCGGACGCGGCGAGCCTTCCCGGGTCACCGAATCCGGTCCGCCGGAGAAGATCACGGCCCCTGGCGCGAAGGACGCCAGGAACGCATCCGTAACGTTCTGATAGGGATGGATTTCGCAATAGACATTGAGCTCGCGCAGACGCCGCGCGATCAGCTGCGTCACCTGGGAACCGAAGTCGATGATGAGAAGGCGTTGATGCTGGGTCATGGCCCAGCTTCTAACCGGTCTTTTGCGCAATTTGAACCCGAATTTCGCAGCTGTTGCGCTCCCGCACAGGAATTTCCCGGCACGCACGGCCCGTCCATCGGCCGCCGCCGGCCCGTATCCGGCAAACTAATCGGCGGACAAGCTGTGTACGGCCGATTTTCCCTTTTGACCCCTTCATGCGCGCTCCTTACGCTGCCGGGATGCCGCGCGCTTCGCCTGCCCCCAGGACGAAGCGACAGACCGGCGTTTGAGGATATCCGTTCACGATGACCGCAGAAGCCCGCCTTGCGTTTGAAGAAGCCGTTGCCCTGGAGGCGGACGGTCGTGTGGATCAGGCGCTGGTTTCCTATCTGAAGGCGCAGGAACTGTCTCCGGACGACACGGAGATCGCTTACAGGGCGGCGTCTGCTCTTCTTCAGACCGGCTATCTCGATGAGGCGCAATCTCAATTGCGCCGGATCGTGTTCGCCGAACCCGATCACCTGAGCGCGCGCGCCAGCCTCGGCAATTGTCAATTGCTTCTGGGCGACACGGCGAACGCTCTGCAGAATTTTTCCGAGGTTCTGGCCAAAGGGCCCGACAACCGGAATGCGTTGTACGGTCTCGCCAGCGCTTTGCTGAAGGAAAACAGACCCTTCGAGGCGGTCGAGCCGGCGCGGCACCTGGCCGAACTGCTGCCGGATACGCCAGCTGTTCTGACGCTGTTCGCCGACACGATGGCGAAAACCGACCAGAAAGCCGCGGCGATCGCCGCCTACCGGCGCGTGCTGAAGTCGAACCCGGACTACGGTCCGGCCCTGCTCGGCTTGTCGGCGACGCTGCTGTTGAGAAAACGCTTCGACGAGGTCATCGGTCTTTCCATCCGGGCGAGTGAATTAGCGCCGGCCGACCCCTTGCCCCTGGAACTGCTGTCGGATGCCCTTCTTGGAAAGAACGCCCTCGAGGACGCGCGCGAGGCCGCCGAAGCTGCGCTGAAGCTCGAACCGGCGTCGGTGGCCAATCATGTCAGGATCAGCGTACTCAGCCGCAAGCTGGCCGACTACGGCAGCGCGCTGACATACGCGGTGCGCGCGCACGATCTGGATACGACCGCACGGGAAGCCCTCAACGCCCTCGGTACTGTCCTCGCGGCGCTGAAATATCCGGTGCAGGCGCGCTCCGTGCTGACCGGGCTTGCGACGGGAAAGGGTCTGGAGCCGCCGATCCGCAAGTTGGTGGAAGACCTTGTAAAGGCCCAGTCCAACGTCCGGGAAAACGCCGCATCTCAGGACACTCCGTCCGCCGTTGCCGGTTCGCAGCCGGAAGATCCGGCGCCGGGCGAACCCGCACCGGTCTCCGCGCAGCCCGCCGCGCAGGCCCCCTCGCAGACCAAAGTCCCGCTTCAGGGCCGGATGCCGCCGTATCAACCGCGCCCGGAACGCGCGTCGGGGGCGCCTGCCGCCGACGACGTCCCGGTGCCGAATGTGCTGGGACTGCAGCGGCAGGACCGGTCCTGAGCGGACCCTAGTCCGTCCGTTGAAACAGGGCGATGAAGAACCCGTCGGTTCCGGTCGATGCGGGTGTCAGCAGCAGGTCGCCGCGGTCCGAGGCATGCCGGGGGATTTGCGCGCCGGGCAGCAAACGCTGCCAGGATTCAAGCGCTGAAACGGACTGGAACGAAGGATTGTTTACCAGAAACCAGTCGGCCTGGGCCTGGTTTTCCGCAGCCAGAACCGAACAGGTCGCATACGCCAGACGGCCGCCCTTCTTGACATAGCGGCTCGCGCTTTCAAGAACGTTGCGCTGGTCCTGAATGCGGTCCTCCAGTGCTTTTTCCGAAAGCTTCCATTTGGAATCCGGGCGCCTGCGCCAGACGCCGGTGCCGGTGCACGGCGCATCGATGAAGACGAGATCCATCTGGCCGACGAGATCGTCCAGCCCGGCGCTGGCCGGATCGCGCACCTGAACATTGCGCACACCGGCCCGCTGAAGCCGCTCGTGAATGGGGGCCAGACGCAACCGGTCCGCGTCATAGGCGTAGAGCTGACCCTTGTTCTGCATGGCCGCCGCGAACGCAAGTGTCTTGCCGCCGCCGCCGGCGCAATAGTCGAGAACCTGTTCGCCGGGTTTTGCGCCCGCAAGCACCGACACGAGCTGGCTGGCCTCGTCCTGAAGGTCGAACCAGCCTTTCCGGTAGCCTTCCTCGGCCTGGACATGGGGCATGCGCGCCTGGCCCGGCTTGGCTTCGATCCGGATGCCCATCGGGGATGTGGCCGTTGCCACCGCGCCGGTATGCGCGAGGCGCTTCAGGACCTTGTCGCGATCGGATTTCAAGGTGTTGGTTCTCAGGTCTACCGGTGCACGGGTGGCGAGCGCCCTGGCCTCCTCGACGGCGCTGTCGCCGAAAACCTCATGAAAATGCGGCCAGAGCCAGTCCGGGAGATCGGCCTGCTGCGCCGGGGTCAGGTCGTGAACGTCCCCGGTCAGGCAGCCCGTCTCGGCTTCGGAAAGCGGCTCGGGGGCGTGGTGATCCTGGGCAAGGACCTCCGACAGCGTGTCGATGCCCTTGTTCCACGACACGCAGTAGGTCGCGAGGATCAGGCCCCGTGGCGCGCTGTCGCGCATCCTGGCCGTAAGCGAGGCCTTGTTGCGCAGCGCATCGAAGACCAGGTTTCCGATGACCGTGCGGTCGCCCGATCCGGCAAACCTGTGGGCCGCGCCCCACTCCTTCAACGCCACCTGAACGGGACGATGGCGGGTTTCCACCTCGGTGAGTACTTCGATTGCCGCCGCGAGGCGTCCGCCATCTTTCATGATGTGCCTTTGCAGAGCCGCTGTTGTGTCAGCGTCCCGATAAACTGTTAGACGTTGGATGGGTAGTTCGGGCTTTCGCGCGTGATCGTGACGTCGTGGGCATGGCTTTCCCGCAGGCCTGCACCGGAAATACGCACGAAACGCGCTTTTTCCTGGAAATCCTGAATGGTCTTGCCGCCGACATAGCCCATGGCCGCTCTCAGGCCGCCGGACAGCTGGTGCAGAACGCTGCCGAGCGCGCCCTTGTAGGGCACCTGACCTTCGATGCCTTCCGGCACCAGCTTCAGACTGTCACGCACTTCCGCCTGGAAATAGCGGTCCGCAGACCCGCGCGCCATGGCTCCAACGGAGCCCATGCCGCGGTAGGATTTGTAGGAGCGTCCCTGATGCAGATAGACCTCGCCCGGGCTTTCCTCGGTGCCCGCAAGCAGGGATCCGACCATCACGGAGGCCGCGCCGGCGGCAATCGCCTTGGCAAGGTCGCCGGAAAACTTGATGCCGCCATCCGCCACCACCGGCACGCCGTGCTTTTCGGCCTCGCTGACCGAATCCAGGATCGCGGTCAACTGGGGAACGCCGACACCGGCGACGATGCGCGTGGTGCAGATCGACCCCGGCCCGATGCCGACCTTGACGGCGTCCGCTCCGGCGTCGATCAGCGCCTTGGTTCCTTCGGAAGTGGCCACATTGCCGGCCAGCACCTGAACCGAGTTGGACAGGCTCTTCACCCTGGTGACCATGTCCAGAACCTTCTGGGAATGACCATGGGCCGTGTCGACCACAACCATGTCGACACCGGCATCGACCAGCCGTTCAGCGCGGGCAAAGCCTTCTTCGCCGACGCTGGTCGCGGCGGCCACCCGCAAACGCCCCTGATCGTCCTTGGAGGCATTCGGGTTCAGCTGCGCCTTTTCCATGTCCTTCACCGTGATGAGACCGATGCAGTTCCGGTTCTCGTCAATGACCAGCAGTTTTTCGATGCGGTTCTGGTGCAAGAGGCGCTTGGCGTCGTCCTGGCTGACATTCTCGTTGACCGTGACCAGATCGTCCCTGGTCATCAGCTCATGGATCTTCTGGTCCGGATTGGATGCGAAACGCACATCCCTGTTGGTGAGGATGCCGACGAGCTTGCCGGTGATCTGACCACCGGCACCGCCATTGTCGACGACCGGCACGCCGGAAATGCCGAACCGTTTCATCAGGTCCAGGGCATTCTGCAGCGTCGCGTCGGGACCGATCACCAGCGGGTTGACCACCATGCCGGACTCGAATTTCTTGACCATGCGGACTTCTTCCGCCTGGCGGTCCAGCGTCAGGTTGCGGTGAATCACACCGATGCCGCCGGCCTGGGCCATGGCGATGGCCAGGCGGCCTTCGGTCACCGTGTCCATGGCGGACGACAGGATCGGAATATTGAGTTCCAGTTCCCGGGTGACCCTGGTTTTCAGGTCGACTTCACCCGGCATGACTTCCGAGTGACCGGGGATCAGCAGAACATCGTCGAAGGTGAGGGCTTGCTGTCCGGTCGTCGGGACAAAGAAGGATGCCATTGCCAATTCCCCTTAAAAATAAATGTCGCGACGCCGGCCTGTCTATAGAGCCTGCATCTGTCGAGTCGCTTCGGCTGTGCCGGAGAAGTTGGCGCGGGTCAATAACATGCAGGTGACAGAAAGGAAAGGGTAACAGCGACCCTTTTGCAATTTGCCTGCCCGTCCTTCCCGTCCGCCTTTGCGCGCCCGGATGGTCGTAACCGGTTCGGGCGGTGACGTTACATGCTCCGGCGGCGGGAAAATCATGCCTCCGGAGCGTGCCGGAGGACTGGCTGCAGATCCGTCCCTTGCCGGTTACAATGTCCGGTGACAGGAAGGACTTCCGTGCCTGGCGCGGTGTTCAGCTATCGGTCTGCGGATCGCCGCCACGGAATCCTTTCGCGATCACGTAGAGTTCCGGGCTTTCCTTGCGGCTTGCGGGCGGCTTCAGATGGGCAACGGACTTGAACTCGCGCTTCAGATCGTTCAGCAACGCGTGCTCGGTACCGCCGCGAAACACCTTGGACAGGAACGAGCCGCCCGGCACCAGGTTCTGACGCGCAAAATCGATCGCAATTTCAAAGAGGTGCGTCGTGCGCAGATGGTCTGTCTGCTTGTGCCCGGTCGTCGGTGCGGCCATGTCGGACAGGACCACATCGGGTTTCTGTCCGCCGAGCGCCGCCAGCAGGGCGTCGGGGGCGTCGTCGTCCAGGAAATCCTTCATCAGGAAGGTTGTCCCCCGGACGTGGTCCATATCGAGATAGTCGATCCCGACGACTTTTGGCGCGTCGACGGAGGATTGCACTCTTTGAGCGGCAACCTGGCACCAGCCGCCCGGTGCACAGCCAAGGTCGACGACCCTGTAACCCGGCTTCAGCAGCTTGTGCTTGTCGTCGATCTCGATGAGCTTGTAGGCCGCGCGCGATCTGTAGCCGTCCATCTTGGCCCGGCGCACGTAGGGATCGTTCAGTTGCCGGTGCAGCCAGCGCGTGGAGGATTCCCGGCGCCCGGCCGACGTCTTCACCTTGACGTTGAACCCGCGGTCGCCCGTGCCCTTTTTCTGTCCGCTCATGATCCGCTCCTCTGGCGGCTGCGATGGTGCCGCTGTCCGGATCTGCGATGCGACCAGACGCCGTCGGCGGCCATCAGTTCCGTCAATATTCCTTCGCGCAACCCGCGATCGGCAACCCGCAGCCTGGAACAGCTCCAGCGCCGCCGGATGGCCTCGAGTATCGCGCAGCCGGCCAGGACGAGATCCGCCCGATCCGCGCCGATGCAAGGGTTTTCCACGCGCGCCTCATACGGCATGTCGCGCAGTTGATCAATCATCAGCGACACATCTCCGTCTTCCAGCCAGGTGCCGTCGACCCGGCGCCGGTCATAGCGCTTCAGGCCCAGATGCACGCCGGCAAGGGTGGTGACCGTGCCCGAGGTGCCCAGCATGTGTACCCGTCCGGTGGCGATGGCTTCCGTCAGATTGTTCGCGAGGCTGAATTCGGACAGATGGTTGGCCGCATCCTCGACCATGGCCTCGAAGATCTCCGGGGTCACGTGAACACCGCCGTGGCGCTCGGCCAGATTGACCACCCCCACGGGCAGCGAGATCCACGAGCGGATGAAGCGGGTCAGCGCATAGCCTCTGGCACCGCAGCGGTTGCGCAGGTCCAGCCAGACGATTTCCGACGAGCCGCCGCCGATATCGAACAGAATGACCCCGTCGGCGTCATGATCGACCAGGGATGCGCAGCCGGCGACGGCAAGCCGGGCTTCCGTTTCACGGTTGACAACCTCCAGCGCAAGGCCGGTCTCGTCCTTGACCCTGTCGATGAACTGATCGCCGTTTTCCGCGGCCCGGCAGGCCTCGGTCGCAATCAGCCTTGCCCGAACGACACCCCGGTCGGCAAGCTTGCGGTGGCATTGGGCCAGCGCGTCGACAGCCCGGTCCATGGCCGCTTCGCTGAGCCTCAGATGGGCGCCGACGCCTTCGCCAAGACGGACGATCCGGGAAAACGCGTCGACGACACGAAAGCCCCGCTCCTCCGGGCGTGCGATCAGGAGGCGGCAATTGTTGGTTCCAAGATCGAGCGCGGCATAAAGCGGCCCGCCTGCCCGGCCCGCCTGGGCGCGGGGCCTGTGCGTGGCGGCGCGTTCATCGCGCCTGTGGTCCGCGTGTCCGCTCCGGTGAGGGCTGTCGGCCTCGGCCGCAGAGCCGGGTTCCGGGGAAGCCTGTCGGGAGTTGGGGTGGCCGGATTTAGAGTGGCCTGAGGACGCCTGGCGGGACGGCCTTTGCCGGCCCTGTGTGCTGCCCTGTGAGCCGGCGCCCCCACGGCTACCGGCCTGTCGAGCGGCTCCCTGAACCTCCTGCTGACCGGGGACGGCGGTCGTCGCGCCGCCGGCCGTGACGGCGCTTCCAGCCATGCTGTTGACGGGAGTGTTTGTGGATTTACGCCGGCGGCGACCACGTCTGCGGGCCGCTTTTCTGCCCTTCGCGCTGGTCAGTCCGTCCGGCGAAGCTGCGGCGTCCGGATCTTCCTGGCCCTGGCCCTGCCCCTGATCTTTCCCCTGCCCCTGACCATGCCCATGTCCAGTGCCTGCCCCACGGCCGTTCATGCGACCGGCGCGACGACCTTCGGACTCAGCACTGCCGGAAGCATGATCACGGGTCTCATGGCCTCGGGAAACATCTCCACGAGAATCATCGCCACGGGTATCATCGCCACGGGTATCATGAACGCGAGGCTCTTGCATGTCGGCGCGCGCACCGGCTGCCGCAACGCGGCCCTGGCCGCGCTTTCGTTTCCGGGGTCTTCTGCCGCTGTCTTCGCGTGAAGCTTCTGCCGGTGCGGACGAAGCCTGCACCGGGTTTGCCTTGTCGACGTTTCCGTTTTCAGCCGGGACCGGATCCGGTCCCCTCGCCGGCGCAGACCCGGACGCGCCACCTGCGGTGGAACCCGAATCATTGCCTTTTGAACCCTTTGCGGAGCGACGCTTGCGGCGCCGTCTGCCGGGTCCCGCGGACTCCCCCGGAGTCCTGCTGGAAACGGACGCGTCAGCGGTACTGCGCCCGGTATCGGGCGGTTCCTGACCTGACTGAGTCACGTTTATGCCTTTCGGAATCCCGGTGCAGCCGCCGTTTTGTCCGGGCGCGACCGGGAACCATCTCTTTCGTTGCCAAAACTGTAACAGGTTGCCCGGCGCGGGAAAAGCTTTCCATGCTCTGAATGCAGCAACGGCGGTCACTCTCCCGTCTGCTGACGGGTTCGGCCCCGCCTCGCCCTGTCCGGTTCCGCCCGGGCACTCGATTTCAAAAAAAATCCGGAAACGGGTCTTGCAATCAGGAAGATGATGGCTGTATATCCGGCACACCAATCGCGGCGGGCACCGTACCCGTCTCCTTGAAAACGATTGGTCGCTCTTTCAAAGGGCATTGTTGGGGAATAGGTTAACGGTAGACCCACGGACTCTGACTCCGTTAGTCCTGGTTCGAATCCAGGTTCCCCAGCCAACTTTTTCAAGCACTTAACTGGTCTTGCTCTCGCCAAATTGCTCTCGCACACTACGCACACACTTTTTCAGGGGGTGTGTGAGTGATGGAAGCGCATTCGATACTGGGTGGCAAAGTCCGGCTCTATAAGCGTCCACGCAGCAATGCGTGGCAGTGTTCAGCCTACTTGGAAGGCAAGGAATGGCGGGTCAGTTCGCGCCGTTCCAGCCTCAGTCAGGCGAGTGAATTTGCCGAAGATTGGTATCTCGAACTCAGAGGCAAAATCCGCTCAGGTGAGGTCAAGGCCGAGAAGACCTTTGCGGATGCAGCCGAGGTGTTCAGCAAGGAATACGCGGCCATCACCGCAGGCGAGCGTAATGAGCGTTATGTCCAGAACCACACAGGCCGGTTGAACAATCACCTGCTGCCGTTTTTCGGCAAGAAGGGTCTGTCGGAGATTACCCCCGGCATCGTGCAGGAATACCGGATCAAGCGGCTGACGCCGGATGAGAATGGCAAGGTTCCTGCCCGCAGCACGCTCAATCAGGAAATCGTTGTGCTGCGTCAGGTGATGAAGACCGCGAACCGCTATGGCTGGATCGCTCATCTACCGGATTTCTCCACACCCTACCAGATGTCGCGCAAAATCAGCCACCGGGCATGGTTCTCGCCCGAGGACTACAAGAAGCTCTATCAGGCGACCCGCCGCAACGCCAAAGAAGCCGAAGGCAAGAAATGGCAATGGGCTGCAGAACAGATGCATGACTACGTGCTGTTCATGGCCAACACCGGCCTGCGGCCCGATGAGGCCAATAACCTGCAATACCGGGATGTCTCAATCGAAGAGGAAGACGGCCAGACTATTTTGGTGATCGAGGTGCGCGGCAAGCGTGGGGTTGGCTACTGCAAGAGCACTGCCGGAGCCGTGCATCCCTTCAAGCGGCTCAAAGAGCGCAACAAGCCCAAAGCGACCGATCTCGTATTTCCGTCCTACCACGTGAAGGGCTTCAACCGCCTCCTGAAGGACGAAGGTCTTAAATTCGACCGGGACGGCAATCGGCGCACGGCTTACAGCTTACAGCTTACGGCACACCTACATTTGCCTGAGACTGTTGGAGGGGGCGGATATCTATCAAATCGCCAAGAACTGCCGCACCAGCGTCGAAATGATCGAAAAACACTACGCTGCCCACATCAAAACCTAGTTGGACGCCTCAGCTATCAATGTGCGGCGGCGGGCTCCTCGGTGACGACTGTCTGTACCGCCTTGAACGGCAGCTTCTCGATATAGGTTTGCTGGATGACCGCGCTTATCCGGTCTTCAATCGGCGGATGGGTGGCGAGCCAGCTATGAGCATTGGCTCGCAGCATGATGTTGGCATAAGGCGTCTGTTTGGCTGGCGGCGCGGCCTGATCCATATCGATAGCGCGTAAGGCACCAGCCATCGCCTGCGGGCTGGTCAGCACAGCGCCAATGGCATCAGCCCAATATTCGCGGGTGCGGGAAAACCGCATTAACTCGAACTGAGAGGTCGGGGTGAACACCCACAAAGCAATCTGTTTGAACCCGCGAAACAGCAAGAACCAGGTCAGCGCATTCTGAACACCCCGCGCATAGGTCATGCGTGCCATGTCGTTATTGGCAACATGAGCAAGCTCATGCGCCATTACCGCATCGAGCTCTTCTTTGGTAAGTTTGTCGATCGCTCCCTTGGACATTGCAATCAGAGCGTTTTCGCGATTGACACCCATGGCGAAAGCATTGATTTCCTCGCCTTCATACCACCCTACCCACCTGATCGGTGGCAGGTTTAGCTCCCGCGCGAGTTCGTTAATCCGCACGTAGACCGGGTGACCTTCGGAAAACAGCGTCATTCCGACTCTGGCCGCTACGCCAATATTATTACCAACCGAACCAGCGGCAAAAAACCAGCCACCAAACCACGCCCATGCTGGAACGATAATCATACCCATTGAGGAAGATGCTGCCGTCTGAGCCATCAACAGGGGGCCATATAGTAGGAACCCCAAAGGACCAGTGGCCAACATGGCGAAGATACCGGTCGTCAGCAGAACAAAACTGCCGATGACGACGCCAAGCCCGGCGCCAGCCATCATCACGATGACCGTAAACCAAACCGGATTTCTAAGTCGGGTCGGGTCGAGTTTGCGCATGTGTTCCCCCACTTGCTGCTCCGTGCCGCGGGCTAATGAGTTCGTTCTGAAACCACGGCGTAAGACGCGCCTGCACCGGTGGAACACCACGCAGAAAATGAATAGCTGCCCGAGGCTCGCTGGCATTGACGGCTGACAGCAGCCGGATCACCTCATCCGGTGTCATGAGCTTGCGCCCGGTGAGATGCAGGTTGTCCGCAGTGGAATACGAAGCGCCGCCGCCCGCCACGCCGAGGCTACCCGAGGGGATTTCGTAGGCCACGGTGGTATCGCCGAGATAGTTCGATATGAGGTCGGCAGTGTGCGGATCGTCGGTGCCGAAAAAGGTTTTGACCTCAGCCTGCAAAAACGATTTCCATGTAGTCGGATACTTCTGCTCCAGGGTTGGCAGGTCCTGCAGAAAGAACCACAGCCGTGCGCCAGCGCTGGCATGGGTTCGTAACGCGCTTACAAAGCGGTCGTCCGCATCCAGCGACAGGAACTCGTCCAGTACAAACAACACCGGGATATCGGGTTTGCGTCGATTGGCAATCATGGCGTCCAATGCGGTCGCCATCACCAACTGCACAAATGTCGAATACGCGCTCAGCTCTTCAAACGGCAACACGAGATAAACGGTTGCCGGTCTGTCCTTCAAATCCCGAAAATCGAAGTCTGAATGCGCAGTTGCGTCCCGTAGGCCCGACGTGTCCCAGATCCGCAAATGCTGGCTGAGGCTATCGATCAAACGGGGTTGCCCAACATCCCTTGTTTTGGTGGATACCGTTTTCGCTGCATTGCTGATCGCTGGCGGCATTGCCGGATCACTCATTGCATTAAGAAGGCCGTAAAAGTCCTTGTTTAAAGAAGAAAGAACGTCACGAATAGCGCCCATATTCCGGAACTTTGGGGCGGCGTAGCGGGCTGTGAACAGAATGACGCCCGTCAAAAACCCTATCGCTTCGTTGTCAAAGAAGCGTTGCCGGTCATCATCGGTCCTTGGGTAAATCATCTCCGCCAGTTTGGTGGCGTCACGCTCATCCTTCACCATGTCTAACGGGTTAAAGGAATGGCCGATACCGCCGAGTTCCGGCAGATCGAAGGGGTTGAGGATGTAGATCGGCCCGACATTGTCCGCCCGCCATCTTGCTGTTGCCAGCGCTAACTCACCCTTGGGATCGAGCACCACAGCACTGCCCTGATATTGCAGCAGATTGGGAATGATCTGCATGGTTGCTTTGCCGGTACGGGTCGGCGCGACGGTCAGGAGATGGCTTTCCCCTGCCCATTGCAGGTTTTGAGAACTTCCGGTGGCCTGTCCGAGGCTGAGCGCACTGGGGGCTATGTCGGAGGTATCGAAAAGATAGCCAGCTTCTGTTAGCGCGTTGTGCGTTGCCCAAGCCGCCGAGCCATGAATAGGCGGCGGGTTCTTCCGCATCTCTTGCTGCTTGCGCTGTGCCGCATAGGCCTTTCTGGCAACTGCCAGTATTCCTTCATGGTCACGCCCGGCTTTAGCCGCCTCCACGGCGGCTTCTATCGTGATCGGGTCGTAGCCCTCACTCTCAAGCTGGCGGCGCAGCAACCATGCCTTGGCGCCCCGATGGATTCCCACGCCAAGGCGAAGACCGCTGCCGACGGTTTTGAATTCATCGATGGGGCCGCTTCCGGATTTGAACGGCTCGATCTGCATGTTTTTAAGACGATCAAACGGATCGGATGACATGCTCCGCCTCTCCCCAGACGCGTCGCGCAATAAAGAAATACCAATGTTAGAAAATACGTTATGCAAAACTCTGAATTGTGTCCAGTCAGCAAAGGAGAAGGCCGTTCCAATGGAAACGGCCCCTGATGCGAAACTCGGGAGTCAGGAAATCAATCCTTCCCGCTTAAGCTTGCGAAACAACCGGTATGTGTCCGGTATTTCTTTGCAGAAGCCGTAGACGAAGCCCACGGCGAACAGACACCCGTGATAGATACCGGGCAGGATCATGATGATGATCACAGCCAGCATGGCATTGGATGCGAAATTTTGGGCCAGTTCGAGTGTATTGGCGTGCATGGTGTTACCTCGTGAAACGTGACTTTGACGAGGTCTTATGGCGATGCTCTTCAACCAGAACTGACGCCCAACAGACTACACACTTAAACGTTTAGCCGTTGCGTGCTATGGAATTGGCAGATTTGTCAGCCTCTTCAGCACAGGACGACTTCTCACATGCAACGGCAGCCGACAGCGGAAGAACGAAAACTCTATCCTCACCTCACCCAACGCGATGATTGGCCGCCGGAGGATTACTTTCCTGCCGAAGACATGACGAAGGTCGAGCGGACCGAGCTCAAGTCCTATTGGCAGGAACGCTGGCAGGATGCGGAGCAAGCTACCGAGCAGCACGTTGAAAGCAATGAGTTCCGGCATTGGTGGTCGAACCAACAAGCCGTGACCGAAGAGCCCAATCGCGCTCAACAAGAGCGTGAGGAAATCGCAGAGCGCATTATTTCCCGGTCATCCGGCCGCGATGCGCCGCACGTAGAAGAGCTGCAATATGAGACGCCGAGTGTTCGTGAACACGAGCTCCAAGCCCAGACGTTGAGACATGAACACGAGTTGGCGGTTACCCATCAGCGCCGAGAAAAAGAGCTTTACCAGCGGGCCACCAGCCAATGGTTTCGCACCAATGCGGAACAGGAGTTTTTGGAAGCTGCAAAATTCCAATCACCCGCTGCCTATGAATACGCCCAGGACATTGTCATCGCCGAAAGGATGGCCAAGCTTCGGGCTGAGGATCAAGAAAAACGGGTTGCTGCGTTGGAGCGTCAAATTCGTAAGAACGAACGCGACAACGAAAAGCGCGCCAATCGAGAACTGTTTCAGAAACTCGAAGCGCTCCGGAAACAGCGAGAGCTGGAAAGCGCGCCTGAGCGCGACCTGCCCCAACCTGGTCCCAATCACGATAGCTACAGCCGGGAAGAACTGGACACCGCGCAGGACCGCATGAATGCGGAATATGAATACCTGCGACCGGAAGAAGGCCCCCGCCAATTGGAGCAAGACCGGCTCTTTCTGGAAGAGCTGCGCGAGCGGGAAAAAGAGCAGGAACGCTGAGTTTTGGCGGGGTTGGAACATCTCCTCTTAACAGCGCACTTACATGTTGCCAAACGCGTACACGTTGGTCCCGTTCGGCAACATTGCCGCGTTCGAGGGTCTCTTGCAGAGCCCGTCGAACCCGGAAGCGCGGCATGGGGGTACCCCCTGCACCCCGGGCAGTGCCCGTTGGAATTGTCGTGCAAGGTCACTGGCGATGGATGACCAGTTTCATTGTCACGTCGACAACCTCTCCCGTCGCAAACGTGATGGCGGCGAACGGTCCGCTGTAGCGGCTGCCGCCTACATCTCGGGAACGGCGCTCTGGAATGAGCGCGAACAGAAAATTACCAACTTTGGCAACCGGCGTGATGTGGTGCACAGTGAAATTTTGGTGCCATCAGGCGCGCCGGCTTGGACGAAGGATCGCGAACAACTCTGGAACGCCGTTGACGCGAGCGCTAAGCGGATAGATGCCCGTTTGGCAAAAACGATCGTGAGTGCCCTATCACGGGACATTCCCCGCGACCAATGGATCAAGGTGGCACAAGAATTCGCGGCCCCCTTTGTTGCCAACGGCATGGTGGCGGATATCGCCATTCATGACGACGGCACAGGGCATAATCCCCATGTCCATGTCATTCTGACCATCAGGTCCCTGAAACCGAACGGTTTCGGTTCCAAGATCCCGAACGTGGATCATAAAGGCTTCGTCGATGCAGCCCGAAGGGGATGGGAGACGACCAGCAACAAATATCTGGCAGCCGCCGGGTCAAGCGTGCGCCTGGACAGGCGTAGCTACAAGACCCGCGGCATTCCAAAAGTACCGACCCAACATCGCGGGCCGGATCAGGCGGAACGCCGCCTGAAACGAGAGGCCGCCCGTGCCTATCATCAATCACAGGGGGAAATCATGGCGAAGGAACCAGACATCGGTGAGCCGTTGCACGAACCCAATCTTGATGAAGCTGCAGTCCGCCCTGATGAACACGCAGTTCACAGTGCTGAGCAGAACAACCAAGAAGCCTATCGGAAGCGCCAAGTTCATCGTGCCAATGAGGAAGCGCGCCTCGCCGCCCGAGCCGGTGATCGCTATGACGCCGCGGCCCGTGAAAGTGCAACAGCATCCGAGCGACCCTGGTATGAAGAAGCACGCCTGCGTGCCCGACGTGAGGCTGGTCTTGATAGGGATGAAGCGGAACCGTCTGAGCGGTCCTTCGAGCAAGAACTGGCGGACCGACATGCTGAATACGAGCAATCGGTTCTGCAACGGGCAACAGCTTTAAGCCCGACTGCCGAAGAGCGGGAACTCATGGCCATTGCCGAAAATGCCTCGCCTGAGATCAAAGCGCATATCGATACCATTGTCATGGAAGAGCGCATGCGTCGTATTCGGGATGAGGATGATGCCGAGCGCCTGGCCCGCTTTGAACAGCAGCTTGATCCATCCTTGCGTGACCAACTCAGTGCCTATGCTGCCGAGCGTAGGGAGAGGTCACGTGCATCCACCTCTCCTGAGCAGGACCATGACGAAGAAGAGCACGGCCACTAAGCAGAGAATTTCTGGTTGAAGCTGCTTCATCGCCTGTGAAGCACCCTCTCCTTTGATTTGGCGGGTTGCTGAACTCGCTTACCCATTTTCGTGAAAATCTATCATTGGTGCGATGTCGCTGGTCTGGGCATCGGTACCGCTCTCCTTGTCTGGCAGCTCCTGTGGCCGGAAACGGTCGGAAAATCGTCCGGTCCGGCCGTCCTGCAATGGCCTTCCGCCGCTGCGCGGTCTCCCGAGAAAACCATTGCACGCCGTCCTACTGGCCCGAACGCCTCGCTTTCCGACCGGCCACACGGAGTGGCCGCCAAACGAAACAGGAGAGCCACCAATGGCAACACAGACCAAAAACGACAAAGCACCGACCCATGAAGTTTTTCACGTCGTCGGGGAAGGCAACAAAGCCCGCTGGACCAAGATCGGCGTGGGTTGGGCGCATCAGGACAGCGACGGCATGAGCCTCGCGATCAACTACTCCCCGCTGGTGACTGGCCGTACTGTCATCCGCAAGGCGGGTCGCAAAGAGGAGGCGGGGCAATGAGCCCCCGCCTCTTGGCCGCCGGGCCGTTGGAAGACTCGGTGTATTACGCCCAGCCGTACAGCATCGAGGCGACGGGCTTCTATTTCTCCTCCTTGGAGGAATACGAAGCCAAGACCAAGGGTCATACCGACCGGTTCGGTATGCCTGTCGAAGAATACGAGTTGCAGTTCATCGACGGTGATAATCACCGCCTGTTCAACGCCCTTGGCATCAGTCAGGCCACCTTGGCGGTTTGGTTTGAAACCTTTGCCGAACTGGATGTCGATGACGACGACTATCTCAAGGCCGTCTATCTGGCTGAGAATGGCTATAACATCGATGAGATTCCAGACCGGATAGATGACGTATCCATCTATCGCGGCAGAGCCGTCGATTACGCCGAAGAGCTGATCACCGAGTGCTACGATATTCCGGTCAAATTGGAATACTACATCGACTACGAGGCCTTCGCCCGCGACATGGCCGTGAATGGCGATTTCAACGTTATGGAAACCGATCAGGGCGAGGTGCTGGTGTTCGGGCCGTAGCGGCCCCTCGTCCGCCCTCACGCGCTGGTGGACGAGCTATTCCAGTACAAGATGGTACCGTGTATAGCGCCTCTCACCCGTCCGGGAGAACGCGCCCATTTCTGTAAGCCCTTGCAGGTCACGCGTGGCTGTAGCCCGCGAAGCCTTGGTGATGCTGATGTAGTTTTCGGCGCTTAAGCCGCCTTTAAAGCCGTCGAGTCCTTCACGGAACATCCGTAAAATTGCTTTTCTTTGGCGTTCATTCAAGCGGGAACCGAACCGGTCAAAGAAATGAGCCTTGGCAATATAGAAGTTGATCCGGTTGACGGTATTTTCCTGTGCCTCAAGGATCATTTGACCGAAGTAAAGCAGCCACTCGGTGATATGGATGTCTCTACTACTGCTCTCCAACATATCGTAATAGAGCTTGCGGCCACGTTCAATCGTGTAGGACAGCAGGATCAAGCTGGGTTGCCCCAGACTTTGCGCCAACACCTTCTCGGAAATTGCCCGGCCTATCCGGCCATTGCCATCTTCAAACGGGTGAATACTCTCGAAATAGATGTGCGCAATGCCAGCGCGCGTCAGGGCCGGCAGCGGTTGTTTCCCTCCGGGGCTGGAAGCGGCGAACCAGATTAGAAAATCCTCCATCTGTGCCGGTATTTGTGATGATGGTGGTGCTTCATAATGGATCTTCTGGTTTCCGAAGGATCCGGAAACAACCTGCATCGGGTCAGCATGCGTGCGATAAGCGCCAATTGTTTCGATGCGCCGAGCATCGGCCATCACCATCTTGTGCCACGCAAACAGAGCCTCATGGGTCAGAGGTGCCCCAAAATCCCGATACAAACTGACCATCATTTCGGCGATACCGCGCTCACGCGGCGGGACATGATGCGTATCACCTGCAATACCAAATTGCTTACGGAGCGAGGATTGCAAGCTATCCCGGTTCAACATCTCGCCTTCGATCGCGGACGTTTTCAGGGCCTCGTCGCTAATAAGCTCGATGCGCAACTGGTCACGCTCATCGGGACTTATATGTCTGTAGGCACCGATAAACTCACCGGACCGCAGCAAAAATTGGCTTTCCAGCGGTGCAAGCACCGTTGCATCGTAGCTAAAGTTGGGCCATCCGGCGCGTTGCCAATTCCATTTCATGAGTTATAGACATCCTTTCTATAACTCAGAATCAAGGAAAATATGAGCCTTAGCAAGTTTTTCTATCGCTCATCACGTCAACTCAAGCCCGATTGCAGAACGTTCTGTGGCGCAAATGCCAGAGCCTGGCGAAGACAATCGATCAGGGTGTTGGTGTTCGGGCCGTAACTGCTCGAACCAAAGCATTTGTATCTACCCTGCACTTCTCGCTAAAATAGCAAAACGAACATCGGAGTCGCACCTATCGCTTGATGGAATGGATTAGCCAATTTTTCTCGAACCGCGAGATCGCCACAGCGATCTGGTTTGCGCTTATAGCGGTATACCTGCCTTTAAAGGTTGACTTGAAAGAGCCGTTGTTCGCGGCTCTGAAAGCCTTATTCCAGCCCAAACTATCCTTGCTGTTCGGCACATATGGCATTTGGATTTGGCTTGGTGCCTATCTGCTGTCCCTTGTTGGTCTATGGACCATTTTCGAGCTCAAGGGCACTATTCTTTGGTTTTTGTTTTCTGGAGCCGTGCTGCTTGGCCGCGCCATTCAGCATGACGGGGATGCTTCTTTCTTCGGCAATATCCTCCGCGACCAATTTAAGGTCCTGGCGGTTTTTGAATTTATCGTCGTCGCCTACTCATTTTCACTCTGGGCCGAGCTGCTGCTTGTTCCCATCGTGACACTACTGGCGATGGTTCAAGTTGTGTGCGAACGAGATGAAAAATTCGCCGCCGTAAAACGATTAGTCGAATGGATTTTGGTCGGCATTGTCGTCGTCGTGGTTTGGCATTTCATCACCACCACCATCGAGACCAAAGGCTCCTTATTCTCGTATCAAACCCTGCGGGAAGTGTCGTTGCCCGTTCTGCTCAGCATGTTTTCGCTACCAATCTATTACTTGATGCACTGCTACGCCCGTTGGGAAAATGCCGCCATACGAATTGGGTTGAAGACCTTTCAATCCGACGAACTGAAGACAGAGGCCAGAAGAGCGTTCTTTCGGAACTTCTTCCTACGACCGGTGCTATTGCTCCGGGCTGTTCGACAGTTTCAATCTTTGCCCGCCAAAACCAGCTCCGACCTCACAGACATCATTTCTGAAGTTCGAAAATATCAACGCCTGAAAAAATCTCCGCCAGATGTCGCCGCAGATAGAGGTTGGAGCCCATATAAAGCCGAGCTTTTCCTAGCGGAATTAGGCCTGAAAACTAACGACTATCACCGATCAGGCTTCGGTGAAGAATGGTTCGCTGAATCCCGTTACAAATTCCTCACCGACGGGTTTCCACGCCAAACGCTAGTTTACCGCATCCAAGGTGGCGAGAACGCAGCCGACGAACTCAAAATCAAAGCTAGTTTTCAGATAGATCCATTTCCGCAAACGGGACTGTCCAGCCTCAAGGAAGCAGCATTTGCTTTGGCCAGAAATGCGTTCAGTCTTGAAACGCTGCCGGAGCAAATTGAGTTAGCAATAGAAAGCGCTTCGACTGACGAACAATCACTTAGCCCATACGTGCTGTCGGTGGAAACACGGCGTTTTGAGGAAGCAAATATCCTCGACGTTGAATTTTCGATCCGCGTGCCAACTCAGAAAAGCCAATCTGAGTAGCTCCTCAGCCCCAAGCAATCACCAGTTCCCGATACTGAAAAAAACGCATCGTTTCGCGTTTGCCGAACTCCTCTTTCTGCGCGGCCTGCTCCCACGAAATGGCATAACCCAATGCAGCCAGTTTGGCAGTCAACGCCTGCGCAGCTTCTGTTTCCTTGAGGTCTACCGGCACTTTCTGAAACATCCGTATTTCTGTCTTGCCGAGGGACACCGCCCGTTCAATTTCACCGGCGATGGTTTCGGGGTTGAATAACTCGCGGGCATGGGTTTCGCGTGCTGTGTGAGAGAGCGAGTTGGCGCGGCGAGCATCCATCAACTTCATAAGTGCCCTCCTTTCTAGCCCAGATAGATTTTCGTAATCGCAATCCGGCTGTGTCCCAGTTCTTGAGACACAATCAACCGGGCTTGCCGGTCCAGCTCGCGTTGCGGTTTGGTCAGTTCCTTTAGTTGCGGGCCGCCCTGTTTCGGGCAGGCCCAGCCCGTCAAATCGGCATAACGGGTTTGAGCGTAGGCATGCCTGAGCCCGTGTACATTGGTGATGCCGTGTTTGAGTGCCTGATGCTCAAATGCCTTGCGGTGTTGGATATAGGTCCGCTCCGCCGGGATCATGGACTGCTTGCCGACGAGTTCCTTGGCGCGCGTCAGCAACGCGCGTTGCTGATCAGTGCGGATCGGAATTTCGCGTTCCCGTCCGCCTTTGGTCCACGAGCCTTGCAAGTGCAGCACATGGCCGCGATCGGCTTGTACCGGTCGCAGCTTAAGTGCTTCCTCAAGCCGGAGGCCGAAGGCCGCCATCAGGTCGATGGAAGTCTGCATGCGCGGATCGGGTAACGGCTCGTCTGCTTCTGGTTGCCAGGCGCGATTTGTCACGGTCTTTTCACGCGGCGCAATGCCGAGCGAGGCATTGTCGCGCGGTACTACCGAGGACTTGTTGACCTTCTCCGCCCACCAGCGGATCCAGCCGAGCCGGTTCTTCAGAGTGGCTTGGCTAAGCCCCTGCCCTTGCCAATGATCAACAAGGGCGGTGACATGTTTCGGCTTCAGGGAAGCCGCTTTAGGCACTCTGTAGCCGAGTTGGTATAGATCTCCCGCCATCGCCTGCAAGCCACGGAGCCGGTTCGCTTGGGTGGCATGGGAGCCATCCCGATTGCGCCGGCACAACTGACCCAAAGCATGGGCGAGATCATTCATATGGGTTCTTTCATTTGGTTAGTGTTGATGGCTACCGGTAGGCCGTAGCGCTACGCAGTCCACCGCAGAGGCGGCAAGAGCCGGATGTTTGTCTGAATTCCTTCGCGTCTGATCGTTGAATTTCAGGCACAAAAAAGACCCCGCAGGGTCTACAAAACATTGTGCCGCAATGGGCTGTACGCGCTGGGGCCGTGGGTCATACGCGTTACCTGGTGGCTGCTGAATCTAGAACAGCCAGTCAAACAGATTGACATGGCGATGTCTCCTTTCTGGTCAAAATGTCGGGAAGATTTTCAAGTGCGCACGGACTTATCCGAGGCTGGCAAAAACCTAGCATAAAATGCGTAAAATTGCAAGTAAAAGTTGTGTTGCGGTGGTGCGTGTTTTCGGCGGGCACGTAGGGGGCACGCGCCGTTTGGCGCTGTATCTGGCGCTCAGGTTCGGGTATACGCCGCAGTCACTACCGAGCACAATCCCGGTAGTGACTGCGGCTGGACCGCATGTTGGCCTTGCTGCCGGATTGACCAGCTCCGGCCAACGGGGACGCTGACCGCTCCCCTACCCTCGGCAATGGCCGATTGGCCATGCAAAATCCGTATCGGAATGATTTTGCGGATAGGGCTGACGCCCTTGCCTTGCGCTACCGGCTTAGCTCCGCCGCACGCCGGTGCGAAAGTCTGAGTGCCTGCGGCTAGTACATTATGCAGAAGTCGTTATTTTCCGTAGGTTCTTTAAGGCAACGTTCTTCAACGCGATCTAATACGGCATCCGCATTTTCCATACCTTTGCGCAACGCTCCAATTTCTCTATCTGAGTACTTGGCTTCGAGAGAATTGAGATCACCCACACCTAAAACTGCAAAAAACCAGGCGGCCTCTTCTTCGGAAATATGACATTCATCTATCGTTATATTTATTCTTTGTTCTTGACTGATCTTCGGCGAGCCCAATGTAAACATATAAGAAAATCCAATGCACTCCATATCAATTACTTCAGCAGAAGCAGCGCTCGAAATATTGAGCAAACTTATATTAAATAATAAAATATACTTATACATTAATCCCACCCCATTTTTTTAAGTGCATCATTTCTCTCTGCGTTTCTTCTTATAATATTTCTTTCATAACCACTTTCGTAGTTATTATTTGCAGCACGTTTTCTCGCGTTCTCCACCTCCTCATTAGATGCCTCAATTGCTCTTTCAACAATAGCTCCGACCGCAGGAGTCGTTGCCCTTGAGGCCAATTCACCGAATACAAATGCTGTCACTCTATCGATAGCCACCAACACATTATTTCTATTACTTCGGGAAACCAGAACCGCTCCCCTACCTATTTCACTAATATTTTTGAATGTTGTTGCCGGCCTGCCATCCGGCGAATTTCTAACCCCATTCTGAGCATCTGAGGACGGCGTAGTATTAGGAAGAAGCGCCAACCCTTCTTCTCGGGTAACGGATCTAAATCCGGAATCTGTCAGCACTAAATAACCTGTCTGCCTTCCCATATTCCAAAGCGTTTTTGCGGCCAGGCCTAGTGTCTCCCCCGTGCTAACGATGGCATTCAAACTGAGTGATTGATAGTTGCGGACAACATCATCTGGATTCTTTGGACGAAGGTCGATGACCTGGGCGCCCGGTAACTGACCAAACTTTGTTCTGCTGTTCGAATTAGGGTCGAAATTGACGGCCAAATCCAAGGTCCCATCGGGGTCGGTCAGCAGCTCAAAATCGTATTCGGTTACAGTTACACAGGGACCAGAGGAACAATCAAGATATTGGCTCTGCGTGATTGTCGGGCTATCGGGCACGGGATCAGCGGTGATTGTGGCCTTTCCGCTGTTGTCTTTGACAGTGAGGGTGCCGCCATTCAAAAGCAGGCTAGCGCCACTTCCATTGAACACGCTGTCAGCATGCTCTTGGAGTTGCGAGGAGTTTATTGCTCCTTCATCTTTCAGACGCTCAACAAACTCGTCGATCGTAATCTCTTCACTCTCGGGAAACTTATCCCGGATGATGTCAAGGGCACCAGCAGCGTAGGTTTCCACGGAATCGCGGTCAGTATTGTCGTAAGTATGCGTCGCTATATAAGCTGCTAGGTCAGTTGCGAGCCCCAGAGATAAGTCATCTTGGTATTTTTTTGCCGCTTCGTTCAATTCGCCGGAGCTTTTAAGCCGATCAGCATCCGCGTCGACACTCAGGTTGAGCTTCCCTGAAATAGAACCGATAACAATGCCAGACTTAAACTCTACCCCGTCATCGCCGGAGATCGACCAGGTGGCACTACCACCGTCTGTTTTGATTATGTCGGATTGAACCGATACAAAGCCGCCGGTCGTAATCAAATTCGTCCCAGCATTGAGGATACCTTCAATAGGCAAGACATTGGATGAGTTGATGACTAGAATTGATGGATCAAACAGGATCGTTCCGTTGTTACCGTTCGGAGCGACTAGATCTGTGCTGATATTGTCAAAATAAACGGTCTCACGACCTGAAACCTCAACGAAACCTCCATTACCAGCTTGGGCACCGCCTCGTGCTGCAATATGCCCATCGAAAACTGTCTCGCCGTCAGACCAGTTGACCACCTTACCGCCATCACCGTTTGTGGTCGCTGAAGCATCGAGGGTGCTTTCGCTGTCAACGACCAGCGACTTGGCTGTGGGGATCGGAATATCTTCCAGCTTGATGCCGTATTTTGTTACTTTTTGGGGATCGGGGTTGCCGCCCAGGTAATCACCACCCACCAGAATGGTACCGCCACCGGCATCTCCTCTGGCTGTTATATTGGCGCGCTGTAGTTCAATCATTTCTCCGGTAATATGGACGTTGCCACCTGTTTCTCTTGACGATACGCCATCTGCTTTAAGTGAGCCGGAAACACGCACCTTTTGATTGGGGGCATGTGCTGTTTTGGTCGCAGCGGTTTGGGCGCCGAGGATGATTTTCCCGTTACGGGTGCCCACGCTGTTGGCTTCAATCACCCCGTCATTGTTGATGACGCGATCCACTACACGCCGAGCGGTGGCGGCGGTCAGGGCTACCGTGCCTCCATCAGAATGAAGTTTGCCTTGGTTATCAACCAGGGTATCGAGCCGCTGGCCGGTTGCCACGTCCACCACCTCGGATGCAATGTCATCATCCACTTTCAGTTTGATGAGATCGTCACCGTACATGTCGAGTGTGAAGCCGTTACCCGCGGCTAGGCCGATAGAGCCAAGGCGGGCGGAAATTACCCCACTGTTGCGAACGCCGGGTGCTACGAACGCGGCAATGCCAGTGTCCCGGACTGTGATAGTGCCCTCGTTGACGATCGAGGCATCAGGCTTGCCGGGAATGTTGAAATGAAACCGGCCATTCATGAAATCGGAGTTGGCGATATCGTTGGTGGTTGCAACCAGCCCACCGACATCAATTTGAGCGCCTTTGCCAAACAGAATGCCATCCGGGTTCACCAACATCACCGTACCGTTTGCGGTTAGCGTACCGAGAATTTCAGACGGATTGCCGCCAGTGACCCGGTTGAGGGTGATTGAGTTGACATCGGGTTGCTTGAACTCCGTCCATTCGTTTTTGCCAATGTCAAAGCGGTTCCAATTTATAATCGCTTTGCTGCTGGACTGGACAATCTCGGTTTTGGTGGCAGAGGGGCGATTAACCGATGCAGAACCAGCAATGACCTTCTCACCATTAGGACCGGCAAGCGCAAGTTGGCTAAATAGCAAGCCAGACGACAAGGCTGTTGTTGCCCAGAGGATGCGGGGAAGATTTGGAAATCGAAGAGCCATCAACTTCTCCCTCAGTACGTCGCTGACAGGTTGAAAAACACCTGCCAGTCATTGTCGCCGACCGATCCACTTAGTCGATGCGCGGTTTCAAGTGAGGCAGCCAGCATATCGTTCCAACCAACACGGACCCCTGCCCCAATACTGCTGGCTTCGGCGTGGCTGGGAGATCCAGTTGCCGGTGCGAGTTGCCAGACCGCGCCGTAGTCGGTGAAGGTATAAAGCTGGGTCTGGCTTAGTGGATTGTTGGGGATCGGGAGATCGTATCGTAATTCAGCGCTGAGTTTGACGCAGTGATCTCCCGCCAGAACTGATGGTTCAAAGGCACGGCCATAGGTACCTCCGCCATAGGTACATTCTTCGGATGATAATAGAGGCGTACCCGCATATTGACCGTACATCCGTGCAACTGCGGAAAAACCGGCAGGCAGCGATTGAAACCGGGCAAGCGTGCCCTCGACTTTGGTGAAATCAACTCGGCCAGCGCTCCGCGAGGCATTGGGATTGTTGTTCGAGGTGCTACCGAGCCCATCGATACCTTGGCTAAAAGTGGCGACCAGTTGGGTTACACCTTTTAAGTTATCGTACTGGTCGAAACTCGCGGTTGCCCTAATACCCCGCAAACGGTCTTCGGTCAGGCGAGAGCCAAGGCTATCGTTGGTTACCTGTGTCGCGAAGAGCAACGCGGAGAGAGCAAGGTTTTGTTCCCGGCTACGAATAACCGGATAGCTTAGCTCCCCGGTAATAGAGGCGCTGTCACTTTCAAATGCTAATGCTTGGAGGGTATCGGTGCCCGGTTCGCCGGTATTGAAACTTGCGGTGACGGAGCCCTTCAGGCCTTCGCTGTTAAACACATGGGACAACCGGCCATAAAAATACTGCAGTTCCTGAACCTGATATGACCCTGCATAGATAAGTTCGAGGGACTCGTGCTGGTTGAAGAGGTTTCCAGCAGAGCCATACACCGTGTACTGGTAGGGTCCCCGTCCTTCAGTGCCGCGGTTGTCGGTGCTAACGCTGGCTGCAAACGGTTTTTCTTTGACCGTGACCACCAAGGTGGAGGCGCCTGTATTGGTCTTAGACGGCTCCAGCGTCGAAGAAAACTCCAACCCAGGCAGATCCCCGGCAAGTAACAGGTAGCGTTCCAGTGTCTTGATATGGAGCGGACGTTGGGCCGTGATCTTGTCGGCGTAGGCCGTGAAATAATCTCGATATTTGGCAACCTCTTCTGGCCAGCGTACATTATCGACATAGCCTTCGATTATCTGGAGGCGAATGACGGCGTCATCTGGCACAAGCTCTTGCGGGGGAACAATCACCCGAGACAAGACATAACCATCTTGCCGGTATCGCACCGTGAGCGTCGCCGCCAAATCATAGATCTGTTGGACTGTGCTTTGACCAACGAGTTGGCCTGTCATTCCAGCCAGTTCATCAGCTGAATAGACGGTACTGCCTTCTACCTGAATAGCGCGAATATTAATTGTGATTGTTGCCGCACCACTGGGCGCTTCGGTGCTTTCTAATCGAATACCCTCGCCCCTTGGTCGGGAAAGCAGTCTGGTCTGGGGAACGAAACGCCGCCCAATCTGACCGGCGTCCTCAACGGCGGGAACCACCTGCGCATATACACTTCCGCAAATAAGAATTGCCGTCACACATGCGATGACGGCTAACGCAAATACCCTGAAATACATTAGAACGTGTCTGCCCCCAGCCACGAGAAATTAACTAATTGTTAATTAATGACTAATGCATCCCAAACTCGAGGTGTCAATATCACAACGTGTCCATCCTTAACGCAACAACCTTTTCTTGATGGAGTGGAAGTTCTTGCTGCGCAGTTTTTCGTCTATCTAGGGAGGCCGAGGGGCGCTGCCCCTTCTCTCCCCAAAAGGAAAATAACCACCGGCCGAGGCTCCGCGCTGCGCTTGTGCGCCCGCACCATCCGGCGTGATTTTCCTTTTCCCCTCCCATCCCCGCGTTCGCCACGTGGCAAGGGTGCATGCGCACCCCTCCTTTGAGGGAAAGCGTGTTGGCAGCCGCAGGCGCGGTTGCCGCATTGATGAACCTGTTGAGGAGAAAACCCATGAAACTTGATTACATTGACCTGACCAATCTGAAACCCTCCCCGCTCAATGTGCGGAAGCACGGCGGTGACTACGTTACCGACCTGCTGCCCAGCATCCGTAGCTTGGGGCTGTTGCAGCCCTTGCTGGTGCGACCCGAGGGTGACGGCTTTGAAATCGTCGCGGGACAGCGGCGATTTACCGCCTGTCAGGCGCTCGTGGCCGAAGGCTGCGACCTTGGGCCGTTGCCTTGCCTGATAATGGCCGAGGGTGATGATGCCGCTGCCATTGAGGCCTCGCTGGCGGAGAACATCGCCCGCCTGCCCATGGACGAAATCGACCAGTACGAGGCTTTTGCCGCCATGTTGAAGCAAGGCCGTGCGTGTGAGGACATCGCCGCCCACTTCGGTGTGACCGAACGTCTGGTGAAACAGCGGCTGGCCGTTGCCAACCTGTACCCGCCGATTTTAAACGCCTATCGCCGCGATGAAATTGCCCCTGCGACGTTGCGCATCCTGACCATGGCCACCATGCGCCAGCAAAAGGCATGGTGGAAATTGCACAAGGCCGAGGACGGCTGGGCACCGACCGGAGTTCAGCTCAAAAGCTGGCTCTTCGGCGGGGCGCACGTGCCAACCAGCAATGCCCGGTTCGACCTGGCCGACTATCCCGGTACGATTGTCACCGACCTGTTTGATGACGCCAGCTACTTCGCGGAGTGCGACACCTTCTGGGAACTGCAAAACCAAGCCATCTCTGCGCTGGTAGAGCGCTACCGTACCGAGGGATGGACCAATGTGGTGCTGCATGAAGTTGGAGCCTATTGGTGCAGTTGGGAATACCAGTCCGTTGGCAAAGATGACGGGGGCGCGATTCACATCACCTGCACCGCCGATGGTGAGGTGCAAATCCATGAGGGCTTCCTCACCCGCAAGGAAGCGCAGCGGCACGAGCGCCAGCCCGAAGGCAGCAAGTCAACCCCACAAGCCGAACTGACCCGACCGCTGCAAAACTATCTCGACCTGCACCGCCATGCAGCCGTGCGGACCACCATGCTGCAACACCCCAGCGCCGCGCTGCGGTTGATGGTGGCCCATGCCATCGCGGGATCTTCGCTCTGGCAGGTCAAGCCCGACCCGCAACGGGCGGAAAACAAAGCCATCGCCGACAGTCTGGCGGAATGTTCTGCCGAGACGACGTTTCAGGCGGAACGGGAGGCAATCGCTGAACTGTTGGGACGTGACCCCGCTGAGACGATTGTTCGTGAGACCACCTACGGTGTCGGCGCTGGCGAAGACTTACTCACCATCTTCAAACACCTGTTGGAACTCAACGACGAAACCGTCATGCGCATCCTGACCTTCGTCATGGCTGAGACCATGGTGGTGAGCGGGGCCTTGATTGACGAGTTGGGCCAGTTCTTCGCGGTCGATATGCGGTCGCATTGGGCACCCGATGAGGCGTTCTTCACCCTGTTGCGGAACAAGTCTGCCCTAAACGCCATGGTGGCCGAACTGGCAGGAACAGAAGTGGCCAAGAGCCACCTCACCTCAACTGCCAAGGTGCAGAAGAGCATCCTGCGGGATTGCCTAAACGGAACACGACCGGCAAAGGTCGAGAACTGGCAACCGCAGTATATGCAGTTCCCCATGGCAATGTATGGGCAAGCCGCCGAGAAAATTTCGTCGCCAGCAGCCAAAGCGGCGTAGTGCGCAAAACAAATCGGGCAGCAAAAGCTGCCCGATCTATTACCTCGCTAAAGAGAGTCGCTGACCTAATAACTCACCAATTTTGGGCTACTAAATAATTTTAGAGTCACCTTAGAGCGCGGCGTAATAAGATAAAAAAATAGGCGACTAAATCGAAAAGCGCACTTTTAGTGGCGGGGCGCAAATCACGCCCAGAATTCCATAGAATACATCCACGAATAACAAAATCATAAGGCGCTTCTGACACTTAAAACAACTGCCTGCTCTTAGCAGCGTAGAGCACTGAGTGCTAGCGGAAAATTCAGATACCAATGCTCACATGAAGTCATATTCTCTTTATTTTACAATGTATTATCCGAGAGCCACTTCCTGAAAAAAGTCACAAAATGAAATACAGCATTTGACATTCGGCTTCCGCTGAATAGAGTCCACCTGCTTCGTAACCGGCTAGTGAAAACTGTCGACTTAGTCGACTTCTAGCAACGACCACAACCCAATCAATTCTAGGAGTGGCCCTATGGTTCGTTTTCCGATTTCATTCTCGCTTGAACAACTTCAGTCTATTGCTCCAAATTTTAAAATGCTTTCACTAAGGTATTCGAATAGATATTCAATGAATACCTAGAAGAATCTAACATCGATCTGTTGTAATCGGCGCGATAAATGCGCCTCCCATGCAACAGATATTAGATATGCCATGCCTTCATTCCGAAGCGTGGCTTTTTTTATGAAGAAAGGAGGAAAGAGTTGGAAGTAACACGGGCATAAAGAAGCCCGCCGCTGGAAGGCGACGGGCTCTTTATCTCCCCTAATCCGAAAACTCCGCAGGGCCGAGCTTTGCACGGCGGAGGCCATGCGGTTCATCTAGGAAGAGAACCTTGAAAAATACGCCTAAACAAACAGGCCAATACGTGGCTCTTGCCTTCGTAATTTGGCACTTGCTTATAAAAGCGACAGAACTGCAAACTGGTTTTCAAATTGAGGTGTGCGTCTGCACAACTCCACCTTTGGATCCAGTAAGCGAACTTCTGATCTGGGCACATTTTGTAACGGTTTTCACCGATACATGGCCCAAATCTAAACGGTGACATCCAGATGCACCTGAATATTGCCCGGACTTCGGTTCGGGCAGTATTCGAATACACTATACTTTTTACAGCACGCCGCATTTCTTGGCAATATATTATGACATCAACAGTCAAGTTTACTGCCCGAGTGGTTAAAATTCGCCAAATAGACGGAACCATAGATAAGATGGCATTGTCAACAAACCGCTACTGCAGCATCGGTACGCCGTTTTTTATTTCCGTTACGTCCACCAAAACCTATGATGCAGGGCGATAAACGCCTTTGTTTTCGTTGATTATGCGCTCCAGCTTTTCCCGCAGCGCCTCATTCGGGGCAATCGTCAGGTACACTTCGTCCGGTCGGCTCGGTGCATTAATGTAGCCACGGCGCTTTTTATTGATTTTCCGGTAAACACGATACCCATTCCCTTCGCGCCTTACCTTAATAGGCATCCCCTCGCACTCGACGCGGTAAGGGGCGGTTTCGAAGAAAAACTTAGGCCCCATAATCCAACCACCGCTGAACTGAAGAAACTGAAAGTCCCCCTTCTCCGCACAATCGTATGCCGGTTTGCCAACCGCAATATGCCGAAATTCGGCATTGTGATTAGTCGCCAACACCCGACCATGGGGCCCCTGTGACAGCGTTAAATGCTCTTTCGGCACCATCACGCTGGAAACTCTTCTGACTGGAGGTTTCTTGCCGAAAATCTCAGGAAGCTCGAACCCGAGAATGACAAGTCCCTGAACCATCACCGCGATGAAGAGCACAGGAAACAGGAAAAACATCATCATCGCCGATTACTCCGATTGTGACACCGTGAGATGGTCAACGCTGCCGCTGAAAAATGCCGCGACCGATGCGGATGCGGCCAGGATCAATCACGTTGATCTGCCACTCTTGCGACGTGCCGACCAACATTGGCTGCGCCCGGTTTTTGGTGAAGAGAATGCTCAAGCTCGTCCCCGCTGTGCCGATCGACCATGTTCCGGCGGAGTCGCTTTCCACGATGCGTTGAATTTCGTGGGCATAGCCGATGTTGACGCGCTCTTCTGTAAAGTGGTCCTCGTCAAACGTCACGGTGGTCCGAACCCGCTCGTGTTGCCGGTTGGTCGACATCGCGACCCATGTCCCGAGCAGAAACTTTTTTGAAAGCCCTGCATTCGTTTCTTGCGCAATTGCCATGTTCGGCACCAGCAAGAGCGCGATAGCAATGACGGCATGTGAAAATTTCATCCTGTCCTCCAGAACATGCTGATGAAAAACGCTGCGCGCACACTTGTCGCAGCAGGCGGTTGGATCAGTTGCAGGACTGCTTGAATTGGCGCGGATTGCGCATCAAACGGCGGACCGTCACCGTGTACTGGGGCAACGCCTGACTAAGTGTCAGGGCCGGAAGGCCCCATGGCTGATGCACAGGCGGTGCAGATTCCTTGAACGAAGTGTCCGCCCATTTGTCGCGCACAATGATCGCTGCCGGACGAGCCTTCGGTGAAGAGAAGTAGAGACCTGTAAGCTCCAGCGAACCTCGCCGTTTGCCGTTGTTAGCATTGAACCGCTGTACGAGGCTGAAGCTAACGGCCTCATTACCCCAAGTAGCCGTGACAGAACGAGTCACAACGGCAATCTTGGCAGCCTCGTATCGAACGAACGGCCCCGCCACACCATGATGTACGGCCTCTCCGTTGACGGTGACGCTGCCCAGACAGAACTTCGGATGATCAACCAGCTCCTGCCACGCGTCTATCGTGGTTTCAAGCGTGTTTGGGTTCCGGCCAGTCTGTTCGGCGTAGCCATCCTCAAACGCCTTGAAAAAGGCCTTCAGGTTCTTCTCAGTGAAGGCCACAGACTGGGCTAGCACGCCTTTCCCACCAAGTATAAATGCAAATACAAAGAGAAATACGACTGTGATAGATTGGCGTTGTTTGTTCATCGCAACACTCGTTCGAGTTTGTTGCTTGCAACATTATTGATAATTCTGGACACAATTAGATTTTTTATGGATATGAACTTGTTAAATGTAGCGATATCGGTTAGTGAATGGCGTTCTCAGCGGTCAACGTGCTGCCAGCGTTGGCTTTTCACCCTTGCAACAGAATTATCAATAGTGGTGCGTCGGCAACCAGGCCGATCGCAGGCGATCTGTCATGGGTAATATGCAATCGGCCTCATCCATGAGGCTGTACGATGAGCGCAACCAGCGCCTCTATATCAATGCTGCAGAACGGGCACGCTTTATCAAAGCCGCGGAACGCGCCGCCCCAGAAATCAGTACTTTCGGCCTCACCCTTCTCTATACCGGTTGCCGGATATCCGAAGCTCTCGAATTAACCGCAGCAGCTGTGCAGATAGAAGCAGGTTCAGTTTCCATCCGTTGCTTGAAGAAGCGCCGGAAACATATCATGCGAGAGGTGCCCATCCCTTCGGCTCTCGCGGACTTGCTAGACGCAGTTCACGGCATCCGAGCAAGCCAGCAGCGTCTGACCGCTGAGGCAGTACCGCTTTGGCGGCATGGGGGGCAGCCAGTCAATCGCTCGACAGCTTATCGCTGGATCAAGGATCTAATGCGCGACGCCGGCATCAGAGGCATTCATGCCAGCCCCAAGGGTCTACGGCATGGATACGGCATCCACGCTATCCGCAGCGGCGTCCCCCTCAACATGCTGTGCAAATGGATGGGCCATGCGTCGATCAGCACGACAGCCATTTACACCAACGCACTCGGGCCGGATGAACAAGAAATAGCTGCGCGGATGTGGGACTGACCATTTCGCTTAGAACCCGCTGTTACATGGCTGTTACATGGGTTTTCGATTTAACGAGAAAGACTGTAAGTTATTGAAAATAATGGTGCCGCTGGACAGAATTGAACTGTCGACCTCCTCATTACCAACGCCAAACATGCATACAAAAACACTTTCAGCGATTTAATATAACTATTTGTTTTTACTGCGTATATTACGCACCCAAGTAAATTAATACTTGTCTTTTATATGCTATTTTCGCATAATATTTGTTACATGAGTGTTACATGGAATGCCGAAACTATATTTAGACAATACATTTATTAGAAACGCCAAGTGCCCCACAAATAAAGATCAAGAACTCTACTGGGATTACCCGAAAGGGCTAGACGGCAAAATCTACCAAGGGGCCCAAACTGGGCTTGGTTTGCGTGTCACGTCCAACGGCATCAAATCCTTCGTTCATACCTATCGCTTCAATGGCAAACGACGGCGGGTCGTCGTTGGTAATACGTCCAACATGAACCTTGGTTCCGCTCGACTGTTGGTGCATCAGCGAGAAGTCCAGGTCGGTAAAGGCGAAGATCCAGATGCCGACAAAGTCGATTATCATGCCAAGCACACCCTGCTCGTCAGCGATCTCATTGAGCAATACTGGAGTGAGCATATCTCCACCAAATCGGCCAAATATCAGAGCCAGTTCTGGTGCTTCATCGGGTATGCGATGAAGCCCAAATGTGCGTCCGACACCAAGCAGGGTAAGAACAAGGTCCGTAACTACGTCGACTTTGGCGCCAAGCACGGCAATCGACCAGTCGAAGACATCAAACCGACCGACGTCAAAACTTTTCTTGATCAGTTCAAAGTGGCAGGCACCTGGAACACCGCCTACCGGCATCTAAAGGCGATGTTCAATTGGGCCATCCGCATGCAGGTAGTGGACATGCGCAACCCCTGCTCCGCCCTCCGGCAACAAACGGCGTTGCGGCAGCGTCGGGACTACTCACCGGAGCAAATCAAAGCGATTGCGGACTACATCTTTACGCCGGTGATTGAACCTACAACATCGACCGAAGGACTGGTTGGGAAGGACAAACGCATGGTCTCCCTCGCCAATGGCCGGACGACTGTGCAGAATGCCCAGATGGTCGAGCTCTGCAACTTCATGGGCATCCTGTTCTTGACCATGGCGCGGCCCACAGAGCTCACGCACGCCAAATTCGAGCATTTCGACTTGGAGCGGCTTATCTGGCACAAGCACAACACCAAGGGCATCAAACTCTCTCGTGCCGCCTCTGAATACGCCTACCGGTCCGTTCCTATCCATCCGAAGGTCGCCGACTTGGTGCGGCAGCAACGATCACGCTGGCCGGAGGCGGAATTGGTGTTTCCATCGCATGCCGACCCTGCCCTGCCCCGTGACAACTTCCGCAAGCCGCTGGTGCGGTTCAAAGAGTTGGAAGGCGTGCCGTCATATTTTCAATTGTATGATCTTAAGCGCATCGCCATCTCACTCATGCTGGTAGGTCAAGGGGTGCGGCGGGAAGACGTCAGCCACTACGTGGATCACAAGGGGAACCTTGAAACCACCATGATTTATGATCTGGGATTTGTGGATCCGCTGCGCCCTGTTACCGACCGGTTAGGACAACTCCTGGGTGTTTAAAACTTGACTTACGCACGTATATATTGTAAATAATCACAATGCGACCGAGGTGGGTCGCGTTTTGTTTTAACGTCCCTTTTGGGGCGTTTTTTTGTGTCTAAATTTCAAGGAAAGTGAGGAATATGGAAGCATTACCAGCCATCGTGCTGAGCACAGAGGCATTGGAAGAAATGCTGGAACGCGTCGGACGGCGGGCCGCGGAGTTAGTCGTTGCGCAGCTCAATGCCGACTTAAGAGAAGATCCGCAAGACCGGCAGGTCAAACTGCTGCGGTGCTATCTGGCTGATCGGAGGTCGATTGAAGATCCGCGAGCCATGTGGGCCAACAGTCATCACATCCGGCGGATTGAGGTCGGGTCGAATGGCAAACCCAAGTCCATGACCTGGCTGCATCGGTTCAAGCAGGAATCCGGGTTGATTGATTGTGTGTCCCGGCCCAGTCCAACTCATGGTCGGCTGCGGGAATGGACCTTTGAAGACATCGCCAATGCCTGGGAACGCTACTACATGCTGAAATGGTAGGGGAAAGCCTTCCCCTGCCTGCAACCCGCGGGGCGGTTTTACGTCACCCCTTCTCTCGGGATTATCGCCTAGACATGGTAGACCCTGTCAGAAAATCTGCCAGTTCTGACTTTACAGCACTGAAACGCGGATACCGACAGCAAACACCTATGCGACCTTCAACTGGCTGCAGTGACTACAGTTGCTGTGGCCCGTTTTTGTTTAGATGATGTTTCTTCTTTGCAAACAAGAACGTAAGTGTTTGCACAATTTAGAGGGGAGATATTTAGTTGCCTAATAGGAAAAATTGAATAATGTTTTTGAAAGGTGCATTGCTGGAGGGCACATTCTGATGACTGCCAAGGACGCCGCTGAGAGCGACTATATGTTTGAGTTTTTAGACTGCGAGTATAGAGAACTTAACAACAACCTCAGAGAATGCTGGAAGTACATTTCTGAGTTACTAAAGACGTTCCTGTATCTTCAGATTGTTTTAATATCACTTATATTTTTGGGTGGCGGCGTCATAAAGGTTGAAAAGGTCGTGGTGACCAGTAAATACGAAACGAAGTCGAATTTTGAAAAGGGAAACTACATTTCCAACTCTGATCATTCAAAAAACACAACTCTGTCACCAATGAATTTTCTGGAATCAGTAAGGTGGGTTCCTATAGCCGCACTTATTTTCCTTGGTCTTGGCAGTTCAGGCGGAGCGTACTTACAAAACGCAAGGCTATTTAGCAATGCAACCAAGCTGGTTCGTAGGGCGGCCTATCTTGAAGAGTTAGCTAACTTCCCTGAGGATAATCGAGATACCGTCCACGGAAATGCAACACTTCCATCAGGGCGGCTGCTCTACAAAGAGCTATACTCCGACGACAAAGGAATGAACCTAAAGCCAATGCTTTCTGGTACGTACATAATATTTGGAATAGTGTGGATTTTCTACATAATAGGTTTTATTTTATACTATATATCGATCAACAATTAGTGACTTTGTCGTGCAAAACACTTATACTCAAGTGTGCGTAAAATCTGCTTGAACTTCTCTCAAAACGGCGCATATTTTCAGTGAGCCGTTTTGGCCACAGGCAGAAATGGGCGAGATCAAACTGTGACCAATGACCAACAAATATAATTAACTATTCATGCTCACTTTAACGGAAATACTACTAGCGACGTCAATTTCAGTTGGCCTGATTTTCCTAGGGTATCAAGTATACTTCCTTCCTCAGAAAAAGCCGATAAAGAATGTCGCCGTTGGGCGGGTGAGCTTTTTGGATACGAAAATACCTTTCCGTCCCGGTTGGGTCTGGGTCTATTCGGTAGCTTACTATCCGTTCATAATTTCTCCTATTCTTGCCATCTCCAGTATGACAGAATTCTATTTGGTGTGCTTTAGCTATTACTTGCTCCTATTCTTGCATGTATTTATTTCATATATTGTACCGGTAAGAACACCCGCGGAATGGCGCAATTACGAAGTAAAAAGCGCAGCCTCAAGACTGCTGAATTTTGTACAAAGCATCGATAAGGGGGGAAACTGTTTTCCCTCAATGCATGTGGCTGTCGCATTTCTTGCCGGCTGGCATTGGTTTTACTTTTGTTACCCGGAACTGAGCTGGACGACTTACGCGGTCTGGAGTGTGCCAGCCATAATTTCTATTAGCACGCTATATACAAAACAACATTTCGTTGCAGACATTATCCCTGGGGCCATTCTTGGGACAATTGCCTTTTTGATCTATAAATTTGTAATGTATGAGCATCTCTTGGATTTTGCGGTGAATTTACATTATTGGTCGCTTTAATCCGTCTTGTTTTTCAACAATGGCTGATCTGGAAGCACTCATCCCCGATCGATCAACGCACGCTGTCTAGGTGCCGTCGGAAGATCGCTTCCCTCCAAGTCTGCATCGATTCAAACAGGAATCCGGGTTGGTGGACTGTGTGTCCCAGCCCAGTCCAACTCATGGCCGGCTGCGGGAATGGACCTTTGAAGACATCGCCAATGCCTGGGAACGCTACTACATGCTGAAATGGTAGGGGAAAGCCTTCCCCTGACTGCAACCCGCAGAGCGGTTTTCGGTCACCTCTTCTCTCGGGGTTATCGTTTGGGCGACTACTCGGAACACGCGCCTTCAGTCGGTATCCCGCTGGCGCTGGAAAAAAGCATCGTAGTCACGGCCACCGGCAAAGATGTTGGTGATCCAGACCGTCTCACCCTCAATCACGTAAAGAATGACAGCACTGTCTTCGAACGGCACCAGCCGGATACCAAAGCTCAGATCATTGCGCTCCGGATATCCGTGCGGAACATCTCCGATGTTTTCGCATTTTCTGAAAATACGGTCGGTGTACCGCTTGGCGGTAACCGCATCGCGGCTCGCCTCAAGCACATACTCAAAAATAGCTTCAAGGTCTTCCACCGCGGTTTCGCGGTACTCGACGGCAAATCGTTTCATGGATCAGTTAGACGCCGTGTTTGTCGTACAGCGCTTCCAACCGTTTGCTGACTTGCTTACCGGTCAGGTTGGGACGCGGGTCGTTCAAGGAATGCTGGATTCGGGCGCGGATCGCATCCATCCGCTCTTCATGCTCTTTTTCCTGCCGCATCCACAGGCGCATTGCCTCGCGCAACACCTCGCTCGTGGATGAAAAATTCCCCGCAGCCACCTGGGCTTTAATTGCCTCCAACATGTTCGGGGGCAGCGTGATGCTGATTTTCTCGGCCATACCTCGTTCCTTCTTTGTTCTTATGAAGAGTAGGATAAAATCCTACCTGACACAAGAGGAATAACGTGCAACGGGCCTCCACACATAAAGCGCCAATGTAGCCCCTTCCCCCGCTTAGCCTGGTTGTTGGTCGTTAAGCCTTGCGATGTTGGCTTGAAAATTTCATCGGACAAATCGTCCAATTGGTCAATTTTCTTCTGCCATAGTCAGTGACATGGCCAGTTCAAACTGTCCGAACTCTTCGGGATCGGCAATCCGGGCAGGTCAAACTGCTGCGGTGCCATTTGGCCAATCAGAATTCCGTTTAGAAAAGACAGATTTACGTTCAAATCAATGCGTGAATCCTGCATAGTGAAGCATGAATTCAAATTATATACGATCACAGATTTCCCAACTCGAAAAGAAAGCTGCCGGTTACCAAACCCAAAAAGTGCGGCATGAAGAGACAGCAAATAAAGCTGCAAGTTCTGCAAACTCAAAAATGTCGCAAGCAGCCAAATCCCGTTCCGAAAATTCGCGAAATACCTATCTGCAGGCGGCCGAGAGAGAAGCTAAAAAGTGCTCCGACGAAAGCAAAAAAGCTGCCGCGCTTGCTAAGAAATTGGCAGACGTAAATAAGCAGATAGCAGACAAACAAAAGGCTCTGGAAAGTGCTTTGAGGCAGGAAAGAGCCAAGGAAGATAGGGACTTGAAATCCCGTCAGAGGCAAGAGGATCGTCTGGCTGAAAAGAGACGCAGAAAAGAGCTCGACCATGCTCGTGAGGTTGCCAGGATAAGTAGACCGGAAGTAAGGCATATAATCATTGAACCGCCAAAGCCAGAAATACTTCGGGTATTATATTTGACTGCCAGTCCGGAAGAAGGCGCCCCCCTGCGTGTAGATGCAGAAGTAAACAATGTTCTTCGTCAAATAAGAGGATCGAAGTTCCGCGATCAGATTGAACTTCTGGCTGTGCCGGCAGCAACACCAATAGACCTGATTAACGGCATCAATGACCATCGGCCGCATGTTATCCACTTCTCAGGACACGGTAATAAGGGAGGTAATCATCCCCAAAAACCACTGGGTTGAAAATTGGACTTCTCCGGCCTTTGATACGCTTGGAGAACGAGATGAAG
>NZ_JBBMQN010000009.1:0-261386 GCF_038900065.1 Roseibium sp. AS2
CGTTTCAGTCCCATAGCTTGTCTCCTTTGTTGCAGTAAATGCTATCAAAGGGGCGGCATCAAACCGCGACAGGTCCAATCTGACAGGTCGCTGTTGCGCCATCCCCATCAAACAAGATGGTCCCGTTATTGAACTGGTTTCCAGCTTGTCTTAGCGGCGAAGCTCCCTCAGCATGATGCAGATAGCAACGTCACTCAGCGGAAATTAGAATTGACACATGTCGTAATCATCAATGGCTCGGCAGGGGTGGGAAAGACCTCTTCTTCCAAGCTGGCAGGAATGCTCCCAGGGACTATAAATGTTTCGGGTGATGCCATTCGATGGTTTGCGCCACCTGATGTCGGTCAACACCTAGGCTCTGGTTCAACCTATCGCGCCGGGGCATCTTTGGCTTCTGCATACCTAGGCACCGCGAATAGTTATCGAGTATGTCTTTGATGCTGCGGAAAAGGTATCGGGATTTTGCCAATGGCTTCCTCCGGACACTCCAGTTTACCTTTTTACGATCTGCGCCTACCGGGTCGATCCGAAACAGGTCCGTCAGGGCTTCCTGCCCCTTAAGGACTTCGTCCGGATCCGGATTTCGGAGCTCTTTTTCCAGGCCGGCGACAAAAGTGGGCGGCAACAGCTTTTTTCTGCGCAGCAGTATTCTGGCCACCACGACAGGACCCCGGGACCGCCGCGAACAACATATTCCTCGCCCGTGCGGTTGGTGTAGATGATGAAAAGATGGCCATGCCCGAAAGGGGCTTCTGAAATGCGCAGTTCAATCGTTTCCATGGAAAGCTCACTTTTTGCCATGCCCCGCCCGTTCAATGGCGAAGAAGTCGGGAAGCCGGACCTTCGGACTTGGATGCATATTGGGCGCGTCATCGCTCGGGTGACACGCAGCCCGCACCTGGATCAGCGCGTTCAGCGGACCGGTACGGCCTTGCCGTGGCTCAGATCGGAGCCGATGCGATCGCGGCCCAATACGCAAGGCCCACGACGGCAACGAACAGCAGCAGCGAAACGCATCTCAAAATCTTGAACTGCAATCCGAAATCCGACCTGAAGGCACGTACGACCTGAACCAGGCTGGCAGCCAGATCGGCAATCAGAAGGCCGCCGATCGCCCAGGGAGCCGCTATAAAAAGAAAGAACAGGAATTCGCTTCTGATGAACATCCCGTCGAAGACGCAATAAAGAAAGAACAGGCTGGATGCCATGATCAGCGTCAGTGAAACGATGTTCAACGCCCCGTATGCATCCTTCCGGAACAGATTGAAGTTCAGGATTATGCGGTAGATGACGACAAACGGCGTCAGGACGAAAACGGTCATTTGAGCCTTTCTGATCCGGAAGCCCGATGCGGCAAACCTTACACTGCACGACTGGTCCATTTTGTTCACCAAATGTTCCAATGTCAACTGGGGTTGGCAGAAGATGGAAAGTACACCCGCGCCGGTCCGGACCGGCGCGGCGGCTTTCTTCAGCCCCACGGGCCTCGCGTACGGGCCGTCACCCGGGGTCTTCGCTGCCCGTTGCAAGCTCGAACCCCTCGTCCAGCCAGCCGGTGATCCCGCCCGCCATGATTTTCACCGGGCGTCCGAGTTCGGCGAGGCGCAACGCGCCGCGGGCCGCGCCGTTGCAATGCGGCCCGGCGCAATAGGTCACGAACAGCGTATCTTCCGGCCAGTTTGCCATCTTCGAACGGATGATCTTGCCGTGAGGCATGTTCACGGCACCGGGAACATGTCCCTTTTCGAAGAGTGCCGGGCTTCTGACATCCAGCAGCACGAACCCGGGATCCCTGGCCAGCGCGTCATGCACGTCCCAGCAATCGGTCTCGAACCTGAACTCGGCCGCAAAATGCTCTCTGGCGAGATCGCTCGGCGCGGCGGGAACGGCGGTAACATTGTTGGACATGAGAAACTCCTTTCCCCTTCCTTGTGACCGCTCGGGACCATTCTTGGCAATTGACGCAAAAGACATTATACGTATAAATCATGCCAGAATGGATCGCACCTCCCTTTCCCGCTGAACCGCCTCTGCTTTCAGGCCCCCTTGTGGCGGTTCTGGTCTACGACGGTCTGTGCACTTTCGAGTTCGGGATTGCCTGCGAGATTTTCGGCCTTGCCCGCCCCGAATTCGGATCGGACTGGTACCGCTTTCTCAGTTGCGCCATTGACGATGGTCCCTTGCGGGCCCAGGGCGGTCTTCAGATCGCTGCCGATCACGGAGCCGATCGCATCGACCAAGCCGATATCATCGTTGTTCCTGGCTGGCGGGGCGCAGATGCCGCCGTGCCTGAAGCGCTGACCGAAAGACTGCGCCGCGCCCACCGGCGCGGAGCCAGGCTCGTGTCGATCTGCTCAGGTGCCTTTGTCCTGGCTGCAACCGGTCTGCTCGACGGCCGGGCAGCCACCACACACTGGCGCTACGCGGACAAGCTGCGTGTCCGTCATCGCGAAATCACGGTGGACGAAACCTCACTCTATCGTCAGGAGAACCGGATCCTCACATCCGCCGGCAGCGCGGCCGGGATTGACCTGATGCTGGAAATTATCCGGCAGGACTACGGGCCGGAAAAAGCAAACTCCGTCGCGAGACGTCTGGTCGTCGCCGCGCACCGCAACGGCGGTCAGGCGCAGTTTCTCGAACGGCCGGTTGCCAGGCGCGAAGGCGGCGAAGTTGCTTCGGTTCTTGAACAGGTCAGAAATCGCCTCGCTGAGGCCTGGACCATTTCCGCCATGGCCGCGCTCTGTCACATGAGCCCGCGCACCTTTCAGAGACGGTTCACGGAAGCGACCGGCCAGGCACCCGGTGACTGGCTCGCCGGAGAACGGGTAGAGGCCGCCAAGGATCTCCTGGTTTCCGGACACGATGACGTGGAGACGATCGCCGTCCTGGTCGGCTTCGGCAGCGCCCACGCGCTGCGCCACCATTTTCGCAGCCGGCTTGGATTGCGCCCGACCGAATACCGCGCCCGGTTCCTCACCGGCGCCGCGCGTCAAATGGCCTGAGAAAGCCCGCTGTCTTTGTCTCCCGCCAATCGCTGAAGATGTCACTTCAGACCCGGGTCAACCGGAACCGGGCCTGGCGCGCTCCCTGACCGGCGATCGGCCTCCTGCCGCACCCAGGCGTAAACGTAAAAGTCCTCCCCGCCCCGGCCATACGATCGCAACAGGCCTTCCCGCGTTGCCCCGAGAGCCTCGATCCAGCCATGCGCGATATCATGGTCCTTGTGTGTGATGACCTGCAGCCGTCGGCAATCGCGTTCGATGCGCGGGCGCAGTTCGACAAATTGCAGGGTCATCCGCGGTACGCAGCGTTTGAACCGGTCCGTACCGAAGGCCCAGGCCTGCCAGTGATCCGGATCGAAGGCCGAGGCCCTGCTGAAACCGAAGGCGGCTGCCGGTTGCCCCTCGTACCAGATCGACCACACCATGCCAGGAACGGCCGTTTCAACCGCGCAGATCCCCAGCGCCCGAGTGTCCCAGGTCTCCCAGAGACAGGCGATTTCCCGGAAATCCTGCCGGCGCATGTTGGCGGCAATGAAACTGGCATCGCGAACGCACAGGCGCTTGATCAGAACCCGTCGAGCGGATCGGCCATAGGCCTCATCTGGTGCCGGGTCTCCGTCTTCTGGATTTTCGTCAGGGCAGCCTTTTCCGTCCATCCCCACGCCTCCACCATGGCATCGGCTTCATCCGGGGACGATCCGAGCCGTTCCTTGATGTCTTCCTTGCTTTCGATCAGGATCCTGCCGTTTTTCATCTTCCAGCGATGAGCGGTCAGTTGCGCCTTGACGGACGCTGACCGCTTGATGGCCAGACCCGCGCCGCTCTTGGGATGCAGCGCCTCTCTCAGCCGCCAGTAGAGCTGCGCCCGTAAATTGTAGAAGGGGATCCGGCTGTCCTTGGCGCATTCTCCCGATTGTGCTGAAAACACGCATTTCTCAACCGGAATACCGTTTTCCCTTTTGAGAAACCCGACCGTGTCCCCGCCCCAGCCTCCGGTGCAGTCCACAACGATCAGCGCGCTGTCCCGCCGTTCCCGGATAATGAGGGAGCCGACATCCGAGCCGTCCTTTGTATCGGTACCCTTGCGAACGATGTTCTGTGCAAAGCGTCTTCCGTGCAGCGGTTGAAGAACCGTCTTGTCCTTGCCCCCCTGGGCGACATCGACGGCAAGCACATCCATCGGCCGGTCTGCATCCACGCCCTGATCAAAACGCTGAAAGGCCAGCTCGACCCAGTCCGACGGAATCACCTGCCAGTCGTGATCCTGACGTGCCGCCAGGAAATCGCCGGTTTTGAGCGCCGTGCGCATCGGCTCGGGCATCTGGTCGAGTTGCGCGTCATAATCGGCGCCCAGAAACCTGTTGTCCCGGCGCCGCGCCGGTATGAAAGTCCGGCTCTTCGGCGTCCGCAATTCGCCCTCGATCTCGACAGGCGCCGGCCCGTCCACCCAGACCGTCCGGATAGCATCGCCATCGTCGACGAACACGGCCCAGAGCAATTCCCCGGGTGCGGCCTGACGGTAGCGGGGATGAAGCGGGTCCAGCCACGGCGCGAACCAGTCGCTTAGGAAATCGCCCTGCCCTCCGATCGGCGGATTGGTTGCGATCAGCCCCCGGCAGTGCTGGTCCGTGCGGGTCGAGCGCAGCCAGCCGAGAACGAAGATGATCTTGCGCGGATCCATCTGCGCGCCTTCGTCGAAAGCCTTCAGGTCATGGTCCCGACCCTGCCAGTCTTCTTCCGAGCCCGGAAGACCCAGATGCCCGAACTCGATCATGCGCTCGTCGGGGCCGGTCCATCGAGGGGGATTGCCGGAAATCCTGCCCATGTCCGCCGCGCGCATCAGGGTATTCATGCGCTCGATCAGCCCCTTCAGAGACTTCAGGGATTGCCGGAAGATCGCCGCCTTGTGGTGGGCAAACAGCGCCAGCCCGGCAATCAGGTCCGTCTTGCCGCCCCCGGCGGCCCCGCCGTAAAGCGTCAGGTCGGCCTCGGAAAAATAGCCCTCTGTCTGCGGCCCCGGCTGTGGACGCCACACCGAGAACTGTTCAAGGACACCGGCCTCATCCAGTTGCTTTTGAAGCGCGACACGTTCCGGCGCCGCCATGCTGTCGATGTGCTCAATCAATGTCTCGAGGGCGGTTGCCATCCTTTGGAATATCCTTTGCTTTCGGCAAATCCTCGGCAGATGACAGGTCCTTTGAAGTCAGCAAGGCCATCACCCCCAAAGCGATCTCCTCCGAGCTGCGTGGCTTGAAAGCCGCGACTCTCCCGGTCTTGTCCAGCCTGCCTGCAAGGCCTGCACCCCCGCTTTCCGGCCGGTCCTGCCAGCCGGCATGGCGTTTCATCGCCAGGGACCAGGCACTGGCATTGAATTTCGAAAGCGCGCCCGTCACCCCTTCCTTGCCGATCCTTTCCCATTCCAGCAACCCGAGCCTTGCGGCTTCCTCAAGCTTTCCGGGAGGAAAATCCTCAGGAAACTGTTCGGTGAAATAGCGCAGGGTCGTCCGGTCCGCACCGGGGAAACTGTCGACCGAAAATCCGGCAGCGAGATGCGCACAGAACTCCGCGCACGCCGCCTGTCGTGCCTCGCGCGTTGGCCACTTCAGCGCGGCCGCCGCCTCGTCCGGCATGGCCATGCCTGCCTTCCTCCATCTGGATTTCAGGTAAAAACGGGATCGGAATCGGATTGGTTGTCGTGGCATCCGGGCATGCCTGCGCTCTGGTGCGCGTCGCGTCTAAACGGTGTCTGAGTTCAGGAAAGCGCCGGAGGCAGCGTTTGCTGTGCAAATGCGTTCGGGCGGTATCCTGAATTCATCTGAACGCGACAGGCACCAGGCCGCATGTCTCCACGATGACTTGATAGGGCCTGTTTTAAGCCCCTTTTGACGACCCTGTCCAGCACGCGCACTTTCCTGAAACCCTTGTTTAGACAAAGGCTTCAGGAAACCTCGTTTGGATCAGAAGGATCGTCGGCCTGGCAGATTGAGCGCCCGGAGGACCTTTCTTCTGCTCGAGCCGGCCGGTTCGCTCAGAACGGCACCTTCACATTCAGCGTCACGCCGAAGGAACTGAAGTTTGCCGCCCCGATGCCATCGTAGAAGCCCTCACCCGAAATCTGGATGTTGCGTCCCGGAACGAGCAACCCGGCACCCGCTTCAAGGCGCGCGCGCAGGTCTTCATCCGATGAAGCCAGTGTGGCATCGGTCGGACTGGAATCCTGCAGCTTGTTGAAATCGTAAATCCCGGACAGCGTCAGATAGGGCGAGAACAGCATCCGGTCGTCCAACACCAGGTCCCAGGAAACCTTGGGACCGAATTCCAGCCGGCCCAGATCGAAATCCTGCGACGGGATCAGGCGGCCGAGCGTGTCGGTATAGCTTTCCTGCTCTTCGTAATAATAGGTGACCCGCGCGAATGGGCTGACCTTGACGGTGTCGCTGAGCTTGAAATCTCCCGTCAGTCCGCCTTGCAGCAGGAACCTCTGCGTCTTGAAGTCGTCCTCGAACAGGCCGAGCGCGTTGACGGTGTTGTAAGACTGACCGTAGGTCAGCAAACCGTCCAGATAGAAATTCTGGTGCACGCGCAACGCGACATAGGGCCCGGCCATCCAGCCCATCCCGTCCGCCGATGTATTTGCCGCGTCATTGCTCTCGTCCGTAATATCGAGTTGGCCCATCAGGCCGAAGACGGCCCGGTCCTTGTAGCGGTAGTCAATCCCGGCAAAGAACAGGCCGGTCTGGCTGTCGCTGTTGTTGTTCTCGGTCACGGCGTATGTGCCCTGCGCCCAGAAATCCCAACCCGATATCGGTTCGGCCTCGCGGGCGCCATCACCTGCCCCCTCTCCGTTGGTACCGCTCAGGATCGCAAGTGTGTCCTGTGTTTGCGGCTGCGGCCCGACGGCCGTGTAGCTCATGGTGTCAGACGTGGAGAAATGATCGAAAGCGGCGTATCTCTCGGGACCAGCCGGCGTTGGACTGCCTGCCTGATCACTCGCCTGGCCTTCACCTCCAGCACGGAGGGAATCCACGAACGCCCTGAGGGAGAACTGGAAATTGCCGGACCTGGAATATGGGGTGACGTCGAAATTGAATCCGTTTTGCCCGGATTGTTGACCGAAGGGGCCACCTGTCAGGCGCGAGACGATATCCGGTTGTCCGGAGACGATTGCATTGGCCCGATTGGTCACGAAAGAGGCGATGACTTCCTTGGTCTTCTGGATATCGGCTTCCGAATCCCGGTCGTTGGTGAGCGAGAAGGAGACACTGGTCAGCCCGGAGGCGCTGGCGGTGACGTTGTAAGACGTGAGCGATCCGCCCCCCTGATAGGGCGATGCCGTCGAATTGGCCGTCATCGCCGAACTTGTCGCCGTTCCATCCGACGCGGTTGTCACTGTAATTGTATTCGTCCCGGTGCCGGAGAATGTCAGCGACGCGCCCGTTGACGGCGCGGTGAAGGTCACATCCACCCCTGCAACGCCGTTGCCGCTGTCATCCGTAACGCTCGCCACCAGCACCTCGTCGAACTGCATTTCGACTTCGGTGGCCTGCCTGGAGCCGGACGTGACCGCCAGGTTGGAGCCCCCGCTGCTGGCTGTACCGCTGACGGTGAAATTGAACGGGTTCTCGTCGGCGTCATTGTTGACAAGGGACAGGCCGAAAGAGAAGGCGCCCGCCGAATTTGGCGTGTATTGCACCTGAAACGTCGTCGTGCCCCCGCCGGTCGTCACGGTCGTTGAGCCAGGAGCAGTGACGGAATCGACCGCCACATTGCTTTGCGCGGAGCTGGTCGCCGTCGCCAGCGTCAGATCGTCCGTGCCGGAGTTGGTCACCGTATAGGTCACCGTGACCGCCGATCCGGCGGCCTGAGATCCCTGCGCATTGGTGCCGCCGTCGGTAACCGCTCCGCCGATATCCGCGGAAACGGAAATCTCGGGCGTCCCGGTGGCCGTTCCACTGACCGTGAAATTGTACGGGTTCTCGTCAGCGTCATTGTTGACGAATGACAGCCCGAAGGAAAAGGCCCCCGCCACGGTCGGCGTATATTGCACCTGGAACGTCGTCGTCCCGCCGCCGCTCGTCACGGTCGTCGAGCCGGGCGCCCCGATGGTATCGACGGCAACATTGCTCAGCGCGGAACTGGTCGCCGTCGCCAGCGTCAGATCGTCCGTGCCGGAGTTGGTCACAGTATAGGTTACCGTGACCGCCGATCCGGCAGTCTGGGTGCCCTGTGCGTTGGTGCCGCCATCGGCAACCGCGCCTCCGATATCCGCGGAAACGGAGATCTCCGGTGTACCGGTCGCCGTTCCGCTCACCGTGAAATTGTACGGATTCTCGTCGGCATCATCATTGACGAACGACAGTCCGAAGGAAAAGGCTCCAACCGCTGTCGGCGTGTATTGCACCTGGAAGGTCGTTGTCCCCCCGCCGCCTGTTACCGTCGTCGAGCCGGGAGCCCCGATGGAATTGACCGTGACATTGCTCGGCGCCGAACTGGTCGCGGTCGCGATCGTCAGATCGTCCGTACCGGAGTTGGTCACCGTGTAGGTCACCGTTGTTGCGGAAGCGACAGCCTGCGTCCCCTGCGCATTGGTGCCACCGTCAGCAACCGCGCCGCCGATATCGGCCGAAACGGAAATCTCCGGCGTCCCGGTGCCCGTTCCGCTGACGGTGAAGTTGAACGGGTTCTCGTCGCCGTCATTGTTGACGAACGACAGCCCGAAGGAAAAGGCCCCTGCGAGAGTCGGCGTATACTGCACTGCGAATGTCGTCGTCCCGCCGCCGCCCGTCACCGTTGTCGAGCCTGGCGCTCCGATGGAATTGACCGTGACGTTGCTCGGCGCGGAACTGGTCGCCGTCGCCAGCGTCAGATCCCCCGTTCCGGTATTGGTCACCGTGTAGGTCACCGTCGTTGCGGACCCGGCTGTCTGGGTGCCCTGCGCGCTGGTGCCGCCATCGGTGACCGATCCGCCGATATTCCCGGAAACGGAAATCTCCGGCGCACCGGTGCCCGTTCCGCTCACCGTGAAGTTGAACGGATTCTCGTCGGCATCGTCATTGACGAACGACAACCCGAAGGAAAAGGCCCCTGCCAGGGTCGGTGTGTATTGCACGGCAAACGTCGTTGTCCCCCCGCCGCCCGTGATCGTCGTCGAGCCGGGAGCACCGATGGAATTGACCGTGACATTGCTTGGAGACGAACTCGTCGCTGTTGCGATGGTCAGGTCGTCCGTTCCCGTGTTGGTCACCGTGTAAGTCACCGTCGTTGCCGATCCTGCGGCCTGAGATCCCTGTGCGTTTGTGCCGCCGTCGGCAACAGCCCCGCCGATATCGGCGGAAACGGAAATCTCGGGCGTACCGGTCGCCGTTCCGCTGACCGTGAAGTTGAACGGATTCTCATCGGCATCATCGTTGACGAACGACAGTCCGAAGGAGAATGCGCCCGCCAGGGTCGGCGTGTATTGCACGGCAAACGTCGTTGTTCCGCCGCTGCTCGCCACCGTTGTCGAGCCGGGAGCACCGATGGAATTGACCGTCACATTGCTGGGAGACGAACTCGTCGCCGTTGCGATCGTCAGATCGTCCGTTCCGGAGTTGGTCACCGTGTAGGTCACCGTGACCGCCGATCCTGCGGTTTGAGTGCCCTGCGCATTGGTGCCACCATCGGTAACCGCCCCGCCGATATCGGCCGAAACGGAAATCTCCGGCGCTCCGGTGGCGGTCCCGCTGACCGTGAAGTTGAACGGATTCTCGTCGCCGTCATCATTGACGAACGACAGTCCGAAGGAGAACGCACCCGCAAGGGTCGGTGTGTATTGCACGGCAAACGTCGTTGTCCCGCCGCCGCCCGTGATCGTCGTTGAGCCGGGAGCCCCGATGGAATTGACCGTGACATTGCTCGGAGACGAACTCGTCGCTGTTGCGATGGTCAGGTCGTCCGTTCCCGTGTTGGTCACCGTATAGGTCACCGTCGTTGCCGATCCGGCGGTCTGAGTGCCCTGCGCGTTTGTGCCACCATCGGAAACAGCCCCGCCGATATCGGCGGAAACCGAAATTTCGGGCGTACCGGTCGCCGTTCCGCTGACCGTGAAGTTGAACGGATTCTCGTCGGCATCATCATTCACGAACGACAGGTCGAAGGAAAACGCCCCTGCCAGTGTCGGCGTATACTGCACCGCGAATGTCGTCGTGCCGCCGCCGTTCGTGACCGTTGTCGAACCTGGTGCTCCGATAGAATTGACCGTGACATTGCTCGGAGACGAACTCGTCGCTGTTGCGATGGTCAGGTCGCCCGTTCCCGAGTTGGTCACCGTGTAGGTTACCGTGACAGCCGACCCTGCAGTCTGGCTGCCCTGCGCGTTTGTGCCGCCATCGGCAACCGCTCCACCGATATTGGCGGAAACGGAAATCTCGGGCGATGTGGGGGCGGCAAGCGCGCCGGAACCTGCGTTCTGGGTATACGTAACCGAAAACGCCCCGCTAATCGGCGCGGCACTATAGTTTCCCGAGACGGTACAGCCGCTGGAGCAGTTGTAGGTGCTGCTGAAGTCGTTTGCCTGGCCAAAGCTCGAACCGTCGGCAATGTTGTCGGTGCCCCCATCATGAACGATGGAGACGGATGTAAAATCTCCGGCAGGATCGTCGATACCGATGAGGTCAATCGTAACCGAAGAACCGCTTCCAGCATTGAAGTTGATGTAGTTGTTCGTGCCCGGGAAGGTATTTGTCAGCGAGCAGGTGTCGGCAGTCACGTCGAGCGTCAGGTCGCCGCCGGTTGTAACCGTCAGGCCGGAACAATCGTCCCAGGCCGCCTTCGCGCTTTGAACGTCGACTGCACCGAATGCGAACACGGCCAGCAACACAACCAGAAAAGAACGAACAAAGCCGGAAACGAGCCCGCGGCCCGTTACCAAATCAATAAAACTGCTTGGAACAAGCTGCCTAGCGCCGGAAATCACATTCCCCCCCTGAAATTTCCACTTCCCCTGAAGCTTGCGCCTCCAGCCGCACTTGCACGCATGTTTGCGCCACACAACCGGAGCCACCTGACTCCCACAACTAAAACGAGATTTTTTGGAAAGCAATCATTAGTAATTTTTTACACGTAATTCTCTCAAAGATAAAATTTAGGTGTACCCTGACAGCCACACAGCCCTTCTGGCGGCAAAGCCACTCCTCGGCCTTGACATCTCCACCTCACCTCGAATTTTCGACTAAATTTTCATCAGTAATTCCAATACCTTCCTGATGACCCTACGTTTTTATAGGAAACTACTGCCGGAAAATTGGCTGTTTTTTAGTCGCCCGAGCCACCCGGGGTTCCGGATGGCCCCACTTTGCGTTCGAATTTTTTTTGATTGCATGAATTTGGAAATGTATGTGATGGTTGTGAAAATACGCAGAAACATGCCGGAAACATACAACCTAAGATTCTACTCCGAAATATTCCGAAACGATCAAAGCTATTGAGGTTCCTTGAGGGGAGCAATTGGGGAGGAACATGTCAGAGCCTTTTCTTGCCGAAGTCCGCATGGTCGGATTCAATTTCCCACCGCGCGGCTGGGCCTTCACGGATGGCCAGATCCTGCCTATCAACCAGAATCAGTCGCTCTATTCCCTGCTGGGAACAACATATGGCGGGGACGGCCGAACGTCCTTCGCCCTTCCCGATTTGCGCAGCCGTACCCCCATTCACAAGGGCGACGGATATACGCTCGGCCAGAAGGGCGGAGCCGAAACTGTAACCCTCGTCGCCGCACAGATCGCCGCCCACACCCACACGGTGAAGGCTGTCTCGGCCGCGGGCAACGACAGGTCGCCGGAAGGCACTTTGTTCGCTGCGGAAGTCGGAGCCGATCTTCCGTATCGTGAGCCGCAAGCTGCCTCAACAACGGCCCTGCGGTCCGGAACGGTCACGAACGCAGGCGGGGGGCAGGCACACAACAACATGCAGCCTTACCAGACACTCAATTTCTGCATCGCCCTGCAGGGGCTGTTTCCCTCACGTAATTGACGCCGGAGGACACTGGATGTCTGAACCTTTCGTCGGTGAAATCCGTATGTTCGCCGGAAATTTCGCCCCCCGCGCATGGGCCTTCTGCGATGGCCAGCTTCTGGCGGTTTCGCAGAACGACGCCCTCTTTTCCCTCCTGGGAACCACTTATGGCGGGGACGGCAGGACCACGTTCGGCCTGCCGGACCTCAGGGGACGTATTCCCCTTCACGCCGGCACCGGACCGGGACTGAGCCCCAGACGGCTCGGATCCAGGGCCGGCAGCGAAAGAGAGACCCTGACGACCAACCAACTCGCCAGTCATTCACACGATTTCAATGCAAATACAGCCGAGGCCGACAGTCTTGCCCCGCAGGGCCGGGTAACTGCGGAAGGCGTCGGGGTCAATCTCTACGCGGCTGTCGGGCAGGATGTCTCGATGGCATCGAACATGGTCACCGATACCGGTGGGGCGCTTTCCCACACCAACCTGATGCCGACCCTTTGCGTGAACTTTATCATCGCGCTCTTCGGTATTTATCCGAGCCGGCACTAGGAGGCGGACATGTCAGAACCTTTTATTGCAGAAATTCGAATTTTCGCAGGCAATTTTGCACCGCGTGGCTGGGCTTTCTGCGACGGGCAACTGTTGCCGATTGCCCAGAACACCGCGCTCTTCTCCCTGATCGGGACCACCTATGGCGGGGACGGGCGCACCACGACCGCTTTGCCGAATCTGCAGGGGCGCGCGCCCATGCACCCGGGCCGCGGTCCGGGGCTGACATCGCGCCGCCTTGGTGAAAGGGTCGGCGCCGAGACGGTCACGCTCACTGAAGCGCAAATCCCCTCCCACAGCCATACGGTTCGGGCAAGCAGCACCAGTGGCGGAATTGCCATACCGGCGGTAACGACTTCTTTCGGGCGTTCAGGCTCCGACCGGGCGTACCATTCGGACACGGCGTCGAACCTCGTCGACATGGCCTTCGAGGCACTGTCCACCACAGGTGGCGGCCAGGCGCACGACAATGTCCAGCCCTACCTGGCAATGAATTTCATCATCGCGCTCCTGGGGCTCTACCCCTCACGCAGCTAGCGGCAACGGCCTTTTTCGAATGCACTCAGATTTTTGACCTGGCAAAGCTGCCAAGTTAAGCGGAAGGACACATCAAATGTCAGTCGAAGAAGCAATCCCCGAAATGTTCGAGGGAACCGTTCAAACCGCGCCAAGCTACTTTCGGATATTCCTGGCTGCGGTCACCCCGAACGGTGAACTGGAATACAAGGATCAGCAAAGTGAAAATGGCCCGTTTTATTCGTACTTTACCCGCCTGACCGAGGCCACTTTTTCAACCGGACATCTTGCAGCATCGGTGACGCAGGACGGCTATGTCGCCTTGCTTGCCCAGGACGCGAAGTCGAAAGACCTGGTTTACCTGCACGAAAGCGACGAACCCAATGCGTCGAACCGGTTTGCTGTCGCCGAGAACCTCGGCAAGCCGGACGGTGTCGCCGGATTTGTTGAGACGGCGCTGATCAACGGTCTCACCGGTCGCCAGAACATCTTCGCGACCAGTTCTGGTTCGTCCAATCACCTCTGGTGGAAATTCCAGAACGTCAACAGGATCATACAGGAAACCATCACGGTGACTCCGCCCGGCAGCGAAACGCCGATAGAAATCACCGTTCCGGTCGAAGTTCCGCCTGAACAACCCTGGTCGGACTGGCAGCAGATTCCAGGGGTCCTGGCCACCCTGTCCCCTGTTCAGAATGCCGACGGCCGCATCATCATGTTCGGCATGGACAGTGACGCGGTTCCCTATATGAATTTCCAGTCCAGCGATCACCCGTTCCTCCCGGAAAAATGGGAAGGCTGGCAAGACATCAGAGGCGGCCTGACCGGGTTCGAACAGCTGGTCACCTGCCTCGACGGCAACGCGATCGTTCATGTCTTCGCGCGTATCGGCAGCAAAATCTACATGAAGACCCAGGACGAAGTCAGCTCCACTTCGTTTTCGGAATGGTGTCTCTTCGCTTCTTTCAGCGAGCCGGTTCACACCATGACCGTGGCCGTGTCCTCCAACGACGGCCTGTATCTCGCGGCGCAGGTCGGCTCCGGCCCGGACAGCCCTGTCTACGGCGCCTATCAGACCGGACATTCGGACCGGTCCTGGTCTGCAATGCAGATCATTGCCCATGTGACGAACGACAGCAGACTTGTCCTGCAACCGAATGCGGACGCCAATCTCAGTCTTTTCGCCCTGGACAGCAGCTCCGGCAAGGCAACCTATGTGGACCAGCTGTCCATTGGGCACTGGTCTGCGGTCTGGCGCGGCCTGAACATCACTCCGTTGTCCACGATTGCCCTGACGCAGGACATCACGCCCAATCCACACTGACGGACCGGTTTGCATGAATTTGCCACTCGACTCCACAGTCCTGGATTTGCCTCTGCGCGCGCGGGCCAGCCGGAAGGGAATTGCCTACCGGCCCGTGCGCGAGGACGGCGACCTGCCCTTTCTGGCAGCGCTGTATAGGTCCACGCGGGAAATCGAACTGGCCAGAACACCCTGGTCAGAAGCTGAAAAGCAGGCCTTCATCGACATGCAGTTCAAGGCGCAGCACCAGCATTACCAGGCTCATTTTCCGGCCGCGCTCTGGCTGATCGTCGAGCGGGAAGGCACACCGCTCGGACGTCTCTATCTGGAACGCTGGACCACGGAACACCGCATCATCGACATCGCTCTTGTTCCCGAGGTCCGCGGGCAAGGGATCGGCAAGGCCATCCTGGAAGACCTGGCCGAAGAGGCCGCCGCCGCCGGCAAGGCGCTCAGCATTCACGTCGAGAAGGAAAACCCGGCAATGCGGCTCTATCAGCGGCTCGGATTCGAAACCCGCGAGGACAAGGGCGTCTACGACCTGCTTGTTCTTCCTTGCGCCGTCGGCGCCGAGGATTTGCTCAGGTGAACACCGCCTCATACTGGATCCCGGCGTCTTTTTCGGCGACCGGAACCAGAAAGATCTCCTGTTCGCCGAGATCCTGCTGATAGAGCTTGTAGGTCGACTGCTCCAGTTGCGGCTCGTGCGGCCCAAGCCAGAGGACCGAGAACGCCCCGCCGCCGCGCTCACCCGACCCCAACGGCTTCACCTCGACAAGGGAAAGCTGAAGATCCGCGTCAAGCGAACGGACTTCAAATGCCGTATCCTTCAGCATTTCAAAATCCCGGATTGTCAGCGCCTGCATATCAGTCATGAAGATCTCCCAAGTGCGGTCAAGGCTGGCCAGTTCGTGTTTCTTCTCAAGAAGTTGTAATTCAGACGCACCTCAACCGCAAAGGGGTTTTGAGCGAAACGACAAACAGACCCGCTGCCTGCCAGGCGGCCGGTCACACCGGACCGGTGTCTCTCGTGACGCTCCTGGCAATCCTTGCCAGAACAACCCGGTTCCGGCTCGTCACCGTCGACCGTTTCCAGCCATATTTCTCGCAGACCTTCGAAAAGACACCGGCGCCCGCCTTGCACATGACCTCAAATTGCAGGGCACGGCGGGCGTCATGATCTTCGACCAGGGAAAACCAGGTGATCGCCTCCTCCGCCCGGCTGATCGTCCTGGGCGGATAGGTCCGGCGACGCCTGGTCAGCTTGCGCCGATAATCGGGCCAGGCCGCCAGAACGGATCGGGGGCCGTCTCCTTTCCCCGTCGCCGCGATCACTTCGACGGCCTCGATCAGCCGCTCCATCACCATTTGTGCCGCATCACTCATCAATCGGGCTCCTTTTGGACTGTCGGAAAACCGCAAGGCTTGCTGCGGCCGGCAGGCTGTATCCCGGTCCCGGAACTGCCGGCCTTCAGGACCACGCGAACGGAAAGGGTCAAGCCGCCCGTCTCTGCGATCCGGCTCCCATGCCTTTGTCGAGTTCGTAGGACAGGAGAACGGACATCGTGAGCGTTGGAGCGGCCGGGTTGAGTTGCTTCGCGACATCGAGCAAAGCGCGCAGGTCGATCTTGTCGAATTGATCGAGAAACCCCCGGCGTTCGACCCAGTCAGGCTTGCTCAGCACCAGCCAGGAGACGGAGGTGAAACAGGGCGCGGACCAGTTTCCCCGGTTTTCACCCGTATTGATCAATCCGAACACCAGCCGCAAATGTTCCGGCCCGTGTTTTTTGAGCAAGGTCTGGCACGTCCGCCGCGCCTTGGACTGATGCCGCCCCTCGCTCCGCCGGGTGTGACTGATGAAATGCACACCGAATTCGGCGGCAATCCTGTCGACCAGACCTCCCGATGCCATCAAACCGCTCCTCTTTTTTCCGTACGGCCGTGTCGCAGCCTGGCGAAAGCATCCTCGGCGCGTTCCCGCGCCGATCCGAATTTCTGTTCACTTTTTGTTCCTGCTCTTTTCGTCTCGAACGATCTGACCTCCCGCGACTTGGGGACGGGTCCGTTGCCGGCCTGATGACGCGGGGCCTGGTCCCGCTTGAGCTGCCGCAACTCCAGTGTCAGCAGTCTGGTTCGCGCTTTTTCCAGCGCGTAATCGTCTTCCAGCCGTGACCCGGGCCGTTCGGCCCGGATCCGGCAATAGGCGACCTTGCTCCGGGCTTCTTCGATTTCTTCGCTGATATCTTTCATGCCCGGCCCTCCGGAGCTGCCCTGCCGACCGGCGAAGACGTTTCAGAGCGATCAGCTTTACGCTCGAGGCCGCCCGCTTGTGGGGCACCCCTGGTTTGAGGGCTCGGTTCGGCTTTCATGACGGCTCCCACGCTGTAAACTTCGACTATTTGTTTTGTACGTTTATTGCGTACGCACGTCAAGGTGGACTGCGTATAAAAATGATGATAAAACATACGCACCGACATCAGCCAGAGCACCTGAAACCATGGATACGGACGAACATTCCGTTGTCTCGGCACAACTCGCGACCCTGAAAGACCGCAGCGGATTGTCGATCCGCGCGATCGCCCGGGCCATGGGCTATCAGAATGCGTCGTCGATCCAGAGGTATTTCAGCCCGGACTATCACAAGCCGGCTCTGCCGGCGGATTTTGTCGCCAAACTGCTGCCGGTTCTTGTCGGCAGGGGCACCCCGCCTGTCGCTCGTGAAGACGTTCTGACCCTTGCTCCCGACACGCTCACGGACCTGGAAGCAGCCAGCGCCCCCTCACGGGCGGCAACCGCCCTGGACCTCAAGGGACAGGTTGCGGCCGGGCTATGGATGGAAGCGGGTCTTTTTGAGACGGACGCGGTCAGGCAGACCAGCATAGCGGGTGATTTGCGCTATCCGAGCGAAAGCCAGTACCTGCTGGAAATCAATGGCGAAAGCCTGAATCGCATTGCCCGCAACGGCGATTTCGTCCTGTGTCTGGACTTCGCCGAGGCCGGCATCGAGGTCAAATCCGGCGATCTCGTTGTCGTCGAGCGCTCGCGCGACGGCGGCCACACCATCGAGCGCACGGCAAAGCGCATCATGCGCCGCGATGGCATGATCGAGCTGCACCCTGAATCCGACGATCCCAGGTTTCAGGAACCGCTGATCTTCGGCGAGCATGACGAGGAAGCAACCGAAGTGCGCATCATAGCAAAGGTCCTGAGCGTCATTCGCCAGATCGTCTAGAGAAGACGGCGGCACAAGCGCCCGCGCGCCGCCCCTGCGCGCATCATGACTCCGCCCGGCCGGCCCCTAAAAATACGTTTTCGGCATACAGAAAAGATACGCATATTGATTTATACGCTTTTTGCGTATAAGCATGACTGTCTATTTTGGGAGAGTTTGTATGGCTTTGAACCTCGACATGCCGTTCTATTCGGTCATTTGTGAACTTGGGAACTGCTACTACACCCCGGAGATTGACCTGGAGGCCATGAACCTGGCCCGGATCATCGAGGACGTCCAGGCCGGTCAGTTCGAAGAAGTGCAGGCGGTGCTGGAATTCAACCCGGCGGAAGGCTGGTGCAACGATGTGACCGGCGCCGTTCTCGCCGCCGCCTTCCCCATGAACGAACAGGCGGCGGAAGAAGACACGGCTGACGAAAACTGGTCGGACTACCGCGACGAGCGGCTGGAGGGCCGCCGCGCCGGCGTCACGGTTCTGGTGGCGGCCTGAACACCGCTGCCATGGAGGTCCAGCGTCGGAAAAGGCAATCGGACACCGTGACCTAAGCCGCTATGAGCTGTCTGGCGCGCGACAGCCTGCTCTTCACCGTGCCAACGGCAACCCCCATGCGCGCCGCGATCTGGCCGGTGGACAGACCCGAGAAAACACGGAGTTCCAGGACGTCGCGGTCCTCCTTGCGCAAACTCCGGATCGACCGGGTCACGTCACCAAGTTCGAGGTACTTTTCCTGGGCCGGGCACGTCTGCGTTTCCAGATACCAGTCCTCGATCGGCAGATGTTCGCCGCGCCGTGCGCGCTGCCGCTGATCGTCCCGATAGGCATTGCGGACAATGGTGAACAGCCAGCGGCGGAGTTCCGTACCTGTCCGGAAACTGCTCCGGTGCCGCAACGCGCGCTCAAGCGCTGTCTGCAGGAGATCGTCCGCCGTCTCCGTGCACCGTGTCAGCGACCGGGCATAGCGGCTGACATGCGGGATTTCGGATTTCAGATCAGCAGCGAAACAGTCTTGCGGGCAGGTCATGCCATCATCCTTTTCTGGAGGCCACGCCCTGGATGTAACGATGCCCGGAGCCGTTTTCAGGCACTTCAAGATGATGTCATCGGAACTTGAAAATGTGCCCGCGGCCAGACACCGGAAAACACCGGAAAGTCACGGACCGGTTACCGAACCGGAAAACCGGCCGATTGGAGACGGACATCGCCGACCACACGCCATCGACCGGAACTCAGAACCGAAATCAGTCACGGCAGGTAAGCTTTTTGTGTCCGCTTTATTACCGGAGCGTCCGCAACCGATCCGCCTGCGCATCGTTGATCCTGTCATGAACACCGGACGCCTTTGCAAACGGGTGGACGTGTTCATGAACGCAAACCCGCACTGGAGCTTGAACATGCGTATGACCAAAAAATTTCTGTCGACCCTGATGACCGCCGCCCTTGTCTCGGGCACATTTGCCGGGACCGCACTGGCGGTGGACCCCGACGAATTCCGTGGTGACAGAAACGGTGAGAAACCGTTGTCGGTCCGTCAGCAGCAGCCTGCCAACGCAAAGGCGCTTGCCGATGCACGCAGCGGCAACCTCCTCATCCTGCCGGCCCTCGGCAGTCACAATGGCGAGTACCGGGCAACGATCGGCGAACTCGCCGCCAGCCGCACCGCCTATTCCGGCACGGTCACCAATGCACCGCGGATCGCGCCGGCGGGACCGGGCGATTACAACGGCACCGCAAAGATCGGCCGCGTGCAAAACTAGGCATCCATCGTACCAGAAAGGGCCGCGCGTCTTGCGCGGTCTTTCTCGTTTTGCCTTCGCCTCAATGCGGAATGCGCCGGTGCCCCCGCGGCGGATGACCGAATTCCTGCCTGTAAGCCCGGGTCATGGCGCTCGAATTCCGGTACCCGCATCGCTGGGCTATTTCTGCGATTCCAAGGCCGGTCAACTCGACGAACCGGCGAGCTTCCCGCAGCCTCAGAGCCTTGTAGACGCCAAGTGGCGTCATCTTCAATTCGCTCCGGAAACGGCTTTCCAGGGTGCGCTGGTCGACACCCAGTCGCCCGGCAAGATCGCCGATCGGCAACGGCGCCTCGATCGTTCGCCGCATCAGTGCGGTGGCACCGCGCACGAGCGACCCCGCGGACAGGCGCTGATAGGGATCATACGCCTCCTGCCGGTCCCCATGCATGAACAGCGCAGCGACCTCCAGCGCGAACAGCGCGCTGTGATGCCGTTTGATCAGTTCCAGCGCCAGTTCAATCGCTGTCGAGGCCCCGCCGCAGGTGCAAAGATCAGCTTCCAGAACGAACCGCCTGTTCACGGCCTCGACCTCGGGAAACCGCTCCGCGAACTGGGTGAATTCATCCCAGTGAATGGTCGCCTTACGACCGTCCAGCAGACCCGCGGCAGCCAACAGCCAGGCACCGGTATCCAGGCCGGCAAGCGTCGTGAAGCGCCGGCGCGCCGCTCTCAGAACCTGCATCACCTTCGCATCGCCATGATCGCGATAGCCGTAACTTGGCATGACGAACAGAAAGTCGCCTCCCGGCATCGCGTCGTTCCAGGACGCCGTTGCGACCGGCAGGCCGCTGGACGAGGTGACCGTGCCGCCATCCGGACTGACATGCTGCCAGGAATAGAGCTTCTGCCGTGCGATCGTATTTGCGGCCCGGAAAGGTTCGACCGCGTTTGCAAGGCAATGGTTCGAGAAACTCTCGAACAGCAGAACGCAGATTTTCCGGACTGAGGACGATTTCTGTGAGATCTGCATGATTTTTTACCAAAACTGCATGATAGCCGCTGCGCCTTTGTCTCACTCTGCAAGCGCTGAGACAACAGGAGATCCCGATGCAGTTCGGTCTGAGCGAAGAACAGGAGATGATCGTCGCCACCGTGCGGTCCTTCGTCGAAAACGAGATCTATCCGCATGAGGACCAAGTGGAGAAAACGGGTCAGGTGCCCGACGACCTCGGCGACGAGATCAAACGCAAATGCATCGACCTCGGGTTTTATGCCTGCAACTTTCCGGAGGAGGTTGGCGGCGCCGGTCTCAGCCACCAGGATTTCACTCTGGTGGAGCGGGAACTCGGACGCGGCTCCATGGCCCTCACCCATTTTTTCGGCCGTCCGCAAAACATCCTGATGGCTTGTGAGGGCGCCCAGCGCGAGCGCTACCTGCTTCCCGCCGTGCGCGGCGAAAAAATGGATGCTCTTGCGATCACCGAACCGGACGCCGGATCTGACGTGCGCGGCATGAAATGCCAGGCGGTCCGCGACGGCGGCGACTGGCTCATGACCGGGTCCAAACACTTCATCTCCGGAGCCGAGCACGCGGATTTCTTCATTGTCTTTGCCGCCACCGGTGTCGACGACACTCCCAAGGGCCCGAAGAAACGGATCACGTGCTTCCTGGTTGATCGCGACACACCGGGCTTCGAGGTCCGGGAGGGCTACAGGTCCGTCAGCCACCGCGGCTACAAGAACTACATCCTTTATTTCGACAAGTGCCGTCTGGCCGGCGATCAGGTCCTCGGCGAGGTCGACCGCGGCTTCGACGTGATGAACGACTGGCTCTACGCCACCCGCCTGACGGTCGCCGCCATGAGCGTTGGCCGTGCCCGCCGCTGTTTCGATCATGCGCTTTCCTTTGCCGCCGAGCGCAGCCAGTTCGGTCAGCCCATCGCCCGGTTTCAGGGTGTCAGCTTCCAGATCGCCGACATGATCACCGAGATCGATGCGGCCGACTGGCTCACGCTGGCCGGGGCCTGGCGGCTGGATCAGGGCCTGCCCGCCAACCGCGAGATCGCCAGCGCGAAGCTCTATGCCACCGAAATGCTGGCCCGCGTCACCGACGCGACATTGCAGATCCATGGCGGCATGGGCCTGATGGACGATTTTCCGATCGAGCGTTTCTGGCGGGATGCGCGCGTGGAGCGGATCTGGGACGGTACCAGCGAGATTCAGCGCCACATCATCAGTCGCGATCTCCTCCGCCCGCTCGGAGCCTGACCATGCGATCCCTGGAACGCCTGCTGCGGCCCGCGTCCATAGCCGTGATCGGTGGCGGCACCTGGTGCGAAAACGTTGTCCGGGAATGCCGCAAGGCCGGTTTTGTCGGTGCGCTCTGGCCTGTTCACCCGAACCGTCCTGAAATTGGTGGCTGTCCGGCCTGGTCCGCGCTCGATGACCTGCCATCCGCGCCCGATGCCGTCTTTGTCGGTGTCAACCGCCACGCGACAGTCGATGTGGTCGGGGCTCTCAACCGTCTCGGGGCCGGCGGCGCCGTGTGCTTTGCCTCCGGTTTCCGCGAGGCCTCCCGCGAGCTTGGAGACGGCGCGGACCTGCAGGAGACTTTGGTGAGGGCCGCCGGAGACATGCCCCTGCTCGGCCCCAACTGCTACGGCTTCCTCAATGCCCTCGACGGTGCGGCGCTCTGGCCGGACCAGCATGGCCTGACGCCGGTCTCTCGCGGAGTGGCGATCGTGTCCCAGTCCTCGAACATTGCCCTCAATCTGACCATGCAGGCACGCGGACTTCCGCTCGCCTACGTTCTGACTGTCGGCAACCAGGCCCAGACAGGTCTCTCGGCCATCGCCGGCGCGCTTCTCGACGACGACCGTGTAACGGCCATCGGACTGCACATCGAAGGGCTCGATGATCTCTCCGCCTTCGAGGCTTTTGCCCGGGAGGCCAGATGCCGGGGCAAGCCTGTCGTTGCGCTCAAGGTGGGCCGGTCGGAGGCTGCCAGGACTGCCGCGATCTCCCATACCGCGGCACTCGCCGGAAGCGCTGCCGGATCGGACGCCCTGTTCGAACGCCTGGGCATTGCCCGGGTCAACAGCCTTCCCGCGCTTCTTGAGACGCTGAAACTGCTGCATGTCAGCGGTCCATTGGCCGGCGCGGACATCGTTTCCATGTCCTGCTCGGGCGGCGAGGCCAGCCTGATCGCCGACACCGCCCATGGCCGCCGGGTCGCCTTCCCGCCTCTCGATGCTGGCCAGAAGGAAGCTCTCGCCGGCGCTCTCGGCCCCAAGGTGGCGCTCGCCAATCCGCTCGACTATCACACCTACATCTGGGGTGACGTCCCGGCCATGAGCCGCTGCTTTTCGGCCATGATGCAGGGCCCTGCCAACCTGGGGATCGTCATTCTGGACATTCCCCGCATGGATCGCTGCGATCCGGGCGCATGGTTGAAAGTGATCGATGCGGTCGAATGCGCAAGAACGACATCCGGCAAGCCGATGGCAATCCTGAGCACCCTGCCGGAGGCGATGCCGGAAACCGTCGCCGCCGATCTCATGTCGCGCGGTATCGTTCCCCTGTGCGGCCTCGACACCGCGATCACCGCAATCGAGGCGGCCGCCCTGCTGTCGAAACCCGTTTCATCGGCTCACATCCGCAGCCCCGGTCCCGTCGACGCACCCCGATTGCGGAGCGAACAGGAGGCCAAGGCAATCCTGGGGGAACACGGCCTGAAGATCCCGGCAAGCCACGCCGCCGCAAGTCCGCAAGAGGCGGCGCGCATGGCTCAGGAACTCGGATTTCCGGTGGTCCTCAAGGGTACGGGCCTTGCCCACAAGTCCGAGGCGGGTGCCGTCGCGCTCAATCTGAACTCCGCCTTCGAGGTAACCGCAGCGGCATTGGCCTTGCCCGCGCCGGCTTTTCTGGTGGAGGAAATGGTCACCGGCACGCTGGCCGAACTCCTGATCGGAATCGTTCCGGATCCCGCTCATGGCTATGTCCTGACCCTGGCCGCCGGGGGCGTGCTGACGGAACTTCTTCAGGACAGCTGCTCGCTGATCCTGCCGGTTGACGCGACCGACATCCGGCGCGCACTCGCCGGCTTGAAAATCGGCCGTGTTCTTGCCGGATACCGCGGCAGCGCACCCTGCGACCTGGAAGCGATCGTTGCTGCGGTGCTTGCGGTTCAGGATATCGTCCTCACCGCACCGGTAGCGGAAATCGAGATCAACCCGCTCCTCTGCGGCGCGGATTTTGCCGTTGCTGCGGACGCATTGCTCATAATGGGAGAATACTGATGGAAAGCCCCGTCAAGACCGAACGGCGCGGCCACATCCTTGCGGTCACGCTGGACCGGCCAAAGGCCAATGCCATCGACCTTGCCACCAGCCGGATCATGGGGGAGATCTTCACGGAGTTCCGCGACGATCCGGACATGCGCGTGGCCATTGTCACCGGCGCCGGCGAAAAGTTCTTCTGTCCGGGCTGGGACCTCAAGGCCGCCGCGGCCGGTGATGCCGTAGACGGCGATTACGGCAAAGGCGGTTTCGGCGGTCTCCAGGAACTGCGCGGCCTCAACAAACCCGTCATTGCCGCCGTCAACGGCATCTGCTGCGGCGGCGGTCTGGAACTGGCCCTGTCCGCAGACATCATCCTGGCTGCCGATCACGCCACATTCGCCATGCCGGAAATCCGCTCCGGCACCGTGGCCGACGCAGCCAGCCTCAAGCTGCCGAAGCGCATTCCCTATCACATCGCCATGGAGATGCTCCTGACCGGCCGCTGGTTCGACGCGGAGGAAGCCGCCCGCTGGGGCCTGATCAATCACATTCATCCGGCAGAAGATCTGATATCCCAGGCCTGGAAGCTGGCGGATCAGCTCGCCTCCGGCCCGCCGCTCGTCTATGCGGCGATCAAGGAAATCGTCCGGGAGGCCGAAGACATGAAGTTCCAGGACGCCATGAACCGCATCACCGGAAGCCAGTTTCAGACCGTCGAAACGCTCTACCGCTCCGATGACCAGAAAGAAGGCGCCCGCGCCTTCGCGGACAAGCGCGACCCGGTCTGGAAAGGTCGCTAGATCGACGGCTGTTCAATCGGGTTCGATTGGACAGCCAAAAGTTGATCGATTCAAAAGTGTTCGAGCATTGTTCGTTCAACGGAACGCAAGATGCTCCAGGAGAAAAAGATGCCGCTACAAATGAACCGCGAGGTCTTCATCACCTGCGCCGTGACCGGGTCGGGCGCGACCCAGGACAGGTCTCCGCACGTCCCGCGCAGCCCGAAGCAGATCGCCGACAGTGCGATCGATGCCGCGAAAGCGGGCGCCGCGATCGTCCATTGTCATGTCCGTGATCCGGAAACCGGCGCGCCGTCGCGGCGGCTGGATCTCTACCGGGAGGTAACCGACAGGATCCGCGCCGCGGATGTGGATGTGATCCTGAACCTCACCGCCGGCATGGGCGGCGACATCGTCTTCGGGTCGACTGACAAACCTCTCCCGGTCAATGAGCAAGCCACCGACATGATCGGTGCGGCCGAACGCATGGCCCATATCCGCGAATGCCGCCCGGAAATCTGCACGCTCGATTGCGGCACCATGAATTTCGCAGAGGCGGACTATGTCATGACCAACACGCCGGGCATGCTGCGGGCCATGGGTGCGATGATGAGCGACCTCGGCGTGAAGCCCGAGATAGAAGCCTTCGACACAGGCCATCTCTGGTTCGCAAAACAACTGGTCGAGGAAGGCACCCTCGCTGCCCCGGCCCTGGTCCAGCTCTGCATGGGGATACCCTGGGGCGCGCCCAGCGACCTCAACACCTTCCTGGCAATGGTCAACGCCATTCCGGAAGACTGGACCTGGTCCGCCTTCAGTCTTGGCCGGGACCAGATGCCCTATGCCACTGCCGCCGTGCTCGCCGGAGGCAATGTGCGCGTCGGTCTGGAAGACAATCTGTTCCTGGAGAAGGGCGTTCTGGCCACCAACGCCCAACTGGTCGAAAAGGCCGCTGGAATAATCGGTGGCATGGGGGCGAAGATCCTGGGTCCTGACGCCGTCCGGGCGAAACTCGGCCTGACCAGGAGGACACCGGCATGAAGGCGGCAATCATCGGCGGCGGCGTGATCGGTGGTGGCTGGGCCGCCCGCTTTCTCCTGAACGGCTGGGATGTTGCCGTGTACGACCCCGACCCGGAAGCATCCCGCAAGATCAACGAGGTTCTCGCCAACGCGCGGCGCAGCCTGCCGGCGCTCTATGACCGCTGCCTGCCAGAAGAAGGAACCCTCACCTTCACGGAGGATCTCGGCGAGGCGGCCGCCGAAGCGCACTGGATCCAGGAAAGCGTGCCCGAAAGGCTGGACCTGAAGCACAATGTGCTGGGCAGCCTGAGCGAACTGGCCCCGGAAACGGCCGTCATCGGGTCGTCGACATCGGGTTTCAAACCCTCCGAACTCAGTGAAAAAGGCGCGCGTGCCATCGTCGCCCATCCCTTCAATCCGGTCTATCTGTTGCCGCTGGTAGAACTGGTCGGTGACGGCGTGGAAACGGACCGTGCCGCCGGTATCCTGCGCTCTATCGGCATGTACCCGCTGATCGTGCGCAAGGAGATCGACGCCCACATCGCCGATCGGCTGCTGGAGGCCGTCTGGCGGGAGAGCCTCTGGCTGGTCCGGGACGGTATCGCCACCACGGAGGAAATCGACGAGGCCATCCGCATGGGCTTCGGCTTGCGTTGGGCGCAGATGGGCCTCTTCGAGACCTACCGTATCGCCGGTGGCGAAGCCGGCATGAAACATTTCATGGCCCAGTTCGGCCCGGCGCTGCAATGGTCCTGGACGAAGCTGACGGATGTACCGGACTTCACCGGGGAGCTCGTCGATCTGATCGCCGGCCAGTCCGATGCCCAGTCGGGACACCTCTCCATCCGGGATCTCGAACGGCTCCGGGACGACAATCTGGTCGGCATGATGCGCGCGCTCAAGAAGAACGGCAGCGGCGCGGGCGATATTGTGTCCCGGCATGAGCAGGCCTTGCCCCATCGCGAAGCCGAAGATCTGCCGGTGACAGGCGACCGCCGGATCCCGCAAAGCTGGACCGACTACAACGGTCACATGAACGAGGCCCACTATCTGGAGGCCGGAGCCGCCGCCACCGACAGGTTCATGGAGATGATCGGAGCGGACGCGGACTATATCGCCTCGGGCAAGAGCTACTTCACCGTCGAGAACCATCTGCGCTATCTCGACGAGCTCAAGGCCGGCGAGCGCCTGACGATCACCACCCAGGTGCTTGAAGGCGAAGGCAAGAAGATGAAACTGTTTCATGTCCTGGCAAACGGCGACGGCGCTCCTGCGGCAACCATGGAGACCCTGTTGCTCCATGTCGATCTGACCACCCGCGCGAGTTGCCCGCCGGCCCCGGCGGTCGCGGAAAAACTCGCGGCATACGCCTTGGCTCACAGGCATCTGCCGCCTCCTGATGGTGCCGGCAGGTTCGTCGGTCAGAAAAGATCGCCGGGATAGGGGGGCGCTGCCGCCATTGTTTCTTCCGGATGCCGGGCCTATCCGGATGCGATGACGGTCAGATCCCGTGTTTCTTCAAGAAACCGCGGATCTTCCTTGTGCAGACGTCCAGGGCGGGCTCCCGGTCGACCAGAATGTGGTTCCGGCTGTCCAGGGGAACGAATTCCGCATTCGGGATCCCGGCCGCCAGGGCCTGCCCGAGTTCCAGCGGAATACGCTGATCTTCCCTGGAATGAAACACGATGGTTGGCACGTCGACATGCGCCAGGCGGTCACGTACGTCGATATGTCCGAACGCCTCCTGAAAGCGGGCGGCGTTGGCCGGCGAGGTCGACCGTCGCTGGAATTCATCGAACCAGTCCAGATCCGCAGGCGCCGCATCCGGCATGAAGGTCTGCGAGAAAATATGACGATAGGCCGGGTTGTCGGTTCCCCAGCCAAGTTCCGTCAGTTTGATGACGGCATCCCTTCGCGCCTGTTCCTCCGGCGTCGCCAGCAGCCGCCACCCGGCCGCATATCCGCTGATCAGGATGAGACCGCTGACCCGGTCCGGATGCCGGGCTGCGTATTCGATCGATACCGCGCAGCCCTGTGAAATTCCGATCAGCGGAAAGCGCTGCAGACCCAGCGTGTCGGCAACCGCCTCCAGATCCTCAACGAAAGCCTCGAAGCTGAGATCCTGAACCTCCCAGTCCGACAGCCCGCAGCCCCGTTCATCATAGCGGATGAAGGACCTGTTCCCGGCAATGTCCGCGAAACACTGCCCCCAGATCGGGCTGGCCCAGTCGAATTCGAGATGCGTCAGCCAATTCGCCGCCTTCAGAATGGGCGGTCCGGTACCAATCGTTGCATGGGCGATCCTTGTGCCATCCGGGACATCGCAAAAACCTATCTTCTGCGCCCGGACCGCATGCGCCCGGGCGCGCGCCAGCCGTTCCAGAACTCCGTTTTTTCCCGCTTTTCCCGGCAGATAAGACGACATCTCTGAGGATTGGGCGATGGGACGCGAGACGGTGCGCTGTTCGAGCGCATCCGCCGTATAGGGATCGATCGATCTGAGCAGCGCAAGCCATTTACCGGCAGCCAGCGGCGCCGTGTCCGGATGGGCGAGTATCCGCTTCAGAAGCTCGACGCGGCCGCTGTCCACATCCGCCCGCTCCGCGGCGAGCCAGGCGTTGAACGCTTCGTCTCCGGCATCGTCCAGCCCGTCCAGGAAACTGTCGTCCAACTGGCGGACCATGTGCTCCAGCGTCCCCAGAGGAATGTCCCGTTCCGGGTCCAGAAGTGCAGAACGTATGTCCTGAATGTCGATGCGGACGCCGCCCGGATCGAAGAACACCCGCTCACGGTCCGCGACGATGTGGCTCTCCTCGGGAGACCCGATAGCCCGCCTGAGCTTGCTGAGTGCCCACCTGAGCGAAGCCTTCGGATCATCGGGCAGATCCCAGAACAGTTCGCACAGACGCTCACGCCGGTGCGGCCGTCCGGTCGCAACCAGAAAAGCGAGCAATGCGCGCGCCTTCCTCGAGGCCGGCAGCACAGCTTCGCTGCCGGCGACAAGCACACGCATCTGCCCCAGAAGGGATATTGTCAGGTCGGCATCCATGGGCGGGTTCAGGCCTGTTCGAGACCACTGATATCATTGTCTTTTACTACCCCCCGGGCAACAATGAAATCAACCATGGGTGCCTGCGGCAAACCCGGTTGCCGCTCTCCCGCTTCTACCGAATGAGGCGCGGCCTCCCGGCGGGCATATCGGCGAAGCCCCCTTTCTGCGCCCGGGCGGGCTCCAACGCCGTCTTCCGGGGGAAAACCGCCGTTTGGGGCCAGCCTCTTCGAGATGTATTCATCTGCCGCCCACCGCCTACCGGGCGATATAGGGAGACCAGCACTGTTGACGCGGGCCGCTGTATGGCTGGTAGGTGTTGTCGAAGGTATTGTAGGTCTTGAACCGGGTGTGGCACCAGTCGGCATGCTGGCGCCAGACGCGGTCTCGAATATGGGCAAACGGACGATTGGCAGTCGTCCTGGCGTATCCGGAATTGTTCTTGTAGGAATTGCCGTATCCGCCTGCGGATACGGCGGTCGTACCCGTCATGGCGGCGGTCGCGGCCATGACAGCCAGTGTGGCGGTTCTCAGAACAGTCTTGCGGAGCATGTCCGGTTTCCTTCTCGGTTGTTGGTCGGCGACGTTTCGTCCGCCGATGACCGATACCCTAGGAAGGAACCCGGGGCCGCACCTGTGACGCGCGGCACCCTTCAGACAGCATGCTGACAAGACCAGCGGACTGCGGCAACAATCTGACGCGCGGAAAACAGGACCGCTCTACTCTCCGTGTGCCAGTGCCTCCAGCCGCGACCGGTCCTTGAGGATCAGCCATCCGCCCTGAAGATCGATCACGTCCGCCTTCTGCCATTTCTTCAGACAGCGATTCACGTTTTCCCGGGAATTTCCAATCATGCCGGCGAGTTCGGATTGGGACTGCGACAGCTTGGACAAGGGTTTGTCGGCGGTTGCTGGCGCGGCGGTCGACAGCCGCAGCAGCAGCTTGGCAAGGCGGGCCGGAAGATCGAGAAATGCGATCTCGATCATGCGTTCGTCCGAACGGCGCACCCGCTGGCACAGCAGTTCGATCAGCTTGATCGAGAATTCGGGATTGTGCTGCAGGATGTCGAGAAGCGCCCGGCGTTCAAGAACCACAAGCGTGCAATTTGTCAGCGCCGTCACGCTGGCGGAGCGTTCCTGGCCGTCCAGCAGGGCGATCTCTCCGAAGACATCGCCGACCGTCAGGTCGTTCAGCGTCACTTCCCGGTCGCTGGGCGTGAACATGGATACGCGAACCGAGCCTTCCGCGATCGCCATCATGCTCTGGCCGGGCAATCCCATGGTGAATATGATGTCCCCGGCGGCAAAGCGTTTTATGTAGGAAAAGTTGGCCAGCTCCTGTTGCGTCTTGCTGTCGAGCGCATCGAAGATGAAACTCTTGCTCAGCAATTTCTCTTTCTTGAAGTCGCCGTCGACGCTCATGATCTTCTCGTCCCGTGTTTTCGAGCAGCACAACGCTAGTGACAACGGTCACATCCTATCTACCCGTGAAACTGATGTATGAGGGAACTTGAGGGCGCTTGAAAAGCTCAAATTGGGAATCGGACGATGAAAAAACTTGTAGTTTTCACAATGTGCTCCCTGCTGACGGTCCTGGCCTCGCAATCTCTGGCGGCGCAGACCCTCAGCGATTGCGCCAGAACCGAACTCCAGGATCCGGCGCGGATAGTCTATCAGTGTGCCGGCGGGATCACTCTGGAAGCCGAGGCTGCGACAGCCCTGGGCATAACCGAGCGGACGGCTGACGAACGGCCCACAGACGCCGAGCTCTCTTCGGACGGACTTTACATCGAGGTCACGCCGGGCAGCGGCCCGTTCCAGATCCGGACACCGCATGCGATCGCGGCGGTTCGAGGGACCGTTTATGTGGTCGACGTCACCACGACCATGACAGCGGTTTTTGTCCGCCGCGGCGAGGTGAGCGTGTCCCATGCCGGCAGCTCCGAGGAAGTCGTCCTGACGCCCGGTCTTGGTGTGGACGTCGTCCCCGGCGAACCGCTGGTCACGCGGCGCTGGCCGGCTGAACGCGTAGAAAATCTTCTGCAGCGTTTCGGGAGATGAAACCCGTCTTGCCGGTCGCAATTGTCGTGCTTGCCCTGGGGATCGGGATGTTCTGGGCGGGGTCCCTCGCCGGTGCCCATCTCTCGGGGACCGCCAGCGTCATCGACCGCTTCGAAACCGTGTTGCTGGATCTCAGGATTTCCCTGACCGGACCGCGCCCGCCGCCCGGCGATGTCGTCATCGTGGCGATCGACGACGAGACACTCGACGCCGTCGGCCCCTATCCCCTGCCGAGGGACCGGCTGGCGGAGCTGGTCACCCGGATCGCTCAGGCCGGTGCCCGGGCGCTGGCCGTCGATATTCTTTTGTTCGGATCGTCCCGGGCCGAAGACGACAGGTCGCTGGGCCGGGCCATCGGCACCCTTCCGACGGTGATTGCCGGTGCCGCACAGATGCAGGAGGCCGCGAGCATTGTCCCCGTGGTCAGGACAATGCTGTCTCCAGCGCCTGCAATAGCCGACGTCGCCGCCGTCGGCCTGGCCAATATCGTCACCGATACCGGCGGCACTCCGAGGCATATTCCTATGCTGTTTCTGGCCGAAGGAGGCCTGCAGCCCTCCTTCGGGCTCCACGCGGCGGGGATGTTTCAGGGCGAACCAGCCACCATCACCGGCAGCGGCCTGCGGTTCGGAACACGCACCATCCCGCTGGACCTCGGCTGGCATCTCGCGCTCAATTACTACGGACCGAGCGGTACCATCGCGACCGTGAGCGCCGGGGACCTTCTCCTGCCTGACGCCGGCGCCGAGGTTCCCGCGGCCGCTGTTCTGGATGGCCGGATGGTCGTCCTGGGCGTGAGCGCGACGGCGGTCGGCGACAGGTTCTCCACCCCGTTTGATCCGGTGATGCCCGGCGTCGAGGTCCAGGCGACCGGGATCGCCAATCTCATGGACGGCACGCCCCTGGTTCGCGATACGCAGACCCGGATACTGGATGGCGTCGCCGCCTTCATCATCACGCTTCTCGGCATGCTTGCGGTCATCGCGCTGCCCCTGGCACCGGCCTCGGTGTTTTATCTGCTTCTGCTGACCGGGTGGCTGGCCGTCTGTACCGTCCTGTTCTCCAACGGAACCTGGCTGAACGGCGCCCTGCCCTTCGCGGCCAGCCTGCCGCCCGTCATTGGCCTCATCATCACCCGTCAGATCGCCGACCGTATCCAGTCGCGGCGCGATCACCGCGCGCAGGAAGCCCTCAGCCGGTTCCAGTCGCCCCGGCTGGCGCGGCGGATTGCCGAAGACCCTTCTTTCCTAGAAATTCCGCAAGAGCAGACGGCGGCCATCCTGTTTGTCGACCTGTCCGGCTATACCCGCCTCAGCGAAAGTCTGGGCGCCTCGAAGACCCGGGATTTTCTGAAGGAATTCCACACGATTGTCGTCAATGTGGTCAGCGCGCACGAAGGACTTGTGCTCGATTTCATGGGCGACGGTGCCATGCTCGGTTTCGGTGTTCCGGAAGCGGACCGGCAGGACCCCCTCAGAGCGCTGCGCTGCGCGTTTCAGCTAGAACGTGACATTTCGGCGTGGCTCCTGAATTCAGGCCGCGCAGCCGACATCAGCCAGGTCCGGGTCGGTGCCCACATTGGACAGGTGGTTCTGTCGCGTCTGGGCCACGACAGCCAGCAACAGATCGCTGCGACCGGCGATTGCGTCAACGTGGCAAGCCGGCTGCTGGAAGTCTCCAGGAACCACTTCGCCAGTGTGGTGGTGTCCGCGGATCTGATCACGGCAACCGAAACCGTCACAGGCACGCAAATGACCCCTCCGCGACTGGAAACAGTTGGCATCCGGGGCCGCCGGCAGGAGTTGCAGGTCGGCTTGTGGACGGCCGGAGAGACCGAAGCCGCAGCTCGGGTCTGACCGGTCCGATACCGACCTGGGCCGGCGGGCCCACGGAGATTTGCGCTACTTTCAAAGGATCCGGAACAGCGTCCTGTCCCTGCGGATCACGTGATGAAAGAGCACGGCGCCGATGTGAAGGCCGAACAGTGCCAACAGGATCCAAGCACTCCACTCATGGATCGCCGACAGGGTCCAGGCAATGTCCGGGCTCTTGCCCATCGGGCTCCAGACCTCGACAAGACCGAACCATTTCAGCGGAAAGCCGTGCGCGTTCGTCGCCAGAAAACCCGACACCGGCATGATGATCAGGAAGGCATAGAGCAGGCCGTGCACGCTGGAAGCGGCGAACCGCTCGATCGCCGGACCTTCGGCCTCCGGTGATCGGGCCACCAGCTTGTTGCCGACCCTGACCAGCATCAGCCAGAGCACCAGAAAGCCGAGACTCTCGTGCAGAAGGTAGAAGTTCATCACGACTTCTTTCTTGGCAAAGCCGATCATCAGGCCCATCGGCCAGGTCAGCAGCACCAGCAAGGCCACCGCCCAGTGCAGAATGCGTGTCGTGCCCGCATGATGTTCGCTCGGTCCGGTGGGCAGGGTCTCACGGGTCTCTGTCGTCAGTGTCTCGGTCACGGAAAGCTCCAGTCTTGTCGGCATGTGCTTGGATCGCTGTCGGTCGAAGGGGAGTTTCGCCCGATCATGGCAAATTAAGTGCGAAATTGACCGGAAATCGTCCGGCCGTCAAAGAATGGCGTCAGTACAGTGCGACGGTCGTCAATCCCTTGGAGCCGGTTCATACCGGCCCGGAAGACACCCGGCTCCCGGCGCGCGCGCCCTTGAAACGGATCCGGGGATCGGGTTTCCCGGCAGCAGGATCCCGGCCCTGCACGCGATATCAACCATAATGTTCTCCCATCCGGCGCCTGCGTCCCGGTCCGGGCGCGTTGCCTCTCTGGCGGAGCACCCTCATGTCCTCCGCTTCCGGGAGGTTATGACATCCCCGGTGCAAGCGCCTGTGACGGACGGCACTCGGGAAACTGGTAATCGATGGGATGAAAAGCCCGGCAAGTCACAGGCCAGACGGACTGTCAGGCGCTGACTTGCTCGGGGTATGCAAAACGGAACCAAAATCACAAGAAAATCAGAAAATATATATATTACAAATACTTAATTCTCAACACAGATCAGTTTTCTCACATTGAATGTGACATTACTCAATCCGGAACAAGGTCTTCTCACCCAACACGACAAGCCATTCGATCATGTTGCGAAGATTGGGGTCGGCGATTTCCTCGTTCTTTATCGCGCTCTGCAAACGCTCCCGTATGAGGGGCCAGTGCGCATTCAAATCGACGAGATTTCTGATTTGAACCGGGGTGCCATCTAGCACGATCCAATTGCGATCATCCTGCATTTCCAAACTCCTTCCAACTCCTTGAAACTCTACAAGTGTTCGCGTACCGGACGGCGTTAAAAAAACGTGAATCGGGAACTCGCCTCTAGATTTAAATAGATCCTCAGGTTTTACTAAAAAGCGAAGGGGGCAGCATCTTGAGTAAGCAAAAAGTATTCATACGGATGTATGGAGCATTTACCTGCTCATACCCGCAACCGGATGATGTTCTTCCACTCACTGGAAAGACAGCCGCTCTGGTGGCGCTGCTGGCCAGTGCTCCCAACGGGCGGCGCACACGTGCCTGGTTGCAGGACATGCTGTGGCCCAGATCCGGAGAGCAGCACGGCAGGGCCAGCCTCCGGCAATCCCTTGCGAAACTGAAGCGCATCCTGGGCAGTGTCTTTTCCGAAGTTGTGGAGTCCAACAATCAGGATGTCTGGATGAATCTGGACGCTCTGGAGTTTCTCGGTTCACCGCTGGATGGCGCCTTGCTGGAAGGGCTCGATCTGGCTGGCGCCGACGGATTTGAATCTTGGCTGACCGAACAACGCCAGCGCCTTGTTGCGGGACTGGAAGACGACGACAACACCGGCCTCCGCGCAGCGGTGCCTGCCCGGCCGAGCGGCGGTCAATCGGGCAAAACTGAATTCAGGCCGTTGAAGCTGCGTCCGGCGATCGCGATCCTGCCTTTTGCGCATTGCACGGCCGACACCGTCGAGGCGACCTTCGGTGACATGATCGCGGGTGACCTGTCGCGCCAGATAGCACGCGCTCATGGCATCGACGTCATTTCTCATCTTTCCTGCCGGATGCCCGGATTTGTTGACGCGGATCTGAAACGCCTGCGTGAGACTTATTGCGTCGATTATCTGGTCACCGGCTTCCTGCGCTCTTCCGGAAACACCCTCACCCTGGATCTTGAATTCACAGACAGCGGCTCGGGCGTAATCGTCAACGCGCAGCGCTTTGAAAGAACCAGACTGGACTGGCTTCATGGCGGCGCCGATGTTCTGCAGGACATTGCGTCTTATGTCGTCGATTCCCTGTTCAAGGGAGCCATCAGGAGCGTTGCCACGCGCTCCTTCGAGGATCTCGATGCCCACATGTTCCTGATGTCGGCAATTTCCCTGATGCACAGGCAGGATCTTGCGAGCGTTTTGAGATCCCACCAATATCTTGAAAGCATTATCGACCGTTTCGGCCCCTGTTCGCTTCCCTATGCCTGGCTGGCGCAATGGTACGTCCTCTTCCTCGCCCAGGGTTGGAGCACGGACATCGCCGAGGACAAGAATGCCGCTCGGTTGATGGTTCAGCGCGCCTTGGAAGCAAATCCGGATTGCAGTTTTTCCCGGATCATGGATGGCGTGGTCTCCTACCAGCTCGAACGCGATTACGCGCGCGCGCGCCTGACGTTCGATGATGTCCTGGCAGTGGACGAAAACAACGCCCTGGCCTGGTTCTGGAAGGGGACGGCCTTCGCGTTTGAGGGGGCCGGCCGCGAAGCGGTCGCCTTCACCGACCGGGGACGGCTTCTGACCCCCCTCGATCCTGGCGGGTACTTGTACTCGAACCTTTCAGGGACGGCGCATTTGTCCAACCGAAGTTTTCAGAAAGCGTTGGAACTTGCCGACTATTCGCTGAAACTCAATCGGCATCACGCATCGGCCCTGCGAACAAAAATCGTTGCTCTTCATGGGCTACGGCGCCTCGATGAAGCTCGCAAAGCCGCTGCGGAACTCCTGAAATTGTATCCAGGTTCAACCATCGAGAACTATTTGTCTGCACACCCGGCGGGAGAGTTGGAGTTGGGCAGAGAATGGGCGCATGCGCTCGAAAACAGCGGCATTCCAAAACGATAGCTGAGTAGTCAAATCAGGAGCGAAAAAATGAGTTTTGCAGGCGGTACGAGCGGCACTTCCGGTACAAGTGGAACTTCCGGTACAAGTGGAACGTCAGGCACAAGCGGGACGTCGGGAACGAGCGGCACCTCGGGCACGGTGGCAGCCGCTGGCGGACGCCAATTCTCTGGCTATATGGCACAGAGTGTCGTCAATGCCCGCGACGCTATCGTCGGACCGCGCTCGAAGTGGGCCACGAATGACTGCGTCAGGCATCTTGGCGCCGATGATCCGAATGACACGCTTTGGTGGCCCGACTGGGCACGGTCGACCGTCGTCCACTGCGAATTGATGAGCGGCCTGCGCATCACCGTGGACAGACCCGCAGGCCAATCGGTGCCTGACACTGAATGCATATCGTTGAAGAACGAAAAACAACCGCCGGAGGACAAAGAACTCAAGGTCGTCCTGCCATCGGAACCCGTTGCCGTGAATATCTCGCATCGTGATGAATCCCGCTACGCTTCAGGAGCGGGCGGCGTTCAGACCCTGGCAACGATCAAGAGGCCGAGTGAAGCGTTCTTCACCGGCCAGACAGAGCTCGTCTGGTCTTATGCGGATCTGCGTGAGGACCGCTTGCCGGAAATCGTCAACCAGACCGGCTATCCGGATCACTATCTTGGCGTGATCCTGTCCCTGCACCCGGACCGGACGCGCTACACGCTGGAACTGATGGGCATCGCCCAGCGCTTTGCAACCGCCGTGGTTCAGAACGTGAAGATGGCGCTGGCCTGCAAGCGTCCGGATCTTTATTCGGCCGAGATCCAGCCAGCAATCCCCATGCCGGGTCACGGTGCGCTGCCCTCCGGCCATGCCACAGAGGCCACTGCCATGGCCATGGTTCTGGCCAAGGTCTCGAACAATCAGACAGGCAAGAAAAAAGACGCGCCAGAAAACCGGTATGAACGCATGCTGATGCTGCAGGCGGAACGGGTTGCCGTGAACCGCACCGTTGCCGGCCTGCATTTTCCGGTCGACAGCATCTCAGGCGCGGCTCTTGGCCTGTGCCTTGGCGAGTATTTCGAGGCCCGGGCGATCGCCGATCAGGAGTGTGATGATCCGGTCTCAAGGAAGATCAAGCCTTTTGTCTTCGACACCGACTTTGGCAAGAAAGAAGGGGAAGCTGATGGCGATGGCGAGGCCAAAATCAGGGCCGAACTCGCACGCGGCAAGACAACGGACTTTTTCATACGGAAATATTTCTGCAACGGGGAAAGGCTTGACGGCCTCCTCGTCCGCTTCGGCCCCAGCGACGTCACGGTTCGCCACAGCATTCCGCAGCTGGCGCATCTCTGGGATTTGGCACGCCAGGAGTGGCGCTAAGACAGCTGGAGGTGAGTAGAAACGATGACTAAATACAAATGGGAAAAAGCTCCCAGACCTAACGGAAAAATTGATCCTTACTCGAGATGGCTGCTGAGAGCCGGGCAAACAAGTATTGATCTCGAACGTTTCTCTAAAGATCCGGGGAACCCTAGGTTTCTATTCTTTTCACGGACAGGTTCTGACGGCCCAACTGAAGTCAAGAATACCTCTGTCCTCGCAGCAGATGCACCTGACGAGACGATCTGGAAGCCTGACGGTGCCGATTACGAATTCAAGTTGGGCCGCTATGATTTTGAAACTCTCAGAGAATATTTCCTTGGTAACCTCACAGCAATAATACCTCTAGAAGAGGCAGTTGAAAGCTACGTCCAGCTCGCCCCAATGGACGAAGACATGGTTCCCAAGACATTCGAACCGATTGCTCCGAAGCCGGACCTGAAAGATCTCGGTATCGACAAGAACAAGGCCGTGATCGTTGGTGTGATTGATGACGGCATCAACATCTCTCACGAGCGGTTTTTCGATCCGAAGGGAAATTCTCGGGTCGACTTTGCCTGGCACCAGGACGGTTTGGCGGAAAAAGCTTCGCCCGTGATGTTCGGCCGGGAACTGACAGGGCCGCAGCTCACGGCGCTCAGCAAGCAATACGATACTGAAGAAGAAATCCTGCGTGCTCTCGGGCTGGTTGATCCCGCGAAGGCGGAGGCGACAACGTTGAGCAAGAGTTTCAGTCATGGCACCTTCGTGCTCGATCGCCTGGCCGGCTATCCCTCCGATGAGAAAAGATACACGACGGACGTCCATGGAAACCGGCGTCCGCCTGATGAAAACGAAGGCACGAATCCCGAGGATCGCCGCATCGTGTCCGTTCAACTGCACCGCAGGGTGACGGAGGAAAGCTCCGGGGTGCTCTACACACTGTTCGCGATGCTCGGACTGCAATACATCGTCGACCGGGCCCGTCTGGTGGCAAAGGAAATCCGGAAGGGCGCGGGTCACGAGGGTGATGACCGGAAAGTGCCGCTTGTGGTCAACTTCAGCTACGGCCTCGCCGGCGGCCCCCACAATGGCGAGCACCTGTTCGAGCGATTTGTCGACCAGATGGTGACATTGCTTGATGAGGACACCGAGCTCGGACCTCTGATCGTGCCCATGCCGACCGGAAACCGTCATCTTCTCGAGGGTCACGCCCATCGCCATGCGGAAAAAGACGGCCCAACCTGTCTGGACCTGAATTGGATCACACAACCACAGGACAAGTCTCCCAATTATCTGGAAATCTGGGTCCCCAAGCCACCCGAATCGTCTTCGGTTCAAGCGACTGCGCCCGACACAATACTGCACCTGAAATTACAGCCACCGTTCGGTGGCAAAGAATTGATCCTGACGCTTCCATTTGATCTGGCGAAACCCGGTGAGGACCAGGGCCGGGAACTCATTGATGAAAATGGTAATATCCTTGCCCAGGTTACTCTGGACACCCTGGACGCGGACAATGCCGATGACAACAAACGGCTGCATCCCGACGAACCTGACCAATATGCCAAGGCCCGGATCCTGATCGCCCTTGCCCCAACCTACCCGGTTTCCGATGACAAGGTCCATATTCCCCCGGGCGTTTGGCGGGTGACGGCTCATACCCACCTGGCGCCAGGCGAATATCTGGAAGCCTGGATCCAGCGTGACGATTCCCCACCCCTGTTCCGGCGTCCCGGTCGTCAATCCTATCTGGAACTGACGGACTGGACACCTGAGTGGCAGCGGCAGGATGAACTGACCGAGCATATTCATCCACTCGAACCGGGAGCCGGTGTTTCCCGGTATGGCGCTATCAGCGGCATCGCCACAGCGCACAACATGCTGCGGGTCAGCGGTGTACGCCTTTACGATGACAATATGCCGGCCCTCTATTCAGGAGCACCCCACGAGGGTATGCGCAGCGTCAGGGCTGCGGCCGCGGCCGACCGGTCCCGCGTCCATCGCGGGCTTGTCGGAACGGGGGGACTTAGCGGCAGTACGCAGGTCATGAACGGCACCAGTGTCGCGGTACCGATCGTGGGACGGCTCATCGCGGACTACCTGGCCAAGACCCCACAGGGGACGGCCAAGAAAGCGATAGAAGGCTTTTTGTGTAAAAATAGACACAGCAGACAACCGCCAAAGGCCAATCCCTCTCCCGCCAAACAAGTGCTGGAGGCGAACCCCGATCTCGCAATGCGCCGGGGCGGCCCCCCACTCAAGATTGGCGACCCGGAAGATACTTACGAATGCAAGTTGTTGAATGGCCGCAAATGGCCGTACCTCAGGCGATAATGCAAGTGACTTCCCGAAGCGCCGTTTTCTGAAATTTTTACACTTTGTTAACGGCTGGGAGACGCCCCGCTGACACCACATGACCCAAGATGAACCGCTCGATCAGACGAGCGGTTCACCTTGGAGGTTCAGATGCTTTTCTTAAAAGGACATGGGCGGCACGTCGTCCCCGACGGGACGCGCAGCGCCCCGAACTACCCCGCCCACACATGCGTTTCCGAAGCCTGCGGCTTCACACCCGAAGAGCTGATCCTCGAGGATGGCGAAGGCTATGGTGGAGCAGCCAGTCGATGGCCTCTCTCGCTTCAGAGGCGCTTTCTCAAAGAATCCAACGGCCCCAAAACACATTTTACAAGATAAATATTTGAAAAAAATCGCGTACTTTTATGTAACGGAAAATATTACCCGAACAAAAATTAATTAAATTAGAAAAATAACAATAAATTAAAGTAAAAATCACACATTTTCACGTTTTTCTAACACCACAAACATAATTTTTACATTCATAATCAAAATGTCGATACGGAAGAACACGACTTCCTCAAGCATTTCTCCGTGTCGCAGCTCAATTCCGGTTGAGCAGTTTCACTCGTCACAAAACGCAAGGAGAAAGCAGATGGCTGGTACAGTTCAATTCAATCGGGACGTCGCGGAATGGGGGCCGAAGGTCAAGCCCTGGGAAAAATCGGAGGATGTCGGTTTCGTCATCTCTGAAATTCTCGAGCTCTATTACCCGGTCGGCTCCCTGATGACGGCCAGGATCTCGGGCAACTGGCTCGGCGAAGGCGAAAAGCCGGAAAACAATCCGGAAACGCTGGATCTGATGCTTCAGATGCAGGAAGCCGGTGGAGACGAGTATGTGGAAATCATTCTCCGCTCCACCACCTTCACCCCCTTCTACGCCGGGTATCTCTTCGGCAACGAAGTCGAGATCACCGACACGCTCGTCAACGGCCACCGTGTCCTGATTTCGTCGAACGGTCACAACAGGTTCCGCTACGAATTCGATGGCGCGCAGTATTCGCTCGCCGGCGTCCTGACGCTGGCAGGCGTCTCGACCAATGCGGTTGATGCCTGGCGTCACGGAACCAAACGCAGTGCCCGCGCGAGAAAAGCCGCCTGAGCGGTCCCTGCCCCGGCTCGGCGCGCCTCCTGCGCGGTCGGGCCGGGACAGTCCCGATCCATTCCGTTGCATCTGCAATCCAGCCTGAAAACGGCCCGGTTCCTCCCTGCCGGCAGTTGATTGCAGCATCCGGCGCGGAGAGCGACCAGCCACCCGGCGGATAGCGCTCTCCGCCGCTGACCGCACCGGCAGCCGCCCGGGTTCCCCAGAGACTGCAAGGCCCGCACCTTCGGACCGCCCGGCAGCCGTGGCTGCCCTGCAAGAAAGGAACAGTCATGTTGTCATCACTTGCCCCCGGGCATTGGCTCCGGAAGCTCTTGCCAATTCTATTGCTGCCGCTACTTGGCGGCCTTGCGGGATGCGCCCTGTCGCCGGCGACATCGGACGTCGAGGCCTTCGGCAAGGCGGCAACCAGGGCTTCCGCGGCGGTGGCGATACCCGACCAGTTGCAGAACGAACTCCTGCTCAAGATCGCCGTCAACCGCAACGCCTGCAGGTATTTGCAGGCCGGTTCCTACAGTCTCGCCTCAAAACCGTCGAACAGCACCCTTGAAACCATCCGGGAACAGGTAAAGTTCGTCCGCGCGCTCGAGGCCTATTCCCGGGCACTCGCCGGTGTCGCCGGGCCCGAAGGCCTTGCCGACCTGCGCGCGGCCGCCAACGGTTTTTCCGATCAGGTCTCCACTGTTGCGGCCATAGGGCCGTTCAGCCCGGGCGCGGCCACCGTCGTCGGCCCCGTCGCCAAGGTTCTGGTCAACGCCGTCGTGAATGTTTCCGAACTTCGCAGACGGAAAAAGATGAAAGAGATCATGACCGCGACCGATCTTTCGATCCTCAGGGGCGCCCGCAGGATCGGTCAGGATTACAAGCAGATCGAAGCACATCTGAAGCGTCTTGTCTCGGCCTGGAATGGCAGCGCGCGCTGTGTCCTCACCCAGGTGCGTGCGTCGAACGGGGCCGGTGCCTACGACCTCTTCACCCGGTTCGACAGGGACTACCGCACCTACCGGGCGCAGGTAAAGACCGTCAACAAGGCCGTCAATCTTGTCGGTCAGATCGTCGCGACACACCAGAAACTGGTCGAGTCCGAGGGTGATTTCGAAGCGGCGCTCGCCGGCTTCAATCAGGCCATCGCCGATTTCAGCGCCCTGAAGCAAGTCCTGCTGACCAACTGAAGACACGGGAAGGACCCTACCAATGCCCAGCAACAAGGCAGCTGCAAAAAAGCTCAGAAACTGCATTTCCGACCTCTGGCTGAGCAGAAGCAACGGACGGACCCCGGCACAGATCGACCGGATCGACGCCGAACTGCGCCGTGTGGAGGAAGAATATTTCGCCCTTCTGGGCGTCCCGGCAAATGCGACCTACGCCGAACTTACCGGAGACCTCACTCGCGCCAGAAACGGGCTCAACGCGATCAGGCAGGACCGTGACGACTTCACCAACGGCCTTGTCACTGCGACCAAGCTGCTCGGATCGATCTCGGCCGTACTCAAGCTCATTTAGGCCGCCCAAAAGAAATAAGCCGGCCCGTACGTGACCCCATCGCCACAACCCGAAAATGGAAAACCTCAAGGAGACTGAAAATGAAACAGGAGAGTATAACCGCATCCGCCATCGGCAGCCGCAGATTTGAAAAGGACCCGGACCTTTGCCTGGTCTATCGCATATTCGGAGCGAGTGGCGCCCAGGTGAACTGCTCGGAGTTTTCTGACAAACTCTCGCTTCTGGCAAAGCAGGACAGTCTGGAAGCCCGCTCCGCGCAGAGTGACATCAAGATCTGCGCGGACGGAGATTCCTGGATCAATATCCTGATCGAATTTTCCCATGCGCTCGGTTACAACAAGACCTTCTTCGATGTCCTGGAAGAGCGCTACCGGACGTCGAGCACCGCGTGCCCGGGCGACACCTTCGAGCAGATGCTGCAGGAAAAGACCTTCAAGGTGCACATCGATTCCGGCATCAATGATTTCTTCATTTTTTCAGGTGGCGGCGTCGATGTTCTGGGCGGCGGCGCCCTGACCAGACTTCTGAAAACCAAGGCCGACGGCGGTGGGTCCTCCGATCCGGAAAAATACCTGAACCTCGACAGGGTTGACGCCGCGCTCGGGAAGCTGAAGTCCGGGTATCTGGAAATCGCCCAATACGTCAAGGTAAGGTCACCCAGAACGGTGATGCTGGTGCACGGCTACGACTATCCGGTCGCACAGGCGGACGGTCCCTGGCTTGGCACTCCGTTCCTCAAACGGAATTTCGACATCGGCAGCGACAGGGCCCTTGTCGACGGCATTCTGGCCTATCTGGTCGACCGCTTCTACGGCATGCTCGATGACGTCGCGCGCAACATCAGCAACGTGACGGTCGTGGATGTGCGCAATGTCGTCAAGGGGCGCTGGACCGATGAACTGCATCCGAAGAAAGCCGCTTCGGAGGACATCGCCGCCGTCTACCAGAATGTGATGGAGGGCAGCCCGGTCGCCTAGCGAGACCGGCTGAACGAAACCTCGACGAGAGCCTGGGCCACATTACTGGCTCAGGCATCGACTTGAAGGAAAATGGTGGGCCCGGAGGGACTCGAACCCCCAACCAATCCGTTATGAGCGGACGGCTCTAACCAGTTGAGCTACAGGCCCACGGCAGGCATCGCCGCGGTGGCGGCGCCTGCATCGTCTTCCCTATACCATGGCAACTTTCAGGGGCAAGTGCTTTGCGCCGACGAGGGGAAAGGCGGGTGCAAAAAGGTCTGGAAAGGGCACCTTGCCGGTGGCACCGGACGGCGCGCCCTGCGCGCGGGCAGGCGCCCGGCCCCAGTTGCAACCCGCTCCCCCGGAAACAAACAGCTTTACGCCGTCAGCGGAACCGACCTAAACAGGACAGGCGCTCCAAGGAGCCATTGCCGCCTGTCCCGCCAACTCCGGAGCCGCCATGCGATCCCCGCTTCTTTCCGTTACGCTGAGCGTGCTGCTTGTGTGCCTGGTGGGCTGGCTTCTGGTGGTCGGACGCTCGCTGATCCTGCCCTTCGTCATCGCCCTGATCGTCTGGTACATGATCAATTCGCTGGCCCATCTCATTCAGGCGATCCCGATCGGGCACCGGCACCTGCCCGGATATGTCTCGTTCTCGCTGGCACTGCTGGTGATCTTCGCCGCCGCGACCCTGGTGCTGGATGTGGTCACGGTCAACCTGACCCAGCTTGCCCTGGACGCGCCTACCTATCAGAAACGCCTGGAGGAACTGTTCGGCCAGTTTTCCTCTCATCTCGACCTGAATGACCCGCTTGAGATGAAGGACCTGTTTCCGGACTCGGTCGTGCCGCGCATGGTCACCGCGGGGGCGAGCCTTGTGACCACCCTTGCCGGCTCCGCCAGCCTCGTCTTCATCTATGTCCTGTTTCTGGTGCTGGAACAGTCGACCTTCGACGCCAAGTTCGAACGTCTGTTCTCCTCGCCCGAGCGCGCGGATTCCGCCTTTGCCATGCGCGCGGAAATCAACCGCTCGATCATGCATTATTTTTCCATCAAGACTTCCGTTTCCATCGCCACCGGCGTGCTGACCAGTCTCGTTCTGATCGCGATCGGCCTGCCCTACGCGGCCCTGTTCGGCTTCATCGCCTTCCTGCTCAACTTCATTCCCACGATCGGCTCCCTGATCGGCGTGATCTTCCCGAGCCTGCTGGCGCTCGTCTATTACGACAATCTGGGTCCGTTCATTGCCATCGCCTCCGGGCTCGGCCTGATCCAGTTTACTATCGGCAACCTGATCGAACCTCGGCTGATGGGGTCCAATCTCAACCTGTCGGGCCTTGTCATCATGCTCTCCCTGGCTTTCTGGGGCGCGATCTGGGGGATCGTCGGCATGGTTCTGTGCGTGCCGCTGACCGTGATGATCGTGATCGTCTGCGCCCGCTTCGAAGGCGCGCGGCCCGTCGCCGTATTGCTGTCGCAGACCGGTGAAGTCGGCCCCCTTCCTCGTTGAAGACAGCCTGACCGGCCCCTGACATCCGGCGTCGGCGCCGCGGCCGCGATGAACCCCGCATGAACGCGTTCGTCATTACCGCGCCGCAATCGCGGCAGATGCTCCCAACATCGAAATTCGGTTTGATATCAAGGACAAGATCACAATGACATCCCGTCGTTTTCGTCCCGCACGCTTTCTGCGCACCGCCGCCCTGGCCGCGGCTCTGGGGGCCGCGCTCGCGGGTGCTGCCCCGGCCCTGGCCCAGGACCCGGCGTCTCTGTCCGGCATCCTCACCATGGAAGGCCGCGGCACCGTGTCGGTGGCGCCCGACATGGCCGTGATCACCGCCAGCGTGGTCTCCACCGGCAAGAACGCGGCCGGAGCCCTCTCGGAAAACAGCATCGCGGTCGCCCGGGTCATCGAGGCCATCAAGGCTCAGGGGATCGCGGCAAAGGACATCCGGACCAGAGGATTCGGCATCTACCCGCGCTACGACCATTCCAAGGCAACCGAGGGCCAGCCCGAAATTCAGGGTTATGAAATTCGCAACGGTGTCGAGGTCAATGTCCGCGACCTCGCCAAGCTCGGCGATCTGCTGACCCTTGTGGTCGACAGCGGCGCCAACGCGGTGGACGGCATTCGCTTCGAGGTCAGCGACCCGGGTGAGAAGCTCGATGAAGCCCGCCAGGGCGCAGTTGCGGACGCGCGGCACAAGGCCGGGGTCTTTGCCGCGGCTGCGGGCGTTGAACTGGGCGGCATTGTCTCCATAGCCGAGTCCGGTGTCGACATGCCCCGTCCCGTCATGATGCGTGCGGAAGCCATGATGGCCAAGTCCGGTCCGGTGCCGGTGGAAGCAGGCGAGGAAACCATCGCCGCCACCGTGACCATCCGCTGGTCGCTGAAATAGGCTCGGGCAGCACCGCCAACGCCCATGCCGGTTCCCCCCGGCATGGGTGCTACAGCGTCCGGTGCCACACCTGCATCGGCTTTTCGCTTTCCTCGCTGTCCCCGACGTCCAGCCACGGAAACGCGACCACCACCTTGTCGAGCTTGTCATAGCCGCGCTTGCGCCAGAACGGATCCAGCGGCGCGTAATCCGCCGGTTTCATCGGATGATCGCCGGGCCGGACAACCGCGCAGAACACCGCCTCTTCAAATCCCAGCGCGCTTGCATGGTCTTCGCGTTCCTCGAAAAAGCGATGACCGATCCCCTGGCCGCGCCAGGCAGGATCCAGAACCGACTCCGCCATGTAGAAGATCTTCGACAGATCGAGCCCGCGCGCCTGGAGAGGCCGGCGGAACGCCGCAAGCTCGCCTTCCAGCGGCGCACCGGTCGCCGCTCCGACCAGCCTCGCCCCGTCATAGGCCCCCACGATCACGGCACCGTCGGTGTCGGCATAGCGCTGCAGGTATTTCGCCTCGTAGTCAGCGGTTCCCTCATACAGATAGGGCCACGCCCGAAACACCGATATCCGCAGCGCGGCCAGTTCGTCGAGCGCATGCCTTACGGCGTCACCGGTCAAACGTCTGATATCGACTTTCATCGCCAGTTCCCTCTTCCGGCAGGATGGCTCGAAGTGCATTTGCCGCCGGGCTGAGCATGAGCGGTGTCCGGACGCCTTCGTCTCGTTGCCGCCCCATACCTGATACCCGTTCATGATCCCCGTTATTGGTAGCGACCTGCTCAGTCCCGGGCTTCCAGCCAGGTCCGCGCCGTCTCCATGTCCTTGTTCATGACACCGTCCGCCAGCTTGAGGCCGACCGCCGCGCCGAACTTGTAGCCATGCCCCGAACAGGCCGAGACGACGGTCGCCCTGTCCTGGGTCTCGACGAAGAAATGCTCGTCGGCGGTGAAGGTGTAGGCGCAGGTCACCACGTCATCGACGCGGTAGTCCCCGATCCGCGCGAACGGCGGCGAAAAGTAATCGCGCAGGGTCTCGCCTTCGCCCGGCTTCGGCACCCGGTCCTGATCGGGCTTCGACTTGTATTTGTGGATCCCCGCGCCGAACTTGAGCCCGGTTCCGGCCACCGGCGGCAGCACGTAGCCGTCGATCGATCCACCCGGATCCAGGATCGCCGGTGCATTTTCCCACGCTTCGTGCAGATCCTCCGGCGGCGTCAGGTAAACGACGGCGGTGCGGTAGGTGGTCAGGCTGACATCCAGTTTCGGAAACAGGCCGAGCGTCCAGGCGCCCGTTGTCACGATCACATGGTCCGCCGACAGGCGCGCGCCGTCTGCCAGCAAGACCGAGCCCGTCGCCGCATCGACGGACGTGACCTCTGTGTTTTCACGCACATCCGCCCCCCGGGCGACCAGCCAGTCCTTGAGCTGCGAAGCGATCCGCCGGCACAGCAGAATGCCGCCTTCCGGGCTGACGGCGCCGTAGCGGATGGTCGCCGGATCGACAAAGGGAAAGCGCACGGCGGTTTCCTCCGGCGTCAGCTCTTCCAGCGGATACCCGCCTGCGCGCAAGCCGTCCCGGTAGACATCTCCGCCGTCACCTGCCTGTTGCGACAACAGCATGAAGCCGGTCTCGACGAGATGGCTGTGACCGAGATCGGCCCACATCTCGTCCCAGGCCGCGTATGCTTCGCCGATCCGGCGCTGGTAGCCGCCCCGGCCGCCATAGGCCCGCCGGATGATGCGGTGCTGGTCACCGGACGCCGACAGCGGATTCGGCACCGGCCCCTGTTCGACAAGCGTGACCGGAACGCCCCGGCGGGTCAGGGCCCAGGCGGTGGATAGGCCGGCAATGCCGGCGCCAACAACAAGTATTGTCATGCGAGTCGTCCTGCTGCGTGAAGCGGCAGAGTATCCTCGCGATACGAGGATGCAAGACGGGATGCCAGACGGGATGCCAGATGGGGCACCGGCAAATCGGCGCATGCCGGTTCTGTGACCTGGATTGCCGCAAGCAGGAAAGTATCGCCTTCGCTTGGACGTACCTTGGTGAAGCCCCTCGCAGAATATGAGGAAACCACGTGCTGAACACGACCGCTCCGGGCCAGGAGACGCTGGCGCAGAAGAGGCTCTCCGATTATCCCGACTGGGGGTATCTACTGCGGGAAATCTATGAGGCCTACCGTTTTCTGTCTTCCGGAGGCAGCGACAAGATCCGCGCGCACCAGCGCGCCGTGCGCGAGGCCATCAGCCGGGTCAGCAAGTCCAAGTCCGAAATCCGGTTCGACGCGCCGGCGCAAAAGCCGGTCAGCGCCCACCTCAAACGCGCGCTGGACGAGGGGCGCCAGGAGCGCACCGCGCCGCTCATCCGTGCTGTGGAAAGCATTCAGGACCATCTGATCTGGCAATACGGCTATGAAAAGGTCCCGCGCGGGCTCGACAAGACCTATGCCTATGCCGAAATCTGCGGCCCCAACGGCCCTGTCCTGACCACCGAGGTCATTCTGGGGCTGGTCCTGTTCGCGCCCGGCTGCACCTACCCGGCGCATGCCCACAGCGGCATTTCGGAAAGCTATATCTGCCTGTCAGGTGCGGTTTCGGAAAATCACCAGGGCGTCTACGCGCCGGGCTCGATGATCTTCAACCCGCCGGAGCACACCCACCGCATCACCGTTTCCAAGACCGAACCGGCCCTGCTCGCCTATGCGTGGATCGGCCCCCAGCAACAACTCGCCGGCCAGAAAATGGTGTTCAGCCGCAAAGGGGGATGAAAACCGAAAGCCGTCAGGCTGACGCAACCGTCTCGCCGACGACCTCCCGCCGGATCGTGACCTCGGCCTTTTCCAGCCTGCCTTCGTGGCTTATCCAGGCCGGTTCATTGATCAGTTTCACACCCACGATACCGGCGGCGGGAAAGGTGAGGCCCATGGAATGCGCGACCGCCACCCGGTCGCCCGGCTTGGGGTTGAGACCGCAACAGATCTCGCGCGTGCCCATTTTGAGATGATGGGCGATATCCCATTCCAGAACAACGCCATTGTGGCGTGTCACCACCCAGCAGTGCCCGTCCTCACAGGACCCGTTTTTCTCCTGCGGAAAGAAGTAGCCGGTGATGTAGCCCGCCTCGTATCCGGCGGCACGCAGGGACGCGATCAGATAGGTGTTGATGTCGACGCAGGACCCTTCCGTCAGGCCGCAGGCAAGATAGGGCACTTCCTCGCAGCCGTCATTGAAGCGCACGTCAGGATGGGCATAGCGGAATTTCTCCGCGGCCGCATTGACCAGCGCCTGGATGGCCGCATGGCCGTCCGGCTGTGCGTCGGCAATGTTGATCGCGTCGAAGACCAGCTCCCTTGCAGCCTGCGTGTAGCGGTTCCGGTGCGGCATGAAAACCGCGTCCGGATACCCGTGCCCGCCACTCATGTAGGTGTACCGCAGCGCCAGCGTTTCGTCTCCCTGCGGAGCGACGAGCGCAGCCATCTGACCGGTCGTGCTTTCGCCGGTCAGGGACATGCGGCCGCCACTGACCTCGAAACCGGCGGTCATCCGGTGTGGTGTTGGCAGTCCGACCGGGACCAGAAGCTTGCGACCGCGTTCTTCATGCGGGGCGACGGTGACGGTTACAGCGACAGTGGAGCGCATCTTCAGGTCCTCATACAACCAGCTGGAAGATCAGGCCGGACAGCACGGCGCCGACAAAGCCCAGTCCGAGATAGGTCGCGAACACCTGTGGCTTGACCAGCGACCAGACCGCGGCCATCGCCGGGATCGAGCTGACCGCACCCGCGATCATGAAGGCCATCGCCGCGCCGGAACTCATGCCCTGATCCACAAGACCGGCCAGGAGTGGGGGCGCCACGTAGCTGTTGAGATAGGCAGGCATGCCGACCAGCGCGGAAATCACGATGGCACCAAGCCCGTTGCCGCCGACAACACCGGCGATCAGGTCAGCCGGGACGTAGGTAACGAGGGCAGCTTCCAGCACATAGGCCAGGGCCAGCCACTTGACCAGGAACAGCGCGTTGACCCTGAGCTCGGAGCCGAACTTTGCGGTGCGTTCCGTTTCCCGCCAGAACTGCCACACCGGACGGCCGGTCTGCGGCGAGGCCCCGCAGCCACAGCCGCTGGCCGAGGATCCGATCTTCACCGGATTGGACAAGGCCCCCGTGCGCAACAGCATCGCCACAAGAAAGCCGCCGAACAGGCCGAGCGCGACGGCAAACACCGCCTTGCCGATGGCAAAGGACCAGCCGAGCGCGCCGGCGGTGATCAGAAGGGTCGGCGGGTCGATCAGGGGTGAAGACAGCCAGAACGCCATGATCGCCGACAGGGGCGCGCCGACGGCCAGAAGACCGGCGATGAAGGGAATGACTTCGCAGGAGCAGAAAGGCGCCAGCCCCCCGAACAGCGCGGCAAGGAAGATCGCCTGGGTTTCGCGTCCCTCGAACGCCCGGGCGACATAGGCTTCCGCGCCCGCCGCCTTCAGCCAGGCAATCAGCGCCACCGCGAAGGCGATATAGGGCAACGTGCCGAGAAAGGCCTTGATCGCGAAACTCACGAAGGGAACGAATTGCGGCTGGTCGAGCAGCAGCACGAGCAGCGGGCCGCCGAGGACGATGGTCCAGGTCGACAGCAGGACACGTCGTCCCGGAAAACGCGTCCAGGACCATTTCGAGGCCGGCGTGCTGCAGCAGGATGTTTTCGGGGCACAGCAGCTAGCAGATCCACCTGCGCCCGCACTCCGCAGATCGTTCACGGTATCAGTCATCGACGAACTCACTTTTCCGTTTTGGCCCGCTTGGCTCGCTAGGCCCAGCGCAACCGTTTGCATCCGCGCAGCATTCCTTCAGGATGTATCCGGCGAGGTTTTCCAGGTGATCGAAGGCGGCGTGATTGATCACCGACCGGCCGTCCTTTTCCTGCCTCACCAGTCCGGCGGCGGCGAGGAACTTCAGGTGATGGGCAAGGGTCGACGCCGCCATGCCCGTCCGGGACTGGATGTCACCGACCGTCAAACCACCCTGCCCTGCCTTGACCAGCGTCAGAACCACCTGCAGTCGGGCTTCCGAGCCCAGCGCCGAAAAACCTTGCGCCGCGATTTCCAGATCCATGAAAGCCTCATCCAATATAACTACATTTCTAGTTATATAGTGATTTTGGATCTGTCAATGGCTTTCGACGCCCGGTGCTTGCAGGCAGCGCAGGCAGCGGCTGCGGATCGGAAACGATTGAAGGGTCAGGCAGCCACGAAACGCAGCACGGTTTCGGAAACATCCGCTTTCAGGATGTCCTGTCCGGCCGCCGATTGCAGCTCCGGACCGAACAGCATGGAAAAGGTCGTCGCGTTGGAAACGTTGAAGAAACTCATTGCCGAAATCAGCCAGTGTATCCGCAAGGGCGCCAGCCCGTCCCGGAACACGCCGTCGGTGACCCCCTTGGAATAGACCCCTTCGATCTGCGCGATGGCGGCCTCGTTGAGGCTCTTGATCTCTTCTGACTGCTCGAGGTAGCGGCCATTGTGAATGTTTTCGATCATCACCAGACGGATGAAGGCCGGATTGTTGCGGTGATGCTCGAAGGTGAATTCAACCAGTCTTGCCAGAGCCGCGCGCGGGCTCAAATGGTCCAGGTCCAGTTGTTCCTCGCCCTCGCGCACCTTCTTGTAGGCCGCCTCGAGCGCCTTCAGGTACAAGGTCTCCTTATCCCCGAAATAATAGTAGATCATGCGTTTGGACGACCGCGTCTTGGCGGCGATTTCGTCCATCCGGGCACCCGACAGGCCGTTGGTCGCGAACTCTTCCAGCGCCACGGCCAGGATATTGGCCCGAACGCCTTCCGGATCCTGCTTCCATCGGGCGCGCGCGGAACTTTTCCCGGACACCACAGTCTCATTGATTGACATGCCTTTTTCTAGCTCAGCCTGCCGCCTTGTGCCAGCCTTAATTAACTGTCTGGTACATTCCTCTTGACTGAATTAACTGGTTAGTTCATTTTTGCCGCCATAACGAAGCCGCAGCCGGATAAAAACCCCGCGAAGAGGGGAACCCCGGCTGGCGGCCGGATCCGTGGGAGGAACCTGGGTGAGCACCGCAAGTGACATTTTGCTGGCCGGATTGATCGGACGCGGTATAGCGCGATCGAGAACGCCGGAAGTGCACATAGCGGAAGCGGCGGCCCAGGGGATGCGCAGCGTCTATCGCATCATCGATGTCGACCTGCTTCCCGCGGACGACCAAAACATGAAAACCATTGTGCACGCGGCGGAAATGACCGGCTTCAACGGTCTCAACGTCACCTACCCGTTCAAGATGGGAGTGATTGACCTTCTTGATGAACTCTCGCCCAATGCGGCCGCCGTCGGATCGGTCAACACCATCGTGTTCCGGGACGGCAGACGCATCGGCCACAACACCGATCTCTGGGGATTTGCGGAAAGCCTCCGGCAGAACATGCCGGACGCTCCCCTGGAGACGGTGCTTCTGCTCGGCGCCGGAGGAGCGGGTGTTGCCGTTGCCCACGCGTTGGCGGACTGCGGCACCCGGCATCTGAAAATTTTCGACCTGGACCCTGCCCGCGCCGAGCAACTGGCTGCTCAGGTTCAGGCAAACCGCCCGGGCCTGAGGGTTGCGCCTGTCGTCACCGTCGCCGAGGCCGCCGGCCTGGATCTGTCCGGCATTGTCAATGCCAGCCCCGTCGGCATGGCAAAAACTCCGGGCACACCGTTTCCATTCGAATTCCTGCGGCCCGGCATGTGGGTCGCGGACATTGTCTATTTCCCCCTGGAAACGGAGCTGCTGGCCGCCGCGCGGCAACTCGGCTGCCGCGTCCTGCCGGGATCCAGCATGGCGGTCTTTCAGGCCGTCCGGGCCTTTGAACTGTTTACCGGTCGGCGCGCCGATCCGGTTCGAATGAAGACCGCCTTCGATGCCTTCGACGAGATACCGCGGGCAACCGCGGATGCTTGGGTCAACCTGCCGTCATGAGGCTCATGAAAGCAGGCAAGTTGATCGTTTTCAAAAGGATTGGAAGAGCCTGCGGATCACGCTCAACGGCGCTGAAAACCGCAGGACCCTGGCCGGGCATTTCATTTCAGAAGGCTTCGGGTCCGGCATCCAGCACATCGCCTTTGAAACCGGCGACATCTTCCAGACGGTCAGTGCGCTCAAGCGGAACGGTTTCGCGCCACTCGAGATCTCCCCGAACTACTACGACGACCTCGACGCCCGGTTCGGCCTTGAGGAGAGTTTTCTGGAGGCGTTGAAATCCTCCGGCATCCTCTATGACCGGGACGACACTGGCGAGTATTTCCAGCTCTACAGCCCCACCTATGGCGAGGGCTTCTTCTTCGAGGTGGTCGAGCGCCGTGGCGGCTACAAGGGCTACGGCGCCGCCAACGCCCAGTTCCGCATCGCTGCCCAGAAACGGCGTTTCCGGGCAAAGGGCATGCCCGTCCGCTGAACGGCAGAACCTGGCAGCCGACATCCCGAAGAGCACATGAAGTCAGGGGCGTGGCAAAGTCAGGCGCGCTGGTTCATGGTCCCGACAGCCACCGCCACCAGCGTCTTCGCCGCCGTGCCGGCCGCCTCCGCGTAGGCCGCGTCCCGATGCACGAGCATTGTTGAAAACGCGCCATCCAGCAGCAGCACCACATGACGGGCAAGGTCCTGGAACCGCTCGACGCCGGATGCTTCGAATTCCGCCGCCATCCAGGCCTCGAATTTCTTCTTGTGGGCAGCGCCGACCTTCATGGCCGGATGGCCGGGCATGTCGGCAAGCTCGGCGGCCGTGCGCAGGAAGCCACAGCCTTTCCATTTCGGATGGCGCGCGGCCGCCGCAAGATTGCGGAAGATGGCCTGGACCTTGTCCGGCAATCCGCCATCCGCTTCCTCGAACCAGCTTCGGAACAGATCCAGATTGGGTTGGTCGCGGGAGACCAGATAGGCCTCGATCAGGTCATCCTTGCTCTTGAAATGATAATAGACGGTCTTCTTCGTGATCCCGGCTTTCGCCGCGATCGCGTCGAGGCTGACCGCGCGGATACCTTCCGCGTAGAACAGCTTGTTCGCAGCCGTCAGGATCCGCTCGCGGGCAGTGGATGAAGAGCGTGTCATTCCACAAGTATACTCACCAGTGAATATACTTCAATGCCCGCCCCGGCTAGCCTCCGGATATGGAAATCACACAAGGGAGACGGACCATGTCGAACACCGTGCTGCTGGACCGCCAGGGAAAAACAGCGCTGTTGACGCTCAACCGGCCGGAAAGGCTCAACGCGCTCGATTACGCGACCAACGATCTGATCCTGCAATATCTGGAGGAGCTGGAGCGGGACGATGCCATCCATACGGTCGTCATCACCGGCGCCGGCCGGCGCGCCTTTTCCGCCGGCGGCGATATTCACGAATTCTCCGCGACCATCGCGGCCGGAGCCGACATCGCCGTCCGGAAGTTCTGCCGCCGCGGACAGGCCATGACCGCGCGGCTGGAGGCCTTTCCCAAGCCGGTCATCGCCGCCGTCAACGGCCTTGCCTACGGCGGTGGCTGCGAGATCGCGGAAGCGGTGCATCTTGCCGTCGCCGCCGACACTGCCATGTTCGCGAAACCCGAGATCAATATCGGCATTCCGCCCACCTTCGGCGGCACCCAGCGCCTGCCCCGGCTGGCCGGGCGCAAGCGGGCCCTCGAGCTGCTGCTCACCGGCGATCCGTTCACGGCGCAGCGGGCCTTCGAACTCGGACTGGTCAACAAGGTGGTGCCGCCGGAGGCTGTCCTGGACGCGGCGTTCGAACTCGCCGGCCGCATTCAGCGGCACTCACGCCATGCCGCCGCGCGTATCCTCACCGCCGTGACCCGCGGCCTGAACACCGGCATCGCCGAGGGCCTTCAGATCGAACAGGAGCAATTCGCGCGCATGGCGGTGACCCGCGACACCCGCGAAGGGCTCGACGCCTGGATCGAACGGAGAATTCCGGATTACGACAGCAATGGAACGCCCTGACACCTCTCGGCGGAGGGGCGCGGTTTCAAGGCGTCACGCCTCTTCGGCAACCTGTTCGCCGGTTCCGTCCTTCACCTGGTCGATCCAGTTCTGAAGGTTGTAATAGGTTGTGATGCGGGCGATATGGCCGTCACGGATCTCGAAGAAACTGCCCGCCGGAAGCTTGTAGGTCTGGCCATGAGCTTCCGGCAGACCGTTGTCTGTATCGATATAGGTGCCGTTGACGATGAATTCGGCCGCGGCGCGTGTCCCGTCCTCCGTCACCAGAAGCACGATCTCGCTGAGCCGTTCCTTGTAGCAGCGGCTCATATGCACGTTGAACGACCAGAACTTGTCCTTGCCGACCCGCCGTTCGCCCTGGTTGACGTCATGGACAAGATCTTCGGCAACCAGGCTCTCCATCTTCTGGCTGTCGCCCGCGTTGAAGGCGGCGAAATACGTGTCGATCAGAAACCGGGACTGCTTGCTGGTCATGGATCCTCGCAGTGGCAAAATTACCGTCTGCCGCGAGTGTGCCCGCGCACCCCCGTCACCGCAAGGGGCAAGTCTTCAGGCGGTATAGAGAATTTTACCAAAGCTCCATCAAAGCGGACAAAGCTCTGTCAAAGTCCCGACAAGGCAAGGATTCTTCGGGGAGAGGCGGCACATCCGAGATTGACAGGTCGGCACGACTTAAAGATGATCAAACCGGATATTTTGTAAAATTCGGTTCTTTCATGCGATTTCCCGCTGCCCGTCTGTCCGACATGCATACCTGCCCGATGTGCATGGGCGTGCCCGCCCCCATCGTGTGGAAATGCGCCTATACGGTCCTGACCGGCAAGATGCCCCAGGCCCGTGTCGGCGACATGTGCGTGTGTGTCGGCCCGCCCCCGCCGGCCGGCGGCGACCCGATCATCACCGGTGCCTGGAACGTCCTCGTCGAAGGCAGCCCGGCGGCCCGCATGACCGACCTGACGGCCAAGGGCGGGGCCATCATCACCGGTTTCCCGACGGTCCTGATCGGGATGCAGGGTGCGGGAGGGGGCGGTGGCGGCGCGGCTCCGGTCGGTCTGTTCGATCTTCTGAAGAATCTGCTTTCCGAATTTCTGTCCGCTGTCTTCGCGGCCCAACGCCAGGTCTACAAGGACGGCTTCGACGTCGCTCTCGCGGAATCTGCGGACAAGCTGAGCAAGTTCCTGTTTGCTGAAGGCTCACTTGAAATCGAACGCGAAGGCCTGATCGGCCGCCTCATGGCCAAGTTTGATACCGGTCTCGCAAAATGGGATGTCTCCGGGCACTTCTTCGAGGCTTTCCCCTATATCGGCGGATATACGAAAGGCGATGTGCTCAGGCTGCAGGCCAAGGACGAACTCGGCGTCGTCTATGGCGGAGGCCACACCCTGGGTGTCAAGGCAACGGGTGCAACCGCCGGCGCGGGTTTTTTCATCGGAGATGACGAAAACAACCCGTGGTATGAAGCCGGTGTACAGGGCGCAGCAGGACAGGCGGAACTCGCCGGAGAAGCACTCGTTGGCTATGACGGCCGCCGCGCAGGTATTGCGGTCGGCGGAAAGGCGGCGGCTGACGGCCTTGCCGGCGATGTCGTCAATGAAGTCAACATTCCGATCCCGTTTACGGACTACTCGATCGGCATGCGCGGAAAGGTTGGCGTTACCGGCTATTCCGCTGGGGCAGAAGGGCGCGGATATGGTTTTTATGATACCGAAACGGACCGGGCACATACCGGTCTCTCGGGCGGCATTGACGCGGGCGCTGGTCTTGGCGGTTCTATCGATTTCAGTATTGGCAAGCGCTACAAGGACCGAAATCGCGATAGCGCAGGCTTCTAGCCCAACGGACAAAGGTCGAATGCAAGACAACCGGAAAATTGCCAAAACTCCGCCCCCGTCTGCCTTCCAGCAGGGCTACGGTATTTTCCAGTACCGCAACACTGTTCAATCCCTTTTTGATTTTTCAATTCGCCTGCCGGACACCTGGACAGCCTACCCTGTCGCAGACAAGGTCCCGACGGATCAGATGCCCCTCACGGTCCTGCTGACCTCTCATGGTTCTGACAAGAATGTCGAACTCCTTGTGTGGGGGAATCTGATGCCCCGCGAAGTCAATCCAGTCGACTGGCTGGACGGGTGGTTACGCTCTCAGAGCCTTCGCGCACTCGATATTCAGATGCGCAAGTCCTCGTATGGTGTGCTTGCCGACGTGCTCGCCACCGGTACGAACAAGGGCAAGGTCACGCTTCACCGGCTCGCGACATTCAAGGACGGCAACCGGCTTTTCCTGCTCGAAGCGCGCTCGCCTGCCACGCCTCCCGAAACGGTGAGGCAGATGCAAATGCTCTTTTCCGGTGCCTTGACCGGCTTCAGGCTCAGCAATCCGACACATGAGCGTTTTGCCGAACCCTTCGCATTTCAACAACTCGATGGAACGAAACCGCTTCAGGTCGCTGTTCCGGAAAGCTGGCAGAAGACGGTTTCTCAAAATGCTCCGGAGGGCGGCGCGGCGTTGCAGTTGGACAACCTTGCGGACGGCACGTCGCTCGGCACAATCATCATTGTCGCGTCTTCCGTTGCCGGCGATGCACCGGCTCTGGAAAAAGTGACGCTTGAGAATCTGGCGGCAAACGGAATTGGCATTGTTCCAGATTCAGGGACATTCGGAACCGTCGAAGCGACACCTCTTCCGAGCCAGTTGGCGCGCGTCGACGCCAAACGTGGCCACCTTGACCTGGAGATGACATTGCTGCGGGCCGGCTCGGCGGACGTCTCGGTTTCCGCCATCCTTCTCTCCCCCGCGCGCTCGACGAATTTCGAAGCCTGGGCCATCAACCGAAGAGCGTTTGAAATCGTCGTGGAATCGCTTCAGCCGCTACGATAACGCACGTTGCATTTGTCTTGCCGCATGGGACCATGTCGAAAGACATGGCTCATAGCAGCGGCGCTTGCCACGATGCTGCGTCTCGGCTCATGTGACCCGCCTCGCTGCGTGAACCGTTCGGCACCATCAAATGCATCAAAACACATGGTGCTTGAAAGGCAGTGGCGCGCCCCTCAAAACCCCGTCAGCCCCCGCTCCAGCCATTGGCTCTGGGGGATTTCGTTCCCGATCTTGAAGGCAAAGTTTTCCACCCGGGTCACGCCGCTGTCGGTCTCGCAGCGGAAGGAGACGTCGAACCAGCGGCCCAGGCTCCGGAAGGCGGCGGTTTTCGGTTGCAGCACGTTGCCCGGCGGCGGGCGAAATCTCGGCAGCAGTTCCGGCGGCAGGGCGCTGACCGAGGAGATCTGCGCTCGCAGCTCCGTCATGCACAGAAGGTTCAGCCGCTGGCCCTCGGACATGCCGCGCATCGCGGTACGCGCCTGCGGGGCGTCCAGAATATCGCGCGAATAAAGCTGCCTTGCCGCCAGCATGCCCGCCGGCGGGCCTGACGCTCCCGTCCGGGCGGTTTCGCGGCGCGCCGCCGGAGCCGTCTGCGCCGCGCGGGCCGGCTTGGGAGCGGGCGTCGCCTCGGTGACGATCGGCCCGACCACGCCAAAATCCTCGGGCGCCGTAATCTCCGCGATACCGATGTCGGTTTCGGCCTCCGTGCCCGATGCCGCTTCCGTCTCTTCAGCGGGGTCGATCACCGGCGTGTCCGCCGTGTCGCTCTCCTGTGGCGCGTCTTCCGGCACAGGAACCGGGTCAGGCTCCGCCTCCGTGTCTTCCTGCGCCTCTGCCGTATCGATATCGGCCGCGTCAGCCGGATCAGCTTCGCCTGCGGCCGCCTCTTCCGCTGCCTCCACCTCGGCCTCCGTCTCCAGAGCTGTTTCGGCCTCCGCCGGTTCTTCGTTCTCTACCGGCTCTGCTGGCTCCACCGGCTCTTCGGGCGCTTCCGCCTCGGCCGGCTCCTCCGGCGGCGTTTCCTCGCCCACCGGACCGGTGTCCTCCTCGCCGAATTCCTCGACCGGCTGCAGCACGGGCACATCCGCCGGCGGCGTTGCGGCCTCCTCCGGCTGCTGCGGTGCGGGCGGCGGGGCCGGAGGTGGCGGTGGAGGCGCGACTGCCGGCTCGGCCTGCTCCGGTTCGGGAACGTCCGGTTCTTCGGGTTCCGGCTCTTCGGGCACGGCGGGCGGGGACGTTTGCTCGGGTGGCGGCACCAGTTCCACCTCGACCGTGTCTTCAATCGGCTGCGAGACATATCCCGATATGACGCCGGTCAACATCAGCGCCGCCAGCGCATGCAACACCAGCGAAATCGCAATTCCCCAGCCGAATCCCTTCCGGTCCTGGGGTTCGTCCCCGTCCATCGGTCGGTCCCTATCGGCGATCATGGCCAAGAAAATGCCCCTGGTTCGGTTTCGGCGGTCGCAACTCCGGCATCCTGCACCAAAAAACCCGGCGTCGCCGCCGGGTTCCTTGAAGGGTGTCTGTCGGGCTCCGTGGCAGTCCTCAGCTGTCGAGGAACGAACGCAGCTTGCGCGACCGGCTCGGGTGCTTCAGCTTGCGAAGCGCCTTTGCCTCGATCTGGCGGATACGCTCACGGGTGACCGAGAACTGCTGGCCGACTTCTTCCAGCGTGTGGTCGGTGTTCATGCCGATGCCGAAGCGCATCCTGAGAACACGTTCCTCGCGCGGGGTCAGCGAGGCCAGCACGCGCGTGGTGGTCTCGCGCAGATTCGACTGGATCGCCGCGTCGATCGGCAGCACCGCGTTCTTGTCCTCGATGAAATCGCCGAGATGGGAATCCTCCTCGTCGCCGATCGGCGTTTCGAGCGAGATCGGCTCCTTGGCGATCTTCAGGACCTTGCGGACCTTTTCCAGCGGCATCTGCAGCTTTTCGGCCAGCTCTTCCGGAGTCGGCTCGCGGCCGATCTCGTGCAGCATCTGGCGCGAAGTCCGCACGATCTTGTTGATCGTCTCGATCATGTGCACCGGAATACGGATGGTCCGGGCCTGGTCGGCGATCGAGCGGGTGATCGCCTGCCGGATCCACCATGTGGCATAGGTGGAGAACTTGTAACCGCGCCGGTATTCGAACTTGTCCACCGCCTTCATCAGGCCGATGTTGCCCTCCTGGATCAGGTCCAGGAACTGCAGGCCGCGGTTGGTGTATTTCTTGGCAATGGAAATCACCAGGCGCAGGTTGGCCTCGACCATTTCCTTCTTGGCGATGCGCGCCTCGCGCTCGCCCTTCTGCACCATCGCGACGATGCGGCGGAATTCGGTGATCTCAAGGCCGGTTTCCGTCGCCAGCGTCTGGATTTCCTGACGCAGCTCGCGGACGGTCTCCTTTTCCTTGGCGATGAAGTTCTTCCAGCCGCGCGTGGACAGATTGGCGACCTTGCGCAGCCAGTTCGGGTCGAGCTCGGCCCCCTGATACTGCTTGAGGAAGTCGGTACGGTCGACGTTGTAGCTGTCGGCCAGCCGCAGCAGGCGGCCTTCATAGCCCATCAGGCGCTTGTTGATGTCGTAGAGCTGGGCCACCAGCGCATCGATGCGGTTCTGGTTGAGCGACAGGCTTTTGACATCGACGATGATGTCTTCTTTCAGCTTCTTGTAGCGGCGCTCCTGGCTCGGCGACAGGGTCTTGTTGGCCAGCTTGTTTTCAACAAGCTGATCCTGCAGGCGGCGCAGCTTCTTGTAGTTGTCGGCGATGTTGTCGAAGGTTTCCAGAACGCCCGGCTTCAGTTCCGCTTCCATGGCGGAGAGGGAGACGTTGGATTCGAATTCGTCGTCGTCATCGTCCTCCTCGCTCTCGCCGTCCTGGTTCTGGGTCTCCTCGGACGCCCCTTCGGTCTTCTCCGGCGCGCTCTCGCCCGGTGCCACGTCGTCATTGGCGACAGCCGGCCCCGCCTTGGCGTCCGGCCCGGCATAGGTCGCTTCCAGGTCGATGATGTCGCGCAGCAGGACCTGGGCTTCGTTCAACTCGTCGCGCCAGATGATGATCGCCTGGAACGTCAGCGGGCTTTCGCACAGGCCCGCGATCATGGCTTCCCGGCCGGCCTCGATCCGCTTGGCGATCGCGATCTCGCCCTCGCGGGAGAGCAGCTCCACCGAGCCCATTTCGCGCAGATACATGCGCACCGGATCATCGGTGCGATCCGCAGGTTCCTTGGTGGTGGTGGTCTTGGTAACAGCCGTCTTGGGAGCGGTGACCAGTTCGCCGCCGTCAACTTCTTCAGGACCGTCTTCGGCTTCGTCGGAATCGATCACGTTGATCCCCATATCGGACAGCATTGACATGGTGTCCTCGATTTTCTCCGACGACACCTGCTCTGACGGCAGCACCTCGTTCAACTCGTCATAGGTGACGTAGCCGCGCTTCTTGGCGGCTTTGATCATCTTCTTGACAGCGGCATCCGACAAATCCAGCAGCGGACCATCCGGGCCGTCCGCGCTCTGTTCCTGAGTGTCGTCTGCTTGTGTCGCTTTGGCTACCATATCGTGCTCCAGTTCGTGGCCGGTCCGGCCACGCCGCGCCTATATTCCGACTTCAACTCAATTCGCCCTCAGCGCGCCAGCTATGCGAGCGGCGGCGTCCAGAGGAATCATTGCGAATAGGTTTGTAAGCCGTGTCCCTTAAGTCCCAATTAACCGTACGCATTTCGACAATGACAGATTTCAGCATCGGCACAGCATACGGCCATTCATGTCTGCATTCGCTGATCGAATGCGGAAGAGGTATTCATACGGGTTGCAGCTGTTTTAAGACTATAGCCGCGAGCAGGCTCATAGGCTGCGGCGCTTGAAAGCTGCAAACGTTCTATTTAGCTCGACACGCGCGATTCGCAAGAGTGATTCGTCACAGGTCAATTGAAAAATGTGTTTTTTTAAGGCACTTGGCCACCAAAACAGGTGAATGGACGGCATCTGCCGACACGCAGCCAACGGAGTGCCGACACCAACGCGCGGTTCCTGCGCGCTCCGTTATTGCGCCGCTGCGACGGCAGCCGGTGCGGACCGGATCTTTCTGGCACGTTCCGCAAGATCGGCCTCGTCGCGCGCGCATTCCTCGCGCCGGCGGCCGAGATCCTGTGTCAGCGCCTGAATGCGCATCCAGGCATGTTCATCGAGTTGCTCGTCCGCGTTTGCCAGTTCCGCCGATAATTCCTCATCCAGCGCATTGAGTTCCAGGACATCCAGGAAATGCAGGAACGCCGCCTCGACGAAATCCTCCGGCGGATTTGATTTCAGAAGGGGAAAGCGATGGATCAGCGCGGAGAACTCGGAACCGTTCTGTTCCTGCAGCCCCATGCTCTCCGGCCGGGTTTCCGACATGATGTCCCTGAGCGGACCGTCGAAGGTGCTGGTCAGTTCGGCAATCGGAGTGTCCTCGAGATCGTCGACGATCCGGCACAGGACATCGCGCAACTGACGATGCAGATCGTTGGTCAGCGGCAACATGGAAAACCGCTCGAAATTCCTGTCGAGCATATGCGGATAGCGCATGCTCAAACCCAGAACGAGGCGTTCCGTTCCGAAATCATCGCTCGCGGCCACCCGCTCCCTGCCCGTGCCCAGCGCGGACACCGTCTCCCCGGCCTTACCCCCGCCTTTTCGGGTCTGCCGGGCTTGCTCGAAGAACAGGTTGGACAGTTTGAAGCGCAGATCGAGTTGATAGCGTCGGCGCACACGTTCATCCCGGATCGTACCGATCAGATCGTCGAAGCGCTTTTCGAGCGCGGCCTTGCGCTCCGGCGTGTCCAGGCGCGACGCAGAGATCTCCCGGTCCCAGACCACATCGAACAGTGCCCGCGCACGGTCCGTTTCCGCCTGGAAGCCCTCCAGCCCGCGCTGTTTGATCAGGTCGTCCGGATCCATGCCGTCCGGCAAAAAGCAGAACTGGAACGAAAAACCGCTTTTCAGGACCGGAAAGATCCGGTCGATCGACCGGTGCGCCGCCGCGACCCCGGCTGCATCGCCATCGAAGCAGATCACCGGTTCCGGCGCGAATTTCCACAGGCGCACCACCTGATCCTCGGTGAAGGCGGTTCCGAGCGAGGCGACCACATGCTGGACCCCGGCCTGCCAAAGAGCGATTGCGTCGAGATAACCCTCGACAACCACCGCCTCCCCGGACTTGTAGGCCGGTTCGCGCGCGCGGTGCGCATTGAACAGCATGACGCCCTTGTGAAACAGGGGCGTTTCAGGCGAATTCAGGTATTTCGGCTGTCCGTCCGGTGACAGCGTACGCCCGCCGAAGGCGACGACACGGCCACGGTCGTCCTGGATGGGGATCATCAGCCGGCCCCGGAACCGGTCATAACAGGGTCGCCCGCCTTCCGGCCTGATGACGAGACCCGCCTCCACCATCAGATCTTCGGAAACGTCGCGGGCAGCCAGATGGGATTTCAGCGCGGTACGGCTGTCCGGCGCGAACCCGAACCGGAATTCCGACAGGGTTTCCGCCGTCAGCCCCCGCCGGCCACAATAGGCTCGGGCGTCTTCGCCGCGCGGTCCCGCATATTCGGCCTGGAAGAACCGGGCGGCCATTTCGCAGATTTCCGCAAGCCCGGCCCGTTGGGTCTCGCGCCGTGCGGCCTGCGGATCGGGTGCGGGCAGCGCCACGCCTGCATTTTCGGCCAGCCGCTCGACGGCTTCGGGAAAACTGAGCCCCTCGGTCTCGCACACGAAGGTGAAATGGTCGCCCGAAGCCCCGCAGCCGAAGCACTTGTAGCGGTTGCGCCGGTCATCGACGTGAAAGCTCGGGCTCTTTTCCTGATGAAACGGGCAACAGGCCCAGTAGTCGCCCCGCCCCGGCTGCGTCTTGCGCCGGTCCCAGGTCACGCGGCGGCCGACCAGCTCCGACAGGGTCAGCCGGGCGCGGATTTCATCTAGAAGGCGCGGTTCGAAACGCATGGAACGCTAACAGCCCGGGGTCAGTGGATACATCAGGGTCCGGCAGCGGCCACGGGGCGGCGCCGGAACGGTCTGACAAAATAGAGTGTCTTCCGGCCTGATGCCAGAGGCACGGAGCATCAAGAGAACCGCTCTGGACAGGCTGTTGACAAGCGGCCGGCGGGGCCGGGGCACGGCCTAGTCGCCGCCGCTCTCCGGTGAAGCGGCTTCCGGCTTGTCGTTGCCGTCGGTCCGCAGCATGTCCTTGACGACGCAGGACGCCTGCACGAAGTCCATCTTGCCCGGATAGCGGGTCTTGAGTTCGCTCATGCAGCGGCCGATGTCGCGCAGGCCCTGGGCATCGATATCCTTGACCGTTTCCTCGCAGATCGAGCGCATTTCGTCGCCGCTCACCTGAACCGGCAGGAATTCCCGGATGATGTCCTGTTCGGCCCGCTCCTGCTCGACAAGATCAAGCTGTCCACCGCTTTCGAATTCTTCGGCCGAGATTTCGCGCTGGCGGATCATTTTCTGAAGGATGTCAATCACTTCGTTTTCTTTGACGCCGTCCTTGCCGTTTTCGCGGGCGGCAGCCTCACGGTCTTTGACGGCGGTCTGCACAAGGCGCAGGGTCGCGCATCGGCGCTTGTCGCCATCGTTCTGCGCCACCTTCAAGGCCGCGTTGATTCTGTCGCGCATTTCTGTGCGCATGGTTCACCCTACCCCTGCCGTGCTGAGGGATGAAGCGCCTCGACGCCCGCCTCACTATCCAGCTAAGTTATTGAATTTTAGATATCTTTTTTCAGAGGATCAATATTGACGATCCAAGCCGCTTCCCATAGAGTCCCGCGCTGAATGCAGGCGGCCACCTGCAGGCATCTGGCCTGCCGCGAACGCCTTTCCTGCAGTGCATGATGTCACCAACAAGATCTGGAAACAAGACATGACGACAGCAGACGCATGGTCCGAGACCCCGGCGACCGCCCTGCTCGTGTTATCCGACGGCAGCATTATCGAGGGACAGGGCCTCGGCGCCACGGGCCAAGCCGTTGGTGAGATTTGCTTTAATACGGCCATGACCGGTTATCAGGAAATCCTCACGGACCCCTCCTATTCTGGACAGATCATCACCTTCACATTTCCGCATATCGGCAATGTCGGCACCAACGACGACGACCTCGAGACCGTCAACATGGCCGCGGACAGTGGCATCCGCGGTGTCGTTCTGGCTGCGGCCATCACCGACCCGGCAAATTACAGGGCGGCCAAACATCTCGATGCCTGGCTGAAAAGCCGCAACCTGATCGGCATCAGCGGCGTCGACACCCGCGCCCTGACCGCCCTGATCCGGGAAAAGGGCGTACCCAATGGCGTCATCGCCCATGCTCCGGACGGCCAGTTCGACGTTGACAGCCTGAAGGCGGCGGCGGCCAACTGGCCCGGCCTGGTCGGAATGGACCTTGCGAAGGACGCCTCGACCACCCAGTCCCATCCCTGGTCCCAGACCACGTGGAAATGGAACGAGGGTTACGGCGAAGCGAGCGACGCCTCATACAAGGTGGTTGCGATCGACTATGGTATCAAGCGCAATATCTTGCGTCTGCTGACCGACGCCGGCTGCCAGGTCACCGTGCTGCCGGCCACGGCGACGGCGCAGGACGTTCTGGCGCACGATCCGGACGGCGTTTTTCTGTCCAATGGACCGGGCGATCCGGCCGCCACCGGCGCCTATGCCGTCAGCACGATCCGCACTGTGGTCGAGAAAGGCATTCCGACCTTCGGAATTTGCCTCGGGCACCAGATGCTGGCCCTGGCCCTTGGCGGCAAGACGGTCAAGATGCACCAGGGACACCATGGTGCGAACCATCCCGTCTTTGACCACACGACCGGCAAGGTCGAGATCACCTCGATGAACCATGGTTTCGCCGTCGACGCCGACAGTCTGCCGGACAACGTGGCCCAGACCCACGTCTCCCTGTTCGACGGTTCCAATTGCGGACTGGCCATGAAGGACAAACCGGTCTTTTCCGTCCAGTACCATCCCGAAGCGTCTCCGGGACCGCATGACAGCAATTACCTGTTCAAGCGGTTCACCGGATTGATGGACACGTCCAGAACGCTCCAGGACGCGGCATCCTGAAACAGCGGGCCTGACCGTCGGCCGCTGCCTTCGGACACGGCCCTTTGAACCAATGAGCGTTGTTTCGGCCCGGTCGGGCCGAAAAGAAAGCCGCGTCAAAGCCTCCGCGCCACGCGACGGCAAGCCGCGGAGGCTTGTCCGCGCTATCGCGCGCCTGTTTTCAGGCCGGAAACCGCAATTTACCGTCCGCGTTCAAAAGAAAACCCGGCGCATCTGAACACGCCGGGTTGATCGATTGACGGAAGCGCCGCTCCGGTTCAGCCGACGAGATCGTCGAAAGTTCCCAGGATCTGTCCAACTTCGACGATCTGCTCGTCAAGCATCTGCTTCTGCTCGAGCAGGAGTTCCTGCTGCGCCCGGCAGATCTCCTGGAGTTCCTTGTACTGTGTGTCGCGCTTGGTGCTGCCTTCGACCAGTTTGATCACCTTGCGGATCTCCGCTAGGGTCAATCCGATCTTCTTTGCCTGCAGGATGACCCGCATCCGCGACACATCCCGCTCACCGTAAAAACGGCGCGCGCCCTTGCGTACGGGATTGAGAAGCCCTTTTTCCTCATAGAAGCGCAAGGTGCGGAGGGTCACCTCGAACCTTTCCGACATTTCCGAAATCGCAAGTGCGCGGTCGTCCATGACCACATCTTGTGTCGGACCAGCTATGTCCGGAATAACGACCATTTTGGTAGCTGCTTTGTTCATTTTCTAAGCCCGATCTTGTCTTTTTTGTTCCAAGCCCGGCTGGGTCTTGCAGAGCTACCCGACGTCGCGATCCCACCTCCGGTCCGTCGGGTCCCACTAGCACGGCAAAAAACAGCTCCTTCAGCTTGAAACGCAATGCTCACCGCTTCGGAAGCCCCCACACCAAACTCACAGGAGACTAAGCTCTAGTTTAATACAACGGATTGACAGTTAAAATCTACGTGAAAATTAGAAATATTGGCGATTTTCCGCAAAAGAATCAGTGTTGTGGAAACTATTTCTCATATCCGGATAACAAGAACACAAAACTGCGAATGTTTAATTGCTTCGAATATACGTCATAATCATATAAATATTAATTATCGATAATTTAGCACCAATAAATAGACTGCGTCACAATAGACCAATCCCACCCAAATTATCTTGAACTTCCAACAACCGGCACAGGAAAACTACTTAGCTTTCCTTATCTTACCCCTGATATTTATTACAATTCACAAGATGTGCCCCGTTGCCACATCACTGCCGTTAAATTGACGCGCATGTGGCATTCGGTAGCAGCCTTCCCGCCATCGCACGACATTGGGCTGCAAAACAGCCGGTACCGGCTGCGCACCGCTTCCCGGAAAGGCAGCGCCGACTCGGCCGGCCACCGCCAGCTCGACGGCACATAAAGAGCACATTGTGCACTTCCTGATTGACAATTGGGCATCCAGGTTATTTCTGTCACGTGGGTGGGACGTGCAGCGCCAAAAAAGGGCGGCATGAAATCAGGGTACTCCGGAATTAAGACGAAAATGGCCGATTCGAAATCAAAAGACGCGGTGTCAGGCATGACCCCGCAACAATTCCGCCACTGGCGACGCGCGCTCGGATTGAAGCAGAAAGACGCGGCAGATCGGCTCGGGCTCAAGAAGCGCATGATCCAGTATTACGAGAAGGGCAACCGCGACGGCCGTCCGGTTGAAATTCCGAAATCCATCCGCCTGGCCTGTTATGCGCTGTCGCACGGCATCGGAGACTATGACGGTCAGGTCACGGTTCCGTTGCCCATGGAAAGCAAGGACTTCGAATAAAGTCGTGTTTCCGCCCCGGAAAACGTCTACTTCCGTCCCGGGCGGGGTTTCCTAGCGCGCTGCTTTTCCCTATAAGACGCGCTCAGCCAACACTGTCATTCACGTCAAGTCCGGGTCGGTCCGCATAACGAAAGCCGTTATCCGGACTGGCCCCTGCGAGCTGCGAGCCGAGATGCCAAAACGCACAGATATCTCTTCCATCCTGATCATTGGTGCCGGTCCGATCGTTATCGGCCAGGCCTGCGAATTCGATTATTCCGGCACCCAGGCCTGCAAGGCACTGCGCGAGGAAGGCTATCGCATCATTCTGGTGAACTCGAACCCAGCGACGATCATGACGGATCCCGATCTCGCCGATGCCACCTATATCGAGCCGATCACCCCGGAGCTCGTCGCCCAGATCATCGAAAAGGAGCGCCCGGACGCGCTGCTCCCGACGATGGGAGGCCAGACTGCGCTGAACTGTGCGCTTGATCTTGAAGAGATGGGCGTTCTGGAGAAATTCGGCGTGGAAATGATCGGAGCCCGCGCCGACGTCATCGAAAAGGCGGAAGACCGGGAAAAGTTCCGGGCCGCCATGGACACCATCGGACTTGAGAACCCGCGCGCCTGCATCGCCTCCTCGCCCGCAATCCGTGACGACAACGGCCGCATCACCGGCTACGACCGCAATGCGGGATATCTGGAGGCCATGCGCGCCATCGACGAGATCGGACTGCCCGCCATTATCCGGCCGGCCTTCACTCTGGGCGGCACGGGGGGCGGTGTTGCCTACAATCGCGAGGAATACGAGGCCATCGTGCGCTCGGGCATCGACGCCTCGCCGGTCGGCCAGGTACTGATCGATGAAAGTCTGCTGGGCTGGAAGGAATACGAGATGGAAGTTGTCCGCGACACCGCGGACAATTGCATCATCATCTGTTCCATCGAGAACGTCGATCCGATGGGCGTGCACACGGGCGACAGCATCACTGTCGCTCCGGCGCTGACGCTGACGGACAAGGAATACCAGATCATGCGCGACGCCTCGATCGCGGTGTTGCGTGAGATCGGCGTCGAGACCGGCGGCTCCAACGTGCAGTTCGCGGTCGATCCGGATACCGGCCGCCTCGTTGTCATCGAGATGAACCCGCGCGTGTCGCGCTCCTCCGCCCTCGCCTCCAAGGCAACCGGCTTCCCCATCGCCAAGATCGCCGCCAAACTGGCGGTCGGCTATACGCTTGACGAACTGGAAAACGACATCACCGGCGGTGCGACGCCGGCGTCTTTCGAACCGACCATCGACTACGTCGTGACCAAGATCCCCCGGTTCGCATTCGAAAAATTCCCGGGTTCCGAAGCCACGCTGACCACCGCGATGAAATCGGTCGGAGAAGTCATGGCCATCGGCCGGACTTTCAACGAGAGTCTTCAGAAAGCGCTGCGCGGGCTGGAAACCGGCTTCAACGGACTGGACGAAGTCGAGATCCCGGGCCTCGACCAGGGCGATGACCGCAACGCCCTGCGCGCCGCCGTGTCCATCGCGACCCCCACCCGGCTCCTGAGCGTTGCCCAGGCCATGCGCCTCGGCATGAGCGTTGCAGACGTCCACCAGGCCAGCGGCATCAACACCTGGTTCCTGGAACAGATGGCCGACATTCTGGCAATGGAAGCCAGGGTGCGGAACATCGGCCTGCCCGGGGATGCGGCCAATCTTCGCAAGCTGAAATCCATGGGCTTTTCCGACACGCGCCTGGCAAGCCTTGCCGGCATGGAGGAGAGCGACGTGTTCGGTCTGCGGCAGAAACTTGATGTTCATCCGGTCTACAAGCGCATCGATACCTGCGCCGCCGAATTCGCCTCGCCGACCGCCTATATGTACTCGACCTACGAAGCACCGTTCATGGGCGCGCCTGCCTGTGAAGCTGACCCCTCGGACAGGAAGAAAGTCGTCATCCTGGGCGGCGGTCCGAACCGGATCGGCCAGGGCATCGAATTCGACTACTGCTGCTGTCATGCCGCCTTCGCTCTGGAAGATGCCGGCTACGAGACCATCATGGTCAACTGCAACCCGGAAACCGTCTCCACGGACTATGACACTTCGGACCGGCTCTATTTTGAATCGCTGACCGGCGAGGATGTTCTGGAGATCATCCGCAAGGAACAGCAAAACGGCACCTTGCACGGGGTCATCGTCCAGTTCGGCGGCCAGACGCCGCTGAAACTGGCCCAGACACTGGTCAAGGCGGGCGTTCCGATCCTGGGCACGTCACCGGACATGATCGATCTGGCAGAAGACCGCGACCGGTTCCAGAAACTGCTGGTCAAGCTCGATCTGAAGCAGCCGGAAAACGGCATCGCCTACTCGGTCGAGCAGGGCCGCCTTATTGCCAGCCGCCTGGGGCTGCCTCTGGTTGTCCGCCCGTCCTATGTTCTGGGCGGCCGCGCCATGCAGATCATCCGGGACGAGGAGGCGCTCAACTCCTATCTGCTCGGCACCTTGCCGGAACTGGTCCCGGCGGAAGTCAGGGCTAAATATCCCAACGACAAGACCGGCCAGATCAACACTGTTCTGGGCACCAATCCGCTTCTGTTCGACCGCTACCTGGACGGAGCCATTGAGGTCGATGTCGATGCGCTGTGCGACGGCAAGGATGTCTTCGTCTGCGGCATCATGGAGCATATCGAGGAAGCCGGTATCCACTCCGGCGACAGCGCCTGCTCGCTGCCGCCCTTCTCGCTCGGCGACGACGTGCTGGCCGAACTCAAGCGCCAGACAAGCGCGCTCGCCCTCGCGCTGGAAGTCGGCGGCCTGATGAATGTGCAATACGCCATCAGGGGCGGCGAGATCTACGTGCTGGAAGTCAATCCGCGCGCCTCTCGGACCGTGCCCTTTGTGGCCAAGACCATCGGTGTTCCGGTTGCCAAGATCGCCAGCCGAATCATGGCGGGCGAGAGCCTTGCCTCATTCAACCTGTCGGAAAAGGCCTTCAGCCACATTGCCGTGAAGGAGGCCGTGTTCCCCTTCGCCCGGTTCCCCGGCGTCGACACCATTCTCGGCCCGGAAATGCGGTCAACCGGTGAGGTCATGGGTCTCGACACCGCCTTCGGCAAGGCCTTTGCCAAGTCTCAGATCGGTTGCGGCACGGGTGTTCCCGGTGAAGGAACGGTGTTCGTTTCCATGCGCGACGAGGACAAGGCCGGTGTTGTCGAGGCGGTGCGCAATCTGGAAACGGCCGGTTTCAGCATCATCGCAACCAGCGGAACCCAGAAATTCCTGGAGCAGCAGGGCATCCCGGTGAAGAAGATAAACAAGGTCCTTGAAGGCCGTCCGCATATCGTCGATGCTATCAAGAACGGTGACGTCCAGCTTGTCTTCAACACGACCGAAGGCGCGCAGGCCATTTCCGACAGCCGGTCGATGCGCCGGGCAGCTCTCCTGAACAAGGTGCCGTTTTACACGACCCTTGCAGGGTCCGTTGCAGCGGCCAAAGGCATTGCCGCCCACAAAGCGGGGAGCCTTGAAGTAAGACCTTTACAATCCTACTTCGGCTAAGGCTAATATACTCATTGACCGGCCGGGAAAGCGCGCCTTTCCCGGCTTGGTTTGTTTTTGTTAATGCGCGGTCCTTTAAGAAGAGCAAGATAAGGACCCAATAAGCTGAAGGTCTGAGACCCATGGAAAAAGTTCCGATGACCTCCGCCGGTTACAAAATGCTTCAGGATGAACTGAAGAAGCGTACCGGGGTGGAGCGTCCGCGCATCGTTGATGCCATTGCTGAGGCACGCGCACATGGCGACTTGTCGGAAAACGCCGAATACCATGCGGCCAAGGAAGCCCAGAGCCTCAACGAAGGCCGCATCGGCGAACTGGAAGACAAGTTGTCCCGCGCTGAAGTGATCGACGTGAGCAAGCTGTCCGGTGATTTTGTCAAGTTCGGTGCCACCGTGGCCCTCATCGACGAGGATACGGAAGAGGAAAAACGGTACATGATCGTCGGCGATGTCGAGTCGGACGTGAAACAGAACAAGGTGTCGATCTCCTCGCCGATCGCACGCGCCCTGATCGGAAAGTCCGTCGGCGACAGTGTCGAGGTCGCCGCCCCGGGCGGCGCGCACTCCTACGAGATCGTCGAAATCAAGTTCGGCTGATCAGCCTCTTTTCCCGCCGCATGCGCCGTGCCTGCGGCGGAAATCGATTTCTCCCTTTGACGTGTCCCGGTCGATCGTTAATCTGACGGTCGGCGTGGCGGAGAACAATCGAATGGTCTTTCATGCAATAGCGATCTGGCTTCTGGTGGCCTCGGTGCCCCTGTGGGTCTATCGGTGGGTCGTCTATGTCGGGCTGAACGCCCGGGAGAGGGCGATCTTCAGGCGGCTTGTGACCAGCCGGGCGGAAAGTGCCTTCCGATTCGGTGCGCGTATGTTCGGGTTTCTGGTGGTCCTGGCATCCACCGTGATGCTGCTGGTCTATGCTCTGCGCTATCTGAAGCAGGGATCGATCGAGATCGGCGCCTTCAAGCAGACCGTCCGGGGCCGTCTGTATTCGGGGATGGACCCGATCGATCAGGCACTGAACTCATACCACTACGAGCAGTCCCTGCCGATTGCTGTCCTGACCACATGCCTGCTGCTTTCCGTCGCGTTCACCCTGGCTGCCGCCGCCTTGCGGGACATCTCCATCCTCGGCCGTCTGCGCCGGAAGCTGAAGAAACTTCAGACCCGCCTGGGAACAGAAATGCCCACATAGCGTCTGCGGCCTTGTGCGCGCCGGACCGGTCAGTCGATCGGCACCACCGGTTCGTCCTTGGTGCGCCGGATCGTCAGCGCGGTGCGCACGCTGTCCACATTTGTTGCTGCGGTCAGATCGCGGATGATGAAGTTCTGGAACGTCTGCAGGTCGGGTGACACGCATTTCAGCAGGAAATCGACCTCGCCGGACAACATGTAGCTCTCGCGCACCAGCGGCCAGCTCTGCACCGTCTGCTCGAACGCAATCAGATCGGCTTCGGTCTGGCTGTGCAGCCCGACCATGGCAAAAGCGGTCACATCGTAACCCAGCTGTTTTTCATCGAGCAGGGTGCGGTAGCCCAGAATGAGCCCCGCCTCTTCCAGGGCCCGGACGCGGCGAAGACAGGGAGGCGCGGAAATGCCGACCCGCCGGGCCAGCTCCACGTTGGTCATCCGGCCGTCCTCTTGCAATTCTTTCAGAATCTGCCAGTCAATGGCATCGAGCCGCGCTTTCAAACCAGTCTCCTTCGAACTTCACACTTGACCGGGATGGACATCATTGCCACCGGAACGGTCTGCGTCTTGCGGGATCAGAGTGTCCCGCGCTAACGTGTGCTTCCGGTGCCGAGTTATGATTTTTTGCGCGGTTGTGCAAGACTATAACAAAATTGCGCACGATTTCGAAAGATTACGACAGGGGACGTTCTCCGGACATGCCGATTTCTCGGGAGACCGCCCAGCCGACCGTCTGGATCGTGACAGATGGAAAGGCCGGAGACCTGGCGCAATGCGTCGGGGTCGCCGACGCGCTCGGCTTTGCCCGTGAAATCCGGCAGGTCGCGCCCCGGCCACCATTTTCCTGGTGGCTTCCGTTCGGACCGACGGATCCCAGGGAATGGGAAAGCCGTCCCGGCAGTCCGCTCACGCCCCCCTATCCGGACATTGCCATTGCCTCGGGCCGGCGCGCGGCCGGATATCTGCGCCGGATCAGGCACAGGTCCGGTGGCCGGACCTTTACCGTCTTTCTGAAGGACCCGCGCACCGGCCCCAATGCGGCCGATCTGATCTGGGTGCCCGAGCACGACAGCCTGCGAGGCCGCAATGTCCTGGTCACCCCGACCTCGCCGCACCGGTTTTCCAGGGAAAAGCTCCGTGACCTGCGTTCCCTGTCCGCGCCGGAAATCGACCGGCTGAAGAAACCGCGCGTGGCGGTACTGGTCGGCGGCGACAGCCGTCACCACAAGTTCACCGAGGATGACCAGCTCCGGCTCCTGAACGGCCTGCGCGGGCTGGCAGAGGAGGAAACAGCGGGCCTGATGATCACGGCGTCACGCCGCACGCCACCGGCCCTCGCCTACGGCCTCGCCAGCCTCGCCAAGTCGGGCGGCCATCTTTATTGGAACGGCACCAAGCCGAATCCGCTCGGACTTTACCTTGCCAGGGCGGATGCGATCGTCGCAACGGCCGATTCCACCAACATGATCGGTGAAGCCGTGGCGACCGGAAAACCTGTTCATGTCTTTCATCCGAACGGCGGCCACAACAAGATCAACCGGTTTTTGGGAAATTTGCAGCGCCTTGGTGCCATTCACCCCTTCCCAGGCCCGCTGAAAACCACTACCTACGAGCCGATAGATGCCACCCCCGTCATCGCGGAGCGCATTCTTGCGGACTACGCGGCATTCCGGCGGCAACAGGAACAGGCGAATTGCCTCACGGACGTTCATCCGGATTTGCCGGATCTGAATGAGCGTCCGGAAGCGGATCGACATTGAAACGACAGGACATCGTGCATTCGCAAGGAGGCACGATATTCCGGGAAACGACTGCCGGTGTCATGACCGGTACATACGACAGGACAAGGGTGCGCCCATGAGCACGGAACACAGCAAACTTCTGATCATCGGCTCCGGCCCGGCCGGCTACACCGCGGCGATCTATGCCGCTCGTGCCATGATCGAACCGACCCTCGTCGCCGGGATTCAGCCGGGCGGCCAGCTGACAATCACGACCGATGTCGAGAACTATCCCGGTTTCGCCGACCCGATCATGGGTCCGTGGCTGATGGAACAGATGCAGAAGCAGGCGGAAAACGTCGGCACCCGGATTGTCTACGACACCATCGTCAAGGCCGACCTTTCCAGTCGTCCGTTCCGTCTGGAGGCCGACAGCGGCACGGTCTTCACCGCCGACACCCTGGTGATCGCGACCGGCGCCCAGGCCCGCTGGCTCGGCCTGGCGTCCGAACAGGACTACATGGGCGCGGGCGTCTCGGCCTGCGCGACCTGCGACGGTTTTTTCTACCGCAACAAGGAAGTCGTGGTGGTCGGCGGCGGCAACACCGCTGTCGAGGAGGCGCTCTATCTCGCCAATCTTGCCTCAAAGGTGACGCTTGTGCATCGGCGCGACAGCCTGCGGTCGGAGAAGATCCTGCAGGAGCGCCTGTTCCGCAATCCGAAGATCGAGGTCATCTGGGACTCCCAGGTCGACGAGATTCTGGGCGGTGGCACGCCCAAGGCCGTCACCGGAGTACGGTTGAAGAACACCAGAACCGGCGCGCTTCAGGAGATTTCCACAGATGGTGTGTTCATCGCCATCGGACACGCACCGTCGGTCGAACTGTTCAAGGATCAGTTGACGCTGAAGCCGAACGGCTACCTGGAAACCGCGCCGGATTCCACCAGAACCACGATCCCGGGCGTCTTCGCGGCCGGTGACGTCACCGACGACATTTATCGTCAGGCGGTCACGGCCGCCGGCATGGGCTGCATGGCTGCGCTTGAAGCGGAGAAGTTTCTGGCCGAACATGAAGTGACATCGGAAAAACAGGCGGCCGAGTAAGGCCGCCAACGGTCGCACGGCGGAAATCGTCCTGCGGAGGGGCACGCATGGATTGGGACAAGTTGCGCATCTTTCATGCGGCCGCACAGGCCGGCAGTTTCACACATGCCGGCGACGCGCTCCACATGAGCCAGTCCGCGGTCAGCCGGCAGGTCAGCGCCCTGGAACACGATCTGGGCGTGTCCCTGTTCCACCGCCATGCCCGTGGCCTGCTTCTGACGGAACAGGGCGAACTGCTTTACCGCACCGCCAGCGACGTTCTGATGAAGCTGGAAGCCGTCCAGTCCAGTCTGACAGACAGCAAGGAAAAGCCATCGGGCGCATTGAGAGTGACCACAACGGTCGGTCTCGGCTCCACATGGCTGACCTCCCGGATCAAGAATTTCATCGACCTTTATCCGGATGTCGACCTGCATCTGCTGTTCGATGACGACGAACTGGATCTGGGCATGCGTGAGGCCGACGTCGCCATTCGCCTGCGCCAGCCGACCCAGCCCGACCTGATCCAGCGCAAGCTGTTCACCGTGCATTTCCACGTCTATGCGGCACCCGAATACCTGCAGAGATTCGGCGCACCCCAGTCCATCGACGATCTCGACAATCACCGCATTGTCACTTTCGGCGAGCAGGCGCCCGCCTATCTCCGGTCCATGAACTGGCTGGAGACCGCAGGCCGCTCGGCAACGAGCCCCCGCAGGTCCGTGCTGAAGGCCAACAACATCGTCGCGATCAAGCGGGCGGTGCTGTCCGGGGTCGGCATTGCCATGCTGCCGGACTACATCATCGACATGGCCACCAACCTCGTGCCGGTCATGACCGGACAGGAAGACAAGGTGCCCTCCTTCGACACCTATTTCGTCTATCCGTCCGAACTCAAGAACACGGCCCGCGTTACCGCATTCCGGGAATTTCTGCTGACCAGCGCTGAAAAGTGGACCTATTAGGGCCTGTCGCGTTCAAACCGATTACCGGTTCCGGGAAAGCGCCCGAGGCAACATTCGCGGTGCAATTGCTGTCGCGCGATTTCCTTCAATTCAATTCATTGCGACATGCGCGAGCTCTCCGGTCGGAAGGATCGGAATCGGATCAGAAATTAGGCATGCCCAAACATGCGTCCTTCATGAAAAGGGGCTCTTCTCCCGTCCAACCACTGTTTTTTTACCCGGTGTTAAACTTTTTTCGGGTTTGACGGGCACGGCAAGATCGCCCCAAGATATTGAAAATATGAAGATTTTATCTGATAAAGTGACTGGAAAGTCATGATCTGCATTAAACGCATAGCAGATACCCACCCCTGCCTCTTGTTTATGCGACTTGTGCACTGCATATAAGCATCACTGTTGGTCACACGGGCACCACGTCCTCCTCCCAGTGATGTCCAGACCAGCTGTTCCCCTCTGGAAGGTGATTCTACTGTTTTTCAGTGAATCAAACAGACTGCCGGGTCTCTTGAGACCCGGCTCTTTTTTTGTCTGCACCGCAGTGCAGCATGGCGGCCGCGACATTCCCTACATGTAGAGAAGCTCGCCTTTCATGCCCTTGTAGAGATGGGCGACCTGCTCTTCATAGCCGTTGAACAGCAGTGTCGTGCGGCGCTCGTCCGTTCCCAGCAGCTTTTCCGACGCCTGCGGCCAGCGCCGATGCGGCACGGACGGGTTCACATTGGCCCAGAAGCCGTATTCCTTCGGCTGGATTTCTTCCCAGAAGCTCACCGGCCGCTGATCGGTGAACGTGATCCTCACCACCGACTTGATCGACTTGAAACCGTATTTCCACGGGCTGACCAGGCGCACCGGAGCACCGAACTGGTTGGCGAGCGGCTTGCCGTAGACACCTGTGGCCATGAACGCCAGCTCGTTGGTGGCCTCCTCAAGCGTCAGTCCTTCCACATAGGGCCAGGGATACCAGGACTGTTTCTGCCCGCTTGCAACGGATGGGTCGTGAAACGTTTCGAAGCGCAGGTATTTCGCGCCGGTCTGCGGACCCGCGAGCCTGACCAGATCCGCAAGCGCAAATCCGGACCAGGGCACGGCCATGGACCACGCCTCGACGCAGCGATGCCGGTAGAGACGTTCTTCGAGCGGCATTTTTGCCAGAAGATCGTCGATGCCGATTGTTTGCGGATTGTCGATCAGCCCGTCCAGCGTCACCGTCCAGGGGCGGATTTTCAAATCCTGCGCTGCGGACCAGATCTGCTTGTGGGAGCCGAACTCATAGAAATTGTTGTACTTGGAAGCGACGTCTTCGGCCGTCAGGTCCCGGTCGAGCTGGAAGGCCGGATTGCGCTGGACCGGATAGAGCCCCGCACTCGGATCGTCTTCGGCGAAGGCCGGGCGCATGCCGAGACCGCTGCCGAGCAATGCGCCACCGCCGACAAGGCCCGCCAGGATCTGCCGCCGGTTCAGGAAGATGTGCTCAGGGGTTGCCTCACGTTCGGGGAGTTCCCAGCTGCGCCGTTTCAAAATATTCATCTCAAGTCTCCCGTTTGTCCCGGAGGAAACCGGAAACGTCCATCAATGGCAAATAACGCCCTGGTGACCGGCAAAGGGCGGCGCAGCGGACCGTCGTCCCGGCAGGCTCACGCCGCCTGTTTCCCCGAGCGCTGAAGGGCCAGTGCCGCCGCCTTGCCGGACAGTTCGGACAGGTGGTCGAAATGCGCCGTGTAACTGGCCACACCGGCCGTTGCCGAGCGCAGCTCGACAATCAGGTCGCCGATCTCCGCTTCCGGCATCAGGGCCTGAACCTCGTCCCAGCCGGGCCAGCCGGGCCGGGCGTCGAAGCCCAGCAATTGACCCCGCCTTGCGGACACGATGGCGTTGACCCTGGCCGTCGTGTCGCTGGGACAGGCGATCACCACCTTGTGGACCGGTTCCAGCAGCACCGGTTTGCAATCCGGCAATCCTTCCCGGATCGCCTGGATCCCGGCCATCTTGAACGCCTGGTCGGAACTGTCGACGGAATGATAGGATCCATCGGTCAGACACACCCCGATGTCGACCACCGGAAATCCGAGCGGTCCTTGCCTTAGGGCGTCCAGGACACCGTCCCTGACAGACGCGATATACTGTTTCGGAACGACGCCTCCGGAAATCGTGTCGGCGAACTGGACACCCTCGCCGCGCGGCAGCGGTCCGATCTCGAGAACCACATCCCCGAACTGGCCATGTCCGCCGGACTGCTTCTTGTGCCGGCCGCGCACCTTTGTGCTCGACCTGATCGTTTCCGCGTAGGGGACATGCGGCGCATGCTCGGCGATATCCATCCCGTATTTGCCCGCGAGCCGCTCCTGCGCCACCCTGAGATGCATCTCGCCCTGCCCTGAAAGAAGCGTTTCGGCTGTGGTCTGGTTCTGGCTGACCGTCAGCGACCGGTCTTCTTCCACCAGCTTTGCAAGCGCGGTGGAAAGACGGACCTCGTCCTTGCGCTGCGAGGCGGAAATGGCCGTTGCCAGGACCGGACAGCGCTGTTCGAACTCCTCGAGGCTGGAGGTCCTGCCCGGTTCGAAACACAGAAGATCGCCGGTCTGCACATCGTCAAGTCTGCCCAGGGCCACCAGATCCCCCTTGCCCGCGGTCGCGATCTTGATGGCCTGCTGGCCGAAAACCGAAAAAAGACCCGACACCTTGATGTCGCTGTCGCCGTTCAGGAACAGGCTGTCGCCGTCGCACACCTCCCCGTCCAGAACACGCGCAACCGACAGCTTGCCGCCATGCTGCGTATGCAGCGTCTTGACCACCTGCAGCGCCTTGCGTTTCCGGGTGCCGAGAATCCGGCGCGCCAACAGGTCGACGCCGGGCCCTTCGTGGCGCAATGCCTTCAGCAGCCGGCCGACGCCGTTGCCATGCTCGGCGGAGCCGAAAAACACCGGGCAGATCAGACCGTCCCGCATCTCGTTGACAAGATCGGCGAACACCTGGTCCCGGTCGGGCGCGATGTCCTCCAGCAGGGCCTCCATCAGATCGTCGTCATGATCGGCGAGATGCTCCAGCATGGTGAAACGGGCTTCATGTTCCCGAAGCCTGTCTTCGTCGGACATGTCGATCCGGCTGCTCGGCTCCTTGTCGTGGTAGACATGGGCCCGTTCCAGCGCAAGATCGATGAAGCCCGCAGCCTGACCGTCTTCCCAGATCGGGATCTGCCTGAGCACCAGCGGTACGGCGGACGCCGGCTGCAGTAGGCTCAGGACATCGCGCACCCTGCGGGTGCTCTTGTCGATCTTGTTCAAAAACAAAACCCGCGGAATGGCGCGGGCTTCAAGGGCTTTCAGGATAAGCTGCAAGGCGGGAACCTTGCGCTCGTCGTCCTCCGCCACGACGACGGCCACATCCGCTCCGCTGAGGGCCCCGTCCATTTCGCTCAGGAATTCGACCGATCCCGGACAGTCCACAAAGACGAACCTGTCGCCGAGATAGTCGGTATCGGCGATATTCAGTTCAACGCTCATGCCATGCGCACGAGCTTCCGGCGCGCCGTCTCCGACTGTGTTGCCGGCCGCGACCGTTCCCTGTCGGGCCACCTTGTCCGTGCGCGCCAGCAACGCCTCCAGGAGGCTGGTCTTGCCGCTGCCGTAAGGTCCGACCAGGGCGATACAGCGCGGCGTGGTGCCGGCTGACGAGTCCTTCTCATGTGTGTTGATTGCCATGTTGAGCCTCCCGTTGGTTCGAGGATATCCTCGACACAACGCGGCACGGCCCCATGCAACGGACGCAGGCCCGCCGCGTCTCGCCCCGTTGGGATCGAAGACAGGCGGTCAGGCGCTTCTGGTCGCACCGGACCCCGGATGTCGGTCGTTCGACCCTGGGCGGTCTTGCATGGTCGCGCCAATGCCGCGAGTAACGCAAGGGAATCTTACGCCGCAGCGCAGCATTCCGGGACTCTCCCGAGTTTTCACGCAATCCTGCCGTCACCCGTCAGGATCCTTGCAATAATCCGGAAATTTGTCTTTGCCCCGTCGGCGGCAGTTGAGACAAGAAGGGGGTGGCAATGCAGGCGCTGCGCACTAGTTTCTCTGGTTCACGGAACAGGCAAGCCGGATGGAGAAACCTTGGTGAGACGCCCCCTGGTCATACTGACCGCTCTGCTGCCGGTTGTGCTGGCCGGGCAGGCCACCGCGCAAAACAACACTTTGCGTGGCTTGACCAATTCCAGCCCGAACCGGTTGCCCTCCGCCCAGCAGCAGCTCAACCAGAACCTGAACCAGCAGAAGTCGGATTTCTCGACGCGCCGGCAGCTCGAAGGCGCCAACAAGCTGAATCGGACCGATCAGATCAATCGGCTCAACACGCGGCCGGACACATCGCAGACGCCGTGCCCGGCGGGCAATGAAGCCTGCCGGGAGCGGAATTGACGCCGGACCGGTCATGAGACCTGTGCGTCAGTTGATCTGTTCAAGGGTCAGCTTGCTGACACCAAGCGTCAGGTTGGTGCCGGTCTGGCTTTCCAGGCTGAACGGATTGAGTGCGATCGAGCGATCGAACCCGCCAAGCAGGGCATTGGCCTTGATCCCGGCACCGACGCTCGCCCCGGCGGTCAGCCCGCCGTAGGTTCCGGCGAGAAGCCCCGGCTTGCGGTTGGCCGACGGCGCCAGAACACCCCAGACCAGGGTCGCCTCTTCGGTCTTGCCGATGTCGAGCCCATACTCGCGAACCTTGCCGTTGTAATATTCCACCGGACCGCCATCAACCGGCGCAAAGCTGCAGCCGAGCGTGGCCGAAGAACCGACGATGAAGCTGTGTTCACCTTCCACAAGGCAACGCAATGTTCCGATTTCCACCTTCGGGCTGTCCCCGGCGGCCAGGGCAGGTGCCGCGGTACCAAGCAGCGCGGCGGCAACAACTGATGTCAGAAAACGCATTTCGAGAAACTCCCAATCAGGTACAGATCCGCCGCGGGCCTCATTGCCGGCGGCCGGGTCTGTGACCTCGTGGGATATGGTCATTCATCGCGTCAAAATCGCGGCGGTTTCAGATTAAATTTCGGTCATGGCGAAACGTTCCTGCTCAGGTCCACGGCGGCGCGAAATGAGCTGCTTCCCTGACGAAAAAAGGGCCGCGAACGCGGCCCTTCTCGATCCGTTCCGGCAACCGCTGCCTATTTCAGATTGCCGCAGAAGCGCTGGATGCGGGTGCAGGCCTCTTCCAGGGCCTCGGTCGAAGTCGCATAGGAAATGCGGAAATTCGGGCCGAGACCGAACGCGGAGCCGTGCACCACGGCAACACCTTCGGCTTCCAGAAGCTCCGAGACGAAATCCTCGTCGCTCTCGAGAACCTTGCCCGACGGTGCGGTCTTGCCGATGGTCCCGGCGCAGGACGGGAACACGTAGAACGCGCCTTCCGGAACCGGGCAGGTCAGGCCGCTCGCCTGGTTGAGCATCGACACGACCAGATCGCGCCGGCCCTTGAAGGTCTCGTTGTTCTTCGGAATGAAGTCCTGAGGTCCGTTCAGCGCCTCGATGGCGGCCCACTGGGCGATCGAACACGGGTTCGAGGTCGACTGGGACTGCACCTTGGCCATGGCCTTGATCAGTTCCGCGGGGCCGCCCGCGTAACCGATCCGCCAGCCGGTCATCGCATAGGCCTTGGACACGCCGTTGACCGTCAGCGTGCGCTCGTAGAGCGACGGCTCGACCTGGGCCGGCGTCGTGAACTTGAAGTCGTCATAGACCAGATGCTCGTACATGTCGTCGGTCATGATCCAGACCTGCGGATGCTTGACCAGCACCGCGCACAGCGCTTTCAGCTCGTCTTCCGAATAGGCGGCACCGGACGGGTTGGACGGCGAGTTGAAGATCAGCCATTTGGTCCGCGGCGTGATTGCCGCGTCCAGCGCTTCCGGCGTGATCTTGAAGGTCGACTTGTCCGCTTCCACGATCACCGGCTCACCCCCGGCCAGCAGCACCATGTCCGGATAGCTGACCCAGTAGGGAGTCGGGATGATGACCTCGTCACCGGGGTTCAGTGTCGCGATCAGCGCGTTGTAGAGCACCTGCTTGCCGCCGGTACCGACTGTGATCTGGTTGGTCTGGTAGGTCAGCCCGTTTTCCCGCTTGAACTTGTCGACAATGGCCGCCTTCAGTTCCGGAATGCCGTCGACAGCGGTGTATTTGGTCTTGCCGCCGTTGATCGCCTCGATGGCGGCCGCCTTGACGTTGTCGGGGGTGTCGAAGTCCGGCTCGCCAGCGCCGAGGCCGATGACGTCACGGCCTGCGGCTTTCAGTTCGCGCGCCTTGTTGGTGACGGCGATGGTCGCAGATGGTTGAACACGCGCCAATGCGTCAGCAAGAAAGCCCATAATGTCCTCCAGGGGAAACGGGAATAACAGCGCGCGGACCCTAGAACTGTGCGCTGCGGAAGACAAGGCCCAATGGGTAATTCTGTCGAACCGGCGAACAAATAATGCCCGTCGGCCCGGGATCAGACGTCACCGGCGCACGGCCGGGTTCGGAGACCGTTCGGCGGCACCGGCCGATTGATCCGGGAAGGACCAGCCTTGACGCAGCAACTTCATTAACTTCATGATCGACTGCCCGACGTTTTTTTCCAACCGGTCACATTCGAATCCAAGCATTGCCTGGAGAGCTTCATGCAGAAAATTTCGCTGCTTTTCATTCTGGTTCTTGCGCTTGTCTTCAGTCCACTGACGGCTGCCGCGAAAGGCGACCGGGTCGCCCTGGTCATTGGCAATTCAAGCTATCACCATGCCACTCAACTGGAAAATCCGATCAATGACGCAAATCTGATTGCAAGCAAACTGACGGATCTCGGGTTTAGCGTGCATCTGATCAGGGATGCCACTTTCGAGTCCTTTACCGAGGGACTCAGAAAGTTCGAGGCAGAACTGCAGTCGGCGTCGACGGGCATGTTTTACTACGCTGGCCATGGCATGCAGTTTCTGGAGGAGAATTACCTTCTGGCAACCGACGCCGAAATCATCGATCAGCAGGACGTGGTCACGAGCGGTAAGAACCTGAACGCGATCATCAGGATGATGGAAGCCCATGTCCCGCTCAGCCTGGTCTTCATCGATGCCTGCAGAAACAATCCCTTCGCCGATACCCTGCGAAAGAAACTCGCCGGCAGGGCCCGGGCGCTTGGCCTCAGCCGCGGTCTGGCCGCTCCGCAACGAACCGCGAATTCGCTGGTCGCGTTTGCCACGAAACCGAATGAGGTCGCACTCGACGGAGACAGCAGGAACTCCCCGTTCACCATCTCGCTCGCAAAACACATCGTGACCCCCAATCTTGAAGTCTCGACAATGCTCAAGCGGGTGACACGCGACGTCCTGGACCTCACCGGCAACAGGCAGCGACCGGAAGTGGTCGCCTCCATGACATCCGAGTTTTATTTCTTTCACAACAGTGCGCTTGTGGCCCCGGTAATCACCTATGACAATGATGTCGAACAGGAAGCCGCCGCCGCGCTTGCCTTGAAGGGGGCTGTGGAGAAAAACACGATCGTCGGCTACCGCGCCATCATCGAGCATTTTCCCACGACGGTAGCATCCGATGTTGCAGACAAGCTGTTGAAGGATTTGCAGCAGCAGACGATCTCGGATCAGTCAGCCTCTTCCGATCAGCGTTCCGAACTCTCGCTGTCGACGCAAACCCTGCTGGACCGCATCGACGAAGCCAGTAGAACGGGGGCGCCCCTTGAGGTCACGAACACCTCCCCGGAATTGATCGAACAAAGTCTCGGTCTCGACATCGGCGGATATACGAAGATCCAGACCGCTTTGACCATGTTGGGGCATGACGCGGGGACACCGGACGGTGTTTTCGGCAACAAGTCCCGCTCGGCCCTGCGCGAATTCCAGATCGCCGCCAAGGTCGAGGACTCCGGATACGTAGACCAGGAATCACTGATTCAGCTGATCAAGGTTTTTGAGGAAACGCCAAAGGTCTATGACGGTGTCTGGGATTTGGAGGTGCATCGCTTCAATCCCCATCCGGAAGACCCTTACCAGGTAAACTCGAGAACCTTGCTTTCGTCGGCGCGGCTGCGGTTTCGGGAAGGCCAGTTCTATCTGCTGGACTGGAAAAACTACGCTGGCGCGTCCCGGAACGACGACAGGAATCCCTTCGCAAACTTTCGCGGATTTGTTTCCACCGGCAACAAACTCACGGTCAGGCTCGAAGCGGACTATCTGTATGGCAAGAAGAAGGTTCGGACCGTCGAGATCAAAGGCTCCCTACCCGAATTTGTCGCCTATGGTTCGCGATTGAATTTCACGGGTCCGCGTCTGGAACGCAACGGGCCGAACGACGAAATGTGGGTCCGCCTGGAGCTGAAGCGCCTGCCGGCGGAAACTCCACGCTGAACCCGAGGGCAGCGGGGAGGCCGTTTCAAAAACGTCTGCGACTATGACCGGGTTTCCAGTATCAGCTTCGGTTCTTTCTTGTCGCCGTCGATCAGGCTGCACTTGAAGCGTTTCTTCTTGGTCTGGCCGTTGAGCGTGGTCACCGGCACTGAGAGCGGCACATCTGATTCCTGCTTGGCAGATTCCAGCAGGGACGCATAATTGCTCGGATGCAGCAGCGATTCCGTGATTGGTTTGCTGTCGATGACTTCGGATGTCAGATGATAGGTCTTCATGGCGGCGCCATTGGCCGCGATGATCATGCGCGACTTCGTGTTGATCACGAGCATGGGCGCGCTGCACACCTCGAAGACCCGGGCGAAATCGACGTCGCCGCTGGGATGGCCCGCGGAGAACAGAACCCCGCCGACCATTCCGTCGATGCGGAAATACATGGCCTCGTAATTGAGTTCCACGCTTTCACCCGAGGCCAGCAGATACTTGCCCCGCCCGCTCGCGCTCGCGCGCCGCGTCAGTGCCGCCAGGGCCAGGGACACGATGGTGCGGCCGACACGGTTCTGGATATGAGCGATGTTCCGTCCGAGAATCATGCGTGCGGACTCGACCTGGAAACACTTCAGGAAGCCTTCGCTCGCAAAACGCACGTAGCCGAAATTGTCGACCAGCAGCACCACACGCGTGGACGAAGCCACGAAGTGCTGCAGGATCGGCGCGAGACCGAGCACGACATTGCCAGGATTGTCGTCATTCTCGCCGATGGAGGGAAAACAGATGGCCAGGATGCGGCCATCCGGCAATTCGTAGCGATAGGCGACGATCGGGATCCCGGGGATGCGGTGATCCGGTCCCCCGCCGACATCGAACGGTCCCGCCTGACCCTCGCGGATCGCCCCTTGCACAAGGCGCAGGATCGTTTTGCGGTCCTCCGGCGACAGGTGGCGCAACGCTTCATTGGAAGGCGCTTCCTGCAGATCCTTCACTTCGCTGTTGAAGCTCTGCGACCCGACCTCATGCCACAAAATGGTCTTCTTGCTGATGTCGGCAATGAAGAACTGGAGTCCTGCCAGCGACAATGCCGGGATTTCACCAGGCTGTTGTGGTGTTTCCTCCGGCGTCACGGGTTCGCGCGGCGTTTCAGCCGTTGCACTCTGCGCTGCGTTGATTGTCATGCCGTGCCCGGTTTGTTGCTGTCTGGTTCCCTGGAGCGAGTATCCAGAGAAAAAGAAAACAAACACTGAAACAGCATTGTAAAATCGCGGTTGAATGCGCGATTTTTCAAATTGTACGTATGCCACAACTGAATTCTGTAGATATTTTACTGTTATTTTTACCAAAGTTTAATTTGCGCAGGTTTTCCCGGCAGATCCATCGAAGAATACCCGACTGCACGGATGCCACCCGCACCAGACAGGAGCCCGCTTGTTGCGGGTGAAACTACAATATCGACCTGAAAACCGATGCGACCTGATCTGTCGTCGGTTTCGGCCCCTGCCCTGTGGCATACATCAGCGATATGCCGTCGATCAGCCCGGCGCAGGTCTCGATAGGAGCCTCCTTGCCGTCCTCGGAAATCAGCTTCAGGAAAAACGCTATCGGCCTGCGGGCAGCGGCGGTCAAGGTATCGCCGACACCGGCGAGATCCTCCCGGCGCGCGGCTGCCATGGTCAGTTCCATCCGGGCCAGAAACAGGTGCCGCGAGGCGTCGGTGTAATCGACCATTTGCTCGGCGACATAAGCGACGGCCGCATCCATCCCCTCCTTCGCCACCTTGTCGGCAAAACCGACTTGAAGGTCGTCACAGTCTTTTTCCAGAAGAACTGCCAGATGGTGCGCCGCCGCCGCCAGGAGCGCCGCTTTCTTCGGATAATAGTAGGAGGTCGATCCCTGCGGCAGGCCCGCGGCCATGTCGACGGCGCGATGGGTGACACCCTCGAGCCCCCGCTCCGCCAGAAGATCGATGACCCCGTCCAGAATGCTGTCTCTGCGGGCGGCTTTCTTGTTTGACATTTTTCCTCTACATACGTAGTAATTTTTAATACCAATGTATCACAACACGCTACAAAGGACGCATTTCTTATGACACAGTCCATAACCCGATTGAACCCGCCGACGCTGCCCGACGCCGGCGCGATCGGTTATTCCCAGATTTCCGTCGTCGAAGCCGGTCGGCTCGCATTTGTCTCCGGGCAGGTCGCCTTGCGCCCCGGCGGAGACCCTGTCCCGTCCGGCCTGGCCGAACAGGCCGGGATTGTCGCTGCAAACGCGAAGGCCGCCCTCGACGCGCTCGGCGCCACACCGCGGGACATTGCCATTGCCCGCTGTTTCGTGACCGACCTGACCCCGGAGAGGCTCGACCTCGCCTTTTCTCCTGTCCTGGAAATGTTCGACGGCGCGCAACCGTCTGTCACCGGTGTCGGCGTCTCGGCTCTGGCAGACCCGGACTTCCAGATCGAGCTCGAACTGACCGTTCGTCTGCCGGATTGAAAGCCCGCGCAGTTCGCCGCCTGCTCCCGCACACAACAGTTTGTGCCGCCCCCCGGCCAACTGCAAGTCCTTCGCAAATGCCGCAAAATGGACATGAAAACACACGGCGCCGGTCCAATTCGCGTCCGCGTGCCGGCGCAATTTCAACCGACATTGGGATCGTTCAAGCGGATGGAGGCCCCGATGGCACACGGCAAGACTGAGACGCAGACGCACACCACGCGGCACGCAACCTTCCCACAAGCTTTGATGTTCATGCTCGCGGTCAGCATCTTGATGTTGATGTCCGCTTTCGAGCCACGTCTGGCGATGCCGCTGGCGGCCTTTGCGGTGATGGCGTCACTGACCTGGCTGCTGGGCCAGCGTCTGTTCCAGCAATTGACCGGCGCCACCGGCAGGCCGGACTGACGAACGGCGCCCCCTGCGGGATCCATCCGGTACCCAAACAGGTCGTCATACCGACAATCAAACCGGCGTTCCCTGATGGAACGCTTCAACTTTCACCAGAACCACGCGACTGAATTTGACCATGTCCAGTGTCGACAACACCAATCTACCCAGGTCCGCCCCCCGGCGCAGCGATCTGCATGAAGCCCGCCCCCTGTTGCAGGCGATTTTTCTCGGCATCGTGCTGGCGACAGCCCTGGTCGGCGCCGCGGTTCTGACCGGCGCAAACGCGCCGGGCAATGCCAGGGAGCAGCCGGTTCCCGTAACCCGGACCCAGGCGCCCCATCCCTGATTCGGGAAAGAGTCGAACCGCCCCTGCGGTTCGCGATCGGTCCCCTGCGCCCGCACCGGCGACAGCAGTTCCCCCGAAAGCCGATCCACCTCTGGCTATCCCTCAAGAACGCCGGGGCCCGGCTCCATGCGAGAAGCATGGATGCCGAGCCCCGACTGCCCGGTCCGCCCCGGCAGGAACTTGTCTGCCCTGATTGTAGCCCGGTCCGAAGAACACGTGTGCAGCACCGCATTCATTCGTTCACGCCGTCCGGTGTTGATCCCGGTCAAGGACAGGAATGTCTCTGTCGGGCAAGTAAAGCAACGGGGACGGTCCTTCGCAAGGCCCTTTCGGAGGACGCCCGCCACAAGCCCGGCAGTTAACTGAAAGCTCGTTCACCAACCCGGGATACCGGGGATAACTTGCAAACAGAACCGGGCGCATCGCAGAGGGAATTCGCACCATGACCATTGCCAACGGCCAAAAGTGGATCGATAAAGATAAGACAGGCTCGTCGGAGGCAACAATGGACATCGACCTCACACTTTCCGCGGACACGATCCGCCTGCTGGCGCAGAAGGCCCGGGCGGTTGCCTCCTCCATCGAGGACACCTTCGAGGACGGCCATGAAGGCGACGTTGAATTCGACGCCGACACGCTGGAGGAGGGTCACAACCACGACGGTCTTGCGGAAGAGGAAAACGACGACCTGTCCGACGAGGAGCTGCGCGAACTGATCGAAGACCTCAATGTCGACGAAGCCTCTGAACTTGTCGCCATTACCTGGATCGGGCGCGGCGACTTCGACGCCGAGGATTTCGGCCAGGCGGTGGAACAGGCCCGTGAACGCGCGGTCGGGTCCACAGCGAAATATCTGCTTGGCATGCCGCTTCTCCCCGATCATCTGGAAGCCGGGCTGGACGCGCTCGATCTTTGAAAGCAGGCGGTTTCTTGCGGGCTTTCAACAGCTTCGCCAAGGTCAAGCGAAGGCGCGAAACTTTGGCGGTTCCTCCACAACTTGACGGTTTCCTTGGGAAAAGCTGTAAGGAATTGATTTACCATCTTTCCGCTGCCCGTCATTTGCCGCAGTCTGGCCGGGCTTTGGAGGCACGACCGATCCCGGTTGGCCATCCGCTGATCCAGGGAGTTAAGGGCAATGCTGCAGGACCCGGCGAACCAGGATGCCTATTCCGTCCATCGCCCGTCACCGTGGCCCTTCGTCGGCGCCATGGTTGCGGCTTCGGCGTTGATCACCACGCTGGTTGTCGCCTTCAGCAGCTAGAGGCGTTCCGGCCCGCGGCGGATCTTTCCCCGGCGTTTGGCCGGGCTTGATACGGAAAGTTTCCTGAATGCCCGCAACGCGTCTGGCCGTGCTTGATCTTGCCCGCGGCCTCGCCGTTGTCGCCATGGCGGCCTATCACCTGTCCTGGGACCTGTCCTGGTTCGGCTTTGTCGACTGGCCGGTCGCACAGGGCGGTAGCTGGCGCATCCTTGCCGCGTGTATCGCGGGCAGTTTCCTGTTTCTGGCAGGTGTCAGCCTGGATCTTGCGCACCACAAGGGCGTGCGCTGGCGCGCCTTCGGACGCCGCCTGGCGGTCATTGCGGCCGCCGCCGCCGCCGTCTCCGTGGCGACGTTCTTCACCTTCGGCGACACCTATGTCCGCTTCGGCATTCTGCACTGCATCGCCCTTTCCAGCGTACTTGCCCTCCCCTTCACGCGCTGGCCGTTCCCGGTCACGGTCGCGGCCGCGGCCGTCGTTTCAACACTGCCCCTGTGGGCGGCTTCAGACGGTTTTGACGGGCAGCTCTGGCTGTGGACGGGACTTGGCACCCCGGCATACGGCAGCGTCGACTATGTGCCGCTCGCGCCCTGGGCCGGCGTCACCCTGGCCGGTGTCGCCGTCTCGAGCCTGTTTCGCTCGGCGCGCATCTGGGACAGGCTGTCCGCGATCCGGGCAATGGGGCCCCCTGGCCGGTCCACCCGGTTCCTCGGCCGCCATTCGCTGTCGGTTTACCTGCTGCACCAGCCCGCCCTCTATGGCCTCGTCTGGGCCGCGACACTGCTGGTGGGCGATGTCGACCGGGCCGCCAATGCCTTTGTCCGCAATTGCTCCGTTGCCTGCCAGGACACGCTCGGCACCGCCGACCTCTGCACGAATGCGTGCAGGTGTACCGTTGCCGCTCTCAAGAGCGACGGCATCTGGACCGCGCTCAACGATGCCCCCGACACCGCGTCGCTGCGGGAGCGGATGAACACCCGGTACGCGCAATGCCTGGCCGATCCGGATATGCTTCAAAAGCTAGATTAATCCGCGCACCCGGGCGAGTGCCCGGTCCCTGCGGCTGCGTGCGAACGGCAGGAAGAGGCCCGCGTCCCGGCCTCTCGCCACCTGCTCCAAAGCCCACAGCGCCGAAACCGCATCGCATCTGGCTTTCATCGCTTCGAGCCGGCCTGCGCCGGGCACCGGCCCCATCGGCGCCTGCCGGTCCTTGTAGGCATCCAGGAACGTGCCTTCCTGAGCCTCTGAGAACCCGTGTTCCAGGATCGCATAGGCCAGGTCCCAGGCCGGATCCGCCATCGCGGAATATTCCCAGTCGATCAGCCAGAGCCGGTCCCCCGTCCACAGGCAATTGCCCGGGGAAAGGTCGCCATGCACCGGCACCCGCCGGATGGTCCCGGCCTTGCCGGCCTCCCTGGCAAGATCCCGCATGGCCCGGTCGAGGGGGGCGATCTCGGATGCGAGTTCCACCGCAGGATCCAGAAAACCGCGTTGTGCCCGGTAGACGTCTTCCGGTTCGAGAACCCCTGCGAACGCCACGCCGGAGCCGTGAAGTCTGGCGAGCATGTCGCCAAGATGCCCCGGAACACCCTCCGGCGCGCACGCCACATCATCCACGGCAGCGGTCAGAAGTATGCCTGCGCCCGGAAAGACAAAAAGCGGCGGCGGGGCGAGCCCGAGTTGCGCCGCCAGCGCGAGGTTCTGCTCCTCCGCTTGCCTGTCGACCAGCCCCGCGTTCTCAGGTCTGGGCAAGCGCAGGAAGAAGACACCGCGCGTGGCTTCCAGCCGGTAGACCCGATTGGTAAGCCCTTTCTGCGGCAAGGCTTTTTCGAGCACACCGCAGATCGCCGCCAACTCCGGGTGGGCGTTGAACGCCTTGAGAACATCCACGCTCATGGTGTCTGGTGTTGCGGTGGGAGACTGTGGCACAAGCAGGAGAAATCACATGGTCCGAAGAAGGAGAACGCGCGCCATGACGGACGTTCCGGTTCCCCACATCATCATCACATATTGCCGACAATGCAATTGGCTGCTGCGCTCCGCCTGGATGGCCCAGGAAATTCTCTCCACCTTTTCAGAAGAAACCGGCGCCGTCACGCTCGTCCCGGGAACCGGAGGCACTTTCACCATCACTTGCGACGGCAAACCGGTCTGGGACCGCAAACAGGATGGCGGTTTCCCGGAAGCCAAGGTCCTGAAACAACGCCTGCGCGATTTGCTCTGGCCGGAGATGGATCTCGGACACTCAGACCGGCCACAATCAGGCGACTGACACCGTGGACAGGGAGACGATCACACCTCCCCTCCAGCGTCCTTCCGGGCAAGTGCAGCGTAAGCTGCGCGGCAACCCGGAATCCAGCGCATCAGCGCGAGCGTGAGCGAGCACGCCTTTTCTACAGTGATCGCTTAGGAAATTAACGCCTGTGGCGCGAATAATGCGCTGGTTTCCGGATCTGCGTTCGACTTGCGTCTCACTTGTCCGGAACGACGGTCGTGAGGGAGGTACTCAGCCCCGCACGTCACTCAACAGGGGCGCTGATGGTTGAAAGTTCGCCGTCACGCAGCCGCGTCCAGCTTGTCGAACACCTCCTGCGCCGCGTTCAGCCCGTTGATGGCCGCCGGCAAGCCGCCGTAGACCGCCATCTGCCAGATTGCCTCGACGATTTCCGCGCGGGCCGCGCCCGCCGCCAGCGTATGCTCGATATTGACCTTCAATTGCGGCCCGGTCTGTCCGCCCAGGACGGTCAGTGCCGCGATGGTGCACAATTGCCGTGTCTTCAGGTCCAGCCCGGGCCGGGCATAGTGGCGGCCATAGGCCCATTCAATGAGGCTCTCTGCGAAGTCCGGGAGCAGCGCGTCATAACGCTCCGAGAGAATGGATTCGAGGTCGGGATTAAGGTCCTTTATCAGCGCGCGGCCGCGCTCCAGTGCTGCTGTCGTGGGGGCTGCTGTCATGGGGAATGCTGTCCTGATTTGGCGGCGCGCCGTGTTCGGTCCGGGCACAGCTTTCGAAAGCCGGATCGACGGGCTCACCCGCCTCCATCCTTCTGTAGAGATCAACCTTGTCGTCCAGGACTTCCAGCGTTTCGGTCAACCGTGCGATATCCGCGGTGACTTTCCTGCGATGGTCTTCCAGCATTCTCCGGCGCTCGGCCAGCGACGCGCCCCCCAATGACCGCAACTCGGCGTAGCGCAGCCGGTCCCGGATGCCCATTCCGGTCGCCTTCAGGCGATCCAGAAATTCGATCCAGCGCAGAATGGTCCGGTCATAGACCCGCCGCCCTCCGCTGTCCCTGAGCGGGCGCGGGATGAGACCTATCTTCTCGTAATACCGCAATGTGTCGGTGGAAAGCCCCGACTTTTCCGCAAGATCGCCGATACGCATGTGTGTCTCCGAACAGGACGATTTCCCTGACTTACGGGTTGGAGTGCACTCCAGGTCAAGCAGTATTTTCCCGTCTCCCTGCAGCCCCTACTCGCGCCACCCTTTCGGAAAACTGCCGCAAGACCCGGCCTCCGCGTCGATTTTGATTGATCAATCAATCAAAAAAACAGCATCATTGTCCTTTGCCAGCTCCGCCGATTTCCGAACCTGAGAAAGACCATTTGACCATGGACCGCAAGAACATCCTGATCCTGATGGTGGACCAGTTGAACGGAACCCTGTTTTCCGACGGTCCCGCGGAGTTTCTGCATGCCCCCAACCTGAAGAAACTTGCTGAACGCTCCGTGCGTTTCCAGAACGCCTACACCGCCTCGCCGCTGTGCGCACCGGGCCGGGCCAGTTTCATGTCAGGACAATTGCCCCGCCGCACCGGCGTCTATGACAATGCCGCCGAATTCGCCTCCGACATTCCCACCTATGCCCATCACCTGCGCCGCGCCGGCTACACCACCTGCCTGTCCGGAAAGATGCATTTCGTCGGTCCGGACCAGATGCACGGGCTGGAAGAGCGCCTGACCACCGACATCTACCCGGCCGATTTCGGCTGGACGCCCGACTACCGCAAGCCGGGCGAGCGCATCGACTGGTGGTACCACAACATGGGCTCGGTCACCGGCGCGGGTGTCGCCGAGATTTCCAACCAGATGGAATATGACGACGACGTTGCCTTTCAGGCCGTGCGCAAGATCCATGATTACGGCCGCGGCAAAGTCGACCGGCCGTTCTGCCTGACGGTCAGTTTCACCCACCCGCACGACCCGTATGTGGCGCGCCGGAAATACTGGGATCTCTACGAGGATTGCGACCACCTGCTGCCGGACGTGCCGGCAATGGCCTATGAAGATCACGACCCGCATTCGAAGCGCATTTTCGATGCCAACGACTGGCGCAGTTTCGACATCACCGAGGACGACATCCGCAAGTCCCGCCGCGCCTATTTCGCCAATATCTCCTACCTCGACGACAAGATCGGCGAGATCCTGCATGCCCTCGAGGCCATGCACTTGGCCGACGACACCACGATCCTGTTCGTTTCCGACCACGGCGACATGCTCGGCGAGCGCGGCCTGTGGTTCAAGATGAGCTTCTTCGAAGGCGCCTCCCGCGTGCCGCTGATGATCGCCGACAGGGACCTCGCTCCCGGGAACATATCGACACCGGTCAGCACCCTCGACGTTCTGCCGACCGTCTGCGACCTCGGCGGCATCGACATGAGCGGCATCATGCCCTGGACCGACGGCACAAGCCTCGTGCCGCTGGCTCGGGGAGCACCCCGCACCGTCCCCGTGCTGATGGAATACGCCGCCGAGGCGTCCTACGCGCCGCTGGTCGGCATCCGCGAGGGCGATTGGAAATACATCCACTGCGAACTCGACCCGCCGCTTCTCTTCAACCTGGCCGACGATCCGAACGAACTGGTCAATCTCGCCGCCGACCCCGCCCATGCACAAACCGCCGTCCGCTTCGCGGAACTGGCCGGCCGCCAATGGGACCTGTCCGCCTACGACGCCGAGGTCCGCCAGTCCCAGGCCCGCCGCTGGATCGTCTACGAGGCCCTGCGCAACGGCGCCTATTTCCCCTGGGACTACCAGCCCCTGCAAAAAGCCTCCGAACGCTACATGCGCAACCACATGGATTTAAACGAGGTCGAGGAGGGGCAGAGGTTTCCGAGGGGGGAGTGAGCGCAACGCCCCCTCATTCCAACGGCAGATCGCTATCCCGCACACCCGGCGCTCCGGTTTGAACGCCACGCTTCCTGACACCCTCCTGTCAGGAGACCGTCAGGAAGTCCGCATTTCCGGAACAAAGCCGCAACCGGCCCCTTTTCTCACGCGTCCAACCGAGCCATATTGCAGGGCATGAGCAAACGCCCCACCAAAACCCTTTCCGACGACACGATCTCCCCGCAAGGCTTCGGCGAAGCACCGCAGAAGCCCCTGTCCGGCACGCCTCTTTCCGGCTCGATTTCCGATTGGGCGGCGGAGATTTCTGAGGAAGCCGAAAAGCCCGCACCGAAAAAAGTTGCTGGGGGAAAAGAAACTCCGGAGCAAAGCGGAGGCAAGCGCGACGGCGCAGAGCCTGTCCTCGGGCTTGCCAAGGGCAAGACCCGGGGGGCCGGTCAGGCCGCCCCCGCGGAGGCCAGGGCGAAGCCCGTCGCGGCCGTGAGCGCCAAAAAAACCGCGAGTGCCAAGCAACCCAAACCCACCAGGTCGGCCCGCGGCACCTCCATCGGCAAGGCCGACAATGCCCGCGAGCGGGCGGCCGGGGGCCTGAACCCGGTCGCAGGTCTCGACATGTCGCTGGAAGAGGCCGAAAGCCTCGAAAAGCAGCTCAAGCAGCACAAGAAGGACAACAAGAAAAAGAAGGAAAGCAAGTTCGGCGAGCTGACCGGCAACCAGGGCGCCACCGCGACCGTGGAGGCGCTGTCCGCGCTGATCGAAAGCGGCAACCCGCTGCACAAGAACGGCGAATTGTGGGTGCCGCACCGGCCGGAGCGTCCGCAGAAGTCGGAAGGCGGCGTGCCGATCGTCCTGAAATCGGCCTACGAGCCGCGCGGCGATCAGCCGACCGCCATCGCCGACCTGGTCGAGGGCATGACCAGCGGTGAACAGACCCAGGTGCTGCTCGGTGTCACCGGCTCGGGCAAGACCTACACCATGGCCCAGGTGATCGACCGGACCCAGCGCCCCGCGCTGATCCTGGCCCCCAACAAGACCCTGGCCGCCCAGCTCTACGGCGAGTTCAAGTCGTTCTTTCCGGACAACGCGGTCGAGTATTTCGTGTCCTACTACGACTATTACCAGCCGGAAGCCTACGTGCCGCGCACGGACACCTATATCGAGAAGGAAAGCTCGATCAACGAGCAGATCGACCGGATGCGCCACTCGGCCACCCGCTCGCTGCTTGAGCGCGACGACGTCATCATCGTCGCCTCCGTGTCCTGCATCTACGGTATCGGCTCCGTCGAGACCTACACCGCCATGACCTTCGCCATCGAGGTCGGCGAGCGCATGGACCAGCGCCAGCTCATCACCGACCTGGTGGCCCTGCAGTACAAGCGCAACGACGCCGCCTTCCAGCGCGGCACCTTCCGGGTGCGCGGCGACACCATCGAACTGTTCCCGGCCCACTACGAGGACCGCGCCTGGCGCATTTCCATGTTCGGCGACGAGATCGAGGCGATCACCGAATTCGACCCGCTCACGGGCCAGAAGTCCGGTGAGCTGAAAAGCGTCAAGATCTACGCCAATTCGCACTATGTGACGCCCAAACCGACCCTGAACCAGGCTGCCAAGTCGATCAAGGCCGAGCTGAAAGGCCGGCTGGAGGAGCTCAACGCCCACGGCCGCCTGCTGGAGGCTCAGCGGCTGGAACAGCGCACCATGTTCGATCTTGAAATGCTGGAGGCGACCGGCTCCTGCCAGGGCATCGAGAACTATTCGCGCTACCTCACCGGCCGCAAGCCGGGCGAGCCGCCCCCCACCCTGTTTGAATATCTGCCCGACAACGCCATCGTCTTCGCCGACGAGAGCCACGTCACCATTCCCCAGATCGGCGCCATGTACCGGGGCGATTTCCGCCGCAAGGCGACGCTGGCCGAATACGGTTTCCGCCTGCCGTCCTGCATGGACAACCGGCCGCTGCGCTTCGAGGAATGGAACGCCATGCGGCCACAATCGGTCGCGGTCTCCGCCACCCCCGGCTCCTGGGAACTCGACCAGTCCGGTGGCGTCTTCGCCGAACAGGTCATCCGGCCAACCGGCCTGATCGACCCGCCGGTGGAAATCCGTCCTGCCACCAGCCAGGTCGACGATCTTCTCGGCGAAGTCCGCGAGGTGGCCCAGAAGGGCTACCGCACCCTGGTGACCACCCTGACCAAGCGCATGGCCGAGGACCTGACCGAATATCTGCACGAGAACGGCGTGCGCGTGCGCTACATGCATTCCGACATCGACACGCTGGAACGCATCGAGATCCTGCGCGACCTGCGCCTCGGTGCCTTCGACGTGCTGGTCGGCATCAACCTTTTGCGCGAGGGCCTCGACATTCCCGAATGCGCGCTGGTCGCCATTCTCGATGCCGACAAGGAAGGCTTCCTGCGTTCCGAAACCTCGCTGATCCAGACCATCGGCCGCGCCGCCCGGAACGTCGACGGCAAGGTCGTGCTCTACGCCGACCGCATGACCGGCTCCATGGACCGGGCGATCGCGGAAACCAACCGCCGCCGCGAGAAGCAGCTCGCCTACAACGAAGAGCACGGCATCACCCCGGAAAGCGTCAAGAGCAACATCGCCGACATTCTCGACAGCGTCTACGAGAAGGACCATGTCACCGTCGATGCCGGCTTCGCCGAGGAAGGCTCCCTCGTCGGCCACAACCTCACCGCCCATATCGCCGACCTGGAAAAGAAGATGCGCGACGCCGCCGCCGATCTCGACTTCGAGACCGCCGCGCGCCTGCGCGACGAGATCAAGCGCCTGCAGCAGACCGAACTGGCGGTTGCCGACGACGCCATGGCCCGCCAGTCCGCCGTCGACGACAAGACCGGCGGCTACCGCGGCGACCGCGCCTTCGGCGCCGGCGGCACCAAGGAAGGCGCGTCGGGCAAGAAGAAACAAACCGCCCGGGACAAGGCGCGGGCCGCAAAAGACAAGACCGCCCTGCCCGCTCCAAGCGCAAAGGTGCGCAAAAATTCCCTCGACGAGATGACCGTCGGCCGCACGGAAGTGCCATTGGGATCAGACGATCCGAAGCCGGTGGCGCGGGCAAAAATCGGCGCAGGGTCCTATGAGGATCCGGCGGAAGAAAAGCGGCAAAGAGGCCGGCCGAAGAAGAGTGGACGGCCGGGGCAGTGAAGCGGTCGCTCTGGAAACGACTGTCTCCAGAGAGCATGTTGCCCACCGGCGTTCTCATGCCGGTCGTGTGAGACCAATACGCAGAGGGCCGCGACCACTTTCAATCATTACCGCCGCAGGCTAACCTTCCCCGAATACCAGTTTTTTGGAAAAGTTCATGCGCGCCATCCTGGCCATTCTGGGTGCCATAATTGGTGCCGTCGTCGGATATGTCGCAGCCTTTGTGGTCGCCTATCCGATCTTCGTCGCCATAGACGGCCCGGACAGGGACGGCGGCATCGCCATGGGCATCGCTGTAACCGTCGGGCCGCTGATGGCTGTCGTCACGGCGATCCTTTGCCTCTTCCTCATGCTGAAACTGGTCAAGCCGAAGGCCCGGCCGGGGCAGTAGACAAGAGTTAAAGCGGACATGCCTTCGGCAGGAAGAACCCGCTGGGTTCCGGGTCGGCGCGCAGCTTGCGCTGCACTTGCCCGGAATGACGGCGGTTGGCGGTGTGTTTCAGCCTCTCCACCGTCATACAGGGCAAGTGCAGTGGTGGTTGGATTTTCGCGCAACCCTCTCCACCCGTCATTCCGGACGGTCTGCAGCGAAAGCTGCATGGCCAGAGCCGGAACCAAGCGGATCAGCGTGAGCGCAGCGAACTCCACTTCACGCCAGCCCTGTCGCCGTCAGGTCCAGCCAGTCCGGATTGCTCGCCTCGATGAGGTCGAGCTTCCACGCCCGCTTCCATGTCTTCAGCCGCTTCTCCCGCGCGATCGCGTCCTCGATGCGGGCGTGTTCCTCGGCGTAGACGAGGCGGGTGACGCCATGGGTCGTCGAGAAGCCAGAGATCAGGCCGTTTTGATGTTCGAACATCCGCCGCGGCAGGTCCGTGGTCACACCGATGTAAAGCGTGCCGTTTCTGCGTGAGGCGAGGATGGTGACATGGGCGGGCATGCCTCAAGTATTTCGGGTGCGGCGGTGTTTTGCAATCTGGATCTGGACATGCCTTCGGCATGACAGATGCGCTGGGTTCCGGGTCAGGCCATGCAGCTTCGCTGCAGACCGCCCGGAATGACGGTGGTGGGATAGGTGTTTCAGCCTCTCCACCATCATTCCGGGCAAGTGCAGCGAAGCTGCGCGCCGACCCGGAACCCAGCACATCAGCGTGAGCGTAAGCGAACTCCGTTTCCCCTCAGATCCCCTTGAACAGCACGCCGGCCGCCAGCACGGCCCAGGACGCGATCAGGAGGTAGATTGTGGACACGCCGACGGCGGGCACGGCGATGCCGGCGAGCGGCAGGACGGCAATGACGAACAGTGCCAGGGAAATCAGGAAAACGATAAAGGACGGGGGTGTCAGTCGCATGGCTGCCTCATGAAAAATCGATCGATTGAAGAAACTCGGGGCGGACCGGAAAGTCCGGCCGCCTGCGCCCATTCGGAGCGCCGCGGCCACATGAAATGGACCGGTGAAGATTGTCAATGACAGAAGTGCCCTGTGGTCCGCATTCCCGCGCCGCCGCTTTCTTTGGATCCCCGTCGCTCGGCCAAGGCCGAGGCAACTGCGGTCCGGTCGCTTCCGCCGCCCGCCCCCTGGGCCGGCCCGCCAACCGGTGACCCTCCCCCAAAAGGAAGCCATTGACTTCCCGGTCGTCGCCGCCAAAGGTGCCGTGAAGCATTCGGGACAGACAGGGGCCGGTTTCGAAGGTCCTGAACCATGGACAGGCGATGGAGTTTACCGGTCATCGCACGGGGGAGATATCGATCATGCGTTTTATCTTGACGTTGCTCGTCAGCGCTCTGGCCTGCGGTCACGCGGCTGCGGAACTCGGCAAAACCGGCTTTGACGACTGGGCGGTGTCCTGCAACGCCAAGAATTACTGCATTGCCGAAACAGCGGGCGAGGCCTCCAACGGCGAGGCGTTCCGGCTGAAGATCGAGCGTGGTGCCAAGGCGGAGAGCCAGGTGTATGTGACCTTCGATCCGGCAACGAAGCTGCAGACCGGTCTGCCGGCACGGATCGAGATAGAGAGCATCGAAGAGGAAAACTACGGCTATTTCGGCACGGTGAGCAAGGTTTACAAAGGCAACGAGATGACCTTCGGCGGTGACGCGGACCGTGACCTGATGGAAAAGCTGCGCATGGGCGAGGTGGCGGCCATCCAGATCGAGTTCGGCGGCGCCACCGGCACGCTGACCTACCGGGTGTCGCTGTCCGGGATCACCCACGCCCTTCTGAGAATTGACGAGGAACAGGGCCGCATCGGCCGCCTCGACGCAATTGTCGCCTGGGGCGGCCTGCCGGCGGAACAGGAAACGCGCATCGCGGCCGCCCCACAGACCGCAAGCCCGGCCAAACCGCAACCCGCTGCCCCGGCAGTTCCCCCGGCGCCCCAGCAGAGTGACCTGCCGCCGCCGATCATGCCCTCGCAAGACTTGAACAACAGCGGCATCGACCGCGGCGCGCTCGGCCAGGTTTATGCGGTGAGCGAGATCCCGGACTCCATCCAGATGATGGGTTACCGCACGCTCGACTGCCAGCTTGAGGAGACCGTGCCCGCGTTCGGAGCGAAATATTTCGCCGAAGGCGACGTCGAGACCTGGATCGTGCCCTGCCAGATGGCCGACGCCAACGTGCCTTACTACATGGCCATCCACATCCCGTTCGATCCCTCGCTCGACGAATGGAAGGAATTCGAGACCCCGCCGGGCTTCAACCAGCCCAACCACGCGCTGGTCAACAATCTTTTCTATGATCCGGACACGGGCAACGTCACCGGCACCACCTATTATTCGCCCAATTACGACTGCGGCGCCTTCGAACGCCACGAAGTCGAGGCCGAAAGCGGCAATTACACTCTGGTCGAATATCTGGAAAAATCCGGCTGTGACGGCGTCACCGGACCGCCCGAAGGCTGGCCGCTCAACTGGACCATCGACGAAATGGGCGGCTGAGATCGACTGTTCCCGGTGAGCGGCCCTTCCGGTTGTCAGTCGCCGAACAGACCGTGAAAGGTCGCGCATTGCACCACCATGACGCCGTTCATGGTCCGGGCATTCATGTCGATGACGATCTCCGCATAGGCGGACTCCGATCCCACGATATACTCCAGCTCGGTCCTGCAATCATCGAGGCCGCCGTCGGATTCGATCAGGATTTCATCCGCGGCGCCCCCGCCCGGGGCGACCTTCAACGTCAACCCGGCCGGATTCTCGTCAACATGCTCGAGCATCGCAATGGCAAGGATGTCCTTGCCGGCGATCCGGTAGGTCACGAATTGCTGGTAGGCCGAGGCGGGCACGGCAAGGACGAGGCAGATCAGGGCGGCGGGAATGAAAGAACGCATGCGGAGCTCCGGAGGGCTGGGGTCGAAATGGCGCACGGGCGGTATGGACCGCGCGGGCAAGGGCAGGTCATCGCCGTTAACCATAGGCGCAATTCCGTTAAAATACCGGGGATATCTGTCTTTTGAAGGTAACACTTAACAATGTATTCTCGACAAGAATCCCGCTGAGTCGTTGAAACCCACCCGTCTTATGGGTTAAAAAAGAATGAACGTATTGCGTATCTCTCACCGGCGGCTCCGGTGAGGAAGTCAGGAGACAGGAATGGGCATTTTCTCGAAAACCTCGCGCCCCGGCGACAGTCAGGAGCAGCAGGTCGAGACCGGCACGGATGACACCGACATCCAGGCCGCCATTGAGACATCCGGTCAGAGCAATGTCGAGCATCTGTCTCCGTTCGCCCTGAGAATGCAGGAAAAGATGAACCAGCTCGACGGTCTGAAGACCCGTGTCGGCGGGCTCAATCAGACCTTCGAGCAGATGGAAGCCTTCGCGGCGGAAAGCCAGACCTCGATCCGCATGATGGCGGAATTCCTGGAAGCATCCCGCACGAGCGTCGAGACCGAGGTCCGGCTGAAGTCGGAAAACGCCAAGATCTCCACCGACCTGCTCGATGCCCATCACAAGGTGAAGACGCTCACCACCCAGCTGGAAGACGCCCAGGCGGAAGTCCATTCCCTGCGCAAGCGCGCCACCGAGACCCGGACCGCACTGGAGACGGCGCGCAACGACATCGTCTCGATCCGCGACAACAACAAGAAGGTCAACGAGGAATACCGCCTCCAGAGCGCCAAGCTGGTCGAAGCCAATTCCCAGGTCTCCGACTTGTCCGGTCAGCTCAACGACCTCAAGGCCAAGTTCGAGACTCTCGAGAAACATGCCGAGGGCCTCGGTTCCGATCTGGAAGCCGTCCGGCACCGGGAAAAGGAACTTCAGCAGAACCTGTCCGAAAGCGCCAAGCTGCTGGAAGACGAAGTCCGCAAGAACAACCAGGCCTCCAGCGATCTGGAATCGGCCAAGCGCGAACTCGGCGAGTTCCGCAACGACAATATCGATCTCAAGTCGCATCTGGACGTCACCAACCAGGAACTGGCCTATGCCAAGTCCCGGCTGGAGGAAGAACAGCGCAAGCACGACAACGAGGTCTATGCGCTCAATGCTGAAATCGAGAACCTCTCCTCACAGCGCCGCATCGGCGCTCAGTCATTGCAGGAGATGGCGCGCGAGAATTCCACTCTCAAGGAGCGCAACCGGGACCTTATCAAGCGCATGCAGGAAATCGAACACCTGCTCGACAGCGCTCAGAAGAACCACGAGAAGGACCGCAACGAGCTGATGGCGACCACCGCCAAGCTGCGTGAACTGAACCTGCGTTACAACTCAGCCCTGACGGACCTGAACCACCAGCGCAATCAGAACCAGAAATTCGCCGACAACCTGGAAGACCTCATCGAGGAAAACAAGCGCCTGCAGCGCTACAAGATCCAGGTCGACACCGCCAACGAGCAGATCGTTCAACTCAAGTCGGTCATCACCAACTACCAGATGGCCATGGAAGGCAAGGGACCGGCGGAAGAGCTCGGCATCACCCTGGGTGTCGATCCTGCCGTGGAACTCGGTATCACCGAGCCGCTGCCGAGAGAATTCGAGCCGATGAACATCGATGCCGACGGCGACGATGGCCCCGATGACGACGCACCGGGCGGCGGCGACGACAAGATCGTCAAACTGCGCGACTAGATTGGCCGAAAGGCATTGACGGACATGACTGTCGAGACAAGGCCCCGGGCGCATCGTCCGGGACCTTGGTGCATCGAAACCGGTCAGAGAGAGACGTGAAGCCGGCGGGCACGGGCCCGCAAACCATCGCAGATGGCGCGCAGCTCTGCCTCGACCGAGCTTTGCTGACGATAGCCGAGCGCGCGGATGCGGCTGTCGTCAAGCAGGCAACCGGCTTCGGTCGGGGACCCGTCACGCACAGGGTGCAGACCGGTGGTCCGCCCCACTGCCCGGAACACGCGGCCGGCAATCTCAAGCGCACTCAACCGCTCTTTTCCCGCCACATTCAATATTGTCAGGGTCTCATCGCCGGGTTCGCTGGTTGCGACACGGCCGATGGCCGCAGCAAGGTCGTCGACCGGCAGAAATTCCCTCTCCCGGACGCCCGCGCCTTCGATCGCCAGGCGTTGGCCTTTCAACGCATTCATGACTAGTCCGGGCAACAGCTGGTCCGGTCGCTGCCCCGGTCCGACCGCATCCGCCGGGCGCAGGATTGTTGCCCGCAAGCCCTCATGTGCCGCCAGCATGACCGCCTCCTCCGCCATGGCCTTCGACACCGCATAGGGGGTCACCGGCTTCAGCGGCGCGGTCTCGTTCAAGGTTCTGGTGGAGGGGCCGTAGACCTTGCTGGAACTCACGTGAATGAAGTGCTTCACCCCCTGCTCCCGCGCGATGGTCAGGAGAGTTTCCGTACCGGCCACATTCACGTCGAACATGCGCTGCCGCTCGGCGGAGGTGCCAGCCATGCCGGTTTCCGCCGCAAGGTGAACGACCGTGTCGCAGCCTTGAAGCGCCGCCGCGACATCATGCCTGGACCGGATGTCGCCGCGCATGACCGGCAGTCCGCCGGTTTCACCGGCCGGGGCAAGGCGGCGAAAATCGGCGGCACGGGTAAAGCCGTCAAGAATCCACGTTTCGCCGGCCTGCTCAAGCCGGGCGAGATGCCGGAAAACGCGCGCGCCGATAAAGCCGAGGCCGCCGGTCACGACCACCTTGCGCAAGGCACTGTTCTGTTTCGGAGCAAGAGGTGTCTCGCGGGGTTCCATATCGGCACAATTCCTGAAATCTGCAGTATCTGACTGCAGCTTCAGCAGAATTCATGCCAGCGGCATCGCGGGAGATCCTGTCCCCGCGTGACCGGACTATTCCGGCTCAACGGTGAATTGAAGCGGATAGCCAAGCTTGCCCGCGGCATCGACCGCGCGTGTCGCCTTTGTTTCGGCAACATCCTTCGGATAGACGGAGACCACGCACAAGCCCTTCTGATGAGCGGTCATCATGACCACCTCCGCCTGTGCCAGATCAAGTCCGAACTCCGCCTTCAGCACCAGAACGACGAATTCCCGCGGCGTGTAGTCGTCATTGAGCAGCAGCACCTTGTACAGCTTCGGCCGCTGCACCTTGGTGGCCTGCTTCAGTCGCGGTTTCAGATCGGTGTTGCTCATGACCACTGGCCCAATACCAAAGATAGTTGACTGGAGAACGCTTGCCGCGCCCCTCGCGCTGCTGTTCGCACACCCCCGAGAGCATGCGCGAAACGGCCTCGAAAGGGTCTGCGGCACCCAACAGTATAATGCATCGCGAAATCGAAGAAAACATGACGGTGGCCGTAACGGCACTTTCATGCGGCGGGCCGGAGACAATCTGCCCGATTTCCGGGTAGTCGCTCCCGTGACAGTTGAGTTGTCCGGCGGGAAATCCGTCGCAATCGGGCATTTCCTCCTGCGCAGCGTCCTTCCTGCAATCCGGAAACGAACGTCATGCGTAGTCTTGTGGCACCTGACCGTCGTGTCACCACCGGAGGATGACTGGAAAATGCCCCGCTTCGACTTGCCTGACATTCGAAAACCCCTGAGGGCAGTGCTTTGCGGCCTGCTGCTCGCAGCCACTCTCACGGCGACCGATGCGCGCGCCGATCTTGCAGCAGTAGCTAGCGCCGTGCCGTCAGCCGAGCTTGTCGGCAAGGGGCGCATGACCATGTTCGGCTTCAAGGTCTTCGACGCGGAACTCTATGCGCCGGGCGGCACCTACCGCGCAGCCGACCCGTTTGCCCTGAAACTGATTTACCTGCGCAATTTCAAGGGTGAGGACATCACCGAAAGCTCGATCAAGGAGATCCGCCGCCAGGGCGGCGCAACCAGCGGGCAACTGGCCTCCTGGGAGAAGCAACTGCGGCTCATCTTGCCGAATGTCTCCAGGGGTCAGTCGCTGACCGGCGTGCGTACCTCCGGCGGGGCCACGGATTTTTACAGCGGCAGAAGAAAACTCGGCACGATCAACGACCCGGCCTTCACGAAAAAGTTCTTTGCGATCTGGCTGGGCAATTCGACACGCAATCCGCGCCTGAGGGCAAAGCTGGTCGGCGCCGGCGCGTGACGGCCGCCTCAGGCCCGGAGCAGGCTCCGTGACAGATCAACCGGCGCGCCCGGTCACGCGAGCGACCCTTGCCGCATATGGCGTCATGGCCTTTCCCCTGGCCTTTGCCGGGTTGCCGATCTATCTGCACGCCCCCGACTTTTATGCCGTGACCTTGCAGCAGCCGGTCGCCGCGCTGGGATCCGTCCTTCTGGTCCTGCGCCTGATCGATGCCTTGCAGGATCCGCTCATCGGCAGTCTCAGCGACAGATTTCATGACAGGCGCCCCGCAATCCTCGCGATTGGCGCGGTGATGCTGGGTCTGGGGTTCTGGATGCTGTTCCATCCTCCCGCCACGCTGCCGCTGCTCTGGTTCGCGGGATCGGTCCTGGTCTGCACGACAGGCTTCTCCGTGGTCTCGATCAACTACCAGGCGCTGGGCGGGCTCTGGCGGGCGCTGCCCGCCGATCGCACCCGTGTGACCGCCAGCCGGGAAGCCTTCGGTCTAGTCGGATTGCTGATCGCGGCCATCCTGCCGACCGTTCTGGCAAGCGGCGGCAGTCCGGCACGGGCCTTTCACTGGCTTGCGCTCGGATACCTCCCGGTGCTGGCCATCTGTTACGGAGTGCTTGTCCGGTGGATGCACACGGCCCCGCTCACACCACCGGAAGCGGGACGAGACGGCACGGGCTGGTGGACCCTTCTGCGGGACCGCTGGCGCGGGCTTTTCTTCGCACTCACGGGCCTGAACACCTTCGCCAGTGCTGTTCCCGCGGTGCTCGTCCTGTTTTTCATCAGGGACCGCCTGGATGCCGAAGCATATACAGGGCTGTTTCTGCTGATATATTTCCTGTCCGGCGTTCTCTCGATGCCTCTGTGGACGCGCCTTGCACGAGGGCTCGGCAAGGTGCGAGCCTGGCAGATCTCCCTCGCCGTCGCCATCCTCACCTTCAGCGGAGCGGCATTTCTGCAGCAGGGGGATCTGATCGCCTATGCGCTGGTCTGCGCGTTGTCCGGGCTCGCGCTGGGCGCCGATCTTGCGCTGCCCCCCGCGATCCTTGCCGATCACATCGAAGCCGACCGGCGTCAGGGGGAAGCCTCACGTCTGTTTTCGATCATGGCTTTCGTGTCGAAATCCGCTCTCGCGCTCGCAACCGGCCTTGCCCTGCCCCTGCTCGGACTGTTCGGCTATCAGCCCGATGGCGTGGTCACGCCCGGCCTCGCCTTGGGGCTGAGCCTCACCTACGCAGGCATACCCTGCCTGCTCAAGCTTCTGGCGCTGGTAGGGCTGATCGTGTTCGAAAAAGACCTTGCCCTGAACAGAACCCCCGTGTGATTTTTGGAAATGTCCGTCACGACCGGTAGCACGCCATGACCTTACGACCGCCCGCAAACGCCGGATCCGCCGGCACGGACCCTCTTGCCGCTGCCCTGGAACAGGAAATCCTGAACGAGAAGGCATCGACACTTGCTAGGCTCACCGGAAAGCTGGAACGGGCACTTGCGGGCCTGAAGGAGATCGAGACGGCGGAGGGTCCGGCCGCAGGCGCGTACCAGAAGCAGCTCGCCTTGGCGGGGGAAGCGCTCTGGCACGTAAGCATTCAGCGTGAGTTGTGCGGCTTGCGTGGGCACACCGCCTTTTACGACTTCATGGGTGTACCAAAAGCGGTGCGTCTGCGCATGGGCCCGGCCAGCAGCACCCTGAAGTCGCAAGACCCCGGTCAAACGCAAGGGTTGTGACCGTCATCACTTCTTTGTTGATGCCCCCGCGCTACAGCAAGGAACCTGTTGCATCTTGAGTGCGGCAGTGGTCTTTTCTGGGGGCAATTTGCAGGATGAAAGAATTTCGGTGGCAATTGGCGGGCTGTGGGGGACAGCTATGGCTCGTCGGCGCGAAGGTTTGTTCCCGTCGCGTCATACACAACAATGGCAGACGCAGAACGGTCAAGATGTGCACGAAGACCCCTCAGCTTAGCTTCGCCGCCCGACTGGCGAGCACATGTCTGCTTGTCGCGATGCTGACCGGCCCGCTCGTGCTGCCGGTCGCATTCATCGGCGACGCGCTGGCGCAATCGGTCCGGGCCGTACCCGAGGGCAACCGGTACCGGTCCCAGCCGAAGATTCCCTTCGCCTCTTCCCGCCGGACCGCCGCCTCGAAATCCTCCTACGATGCCAAGTTCGACAAGGTCCTGGCGGTTCTCAAACGTGACCGGCGCCTGCTCGGATCCATCAAGCGTGTGGCTTCCCGGTACGGCATCGAGCCGATCCACCTGATCGGCGCCATTGTCGGGGAACACACCTACAATTACGACACGCTCGACAGTGCCCAGTCGTATTACGTCAAGGCGTTGTCCTATGCAGGTATCCGCTTTGAATTCGAACTCGACGGCGAGCATGTCGACACCTTCATCGAGCGCCCCCAGTTCGACCGCTGCCGCAAGGAGCACGTTCAAAAGAGCAGCGACCGGCGCTGGTCCTGCTACGAGAATGTCTGGAACAGCAAGTTCCGGGGCCGCAAGGTCGATGGCACGCGCTTCCCGAAAAAGAATTTCAACGAAGCATTCTTCCAGCCCCTGTTTTCAGGTCAGAGCTTCGGCCTCGGGCAATTGAGCCCGCTCACGGTGCTGAAAATGACGGACCGGGTCGCCCGCCAGAGCAACTACCGGAAACTGGAGGCCTCCAATCCCAGGGAGGTCTACAAGGCCACCATGGATCCAAACATCTCGCTGCACTACATGGCGGCGATCATCCAGGATGCCATCGCCGCCTACAAGTCCGTCGGCAAGGTCGATATCTCGGGAAATCCCGGCCTGACGGCCACGCTCTACAATCTTGGCGATCCCTGGAGCCGGGCTGCCAGGTTCCGGCGCAGCGGCCAGGCCTGGCCCCGGGAAAACTACTACGGCTGGCTGGTCAACGACCGTATCGAGGATCTGCAAGCCCTGTTGTAGACCTCATGTCAGAAACGGGTTTGTTTCGCGTTCATGACCGATCGACGAGGCCTGTCCGTGACCGGGCAGGAACGAGACGTCATCGCCGAGCGGCAGCAGTTTTTCCTTGATGGAGCGGATCAGCGTGGCGTGATCGGCGCCCGGCAGGTCGGTACGGCCGATCGATCCGGCAAACAGCACATCTCCCGAAATCGCGAACCTGAGTTCCTTGTCGAAGAACACCAGATGGCCGGGCGAATGTCCGGGACAATGCAGCACGTCGAACTGGCGCCCGGCGATCTCGACGGTGTCACCTTCCACCATCCAGCGGTCGGGCGTCACCGGCCTCACACCATCGACACCGAACTGCGCCGCCTGGTCGGCAACCCGTTCGATCAGCGGCCGGTCGGCTTCATGCGGGCCTTCCACGGGCACCTTCAGTGCTTCGGCCAGATCGGCGGCCCCGCCGACATGGTCGATGTGCCCGTGGGTCAGGACAATCTTTTCGACCGTGACACCCTGTTTCTCGATGGCTGCGAGAATCCGGTCGATATCGCCGCCCGGATCGACCACCGTGCCGCGCAGGGTGGCCGGGTCCCAGATCAGCGAACAGTTCTGCTGGAATGCGGACACCACGATGACCATCACCTGGATCGGCGGAAAGTCGCTGTCGCCCGGCTCGGCCATGCCGGAATTCTCGTTTTCTTGCGGCATGACCGCCTCCTTGTCGCAACTTTCAGGAGCAGTTCCCGTTACACGAAACTGTAACAAATACGGGACAACGCCACCCGGTGTCGTGTTTCTGTTCACTAGCGGCTTCACCTTGCCGCGTGCATTTCGTACAAGATGAATGGGCCTGTGAGAAGATGCCTTACACAATCGGGTAGCCGGACCTTATGACGCCAAGACTGTTGACACTGCTGATCTCCGCCGCAGCGGCTCTGCTGACCGCCACGGGTGTCATGGCGCAGCCGGGCAGGACGGCGCCCAGTTTCGAGGGGTGGACAGTCGATTGCGGCAATACCGGCGTCTGCTTTTCCTCATCCTTCACCCGCAGTCAGTCTGTCTGGGTCGATCTCCGCATCGTCCGGGACTGGCAGGCGGAAGCTCAGCCTCTCGTCCGCCTGACGACCAACACGCCGCTTCCCAGTGAAGGCACCCTGCGGTTCGAGCTTGACGGCGCCGCCATCGAGGCGCTGCCCATCGAACAGCTCCGGGAAATGCAGCCGGCCGTCAAGACACCGGCCGGCTTCCGCCCGCTCGGCGGCGAAGGGTTCTGGTATCCGACCGGCCCGGCCACCACGACCCTTCTGGAGGCCATGCGCACCGGCAGGGAACTGACGGTCCACTTGCCTGCCGCCAAGGACGCCGACCCGGTCGCAATCCCCGTCCCGCTGCAAGGCGTCAAGGCAAGCCTGCTGTGGCTCGACAATCGCCAGAACCGCACCGGAACCTTGTCGGCCATCGTCGCTCCCGGCACTGACCCTGCCACGGATGCGCCCCATGCGATCGCTCTCATGAGTGCCGACCAGCTTCCACCGGAAGTCGCGGCGGTCTGGTCGGCCAACCGCCTGTGTTCCCGGATCGATCCGACCATCTTCACCAGCCTCAATGCCGTCAGGGTGCCGCTGGCCGAGGACGCCTCGCTCTACATCATCCCGTGCGGCGCGCCCACGGCCTACAACAGCCCCTATGTCGCGGTGCTGTCCGGCAAGGATGGCGCGGCCCGGCAGGTCCAAGTCGCGCGCATGTCCGAGAAGGGGCCGGTCGCAACCGATCTGATCTACAACGCCAAGTGGGTCCCTGCCGATCAGCAGCTGATCAGCTACTTCAAGGGCTCCGGTGTCGGTGAATGCGGCCTCTGGAACCGTTGGGTCTGGAACGGCACCGGCCTCGTGCTTCTGGAGGAGGCCACCAGAACGACATGTGACGGTACGGCACCCGACTTGTCCAATTGGTCAAGCACCTGGCCTCCCCAAAAGGCCCCGAATTAGCGCGCGGCCCAAGGATTTTCTTGCGATTTCGTCTTTTCCGACCTTATGATGATGGGGCAGCGGTTGGAGAGGGATGCGGCAAGTTTGTTTCAACCCGCTCCTGGAATGTTGATCAGGCGCACACCGTGCGCATGAGGAAAGCGACTCGACTGAGAAGGCGGGTGAGATTGGTCGTTATGTGCCATCACGGCACAGAAACTAAGGTGATTTGGTAATGCACGATGGCGATTCGGACCGGAGGTCGCGTGGTCGGCGCGGCGGCAAGCGCGAGTTTGGCGGTCCGCAAGACTTCGGCAGTGACTTTGGCGGAAGCGATTTCGGCGGTGATTTTGGCGGTGGCCGGGACGGCGGCTACCGGGGTGGACGAAGCGGTGAGTTCGGAGGCGGCCACGGCCGCGACGACAGGAATGGCGGTGGCTACGGCGGAAATCGTGACGGCGGTGGCGGCTACGGCGCCAACCGGCAAGGCGGTGGCGGATACGGCGGCAACCGTGACGGCGGTGGCGGCTACGGCGCCAACCGTGAAGGCGGTGGCGGATACGGCGGCAACCGTGAAGGCGGCGGCGGATACGGCGGCAACCGTGAAGGCGGCGGCGGATACGGTGGCAACCGTGAAGGCAGCGGCGGATACGGACAGCGCGAAGGTGGCGGTGGCTACGGCGGCAACCGCGCGGGCGGTGGCGGCTATGGCGGCAATCGTCAGGGTGGCGGCGGATACGGCAACCGCGAAGGCGGCGGCTACGGCGGCGGCGGTGGATATGGCGGCAACCGTGAAGGCGGCGGTGGCTATGGACAGCGCGAAGGCGGCGACGGCTTTCGCCAGCCGCGCCAGGACGGGCCACCGATGGAACGCGGTCCGCGTCAGTCCGGAACTGTGAAGTTCTTCAAGTCCGACAAGGGCTTCGGCTTCATCACGCCGGAAGAAGGCGACACCGACGTGTTCGTTCACATTTCGGCCGTGGAACGCTCCGGACTGTCCTCGCTCGACAGCGGCCAGCGCATCTCGTTCGAGACCGAGCCGGATCGGCGCGGCAAGGGACCCAAGGCGGTCAACCTGCAGGTTCTCGAGGAAGACGGCAGCGACGCGCCGGACACTTCGCCTGCCGGAGAATAGGCCCTGACGGGACTGTCTTCGTGACGCAGGATTTTTCCCTTCACTTCAGGGCGCGGCATCGGCTGCGCCCTTGTTTATTTAAGGCATGTCTGCGCGGACACTGTTCACGAAGTTCCGCACCGCCTATAAGGCGCCGTACCGCGACGGTGAACATGACCCGTTTTTACCAGGTGACTTGATGGCATCAGACGTTCCCTCCTCCCCGATCATCCGTCCGTTTCTGCCGGGCGATCTCGACCGGCTTCTGCAAATCAACAACGCTGCTGTTCCGAACGTGAACGGTCTCACCGCCGAGGAACTGCTGGACCTCATCAACGGCGCGCTGATCTGCCTTGTTGCCGAAATCGATGGCGTTCCGGCCGGTTCCCTGCTGTGCCTTGGCGACGGACTGGACTACGACAGCCGCAATTATCGCTGGCTCAGCGAGCGCGTTTCCCATTTTGCCTACACGGACCGGATTTCCGTGGACGCGGACAGGCGCGGCCGCCAGATCGGCGATGCGCTCTATGCCGCGCTGTTCCGGAAGTTCGCCGGAACAGGCAGAAGTTTCATCTGCGAAGTCAACGAACGGCCGCCCAATCCGGGGTCCCTGCGTTTTCACAACCGGCTGGGATTTGAGGAGATCGGCCGCGCCGACCACGGCGACAAGGCCGTCGTCTACCTGAAGCGGGCGCCCGAACCCCAGTCCGGCATCGCATCGTGAACTACCGCCACGCCTATCACGCCGGCAATATCGGCGATGTCCTGAAACACATCGTTCTGTCCCGGCTCATCGTTTATTTCCAGCGCAAGGACAAGCCCTTCCGCGTCCTGGACACCCATGCCGGCATCGGCCTGTACGACCTGACGTCAGTGGAAACCCAGAAGACCGGCGAGTGGCAACAGGGCATTGCCAAGGTGCTCTCGGCGGATACCCCGGAGCCTGTCGCCGCCCTGCTGGGGCCCTGGCTCGGCGTCGTGCGTGACCTCAATCCGGACGGCAAACTCCAGTATTATCCCGGTTCCCCGGTCGTCGCACGCCAGCTGCTGCGAAAGACTGACCGTCTGACGCTGACGGAACTCCATCCGGAGGATTTCAGGGTCCTCTCGGAGCAGTTTGCCGGTGACCACCAGGTCAAGACGATCCATCTGGACGGCTGGCTGGCCATGGCCGGTTTTCTGCCGCCGAAGGAAAAACGCGGTCTGGTTCTGATCGATCCGGCCTTTGAGGTGACGGACGAGTTCGACCGTATGGGCGATGCGCTGGTCAGGGCCTTCAGGAAGTGGCCGGGCGGGACCTATGCGCTCTGGTACCCGCTGAAAGATGTCCGGGAGATCCGCCGGATGCACGCAAGCCTCAGCGAAGCGGGCCTGCGGGATGTGCTGACGCTGGAACTGAGCACCGGCAGGAGCGGCCCCGACACGAGAATGCTGGGGTCCGGCATGACTCTGGTCAATCCGCCTTACACACTTGCCGATGAAATGCGGCTGGTTCTGCCTTGGCTTGCCGATGTGTTGCATCAGGGACCGGGCGCAGGCTGGAACGTTACGCAACTCATCGTCGAATAACGCGGCGACCGGTCACAATTGACCGGATCTGCGCTTGACCTTCCGACCCGCCTCCCCCATCGTCTCCACACAGTCCCCCTTCCGGAGTTTAGCCGTGCGATTTGCCCGTTTCGTCCGTTTGACCCTGTCGGCGCTGACCTTGAGCGCTAGCCTTTCGGCCCCGGCCATTGCCGACGATCATCGTGTCTATTTTTCGTTTTCCAGCGAAAACCGGCTGCCGGTTTGCACCGCGGCTTCGGTAAAGAGCGCTGTCTCGGGCGCCATTGCCCGGGCCCGCAAGGACTACTACGGCGGCCGCACGATCCTGAGCCTCGACGAGATCAGTGAAGTCGGCTACGGGCAGAACGGTGTCAGCCCGGTGGCGCGCCGGTATTGCCGGGGCAAGGCCGGTCTTTCCGACGGCAGTTTCCAGTCCGTCCAGTACATGGTCGAGGAACACGCCGGCTTTGTCGGTGTCGGCTGGAACGTCGAAGCCTGCCTGTCACCGCTCGACACCTGGCGGGTCTATGGCGTCGGCTGCAGCACCGTGCGCCCGCACTGAGCCGCGGTTCATAGCGAAAGACCTTTCCGGATGTCGCGATCGACCCGTTGCCGGGACTTGCCGGCCCGCCTTCTGACCTTCTGCCTCCTGACCATCTGTCTGCCGATCATGCTGCTCGGCCAGCCTGCCAGGTCAGATGAAGCGGGCGATTTCGATTTCTATGTTCTGGCCCTGTCCTGGTCGCCCACCTACTGCAAGCAGGAAGGCCAGAACGCCAGCCGCCATCAATGCGACGTCAGCAATGCGTTCCGCTTTGTCGTTCACGGGCTGTGGCCGCAATACGAGCGGGGCTACCCAGAAAGCTGCCCCGGTGCGCCGCAGCGCATCGACCGCCGGATCGCCGTGTCCATGGAAGACATCATGCCGAGCCACAACCTCGTGTTCCATCAGTGGCGCAAGCATGGCACCTGCTCGGGACTGCCGCCCGAGGAGTATTTCGACCTGACCCGCCGGGCCTATGGAAAGATCACCGTTCCCGGCGTATTTCGCACCCTCGACAAGCCGGGAAAATCAGCCCCCGCAACGGTCGAGAAGGCCTTTCGCCTCGCCAACTCCGGTTTGAGTGAAAACGGCATGGCCGTGACCTGCGACCGGGGAGAGCTCGAGGAAGTCCGGATCTGCCTGACCAGGGATCTGGAATTCCGGGCCTGCCGCGAAGTCGACCGGACCGGTTGCCGGTCCGGCAAGCTGACAGTTCCACCACCACGCCCCCGATAGGCGTCCCTTTAAGTGCCCAGTTAGGCGCCCCCATTAGGCGCACTCGCTAGACGTCCCCCAATCCCGCCCCTGCAGTTCTGGAGTCCGGACCATGATGATCCTTCGTTCCTCGCCCCCCTCCCCCTTTGGCCGCAAGGTCAAGATCGCCATGGCGATCCTCGGCCTGAAGGACCGTGTCACGGTCGAAGATACCAACACGGCCGACCCGTCCGACAGCATTCGCGGCCAGAATCCGCTCGGCAAGATCCCCGCGCTGATCCTGGAAAACGGCGACGTTCTGTACGACAGCGCCGTCATTCTGGAGTATCTGGATTTCCTGGCTGGCGGGAACACGCTCTTTCCCGATGGCGAAGCCCGGTTTTCCGTGCTGCGCGACCAGACCCTGGCAGACGGCATCATGGATGCGGCCATCCTCCGGGTTTACGAGAAGCGGTTCAAGCAGCCTCAATACCGCGATCCGGCCTGGGATGCCTATCACGGCGCGAAAGTCGAACGTGGCCTGGCATACTTCGAGGAAAGAACACCGGCAGCACCGTCGACCCAGGCTGACGTCACCGCCGGCACACTGACGCTCGCCTGCGCCCTTGGCTACCTCGACATGCGCTTTGGCGGCGACTGGCGCCAGGGCCATCCCCGTCTGGTCGCCTGGCTGGATGCGTTCGAGGCTGCGGTTCCCGCCTTTGCCGACACGAAGCAACAGCCCGCTCCCGTGCCGGACGACGCTGCCGCGGAGCTGCGCTAACCCGCCAAAATAACTCCGCTTTCATGGAAATCCATGAAAGCGGACGGCTTCATGTGCGCAGTGTCACCTCGAATTTTCCGTCGATCGGCCAGTTGATGCCGCATGAGGCGCCGCCGTCCACCCTGATCGTCTGGCCCGTCAGGAAGGCGGATGCCGACGAGATCAGAAAGATCGCCGTGCCGACAAGGTCGTCCACCCGTCCCATGCGTCCGAGCGGCGTCACCGTCTTGTTCCAGGACTGCAGGTTCGGGTCCGACCAGAGTTTTTCGGTCAGATCCGTCAGGATAAAGCCTGGCGCCAGCGAGTTCACCCGGATGCCGTGACTGCCCCATTCCAGCGCCAGCGCGCGGGTCATGCTGGACAGGCCGGATTTCGACATGCCGTAAGGCGCGACCTGGGCCAGCGAACTGAAAGTGGACAGGCTGTCGACGTTTATGATGCAGCCTTCGCCCTGCCGGATCATCTGCTTGCCGACGGCCTGCGCCATGAAGAACGCGCCGCGCAGATTGATGTCCATGATCTTGTCGAATTCCTCGGGGGTATAGTCCACCGCCGGCTTGCGGGTGTTCACGCCCGCGCAATTGATCAAGGCATCGATCCGGCCGACGTCGGCAACGACCCTGTCGACACAGGCGGCAATCGTATCCGTTTCGCTGACGTCACAGGTTTCGAAGGTCATCCGGTTCGCCGCCGCAGCACAGGCGGTCCGCAAGGTTTCCTCATCGCGGCCCGTGATGATCACCCGCGTACCGCGCGCAGCCAGCGCCCCGGCCATCGCCAGACCGATCCCCCGGCTGCCGCCCGATACCAGGACGATCTTCTCCGATACGTCGAAAAGCTGGTCGGTCAATTCATCAACTCCCGCTACGACTGGCTTCTCAGGCCGGTGTCTGTTGCACCGAACCCGGCGGTCAGTGGCTGTCGCGCGGCAACATGTGCCTGACCTTCCGGTAGGACGTTGCCATTTCGAGACAGCCCCCGTCGGCGAACTGGCCGACGTTCGCGCGGCAAAGTTCCTGCCAGGGTGTCTGGTTCTCCAGATCCGGCGGCGACCAGTTTTCCCGCCTTGCGGTCCAGTCTGCCTCATCGACCAGAGTGTCGAGTGTGCGGTTGTTCAGACCCAGCCGCACCGTGTCACCATTCTTGAGCAACGCCAGCCCGCCACCGATGGCGGCTTCCGGCGATGCGTTGCGAATCGAAGGGCTCTCGGAGGTGCCGGACTGAGGTTCCTCCGCCATGAAGTCGCTGTTCTGGTAGCGCTCCTGATAGAGCGCCGTCATCGCGGGATTGTTCGGATTGTCGAACCATTCCTGCGACCTTGATTTTGATTTGGCTGAATACCGTGAGCGATAGTCGTCCATTGCGGCCTTGCCCCGGTCAGCTGTCGGACGCCGTGGCGGCCTCCTCCTCGGAAAACACGATCCTGATGTTGTCGATGGCCCGCCTGAGATGGTCTCTCATTTCTCCGGACACCTGCTCCTTGTCCCGCAGGCGCAGACCCTCGGCGATCCGGCCATGATCGATCATGGCCTTGTCCCGGGCAGACCGGTCCCGCGCGGACAGGAACCGGACGCGCCACAGCCGTGAGTGATACTGCTTGTGGGTCTTGATCAGCGACGGGTTCTTCGTCGAGGCGACGATGGCCTCGTGAAACGACATGTCGATCTGGAAGAACTTGATCTGGTCAGGTTCCTCCACGTTGGCGAGCATCATCCGGTGCTTTGCCTCGATCCTGTCGATTTCGTCCTGGGTGGCCGCGTCGCAGGCACATTCCCCAGCCAGTCCCTCCAGCGCCGACTGAACAAGCAGCAGATGGCTTACCTCGACAAAGGAAGGATTTGCCACGACCGGACTTTTGGAAGGTGACATTTCGATCAGCCCCTCCGACTCCAGCACCAGCAACCCCTCGCGCAAGGGTGTCCGGCTGACGCCGAGCGCAGCCGCAGTCTCGCGTTCCGGGATGTTTTTCCCCGGCGGCAACTGCCCCAGCAGGATCTGTTCGCGCAGGACATCGGCGATTTGTTCGCCGAGCCGCTGGCGCGGCAGGGATGGAAGGTCGATCATGTTGTCTTGTTTCAATGCCACAGGCGGTCTCGAAAACGGTTCGGGTTTCCGGCATTGACGAAGGGGGTCCATCAATGCCTTTATCTGCATTTGGTATACCAAGCAAAAATTTGCAGGTATAGCAATTATTGACATGTCCGCGCGTTCTCTTTAGCTGTAGAATTCGGGACTGCTCGCTGACCGGGAAAAACGGCACGGGCCCCGCGTTTTCCTGGGAGGGAACAACGGAACTGGGAGGAAGAGATCATGAAATTCACGAGTCTGGTGGCCATCGCCGCCTTGTCCGCCGGGATTGCGACCGGCGCATCTGCGGCCGACTTCAATCTTCGCATACAGACGCATTACTCACCCGAAGCCGTTTCGGGTAAGCTTGCGCAGGAATTCATCGACAATATCGAGCGCATGTCCGGTGGCCGTGTCGAGATCGAAATGTTCTGGTCGTCGGCCGTCGTCGCGACCGTGGAAGGGTTCGACGCCGCTGCGACCGGCATCCTCGACGGCGAAATGCATGGCGGCGCTTACCAGACCGGTAAAAACCCCGCCTTCCAGTTCGTGGGCGACCCGATGGGCGGCTACGACACGCCGTGGGAGCTGTACAGCTTCTACTATTTCGGTGGCGGCAAGGAGGCTGCGAACGAGTTGTACGAGGCGCACAACATGCATCTCGTCGGCTGGTGGACCGGTGGTCAGGAAGCCATGTCCTCGTCTCGGCCCATCGCGGGACCGGAAGACCTGAAGGACTGGAAATTCCGTTCGCCTCCCGGCCTCGAAACCGAAATCTTCGCCGAACTGGGTGCATCGCCGATCGTCATCGATTTCACCGAAGTGTTCACTTCGCTTGAAACCGGCATCATTGACGGTGCCGATGCTTCGAGCCTTGCCAACAATGTCGGTCTTGGACTTTATGACATCGTCGGCCACGCCACCTATCCGGGCTTCCACTCCATGCCGGTGGACCATGTGACTTTCAACCTCGACGTCTGGAACAGCTTTCCGGACGACATCAAGGCGATCATCGAAACGGCGACCCAGGCGCTGGCCTTCAAGACGTCGATGTCGATCCATATCGCCAACGAGGAAGCCGCTGCCACGTTGAAGGAACAGGGCGTGAAGCTCTATGACTGGTCGCCGGAAGACCGCGCCGAATTCCGCGCGGGCGCACAACGTGCCTGGGATGGCTGGGCCGAAAAGACGCCGGAAGCCAAGGCACTGGTCGAGGCGCACCGCGCATTCCTGCGCAGCATCGGAAAAATCCAGTAAACTTGAACGCCTGGAAAACGTGAGACCTGAACGGGCCCTTCGGGGCTCGTTTTTCTCGCTGGGTCGTTGAAACGCAAGGGAGGGCGGTGTGCCTGTTCAAGCGGAAAGCGTGTGGCTGGGGGCCGCCAGAAAACCGGTCCGTATCATCATGGTGACCAGTTTTCTCGGTGCCGTGGCGATTGTCCTCGGGCTGATCCTGGGCGGATTGTTTTTCGGCGCCGAATTCGACATGAAGCAGGTCCTGTCGCCGACGCAGACGCCGACCGTGCTCGCGATGCTGATCCTGGCAACGATTGCCCTGCTTTCGGCCGGCATCTATCTGTCCGACACGCGCGGCGTGATCGAGTCCGAGCCTTCCGGTTTCTTCGACATCGTCAGTCTGATATGCGCCCGCCTGGCCATGATGGCGACCGCCGGCATCGTGCTGGTCATGTTCTTCGAAGTCATCTCTCGCTATGTTTTCTCGAAACCGACACTCTGGGCAAATGAGCTGTCCCTGTGGATCGCGGGCATCGTTTTCCTGCTCGCGGGCCTCTATGCGATGCAGCAGCGCAGCCACATTCGCATCTTCATCATCTACGACCTGTTTCCCCGCTGGCTCCAGAAGCTTTCGGATGTGATTTCGGTCTTTCTGATCTGGGTCTTCACATTCCTGCTGATCTGGGGCGGCTACAACGAGGCCGTGGCCAAGTTCTTCCGGTGGGAGACGTTCGGAACCGCCTGGGATCCGCCAATTCCCGCCACCATCAAGCCCGCGATCCTGATCATCGTGCTTCTGGTGGCCATCCAGGCCCTGTCCAACCTGATCGCCGATTGGAACAAGGCTCCGGAAGTTCACCTTCCGGTCGACGAAATTGACGAGCATGAGATCGAACTCATTCGCAAGAATTTAGAGGGCTAGCCGAATGGACGTCGGAACGATTTCACTACTCCTGCTGCTCGGCCTGTTCCTGCTGCTGGCCATGGGCATGCCACTTGGTTTCGCCTCGGCCACCCTCGCTGGCGCTGTCCTTGTGCTGAAATTCGGACCGGACCTGCTGTTCCGGGATTTCGGGCGCGGGCCTCTGGCTGTCCTCGGCCAGGCGATCTACCGGCAGATGACGAATTATGTCCTGATTTCTGTTCCCCTGTTCATATTCATGGCGGCGCTGCTGGAACGCAGCGGCATCGCCAAGGACATGTACTCCTCGCTCAACGTTTGGCTCAGCCGGACCCGGGGCGGAATTGCGATCGTGACTTCGATCATGGCCGTGATCATGGCGGCGATGTCCGGCATCATCGGCGGGGAAGTCGTTCTGCTCGGGTTGATCGCCCTGCCGCAGATGCTCCGCCTCGGCTACAACCAGAACCTCGCCATCGGCACGATCTGCGCCAGCGGGTCTCTGGGCACAATGATTCCGCCTTCAATCGTTCTGATCTTCTATGGCCTTGTTACGGAAACCTCGATCAAGGCGCTGTTCACGGCCTCGTTCCTGCCGGGTTTCATGCTGGCCTCGTTCTTTCTGATCTACATCATCGTCCGGACGCAACTGAACTCGGACCAGGCGCCCTTGCCCGAACCTGATCCGAACGACCCGCCCGGCAAGGAAAAAGCGTTCCTGTTTGCCGGCTTCATGACCGTGATCGTCCTTGCGACCACAGTCCTGCTGCTGGTGCGCACCCTGTTTCTCACCGCCACCGGAGCGAATGCCGTCACCGAAGGCGTTGACCCGATCACCTGGGGCATGGTGTCGGACCTGCCGTATCAGGCCGGCATACTGATAGCTGGGTTCCTGCTGATCGCATTCGTCTTCGGCCGCGACAGGATCCGGCTGGGATGGGAGATGGGCAAGGGCCTCGTTGCCCCTCTGGTCGTCATCGGCGTCGTTCTCGGGTCGATCTATGGCGGCATCACCGGCATCACCGAGGCCGCCGCGATGGGTGTGGTCGCGGTCTTCGTGATTTCCGTCCTGCGCGGTGAAATGAGCCTGAACGTTCTGCTGGACTCCCTGATGCGCACGATGAAATCCACCGGTACCATAATCTGGGTAACGGTGGGCGCGGCAGCGCTCGCTGCCGCATACACGCTCGCCGGCGGTCCGGCCTATGTCGCCAATCTGATTGTCGGAACCGAGCTGCCGACGATGGGCATCATTCTGGTGATGATGGTGGTCTTCCTGATCATGGGGATGTTCATGGACTGGGTCGGCATCGTTTTGCTGATCATGCCCGTCTTCCTGCCGATCGTCCTGGCAATGCCCGTCGAGGAACTCGGCTTCCTCGGCAATGTGGAGCCCAAACACGTCGCGATCTGGTTCGGTGTGGTGTTCACCATGAACATGCAGGTCAGCTTCCTGTCGCCGCCCTTCGGACCGGCAGCGTTCTATCTGAAGTCGGTCGCCCCGCCACACATCTCGCTGACCGACATCTTCAAGGGTTTCCTGCCCTTCATCGCCATACAGCTTCTGGCCCTGCTGGTCCTGCTGACATGGCCGAACCTGGTCTCGGTGTTCCTATGAGGTCCGGCTCCCCGACAGGGGGCCGCGCCCGCGTGCCTTGAGGAGCCGGCGGCCGCTGACCATCGTCTGACCGATGTCCTTCTGTGCCATCAGGAACGCGGGAACCAGGAGCAGCACGAGGAACAGGCCGAAGCCGAGCCCGTAGGCCAGCGTGATCACGGTGGGCAGCAGGAATTGCGCCTGACGGCTGGTTTCGAACAGCAGCGGGGCCAGGCCGAACACCGTCGTCGCCGTTGTCAGCACCACGGCACGCAGACGGTCGCAGACGCCGTTCACCACCGCCTGGCGGAACGGATGGTCCCGGGCGTATTCGTCGATCGTCGTGACCAGCACGATGCTGTCGTTGATGATGATGCCCGCCATGCCGATAAAGCCGACCACCGAGAACATCGACAGCGGAATGCCGTGGAGGTAATGCCCCCAGATCATGCCGACGCAACCGAAGGGGATGATCAGCATGATCATCAGAGGCCGCGTCCAGGATTCGAAGATCCAGCACAAAACCAGGTAGATCCCGGCCAGGCACAGGGCAAAGCCGATCATGGCATCCGACAGGAAGGACCGCTCCTGCTCTGCCAGACCGCTCATCTCGCTTTCCACATCGAACTCCGAGGCAAGCTGAGGCAGCAGTTCGTCCTGCAACAGCGCCGTGACCCGCGCGGCCGCCTCCGGATCGTCCTCCGAGACGTCACCGGTCACACGCAGGGTTCTCAGGCCGTCGCTCCGGCGCACGGAGGCAAAGCCGTAGTTGCTGTCGATCCGCACGATTTCGCTTAAGGAGACATAGGTGCCCGCATTCGTGCGCACCCGGGTCGTGTACAGGAAAGAAGCGTCGGCTTCCTCGTCGGGCATCAGCACCTTGACCTTGGCCGTTCGTCGTCCCACAGGAAACTCGGCGACTTCGATGCCCTCCAGCCGGTTGCGCAGGATCTTGGCGACATCATCGGTCGTGAAACCGAGCGCCTCGCCCCGCGGCGTCAGCGTCAGGCTGAGCTCCGGCTTGTCGTAGGAAAGTGTATCCTCCAGCGCGCTGACGCCATCCAGCGGCGCCAGCGACTGCTTGAGGCTTTCGGCGGCTGCCTTCAGGTTCTCGGTCGCGCTGCCATAGAGCTTGACGTCGATCGCGTCACCGCCCGGACCGGAGCGCTCTCCACGAACGGCCAGCGTTTCCAGCAAGGGCGGCTTCCGGATCTCTCCGCGCCAGTCACCGATGAACTGGAAGGCGGAATAGGGGCGAAGATCCGGGTCGAGAAGTTCGATCGAGATCCCCCCGAGCTGGTCGACATCCTTCGTATCGGCCCCGCTCAGGCCACGCCCGGCGGTGGCGCCGACCGTGGACAGGGTAAACAGCACCGGTTCCGCCCCGTATTCTTCCGAGTAGCGCACGTTGACGGTATCCAGCGCCCGTTCCATCTCGGCGATCATCGCCTTCGTGTCCTCGCGCTCCGCTCCCGGCATCATGGCAATGCTGGCGGACACCACGGCACGCTCCGGCGCATTGAAAAACCGCCAGCGCACGCTGCCGTCGAAAAACAGCGACACGGACAGGGCAAGGATCATCACCGCCAGACCGATGGCGGGATAACGCAGCTGGATGACCCGGCCGATGCCCGGCCGGAACGCGGTTTCCCGGAACCAGACGAAGCCCCGGTTGAAGGCCCTGTTGGGCCAGTCGTACCAGCGCGGCTTCTTGCTCGCGGACAGGGCGTGGTTCATATGCGCGGGCAGGATCAGGAACGATTCTATCAGGCTCGCGATCAGCACCACCGCAACGGTGAACGGAATGTCGGCGACCAGGCTGCCGAACCGCCCTCCGATCGCGGTCAGTCCGATAAAGGCAATCAGGGTGGTGATCGACGCGCTGAACACGGGTGCCGTCATGCGCCGCGCCGCAAGGCTCGCCGCCTCGGCCGGCGAATGGCCCCGCCGGTGCAGGAAGTCCGCGTGTTCCCCCACCACGATGGCGTCGTCCACGACGATGCCGAGGCAGATGATCAGCGCAAACACGGAGATCATGTTGAGGGTCAGCCCGAAGGCATACATCAAGCCGATGGTGGCCGCCATGGCCACGGGAATGCCGGCTGCAACCCAGAAGGCGGTGCGCGACGACAGGAACAGGAACAGGAACGCCAGCACGAGACCGAGCCCGAACGCCCCGTTTTCGATCAGGATGTCCATTCGGTCGATGATCGCCTGGGAGCGCGTGTTGGTCAGTTGGACCACGACCCCCTCGGGCAGGGTCCCCTGGAACTCCGCGGTGATCCTCTCTACGGCGCGCTGGATCGCAATGGTATCGCCCTGTGCGCTCCGGTCGACCCGCAGCACCACCGCCGGCATGCCCTTGTGATAATAGGCCCGTCCGCTTTCCACGCCTTCGGTCACGATGTCGGCAACGGACCGCAATTGCAGCTTTTCGCCCTGGGAAGGCGCCTTGACGACGATCTCGCCGAGTTCCTGCTCGGAGCGGCGCGCCTGTCCGGTTCTGAGCCGGGCACCGCTGCCGCTGATATCACCGGCAGGTGTGGTTTCCATCTCGGCGGAAACGGTCTCGGCGATTTCGGCGAGGGTCAGATCATGCCGTACCAGCATGCTTTCACCCACATTGACCCGGATGATCGGATCCGCCAGACCCTGGATCGACACCCGCGTCACGTCCTGCCGGAACAGGACCGTCTGCAGATCCTCCGCGAAACGCGCGAGCTGATCGATATCCACCGGGCCGTAGATGACCACATCGGTGACGCGGTCCCGGTAGACGCTGCGCGAAATTTCCGGTTCCTCGACACCTTCCGGCAGGCTGGAACGGGCCTGGTCCACCGCCGCCTTGACCTCGTCCGTGGCCTGGCCCATGTCCCAGCCGTCCTCGAATTCCAGTTCGATGCTGGCCGTGCCCTCGCGGGAGATCGAGGTTGCCTCGTCAACCCCGTTGATCGCCAGCAGCTGCGGGCCGAGAATTTCGACCACCGACCGGTCCATGTCCTCCGGCCCCGCACCGGGCCAGTTGATCTCGACATCGACTTCCTCGCGCACGAAGTCGGGGAAGAACTGCGTTCGGATCTGTGTTCCCGCCGCCACCCCGCTCAGCAGCATCAGCGCAAGCAGCAGGTTCGCGGCGGTCTTGTGCCGCACCATGTAATCCAGCAATGAAGCAAATTGTGAGCCGCCAGGAGAACGCATTTCAAAACACTCCACAGTCAGTGCGAAAACCCGAACCGGGCGGCCTAGCCACTGCGGCCGGACCGTTGTTCAAGACGATCGATCAGATCCTTGGGCACCATCGGCTTGTTCAACAGGGCAAGCAGACGGGCCTTCCGGTTTTCAGGAATGTCGGACGTGGTCAGCCGGGCGATCAGCGCGGCACGCCTTTCCGGCTCCAGCGCGACCAGATCCCCGGACGGGCGCGGGGCGTCCGGTTGCGGCTCCTGCACCGAAACCGGCGTGCCGTCTGCCGGAGCTTGCCCGCCGTCGTCGCTCCGCCTGGCGGTGACCTTCAGGCCGGTTCCAAGCTGCGGCAGCCGCTCGCGCACGTAGTCGGCGCCAAAGGGAACATCGGCCAGCACCACCTCATTGCCCATCCGGCGCAGGACGGTGCTGCGGATTTCATCGATCCGGTCCCCCTCTCCAACCACGAGAAGACGGCCGTCTTCCGTGACGGCGGCGGACGGCACGAGCGCGACATCGTGCAGGGGTGGCTCATTGACCTCGACCTTTACGAAGTCTCCGGGGCGCAACACCGTTCCAGGCTCGATTTCCAGGGATGCGAACAGCGTCCGGCCCGCCTCTCCCTCCGAGACCACCGCCGCGGACCGGTCGACCCGTCCCGGAACCTCGATCGAGCGTCCGCCGAGTTGCAGCATCACTTTGACCGGCGCCTTGATGAGCGAACCGCTGTCGTCGAGAAGGCGCGAGAATTCGCTGGTCGACAGCGAGAACCTGACTTCCAGCGCCGCCGGATCGATCAGTTGCGCCAGGGCTTCGGAGGCACTGACCCTCCGGCCGAGCGTGGCGTTCACTTCGGAGAGATAGCCGTCGAACGGTGCCGTGAGGGTCGTCTCGTCGAGCACCCGCTGCGCGTCTTTCAGCACCAGTCTGGCGCGTTTCACGGTCAGGTCCATGCGCTCGATACGCTTGCGCGCGGTGATCACCGCCTGCAGCCGGTTGCTCAGGGACTGCTCCAGCGAGGCAACGCCCAGTTCCTCGGCCTCGACCTGAACCGCGGTCGAATAGCCCTTGTCCTTCAATTGCCGCTGACGCTCCAGCGCCTGGCGGCGCAGCTCGAGCTGACGGCGCGCGGCTACAAGTTCCTGCTCGGCGCCGACGATGGCTTCCTCGGCTTCGGCTTTCTGCGCTTCCGCGTCCGCAAGGGCCGCCTCGGCGTCCAGAACCAGGAAATCCGCATTGGCCGGATCGATCCGCAGGAGCAACTCGCCTTCGGCAACGGCCGCGCCGTCGCGAAACTTTGTGGCGACATCGACAAGCCGGCCTTCGGAACTGGCCCTGAGCTCAAGCGTGCGCCAGCTTTCGATCTCGCCATAGGCGGTCGTGACCGGGGCGACGGTCTGCGGAGTGAGTTCGGCGACATTGACCGAGTAGCTGCGTTCCCGGGCAGGCCGCTTGCGCACCGTCTCTTCCGCGGTCATGACCCCGTAGAGCCGGTAGACGCCGAACCCGGCAAAGCCGATCATCACCGCCATCAATGCCAGACCCACGAGCCCGCGCACCAGGAACCGCATACACCTCTCCCACCGAAACAGAGCGCCGCGCGCTGTTCGCACGCGGCCCAGACGAATGCGCACGAAAAAAACGCGCCTGAATCACATCGCTCAAACTACCATGCATGTAAGGCGAAATTCTGAAAACCTTGTAACCACTTGTAACAAAAAACCCGGCACCTTCCGGTGCCGGGCCTGTTGCCAAAATCGCCGGTCAGGTCAGAACTTGTAACCAACCCCCATCCGCACCTGCGAATTGTTGAACTCCGAGCTGACACCCGTTCCGTTCAGGTTGAAATCCTGGCTGCCGAAGTCCTGGTAGACGTACTCGAGCCGGGCGCTCACGTTGTTGGTGATGGCCGCCTCGGCACCCGCACCGACGGTCCAGCCCAGCGCTGTCTTGCTGTCCTTGTCGCCGGCCCCGGAGAGTTCCAGGTCGGCCAGGGCGAGACCGCCGGCGCCATAGACCATGTATCGGTCGAAGGTGTAGCCGACACGTGCCCGGATATTGGAATTCCAGTCCGACTTGGACGTGACGTTCAGGCCGCCATTGCGGCGCGAGTCTTCCAGGTCCGTCAGGCTGAAATCGGCTTCCGCGCCGAGAACCATATTCGGCGTGACCTGGAAATTGTAACCGGCATAGAGACCGCCGGCGACGCCGTTTGCGTTGGTGCCCAGACCGGTATTGCCGGATTCGTTGGCGAAGTTGCCGAAGGCCCAGCCGAGGTTGCCGCCGAGATAGATCCCGGACCAGTCAATGCTCTGCTGCGGAGCCGGAACCGCCTCGTAGGCCGGTGCCGGTGACTGGGGCAGATCCGCGGCCAGTACCGGTGCGGTAGCGGCCGTTGCGGCGGTCAATGCCATGCCAGCAAGTGCAAGACGTTTCATCAAAGATACTCCAGATCCACATGACTCGTTATCAGATAGCCGGACAGGCCGGCCAAGTGCGAGCAGGACGGGCGTCACACGTCCCCACTCTCCCCCTCAGGCGAGATATGGGGAGTGTTTGTGGCGGATCAGGATTGAGATTTGGGAGTTTTGATGGCAAATAGCGGCAACAATCGGACAGGTTCAATGGCCCGTTAAGACCATTGCAATTTGCACGTTCCGTCGCCATCTGCCGGGTAGAAAGATCGTTGCCCCCGCCTTTCCCCGGATCAATCTATTGCGTATAAGGCGCCCAACCGGACTTGGCTCCTTTCCAGGAGCCGGGCACGTCGATCACACCAGACCGGAACCGGAACTCGTAAATGCTGTTTGACTACATCAGCCTCGCAGGCGGACTTGTTGTTCTGATTATCGCAGGCGATGTCTTGGTCAGAGGGTCTGTCGGGGTAGCGCAGCGTCTTGGAATTCCCAATCTGGTCATCGGCCTGACCATCGTTGCCTTCGGAACATCGGCTCCGGAACTGGTCATTTCCCTGAATGCCGCCCTGGCCGGTGCCGGCGGCATCGCCATCGGCAATGTGGTCGGATCGAATATCGCCAATGTGCTTCTCGTCCTGGGCATGCCCGCCCTGATCGCGGCAACGCCCTGCGGAGAGACCGGCGCGACCCGCAACGCTCTCTATATGGTCGCCGTCACGCTTGTCTTCATCGCCCTGTGTTTCTTCACCCCCATCGGCTTGCCGGCGGGGCTGCTGCTGCTGGCACTTCTGGGCGTCTTTCTGGCGGCCTCGACGATCGTGGCGCAGCGCCACCGCAAGGAGCAGAAGGCGATTGCCGCCGCGGCCGCCGGTGCCGCCGTCGCGACTGCAGACGCCGCCGACGAAGCCGACGATGTGCTGGACGATGTCGAGGACGTTCCCGATTCCCTCTGGATCGCGTTTGTCTATATTGCTCTTGGCATGGTCGGATTGCCCCTTGGCGCACATTTCACGATCACCGGCGCAACGTCCATCGCCTCGGCCTGGGGTGTAAGCGAAGCGGTGATCGGCCTGACCGTGATCGCGCTCGGCACGTCGCTTCCGGAACTCGCCACCACGGTCATGGCGGCCATCCGCCAGCACGGCGCCGTGGCCATCGGCAACGTCATCGGATCCAACATTTTCAATCTGCTCGCGATCATCGGCATCACCGCCGTGGTCGTTCCCATCGATGTTCCGTCCGAAGTGTTGAAACTGGACATCTGGGTGATGCTGGCCTGTGCGCTAATACTGACGGCGCTGGCCGGTTTCCGCGTATGTCTCGGCCGGATTTCCGGCCTCGCGATGACCGCCGCCTACGCCATTTACATCGCCACGGTCTACATGTTCGGGCATGCCGCCTGAGCATCACACCCTTGCACCGGTAACAACGGATCGCCCGGGGCCTCTTTCCTGAAGGTCGATTGACGCTTAAATGTCTGCCATGCAGGACAAAACCGATTCTCATAACGAGGGTGCGCCCGAGCCCCAGGAAGACGCGGCAGCCTTGCGCAAGGGCGTGGAGGTCATCGCCGACGAGGTCAGGCGCCTGCCCAACGGTCCGGGCGTCTACCGCATGCTCGATGAAGACGGCGTCGTTCTCTACGTCGGCAAGGCGCGCAGCCTGAAAAAGCGGGTGACCAGCTACACCAGGCTTCAGGGTCAGTCCAATCGCATCGGGCGCATGATCCTGGCGACGGCGGCGATGGAGTTCGTCGTCACCCGGACGGAAGCCGAAGCGCTCCTGCTGGAAGCCAATCTGATCAAGCGGCTGCGCCCGCGCTTCAACGTGCTGCTGCGGGACGACAAGTCCTTCCCCTATATTCTCGTGACCGGAGAGCACCCGGCACCGGCCATCGTCAAGCACCGGGGCGCCCGCAAGCGCAAGGGCGACTATTTCGGGCCCTTTGCCTCCGCCGGAGCCGTCGACCGCACGATCAACGCCCTGCAGAAAGCCTTCCTGATCCGGACCTGTTCGGACAGCTTTTACGAAAACCGCACCCGCCCCTGCCTGCAGTACCAGATCAAGCGCTGCGCCGGCCCGTGCACCGGGGAAATCGATCCGCAGGACTACGCCGGTCTCGTCTCGGAAGCCAAGGCGTTCCTGTCCGGCCGCAGCCAGTTGATCAAGAAGCAGCTCGCCGAACAGATGGAAACGGCGTCTGCGGATCTGGAATTCGAGCGCGCCGCCATTTACCGCGACCGCCTGTCGGCCCTGTCCCACGTCCAGGCCCATCAGGGCATCAACCCGCAATCGGTCGAGGAAGCCGATGTCTTCGCCATCCATCAGGATGGCGGCCAGAGCTGTGTCCAGGTGTTCTTCTTCCGCACCGGCCAGAACTGGGGCAACCGGGCCTATTTCCCGAAGGCCGACAAGTCCCTCGAGGAAGCCGACATCCTTGAAAGCTTCCTCGCCCAGTTCTATGACGACAAGCCGGCGCCCCGCCAGATCCTTCTGTCCCATTTGCTTGAAGAGCAGGACCTGCTGGCGGAAGCCCTGAGCGAACGCACCGGCCGCAAGGTCGAGATTTCGACGCCGAAGCGCGGTGAAAAGAAGGACCTGGTGGACCACGCGCTCACCAATGCCCGCGAGGCCCTTGGCCGCCGTCTGGCGGAAACCTCCAGCCAGGCCCGGCTGCTGAAGGGGGTCGCCGAAGCCTTCGATCTCGCCGCTCCGCCGCGCCGGATCGAAGTCTACGACAACTCCCACATCATGGGCACCAACGCGGTTGGCGGCATGATCGTCGCCGGGCTGGAAGGGTTCAACAAGGGGCAATACCGCAAGTTCAACATCAAGTCGGAGGATCTCGTTCCGGGCGACGACTACGGCATGATGCGCGAGGTCCTGTCCCGGCGTTTTTCGCGCCTCCTCAAGGAACACGCCCGCCCGGAAAAACCGGAAACACTGGAGCCATCGGCGGCGGCCAACGGCGATGAAGCTGCGGAAGACCTGCCGGCGAGCGCGGACATGCCCGCCTGGCCCGATCTGGTTCTGATCGACGGCGGCCAGGGACAGCTCACGGCCGCGCGCGAAACCCTGGAAAGCCTCGGCATCACCAACGTGCCTCTTGTCGGGATCGCCAAGGGGCCGGACCGGGACGCCGGACGCGAGAAATTCTTCATTCCCGGACGTCAGTCGATCATGCTGCCAGAGCGCGATCCGGTTCTATATTTCGTCCAGCGTCTGCGCGACGAGGCGCACCGGTTCGCCATCGGCAGCCACCGTGCCCGCCGCAAGAAGGACATCACACGCAATCCGCTGGACGAGATCGCCGGCATCGGCCCGACCCGCAAGAAGGCCTTGCTGACGCATTTCGGCACCGCCAAGGCCGTATCGAAGGCCGGACTGGAGGATCTGGCGGCTGTTCCGGGCATTTCCGAAGCCATGGCAAGGCTGGTCTATGACCATTTCCATGAGTGAGGCCTGCTGATGGGGCTTTCCGGACCGGTGCTGCTCCCCGCTCCTCGATGGCCCGCACCGAGCCTGCTGCAAGCTTTGCCCACGGACCCGGGTCGCTTGTGCTATGCACACCGCACCACACCGTATGCCGGAAACGCCAGCCATGCCGCTTGACCCCTACCCACGATCGCGATCGCGAACCCCGCTCCAGGCCTGTCTCTCCCTCGCGGGCTGGTGCGGCAACCTTGGCGCTATTGCGGTCTGCGTCCTGGGCCTGTCCGCGTTCCTGGCACCCGATTTCTGGCTCGCGGACAACATGAGCTTCTTTCTGAGGCAGTTTCTCGCAGCCGGCCTGGCGGGCTGCCTTGCCGGAACACTCGGCCTTCTGGTCCGTCATCGCCTTGCCCGGGTCTACCGTCTCGTCTGCTGCCTTGCGCTGGCGGCGCTGATAGGCCTTGCCGGACTGACCGGAGCCCGTACGCTCGCCAACACCAGGCCCGCAGGTCCGCTCGCGGCGGGGGAGCGCCCGCTCAAGATCGTTTCCGTCAACATTGAACGCCTTTTCCTCGGCGACACGGTTTTTCAGGAGTTCCTGGAAACGGAACGACCCGATGTCGTCGTCCTCCAGGAAGTGCTGTGGGGACTGCAGGAACGCCGCTGGCAACGTCTCGGGCTCAGCGTCGGAAGCGCGGGTGAACACGGCTTTCCACATCATCTCAGGGTCGGGGATCTCGGCGGCCTTGCCGTCTATTCCCGCTTTCCGATCGTCAAGACGGACTCGCGCATAATCCAGGGGGACCTTCCGACCGGCGCCAATGTCTACTACGACGCCGACCGCGAGGTGCTGTCGCTCACGCTGGACACGGGCGCGGACCCGCTGCATCTGGTCGCCATCCATCCGGACAGTCCGCGCACCGAGGCACGCTGGCAGAACAAGCGCGCCTATTTCGACGAGGTCGACAGGATCATTGACGGGCTCAAGGCCGGCAACGGTGACAACATCGTGGCCATCGGCGACTGGAACAGTGCGCCCTGGTCCGCCCGGTTCCAGGAAACGCTCGACCGCAACGGCTTGAAGACCGCCTATCCGGACGGCTGGCCCCAGACCACCCGCTTCTTTTTTGACTACCGTCTGCACTGGATTCTGGGTGCACCGGTCGACCAGTTCGCGGTCTCCAGGGACATTCAGGTGGTCGATGTGACCCTTGGGCCCGACATCGGCTCGGACCATCTGCCGCTTATTGTCGAACTTGGCCAGACCTCGCTTCCGGCCAATTGAGCAAATGGCTGTGGTTTCAACCGAAAAGTGTTTGAGCCGGCGCCCGGATTTTTGAAGACTGGCCGGACCTTCAAGACCGATTCCCAGTAAGAAGCGCATGGCCAAGCTCTATTTCAACTATTCCTCGATGAACGCCGGCAAGTCGACGGTGCTGCTGCAGGCCGCCTACAACTACCAGGAGCGCGGCATGACCACGCTTCTGATGATCGCCGCCTTCGACGACCGCGCCGGCAAGGGCCGGATCGCCTCCAGGATCGGGCTCGGCGCCGATGCGGACATCTTCAACGCCAGGGACAATGTCTACGACCATGTCACCAGGGCCCTCGAAGCGGGCAGGATCGATGCGGTCCTCGTCGACGAAGCCCAGTTCCTGACCGAAGACCAGGTCTGGCAACTGGCCAGGATCGCCGACGAGCTGCGCATTCCCGTAATGTGTTTCGGCCTCAGGACCGACTTTCAGGGCAAGCTCTTCCCCGGCAGTGCCGCCCTGCTCGCGCTTGCCGACAATCTGAAGGAAATCAAGACCATCTGCTGGTGCGGCCGCAAGGCCACCATGGTCGCCCGCCTCGACGCCGACGGCCGCATCGTGGAAGAAGGCGACCAGGTCGTCATCGGCGGCAACGAAACCTACGTCTCCCTGTGCCGCAATCACTGGAGCCGGCGGGAGCTGGGCTGATCCAGAACCGGCAGCATTTCACACTTGTTCCGGAATTGCACCGTTTCTGATGTCGGGTGTTGGGTGGAGAGCAAGCGAAGGTCCGGAGAGGGCGGAGAGTGTGAATTTGCTGCGCATTGAATGAATGACCGCTATGTGGACAAAGTGAGCTTTGGCCGCGCTTGCGCCAATGGCCGCTTTCGAATCGGTGCTTCAATTGTTTCAAGCGGTCATAGGACCCTTTGCACGACCGACGCAGGCACGCTGTCTGCCACGTCGGAAAACCACAACTTACAATGACGGAATTGGGCAACTGACTTTCGCACCAGTTCAAGCCCTTGATTTTGCATCACCCAAAGGCGCGTTGCATAAGTCATGATCATCTAAAAAGACAATCAAATCACAATCCGCTCGACCTCATCGAGACTGACTTCATCGGACCGCCGATCATAGAGCTGTGTCGTGCGCGTGGACGCGTGATTGGCCATCTGCGCAGCCTTTTCGAGCGTGCCCTCATTCTTTAGATAGGCGGTAATACCGGTCGCCCGGAATGTATGATTGCTGATCGGCGTTTTAATACCGGCCTAGCGCGCACGGCACTGGATCATGGCATAGGCATTCGCCTGGGGGAGGGGGCGGTCTGACAGCTCTTTCGTATCCCGGTCGATGGTGCGGAACACGAAACCTTTGCGATCCTCCCACAGCCCGGCTGATTCCAGGTATTCATCCAGCCAGATTTCCAGATTGTGATGGCAGGGCATGTCATGTTGCTTGCCACCCTTTTCGTGCAAACGCACCCAAAGCCGCCTGTTCTGGGTGTAAACGTCCACCACCTTGAGGCTGAGCGCTGCGCCGATCCGGGCAAAGGAATAGACCATCATGCCGATCAGCGCCCTGTCTCGAAGGCCAACAATCCTGGCAGTATCGATCCGCTCGATGAGCTGGCGAGTTTCCGATGGTTCCAAGACCGGCGTCTTACCACGCTTCACGACATGTCTTGGTCCGCGCACGCTGGCGGTCGGATTGACCGGCACGACCTGATGAACCACGAACCAGTCAAACAAATGCCGGATCGCGGCAAGGCGCTGTTTTACGGTCGGCACGGAAACAGTCTGGCCAAGCTCTTCGATCCACGCGGCGACGTGAAGTGGCTGAATCAAAGGAATAGAAACAACCCCGCGCTCATGGCACCAGGTCAGAAATTCACAGGACGCACTATAATAGGCCCGGCGTGTATTCGCGTTCTGGATGTTGGCCGTAAAAAACTCCAGAAAGCTCATTTGCGCCTTTTGCCCCGCATCGATCAGCGGGGTAGGGATGTTTGCTGAGGTCGGTAAAACCAAATCGTTCATACCACCTCAGTCTTTCTTGCAGTAAAAAAGTGCAATGTAAGGTGGCATGTTGTTGTGTGCCTGACCTCCTCCAGTTGAAAGCGTAGCGTCAATGCGATTAATATTTACGCCAGCATTGGTACCAGCATGACGACCGCTGTCGACTTGCGTTTTCGGTGCAGGATTAGTCAAGATATTATCTGGCAACTTATGAGTATGAGGTGGCAGTTCAGGCCCTATTAGCGTGTGTTTTTCTTCACCACCAACAGCATTTGCCGGGTCATCTTTAAATGATGGGTAGTCCCTAAGATTTATTCCATTTTGATCAGTATTTGTGTTTGTGCCCGCACCAACAATCATGCGCCCCCCTGCGCTTTCAAACAAAGACCATCCTGGCGGACAGCCCCCCCCACTCCGTTGACCACGGTTAAACGCAACAACCATGCCGGAAGAATTTCTGAAAGGCTCTAGTTCGGCTTCTAAAACCTCAACTCTACTCAGAGCAGCACCTAGTTTTGCGATTAGACAAGTGAAATTGGATTGCGTTGCCAACGTCGCGCTAGAGGCCTCACTAACAGGCTGGATATCGCAATCCTGAGCGAAAGCTCCAGAAGCACCGAGAAGCAACTCTGCGGACACGCTAACAGCCCCAACTAAGAGGATCGTTCGAAAATATGTGAATGAGTGTACAGAAAATTTTCCCATTGTTTGCCACTCCCCATGCTATTATTCCGAGCACAATTGCTCCGACCGCTACTTTAACAGCATGTTCCACAACCCAGTGTGGTTTTTTGCGCGCCTTTTCTTTATCCGCCATACTTGCCCTCAAAATTGAATGATTAAAAAAGCGCAATCTAACATATCTATAATGTATGATAATAAGGGATATTATCATATACTGATGTATGCCTTTGTGCAACTTTTAGATATTTACTTTAACACATGCAATCTGATATTGTATTTCTGCTCAGGTTATATCTAGGGAGGTTATCAATGTTTACTTTGAAGACAGCTATTTTTGTGGCTGGCGCGTTTTTCATCGCACTGCCCGTTCAGCATGCGCCAGCAGCAAACAGTGACTATTGCTCAAAGCTTCTGGATCGCTTGGTCATGGATAAGAAATATGAATATCGAGAAAGCAGCCAAACTGCCACGTCCAAAGAGCATATGTGCGAGCAATTCAGGAAGATTGAAGACGATGACACTTCCTTAGAAGCGTGGGCAAACGGTTATGGCGGCTTCAACTATGACCGAAGTACTTTTTCCGACGTAATGAACAATCTATGCTCCTCCAGTGAATCTGAAAGTAGCAGCAAACAAAAGAATATTGATTTTTTGCTTACGTTAAACCCCCAAATCGGTGGCGCTGTAAAAAGTTGCGCGAGTTCCCACGAGTTCTTCAACATCAAAGACGTTATTTTCCAGAAAAGCGATAATGACCGCACCATTACGATTGACGTTCAATTTCCACGAGATCTGACTCTGGAAGGCCTCAATGGCCTGGGGTTTTCGCAATGCAGGGGAATAGGTGCGCCCCTAAAAGGACCGATCAAAATCAGCAGCGGTCCAAAATCGCTGAAAGTATACTGCACGCGAACCTACATCTCGTCAGGCCCGATCATGTTTCCAGAAGCCTGTGCTCTCCTCAATACGGATAAAGGTGCCTTAAATTTAACAGCCATTTGCCTGCCAGCAATTAAACGGCCTAGCCTTGAATACAGATGGGTGCAAACAAAACATAAAAGAACAGGAACGCCTTTTAATATTACCTCGAATTGTACGGCTGTTGGTTCTGATTCAATGGGTTGTCATGCGGGTAATTTGCATAAAATGGCCAGCGTTCCCTCTAATCCAGAACTACTTCCTCAGGGTTTTGGCATTGGTACGCCCCACTGGAAAGCCGGAAACTTAAATGTATCGCCTGACAAAAAAAACCTTAGTATTTCTGCCAGATTCCAATGTGATGGCGGAAACCAAGATACTACAATTCCTGCCGATACATATATGTGCGTGCAAGCTCTCGTATTCCAAAAATAAAACACAGCGAACACGACACCGTACGCGGAAAATGCCGCGTGCGGTATCAGACGTCAAAATGGCCAACAGTTCGTGATCACATGACTATCTGTCGCAAAAGTCATAACTTTTGCACCAAAGAGGACATTCGTTTTCAGCGCAGCACCGGTCAAAGTGGGCTCGTTTAAGTTATTCTCCGCGCTTTGCACGAATGACCGCTAAGGGCCGAAAAATACATTTGGCCTAGTTGGTATGAATGTCTCCTTCAGCAGCCTAGTGTCCGCAAGCAGGCGGTCACTTGCCGGCCCCGTTGCGGTCGTTCATCGGTTCCGCAACCAACACCCGCTCACCGCCCACTTTAGGCCTTCGCTGGTCTCGCAACGAACGGCTGCTTTAAGGCTCGGTTCGAGAGCTGCACAATAGCTGGAACGGCGGCGCATTGCTGCCGTTCAGTACACTCGCAGCGAAGGTCGGTTTTGAATAAGAGAGGAGACTGTCGGGAATTGCGCGCCTTCTCGCAGCAAAAAAGATGACCCCAGCCAACGTAAAATCAATTCAATCCGTTCAAATAACCTGACGCAGAACCGCTTCCAGACATGGAGAAAAAGACGTCGTTATCGCGCTCAGCGCTGTTTGACTGCGTCCGAACTCTGTTCCTCAGAGCCTCTGCTGTAATGGATACCCCAACCTCAAGATTAGAATGGTGTTCACCAAGGCTTGGATCAATCAGGCCATGCTGGTAACGGTCGACAAGCGCTTCAGGGAGATCAACCAGCCAGAAGTTTTCATCAGAATGGAACGACAGAAGGATCTTGTATGGGTCAACCCCGTGTTCTTTGATCATCGCCTCAATCAGAACCATGCCGTCATCAGGTGAAAGGCCGACCTCCTCGCGAATGGCCTGGGGGGCTGCCGTGTATCTGTAGGCGGGTGACGCCCTGCGCGGCAGTCGAAAGAACAAGGGTGGCTTTTCAAGCAGGCTGGGGCAGAGAGCACCAATTTTTTCGATGAACACCTTTCCGACGCCGAAATCGTCGCCATGAAAGGCAATCATGTGCTCAACCGATTTGTAGGCAATGTGTTCGTGCCCAGCGAATTCGGCGGAATTCGCATCACCGATCCAAACGTCGTTCTGGTAATCGACATCCAAAAGCGTGAATTCACATCCGGTGATCCCGATGCTGAAATTCCATTGGTGCTCAAAAAGACGATTTGCGTCTCCCGGATTGCGCATCAGGATCTTGATCCCAATGACACCAAATGGCGCTTCGCGTGAGATCATCTTTTGAACGGCGCCGTCCTGAATATCAAAGACTGTGGAGGTGTTCCACAAGTCGATGAGATGAGACTGGAACTCTGCACCTATCGTATCAATCAGTCTTTCAACGCGGCCCTTGCTTGGTGACACATCAGTCTCCGGTCTCTGTTTGGTCACTCATTCCAGACCAATATATGTCATCTACGCATTATCAGTAACTCCCTGCCTTTCAAAAAAGCGCCCCTGAAGAGGTTTGGTGTATCCGACACATCAGACCTTCATTCGACCCGCAATGAACGGCTGTTCCACGTCCAACTTGTGAATTCAATCCGTCTGCGGTGAATGACGGCTTTCGGGAGCAAAGGGAAAACCGACACATGTCCGATATGCGTGCGCGAATCCGCCATTGAAACAATAGGTGTTGAACAGCAGCAACGGCCCGGAAGTCGCCCACCCTTTGTCAGCACGAAACTCCCCTCGCCTGAACCGCCTGCTCGCCGCTATTCTCCATTGCCGCCGCAAGGCGACCAGGTCGTCATCGGCGGCAACGAAGCCTGCGTCTCGCTGTGCCGCGACCACTGGAGCCGGCGGGGGGTGGGGCAGGATGCAAGCCCCTGCAAAACCTCTCCGTTCACCTGGTCTCCTAAGGCGCAGGCATTGGGAAAACAGGCAATCTTTTTACCGCTCGCGAATGTGTTAGTTTGCCCGCGCGGCGCCGCACGATGGTGGGCAGCCGTCACTGAAGGGGACAGGCATCCGGCACGCGCGCGCGGGATGCTTCAACAATTTCAAAAAGGATCGGCGTTGCGTTGTTCTCATGATCTCATGTGAACGCGGGCTGGTCGGGGCGACAGGGAAAATTGGGGTCAGCACATGATCAAGGAATTTCGCGATTTCATTGCCAAGGGCAATGTCATGGATCTTGCCGTCGGTATCATCATCGGCGCGGCATTCACCGCCATCGTCTCAAGTCTTGTCGGCGATCTCATCAATCCCGTCATCGGGCTTGTGCTCGGCGGGATCGATTTCAAGTCGATGTTTGTCGTTCTGTCCGGCGATGTGCCTGCGGGCACCAGCCTGACGGCCGCCCGTGAAAGCGGCGCGGCGGTGTTCGCCTACGGTGCGTTTCTGACTGCCTGCATCAATTTCGTGATCATCGCCTTCGTTGTGTTCATGCTCGTCAGGACCGTCAACAACATCAAGGCCGCCGCCGAGAAGCCGGACGACGTCGAACCCGAAGTCGAAACCGGTCCGTCGGAACTGGACATCCTGATCGACATCCGCGACCAGCTCCGCGGCGGTGCGGGTCCGTCCAGGTAACAACCGCCGTCAACATCGGCCCGGCGGCCGTCCCGGCCGCCCCATACCTTCAGGCCCCGCGCGGAACAGGCGCCGGGCCAGAAGGTCTTGGGGGCAGCCGGGCGCCGCCATCCTGCCGTCCGGCGATTGCCGGCCGGACGCAATTCAGCCCATCTCGCCTTCAAGCGCAGCTCACACCTTGAAGCCGCGCCCGCGCCCTCGTAAAAGGGGGCACTTGGATCAGCAATGGGTGACACAATGCTCGGCAAGATTTTCAAATCCCTGTTCGGGTCGTCTGCGGAGGGCGGAAAAAGCAGCTCCGAGGCCGTCACGCTCGACTATGACGGCTACATGATCATCGCGGACCCGCAGTCGGCCAATGGCCAGTATCAGGTCTCCGGCCGGATAGAGAAGCAGGACGGTGAAACGACGAAGGTGCATACCTTTATCCGCGCGGACACGCTGCCCGATGCGGAAGGTGCGGCCGCCGAGATGATCCGCAAGGCCAAAATGTTGATTGACCAGCAGGGCGATAGCATATTCGATTGATGCTGCGGTCAGTTGGACCACACCGGCGATGCCGCCCCGCAGCGCCCCAGGCGCTCCGGGTGCGGGAAACGGATGCCGGTGGCTGCGCTTGCCCGCCACAAGCACCCTTGCTCCGCCTCCTATGCGAAAGCCGACATGAAACGAAATATTGTTCTGAGCCTGCCCAATCTTCTGACCTACGGGCGCATTCTGGCGGTCCCGGCTGTGGCATTCTGCTTTTATTTTGAAGGCAACACCGCCCGCTGGATCGCTCTTGGCCTGTTTGTCATCGCCGCGATCACGGATTTCTTCGACGGTTATCTGGCCCGTGCCTGGCAACAGCAGTCCGCGCTCGGCCGGATGCTGGACCCGATCGCGGACAAGTTGCTGGTCTCCGTGAGCCTGCTGATGCTGGCCGGCGACGGCACCATCGGCGGCTGGTCCATGATTGCCGCCATCATCATCCTGTGCCGCGAAATCCTGGTGTCGGGCCTGCGCGAATTCCTGGCAGAGTTGCAGGTGTCCGTCCCGGTGACCCAGCTTGCCAAGTGGAAGACCACGGTGCAGCTGATCGCCATCGCCTTTCTTCTGGCAGGCCCTGCAGGCGATACGGTGTTCGCCTACACCACGGATCTGGGGCTGGTCGCGCTTTGGCTGGCTGCTATCCTTACCCTATATACGGGCTACGACTATTTCCGCGCGGGCATCGGTCACCTGATCACCGAATAGGTCGCTGCTCCGCTACTGAACACCTGTCACCGGGAGGCCTCATGAACATTCGCTATTTCGCCTGGGTCCGCGAACGGGTCGGCGTCGAGGAAGAAACCATCGATGTTCCGGCCTCCGTCGCCACCGTCGCCGACCTGATCGCGCATCTGAAAACGCTCGACGAGACCTACGCGGCCGCCTTCGACGAAGAGGACGCCATCCGGGTGGCCCTCGATCAGGTTCATGTGGAAGCAGACACCATCCTTGGCGATGCCAGGGAAATCGCCTTCTTTCCTCCGATGACCGGCGGCTGACCCCATGACCGTCACCCCGCTTGTCCGTGTCCAGCTTGAAGACTTTGACGCACAGGCCGAAGCAGGACGCCTGACCGAGGGCCGCAGGGATGTCGGCGCCCTGGTCACCTTCACCGGTCTCTGCCGGGACGAGGCGGGAACCCTGAGCGCCCTTGAACTGGAACATTATCCCGGCATGGCCGAGGCCGAACTTGGCCGCATCGCCGGCGAAGCCATCAGCCGCTGGCCTCTCACCGGTCTCACCGTGATCCACCGTCACGGACGGATCCGGCCCGGCGAGAACATCGTTCTGGTGATCGCGGCCTCCTCGCACCGCCGCGCGGCCTTCGAGGCGGCCGATTTCCTGATGGATTTCCTGAAAACCCGCGCCCCGTTCTGGAAGAAGGAACATCTTGTCCAGGCCGAAGACGGGACCGGGGAAGGCGACGGCAACCGGACCAGCGCCTGGGTGGAGGCCAGCACGAGGGACGGCGCGGACGCCGACCGCTGGACCTGAAGACGTCAAGAGCGTAAACTGAAGGTCTTTCCCGCCGCGATCCGGCCCCGATCCGGCAACTTCCCCCGACGATGCATCCTTCGGCTTTCCGGCCGCCATCCTTTTGAATTGGTCCCGAACCCGTGACACACGACAGTGACTCCCCTCATGCGGACACGGCGCGAGCCGCCGCAGACCAGGCTTCCTCCGGCAGCAATGCCGAGATCCTGCGAGAGCCCGGAATTCCGTTCACGGAATTTGTCGCGATCATCGCCATGATCATGGCCCTGAACGCCATGGCCATCGATGTGATGCTGCCGGCCCTACCGGCCATCGGCGATGCCCTGAACATTGTCGAGGAAAACAACCGTCAGCTTGTCCTGCTGTCCTATCTGATCGGATTCGGCGGCGCCCAGCTCTTCTTCGGGCCGGTCACGGATGCCTTCGGACGCCGCCGCATCCTCGTCGGCGGCCTTGCCCTCTACAGCCTGGGAAGCGTCGCCGCGATTTTCGCCATGGATCTGGACACGCTGCTGGCCGCCCGTATCCTGCAGGGCATCGGCTGCGCGGCGGCCCGCGTCGCCGCGCTGTCCGTCGTGCGCGACTGTTACAGCGGCAGAAGCATGGGCAAGGTGATGTCGCTCGTGATGATGGTGTTCATGGCCGTGCCCGTCATCGCCCCGTCGATCGGCCAGGCGGTGCTGCTCGTCGCCGGCTGGCACTGGATTTTCGCCCTGCTGCTGTTGTCAGGCGTCGCGGTCCTGATCTGGTCAGCGCTCAGAATGCCGGAAACCCTGCCCCCGGAAAGCCGCCGGCCAATGGTGCTGGCCACCATCACCAGCGCCTACCGGACAGCGCTGACAACCCGCATCGCATTGGGCTACACGGTTGGGACCGCGTTCGTCTTCGGCGGGCTGTTTTCCTTCCTGGCCATGTCTCAGCAGATCTTCGTCGACATCTTCGGTCTCGGGACCCTGTTCCCGGTCGTCTTCGCCGCAGTCGCGGTCACTATGGCCGCCGCGTCTTTTACCAACGCCCAGCTGGTGGAAGCCATCGGCATGCGCCGCCTGTCCCACGGCGCTGTCGTAATCTACACCGTCCTCGGTCTCGCTATTGCGCTCGTACCCGCCTTCGGGCAGGAAAACTTCTGGCTGTTTCTGGTACTGGCAACGGCGGCCATGACCAGCTTCGGCTTCGTCGGGGCCAATTTCAACGCCATGGCGATGGAGCCCCTCGGCGCCATTGCCGGGACCGCCTCCTCCGTCATCGGCACCATCAGCACCCTTGGCGGCGCGCTTCTGGGGTACGTCATGGGACAATTGTTCGACGGCACGACCCAGCCCCTGGGCCTTGCCTTTTTCCTCTACGGTCTTGGCGCCATCGGCTGCATCCTTTATGCCGAGCGCGGCCGGATGTTCAATGCGCAGCACGACAAGTCGGCCACCGGCTGACACCTGCAGGCAGGCCCCGGCCCGCCTGCGTTTCTGGCAGCGTCTGGTGATGTCTGGCGGCGCCTGACGGCATCTGGAGATCACGCCCCGATTTCGATACCGATCTTGCCGACATAGGATTTGTCCAGAAAGGCTTCCTGTGCCTTGCGCAGGTCCTTCAGAGGATAGGTCGCGGCCACGACCGGACGGATATCCCCGGCCTCGATGTAACCGACCAGGTCGGTAAATACATTCACCGCCTGAAGGGTGCTGCCGATCAGGGTCAGGTCATGAAGATAGAGCGTACGCAGGTCCAGTTCGACGATCGGGCCCGCGATTGCCCCGGACGTGACGTACCGCCCGCCGTTGCCCAGCGCTTCGATCAGACCGGGCCAGCGCGGTCCGCCGACCAGGTCGAGGATCACGTCGAAGGCCCCTTTCGGCAGATCCGCGTCCCGGCTCAGGGTTTCATCGGCACCCAGCGCCTTCAGGTCAGCCGCCTTTGACGGACTGGTCAAAGCCGTCACATGCGCGCCCCGCCGCCTGGCAAGCTGGATCGCTGCGGAGCCGACACCACCCGATGCGCCCGTGACCAGCACCCGTTCGGCGCCGACGCCACCACGCTGGATCATCCCTTCGGCGGTCGAGAAAGCACACGGGAAGGAGGCCAGTTCGACATCGCTCAGGCCGGAGACGACCTTGATCGCCTCGCTTGAACGCGCCTTCGTGAATTCGGCGAACCCGCCGTCGCATTCCGAACCGAACGTCCAGACAACGAGATCACTGCTGTCTTCCGTCCCACCGTCAGCGGGCACGGTCTGCATCGTGCGCACCAGCACCCGCTCCCCGACCCGCCCCTCGGCAACACCCTCGCCCACGGCTACGATTTCACCGCAGCAATCCGCGCCCTGGATCCTCGGAAACCCCAGTGGCTTGCCGGACCACGCGCCATCGTCGTTGCTGTCGCCGCCATAGCCGCCTGTCGCACCGGAGGCGGTGTCGCCGCGCACGGCTTTGGAATACCAGCCCGTGCGGGTATTGATATCGGTGTTGTTCACCGAGGCCGCACCGACCCGGATCAGAACCTCACCCTTTTCCGGCACCGGGACCGGCAGGTCCTCGCGCCAGACCAGTTTCTCCAGACCGCCATGGCCTGTCAGAACCATACCTTGCATCGTTTGCGGGAGCGTCATGCCGCCACCTCCAGTAGAATGATTGTTCTACTTGCCTTGGTAGAACAATCATTCTACCAATGTCAACCATGACCGATACGATGACCAGAATCGCCTCCGGGCTGGAACGGGCGTTCGCGGAACACGGGTTTGCGGCGCCAAGTGTCGGCCATCTGCGCGACGCCGCCGGTGTCAGCCTGCGCACGCTCTACAATTACACGCCCTCGCGCGAGGAAATGGTCTATGCCGCCCTGGAGCACCGGAACCGGCGTTATCTGGAGAAGGTCTTCGGCAACCTGCCGGCAGATCCCGGCAGCGCTCTGGACGCAATCTTCGACCGGGTAGGTGACTGGATGCGTTCTGAAACCACGAGAGGCTGCCTGTTTCACGCGGCGGTGGCGTCCGCCCCGCAGGATGACCGGCTTGTCGATCTGCTGCAGTCCCACAAGACGGAAATGGCACGGCTCGCCACCCGCGCGGCGCGGCTGCCCGGAAGGGAAGTCGAATTGACGCTGATCATCGAGGGACTGACACAGACCTGGCCGCTCCACGGCAAGACCGCCGTCGAAAGCGCCAAGAAGCTTGGCCGCATGCTGCTGGGCTCTGCGTGAATCTGTCCTGAAAACAAAAAAGGCGGGCCTGGGCCCGCCTTCCCTGAAGTTTCCGTCCGTCAGCCGGCAACCGCCTGGAGCGCAGGCTCTTGCGGACGCACGACCGTGTCATAATCGATCATCAGGGTCTTGATGATCTCGCCGACTTCATAGGTGTTGCCGGCGATCTCGGAGACCGGCGTGACTTCCGCTGCAGTTCCAGTGACGAAGCACTGTTCGAAGTCCTTCAGTTCGTCCGGCAGGATCGTCCGCTCGACCACTTCGATGCCGCGGTCCCGTGCCAGGCCGATCACCGTGCGGCGGGTGATGCCGTCCAGGAAACAGTCGGGCGTCGGCGTATGGATCTTGCCGTCCTTGACGAAGAACACGTTGGCGCCGGTCGCCTCGGCCACCTGGCCACGCCAGTCGAGCATCAGGGCGTCGGTATAGCCCTTGGCCTCGGCGGCATGTTTCGAAATCGTGCAGATCATGTAGAGCCCTGCCGCCTTCGCCTTGTAGGGCGCGGTTCTCGGGTCGGGGCGCCGGTAGTCCGCAAGATCGAGGCGAATGCCCTTCAATCGTTCTTCCGGCTTGAAATAGCTCGGCCATTCCCAGGCGGCGATGGCCAGGTGAATGGTGTTCTTCTGGGCGGAGATCCCCATCATCTCGCTGCCACGCCAGGCGACGGGGCGAATGTAGGCGTCGGTCAGCTTCATGCGCGCAAGTGTTTCTTCCTTCGCGGCATTGATCTGTTCGGCCGTCCAGGGAATGTCGAAGCCGAGCATGCGTCCGGACGCCAGCAGACGCTCGGTGTGCTCTTCGGATTTGAAGATCCGGCCGCCATAGGCCCGTTCGCCTTCGAACACACTGCTGCCGTAATGCAGCCCGTGGCTCAGCACGTGCAGTTTCGCTTCCGACCAGGGAACGAAGGTACCGTCGTACCAGATATCCCCACTCAGCTGGTCAAAAGGCGTTCCAGCCATCTTCTTTCTCCCGCGCGTTCTTTGAACGCAAATTGTTTTAACGTCAGCAGAGGCGAATGACGCCAAAGACTTGCGCCGGTTTCACCGCTGTATTTTTTGCACAGCACGCCAACTATCGGTATCCTGATGGTCACGGCGATGTTGATTGGATTCGTTTAGCATCTGATGCGTGAAAATGCACCTGAAAGACCGATCATTTCGTTCGTGACCGTATACAAGTAACAATCGACCAGAATTATGTCAATATGACTGACGTAAATTTCAAGCCGGCCCAGACCCTGCCCAGGCAGGGCCCGGATGCCAAACAACCGGACCGACCGGAGACGGAGGACGGCGCCGCGCTGACCTATGACCTGATCGAACTGCTGTTCTTTGCCTATCGCGATTTCACCGGGGATCCGGACGATGTGCTGGCCGAATACGATTTCGGCCGGGCCCATCACCGGGTGCTGCATTTCGTCGAACGCAATCCGGGCATCATGGTGACGGATCTCCTCGGCATTCTGGGCATCACCAAACAGAGCCTCGGCCGCGTGCTGAAACAACTGGTCGATGCCGGCATCGTCGAGCAGCGCGAGGGCCACCACGACCGCCGCCAGCGGCTGCTGTACACCACCGAACGCGGCCATGCCCTGGCCACCGATCTGGCTCTGCTGCAGCAAAAACGCCTTGAGCGCGCCCTAATTGGCTTGCCTGATGGCAGCGACGAGATCATCCGCACATTTCTGCTACAGATGATCGATCCCGAGATGCGCCCGGAAATTCTGCAACTGATCCGCAGTTCCTTCGACCTGAAAGCCGCGGACTGAACACGGCGCTGCCCGACAAGGATTGTTTTGAAGACATGAACACCCAGGTGCCTGACGACAACGCCAACCACATCCTGCTGGTGGACGACGACAAGCGGATCAGGGACCTCCTTTCAAGGCTGCTGAAGGAGAACGGCTACCGTGTCACCACCGCGGCGAACGCGGCCGATGCCCGCAAATGTCTCGCCGGACTGGAATTCGACATGATCATTCTCGACGTGATGATGCCCGGGGAGACCGGCCTGCAACTGGCGGCCGCTCTCAGACAGGACTCCCAGATCCCCATTCTCATGCTCACCGCCCGGTCCGAGGCGCCCGACCGCATTGCCGGCCTGGAGGCCGGTGTCGACGACTATCTGTCCAAACCCTTCGAACCGCGCGAACTGATGCTGCGCACCGCCGCCATTCTTCGCCGCGGCAACCAGCAGCCCGTGATCGCCAGGGAGGAAATCCACTTCGGTCCGTTCGCCTTCAATGCGGCGCGGGGCGAACTCAAGAACGGCGACGCCATGGTGCGCCTGACGGACCGGGAAAAGCAGATCCTGTCGATCTTCGCCGAACAGCCTGGCGCAACGGTCCCCCGGCACAAGATCGTCGGCGGCGACAGCGGCCTCGGCGAACGCACCGTCGATGTCCAGATAAACCGTCTCAGGCGGAAGATCGAGACCGACCCGGGCAATCCGGTCTACCTGCAGACGGTCCGGGGCATCGGCTACCGGCTGGCCTGCGACTGACCCGGATGAAGATGACCGATCCTGGCGCCTGGTTCCGGCGCCTCCCGCTTTCCGCACCGATGAAGCCTCTGCTTGCCACCTACCGGCAGGCCTCGCGGCTGATGTACCGCATCATGCCGAAGGGTCTTTATACCCGCACCTTCCTGATCATCGTCGCACCGATCGTGATCCTGCAGTCGGTCCTGGTATTCGTCTTCATGGAGCGGCACTACCAGCTGGTGTCCCAACGCATGTCCGAGGCGGTCGTGCGCGACATCGCCGCCGTGGTCTACGTCCTGGACAATTATCCGCAGGACCCGGACAACAGCCGGATCGAGGAACTCGCCTCGCGCGCGCTCGGCATGTCGATGACCGTCACCCCGCTCGAGCCGCTGCCGCCGCCGACGCCAAAGCCGTTTTTCGACGTCATCGATCAGGAACTGAGCAAGGCCATCAGCCAGAAGATCGGCAAGCCGTTCTGGATCGATACGGTCGGACGGTCCCGTTTTGTCGAGATCCGCATCCAGCTCGACAACGCCATCTTGAAGATCTTCACCCGGCGCAGCCAGACCTATGCCTCCAACTCGCATATCTTCCTTGTCTGGATGTTCTCCACGTCGCTGGTGCTGGTGATCATCGCGCTGTTGTTCCTGCGCAACCAGATCCGGCCGATCGTGCGCCTGGCCAATGCCGCCGAAGCCTTCGGCAAGGGCCGGCCGGTGGAGAATTTCCGCGCCAGTGGCGCGCGCGAGGTCCGCCGGGCCAGCCTGGCCTTCATCGACATGCGCCGGCGCATCGAACGGCAGATCGAGCAGCGCACCACGATGCTCGCGGGGGTCAGCCACGACCTGCGCACCATTCTCACCCGCCTGCGCCTGCAACTCGCCTTTGTCGGTCCGTCCCCGGAAAGCGAGGCCATGCGCAAGGATGTCGACGAGATGAGCCACATGCTGGAGGACTACCTCGCCTTCGCCAGCGGCGACGGCGACGAGGACATCGAGCAGACCGACATGGCCCTGCTTCTGGAAGAACTGGAAGAGGAGGCCGAAATCTCCGGAAACGATGTCACCACGCGCTTCGAAGGCCCCGCGGAGGTCGAAGTCCGGCGTCTTTCGATGAAGCGCTGCCTGTCCAACCTCATCACCAATGGCTCCAAATACGGCCACCGTGTCGAGGTCTCCGGCAAGATCGAGAAAAACTGGCTCACTGTCCTCATCGACGATGACGGCCCCGGCATTGCCGAGGACCAGCGCGAGGCGGCTTTCCGCGCGTTCCACCGTCTTGACCTGGCCCGGAACATGGACGAGACCGGCAGCGGCCTCGGCCTCGCCATCGCCCGCGACATCGCCCGCGGCCACGGCGGCGACGTCTACCTCGAAGACAGCCCCCTCGGCGGCCTCAGGGCGCGGGTCAGGGTACCGGCGTAAGGGCTGCTAGTAGAGCCGTCCCCCGATCGGCACGTCCTTGTCCGGGGTCAGCAGCACCACTTCGCCATCCTCGTCCGGAACCCCGAGGGTCAGCACCTCGGATCTGACCGGACCGATCTGGCGCGGTGGGAAGTTGACCACCGCCATCACCAGCTTGCCGGTCAATTCATCGGGCGTATAATGCTTCGTGATCTGCGCGGAGGTTTTCTTGATGCCGATTTCAGGTCCGAAATCGATCCGCATCTTGTAGGCCGGCTTGCGCGCCTCCGGAAATTCCTCGGCCTCGATAATGCGGCCGACGCGCACATCCACCTTCAGGAAATCGTCAAAACTGATCTGATCGCTCAAGAATTCATCCCCTTGTTGTGACGCGACCATCGCCGGTCACCGGGACCTGTGCAAGGGGCAGCCGCAACTGAACCGCCCGATGCGATAGACCCCTCGCCTTCACGCACCCGCAGGCGCTTCACCGTCAAGGTCTGCGTCGGGGCCGGTTTCACGGTTCCGGTCCTTCCAGCGCCCGCGTCCGCCGGCAGCTTTTTTCAGGAACGAGCGCACGCCCCTGGCAAAACCTTCCAGACCGTTCAGGCGTTTCATGAGGTCGGATCCCCGGTCGAGTTCCTTGTCGAGCCGCGCCATCGTGCGCGGCATGCCCTCGTCCTCTTCGTCCAGCCAGACGCCGACGACACGGCCGAACGCGATCGCCAGGGCCCGCGCCACGACCGTCGCCTTCACGCCGGACACGTCGATCCCGGAGGCGATCAACATCCATTTCTGGGAACGCGCCGCGATCCGGTTGAATTCAAGCGCCAGTGCAGGATCATGGCGGGCAGCCTGATGCAGCGCACGCACGGCCTCCCTGTGCTCGGACAGAGCGTCGATCCGGGTCATGAGCACATCGAACAGGCGGTCGCGCGGCGGCTGGTCGCCCATATCGTCGTCGCGACCGTCCAGCACCGTCTTGTCGATCTTCTCCGCGAATGCGGCGACAAGCTGCGCCTTGGATGCAAAGGCACCGCGCATGTCCGACAGCTTCACCTTGGCGGTTTCGGCAATCAGCGTCAGGGAGACATCCTCGTAGGGATGAACGGACACAAGGTCCAGGAACGTCTGCAGAATCTTCTGCCGGGTCTTCGCGGTCGCCATGAAACGGCCTCCAGGTTTCTGATGTTCCGAACATAGGAAGCCGATGGCACCAGGGGAAGGGCGGCAGAGCGCCGCGGAGCCGATACCGGACCGGGCACCCGGCAGTTGCGCACCTTCTTTCTTGCCCTGTCGGACGGAACCGCATCGCCGGCCAGGGCGTTGACCGGGGGTAGGATGCGATGCCGACCGGGTCCTCCGGACCCGCCACGCCCTAGGGATTTCCTGGTGGATCGCGGTCCTTCGACAACAGACCCATGGCGGGATCCGCCGAAAACCGTTCCCTGCCCGGACGACCACCCCGAGGAGACACATGCGATGAAAACCCTGGCTGATGCATTTGAACACACGCTGCAGGATATTTACTACGCCGAGCAGCAACTCGTGAAGACCATGCCGCAACTTCAGGACGCGGCCAATGGCAAGAAACTGAAGGATTCGATCGGCGAACACCTCGAGGAGACCAGGACCCAGGTCAAGACCCTCGAAAAGGTCTTCAAGTCGATCGGCAAGACGGCCTCAGGCGAAAAATGCGACGCCATCGAAGGCCTCCTGAAGGAAACCGACGGGATTCTGAAGGAAGCCAGCGGAACCGCGAAGAACGCCGCGCTGGTCGCGGCCTGCCAGGCTGTCGAACATTACGAGATCGCCCGCTACGGCACGCTCAGGGAATGGGCCAAGGTTCTCGGTTTCGATGAGGCGCACGATCTTCTGACCGGCATTCTCGATCAGGAAAAAGCCGCCAACAGCAAGCTCACCGGTCTGGCCGTCTCGGCCATCAACGGAGGCTGAACATGGAACCGGGCTGGGCGAAACGCGCGTTGAAAGGCGTGTTTCGCCGCCGCGCCACAGCGCGAAGTGGTGTCAGTCGGCCAGCTCTCTTGCCCGTCTGGCGGCAGCGGCAACCGCTGCGGTCATGACCGGCTGAAGGCCATCGCCGGACATCAGAACGTCCAGCGCCGCAGCGGTGGTGCCGTTGGGACTGGTGACGTTCTTCCTCAGCGTTGCCGGCGTGTCGCCGGACCGGTGCATCAGTTCACCAGCGCCGCAGACAGTGGCAACCGCAAGTTCGCTGGCAAGGTCCTCGGGAAGACCGGCCGCGCGGCCGGCCTCGCTCAGGGCTTCCGCCAGATAGAACACATAGGCAGGACCCGATCCGCTAACCGCGGTCACCAGATTGATCTGGTCCTCGCTGTCCAGCCAGACCACCTTGCCGACGGCAGACAGAAGCCCGTCGACCTCCTGTTTCTGTGCCGCGCTGACTTCTTCGGTCGGATAGACCGCCGTGATGCCGCGTTTGACCATGGCGGGGGTGTTCGGCATGCAGCGGCAGACCGGCACCTGGCCGAATTGATCCTGAAATCTGGAAACGGGCGTGCCGGCCGCGACCGACAGGACGAGCGTGTCCGGCTGGACAACGGCTTTGAGCCCTGGCAGCACCTGGTCCATGAGCTGCGGCTTGACGGCGATCAGCACGATCGACGGCCGCAGATCCTCTCCGGCGGAGGTCACATGACGAATGCTGTGCCGTTTCAGCAGAACTTCCATATCGGCGGCCAGATGCGGGTCCGACACGACAACCGCATCCGGATCGATGCCGTCCGCCATCCAGCCCGACAGCATGGCCCCGCCCATCTTGCCTGCTCCGACAAGAAGGAAGGGGCGCTCCTTTGAAAAAATCATGCTTCTCCCGCAGTTTCGAACAACGCCGTGCTCAACGCTTCCTGCGCCGACTGGCCGGCCCAGACGACGAACTGGAATGCCTGATAGAAACGCTCGCAATTATCAAGGGCATTGGTCAGCATGGCCTCGATCTGCGCCGACGAGGCTTCCGCCCCGCCCGACAGAAGCAGGGACTGGCGGAACATCACCACGTTTTCCTTGTTCCACAGGTCGAAGTGGCCCATCCAGAGCTGCTCGTTCACCAGGGCCAGCAGACGAAGCACTTCCGTCTTGCGCAACTCGGTCACTTTCAGGTCGAATGCGCAGGCCAGGTGCAGCGCCTCGACGTCTTCCATCCAGGAAAAGGACACATGATAGTCGCACCAGTTGCCCTCTAGGGAAATGGTGATCTCGTCCTCGTCCGACCGCTCAAAGGCCCAGTCGTTCAAGGCAGCGACAGTCTCTATCATGTCCACGGGGTTGCCAGGTCGCTCGAATTCGATCTCGATGAGGCTCATGATGCCTTCTCCCCTTTCGAGCCGGGGGCCGAATACCCGATCAGGATAACCGGGCGGGCCGCCGGGAAATGTCCCATGCCGGAGGAGCAAAACGCACCTTTGATGGCCCTTTCGAGAACCGGTTCCGTCTTGCTCCGACGAATCCCTGTTAACTTCGAGTATAGGAGCAGGAATCACTTGAGGGATACATACCTGACGCTACTTGAAAGCCGAATCTTGTGGACGACCAGGCAAGAAAATTGGACACACTGCTCAAAAACATTGCATCTCCGCCAAGTTCATTCGTCGCATTTCTGTCATCAACAATTAACAGAAATCGCTCGCGACGACGTCAATCCGGGCCTCAGGCGTCACCGCCGCCATCGGTTCCCGGCTTTTCCAGGGCGGCCAGCCGTGCTTCGAGGTCCTCGACCTTGTCGAGGGCCCGCACCGCCATGTCCTTCACGGCCTCGTGTTCCTCGCGCGAAACCACATCCATGTCGGACAGGAAACGCTCCGCCTGGGCCTTGAAGGCGGTTTCCACCTCGCGGCGGGCTCCCTGCGCGACACCGGCTGCATCGGTCATCAACTTGGCGAAGTCATCGAGAAGACGGTTCGGGCCTTGGGTCATCGGACCCTCCTTGGTCGCTATTCAAACGGATGCATGACAGGTATGGGGGAATGGCGGCAACTTCAAGATCCAATTGCGCCGCACCCGGCTCACGGGCTGGACAGGACCGGGATGACTTGACGGAGGCAACAGGATCGCGCAAGCGTTGCGCCGGAATTTCCCGCCGGAAATTCTCCTACGTTCGTGCGCGATAAAAAGGTCCCGCTGTGCCACCTCTTCTGGTTCTGCCCTTTCCGGCGATCGACCCGGTGATCGTCGAATTCGGCCCCTTCGCCCTGCGCTGGTACGCGCTGGCCTATATCGTCGGCATCGTCCTGGCCTGGCGCTACATGCGGATCCTGGTTCTCAACGACCGGCTCTGGGGTGCCGCCAGACGACCGGCACCGCTGGAAATCGACGACTTCGTCCTGTGGGGCACGCTCGGCATCATCATCGGCGGGCGTCTCGGATATGTCCTGTTCTACAATCCGGCCTATTACCTCGCCAACCCGCTCGAGGCCCTTGCCGTGTGGTCCGGCGGCATGTCCTTCCACGGCGGCTTTGCCGGCACCGTCATTGCCATGGTCCTGTTTTCCTGGCGGCGCGGTCTGTCCGTCTGGACCCTGTTCGACCTGGCCGGATGCGCCGCCCCGATCGGGCTGTTTTTCGGCCGGATCGCCAATTTCGTCAATTCGGAGCTTTGGGGGCGCCCGGCCGACGTGCCCTGGGCGGTGATCTTTCCCAATGGCGGCCCGGAACCGCGCCACCCGAGCCAGCTCTACGAGGCCGCGCTGGAGGGGGTCCTGCTGTTTGTGGTGCTCCGCCTGCTCAGCCATCGGTTCCAGCTGCTGCGCCGCCGCGGCTTTCTGGCCGGTGCCTTCGCCTTCGGTTACGGCCTCTGCCGGTCAATCGCCGAAATCTACCGGGTTCCCGATGCCCATATCGGTTATCTAGGCGGCTTTCTCACCATGGGCATCCTCCTGTCCCTCCCGATGATCGTTGCCGGCCTCGCTGTCATGATCTGGGCCGCGCGCCGCCCCCGGACCGGGACCGAGGCTGCGTGAGCGCGCTGAAGGACAGGATCCGCGCACGGATCACCGCCGAGGGACCGTTGTCGGTGGCCCAGTACATGTCCATCTGCCTCGGCGACCCCAAGGACGGTTATTATACGACCCGCGAGCCGTTCGGCGCGGATGGCGACTTCATCACCGCCCCGGAAATCAGCCAGATGTTCGGCGAGCTGATCGGCGCGGCCTGTCTTTCAGCCTGGGATGCGCTCGGATGCCCGACCCGGTTCGAACTGGTCGAACTCGGCCCCGGCCGCGGCACCCTGATGGCCGATTTCCTGCGCGTGGCCGCGCTGCGCCCGGCCTTCATCCAGGCGGCCCGGCTGAACCTCGTCGAGACCAGCCCCCGCCTGCGGCGGATCCAGGCGGATACTCTTCACGGCGCATCGCTTGAGCCGGCCTTCCGGGACCGGTTCCAGGATGTCCCGGCGGGTCCCCTGATCCTGGTCGCCAACGAATTCTTCGACGCTCTGCCGATCCATCAGTTCCTCAGGACGGAGGACGGCTGGCGGGAACGGCGGATCGGGCTGACCGCGCAGGGAGACCTGACCTTCGGCATCGGGACAGCCGCCCTGCCGGCAACAGCGGTCCCCGCATCGCTCGGCTCGGCCCCCGAAGGCGCGATTCTGGAAACCCAGCCCGCAGCCAACGCGGTGGTCGAGGAAATCGGCGCGCGCATTGCCGGACACGGCGGCGTGGCCCTTTTCATCGATTACGGCTACCTGAAAACCGCGACCGGCGACACGTTGCAGGCGCTTTACCGGCACGACCGCGATGACGTGCTGGCCCATCCCGGCGAGGCCGACCTCACCGCCCATGTCAATTTCGAGGCCCTGGCCGCTGCGGCCGCCCGGGGGGGAGCCACGGCCCTGCCTCCCCTGACCCAGGGCGATTTCCTGCTGCGTTCCGGATTGCTGGAGCGGGCCGGAGCCCTCGGAGCCGGCAAGCCTCATGACGAACAGGAAGCCATCCGCGACGCGGTCGAACGGCTTGCGGCGCCGGACAGAATGGGAGACCTTTTCAAGGTGCTGGCCGTAACGAACTCTGGATTACCGATTACGCCGTTTGACAGCGCGCCCTGAACCTCCAAGGATCGGAACCGGCAATCCGGGATTGCACGCGCAGGAGAGACTTGCATGAAACTCGAAGCGGATGTCTTGAAGATCAAAGGCCTGCGCCACGGCTTCTTCACACGAAGGGGCGGCGTGTCCGACGGCATCTATGCCAGCCTCAATATCGGTCTCGGCTCCGATGATGCGCGGGATCTGGTCCTGGAAAACCGTGACCGGGTCGCGGCGGACCTCGGTGTCGGTTCCGCTCGTCTGGTGTCGCCCCATCAGGTCCACTCACCGGACGTGATCTCTGTCGACGGACCGTTTCGCGAAGGCGCGGACCGCAAGGCGGATGCCCTGGTCACGGCGACAAGGGGTCTTGCCCTCGGCGTGGCGACGGCCGATTGCGGCCCGGTCCTCTTCGCCGACCCGCGTGCAGGCGTCGTCGGCGCCGCCCATTCCGGCTGGAAGGGCGCAGTCACCGGCGTTCTCGAAAACACGGTCGCCGCGATGGAGGCCCTCGGGGCAGCAAGGTCCGGCATCACTGCCGTGCTGGGCCCGGCGATCTCCCAACAAGCCTATGAGGTCGGCCCGGAATTCCATCAGCGTTTTCTCCACGACGATCCGGAAAATGCGCGCTACTTCATTGCCTCGCAGAAAGCGGGGCATTTCATGTTCGACCTGCCGGCCTTCATCACGGCGCGGCTGAACGCCCTTGGTCTGGGGACCGTGGCCGACATGGCGCTGTGTACTTATGACGAGGAGGAGCGGTTCTTTTCCTACCGCCGGACCACCCATCGCGAAGAGCCGGACTACGGCCGCCAGATCAGCGCAATCGCTCTCTTGTAAGGACTTCTCATGACCCTTCATTTCTCGCAGGACGAGTTCGAACGCCGTCTCGACACGCTCAAGACCGTGATGGCGTCCGAAAAGCTGGATGCCATGCTGCTGTTCGCGCAAGAGAGCATGTACTGGCTCACCGGCTACGACACCTTCGGCTTCTGTTTCTTTCAGTGCCTGGTCGTAACCAGCGACGGACGCAAGGTTCTGCTCACCCGCTCCGCAGACGAACGCCAGGCCAGGCACACTTCCAACATCGAAGACATCCGCATCTGGATCGACCGGGGCGCCGCAAGCCCGGTCAGCCAGTTGAAGGAGATGCTGTTCGACATGGATCTTCTCGGCAGCCGACTGGGCATCGAATACGACACCCACGGCATGACCGGAAAGATTGCCCTCCAGCTCAACGAGGAGCTTACCAGCTTCGCCGATATCCGCGACGCCTCGCCCCTGATCCCGCAACTGCGTGCGGTCAAGAGCGCCGAGGAGATCGTTTACGTGCGCAAGGCGGCAGAACTGGCCGACAAGGCCTATCATGCCGCTCTGGACGAGATCCGCCCCGGTGCGGACGAAGGCCGTATCCTGGCCGCCATGCAGGGCTCCATCTTCGAAGGCGGCGGCGACTATCCCGGCAATGAATTCATCGTCGGCTCCGGCAGGGACGCGCTGCTGTGCCGCTACAAGTCCGGCCGGCGCAGGCTTTCGGACCAGGACCAGATCACCCTGGAATGGGCAGGAAGCTACCGGCACTATCATGCGGCGCTGATGCGAACGGTCGTGGTCGGCACACCGACCGGCCGGCATCAGGAGATGTATGTTGCCGCCCGCGAAGCCCTCGCCGCAGTCGAGACCCAGCTCGTTGCAGGCAAGACTTTCGGCGACGTCTTTGATGCCCATGCCGAACGCATGGACCATCACGGCATGATGCCGCATCGGCTGAATGCCTGCGGCTATTCACTCGGCGCCCGGTTCACCCCGAGCTGGATGGACGCGCCCATGGCCTACAAGGCCAATCCGGCGAAGGTGCAGCCCGGCATGGTGATCTTCATGCACATGATTTTGATGGATTCCATCTCCGGAACCGCCATGTCTCTCGGCCAGACCTATCTGACCACCGGCGCCGCTCCGGAGTGCTTGTCCACGCTGCCTCTCGACCTGCCGGTCAAGTCAGGCTAAACCAGTTGCAAATCAGCGGCCCCGCCAGTCCCCGTTTGTCATGTATCGGCCGCAACCGTCCCGACTTAGAAATCGAGAGCCAGGCCTCTACATGCCCATAAGTTCCTGCCAGTCCTCCTTTTCGTTCCCGCGTCTGCTGCCGCGTCTTCTGGCGGCTGCCCTGCTGTCCGCGGGCCTCGCTGCCTGCCAGGCGTCTCCTCAGCCTCCCGGCCCGGTCACCAGCGCGGTGCCGACGCCGTCCATTGCCGGTCAGGCGGATCCGGAAGAAGGCGTCACGCTCGCATTCGAACCCTTCACGGGAGCGCCCGGCAACATCGCCGACGAACTGTCCGAATTCATCGGTTCGGAAGCCCGCAAGCAGGGCATCACGCTGGTTCGCCGGGTGGGCGCGGCTGCCACCTATCGCGTGAACGGCTACCTGTCCGCGACGGGACAGCCTTCCAGCGGCACCGTGTTTTATGTTTTCGACATCGTCGACGGCAACGGACGCCGCCTGAAACGAATCTCCGGAACCGAAGACACGGGCGGAGCCTCCGGCGATCCCTGGCAGGCGGTCGGTTCGGGCACCCTGTCGCGCATCGCAAATCGCTCTGTGGTAGAGATAAAGGCCTGGCTCAACCGTTAGGGGATTGAAGAGCCGGGTAAAAATTCACCACTCGTCATAAAAAACAAAAAAAAGCAGCTGTCTCGGGTCAAGGGCTGTTGTGGTCCCGTTCCCTGGTTGTTACAACGCCGCCGCCTGCCGAGGGTTCTCTTCCGATGCTCCCGGCTCCCGGCACCCGACTTAAGACATAGTCCCTTTCCGCGTGTTTGCATGGCTCGTTTCCGTCAGCAGGCCCGGTGTCGCACCAGAAGGACTTGCGGCTCATGAAGATCGTCGCTGGCAACTCCAATCGAGCCCTGGCTGAGGAAATTTCCAGATATCTGGATGTCCCTCTGGCCAAATGCCAGGTCCGGCGATTTGCCGACCAGGAAATCTTCGTCGAAATCCAGGAAAACGTGCGCGGAGAAGACGTCTTCGTCGTGCAGCCGACCAGTTACCCGGCCAACGACCACCTGATGGAGCTGTTGATCATCATCGACGCCCTTCGCCGGTCCTCCGCCCGCCGGATCACTGCGGTGCTTCCCTATTTCGGCTACGCCCGGCAGGATCGCCGCGCTTCCGGACGAACCCCGGTTTCCGCGAAGCTCGTGGCCAACCTGATCACCGAAGCCGGTGCCGACCGCGTCCTGACCCTGGATCTCCACGCCGGACAGATCCAGGGTTTTTTCGATATACCGACGGACAACCTGTTCGCGGCTCCCGTCATGACCCGGGACATCAAGGAACGTTACGCCACCGACAATGTCATGGTCGTTTCTCCGGATGTCGGCGGCGTGGTCCGTGCTCGTGCGCTGGCCAAGCGCATCGACGCCCCGCTCTCGATCGTCGACAAGCGTCGTGACAAGCCCGGAGAATCGGAAGTCATGAACATCATCGGTGAGGTGAAGGGCTTCGATTGCATCCTGGTCGACGACATTGTCGACAGTGGCGGCACGCTCTGCAACGCGGCCGAAGCGCTGCTTGCCAAGGGCGCCAAGTCGGTGACCGCCTATATCACCCACGGCGTTCTGTCCGGTGGCGCAGTCGCGCGTGTGACCTCCTCCAAGCTGAAGGAACTGGTGATCACCAATTCCATCGAGCCGACGGCCGCCATCACCGCCGCGTCCAACATTCGCGCCATATCCATCGCCCCGCTGATCGGTGAAGCCATCAACCGCACGGCGCTGGAAAAATCGGTATCGAGCCTGTTCAACTGAGACCGGCAAAACACGGTATCCGCGGCATTCCCCGCACGGACTGACATCCGCGCCGGCAGCAGCTTGGTGGCCGGGTTTCCTCGTCATCCTGTGACGACCTGAAGCCCGGCTGCGAGGCCGCCCCCGACACCTGAGACATGCCGTCCGGCCACGCGGCGCTTCTTTTTCACCGGAACAAGAGCGCCGGTGCCGGAGTTCACGCGTGTGCGCGCCCGGGTCGGCACCCAGGTCCGACGACAACGCCACGCGTTTTCCAGTCCACCTCGACACTCTTCGGCATTGGTTGCACCCGCAACCTGAAACACCCGCCTACCCGCATGTGTTGCATCTGCCCGCGCCACGCCCATCCTCCGAATCCGCCTTTTCGCTCGGAGCCTGATTGCCTGCCGCCGCAGATTTCCCTCCTTTTCAGAGACGAACAATCTGTTGTTTTATATAACAAAAATAACCTGCCACTCACGAACGAATATCTTCAAAAAATAATTTCTGAGTCATTGACTCATATTTATTTCGCAAATACCCTTATTAGGTGCATTTGAGAAATATGACCATTCCTGCTTGACTTTTGCAACCTACGGAGAGGAGACCGCAATGAACAGTTTTTCCTTTTTTTCCGCGATAGCCGTATGCACGTCGCTGCTGTGCAGCCCGGCATTCGCGAAGTCCGCCCCGCCCGACACAATGGCGAGCGTCATCGAGCAGCTCCAGACCTTCAACAAGAAGGAAGCCATGTGGTCGAAGGGAATTTTGATTGACGAGCGGATCCTGCCGTTCTCCGGAAATCGCCAGGAACTTCTCGACCGGCACATCAAGCAGCATGGACCGGTGGCCGGCGGTGACGGCGAGTGCTGCAGTTGCCACTGGTAAGTGCGCCCCGTGACCGTCACGCGCAAATGCAATCCCCTGCGAGGAAAATCCCATGACGTCGATACTCAGGTTGCTTAGGAAAGCCTCTCCCACACTGGACCGGGAGCCGATCTGTCCGGACATGACGGAAGTCGGTCGGGCATCGCTTCTGACCAGGGGCTGGGAGTTCGACCGCGTCGTCGATACGTCGACCTTCGACAAGGTCTACAACGCAAAAGCCTGCCCAATGATCTGACGGCCAAAGAGGCATGTGATGACGTGCCCTCGCGGTATTGGAGCGTTTTCGGCAGGAAACACGTCGCGGTGCGATCGGTCGACAAGACCTGCGGCACCAACCGTAAACGTTCCAGCACCCGCCTCTGGTGAGCAATATCCGCTGGCCGGAAAGCGGACATGATCCGACGGATGAACCAGATCAGAAGCCACTTGGTACACGAACATTGGATTACATAAACAACAAAGCAAAATACTCCGCCCGGGCGGGACAGGCGCGTTTTTCCCTGAACGTATTTCTGGATAAATACTACAAAGAGACAATTGAAAGTGAAAACCCGGCACCGGGCGACTGCAACCAATCGGCTTTCTATGTTCTCCATGATCAGGACTACACGACAACGCGCGTCTTTGTGTCGGTCTTGAAATACATGTCCTGCAGGGTGCTGGCCAAGGCTCTGGTGTTGTCAGGACTGGCCAGGACGATCGTTCTGCTGCGCAAGAAGTATCTGCGGCATCGCAAGACACCCGGCCAATCCTTCCGGGGTGACTATCAGTACTACCTCCTGGTTCAGAGCTTCCTGGGCAAGGCGCTGTGCCTGGAAGAATGCGTGACCTTCCTGCTGTATTTCCGAAGGCACGCCCTGGCCCTGGATCTTGTTTTTGGCATCAAGCCGGAACCGTTTTCCGCGCATTGCTGGGTGGAATGCGAAGACGCAATCCTTCTGGACACCGATTTTTCAGCGCATGAGTACGTCCAGATCTGCCGGGTCGGCCTTGGCCGGGGACCTGGACCGTGCCCGCGAGGAGATTGCGGAAGATGATTGCCGGTGCACACGGATTTCAGCTTGTTTCCGATCTTGCCTTGCGGGAAATACCCGCGCGAACCCCAACCCCGTGGCAGCTTTTCAATCTGTCCGCCGCCGCTTCGAACGAGGAAACCACGTTCAGGGAGCTCTCATTTGAAAGGCTGGACACGCGCGAGCTGGCCCGGACAATCCTGTACAATGGCGACTTCAAGAGCTGCTTCGTCCTGAACTGCGCGCATGAACTCCATATTCTCAGGCCGGCATTCTCGCGCTCGGCGGTCTTCTACAAGCGCGTCGGCAATCAGGTCTATCTGACATCGGATCAGCCGGATCGGAAACTCCTTCGGGAAATGGACCTTGAAATCGACCCCGACTATGTACGGGACTATCTCTATTTCGGGAAATTCCTCAGCAAGAGAACCGCGTTCCGGGACGTATTCGAACTTGAAAGCGGCAGCTCCGTCGTCTTGTCGAAGGCCGGTCTCGGGTATCCCGCCCGCATACAGGACCACCTCCAGTCCCCGGCACACACCCCCTGCCCTCCGGAGGAACTGGCCTCGTGTCTTCTTCACAAGACCAGACGTGCCGTGGTCGACACCGTCTCAAGGTTTGACACCATTGGCGTTGCCGCTTCCGGCGGCCTGGATTCCGCTGTCCTGTCTTCCCTGATCTGCGAACAGAGCGACAAGCCGGTCCACCTCATTTCCCTTTACTCGCAAAACAACCCCGAATTGGATGAGCGGCGCCAGTTCCGCGCACTCGGCCGGCATTTGCGTCACGCCGATGTTCACGAAGTCAATGTCGACCCTTTCTACCGGCAGCTCGATCCGGAGAACGACTTCAGGTTCTGCTGGCGCCCCAGCTCGATGACCCCCGCCGTTCACGTCAACAAGGCCCTGTTCGGCCGCGCCGCGGAGCTCGGCCTGGAAACAGTGGTCACCGGTGATGGCGGCGACCAGCTGTTCCTGAACTATCATGGCGAGGACATCTTCGCCGATTATCGACGGGAAGGCTCTCCCCGCCGGGTCCTGTCCGCTCTTGTCAGCGCATCCCTGGTTTCGGGAAAATCGATCCCGCGCGTTCTCCTTGAACAGTTCCACAAGAAACGGACACGAAGGATCAGGACCGCATTGCAGGGACTGGCGCGCGATCAGGACATGACGGGCTGTCTCCTGTCAGGAAGACAGCCGTCGCCGCCGGAGCGGGAAAGCGTCCTGCCCTTCGCCGAAATCACCAAAAACTTTCAGTACGTGGCTCTCCGGCATGCCGAGGCGAATACCGCTCCTTTCGAGACCGGCGGCATTGCGCTCACGAGACCGCTTTTGGACTGGGACCTGATCCGCTTCAACCTGACCCTGCCGAGAAGGGAGCATCTCGCCTATGGGCAGAACAGGATATTGATCAGGAACGCCATGAGGGGGCGGCTTCCTCCCGAAATTCTGAACAGGCATTCCAAGGCGGTCGGCGGAATTCAGTCGCAGCGCGCCACCATCCATGCAAGCGCCCGTCCGATCATAGAACACAGCGCTTCCTTCCTGACCGGGTTTGTCGACATCGATCTGATAACCGACGCGATAGACCGGGACGATCCCGCAAAATACTGGGCAATATTCAAGACCATGTCTCTGGCAACATTCTATTCCGGCACACTCAAGATGAAACTGAATGGGGGCGACCAGTGAAAAAACGCATCGCCGCATGCCGCACTGCGCTGAAAGGCATTCCCAGGGACGGGCAATTTCGCCTGGAGTCGCTCAAATATGCCCTGATCCTGGCCGTCTCAACCGCCTCGACCGTTTACGCGCCCTTCGTTTTTGGGATTGGAATTCAATACCTTGCCTCAGGGAAAGACGCCACGATCGCCATTGTTCTGATCGCCGCCTACGGTCTCTTGATTTCACTGGCGCGCGTTTTTTACGAATTGAAACTCGTGGCCGTGAAACGCATAGAACAGCTATTTCTTCTGAATGCCTCCAGAACGGCACTCGATGCCATCGATCGTCAGACCAACGATTTTTTCCTCGACAACAACGGCGCGAAACTTCTTCAGATAATTGGCCGGTACAAGTCGTCCATCACCATGCGTGTCCAGGTGATCATGCACAGCGTTGTTCCCAGCCTGGCCGAATACCTGCTCAGCTTCCTGCTGGTCGCGTTCTACGTCGATCTGGTCATCGGAGCCGTGGTATTTGCCTATGGCCTGGGCGCAATCTATATCGCCCGCCTCAGCACACACAAACTGACTCCCCTTCTCGACAAGTCGCAGCAGCAAAGCATCAAGTCCTCGTCCACGTTTGGCGACCTGATCAGCAATTTGAACATTCTGCGCTATTACGGAGCCTCGCGGAAATTCGGAAACTCGATCATCGACGACACGATCGCCGAACACCGCTACTGGGACACCTACTTCAGGAAGAGGGTTCTGTTTACGTCTGCGAACTCTCTGCTGTTCTTCGCACAATATGCCGTCGTCACGGCGCTCGTACTCAACCGGTATTTCGAAGGCCAGCTGGACATTGCCCAGCTCGTCACCGTCAATCTGATCATTCTGCAGCTTTCCAGACCCTTCGAGCTGATCGGCAACTCCATGAAGGAACTCGCCAACGCCCGGGTCATGCAATCCAACATGAAACATATTCGCGACACCGCGCCGGCCCCCGCACAGCGCGACAGCCTTGGCCGGGGCGACGGCTCCGTGGTCCTGAACGGATTAGGATTTGCCTATCCCGGCCGGGTCATATTCGAAGGCCTGAACCATCGTTTCGTCAGCGGTGCGATGAACTTCATCGTCGGTCCGTCAGGTGCCGGTAAATCGACCTTGCTCAAGATTGTCAGCGGCCAGTGCGAAGGCTTTTCCGGGACCGTTTTCGTGAATGGAGCGGACATCGGCAAGGTCAGCGCACGCAGCATGCATGTTCTGGTCGGCTACGTTCCGCAAGACCCGTTCATAAGCAATGTCAGCGTTTTCGACAATATCGCCTGCGGACGTGCCGCCACACAGAACGACGTTGAGGCAGCCGCGCGGAAGGCAAGAATTCACGACCGTATCATGCAACTGGATGCCGGCTACCGGACGCGGGTGGGCGAAGCGGGGGCGAAGCTCTCCGGAGGTGAATGCCAGCGCATTGCCGTCGCGCGGGCGCTGCTCGGCTCTCCCCAGATCCTGTTGCTGGACGAGGCCAGCGCGTCGCTGGATTCCGCGACAGAGCGGCTCATTTTCGAGACCCTGCGGGAGCGCTGCCTGGATCTCACCATCATCGCCGTCACCCACCGGGTGAACATCATCCGTCCGGACGACTTCGTGCTGGATCTGACCGCCTCCGCATCGCTGGCCGGAGCCGTCGGAAAGCCGGTGACAGCATGATCACACCGCCCGGCAAACGGCGCCCTCCCCTCGCCGAACTGAAACCGGCCGGCGCGAGAGCCCTGCGCGCGCTTCTGGTGATCCTGGCCACAGTCGGTGCGGTCATCACCGGAACCGCGGGGGCGAACGCAGAACAAAAACTTGCGCGGGTCGGAAACGAGATGCCTGAGGCGGGCGAAGCGCGGCGGCGCATTCATGCGCTCGGCAGAATCGAACCGCGCCAGTCCGTCGAGATTTCTTCCGAACTTTCGGGGATTTTGCGGGCGGTCCATGTTTCCGAAGGCGATGCCGTCGAACAGGGCGATGTGCTGGCGGAGCTGAATACACGGCATCTGGCGCTCAAGATACGCAAAGCCGAACTCAAGATCGCCCATGCGGAATTCGAACTCAGGAGCGCAATCGCGGCCCACAAGCTGCTGGTCAGCGAACTCGACAGGGCCGAAAAACTGCAAGCTTCGGAACGGATCGCCGGCAAGGTCTACGAAGAGGCCTACAACAAGGAGGAAATCGCCGGGCTGCAGATTTCCGCCAAGCGGGTTCTGCTCGATACCGCCCAGGTGGAATTCCAGATGCTCAAGCTGGATCTCGAGAAAAGCAGGATCACCGCACCGATCAACGGCATCGTCGTGCAACGAAAAGCCAATCCCGGTCAGACCGTCGCCGCCTCGCTGCAGGCACCAACACTGTTCATGATCGGCTCGGACCTCAGCACGCTCACCTTGAAGGCGAAGATACATGAGGCCGACATCTCCAGGGTCCGGGTCGGTCAGCCGGCGCAATTCGCCGTGGATGCATATCCGGGCAAGGTATTCCGGACCCGGATTGACCGGATTTCACTCTACCCGACCGAGATAGACAGCACGATCACCGAATATGCGGTCGAACTTACGGTCGCGAATGAAGAACGCCTGATCAGGCCCGGAATGTCGGCAATCGTCACCATTCCGGAGAACTGATTTCACCTGCCCGCATCCGGCGTAATCAACGGAATTCCTGCATGACCACCATCGTCGATGTCAGAAATCTTGCGAAAGACTATGCAGGCAAAACAGCGTCGGCGCAGGTCTTCAAGAACCTGAGCCTGCAAGTCCCGGAAGGACAGATGTGCTGCATAGTCGGTGACTCGGGTTGCGGGAAAACGACCTTGCTGAACATTCTCGGCGGGCTCGATCACGCGACTTCGGGCACGTATCGCTTTGGCAACATCGCGGTCGACAGGCTCCACGGAAGCGCATTTTCCGACTTCAGGAAGAACAGCATCGGCTTCATTTTCCAGAACTACTGCCTGATACCCTACCTGAACACCTACGAAAACGTGGTCCTGCCCCTGATGTACCGGAAAATCGGCTCCCGGGAACGCGACGACCTGGCGCGAAGCGCAATCGGGAAAGTGAAACTTGAACACAGACTGTGGCACAAACCCGCGCAATTGTCGGGTGGCCAGCAACAGCGCGTTGCCATTGCCCGCGCGCTCGTAACCCGGCCACCTCTGGTCGTGGCCGATGAGCCGACCGGCAACCTGGATCTGTCGACCAGCCTGGAAATGATCGAAATCCTCCGGGAGACACAGTCCGCGGCAGGCACGACGATTATCTATGTGACCCATCAGCACAAGGTGGCCGAGCTTGCCGACCGGATATGCGATTTCAAGGACCTTTCAGGCTGAGGTCCCATGATGCGCATAAAGGATCTGCTGGTACAGACAGTCAAATCGGTTTCAAGAAACGCCGTTCGAAGTCTCCTGACCAATCTGGGCCTCACGGTCGGCGTCGCTGCGTATATCCTTCTTGAAACCGTCAATTCCGGCACCAGACTGACGGTGGAGCGGGAGTTGCAGCGCCTTGGCGGCAACATTCTGGTCGTTCAGGCCGTCCCCGACCGCACCATCCGCTCACGCCCGGACGGCGGGCGTCAGTTCGACAACACCCACTTCCGGAGCCTGTCGGCAGCGCTGGCGGACACCGCCGCCGTGGCGGCGCAGACCCCCGCCCAGGCCAGCGTCAGCGCCAACGGAATGGCGGCGGACGTCACACTCCTCGGTGTCACCGAGGCCTATCTCGACATACGCGGCTGGAGCATTGAAAGCGGCAGAGGCTTCAGCCCCGCCGAACATGTCGAGGCGGCGAGTGTCTGTCTGCTCGGCAAGGCCACGAAGGAGCGCCTCTTCGGCAGGACTTCCCCCCTGGGAGCGACAACGCGGGTCGACAACAGCCTGTGCACGGTGATTGGAAGCCTGCAGTCGGTCGGGGTTTCCAGCGCCGGCAGAAATGTGGATGACCTCGTTCTCATGCCGCTGACTTCGGCGCAGCGGCGGGTAACGGGCACCAGGGCAGTCCGCAGTCTTTATGTCCGCCCGGGGTCCGATGAATTGTACGAACCGGTCAAGACACACATAACGGCGTTTTTCGAAGACGACGAAAGTCTCGGAAAGAACAGGAGCGTTGCCCGTATTTCGGAGATGCAGTTCATAGCGCGGGCGATCACGGACACGAAGGCGCTGCTGAAAAACGGATTGCTTGTCGTTTCAGGGCTGTTCGCGACCATCGGTGTCGCCGGTGTCATGAACGCCACTCTGCTGTCGGTTCGAGAACGAAGAGCTGAAATCGGCATCAGAATGGCCCTGGGCGCCCGGGCCGGCGACATTTTTCTCCAGTTTCTTGTTGAAGCCCTGGTCCTGTCGGGCCTGTCCTGCCTTCTCGGCGCCGCCGCCGGCACGCTCGCCTCCTATTATCTGGCCGACGCCATAGGCCTTCCGTTTCATGTTTCTCCCGCAACCGTTTTCCAAGTGGTGGCACTTGCCTGCCTGACAACCGTCCTCTTTGCCGCCCTGCCGGCCTTGAAGGCCGCCAGGATCGATCCGATACGTGCCATTCGCGACGGTTCCTGACGGACGGCGGAAATCCGGAGGATGACCGGTGTACAGGTTCCGAAATTTTCCCATCTGATCAAAAAATTGCTCTCCACAACCCTGCACAGCTTGTGGGCACGCATATTATATGATCAAATTTTCAGGTAAAAAACTTTCCAGGGGTTTCAGATGCTCGTTTCAATTCCGTTCTCCAGGGTCCGCAGGACCTTGCTGTCGGCCGCGCTGGCCGTCACAGTCACTGCGGGACTGTTCCAGTCTCCCGCTGATGCGGCCGATCCGATCAAGGTCGCCGCGATCTACACCGTGCCCGTCGAGCAGCAATGGGTCAGCCGCATAGACAAGGCGCTGAAAGCCGCCCAGGAGCGCGGCGAGATTACCTACACCTTCTCCGAGAACGTCGCCAATACGGACTATGAGCGCGTCATGCGCGAATACGCCGAGCAAGGCATGGACCTCGTGGTCGGTGAAGCCTTCGCCGTCGAACGGGCCGCGCGCAAGGTCGCTGCCGAATATCCCGAGACCGCCTTCCTGATGGGCTCCTCCTTCGGTCCGGCCCAGCCGAATTTCGCCGTTTTCGACAACTGGATCCATGAACCCAGCTATCTCTCCGGCATGATCGCGGGCGCGACCACCAAGTCCAACGTGATCGGCATGGTCGGCGGCTACGCGATCCCCGAGGTCAACCGCCTTATGAACGCCTTCATGGAAGGCGCGACCACCGTCAACCCGGACGTGAAGTTCCTCGTCACCTTCATCAACTCCTGGTACGACCCGCCCAAGGCCAAGGAATCTGCCTTCGCCATGATCGACAAGGGCGCGGACATCCTCTACGCGGAACGCTTCGGCGTCTCCGATGCGGCCAAGGAAAAGGGGATCCTTGCGATCGGCAACGTCATCGACACCGCGGGTGACTATCCCGGCACGATCCTGTCCTCCGCGCTGTGGCACATGGAACCGACCATCGACCGGGCAGTTGCCGCGGTTGTGGACGAAAGTTTCGAGCCGGCCGACTACGGTCCCTACAGCTTCATGTCCTATGGCGGCGGCAGCTTCCTCGTCGACGAAAGCCTGGCCCCGGCAGACGCGGTTGCGGCTGCGAAGGAAAAGGAACAGGAAATCCTCGGAGGCCTGTTCCGGGTCAATGTCAACGACAGCGAACCGAAATCCACGATGTAACCGGTTCTCGCCGGCGGCCCCAGGCGCGTATTTGGGGCCGCCGGCGCCTTCCTGCCGCGTGAGCAATCCGCGGTTTCCTGAACTCATTTCCGGAGGTCCGCATGACGGGACCCGCACAGGAAGCTGACGTCGTCCTGCGTCTGGACGGCATCACCAGACGTTTTGGTGCGTTGACGGCCAACGGCGACGTGTCGCTGGACCTGAGACGAGGCGAAATCCTGGCACTGCTGGGCGAAAACGGTGCCGGCAAGACCACCTTGATGAACATCCTGTTCGGACATTACGTGGCTGACGAGGGACGGGTCCTGGTCGATCCGGACGGCGGCGGACTTGCCGAACTGGAACCGGGATCGCCCCATGCCGCGCTCGAGGCGGGCATCGGCATGGTCCACCAGCACTTCACCCTCGCGGAGAACCTGAGCGCCCTCGACAACATCCTGCTCGGTACGGAAACCCTCGCCGCATTGAGATCCGCCCGCGCGCCCGCGCGCGCCAGACTTCAGGACCTGATGAAGCGGTCCGGCCTGACCGTGCCGCTGGAAGCGCGCATCTCGCAGTTGTCGGTCGGTGAAAAGCAGCGTGTCGAGATCCTGAAGGCGCTCTACCGCAACGCGCGGGTGCTTGTTCTCGATGAACCCACCGCCGTTCTGACACCGCAGGAATCCGACACCCTGTTCGCGACCCTCAAGACGCTGGCGCAGGACGGTCTCGGCATCATCTTCATCTCGCACAAGCTGGCGGAAGTGCTCGCCTCCTCCCATCGCATCGCCGTGCTGCGAGGCGGGCGCAAGGTGGCCGATCTGCCAACAGTCGAATGCGACCGGCGCAAGCTCGCCGAACTGATGGTCGGGCATGAAGTCGTCGAGACCGTGCGCGCGCCCGGCTCGCCCGGCGCCACCCTCTATGCCCTTCAGGATGTCACCGCCGGTCACGGCCGCGATGCCCTGCACGATATCGACCTCGACCTGAAGTCCGGAGAGATCCTCGGGATCGCGGGCATATCGGGAAACGGCCAGACGACGCTGGCCCGGGTCATATCCGGTCTGGAGCCTCCCGTTTCGGGAACCGCGACCCTGGAAGGGCGCGCGCTCGGCCATGCCGGCGCCCGAACCATGATCGACAGCGGCCTGGCGCGCATACCGGAGGACCGCCACCACGACGGCATCGTCGGCGCCATGAGCGTCTCGGAAAATCTCGCCATCGAGGCCATCCGCAAACGGGAAAACCAGCGCTTCGGCCTGCTGCGCTTTTCCGCCATGCGCGCCCGGGCCCGAAAACTGATCGCGGCCTATGATATCCGGTGCCAGAACGAGGCCAGTCCCGCACGCCTGCTTTCGGGTGGCAACATCCAGAAGATCGTGCTGGCGCGCACCCTGGAAACGGAACCGAAGGTTGTCCTGGCCGCCCAGCCGTCCCGGGGACTGGATGTCGGCGCCACGTCCGACGTGCACCAGCGCCTGCTTGCCGCCCGCGAACGCGGTGCCGGCGTACTCCTGATTTCAGAGGACCTCGATGAACTCATGCGCCTGTCCGACCGCATCGCCGTCATTCATCGCGGCCGCCTGTCCCCTGCCGAACCGACGGAGACACTCGATCGCGGGTCGCTCGGTCTCAGGATGGCCGGCCATGGCGGGGAGGAAGCTGCATGATCCGGTTTGAACCACGGGGCCCTGTGCCCGTGTCCAAAATGCTTCTTGTATCCGTTGCCGCCGCAATCTGCGCGCTGGTGCTTGCGGCCATACCCATGGCCTTCGCCGGCCTGTCGGTCTTCAGCGCCTACGGGTTGATGGTCAAGGGCGCCTTCGGCTCCCTCTTCGCCTTTACCGAAATGCTGACCAGGGCAGCGCCCCTGATCCTGACCGGGCTTGCCGCCGCGGTCGCCTTCCGGGCAAAACTGTGGAACATCGGCGCCGAGGGACAGCTTTATGCCGGCGCCCTGGCCGCCGTCGCCGTCGGCACCGGTGTGGTCACCGGTCCGTCTTACGTGCTGATCCCGCTGGTCGTTCTGGCAGGCGCCTTGGCAGGCGGCCTGGTCATGCTGGGGCCGACGCTGCTGAAGACCCGTCTGGGCGTCGACGAGGTGGTCACCACGCTGCTGTTGAATTTCATCATCCTGCTGTTCGTCCAGATGATGCTGGAAGGACCGATGCAGGATCCGATGGGCATGGGCTGGCCTCAATCCGAACCCATTCTCGACGACGCGGCCCTGCCCAAGCTGATGGCGCGCATGCGGATCCATGGCGGGCTGATTGTCGCGCTGGTCGCGTCGCTGGGGGTCTGGTTCCTGTTGAAACGCACGGTCTGGGGCTTCGAGATCCGGGCCGTGGGGGAAAACGCCGCTGCCGCGCGGCATGCGGGCATTCCGGTCACCGCCACATTTGTCCGGGTCGGCCTTCTATCGGGCGCACTCGCGGGCCTCGCCGGCGTCGGTGAAGTTGCCGGCCTCAAGGGCTACCTCACCGCCGATCTGTCTCCCGGCTTCGGCTATTCAGGCATCGTCGTGGCAATGCTGGCGGGCCTGTCACCGGCCGGCGTCGTCCTGGCGGCTCTCTTCATTGCCAGCATTTTTGTCGGCGCGGATTCCATGTCCCGGGCCACCGGCGTCTCCAACTATCTGGCCGACCTGATTGTCGCGATGGCGCTACTGTGTGTGCTTGTTTCCGGTCTGTTTCTGAGGTTCAGGATCCGATTTGTCGGCGCTCCGGCAACGAAGGGATCAACGCCATGATCGAGATCCTCGACATTCTCGTGTCCGCAAATTTCTGGGCGGCCGCCCTGCGCATCGCCACACCGCTGATATTCGGCGTGATCGGTGCGCTCCTGTGCGAGCGGGCCGGGGTTCTCAATCTCGGCATCGAGGGCATCTTCACCGCCGGTGCGATGGCCGGCTGGATGGCGGTCTGGCTCGGCGCCGGGCTGTGGGGCGGCGTGGCCGTCGCGGCCCTGGCCGGCGCCTTCTTCGGGTTGATACACGCGATCCTGACCGTTCCGCTCGGTCTTTCTCAGCATGTCTCCGGCATCGGCGTGACGCTGTTTGCCACCGCGCTCAGCTATTTCATCTACCGCACCGCCTTGCCGGAAGTCTCCTCCCCGCCCCGGATCGAGGCCTTCCAGCCCCTCGACATTCCCGGCCTCAGCGACCTGCCATTCTTCGGACCGGCCCTGTTCCAGCAGACGCCCCTCACATTTCTGGCTCTGGCCCTGGTCATCGCCACCGCCTATGTGCTCTACCGAACCCCGCTCGGCCTGGCGATCCGCGCTGTCGGCGACAATCCGGCGGCCGTCGAGTCCCAGGGCCTGTCCGTCTACGCCATCCGGATGGGCACTGTTGTCGCCGGTTCGGCGATCATGGCGCTTGGCGGCGCCTTCCTGACCATGTCCGCCTTCGATGCGTTCTTCTTCGGCATGGTCAACGGCCGCGGCTGGATCTGCATCGCACTGACCGTCTTTGCCTCCTGGCGGCCCGGAAAGGCCTTGCTCGGCGCACTTCTGTTCGGCGCCTTCGACGCGTTTCAGGTCCGTCTTCAGACCGAGGTCGGCAGCTTCATTCCGGGTCAGGTGTTCCTGATGATGCCCTATCTCCTGTCCATCGCCGCGCTGATCGTGGTTGCCCGCCGGGCCGATTATCCGCGGGCACTGCTGGTGCCCTATTTCCGTGGCCAACGCTGAGACCCGTCCATGAGCTTCGACCTTCTCGTCAAGAACGCCAACCTGCCCGACGGCCGCACCCAAATGGACATCGCCTGCAAGGGCGGCCGCATCGAAGCCGTGGAAGCCGGCATCACGGCGGAGGCCGGCAAGGTCATCGACGCGAACGGCCGTCTGGTCTCGCCGCCTTTCGTCGACAGTCATTTCCACATGGATGCGACGCTCTCCCTGGGCCTGCCCCGCATGAACCGCAGCGGCACGCTGCTGGAGGGCATCGCGCTGTGGGGCGAATTGAAGGACATCCTGACCGTCGATGCCGTCGTCGAGCGGGCCTTGAAATATTGCGACCTCGCGGTCTCCCAGGGCCTTCTGGCGATCCGCTCCCATGTCGATGTCTGCGACGACCGGCTGACCGGGGTCGAAGGCCTGCTGGAAGTCCGCGACAGGGTGAAGGACTATATCGATCTTCAACTGGTGGCGTTTCCGCAGGACGGTCTCTACCGGTCCCCCAATGCGGAAAAGAACCTTTTGAAGGCCCTCGACATGGGCGTCGACATCGTTGGCGGCATCCCGCATTTCGAACGCACCATGGAGGACGGCGCCCGGTCCGTCGTCCGCCTGTGCGAAATCGCGGCCGAGCGCAGCTTGCGGGTCGACATGCATTGCGACGAGACCGACGATCCCCTGTCCCGTCATATCGAAACGCTGGCCCATGAGACGCAGAGACTTGGATTGCACGGCCGTGTCGCGGGATCGCACCTGACCTCGATGCATTCCATGGACAATTACTACGTCTCCAAGCTGCTGCCGCTGATCGCGGAGGCCGGGATCCATGCGATCGCCAATCCGCTGATCAACATCACGCTTCAGGGCCGCCACGACAGTTATCCCAAGCGCCGCGGCCAGACCCGGGTGCCGGAATTGCGCGCGCATGGCGTCAACGTCGCCTTCGGCCACGACTGCGTGATGGATCCCTGGTATTCGATGGGATCCGGCGACATGCTGGAAGTTGCCTCCATGGGACTTCATGTGGCCCAGATGACCAGCCGGGAGGCGATCCGCTACTGCTTCGACTGCGTCACCGGCCATCCGGCAAGGGCAATGGGTCTGGAAGGCTATGGTCTGGACAAGGGCTGCAAGGCGGATTTCGTGCTCCTCCAGGCCCGGGACACCATCGAGGCCGTCCGCCTGAAGGCCACCCGGCTTGCGGTTGTCAGGGGCGGCAGGGTGATCGCCACCACCGCGCCCCGGGAAGCGGAACTTTCGCTCGAAGGACGTCCCGGCCGGATCGATCCCTCGGCCTTTGCGCCGAGGGAAGGCTAGGGCCGTTCCGCGACCCCGCGGAACAGCCTCAAGTCATGGTCAAACAGGTTCCTGTCTGTCGCGGCTGGAATCAGGCCGCCGCCACCGCCGTCAGGAAGCGATCGACCGTTTCGCGCAACGCGTTCGTACGGGCGCTCACATCCGTTGAAGCAGACAGGACCTGACCTGTGGACTCGCTGGTGACCTGCGCCTTTTCCGAGATCGTAATGACCGAATTCGCCACATTCTGCGTGCCTGTGGCCGCCTCCTGAATGTTTCCGGAGATCTCGTTGGTTGCCGCGCCCTGCTGTTCGACCGCCGCCGCGATCGTTCCGGTGTAATTGTCGACCTCGCCCATGGTTTCGGCGATGCTCGCAATCGCCGTAACGGCTTCCTTGGTCGCGACCTGCACTTCCGCGATCTGCCCTTCGATTTCCTCGGTGGCCTTTGCGGTCTGTGTCGCAAGTTCCTTGACCTCGGATGCGACAACGGCGAAGCCGCGCCCGGCTTCTCCGGCCCGGGCCGCCTCGATGGTCGCATTCAGGGCCAGCAGGTTGGTCTGCTCGGCAATCGCCGAGATCAGGCTGACCACGTCCCCGATCCGCTGCGCGGCTTCGGCAAGCCCCTCGATCTTCTCGTTGGTCTGGCGGGCACCTTCCGACGCGGTCCCCACGATTTCCGTGGTTGCGACGACCTGGCGCCGGATTTCCTGGATCGACGCGGACAATTCCTCCGCGGCGGACGCGACGGTCTGCACATTGGTCGAGGCCGCTTCGGACGAAGCCGAGGCGCCGGATGCATCCCGCGCGGTCTCGTCCGCCAGGCTGTTCAGCTTCTCGGCCTCTTCCCGCATTTGCGTGCTGTTGTCGGCAACCGCATCCAGCATCTCGCTGACTTCGGAGCGGAACCCGTCGATCATTCTCGCGATTTCCGCGGACTGTCTTTCCTGGAGATTCGCGGCCGCGCTCTGCTCGGCCTCCAGACGCTCCCGCGCGAGTGCGTTTTCCCGGAACACGAGAACTGTTTCGGCCATTTGCGAGATTTCGTCGGATGCCTTTTGCGACGGAATCTCGACCGCCGTATCACCGCTCGCCAGACGGCTCATCACCGTGCCCAGGCTGTTGATGCGGCCCGACAGGGTCCTGGCAACCAGCAGCCCGACGACACCGGCGATGACAGCACACACGATCGCGATCAGGAAAATCCAGAACTGGAGCGCGGACAAGGGTGCCAGAACCTCGCGCACATCCTGCACGACCGTGAGCGCATAGGCCTTGCCGAACGCAGTGTAGGGCACCACGGCTGCGAACACGCTCCGGCCGTCATAGTCGGACATCTGCCCGAACACGATGCCACCGTTCAAGGCTTTGCTGATCTCCGGCGCACCGAACTTGTCGCTCAGAATTTCGGATTTTTCCGGCGTGCGGGCGCTGTCGTTCATGACCAGACCGCTGTCGTTCACCAGGTGGATGTTGCCCGTCTCTCCAAGCCCGGCATAGTTTCCCAGCATGGAACTGATCTTACCAAGCGGCATCTGGTAGACGATAACGCCGATCGTTTTCGAACCGGCGGTGATCGGGGCCGACCAGAAGCCCGCGGGCCGGTCTTCATTGCCTTTGTAGGCGACCGGGTCAATTCCGCTGATCGTTCCCGCTTCGCCGACAAGGGCCTGCTCGAATGCGGCGGCCAGGGGCGTGTCTTTCCAGCCGTCGGCGTGGACGTTGATGCCGAAATCAGCGAATTTGCGCACGCTGTAGATGACATCGCCGGACAGGTTGACCAGAACCATGTCCGGATAGTCATTGACATTGGCATAGTCGCGCAGCGTTGCATGATGCTTGCCATGCGCCTTGTCATAGGGCTTCCTGCCCGCCTTGAGGAGTTGATCGCGCTCGCCGGCCGGGTGCGGATTGTCGGTAACATAGAGCCGGGTCAGCATCTCGGACGCCTTGTCCTTGTACTTGTCCCAGGCGGTTGCAAAGTCGCTGTAGGCGGCGCGGAGCGCCTTGCCTTGCGCATGCGCGCCGACCGCGCTTTCCTTGCTTCGGTAGAATTCCAGCAGGGCATCCTTGCGGCTTTCCGCGAGAGCGACAAGCCGTTGCTCGGCCTGAGTGCGAACTGTGTCGGCTCCGGACAGGTAGCTGGCAACACCAACACCTGCCGAACACAGAAGTGCGATGCCGAGCACCAACACCGGAAGTTTGGCGGAAACTTTCAAGGAACCCTCCCACGGGGAACGGGAAAACCATCGGTTTTCCCGTTGTTTAGTCTACTCAGAGGTTGTCGACGTTGACGCCGAATGTCGCGGCCCCGATGACCTCGCCACTCGCCGGATCGACGACCGGAACGCTCACCTGGCTCTGCAGGGTCTGCGTGCTCTCGTCCTCTTCGAGTTCACTGATGTCCAGGCCGTCAGCGCCGACAGAATAGGTTTTCTGCCACTTGGCTTCATCGCCCTGCCAGTAGTCGGATGTCACTTCGCTCTGGCCGACGTTGAGGCCCTTTGCGTCCATCACGAAAATCTCGGTGAACAGACCGTCGTTGCTCTCTTGCACGTCCGCCAGATAGACGGACAGGGGATTGTCCATCACTTCGTCGATCATCGGCTGATCGACCGCCTCGGTTTCCGCGCGCCAGGTCTTGTCCAGTTCGTCGATCTTGGCCTGGTCATAACCGCCGGTGACACCGTTTTGCGCCTTCACGGCGGCCACAACTTCGTCGGTCGTGACAATGGCGGCGATTTTCCCGCCGGCAAGGTCCTTGAGTTCGTTTTCGAATTCGTTCGCGGAAGCGGCGCTTGCTGACAACACACAAACAGCCGTCATAGTAAGAATATATTTCATGGATCTCTCCCAATTACTCACCCAAAGTAATTTAGGAAAAATCGATTAACATTTTATATATATTGCAATTATCTTGGAATTAATCTTCAGAAACAGATACATCACAGCTCAAGTAAAAACTCATTTTCATACATTTCAAAGGCTTAAACTCCGGATTACGGAGAAAGTTCGTCAAAGTGGATGAAATCTGCAATTGCATTTCTTGAAAAACACACTCTTTTACATTGATTGCATAAATTTTAAACACAACTAAACCTACCCCTTCCGAAAGGTCTCCGCATGGTTGACAATCCACATATCGGCGGCGGCCTCTCAAATGGGAGGCCAGGCCGTCATGGCGCTGAGGAATGGCTTCACGATGACCGGTATCGCCCGCATTCTGGGACTGTATCAGGGACAGCCCGAACACCGCTGGCAGGGCAAGGACCCGTCGGCGATCCGCAAGATCCGCGCTGACGGGCCGCTCCGGGTGACAATTACCGGTCTTGCCGAAGACCGTCAGGCGGATCGAACGGCGCACGGAGGACCGGACATGGCGCTGCATGCCTACCCTTCCGAGCACTATGCCCATTGGCGCGAGACGTTTCCCGGCAAGGCGGCGGTCTACGCGCCTGGCGGGTTCGGCGAAAACCTGTCTACTGAAGGGCTCACGGAAGCCGGCCTGTGCATCGGCGATGTCTTTTCCGCCGGCACGGCCCGCCTTCAGGTCACCCAGGGACGCCAGCCTTGCTGGAAACTGAACATGCACACGGACAATCCCGCCCAGGCTGCCGCGTTTCGCAAAACGGCGAGGACCGGCTGGTACCTCAGGGTGCTGGAAGAAGGCGTGCTGGAGGCGGGGGATGAAATGGGTCTTGTCGACCGCCCTTGCCCGCACTGGAGCCTCCGCGAAGTCATCTTCGCTCGTTTCAACCCCCAGCTCGATCTGGCGACGGCTTCGGCATTGGCGGGGCTTGAGGAACTCGGCCAACCATGGCGGACCGCCTTTGCCAGAAAGGCCGATCCGGAGAGCCGTACCGGCGCGACCCCGGCCCTCGGGGACTGACAGGAAACACTGCAGTGCCGCGGCCCGTTCGGGCGCCGGCTCCGGACAGGGCCGGTCCGATCTGCCAAAACTCGATTTCCGCGGGGGAATGCCGGTCTTGCGTGTCGTCGGACTTGCACATTTCCCGCAGTTTCTGTATACCCCGCTCGCGCCTGCACCCCTGGAGGAGGCGTTTAAGGACCGATCCCGGACAACTTGAAGCTTCTGGCACGGTGGTTCGCCGGTCCGTCATCTATACACTCGAAGGAGTTTTGCCATGGCTGCCAGCTATGAGCTGAAGGCGTCGGCACGGGACCGGGTGGGCAAGGGGGCCGCTCGGACACTGCGTCGCGAAGGCCTTCTCCCCGCCGTGATCTACGGCGACAAGAAACCTGCCCTGCCGATCACCATTCCGATGAAAGAGACCACCCTCACCTTGAAAAAGGGCGGTTTCCTTACCCACGTCGGTATCGTCGAAGTCGACGGCAAGAAGCACCAGGTCATCGCCAAGGACTATCAGCTGCACCCGGTGCGCGACGATATCCTGCACGTCGATTTCCTGCGTGTCGCCAAGGGCTCGACACTGACCGTCGACCTGCCGGTTCACTTCCTGAACGAAGAGATCTGCCCGGGCATCAAGAAGGGTGGCGTTCTGAACATCGTTCGTCACACCGTCGAAATGACCGTGCCGGCCGACAACATTCCGGAAGCCCTGGTACTGGATCTGGCCAAGGCCCAGCCGGGCGACAGCCTGCATATTTCCGCAGTGAGCCTGCCGGAAGGCTGCCTGCCGACCATCACCGATCGCGACTTTACCATCGCAACGATCGCGGCTCCGGCCGGTGTCCAGGAGACTGACGACACCGAAGAGGAAGCAACGGAAGAAACCACGGAAGCCTCCGGCGAATAAACCCGGTTCCAGTGGTATCAGGTCAGGGAGGCGGCCGCCGCCTCCCCGCACCAGGTCAGAAGCCCGCCACCGGGTCGGTGACCTGAAGCAGCCGCAATCGGCTGCTTTTTCATTTCAGGATCCAGTCTTGGAAGGCATGCCATGAAACTGATCGTCGGCCTTGGCAATCCGGGTGCGAAACACGCGGGCAACCGGCACAATATCGGCTTCATGGCCGTAGACGAGATCCACCGCCGCCATGCCGGCTTCCAGCCCTGGCGATCCCGGTTTCAAGGTCAGGTATCCGAAGGCCGTCTCGGCGCGGAAAAGGTCCTGCTTCTGAAGCCTTCCACCTATATGAACGAATCCGGCCGCTCCGTCGGGGAAGCCATTCGTTTCTTCAAGCTGGAGCCGGAAGACATCGTCGTGCTCTATGATGAACTCGACCTGCCCCCGGCCAAATTCCGCATGAAACAGGGCGGCGGCCATGGCGGCCACAATGGGCTGCGGTCAATCTCCGCCCATATCGGCACGGACTACCGGCGCCTGCGCCTCGGTATCGGCCACCCCGGCGACAAGAAACTGGTCTCCAACCACGTGCTCGGCGATTTTGCCAAGGTGGACCGGGACTGGCTGGAGCCTCTGCTGGCGGAAGTCGCCGACAACGCCGGTCTGCTGGCAGAGGGCAAGGACAGTCAGTTCGCCAACAAGCTGACCCTGGCCCTGGAGCCGGAAAAGGCCCGCCGCAAGGACAAACCCGCGCCGGCCAGAGACGGCTCACCCGAGACGGCGAAGCCCAAAGGCCAGAGCCACATCCGCCAGGCCCGCCCGCCGAAGACCGTCAGCGCGCCCAAATCGGGGCCCATGGCCGACATTTTGAAAAAACTTCTCGGCGGTGGCGACTGATCGTTCAATTCCGGCCGGCTCTCACGACAACGGCTGGACGTTGATGATCTCCACCCGGCGATTGCGGCCGCTGTCCGGGTTGTAGCGGTCCACGGGCCGGCTCTCGCCATAGCCCACCGGCACCAGCCGTTCCCGGGGAATGCTGAAAAAGGCGGCGAGGAATTCGGCCACCATGAACGCCCGGCGCCTGGACAGGTCCAGATTATATGCCGCCGTGCCGCGCAGGTCGGTGTGCCCGGCGATCTGAAAGCGCATGTTCCTCAGCCGCGGATCCTTCAGGGCGCCTCCCAGCGCCTGCAGGGTCAGAATGCCGTCATTGGTCAGCGACGCGGAATCGAATTCGAAATTGACCGTCAGATTGATGCGCGGCAGCTCCGCTTCCGGCGGCAACTGCCCCTCGATATTGATGCCCCTGTAAGGATGCGGTTCCTTTTTGCGGAGCGACCTGGACGTGCCCTGGCCGCCGTTCGGCAACAACGCGCGGATGATCTCCTCGCTGGTCACCGTCTGGGCCTGCGGGGGAGCGGGCACCACCAGCAGCCCGACCAGCAACACCGCCGCGATCAGCATCGGCCGGCAAGCCGGAAGTGACAGTGCACAAGCTCGTTCGATGAAGAACCGCATGGGAGCAACCTCGTTCATTACTGGTCCCGAATGGTCAGATGCAGCACAGCCGCTGAAATCTCGCGCGGAAGCCGGGTTTCTTCCGGCCGTTCCCTCATGCCCGCACGCAAGGCGGTCAGAAAATAGCGGTCGTCCGCCATGGCGCTGCCGCCCTCGACACTCACAGGCATGGAGAACTGGCCGCTGCCGCCGTCCTCCAGATCTTCCAGCTGGGCAATCGGACTGCGCGCGGCGATCACCACGATGGCTTCCGAGCCGGCGGGCGGTTGAACGGTGAACTTCTGGCGTCCTTGCCGGCCATCGCCGAAGACGAAGGTTTCGCCGAAGCCGACCTGCCGCCGGACCGGAGCGCGCCGCGGCAGCAGATTGACCACCGTGCCGTCCGCCTGGATGTAGATGATGTAAAGGAAGGCTGCGAAGTCCGGCGCGGTGACCTCGAAGGCCAGCGAGTCGCCATAGCTCAAGTCGGCGCTGCCGCCGTGCAGGCGGATGGTCGGCCGGGAGGGTTCCGCCAGCGGACGGTCGAGGGTCTTGAGCACTTCGCAGACCGGCCATGGCCGGACGTCGACTTTCCGGATCTGCTCGGGTGGAAAGTCCTCGCTCAGCTTTGCCAGCGCCGCCTGGCTGCTGACGAAGCCCCCGAGCAGCGGCATCCCGCCCGGAACCTCTTCCGTCACGTAGAGGCGGCTGCAATTGTCTTCGGCGAAGGCAACCTCGTTGCCACGGTCGGTGCGCGACATGCCCGGCACCGGACGTGGTGGCCGGATTCCGGTGCGCATGACCGAGGCATTGCGCATGTCCGCAAGCGCGGCCCCATAGCTGATCCAGCCGAACCCGTCGCCCGACCAGTACGGTCCCCAGGAGTTCTGGACCAGAAATGCCTGTCGGCGCTCGTCATAGCCGACCAGCACCATCTGGTGGCCGCCGGACGGTCCCGCATTGCGCCCCAGCGATCCCTGATAGATTTCGCCGGCCTTCAGGTATTGCAGCGTCACGCCGTCGGGTGTTCGCGCCGACGGCACCACGTCGAACATCCGGAAACCGACGGCAACCGGATGGCCGGCGGCCAGTTGCTGCTTGATCGCATCCAGGTCCCGGCGACTGGGCCTGCGCCGGTCCCTTTCCACGACATAGATGAACTGGAAATCGCGGATGCGGAACCTGTCCGGTGCGGCCGAGGGCCGTTCGACACGTTCCGAGCACATGGCCACATCGGGGATGGCATCCAGATCGGGCGCACCCCGCCCCTTGAAATAGGACATGGCGAAAAAGGCATGGCTGCCCGCCGCCTCGCAGGCCTCGTTCCTATTACGGATCTGGGAATGAAGAAAAGCCGGGCTCGGCGTGAACGACCGGCTGCCCGGCGAGACATTGTTTTCCAGAGCGGCGTAATAACCGCGCATCGCGTAGCCGACGGCGTAGGAGACGCAACTGCCGTGGATCTGCAGGAGCGGCGGCGGCATCAGCGGCGACAGGTCGATGGCGTCGGGAATATAGGCCCGGGTGACGGTGGTCCGGCCGACATTCTCCAGAAGAGCCGGATCGATGGAGCTGTCCCCGTAAAGCCCTGTCAGGCTGCCCGGATCGAAGCCCTGCGCCGTTGCCGTGCCAACGGGGCCGGAGATCCAGAGGGCCAGCGCGGCCGCAAGCATCCCGGTAAACCGGACCCGGCCTGCAGTCAAAGGCCCCGACTTCAAATGTCTGGAGATCATGCCGCTTTATATTCCCGAAAAACAGTCGTCCTGAAAATTACGGTGAGTATACCCGATGCCGGATCGGAAGGAAGCGCAGAACGCCCTCGGTTGAACCGGCGGCCCTTTTTGCAGCTCCGAGCCGCCTGGCTTTGGCCGCGGATCCCGGCCTTGCCCGCGCTAAGCCTTGACCTGCCCGTTGCGCTCGGGCATGTAGCCCAGCAACAGTTTCAGACCAGATCGAAAGCGAACTCCCATGGGTTTTCAGTGCGGCATTGTCGGACTGCCGAATGTCGGCAAGTCCACGCTCTTCAACGCGCTCACCAAGACCGCGGCCGCGCAGGCTGCCAACTATCCGTTCTGCACCATTGAGCCGAACACCGGCGAGGTGGCGGTGCCGGACCCACGTCTGTACGCCATTCGCGAGGTGGCCGGATCCAAGGAAGTGATCCCGACCCGCATCACCTTTGTCGACATTGCCGGCCTCGTGCGCGGCGCGTCCAAGGGCGAAGGCCTCGGCAACCAGTTTCTCGCCAATATCCGCGAAGTCGATGCCATCGCCCATGTGCTGCGTTGCTTCGAGGACGATGACATCACCCATGTGGAAGGCACGATCGATCCGCTGGCCGATGCCGAGACGGTGGAAACCGAACTGATGGTTTCCGACATGGAAAGCCTCGAGCGGCGCATCGCACCGCTGAAGAAGAAAGCCGGTGGCGGCGACAAGGAAGCCAAGGTGCTGCTGCCGATCATGGAAGGCGCCCTCGCCCTCCTGCAGGACGGCAAGCCCGCGCGCCTGCTGCAGGTGGCCGACGCGGAAGAGGCACGTCTGCTGCAGGGACTGAACCTTCTGACATCCAAGCCCGTGCTTTATGTCTGCAATGTCGACGAAGCCTCGGCCGGAACCGGCAATGCCTTGTCGGAAAAGGTCGCTGAACGCGCGAAGCAGGAAGGCGCGGTCGCCGTGGTGATTTCCGCGGCCATCGAGGCGGAGATCTCGCAGCTCGACAAGGAAGAACAGGAAGAATTCCTGGAGACCATCGGTCTGGAAGAGCCCGGCCTCGACCGCATGATCCGCGCCGGCTACGACCTGCTTGGCCTGATCACCTATTTCACCGCCGGCCCGAAGGAAACCCGTGCCTGGACCATCACCGAGGGCACCAAGGCGCCGGGAGCGGCCGGTGTCATTCATACGGACTTCGAGCGCGGATTCATCCGGGCCCAGACCATCGCTTATGACGATTATGTCGGCCTCGGCGGCGAAACCGCCGCCAAGGAAGCCGGCAAGTCGCGCGACGAAGGCAAGGAATATGTCGTCAAGGACGGCGACGTCCTCTTGTTCAAGTTCAACACCTGACGAGATATCGCCGCCGCGCCGGAGCGCATCCGGGCTGATGCTGCCCTTCACCGGGCACCATGGATCAAGGGCCGTGACAGGAACAAGAGTTCACACCCTGGTTGCGGCCCCCATGGATTGGGCGATTTCCGGGCCGGTCGGCAACGCCTTGCGCGCTTCTTCCACGATGGCATCACGATTGATGCCGAAATGGGCATAAAGGTCGGCGATTGTTCCCGTTTGTCCGAAGTGCTCGACCCCGAGCGGAATGGTTCGATGCCCGGCCACAGCCCCCAGCCATGACAGCGTGGCGGGGTGGCCATCGAGCACGGTCAGGACCTTGCAGTGGCCGGGGAGGCCAAACAGCAGTTTTTCGACATGGCAGGTCGCCTGTCGGTTGCCGCGCGCGCGGCTGCGCTGCGCGGCCGTCCAGCCCGCATTCAGCCGGTCGGCTGACGTAACCGCAAGCACCCCGATATCCCGATGGGTCTCGGCCAGGCGTCCCGCGGCTTCGATGGCCTCATTGGCGACGGCGCCCTGATAGGCAATGACGATTTCGCAGTTCGGTCCAGGCTTGCGAAGCCAGTACGCACCGTCAATGGCACCCTGGCGAAAGTCGTCATCAACGCGCTTGCCCGGTTGCTCCAGCGGCTTTGTTGTCAGGCGAAGATAGACAGAGCCACCGGTTTCGTCCCGAAGCCACGTGCGCTCGTCGGGATCGCTCCCGCCGTCGCGCTGCAGGTAATCAAACGCCCACTCCATGATCACGGCGAGTTCATCCGCAAATGCCGGTTCGAAACTCGCCAGACCGTCCTGGGCCATTCCAGTCAGGGGTGTTCCGATAGACTGGTGCGCGCCGCCTTCCGGCGCGAGCGTTACTCCCGATGGCGTTCCGACGATCATGAAACGGGCATCCTGGTAGCAGGCGTAGTTCAGGGCATCCAGACCGCGATGAACGAACGGGTCATAGACCGTTCCGATCGGTATGATCCGCTTGCCCCAAAGGCTGTGCGCCAGGCCAGCCGCCCCCAGGAGCAGAAACAGGTTCATTTCCGCAATGCCCAACTCAACATGCTGACCTTCCGGGGCAAAATTCCACTTGGCGGTCGAGGGGATGCGATGCTCGATAAAGGCATCCTTTTGCGCTTGACGTGCGAAAAGCTTGCGCCGATTGACGAACGCCCCGAGACCGGTCGTGCCGGTGACATCCGGCGAGGTGGTCATGATCCGTGCGGCAAGATCGCTCTGGCCTTTTGACAGCTCATCAAGAATTTTTCCAAACGCGGCCTGTGTCGAAATCTCGCGATCCGTCGAAAACGCGATCCCGGGAACAGGCAGTTTTTCATCGGAATGGCGCCTCGTCCCCTTTCCGAAGAACGGAACCTCCGCGAGAAACGACTTCAGTCCGGCTTCATCGTCGACAGCGGCGAAGGGGTCCCACTCCTGCCCTTCCGGCACGGCCATGTGTTTTTGCCAGTCCGCCATTTGCGCCCTGGTCATGAGACCGCCGTGATTGTCCTTGTGCCCGGCGATGGGAGTTCCCCAGCCCTTGATCGTATAGGCAAGAAAGCAGGTCGGACGGTCATGATCGATGGCCGCGAAGGTTTCCGCCATCGTCTGCACACAGTTGCCGCCGAGATTTTCCATCAGATCGGCAAGCTCGGCATCGCTGCGTTTGTCCAGAAGGGCCGTGACGTCGCCCTGGTCGCCCAGGTCATCCATCAGGCGTTTTCGCCAGACTTCACCGCCCATGTAGGTCAACGCGGCGTATTCGGCATTCGGGCAGGCATCGATCCAGGAGCGAAGCTTCTCGCCGCCGGGTTCATCGAATGCCGCGCGTTGCAATATCCCGTATTTGATTTTGACGACATCCCAGCCGAACGCATCGAATATCCTGTCTATGCGTTCGAACAGGCCCTCGCGTACGATTCCATCTAGAGACTGTCGATTGTAGTCGATGATCCACCAGGTATTCCGAAGATCGTTCTTCCAGCCTTCCTGCAGAACCTCATAGACGTTGCCTTCGTCCATTTCCGCATCGCCCACAAGCGCCACCATCCGGCCCAGCCTGGTGTCCGCGCCCCATTCCTTTGCCTTGATGAAATCCTGCACGATTGAAGCAAGCGCGGTGATGCCGACCCCCAGACCGACGGAGCCGGTCGAAAAGTCCACATCGTCGGTGTCCTTGGTGCGGCTCGGATAGCTTTGAACCCCGCCATAGCCGCGGAAGGCCTCCATTTTCTCGCGCGTCTGGGTCCCCATCAGATAGTGCATCGCGTGAAAGACCGGCGATGCATGAGGCTTGACCGCAACCCGGTCTTCGGGCCGGAGCACGGAGAAATAGAGCGCGGTCATGATCGAGACCATGGACGCGGAAGACGCCTGATGCCCGCCAACCTTGATGCCATCCACCTTGGGGCGGATGTGATTGGCATTGTGGATCATCCAGTGCGACAGCCAGAGCAGCCGTTGTTCGATGGTTTTCAGATGCACACTGGACATGGGGCGACCTCCGGTATCATGGGCAGGGTATGGATTGGGGCAGAGGCAGATGCCGTCAGCCATCCTTGTAATAGTAGCTGTAGCCGTTCAGCGCGGGAGCGCCACCAAGGTGGGCGTAGAGCACCCTGGAACCCTTCGGGAAAAAGCCCTTCCTGGCAAGGTCGATCATGCCCTGCATGGATTTGCCCTCGTAAACCGGGTCGGTCATCATCGCCTCGGTCTTGGCGGCAAGACGGATCGCGTCGTTGGTTTCCTCCGACGGCACACCGTAGGCCGGGTAGGCATAGTCCGGATTGATGTGGATTTCGTCATCAAGGACGGTCCGGCCCAATCCGACCAGTTCAGCCGTGTTGTCCACGATGGACCGCACTTGTGCCCGGGTCTGGTCGACCGTTCCCGATGCATCGATCCCGATCACGCGGTCGGCGCGGTCCTGCGCCGCAAACCCCACGACCATCCCTGCCTGGGTTGATCCTGTGACGACGCAGACCACGATGTAGTCGAACCTGAAACCGAGTTCTTCTTCTTGCCGTGCCACTTCCTCGGCAAAGCCGATGTAGCCGAGGGCTCCATATTTGTGCACCGAAGCACCAGCCGGAATGGGATAGGGGGTGCCGCCTGCGTCCTTCACCGACTGAATGGCATCTTCCCAACTCTTCCGGATACCGATGTCGAACCCGTCTTCGACCAGTCGGCTGTCGGCCCCCATCAGCCGGGTCAGCATGATATTGCCGACGCGATCGTAAACCGCATCGTAGTGGGGCACCCACTTCTCCTGGATCACCACGCATTTCATGCCGATCTTGGCGGCGGTGGCCGCCACCATGCGCGTGTGGTTGGACTGGACCCCTCCAATGGAAACAAGCGTGTCGGCTCCGCTCGCGATGGCGTCCGGCACGATGTATTCGAGCTTGCGCAGCTTGTTTCCACCGAAAGCCAGGCCCGAGTTGCAGTCGTCGCGCTTGGCATGAAACGCCACATCCGCGCCGACAGCTTCGCTCAGGCGCGGCAGGTGTTCGATGGCGGTTTCTCCGAAGGTGAGAGGGTAGCGTTCGAATTTGTCGAGCAAGGACATGGCGATCTCCTGATTTCAAGTCTGGAAATCCTAGCAAAGAGAAAGCGGAAGGTGCTTTCTGAATTGATCGCCAAAATCATTCTGTCTTCCTGTTTTTCAGCCATAAAACCATGTGATAAGAGAAACAGACGACAAAAATGAAAGAATCTTCCATGACTGATCTGGACCGGATCGACAAGAACATACTGCGCCGCCTTCAGTCAGACGGAAGATTGACGAATGCCGAGCTCGCAAAAGCGGTCAATGTCAGCCCCGCGACGTGCCACAGGCGGACCCAGGCCTTGTTTGAAGGCGGGCACGTCACCCGTGTTACAGCGCAGATCAACCCGACCTCCGTTGACCTGGGAACACTGGTGATGGTCGGTGTCGTGCTTGACCGCTCGACCCCGGAGAGCTTCGCAACCTTCGAGGAGGCGGTGTCCGGCATGAACGAGTTGCTGGACTGCCACCTGGTTGCGGGAGAATTTGACTACCTGCTGAAAATCCGGGTCAGCGACATGAACGACTTCAACACCATTCACAACAAGATGCTGATCGCTCTGCCCGGTGTCCGGCAGATCCGCACGTTCTTCGTTCTCAAGGAGATCAAGGAGAACGCCCCGCTCGCGTTCTAGGTCACATACCCGCTGCTCGCCGGGCAACAATCCGTTTGGGCTGCGTGTCGTTACCCGGGGCCGTCTCGTTCCGACATCAGGCGTCCGGCTGACGGCCGTGCACCGGGGGCGGCTCGAATGACACCGCCCCGGCGGACCAGCCGGGACGGTGTGTGTTGATCAAGGCCGTGGGCCTTGGGTCGGTCTTAGGACCTGGGCCTACCGCTTGGCCGCATAGTAGGACACCCGGCGTTCCATATAGGCCAGGACTTCCGAAACGGAAAAGGCCAGTGCGAACAGCACGATCAGCACCGCCCAGAAGTGGGCCATCAGGAAGTTGTTGGCATAAAGCTCGAACAGTGCGCCGAATCCGACGATGGAAATCAGCAGCTGGCCGATGATCACCCCCTTCACCGCGCGGATCACCCCGATACGCACGCCGCCCAGAATTTCGGGAAGCGCGGCCCAGAAATAGATCTTGTAGAAGGCCTGGAGCGGATTGGCACCGTAACACCGTGCCATTTCGATCAGGGACCTGTTGATCTGCAGCACCCCTGCCCTTGCATTCAGGATGATGATCCAGATCGCGAACAGGGTCGTGGTGATGATGATCGATCGCATGCCGAACCCGAACAGCACCATGAGCACCGGCACGAGGGCCGTCAGCGGTGCGCTCAGGAACATGTTGACCCAGGGCAGCAGCAGCTCGTCCACCAGCCGGCTCTTGCCCATCAGGATCCCGACCGGGATGCCGATGACAATCGCCGCCAGAACGCCGACCGCAAACGCATAGGCCGTTTCCGACAGCGCCTTCAGAAAGGGCGCCGTGCCGATCACGGACATCAGCGTCACGACCACTTCAGACAGCGGAGGGACGAAGAAGGTGAGGTTCAGCTGGCCGACGATTTCCCACAGGAGCCCCCACAGGAGCAGCGAGGACATGGCGGGCAGGCGGTATCCGAAAAGTGTCATGATGGCCTCCTATTCCACATAGCTGCGCAGGGACGCCCAGATGCCGTCGACGATGTCCAGGTATTCCAAATCCCGGCGGATGTTGTCGACATTCTTGTGCCGCAGACCCGCCGGCCGGATGATTTCCGATACACGGCTCGGCCGCGGCAGAAGGATCGCGATCTGGTCGGAGACATAGACCGCTTCCTCGATCGAGTGGGTCACGAAGATGAAGGTCTTGTTTTCAAGCTGCACCAGGTTCAGGAGATCTTCTTGGAACTTGCGCCGGGTCTGCTCGTCGACCGCGGAGAACGGCTCGTCCATGAGCAGCACATCCGCATCGACCGAAAGCGCGCGGGCCAGACCGACACGCTGACGCATGCCGCCGGAAAGCTCGTGCGGGTAACTCTTCTCGAATCCCGCCAGACCGACTTCCGCGATGTATTTTTCCGCGATCGCTTCGCGTTCGGACTTCGCGACCCCGCGCAGTTCCAGCCCGAAGGCCACGTTCCTGAGCACGCTGGCCCAGGGCAGCAGGGCAAAGTCCTGGAACACGAACGCCCGGTCCGGTCCCGGCCCCGTGACGGGTTTGCCGTTGACCTCGATCTCGCCGGAATTGGGTTTCAGAAGACCGGCGATGATCTTCAGCAGGGTGGTCTTGCCGCATCCGGACGGTCCGAGCAGCGACGTGAGCTGGCCGCGCGGAAATTCCAGGGACATGTCCTTGAGCGCTTCAACCTTGCCGTAGGTCTTGGAAATACCACGCGCCACAACGGCATTGTCGGCTTTCGGAACGCCTGTTGTTTCTACGGCTTCTTTAATCTGAGGCATAACCACGGACATTTCCTTCGAACAGATGAACCTCGAGCCGTTCCAGCAGATTGAGGAAGAGAACGGCCAGGAGAATGATGGAGAAGATCGCCGCGTACATGGCGGGGTAGTCCGCGATCGAACGGCTGTAGGTGATGATGTCGCCGACCCCGGTCGGCGTGATTTTCAGTTCCGCAAGGATGGCCCCGATGAAACCGGCGGAAATGCCGAGCCGCAGCCCGCTGAAGATGACCGGCGACGCTGCCGGAACGATGATCTTCACGATGACCTCGGTCCGCGAGGCGAGAAAGGACTGGCCCATCTCCTTCAGCGAGGACGGCGTGTTGCGAACAGCCCCTGCGGTGTTGAGCACGATGACGGGCATCGCCATGATGCAGACCACGAAGACCTTGGAGGTCAGTCCGATGCCATAGGCCATCACCAGCAGCGGGATGAGCGCGGCCAGAGGCGCGGCCTGCATGACGATGAAGATCGGTGAGAACAGCCATTCGAACTTGCGGCTGAGGCCGATCCAGAGCCCCAGGCCGATCCCCAGAAACGCCGAGATGGCGATACCGATGACCAATGGACGCAGCGTCTCGACATAGGCCTGAAGAAGCGTGCCGTCGACGGCCATGCGGCCGAGCGCGGCCATGGATTCAAGGAACGTTGGAAAAGCGTAGCTGACCGGGATCATGCCGGCAATCTGCCAGGCTCCGAAGAGCACCAGCGCGGACACGATCTTGAGCCAGAAAGAACGACGGACCATAAGCCGCATTCCCTTTCATTTGGAATGATGGGCGGCCGCCGGCATTGGCGGGCGGCCGCTGGAGTGACTTATTGCGTGGCGGATTCCAGTGGCTTGAGATACCAGAAGTCCTCGACATTCAGCGTCGACAGGTCTCCCTCAAGCTGACCGGCATTGGAGTACCACTCCAGGTCTGCCTTGGCCGCAATCTGGCCGCCGCCGTTCGGGTCGTAGAGACCTCCGGCAACCGCATCGGCATAGAATGTGTCGAGATTGCCCAGGATTTCCGGCGGAAGTTGCCCGATCGGCCCATTGGGGTCGGTTTCCTTGGAAATGATCGTCGGGTCTTCGGCCATGTCCCGCCACACGCTGAGCAGCGCATTGACGAAGATGCCGACATCTTCCTCGTTGTTCTTAATCCAGTCCAGATTGGCGAACAGGGCCTCGTCGCTGGCATCGACCTCGAACATCGGCAGGACGTTGAACCTGTCGCCGGCGATCTTCATCACCTTGTTCTTGTTGGACAGGTCGACGATCGTGGCTTCCGTCTGGCCCGCCATCAGTGCGGCCACCCGGTTGGAGGAGCCCGGCACGTAGGACCGGTCGCCGAACTCGATGCCGACCTTGTCCTCGATCACGTTGGCGATGGAATCCGTGCCGCCGCCGCGCGAATGCAGCATGATCGGCTCGCCGTTCAGGTCTTCCAGCGTGCTGTATTTCTTGGACGTGACCGGGAAGAACTTCAGCTTGGAAAGCTGAAACACGATCCGGATAGGCGCCTTGGAGCGCTGCATGGCCGCATAGGGCGTACCGAAGCCGATGTCCATCTGGCCGCTCAGGACCGCCTGAATGGCCAGTTCCTCGTCGGAGAAGGCCGTCCATTCGTAGTCGAGACCATTGGCCTTGGCCCTGTCGAGGGCGACAAAGAAGGCCGCGAGTTCGTCGGACGGCGTTTCCGCCAGGGCGATCTTGATCTTGCCTGCGGCTGCCGCCGGGGTGGCAATCAGGGCAATCGCGAGCGGTATCGATGCCGCGGCTGCTCCCAGTTTGCGCAATAGTGTTTTCATGGTTTTCCTCCCGAGTGATGAACCTTTCGGTCCGTTGCTTCAGTACCCGTCCCGGCTTCTTTGGCTCGTTGGACGCCTGAAAAGATGGGGTGCGTCACACTTCTCCAAAGAGGCGTGCCGATACCGAACTGATGTGCAGCCACATGGCGTCATGGGCTGCCTTGGGATCGCGGGCCTCTATGGCCGCGCAGATCCGGTCATGTTCCGCGAAACTGGTATGACTTTCCGGTGGCCGGGTGGTTTCGCGGATAACCGTGCTGACGGCGACGGCGCGCCGGACACCGTTGAGCTGGTCGAACAGGGCGCGCAGCAGGATGTTGTCGGTCGCTTCGGCGATCGCCTGGTGAAACAGGTCGTCCTGGGTCTCGTAGTCTTCCCAGTTGGTCGCGGACTGCGCCCTGTCCTTGATCTGCCGGATCGTGACCGCCGCCTGACGCGAGGCATTGATCGCCGCCTCCCGGGCGATCACCGCCTCGATGCACTGCCGGGCACGCATCATCTTCACCGGCGTGATCTGATGGCCGATATCGGTCAGCAGTCCGGGGTCCGCAATGCCGTCCGGTCCGGCAACGAAGGTGCCCTTGCCGACATGGCGCCAGATCATGCCCTGACGTTCCAGCAACTCCAGCGCCTTGCGCAGGCTGCTGCGGCTCATGCCGAGCTGGCCGATCAGGTCGCGTTCCGCCGGCAACCTGTCTCCCGGCGCAAGCCCTTGCGTCTCGATGAATTCCTTCAGAAGACGAACCGCTTCGCTGCGGTCTGACGGTTCCGGCCGGATTAACACGAAAGGGCAACTCCAATTTCAGGGACACACGATCAATTGAACCAATTGACCGATCAATTTCGGATCAATATACCGATTAATGTCGAATCAATCCGAATTTGCAAGATAAAATCGACGAAAAAAATATTGGTTGTGATTGATCGATTTTCGAGTAGGGTCTTCCCTTCAGGAAAAACGAAAACACGCAGAGGTGCTTGATGTCTGAATTCGTGATCGCCCCGCCCGAGCTGGCAACCTTGCCGGTGAAGGGGACGGACAGCCGGTTTCCGGTCCGCCGGGTTTATTGCATTGGCCGCAACTACGCGGCCCATGCTGTCGAGATGGGTCACGATCCCGACAAGGAGCCGCCCTTTTTCTTCCAGAAGAACCCCAACAACCTTGTCGTCGGAAGCGAGTTTCCCTACCCGCCGAAATCGGAAGATGTCCATCACGAGGCGGAACTCGCGGTTGCGCTGAAATCCGGCGGCCACAACATTCCCGTCGAAGCCGCGCTCGACCATGTCTACGGCTATGCCGTTTCCCTCGACATGACGCGCCGCGACCTTCAGGGCGCGGCCAAGAAGATGGGCCGCCCCTGGGAAACCGGCAAGGCGTTCGAGCAATCCGCGCCGATCACCCCGCTGGTGCCCGTTTCGGAAAGCGCCCACCCGGACAAGGGTGCCATCCGGCTCACCGTCAACGGTGATCTGCGCCAGGAGGGCGACCTCAACCAGATGATCTGGAAGGTCCCGGAAATGATCTCCTACCTGTCCGACTATTTCGAACTGGCCGCCGGTGACGTGATCCTCACCGGAACCCCTTCCGGTGTCGGCCCGGTCGAACGCGGCGACAAGCTCGTCGTAACGGTGGACGGCCTGCCGTCGCTGGAAGTCACCGTGGTCTGATCCCGGCGCTTTCCCGAAATTCCGGACCCCGCAGGCCATCGGCCGGCGGGGTCTGTTCGCGCTGTCACAGCGCGGCACGTCCCAGGATCCGCCGACCGCCCCTGCCTCGGGAAAGGCCCCGGTAATGCGCTGCGATCTTCACAAGGCTCCCGTGGCCCCTTGGCCGCATTTGCTCCCGGCGCGTTCGCCTGCCACTGGCCTCCGAAAACAGCGGCCCGCGGGACCAGCCTCATCATGACACCCTGCTCGGCAAACAATCCCGGCCGCGCGCGCACCTTCCGCAACCGGCCGGCATGATCCCGGCCCGGCCGCTTCACACAGCGCTCGAACCGGCGCACGATGGGCCTTGTGATCGGACCAGCGTCATGATCATCTGACCCTCAAGATATTATCCGTGCCGGAGCCCACCGTCCGTGACATTTGACCAAACCGCCCTGTTTCTGCTGTTCGGCGTCGTTTTCGCCCTGCTTGTCTGGGGCCGCATCCGCTTCGATCTGGTCGCCTTTGCGGCCCTGATTCTCGGCGCCCTTCTCGGACTGGTTCCCTCCGGCGAGGTTTTCAGCGGATTTGGCCATCCCGCCGTCATCATCATCGCCCTGGTCCTGATCGTCTCCAAAGGGCTGATGAATTCCGGCGCGGTGGAACTTGTCGCCGCGCGTCTTCTGTCGGCATCGCGGGGTCTGGCGCAGCATATCGGCCTGATGGCCGTGGTCGGGGCCGGTCTTTCCGGCATCATCAACAATGTCGCCGCGCTTGCGCTGCTCATGCCGCTTGATCTGGAATCGGCACGCAAGGCCGGCCGTGCGGCGGGTCTGTCCCTGATGCCGCTGTCCTTTGCGACCATTCTTGGCGGCATGATCACCCTGATCGGCACGCCGCCGAACATCGTGATCGCCCAGTACCGTTCCGACGCGCTTGGCGCGCCCTTCTCCATGTTCGATTTCGCGCCGGTCGGCCTCGCGGTCGCCATCAGCGGCATCGCCTTTGTCGCGCTGATCGGCTGGCGTCTGCTGCCCCGGCATTTCCGCGACAAGCCCAAGGAGGAAGGTTTCGCCGAAAGCCTTTATTCCGCCGAGTTGAAGGTTGGCCAGATAGCGGAGGGCAAGGCCCTGACGGTGGGCGACCTCTACCCGGTCGCCGACGACAAGGATGTCGCGATCATCGGTCTCATCCGCAACGGCCGCCGCATGCGGGGCTTCGCCCGCCGCGAGCCGATCAGGAGCGGCGACTTTCTGTTCGTCGAGGGCGACCCGAAGGCAATCGAGGCCTTCATGGGCGCCGCGAAGCTGGAGTTCGCCGGATCCGAACGGCACAAGGGCGGGCTCAACGGCAGTGCCCTGTCCCTGGTCGAGGCGATCGTTCCCGATCATGCCCGGATCGTCGGACGGTCGACTTTCGACCTCCGCCTGCTCAACCGTCACAGCGTGACCCTGCTCGGCATTTCCAGGCAGGGCCGGCGCATCCAGAAACGGGTCCGTCACGAAGCGATCCGTCCGGGCGACGTATTGCTGCTTCTCGGTGCGCCCGAACGGCTGGAAAATGCCAGCCAATGGCTCGGTGTGCTGCCGCTGGAGGGCCGCCAGACCGGCATGATCCAGCGCAACAAGGCCTGGCTCGCCATCGCCGGCTTCGCCCTGGCCATCACCGCGGCGGTCGCAGGCATTGCCTATCTGCCCGTGGCCCTTGCCGCCTGTGTGATTTTCTATGCCGCCAGCGGTCTCGTCACCGGCGCCGAGGTCTACCAGTCGGTGGAATGGAAGGTGATCGTCCTGCTCGGTTCCCTGATCCCGCTCGGGCAGGCTTTCGAGCAGGCAGGCAACGCGCAGCTGATCGCCGATGGCATTCTCACGATCACTGCGGGCGCCCCCGCCTGGGTGACGCTGACCGTTCTCATGATCGTCACCATGACCCTGTCGGATTTCCTGAACAATGTGGCCACCTGCCTGATCGCCGCGCCGATCTCCGTTCAGATCGCCAACACGCTCGAAGCCAATCCGGACCCTTTCCTGATGGGCGTCGCCGTGGCGGCCTCCTGCGCGTTCCTGACCCCGATCGGACACAAGAACAACACCATCATCATGGGCCCGGGCGGCTACCGGTTCGGCGACTACTGGCGCATGGGCCTGCCCCTCGAAATCCTGGTGCTCGCCGTTGCCATTCCGGCCATTCTGATCTTCTGGCCGCTCTGACATCGAATGCGGCCCCGAAGAATGGACGCAAAGAGTTGTGCTTTCACACGCCCTTACCCAATTCGGCCTGACCTTGACCGACACGGACGTTCAGTCGACCGGCAAGCTCATCGACTTGGCTCTCGGCCAAATCGATTGACGCCAGAAGACGTTCGTCCGCGAACTCGTCGAATTCGATGGCAATGGAATGGACATCGGTTATGCCGATATAGGCAAACGGCGTCTTTATCCCCGGCTCCAAGTGATTCTGCGCTTCGAGCCGCCCTCCTGGCCCGTAGCCGAAGTCGCCCCGCGAAGACAGCAGCACCAGTGTTCTCCCCGGCGGCACCATTGGCCAGTAAGGGGCGCCTGACCGGTTCTTGTCGAACCCGAAGGTCCGGCCCACACGGACAATGTTGTCGATATAGGCCTTGAACTGCGCCGGGGCACCAAAATTATACATCGGCACGCCCACAAGTATGATGTCCGCGCTCAGGAGTTCATCGACAAGCCTGTCGCTTTCCGCAAGTACTTCGCGCATCCATGGCTCGCGATCTTCCGCTTTGGTGAAAGCGGCGTGGATCCATCGCCCGGTGACAGGTGCAGGACAGTCCGCGCTCACATCGCGGTAGATTACCCTATCTGCGGGCCGGCATTCACTCCAGGTTTTGACGAACCGGCGCGTCAACCTCCGGCTATGCGATCCGAACCGGTGTTCATCCGAGCCGCCGGTTCGGGCGCTGGAATCGATATGCAGCAGGGTTGCCATGAAGCATCTCCTTCAATCGCAGAGGCGATTTTGAATGATTTATTCTCATCTTATGCGCAACAAATTTTGTTGCCTTTTTCGAGATAGTATTTAATTTTCAAATCAGCAAATTCGAATTTTTCAGCAATTGAGTGAACTGAATTCATCCATGAACTCCCTTCCTCCGCTCGCGTCCCTTCGAACCTTCGAAGCTGCTGCCCGCCACATGAGTTTCAAGCGCGCAGCCGATGAACTGGGTGTGACGCCAACGGCCGTCAGTCATCAGATCAGACTTCTGGAAGAGACGGTCGGTACAAGGCTGTTCGACCGGAAACCTCGCCAGGTCAGTCTCACCGAAGCAGGAAATCTGCTCTACCCGGTATTCCGCGAAGCCTTTTCAGCCATGACAGAAGCGCTCGGAAAAATCCGCCGCACCAGCGCCCGCAAAGCGGTCACGGTGACAACGACCACGGCGTTCGCCAGCGGATGGCTTGTTCCGAAAACCCGCGGGTTCAACATCACGAATCCCGGCATAACCTTGCGGTTGCAACCCTGCGAAACGGTGGTAGACCTGCGGTCCGGCGAAGCGGATTGTGCCATCCGCTATGGCAGCCCGCCGTTTTCGAACCTGATCGCCGAACCGCTGATGAAGGAACGCTTCGCTCCACTGTGCAGTCCGCGTCTGGGTATTCGCACATCGGATGACCTGAAAGCCCATACGCTGCTGCATTCCGTCTGGCATCGGCAGGATGACTTCACACCGACCTGGCACAAGTGGTGTGTCCACGCCGGCATCGACGACATCGATACGGCTGCAGGCACTGTTCTCACAAGCGACAGTCATGTTATTCAATCCGCGATTGCCGGTCAGGGCGTTGCCCTCCTGAGCGTCGTGCTCGCACAGGAAGCTCTTGAAAACGGCCTGCTCACGCAACCGTTCGGCCCCGAACTGGATGGTCTTGGATACTACTTTGTCTATTCGCCGGAAAAAGCGGATGACATGAAGGTCCTGGCCATCCGCAAATGGCTGTTTGCAGAGATCGGCGCATCGACCGGCGCTGACGTCACCCGGGAAGGACCTGATGTCCCCCATTTCTGAACAGGGACCCGTTTATGACCACTCAAAAGCGAATTTTGTTCACCGGCGGCACCGGCAAGGCCGGCAAACACGTCATCCCCTACCTGCTGGACCGTGGCCATCGGGTCGTCAATGTGGATCTCAGGCCTCTGGACCATCCCGGCGTCGACAACCTGACCGCGGACATCACGTCCTCCGGCGAGATGTTCAATGTCATGACAAGCTATGCCAATTTCGACGAGCTTGAACCCGGCAACGGCGTGCCCGCCTTTGACGCGGTGGTTCACTTTGCCGCCGTTCCGCGCATCCTGATCCATCCGGACAACCGCACCTTCGAGGTCAATACCGTCGGCACCTACAACGTCATCGAGGCGGCGGTGAAGCTGGGCATCCGCAAGATCATCATAGCGTCGTCGGAAACTACCTACGGCGTCTGCTTCGCCGATGGCGTGGTCGATCCGAAGGTGCTGCCCGTCGAGGAGGACTATGACGTCGATCCGATGGACAGCTACGGCCTGTCGAAGGTCGTCAACGAACAGACCGCCCGGGCCTTTCAGCGCCGGTCGGGCTTCGACATCTATGCGCTCAGGATCGGCAATGTCATCGAACCGGACGAGTATCACCGGTTTCCCGATTTTTTCCGCGATCCGGCACAGCGCCGCAGAAACATCTTCTGCTACATCGATGCCCGCGACCTCGGCCAGATCGTCGACCTGTGCCTGGAGAAGGACGGCCTCGGCTATCAGGTGTTCAATGCCGGCAATGATACGAATTCGGTCGACATTCCGAATTCGGAGATCCTCAAGCGGTTTTTCCCGGACGTTCCGCTCAGCCGGGACCTGGGCGAGCACGAGGCGCTGTTTTCCAATCGCAAGATCCGCGAAGTTCTGGGTTTCAAAGAAGAGCACGACTGGCGCAAGCACGTGACGAGCTGAAACCGGCACGGGGAACAGAACAGACGGTTGCCGCACTTGAATTTGCTTCGCTTCCGGCTGAGACTGGGCCGCGATGGCAGTGGGCCATCGGGGGGAAAGATCATGAACTTCATCAAGCTACTCTTGTTCGGAGCGGCCCTCGCTGCCGGGTCCCTTCCCGCATTGTCCCAGGGAACGGGGTCTGAAGGCTATTTTCAGATCCACAACAACACCGACAACAACATCCTGGTCGGCTTCTACACCGATGACGGCAGCGGCTGGAGCGACAACTGGCTCTCCGACGCACTCGCACCAGGCGAAGCCGCCACGGCGAATTTCATCGCCGACACCGGCAATTGCGACCAGATCTTCCAGCTCGGCTGGCTGGGTGAAAACGACACCGAAGTGCTGGACGAACCGATCAGCATCGACATCTGCGCCGCGAGCAATGTCTACATGGACGACAACGAAATATATTACGACTGATTTCCCGCCCGTCTCCATTCGTCACCATCGCGGGACCTCCCCGTTCCCGCCCCGCCACGACAACCTCCGGAAGCCATGTCCGACCTCCTCCATTTCGAAGATTTCACACCGGGCCAGGAATTCGACCTCGGCGCGCTCGTCGTCACCAGGGAGGAAGTCGTCGAGTTCGCCTCCGAGTTCGACCCTCAGCCCTTTCACCTCGATGAAGACGCCGGCAAGGCTTCCCTGCTGGGCGGCCTGGCCGCGTCCGGCTGGCATAGCGCCGCATTGGTCATGCGGCTTCTGGCGACCGGCCTTCTGACAAGGGCAACCTGCATGGGATCGCCCGGGATCAGCAAATTGCAATGGAAACACCCGGTCTTTCCGGGAGACGCCCTGACCGCGAAGGCCGAAGTCCTGAACAGAAAGGACCTGCGCAGCAAACCGGATCTCGGCATCGTGACCATGCGGGTGACCGCGCTGAACCAGTCGGCAACCGAAGTGCTCACTTGGGAAAACGCGATCCTGTTCTCCAGACGGGAGACAGTCGCATGACCGCCTTCTTCGACGACATTGAGGTTGGCGATACGCTCGACCTCGGGGCGCACACCTTCACCCGCGAGGAAATCATCCGCTTTGCGGAGAAATACGATCCGCAGGCGTTTCACCTCAGCGAGGAAGGGGCCGCCAGAACTCATTTCGGGCGGCTGTGCGCCTCCGGCTGGCACACGGCAGCGGTGTTCATGAAACTCTGGGTGGCCGCCTGCAAGACCCTGGACGACGCCGAACGGGCGGCGGGCCGCACACCGGCCCGGCTCGGCCCTTCGCCGGGTTTTGAGGATCTGAAATGGATCAAGCCCGTCTACGCCGGAGACACTCTGCGCTACAGCCATGTCGTCACCGGCAAGACGGAGAGCCGCAGTCGTCCGGAGTGGGGCCTGGTTCACTTCGACATGTCGGCGGTCAACCAGGACGGCAGGCTGGCCTTTTCATTCAAGGGCACGGTGTTCGTCGAGCGGCGAAAAAGCTTAAACGCCTGACCGGCACGTGAGACTTTAGCCCCTGCCGTCCCATTCCAGCCTATCGGCCCCTGCTGCCGTCACGCAGGTTTGCGGCCATGGACCAGCATGGTCATGCCCGGAATCATCGGTTCGGTGGAGATATCGATGAACCCGGCCGCTTCCATCAGTCCGGCCACATAGGAACTTGTGATCGACCTTGCCTCCGGGTTGAACGCCGTGTGCTGCAACTGCCACAGCGCGGCCAGTTTCGGCCCGTCCCGGCTTTCATCGACCATGAAGTCATGCACCATGAAATCGCCGCCGCGGGCGAGCACCGTGAACGCGTTGCGAACAAGCCCCGGGATCGATACGCCCGGCACCCCGGAAAACAGGTAGGACATCAGAACCGCGTCCGCGCGCGCCGGCCACGGGTCCTTCAGCGCATTGCCCGGCTGGTAGACGATCCGCTCCGAAAGCCCTTCCTCGGCAATGAACTCCTCGCCCACCCTGGCGACATTCGGAAAATCAAGAATGGTCGAACGCAGGGCCGGGTAGGCCTTGCACAGCGAGATGGAAAACGCCCCGGTGCCGCCGCCGACATCGAGCAGCGTTTTCGCCGCGGACAGGTCGATCAGTTTCGCAAGTCCCCGCCCCGGCCCGAGCGATCCCGCATGCTGGGACCGTGAATACAGCCGCGCTTCCTCCGGATCGCTGAACCAGTCCTCGTAGGAAGCAACCTGCTCCTTGTCGAGACTGTCGGTCAGCGCCTCGTTGAGCTGGGTCAGGAAGGGGTACATCTGCTTGTCGATCTGGAACCGCAGATAGTCGCCGAAATCATACTTGCGGCCCTTTACCAGAAACGCTTCCGCGGCCGGGGAATTGGTGAATCCGTCACCGTCTTTCCGCACCAGCCCGAGACTGGTCAGGGCGGTCAGAAGCGTGGTCGCCCGGTCAAGATCGAGCTCCGAATTCTCGGCGACTTCTTCCGGTGACAAGACTTTTTCGGAAAGAATTGAAAACAAACCAACATGAAGCGCAGAAAAAAGCGCCTTCGACCCCATGAAACCGAAAGCAATATCTGAAATTTCTTCGGCTGTTTCAAGTGATCTGGCAGCGACCATGAATGATCCTCCTCAGGAATTCTGAACTAGAGAAAAAGAGATTTTTCCCGGATCGGGAATGGAACTTGGAGTGGCCGAATTATAACTATTGTGCAGCGCAATGCAAATTGGTTGACTGCCCCAAGCCCTGTCGAAACGGCAGCTGCCGAGAACAGGCAGCAGCCGGCCCTTCGAGACAGCGCAACTCGGTTCCTCGGTTTGACCCGGGCAGGCGATCGGCCGGCGGTTCGCCTTCCCCGGAACGGCACACAGCCGTCCGGCAAGACACACACCGCTGGAGGCTGCGACCTGTCCTCGACCCGCAGTCCGGGCGCGGTACAAAAGCGAACGGTGTTCACCGCTTCTTTTTGAACGCTCTTTTCGGCCGCCTTGGGTGCGCGCGGCAGAAAATCAACCTTTGGAAAGCCTCCCATTGCCGCAAAGCGCCGGTGAACGACTGAAAAAGGCCGGAAAAGCTCCCTCAGAGCATTCGCGAAAACAGAACCTCGTCGCGGATCTCGATGCCGTAATCGCCGCGCAGCGGGATCTCGGGTTTTTTCTCGCGCTCCGCGTCGATGACCCCTTGCGCGATCCGCTCCAGCCGGAACCCCCGGCGCTGGTAGAAGCGGAAAGCGTCGAGATTGTCGTTGGAGGTGCGCACAATCAGGCGGCCGATGCCGTTCGCGCGCGCGTCGTCGACAACCGCATCGAGCAGCAGCGTACCGGTCCCGCCCCAGCGGCTGAGGGAATCCAGCGTGAGGATCTCCCACTCGCCGTCGCGCTTGATCAGGGTCACAAGGCCGACCAGCTCGTCGCCGTCATAGGCAACAAAACCGGGCAGGCTGGATGCATCGATGGTCTCGCCGTCGAGCAGCATCTCCGGACCGGCCCATCTGTCGGCCAGAAGCCGGAAGACGGCTTCCTTGTCGCTGTCGGTGATCCGGCGGATGACTACACTCATGTTCAGTCCTCATCGGTGGAGAATACGGGATGACAGCGGTGTTCGGGCCTGCCAGCGGGCCCGCTCCAGTTCCGGATCGACATGTTCCTCTTCCGGGTATCCGACACACAGATAAGCCACGAGCCGCCAGCCGGCGTCAACCTGCAGTGTGTGTGCGACCGTCTCCGGATCCAGGATCGACACCCAGCCGACACCGATCCCCTCCGCCCGGGCGGCCAGCCAGAACGTGTGGATCATGCTGACCGTCGAATAGGCCAGCGTCTCCGGCATGGTCCTGCGGCCAAGGCCGTGGCCCTGTTCCGGCGCCTCATCGCAAAAGACCGCCAGATGCACCGGCGCTTCTTTCAGGCCGGCCAGCTTGAGCTGCCGGTAGAGCAGCGCCCTGTCGTCGTCATAGGTCTTCGCCGCAAGCTCGTTCGAAGCCTCGAAGGCGGTCACGATCGCATCGCGCTTGTCCTGGTTGCCGACGACCACGATCCGCCAGGGCTGGCTGTTGCCGACGGACGGCGCCAGGTCGGCCAGGTCCAGCAAATGCGAGAGTTTGCCTTCCGGCAGCGGCTCGCTGCGGAACCGGCGCACATCTCGCCGCCATTTCAACAGGGTTTCGAAATCCCGCTGGAAGGCGTGGCTGAAGTCCGGCCGCATGGATCTGTCTCCGGCTCCTCCCGCCATCGCGCGTCAGTGCCCCGAAAATTCCACGAGCGTGCGCACCGGAACATTGAGCGCTTCCAGCTTCTTGCGTCCGCCCAGGTCCGGCAGGTCGACGATGAAACAGGCCGCCTCGATATTGGCTCCCATGGATCTGAGCAGTTTGCAGGCCGCTTCCGCGGTCCCGCCGGTCGCAATCAGGTCGTCGACCACCACCACCCTGTCACCGGGACGGATCGCGTCCTTGTGCACTTCCATTTCATCGAGGCCGTATTCGAGCGAATAGGCGATGCGCACGGTCTCGTGCGGCAGCTTGCCCTTCTTGCGGATCGGCACGAACCCGGCCGACAACTGATGCGCCACGGCGCCGCCCAGAATAAAGCCGCGCGCCTCGATCCCGGCAACCTGTTCGATCTTGGAGCCTGCCCAGGGCTGAACCAGGGCATCGACCGCCCGGCGGAAGGCCCGAGCATTGCCCAGAAGCGTCGTGATGTCCCGGAACAGAATGCCCTCTTTCGGGTAATCCTTGATCGTTCGGATCGCGCCGACAAGTTCATCCTGGATCGTCTGTTCGCTCATCGGGCTTTCTCTCTGTTTTCAGCATTCCGGCGTGAACACCGGCACAAGGGCTTATCAGGTCTTGTCCGCCTGCCGACGGCACCACCTGGTCTCGGTTCGCGGCTTCAGGTCCGGTTCAGCACCCGACCGGCAACCGCATCGAGCCTGGCAAGAAGAGCCGGATCACGATGGTCGGGTGCGGTCAGAAAGGCATATTCAAGCGCCGTGTCGGATCCGGCCGGACAGGACTGGTGATCCCGCGGCAGGTCCCGTGCCACGCGCGCGACAAGCCGCTGGGCGTTTTCCGCATTCTCGTGCAGCACCTTGATGATCGCCTGGATATCGACCTCGCCGTGGTCGGGATGCCAGCTGTCGTAATCGGTGACCATGGCAACCGTCGCGTAGCAGATCTCCGCCTCACGGGCGAGCTTGGCCTCCGGCATGTTGGTCATGCCGATCACGTCGCATCCCCAGGACCGGTACAGCCGGCTTTCGGCCAGGGACGAGAATTGCGGACCTTCCATCGCCAGATAAGTGCCGCCTTTCGCGTGGGCAAGCCCCTCGGCTTCGGCCGCCGCCGCGACCGCATCGACCAGCTTCGGACTGACGGGTGTCGCCATGGAGACATGGGCGACGCAGCCCGTGCCGAAGAAACTTTTCTCGCGGGCAATTGTGCGGTCGATGAACTGGTCCACCAGCACGAAGGACCCCGGGGCATGTTCTTCCTTGAGGGAGCCGCAGGCGGAAACCGACAGAAGGTCGGTGACACCACAGCGCTTCATCACGTCGATATTGGCGCGGTAGTTGATCGTGGTCGGCGAATAGACATGACCGCGGCCGTGCCGGGGCAGGAACACAACCTTGAGACCGTCGATCGTGCCGATACGGACCTGGTCGGAGGGCGCGCCCCAGGGGCTTTCGACGGCGATCCACTCCGCGTTTTCAAGACCGGGAAGATCGTAGATACCGGACCCGCCGATGATCCCCAAAACCGCCTGTACCATATCTGCTCCAAATGCCCTGCTGGATCCCGTCCACCGGTCCCGGGTCGCGCCCGGGCCAGCGAAGGTTATTTCAATTGTTCGGTGATCGCGTCAAGTCCGGCCCTGGCGCATTGGGCTTCATTTTCACGGCTGCCGCCACCGGAGACACCGATCCCGCCCAGAAGGTCGCCCGACAGGGACACGATGGGCAGGCCGCCTCCCACCGGCACGATACCCGGAACGGCCCCGAGATCCGCCTTGCCGCCATCGGCATTCAGCTGCTCAAGTTCGGAGGTCGGCAGGTTGAAGGACGCGGCGGTCCAGGCCTTGCGCCGCGCGGCTTCGCCCACATGGGCCCCGCCCATATTGCTGCGCAGGGTGACCTGTTCAACGCCGAACCGGTCGACAACCGACGCCCCCGCCTGAAAACCCGCCTCGTTGCAGACCTCGATCGCCCGCAATGCGGCCCGCATGGCAAGCTGCAGGTCCAGGACCTGGACGGCATGGGTTGCGGCCGCCTGCGAAAAAGCGGGACCAGGAAGACACAGGATTGCCAGAACCACCACTACGCGATGCATCGCGTTACCTCTCAAAGAAAAAGCCGCCGGAAAAACCGGCGGCTTCATCATGCACTGTGGCGGCGATCAATCAATGCTCAACATTGCGCCAGAGTTTCTTCTTGGTGAAGTAGAGCAGGCCCGCGAACACGATCAGGAAGATCATGACACGGAAGCCGATCTTCTTGCGATCTTCCAGATGGGGCTCGGCAGCCCACATCATGAACGCGGAAACATCGTGCGCATACTGGTCGACGGTCATCGGCGTGCCGTCGGTGTATTCAACCGCCTCGTCATAGAGCGGCGGTGCCATGCCGATCGGGCCGCCCGTCAGGTGTTCATCCGCGCATGCTTCGGCCGTCACCGAGCCGCCAAGGAATTTCGGATTGTAGTAGCCCGAGAAATCCTCGCCGAAACACGCCGGATTTTCTTCCGGATAGCTGGTCAGCAGAGCGTAGATGTAGTCCGCGCCCTGTTCCTGATACTGGGTGAACGCGTCGAAGACGAACCACGGGAAGCCGCGGTGGCCTGCGCGGGCCTTTGCCAGCAGGGAGAAGTCCGGCGGATAGGCGCCGCCGTTGGACGCGCGGGCGGCTTCTTCGTTGGGGAACGGCGATGGGAACTTGTCGGCCAGGATCCCCGGACGTTCATACATGTCGCCGTCCACATTGGGACCGTCGACAACGGTGTATTCCGACGCGATCTGCTTCGCCTGCTCCTCGGTGAAGCTCGGTCCGCCATCGTCGGCCAGGTTGCGGAAGGCCACCTGGCGCAGACCGTGACAGGACGCACAGACTTCGCGGTAAACCTTGAAGCCGCGCTGAACCTGGCCGCGATCGAAGAAGCCGAACGGGCCGGAGAAGGACCATTGCTCGCGCTCGATGTGCGGCGCGTCCCCGGCGGCAAGGGCCGGGGCAGCGGTGGCAAGGGCCGCCACCGCAGCGAGGGAACGAACCATTTTGATCATGGTGCTCATTGTCTCGATTAACTCCTGATCCGGGTCGCGTTACTTCGTTTCCGGCGCGGCAGCCGCACCGGCCGGTTTGCCGGAACCACCCTTAAGCACCGCTTCGGAGATAGACGCCGGCACAGGCCGCGGTTTCTCCATGAACCCGAGCATCGGCAAGACGACAAGGAAGTGGGCGAAATAGTAGATGGTGCAGATCCGGGACAGGATGACATACACGCCTTCGGCGGGCATGGCTCCGAGATAGCCCAGGATCACCGCGTTCAGGGCGAAGATCCAGAAGAACTGCTTGAACAGCGGACGGAAGGTGCCGGAGCGGACCTTGGACGTGTCCAGCCAGGGCAGCACGAACAGGATCGCGATGGCGCCGAACATGGCCAGGACGCCACCGAGCTTGTCCGGAACCGCGCGCAGGATCGCGTAGAACGGCAGGAAGTACCATTCCGGCACGATATGCGCCGGCGTCACCAGCGGGTTCGCCTCGATGTAGTTGTCCGGATGCCCCATGTAGTTGGGAACGTAGAAGGCGAACCAGGCGAACAGGATCATGAACATCACGATCGCGAACAGGTCCTTGATCGTATAGTACGGATGGAACGGCACCGTATCCTGTTTGGTCTTCGGCTGAACGCCCGTCGGGTTGTTGTTGCCCGTCGTGTGGAAGGCCCAGACGTGCAGGATCACCACGCCGAAGATCATGAACGGCAGCAGGTAGTGCAGCGAGAAGAACCGGTTCAACGTCGGGTTGTCGACGGCGAAGCCGCCCCACAGCCAGGTCCGGATCTCTTCGCCGACCAGAGGAATGGCCGAGAACAGGTTGGTGATCACCGTCGCGCCCCAGAAGGACATCTGGCCCCAGGGCAAAACGTAGCCCATGAAGGCAGTGCCCATCATGATCAGGAAGATGATCACGCCGAGGATCCACGAGATCTCGCGCGGCGCCTTGTATGAGCCGTAGTAGAGACCGCGGAAAATGTGGATGTAGACGGCGATGAAGAACATCGACGCGCCGTTGGTGTGCAGGTAGCGCAGCATCCAGCCGAAATTCACGTCGCGCATGATGTGCTCGACGCTGTCGAATGCGGCGCCCGCGCTCGGCGTGTAATGCATCGCCAGCACGATACCGGTGATGATCTGCGCAATCAGCATGAAGAAAAGAATGCCGCCGAAGGCCCACCAGTAGTTCAGATTCTTGGGCGTCGGGAAATCGACGAAGGAACCGCGAACGAGCGAAATGACCGGCAGGCGGCTTTCCAGCCACTTGGCCGCAGCGCTCTGCGGTACGTAATTCGAATGTCCAGCCATGGCTGTCTCCTGAAATTTCTTGCCGTTAGCCGATCTTGATCGTCGAGTCGCCGACGAACTCGAGCGGCGGAATCAGCAAATTCTCGGGAGCCGGGCCCTTGCGGATGCGGCCGGCGGTGTCGTAGTGGGACCCGTGACAGGGGCAGAACCATCCGCCGAAGTCGCCGGCATCGCCGAGCGGCACGCAGCCCAGATGGGTGCAGATACCGACCTGAACCAGCCAGTTCTCCTTGCCCGCGACGCCGCGGTTGACATCGGTCGCTTCCGCGGTGTCCGGAAGGTTGGCGTTACGCGCCAGCTGATCCGGAAGGTCCGCGACCGGAACCGAGGTGGCTTCCACCACTTCCGTCTCGGTGCGGTTGCGGATGAAGACCGGCTTTCCGCGCCATTTGACTGTAATTGATTGCCCCTCTTCCACGGCGGTGACATCGACCTCGATGGAGGCCAGCGCCAATGCGGAGGCATCCGGGTTCATCTGGTCGATGAAGGGCCATGCCAGCGCGCCAGCGCCCACGACGCCCATGGCGCCGGTCGCAATGTAGAGGAAATCCCGGCGGGTGGGTTCCGCCTGATCCGTATGTGCCAAGGTCGCGTCCTCTCGAAACCTGTTACCTGTACCGAAAGCCCGCTTCACGTTCGGGCCTGTCCCTTGAGACAAAGGATAGGCGGAAGCATGCCGGGCTCAACGGTGACCGGGTGCGGCAGTTGCCCGCACCGGCCAAGCGGTTTGTCTTTTTGCACCCTTCGAAACGCTTGTCCAGTTCAACAAACATCTCAAAACACATATGTCGCAGGCGAATCCGACACCGCGCCGCTTTTCTGCCCCTTTTTTGGGAAAGAGCGCAAGTCCGGAATTCACAGAAATCCCGGCCTTGCCCGTTTTCCTGGCCCTGCTCGACCGGTCACGCGGCCTGAACCGACGACAGGAAGCCACCGGACTGGTGCTGCCAGAGCTGGGCATAGAGGCCGTTTTGCTCGAGCAGTTCCCCGTGGCTGCCCTCCTCGATGATTTGCCCCTTGTCCATGACGATCAGCCTGTCCATGGCCGCGATCGTCGACAGCCGATGGGCAATCGCGATCACGGTCTTGCCCTCCATCAGGTCGAACAGGCTTTCCTGGATGGCCAGTTCAACCTCCGAGTCGAGCGCGGACGTGGCCTCGTCCAGCGCCAGGATCGGCGCGTTCTTCAACAGAACCCGCGCGATGGCGATCCGCTGACGCTGGCCGCCGGAGAGCTTGACGCCCCGTTCGCCCACATGGGCATCCAGCCCGGTGCGGCCGTTGAGATCCGTCAGCTCGCTGACGAAGTCGAGGGCATGGGCCTTCTCCAGGGCCGCCTCCACCTCGTCCCGGCCGACATCCGGCTTGCCATAGGCAACGTTCTCGAAAATCGACCTGTGCAGCAGCGAGGTGTCCTGCGTCACCACACCGACATTGGCGCGGATGTCGTCCTGGCGCACCTTGGCGATGTCCTGGCCGTCGATGAGGATCCGGCCCCGTTCCAGGTCGTAGAACCGCAGCAACAGGTTGACCAGCGTGGACTTGCCGGCGCCCGACCGGCCGATCAGGCCGATTTTTTCGCCGGAGCGGATGGTCAGGTCCAGGTCCTCGATGACACCCGTCTGCTTGCCGTAGTGAAAGCAGATCTTGTCGAACCGGATTTCGCCCGACGGCACGTCAAGTCCGACGGCGTCCCTTGCATCGACCACATCCCGCTCACGCGCGATGGTGTTGATGCCGTCCTGTACCGTTCCGATGTTCTCGAACAGGCCGGAGACCTCCCAGAGGATCCATTGCGACATGCCCTGGAACCTGAGCACCAGGGCGACCGCCACCGCGATTTCGCCGGTGGTGACCCGCCCGATCTGCCACAATCCGATCGACATCGCGCCAACGGCGAACAGAAGCATCATGTTGATGACGGTCAGGGAAATGTTCATGCCCGTGACCAGCCGCATCTGCAGGAAAACGGTCTTCAGGAACGCTGTCATCGACTCCTTGGCGTATTCCTCCTCGCGTTCGGCATGGGAGAACAGCTTGACCGTCGAGATGTTGGTATAGGCATCGACGACATGTCCGGTCATGAGCGAGCGCGTGTCCGCCTGCTCCCTGGAAACGTTCTTCAGACGCGGAATGAAGATCCGCATGGTCACCATGTAGCAGGCAAACCAGACCGCGAACGGAATCAGGAAATAGAGGCTCGCCTCCGCCACCACGAACAGGGCGGCGATGAAATAGACCGTGACATAGACCAGGATGTCGGCGATCCGGGTCACGACTTCGCGCACCGAAAGCGCGGTCTGCATCAGCTTGTTGGCGATCCGGCCGGCGAAATCGTTCTGATAGAACGAGATGCTCTGCCGCAGCAGATACCGGTGGACGCGCCAGCGCACCGACATGGGATACGTACCCATCAGGCCCTGATGGAACAGGATCTCCCAGATCGCCGCGAAGCCCGGCAACAGCACGAGCACCACCAGCCCCATCCACACCAGACGGGGCCAGTTGTCCTGAAAGAACGTCTCTGCGTTCTCCGTGCCGAGCCAGGTGACCAGTTCGCCCAGAAACGTGAAGATCATCACTTCCAGAAACGCGATCAGCGCTCCGAGAACGGACACCCCGGCCAGGATCGGCCAGACCGGTTTGGTATAGTACCAGCAGAAAGCCCAGAAGCCTTTTGGCGGCACGTCGAGTTCGGTTTTCTCGAACGGATCGACGAGTTTTTCGAAACGATCAAACATTACGGACCTTTCCCACCGTCAGGGGCTTCATTTTTCCGAATTTTTCAGGCCTTTCGGCCTCGCCCGCCGCTTTCGGCCGCACCACCACACCTCCGGAAGCAATTGCAGCCGATGCGATGAAACTGACCACGGCGAGCGCGAAGATGGCGGTGCCGAACAACAGGCTGCGGAGCCTGTCGGCATATTCGGCCGCCGTGAGGGTTTTTCCGTGAACCGCCACGCTCTCGACGGAGGCCAGCTCAAGAGAGACAATCGGGATGAACAGCAGAAACGTCAAAGCCGCAGTGGCCGCTGCGAACAGCAGGACAACTTTGACCCGTCGAAAACGGCTCTTGTCCCGGACCTGAAAATCCGGGGCTGCAAAATGACCGTCGACACCCCGCACCTTCACCAGGTCGTCGCGGATAAGGTCCGGCCCGAAGTCGGCCCGGAAGGGGCCGAAGGGATCTTGGAAAGACATTGGAATGCTCCAAATATCTGGAAATTGCGAACCGACGCCGGCGGACATGCCGTGACAAGGTCATGCAGCCACGGTGAGCGGCTTAAGCGTGACGTCAGGAAAAAGTTTGAAAAGTTCCAGGCCTCTTAGCGGAGGCGGGAAGAACCTTGGCGACAACCTGCGAGGGTCGCGAATGGATTGATCATGCGATGATCTGTCATGTAACGCCCTCCTGATTGTGCGACCGGGCGGTCGCTGGCCAAAGTTGCACCAACTTCTTCGAAGTCGATGGCGCTTGGTACCCGCTTATCGCGCATTTGGAAAGGGCAAATGCGACATTTCGCAGCATCGGCACGCGACCTGTTGCCCAACAGCAACATCGCTTCCACGCCCGGTTCAGCCACGCGCCCGGACGTGATTTGTGCCGGTCCGGAGACACTATGGCCGCGTCTAGGAAACCAGCCGCGTCAGGTAATAGCCCGCCCCCGCGGAAAAACCCGCCAGGAAGGTCCCCCAGGCAACGTCCACCGCGACAACGGCAAGCGGCCAGTTCCTGAGGGTGGCGAAGTTGGTGAGGTCATAGGTCGCATAGGTGAAGAAGCCGAACAGGGCACCATAGATCAGGGCGGTGGCGATGCTCTCGCCCTTGAGCGCGGGAGCCACGGCGAACACCACGATGCCCACGACGTAAAGGATATAGAACAGGCCGGCGGCCACCAGGTTGGGCTTGTCCATCAGCAGGTGACCGAGACGGTCGTAATAGAACCGTGTGGCCACCTGGGTCAGCCACACGAAGTCGATGGCCAGAAAAACCAGGGCAGTCGCGAAATAAGCGATGACAAGCTGGGGCATGATTTCCTCTGATGCAATGCCTGTGATCTACGCCCCCGGCACGGCTCCGGATCAGCTTTTTGCCGGCTCGCGGTCCGGCGCCGCGTTGTCTTCGAGAAATCCGCCGGACTGGCGGTGCCACAGTTGCGCGTAGAGACCGGTCTCGTCTTCCAGCAGCTTGTCGTGCGGACCCTGTTGCACGATCCGGCCCGCGTCCATGACGATCAGCCGGTCCATGGCCGCGATCGTCGACAGGCGGTGGGCGATCGCGATCACCGTCTTTCCGGCCATGAGCCCTTCCAGATTCTGCTGGATCGCGGCCTCGACTTCCGAATCCAGCGCCGAGGTTGCCTCGTCGAGCACCAGGATCGGCGCGTCCTTCAGCAGCACCCGCGCGATGGCGATCCGCTGGCGCTGGCCGCCTGACAGCTTGACGCCGCGCTCGCCGACAAAAGCGTCGAAGCCCTTGCGCCCGCGCAGGTCCTCCAGATGCGCGATGAACTCGCTCGCCCGTGCCTTTTCGGCCGCGTCCAGAAGCTCGGCCTCGGTGGCAGAAGTCCGGCCGTAGCGAATGTTCTCCCGGATCGAGCGGTGCAGCAGCGACGTGTCCTGGGTGACCATGCCGATGGATCTGCGCAGGCTTTCCTGACTCACCTCACGGATGTCCTGTCCGTCAATGAGGATACGGCCCGTTTCCACATCGAAGAACCTGAGCAGCAGACTGGTCAGCGTGGTCTTGCCCGCGCCCGAGGGACCGACCAGCCCGACGCGTTCGCCGGGGCGGATGGCCAGGTTCAGGTGTTCGATCACCCCGCCCGCCTTGCCATAGTGAAAGCGGATATTCTCGAACTGGATGGCGCCCTCGGAAACGCTCAGTTCGCGGGCGCCGGGAGCATCGGACAGGGCAATGGGTTTGACGATGGTCTCCATGCTGTCCTGAAGGGATCCGAAATTGCGAAACAGCGCGTTGAGCTGGTTGAACAGCCTGTTGAGCAGGATATTGAGACGCAGGACCAGGCTGAGCGCAAAGGCCACGTGGCCCGTACTGACGCCCCCGTCCTGCCAGGCCTTCAAGGCCATGGTGGAGATCGCCACGATCATGACGCCGTTGATGACGCTCATCAGAATGCGGACGGAGGACAGCAGCCGGGTGAAAACCTGCAGGCGCGCGATAAACGACTGGAAGGATGACTTCGCGCCCCGGCTTTCTTCTTCCGCCGATCCGAACAGCTTGACGGACTGGATATTGGTGTAGGTATCGACCAGACGTCCCGAAAGACCCGAATAGGCGTTGGCGACGTCCTTCGACGCCTTTCTCACGCGGGGCACGAGTGTCCACGCGGCCACGCCGAAACACACGAGCCAGACCGCGACAAGCGCCCCCAGCCGGATATCCAGTTCGGAAACGAGAACCAGCGTCGCCGCCGCATAGACGACGATGTACCAGGCAACCTGGAGCAGGTTGCTCATGAAGTCCCCCGCGGACAGTCCAGATTGCAGGACCTTTTGCGACAGCCGTCCGGCAAGATCGTCCTGGAAGTAACCCAGGGACTGCTTCATCACGCGCTGATGGCCCTGCCAGCGGACAAGCTGGAAAAAGCCGGGCACGATTGTCTGTTCCTCTGTCAGTGACACCAGCGCGTTGACGATCGAGCGCACGACCAGCACCACAAACGCCATGCCGAGCAGCGACCAGGCATGGGTGCTGAAGAAGGTCTCCCGATCTCCCCTTTCCAGCAGATCGACGATGTTCCCCAGGAAATTCGCGATCGACACCTCGATCATGGCGGAGGCGGCGCCCAGCACCAGCATCGCCAGGAACGGCCAACGCACCTGGCGGACGAAATGGAACAGAAAGGCAAGGCCGCCGCGCGGCATGTCGGCGTCGGGCGGGTCCCGGAACGGATCGATCCAGGATTCGAACAGGCGGAACAAAGGGGACACTGGACGTCTCCAAAAGGGCAGGAGCGAATCTTGAGCCCATCCTAAGCACCCGCCAGGGCCTGGCCCAGTGAATTTATGTAACTGTTTTCATCCGGAGGATGACAAACCGGAGAACCGTTGATAAGCAGCCCCCTCCAGTGAGGACCCTGAGACACCATGCCGGACATAGCCCTCTACCAGCCGGACATCCCGCAGAACACCGGGACCATCCTGCGCCTCGCCGCATGCCTCGGGGTGCGGGTCCATATCATCGAACCCGCCGGGTTTCCGGTGTCGGACAGCGCCCTCAAGCGGGCCGGCATGGACTATCTGGAGCGCGCGGCGATGACGCGCCATACGTCGTTTGAGAAGTTCGAGGCCTGGCGCGCGGCCAGCGGCAGACGTCTTGTCCTTCTCACCACCGGATCGGACCGGGCCTATACGGATTTTCGGTTCGCCGGGAACGACATTCTGCTGATGGGCCGCGAAAGCAGCGGTGTCCCCGGCCCTGTCCATGATCGTGCCGACGCGCGTCTGACGATCCCGATGAGTGAGGGCATGCGCTCGATCAACGTCGCCGTCGCCGTGGGCATGACGATCGGAGAAGCCCTGCGGCAAACGGGCACATTTCCCGGAACTCCCTGACCGGAGCACCTTGTGCCGGCCCCATCGCCAGGGTGGCCGCCTGGAGCCATCAAATAGTTCAACATGACCGGAAAATGCTCTAGAAGCTGATTTCGACCTCTTTATATCCTGAGTGATTGCAGCCCGAATTTTCAACCACAGGACGTTGTCATGAACGCACCTTCTCCGGAAAACCGTGGCGGCCCCGTCCCGGACGCCATCGAGGACAAGAAAAAGATCGCGCCTGACTGGTTTCAGGAGCTGCGCGACCGGATCTGCACGGCCTTCGAGGACCTGGAAGACGAACTCGGTTCCCCGAAAGGTTCCCAGGCCAGGTCCCAGGCAGCCCCCCTCGCCGACCGTCCCGCCGGCAGATTCCAGCGCACGCCCTGGGAACGGACGGACAGCACCGGGGAAAAAGGCGGCGGTGGCGTCATGTCGATGATGCACGGCCGGGTCTTTGAAAAAGCCGGCGTTCATATCTCCACGGTCCACGGAGAATTCTCGCCCGAGTTCCGGAACCAGATCCCCGGCGCCAACGAGGATCCCAGGTTCTGGGCCGCCGGCATCAGCCTGATCGCCCATCCGCAAAACCCGCATGTGCCCGCAGTGCACATGAACACCCGCATGGTGGTCACGACCCGCCAGTGGTTCGGCGGCGGCGCCGACCTGACGCCGGTTCTGGATGCCAGGCGCAGGCAGGACGATCCGGACACAGAGACGTTCCACCGGGCGATGCAGGCCGCCTGCGAGGCGCATGAAGTCGCCGATTACCCGGCCTACAAGGCCTGGTGTGACGACTACTTCTTTCTGAAGCACCGCAACGAGCCGCGCGGGACCGGCGGCATCTTCTATGACTATCTGAACAGCGGCGACTGGAATGCCGACTTCGCCTTCACGAAGGATGTCGGCCTGGCCTTTCTGAACGTCTACCCCGACCTGGTACGGCGGAATTTCCGGAAATCCTGGACCGATGCCGAGCGCGAGGAGCAGCTTGTGCGCCGGGGCAGATACGTCGAATACAATCTTCTTTACGACCGTGGCACGATCTTCGGACTGAAGACCGGCGGCAACGTGGCGTCGATCCTGTCGTCGATGCCGCCCGTGGTGAAATGGCCATGACCGCCGCCGGCATCAGACGCCCTCGGGCTCAGACGTCCGCGGCCGCCCGCACCCGGTCCAGGTTTATGTTACCGAAACTGCGGTCCAGCACCATGTCGCAGAACTGGACCAGCATGTCCTGGTCCAGCTTGGCGCCCATCTTCTTCAGGATCTCGACCGCAACCCGGGTCGGCAGGCACTCCCTGTACGAGCGCGTTTCCGTCAGCGCGCTGAAGATGTCGCAGATCGTCATCAGCCGGACCTTCGGCGTCAGCTTGTCTGCCGCCAGTCCGTCGGGATAGCCGGTTGCGTCCAGATACTCGTGGTGCTGGATCGCCATCCTCTTGATATCGGCAGGCACCTCGAGCCTGGGCTTGAGAATGTCACGGCTGAAATTCGGATGTTTCTCGATAAGAAGGCGTTCCTCGTCGGTCAGCTTGTCGGGCTTGTCGAGGATCGTCAGCGGTATCCGCATCTTGCCGATGTCATGCACCAGGCCGCCGGCAACGACCTGCTGGCAGTCGGCCTCGCTCCAGCCCAGATGCCGGGAGAAAATTCCCGCCATTCCGGCCACCATCAGGGAATGGCTGTAGGTGGCACTGTGGTGAGTGTGGATCGCGTCCAGCCAGGGCGAGATGCCGTAGAGTGTCACGGCCGAGAGGATCTCGATGGCACTCTCGTTCAACAGGTTCATCTGGATTTTCGAGCCTTCCGTGGCCGAAAACGCCAGGCTTTCCAGCATTGCATTGCCTTTTTGAAACGCTTCCAGTGTCTCGGCAGGCACCGAGGAAGGAACATGCGCAGCAAGGTCCACGGCCATCGCGCTCTTGATCTTGCGGACCAGAACCGCCAGCGGTGTGTCCCGTTCCAGAACATCCGTCTTGCCAAGCGCAGCCGCCTGAATGACCTCGCGGCGGTTCTTTTTCGAGATCAGGCAGATCACCGGATTTTCCGCGATGCTGTCCCACGCAGTCGTCAACGCCGCCAGCCCGGCATCGCTCGCCTCGAACAGCTCGATGATCGCGACACGGGCCTCGCCGACTGTGCGGGAGGAAACATCTGTCATTTTTACGAGGCGTGCGGGAAAGAAAAACGGCAACTTCCTGACAGGTGAGTCAAGTGAAAGCGACCCGTCTGAAATGAGAACGATTTCCATTCATTGCCTCGTCGGGATACCTGTGAAAGATCGAATTGGAGTTTCGCTTTCACTATTTATATTCCCGAGGAATGAACCAAGCATTGACGCGGTCCGGCACTGCTGAAATCAGACCTGTCTTATCCCGAACTGCCGGCGCGCAGCACCAGATCCACTTTACTCAACGTAAACTTGCTCGCGCGCCATTCGGTTTCCAGCTTCTGAAGCAACTCCCCCAGAGCCGGTCCCGGCGCATGGCCGGCTGCGATCAGGTCCGCCCCCTTCACGGGAAACGCGGGCAGCGGCGCCTGCCGCACACGCTCGAGCAGTTCGCGCCAGTCATCCTCCGGCGGCGGCGTCCCTTGCGCCTTCCGGAAGGCCCAGTGCGCCAGCAACCCGTCAACGGCGCCTTGACGTCCGAATTCGTAGATCATGTCCCGTGCATCCGGCGGGGGCGCCGTGGGATCCGCCGACTGGCGCAGAAATTTCATTGCCGCCCACGCCGTCCGCATCCTGTTGCGTTCGGCATTCGACAGCCGGAGGCGGTCGCAGATCCGCTCAAGATCCTCGCGCACGAAACCGCCCAGAACCACGAGGCCCAGTTCAGGGTCGGACACGTCCGGAGCGAACGGAGCCAGCCCGCGCAGGGCGCAATAGTCCTCGATGCGGGCAAGGCCACCCGTGGCGATTTCCCAGAGACCGCTGTCGTTCATCATCCGGAGCGCCGCCGCCGCCAGGGGCGCACGCAGCAGGCGCCGCATCTCGTGTCCGATCCGTTCCCCGGACAAGTGCCGCAGGCCGTCGCGCTGGCGCAGACACGCGTCGCGCCCCGCCGCATCGATGTCGCCTTCACCATAGGCTGCATAAATCCGGAAGAACCGCAGAATGCGCAAATAGTCCTCCCTGATCCTGCTGTCCGGATCCCCGATAAAGCGGACCCGGCGGGCCAGGCAGTCCGCCAGTCCGCCGAGCGGATCGAACAGGTGGCCCCGACGGTCCGAATAGAGGGCATTCAAGGTGAAGTCCCGGCGCTCCGCGTCCCGGACCCAGTCCCTCCCGAACACCACCTTCGCCTGACGCCCGAAGGTCTCCACATCCTGGCGAAGCGTGGTGACTTCATAGGGAACCCCGCGGCTGATCACGGTCACCGTACCGTGGTCGATGCCTGTGCCCACAGGCTTCAGGCCCGCGTCGAGCGCACGCTGCATGACGGTTTCGGGCCGCGCCGTGGTCGCGATATCGATGTCTGGCACCGGATGCCCCAGCAGCGTGTTGCGGACCGCGCCTCCGACCACGCGGGCCTGGTCGCCCTCCAGTTCGAGGGCGGAAAACACCGCCTGGATGCCTGGCGTGTTCAGCCAGTCGGCCCGGCCGAGCATATGATTGACGTCTGCGGTCATGCCTCTATTCGAACCGGCCCGGGACAAACACGCCATCGCGCATATGGGAGGGAATGAAGTTGGCTTCTTCCGGGCTCTTGCCGAGCGTCGCCATGCTTACAAGGCCCGCGATGACCAGGGCGAGCCCGGCGAAGGTGAGCCAGGCGATCGGTCCCCGCGACCAGCGTTCCGGATGGTTGCTCTTCTGGCTCATCCAGAGCCAGAGCGCGTAACCGAAAAAAGGCAGCAGGAACAGCAGCAGATGTGCCAGAAAAACACGAAGCATCAGCGATAGACCGTTTCGTACAAGGAGCGGATAATCCCCGCGGTGACGCCCCATATATGGCGCTCACCGAAGGGCATGGCATAAAAGTATCTCTGTCGGCCCTGCCATTCACGGCTGAGCTTCTGGTGGTTTGCAGGATCCATCAGGAACCCCAGCGGCACTTCGAAGACAGCCTCGACCTCGCCCGGATTCGGCAGGAAGGGCGCGTCGCCGCTGATCACCCCGACCACCGGAACGACCCGGTAGCCGGATCCGGTCAGATAGGGAGCAAGATTGCCGAGCGTTTCCACCCGCGTCGGCGTGAGGCCGATCTCTTCATCCGCCTCGCGCAACGCCGCGGCAACGGGGCCGCTGTCGACAGGATCGATCTTGCCGCCCGGGAAAGCCACCTGGCCGGCATGGGACTTGAGGTGCCCGGTCCGCTGCGTCAGCACGACACTGGGCCCGTCGTCGCGGTCCAGAATACCGATCAGGACAGCCGCCTCACGCGGCGGCCCGTCCCACCTGGCGTAGGGGCCCAGATCCGGATTGAGCACATGATCGCCGGTTTCCTCGACAGGGCTGCCGGCGGTTTCCTTGAGGGTCTCGCGCAGCCGGTGCGACCAGTCGGTCAGCTCGAACCTGTCTCTTGTCAGCGGTGCTGTCATGCGGTCGCGTCATCCGGTCGTTTGTTTGTCGTCATCCGGTCACCCCGTAGTTCCGTTGGCCCGCAGTTCCTTTGGAAAGTCACACCGCACCGTCCATGAGCTCGGGACTGACCGCGAAAAACCGTCCACCGCTCCAGACCCCCGTCTCCATGTCGTCATCGCTGCCACGCACTTCCATCAGGTCCGCCAACTGGTACATCAGGGCTCTGGTGAACAAGGCCTCCAGCCGCCCCCTGACCAGAACATAGGGTTTCAGTCCACCGCTGTCCGGTTCTTTTTCGAACCTGAGCGGGTGCTCCGGCCCGATCTTCACGAGATCACCCAGATTTGTACGCACTGTCAGCAACCGGGTTTCCGGCCGTCCCTCGCCGGCCGTCTCGACCGCCATTTCCACGGCAAGCAGCGGGGCGTCGTCAACGGTGATGCCGATTTTCTCCACCGGTGTCACCAGGTAGTGCCTGCCGTCTGCGTCCTTGCGCAGCACCGAGGCGAACAGCCGGACCAGCGCAGGCCGGCCGATCGGCGTGCCGAGATAGAACCAGGTGCCGTCCCGGGCGATCCTGATATCCAGATCCCCGCAAAACGGCGGATTCCACTTGTCCACAGGCGGCGGCGACCTGTCACCGGCATGCGCACGGCTCATCAGCGCCTTCAGACCTTCCGGCATTCCCGCCTGCGAATTCGCCGGATTTTCCGCCATTGTTCTCCTCGCTTTGGTCTTTTTCAATTCGGCCCACCGGAAAATCTGACAATTCCCGGGCCGGGCAGATCGCTTTCACCCGAGACCCCGTCTTCCGGGGCCCCACCTTTTCCCCAGCGCAGGAAAGAATCTTGGCGCTTTCCACTGTATGGCGCACAATTGCGCCTTATGTACTGAATTATATGGTGTCAGACTGGAAGAGTCGCAGCAACCGGGGATGCGGGCCCAAAAAGCTCGAAGCGGGATCCGGGCGCCGTGTCTGGAAGCCGAACGATTTTTACGGGAAAGGTGTTTCATGAGCGTTGTTTCTCACACAAGCCCCAGCGAAGAAGACCTCGCCGCCGTTGCCGAAAACGCCGAGCGTGCGGTGAGCCGGATCAACGATGCCAAGACGGATATTGCCCGGATCATCTTTGGTCAGGAAAAGGTCGTCGAGCAGTCGATCGTCACCATCCTGGCCGGCGGCCACGGTCTGCTGGTCGGCGTTCCCGGCCTCGCCAAGACCAAACTGGTGGAAACGCTCGGCACCGTTCTGGGCCTGGATGCGCGCCGGATCCAGTTCACGCCGGACCTGATGCCTTCCGACATTCTCGGAGCCGAGGTGATGGAGCAGAGCGCCGACGGCAACCGTTCGTTCCGCTTCCTTCCCGGACCCGTGTTCTCGCAATTGCTGATGGCCGATGAAATCAACCGCGCCAGCCCGCGCACCCAGTCCGCCCTGCTGCAGGCCATGCAGGAATACCATGTCACCGTCGCCGGTCATCCCCACGACCTGCCGCGTCCGTTCCATGTGCTCGCGACCCAGAACCCGCTTGAGCAGGAAGGCACCTATCCGCTGCCCGAGGCCCAGCTCGACCGCTTTCTGATGCAGATCGACGTGCATTACCCGGACCTGGAAGCCGAGCGGCGCATCCTTGTGGAAACCACGGGAGCCGACCAGGCCCAGGCCCAGGTCGCCATGACCGCTGCGGAACTGCAGGAGTACCAACAGCTCGTGCGCCGCATGCCCGTCGGCGAAACCGTCGTGGAGGCCATCCTGAAGCTCGTCCGGTCCGCAAGGCCCGAAGACGGCGGCGGCACCTCGGATGTCACCCGGCTGATTGCCTGGGGACCGGGCCCGCGCGCGAGCCAGGCGCTGATGCTGACCGTGCGCGCCCGCGCCCTGGTCGACGGCCGGCTTGCTCCCTCCGTCGACGATGTCCTGGCACTGGCCGAACCGGTTCTTCAACACCGCATGGCCCTGACCTTCGCCGCGCGCGCGGATGGCCACACTGTGCGCGACGTCGTGCGCAGGGTGAAAGAGCAGATCGCCTGACACGCCCGGCTTCGCCCCGTTTCGCGTCGTGACCGCACCAGGAGAGAGAATGCATGGACGCCCCCAGCACCAACGCAGGCCTTGACCCGGCAACATGGCCGAACGTCATCGGCGAGGCCCGGTCGGTCGCCGACGCCTTGCCTGCCCTGCTGGTGGAGGCAAGCCATGTCGCCAGTTCGATCATCGCCGGCTGGCACGGGCGCCGCCGGGCGGGGCCGGGCGAAAGCTTCTGGCAGTTCCGGCCATTCAACATGGGCGAGCCCGCCAAGCGCATCGACTGGCGCCGCTCCGCCCGCGACGATCATCTTTATGTGCGCGAGCGCGAATGGGAGGCGGCCCACACGGTCTGGCTCTGGGCCGACCTGTCGCCCTCCATGGTGTTCCGCTCGCGCCTGTCGAATGTCACCAAACGCGACCGCGCCATCGTGCTCATGCTCGCCATGGCCGACATGCTGGCGGAGACCGGCGAGCGGATCGGCCTGCCGGGTCTGACCCGCGCCTTTTCGGACCGGCGGGCCGCCGAGCGCCTTGCCGATGCGCTGGCACATCTGTCGAAGCCGGTCGCCCTGCCCGATACCGCTTCGGTGAAACGCTTCGCCGATGTGGTCGTCGTGTCGGACTTTCTGGATCCGCTTGAGGACATCGCCGCCTGGATTTCCCGCGTGGCCGCGACCGGCGCGCGCGGGCATCTCGTCCAGGTGCTCGACCCGATCGAGGAAACCTTTCCCTTTGACGGGCGGATCGAGTTCTCCGACCCCGAACTGGGTCTCCGCCTGACGGCCGGGCGCGCGGAACAATGGCGCGAGGACTACCAGAACAGGCTGGAAGCCCACCGCGCGGAAGTGCGCGACATGGCCCGCCGGGCCGGCTGGACCTATTTTCTGCATCATACCGACCGCCCGGCATCGGAACCGCTGCTGGTCTTGCACAGTGCGCTGTCCGGCGCACAGGATGTCATGCAAAGCGGAGGTGCCTGAGCCGTGTTCGCAGGCCTGCCCCTGACCTTCATCACGCCCTGGATCCTGGCCGCGCTCGCCTTGCTGCCGGTCATCTGGTGGCTGCTGCGTCTGACCCCGCCGCGCCCGCGGGAAATCCGCTTTCCGCCGACCCGCCTGCTGCTGGGCATCGACCAGCACGAGCAGACGCCCCAGCGCAGTCCCTGGTGGCTGACGCTGTTGCGCCTGATGCTGGCGGCGCTGCTGATCATCGCCCTCGCCGGCCCGATCTGGCGCTCGCCCGAACCCGTGCAGACCCAAGACGGTGTGTTGTGGGTTCTCATCGACAACGGCTGGACATCTGCGAAGGCCTGGGACGCCCAGACCGGCGCCGCCGAACAGATCCTGACCTCCGCCGAGCAGGAAGGCCGGCCGCTCCTGTTCGCCGCCACCGCGGAAGGCCCCGGACAGGCCTTCGCACCGGAGGCCGCGACCGCAGCGCTGGAAAAGCTGCGCGCCCTCCAGCCGCGCCCCTATCCGCCGCAGCGCGCGGAACTCAGCATCGGCCTGCGCAAGGCGGCGCAAAGCAACCCGCCGGGTGCGATCATATGGCTGTCGGACGGTGTCCGCTCGAGCGGGGCTTTTGTTCGGGACCTCGCCGCTATTGCGGGTGACGCCCCCATCACGGTGTTCACCGGTCTCGACACCCCGATGGGACTGAAAGACCTGAGGAACGATGCCGAGGCCCTGTCCCTGACAGTGGTGCGGCATCCGGACCAGAAGCTCGGAACGGCAAATATCAGGGCCCTGGATCTGAAAGGTCTCGTGCTCGGCGAAGTGCCGGCCAGTTTCACAGCCGGCGCGACGGAAACCGAAGCCCGCTTCGAATTGCCGACAGAACTGCGCAACGACATTGCCCGGGTTGAAATTTCGGGCGAGGCGGCCGCGGGCGCGGTTCAACTGGTGGACGACAGCTGGCGCCGCCGCACGGTCGGCCTGATTTCCGGCCAGTCCGGCGATCTGGACCAGCCGCTGCTGTCGCCGGTCTATTATCTGGAACGGGCGCTGCTGCCGTTCTCCGACATCCGGCGGCCACGGGTCAGCGACATTGCCGAAGCCGTGCCGTCTCTGATCGACCAGGGCATTTCCGTGCTCGTGCTGGCGGATGTCGGCCGGCTGCCCGACACCACCACGGAGATGCTCCGGGACTGGATCCGGAACGGCGGCACACTGGTTCGGTTCGCCGGTCCCAAGACCGCCGGCGGCAGCGACGATCTCATCCCCGTGCGCCTCAGGGCGGGCGACCGGTCGCTCGGCGGATCGCTCAGCTGGAAACAGCCGCAGCATCTGGCCGATTTTCCCGAGGGCTCCCCGTTCGCCGGCTTGAAGACACCCGAGGAGGTCACCGTGACCCGGCAGGTGCTGGCGGAACCGACCTCCGATCTTCCCGACCGGACCTGGGCCATGCTGGAGGACGGCACCCCGCTGGTGACGGCCTCACAGGTCGGTGCCGGCACTCTGGTGCTGTTTCATGTCACGGCGGACAGTTCCTGGTCCAACCTGCCCCTGTCAGGCGTTTTCCTCAACATGCTGCGCCGTGTTCTTTCGGTGTCCAATGTGGTTGCCGCTTCCGAATCTCCGGAAGACGGCAGCTCGACGACAAGCGTGTTGCCGCCGCTCAGGCTGCTGGACGGCTTTGGACGTTTCGGCTCGCCTCCGGTGGAAGTCACCCCCGTCAGCGCGATCGCCTTCCAGCAAGCTGCCGCCAGCCGCCGCACCCCCCCGGGCCTTTACGGCACGGAAGACGGCTTCAGGGCCCTCAACCTGATGGAAAAGGAGGACGAACTGGCCCCTCTTGACCTCAGCTTGCTCGGCGGCAACGCAAGCGAAACGCCCTACCCGGCCACCGATCCGCTGGATCTCAGATCCGCTTTCTTCACGTTGGCCTTCCTTCTCATGATCGCCGATGCCATCGCCGTCTTCCTTCTTGCGGGCGGTCTCGGCCGGGTCGGCCTGCGCGGCCACGGCAGCAGCGCCGCCGTCGCCGTGATGATCGGCGCAGCCCTGCTGCTGGGCCCCGCCCTGGGCCCGGCCGACGCCCAGTCGGCCTCCAGCGATCTGGATGCGCTGGAATCGACACTGGACACCCGGCTGGCCTATGTGCTGACCGGCAATCCGGAGATCGACGACGCCAGCGCGGCGGGCCTTTCCGGGCTCTCCCAGTTTCTGTCCGAGCGCACCGCCCTGGAGCCCGGATCACCGAACGGGCTGAACATCGATAGCGACGAACTGGCCTTCTATTCCCTGCTTTACTGGCCGATCGATCCGGCCGCGGACAAACCCGACGACAGGACGATCGCCCGCATCGACACCTTCATGCGCAATGGCGGCACGATCCTGTTCGACACCCGCGACCATATCAGCGCCTCGGCCAGCGGTTTTTCCTCCACACCGGCAACCCTCAAGCTGCGCGAGATCCTAGAGGATCTCGATGTGCCGCCCCTCGAGCCGGTGCCGCCCGATCACGTGCTGACAAAAGCCTTCTATCTGCTCGACACCTTTCCCGGACGCTACGCCACCAGCCCGCTGTGGGTCGAAAGCCTGGAGGAAATCACCGCCCGCGGCGATCGCCCCGTGCGCGCGGGCGATGGCGTTTCCCCGATCCTGATCACCGGCAACGACTTCGCCGCCGCCTGGGCGATCACCAATACGGGAGAATTCATGTATCCGACCGTGCCCAACAACCCGGTGCAGCGCGACTACGCCTTCCGCTCCGGTGTCAACATCGTCATGTACAGCCTGACCGGCAACTACAAGGCCGATCAGGTCCACATTCCCGCCCTGCTCGAACGGCTCGGACAATAGGAGAAAACTGAAACCTATGGTCTGGTCACTCTCCTTCGATCCGCTTTTGCCCCTGTGGGCGCTCGCTGCCGGCGCCGTCGTCACGGTGCTGCTCACCGGCCTGTCGGGCTTTCTCAAGCTGCGCGGCTGGCTGCTGCGCTCGCTGACCATGGCCCTGTTGCTGCTGGCCCTCGCCAATCCCGCCATCGAGCGGGAGGAGCGGGAACCGCTCTCCAGCGTCGTCGCGCTCGTCGTCGACAAGAGCCAGAGCCAGCGGCTTGGCGGACGCGAGACGACCACCGAGGAGACCGCCGCCGAAGTCCGGCGCCGGGTGGAGGCACTCGAGGGATTTGACCTGCGTGTTCTGGAGGCCCGCAATTCAGGCAGCGGAGACGGCACCCAGGTTTTCCAGACGTTGTCCAGCGGGCTCGCGGACGTTCCGCCGGAACGTGTCGGCGGCGCCATCATCATCACCGATGGCCAGATCCACGATATTCCGGAAAGCGCCGGGTCGCTCGGCTTCGACGCGCCCGTCCACGGCCTCATCACCGGCGAGGTGGGAGAGCTCGACCGCCGCATCGTCCTTGAAAAGACGCCCCGTTTCGGGCTCGTGGGCTCCGAGGAAACGGTCAGCCTGACCGTGGTTGATCAGGGCCGGGGCACCGGTCCGGGCGACCAGGTGCGCCTGAGCGTGAAACGCGACGGCGACATCGTCACCGAGCGGATGGCCCGTACCGGTGAAAAGATCGACATTCCCGTCGAGATCGCCCATGGCGGCGACAACATTTTCGAGTTCGAGGCAGCGCCGCTTTCAGGCGAACTGACAACGCTCAACAACCGGGCCGTCGTCACCATCGACGGCATTCGTGAGAACCTGCGCGTTCTGCTGGTGTCCGGCTCGCCCCATGCCGGCGAGCGCACGTGGCGCAATCTCCTGAAATCCGATGCCTCCGTCGATCTCGTCCATTTCACCATTCTGCGCCCGCCGGAAAAGCAGGACGGCACGCCGATCAACCAGTTGTCGCTGATCGCCTTTCCGACCCGCGAACTGTTTTCCGTCAAGATCGACGAATTCGACCTGATCATCTTCGACCGCTACGTGCGCCGCAATGTTCTGCCGATGCTCTATTTCGACAACATCGCGCGTTATGTCCGCAACGGCGGCGCGGTCCTTCTGGCCGGCGGCCCCGACTACGCCGAAGGCGGCAGTCTGTACCGCACACCACTGGCCTCGATCCTTCCGGCACGGCCCACCGGAACCATCCTTGAACAACCCTTTCACGCAACCCTGGCCCATCTTGGCGAGCGCCACCCGGTGACCCGGGGACTGCCCGGTTCCGAACAGGATCCCCCCGCCTGGAGCCGGTGGTTCCGCGCGGTCGACACGGAACTCGATGCCGGCCAGGAACTGATGTCCGGCCCGAGCGACACGCCGCTTCTGGTCCTCAACCGGGAAGGTGAAGGCCGGGTGGCCATGCTCCTGTCAGACCATGTCTGGCTGTGGGCGCGCGGTTTCGAGGGCGGCGGCCCCCATGTGCCGCTGTTGCGCCGTCTGGCCCACTGGCTGATGCAGGAGCCGGATCTGGAGGAAGAGGCGCTGAATGTCTCCCTGCGCGGCTCGGAACTGGTAATCGAACGCCAATCGCTCGGCGAGTCCGTCGGCGATGTCACTGTGGTCTCACCGACCGGCGACCGCACCGAGTTCGCCTTGAGCGAACAGGACCCGGGCCTGTGGCGCGGCGGCCTGCCGATCTCGGAAACAGGGCTGTTCTCCATTTCCGAGGGAGAGATGAGCGCACTCATTCACGTGGGCCCGCCGAACCCGCGCGAATACACCGATGTGTTGTCGACGCCCGAGGCGCTGGCCCCCGTCAGCGAGGCCACCGGCGGCACTTCCGAGCGCCTGCGCGACGTCGGCGGTGCGTTGAACATACCCCGCATCGTGCCCGTCCGGCCGTCGGCGAGCTACGCGGGCAATGGCTGGGTCGGCCTGAAGGCGACCGAGGCCAGCGTTCTGAACGGCATCGACCGTTATCCGCTGATGATCGGCCTGTTCGGCCTCGTCCTCCTGCTCGGCGCCCTCTCCCTGACCTGGTACCGGGAAGGCCGGTAAACCGCATGTGATCCCGGCATTCGGAACCGGGCAGGCTGAGCCCGGTTTACTGTTCAGATGAAACAGTCAGGCCGGAGGCCACATGCTGTCTGCCACCCAGGAACAAATTTGCAGTCAGGCCGGAGAGATCGGCGCCGGACTGTCAGCGGTGCTGGTCAACGCGTCGCTGACGCATCCCTCGCAATCGTCCCACACCGACACGTTGCTCGATGTCGTGGCGGAGATCTTCAGGACCCAGGGCACGGCCGTCGACCGGGTCAGGCTCAGTCAGTACCGGCTCGCTCCCTGCGTATACCCGGACATGACGGAGCATGGATGGGAGGCGGACGACTGGCCGAAGATGTCCGATTATCCTGGGCGCGGACATATGCGTGCTCGGCACGCCCATCTGGCTCGGTGAAAAAAGCTCCCTCGCCCAGGCCTTCATCGAGAAGCTCTATGCCCATTCGGGACAGACCAACGACAAGGGCCAGTATCTGTTCTTCGGCAAGGTGGGGGGATGTATCGTCACCGGCAACGAGGACGGCATCAAGCACGTCGGCATGGGCGTTCTGTATTCCATGCAGCATGTCGGCTATTCGATCCCGCCGCAGGCGGATGCCGGCTGGGTCGGCGAAGCGGGGCCCGGCGCATCTTACGGCGACGCCCGGGACGACGGCACCCGTGCAGGCTTCGACAATACCTTTACCCAGCGCAATACGACATTCATGGCCTTCAATCTGATGCACCTTGCCAGGCTCTACACGGAAAACGGCGGCCTGCCCGCGTGCGGCAATATCCGCGCGCAATGGGAAGACGGCAGCAAGCCCGGCTGGCCCAACCCGGAACACCGGCTCGACACGTAGCCTCAGGCAGGTCCGAGCGCTGCGTCACCGCTGCCCCCGTGGACCGGGCCTTCCGGCATGTCGGCCCCGTTCAGAAGCGCGACGAGCAGACGCGCCGGATCAACCGGGCCCGGCAGCGTGATCCGCCCGAAGGGAACCTGCTGAAAGCCGAAGGGGCTGTAATAGGGCGCATCGCCGACCAGCAGCACCGTCGTGTCTCCCGCCCGGGCGGCCGCTTCCATGGCCGTGTTCATCAGGGCCTTGCCAAGGCCCCGGTTCTTGAAATCCGGTGACACCGTGAGCGGGCCGAGCAGAAGCGCGGCCGTTTGCCCGATCCGGATCGGGCTCAGCCGGATCGATCCGGCCACCTGCTGACCGGCAAGTCCGACGAAGGAAAGATCCACCCTGTGCGGCACGTTTTCACGAATGAGAAAGGCGGTGCGGGCAAACCGTCCCGGGCCGAAGGCATTGGCCTGCAGCGTGTCGATTGCGATCGTGTCGGCGGTGTGTTCGGGCCGAATGACCCATTGCATCTGTTTCATAACTCTGGTTCCGGAAGGCTGTCTTTTTCAGAAAGCGCGCCTGCCGGCCCGGAAGAAACGTGTCTTTGACAATCCGGGAACGGGTCAGCCGCGACGGCGCGGACGAGAAATATCTCGTCGGCTGCTTCGTCGTCGGAGTGTCAGACCTGCGGTCATGATGCCCAGTCTCGATTTGCTGCCGGAAACCAACTGGGGACCCGGCGTTGTCTCAGTGAGGAGAAGCGGTTACCACGCATTGGCGACACCGGTCCAGCGTTTTTTGCCTCGTCGGTCCAGCCGGTCGATTGTTCACCAATCCGGAACGGTGCATTCAGGCGATTGATTTCCGCACCCGCGGACCGACTTAGATCAATGGTGACGGAGCGTGCCGCGTCCAATCGGACGCAACATGCTCGTCAACGGGACTGCAACACAGGAGCACATTATGGGATTGCTGGTCGACGGTGTCTGGAAAGAGCAATGGTACGACACGTCATCGACCGGAGGCCGCTTCGTCCGAAAGGACGCTGCCTTCCGGAACTGGATCACCGCTGACGGATCACCCGGCCCGAACGGCGACGGCGGTTTCAAGGCCGAGCCCGGACGCTATCATCTGTTCGTCTCCCATGCCTGCCCCTGGGCGCATCGCACCATGGTCTTCCGCAAGCTGAAAGGTCTGGAGGATCTGGTTTCCCTGTCTGCCGTTCAGCCCCTGATGCTGGAAAACGGGTGGGAATTTGCCGAGATCGATCCGTTGACCGGGGCGAAATTCGCCTGGCACGTCTACCTCAAGGCCGATCCCCACTATACCGGCCGCGCAACCGTGCCGATCCTGTGGGACAAGCACCAGCAGACCATCGTCAGCAATGAATCCTCCGAGATCATCCGGATGTTCAACTCCGCGTTCGACGGACTGACCGGGTCCGCTGCCGACTATTATCCGGAGGATCTGCGCACGGAAATCGACGACATCAACGAACGCGTCTATCACACGGTCAACAACGGCGTTTACAAATCCGGCTTCGCGACCACGCAAGACGCGTATGAGGAAGCCGTCAAGGCTGTGTTCGAGACCCTGGACGCCCTGGAAGACCGCCTGTCGCGGCAGCGCTATCTGGCGGGCGAGCGGCTGACGGAAGCCGACTGGCGCCTGTTCACCACGCTTGTGCGCTTCGACCCGGTCTATTTCGGCCATTTCAAATGCAACATTCGCCGGATAGTGGATTATCCGAACCTGTCGAACTACCTGCGCGAGCTCTACCAGGTGCCGGGCGTCGCGGAGACCGTCGACATGACGACGATCAAGCAGCACTACTACGGCTCACATGAAAGCGTGAATCCGACCCGCATCGTGCCTGTCGGTCCCGACCTCGACTTCACCCGCCCGCATGACCGGGACCGGCTGCAGGCAGCAGCCTGAGGGGCGGTCTTGTGGTTCTCCTGAAAACACCGCGGCCCCGGCGCTGAACCGGGGGCTTATCCGGCCTGTGGGTCGGTTCCCGGTCACGGCCCCTCCAGGTGTCACCACCTGCCCGAGACCAGCTGTCCCGATCGAAACTCGATCAAGCGTTGCCCGGTGGCCCTGGTGAGGCCATCCGGCAGGGCATCCGGCGCGAAGAAACCGGCTTCGGCAATCTCTGAATTGGGCGCCAGGAAGCTTTCGGTTCCGGACCAGCTTGCCAGATGGAACAGGCCGACATGATCCCGGCCGGTTGCCCCTTCGTTCAGATAGACGCTCAGCAGCCGCGGGGCTTCTGCCGCGGCGATCCCGGCCTCCTCGTGAACCTCCCGGCGGGCCGCTTCCGCCATCGTCTCGCCCTTGTCGACACCGCCGCCCGGCAGATACCAGCCGTCGAGGTAACTGTGCCGCACCAGCAGCACCCTTTTGACCTCGTCTTCCACGATCACACGGACACCAAGCGTGTACGGATTGCGGACCAGTCCGATCTGCTGAATAAGACGGCGTGTCCAGTGCGCAGGCAGGAGGGACAAGAACTTCAACATTTCCCGAAGGATACTCCACGTAATTTGCAGATAAGACCTTGTTAACCCATGCAATCCCTGCAGGGCTGATCTCCAGTAATAACGCTCCTCCTTTTGGCAGCGCATGCATATATATCGTGCAAGTTGATTATTTTGAGGGCAAGGCGCCCTACCCCCTGAAGGAATATGTCCATGTTCAATGCTCTCTTTGGCAGACGCCGCCGCCGTGCCGCCCAATTCCACTGGAAGCCGGCTCTCGATCTCAGCAACCCGCGCGTTGCCAGCACCCTGACCACCTTCCCGACCAACTGATCCCCATCCTCGTTGGCAGCAGGTTCTGAACGGAGAAGAGAACATGTTCGGATTCGTTAATGTTGTTGGCGCGACACTGCGCGAAACCACCCGGACCACGGACAGCTCCGCACCGAAGGTGCGCAAGCCCGCCAAACCGGCAAGGTAACCACTCCGGCACGTTTTTGGCACATTGCATTCGTGCCGCGCAATCGGGCGCCGCGTCATTTCCCCTTGACGTGGCGCCCTTTGCTTTGATGATGCGCGCCATGTTCAAACTCGCGCACCTCTCCGATCCCCATCTCGGCCCCCTGCCGGACCCAAAGCTTCTGCAGCTTTTTTCAAAACGTCTGCTCGGCTATCTGAACTGGCACCGCAACCGGTCCCGGATCATGGGCGCCAGCTATCTCGATCAACTCGTCGCGGACATGAAGGCGAACCTTCCGGACCATATCGCGGTCACCGGCGATCTGGTCAACATCGCCCTGCCTCTGGAGATCTCCGGTGCCCGCACCTGGCTGGAGGAAATCGGCGAGCCGGAGGACGTCTCGGTCGTGCCGGGCAATCACGATGCCTATGTGCCGGGAGCTGTCCGCCGGGCCCGCGCCGCCTGGTGGCCCTACATGAGCGACGGCGACACCAAGGCACCCCCTGCCGGAGCCCGCCCGGAAGCCACCTTTCCCTATGTCCGCAAGCGTGACGGCATCGCTCTGGTCGGCGTGACCACGGGTCGCGCCAGCGCACCCTGGTTTGCCACCGGCCGGGTCGGCAGCGATCAGAGCAAGCGGCTGCGCGCGGTTCTGGAAGAACTCGGCAGGCAGGGACTGTTCCGTGTCGTGATGCTGCACCACCCGCCGTTCAGGCACGCAACGCGCTGGCACAAGCGCCTTTCCGACGCTTCTCGGGTGCGCGCGGTCGTCAAGCGGGCCGGTGCCGAACTGATTCTGCACGGACACACCCATGTCGACAGTTTCGAAGAGATCGACGGCCCGAACGGCCCCGTTCCGGTCGTCGGCGTTCCCTCGGCCACCAGCGCACCCGGCGGCCATAAACCGGCGGCCCGCTACAATCTTTTCAGCATCGAGAAGACACAGGACGGCTGGAGCTGCGCAATGCAGGAACACGGCTTTGACGCGCCGGACGAACCGGTGAAACTGCTCAACGAACGCAGCGTCGTGATACCTGTGGCAGGTCAGGTCACGGGCTTATAAATGAGCATGACGTGGTCTGAGGCGCATTGCGCGTTCCCGGCGCCGCGAAAGGTTTGAAAATGGACACCCGTCACATGGGGTTGGCGAACCAGGCATAGGCCATCAGTCCGACGATGCCGGCGGCAATCCCGATACCGAAGGCACCCGCCACCGCCAGCCACGGCGTGCGGCTTTCCCGGACCCGAACGACCTGGCTTTCGCGCGCCACTTCCCGCAAGCGGTTGTTGAGCCAGTCCCCTTCCAGGGCTTTCTCGCGTTCCAGCACCCGTTCGGCGATATATTCGGTCAGGCAATCGGCCATGTCGTCGATATTGGCGGTTTCCAGGATAACGACCCGTCCCAGGCGCGTGTCCTTGAGGAAACGATAGGTGCGCCGGTCTCCACCGACGGCGACATGGCTTGTGGCATCGATCCACAGCCGCGGTGTCGAACCGGAAATGATCTGAAGCGAAAACTGGTCGTCGTCTTCCGGGATCTCCCTGAAAACGTCCTTCAGTTCATCCGCGAGCATGTCGAGGCGGGCCCGTTCGGTATCCTGCAGTTCCACCACCACATCCGAACGCTCGACCTCGCCGAGCTGAACCTTCCGGATCGCATCGCGCAAGGAGCGCATGCGTGTATGGGGGACAACGTTATCCTGCATTTCAGACATGTGGTGCCCGACTCCGTTTCACTGCCTTGGCCGCGACCCAAGAGGGTCACGATTCGTCGTGGTCAATAGAGTCTTAACCGACTCTCACCCGGTCGAAACAGGCACACGGCCCTAACCGGCGGCTATCCACCGGCAATGCTTCGAAAATGGTTAACGCAGATTAAGGTATTTTTCACACTGGGACTAGATGGACCCCAATCGATGTTTTCAGAATTGAAAGAAATGCTCTGAAATACGCGGTTGCAGCGAAATGCGGATGCATCTAACTTGATGCTACGGAGCCAGACACATTAGACTGAAACTGGCTGCCGTTTTTTCTGATTAAGTACATATTGAGTGACATCGCCAAATTCACCCAAGTCCCGAATATTCACCGTCCTTGGAACCTGAGATCTTCATTCGGAAGTCTGCCGCACCACCACCGCCGCCTTGCCCAGCAATTGCAGAGGCGTGGTTCCGAAGGATACGGGAAAGAATTTAGCGAGATATATTTTAGGGGAAAAAATGCGGACATTGCAGGAAAATCTTATTCTGTCGCGGGATGCCTGTTCGTTTCTGCTTCAGACAAGGTCAATGAAAGGCGCCAATTGGGACCAGTATTCCGGAAGCGCCCAGAGCTGGGAGGCTTGCATAGGGCGAACTGGCGATGCCCGAACGTGCCAGCCATTTAAGGACCACATAGACATTTGTGTGTATGACAAGGTACGTCCACAGGCCAAACGACTTGCCAAAGGTAAGGAAACACTTGCCGGAATGCGTACTTACGCTGCGCTTGCGTTAAAAAACAAATGCGGGAACTGTGGCGAATTTTCTGCTGCCGCCTTCATCTACCTTTACGATAGAAACATCCGCCCCTTGGAGTGGTGCGGTCTCTTGGATGCGGATCACGCCTTTGTCATCATAGGACGGAATGCCGGCGATCCGTCCAACTATTCGGCTTGGGGCGACGTTTCTGCAATATGTGATCCATGGGCGCAGGGCTTCCGCAAAGGCGATTCCGCTTCCGGCACCTATCCCGGTCAGGACTTTAAAGGTCAAATGGGAGGCCTTTTGAGCTTCTCCGGGATCAACATTATGTATCGAGCTGACTAGCGAGGTTGGACCGATAGAGAATCGAGGCATCAAGTGTATGGGAAAACTACCTTTTTCGGACTGGTTTTCTTTGCAACATTGACATTTCTTGCTGTTGCAGAATCGTCCGGAAACAACATGAAGCTAGGAGGAGCGGCAGACATGGCTTCCGAAGAAACATCTCTTATTACCTTTTCAAACATCAGTGGAGATTGGACCTGGAACGGCGAAAAGATCTTTGTAGGTCCTGCACCGGACGGCGAAGGTACGCTCCAGTCACACTCTCCGGATGCAAGTGTCGATATCATATATAGCGAAGGCGATGTGTTCAGGTTGCTAACTGGACATCTGATGCTGCATTTCGGACCGGCTGACATTTCCGGCATTTCAGCGATCGCCGGTACGGGCGGAGGCAGTGCGGGAAGCTCGGATCGCTTCTTGAAACTGGCAAAAGGCAGATTGCTGGCTGTGCTTCAGAAAAGCAGCGCGCCTCGTAAAGTGTCTTACGACCTGTCAACCGCTGAAACCGCCATGCGAATCAACAGCAATACGGAGCTTGTACTCGACGCCGAGCCGGACCTGACCACCATCTTCGTGCTCGTCGGCCCAGTTCGCATCGAAAAACCCGTTCCCGGCGAAGGGAAACTATGGCCTTCCTTGGAGATCGAAGCAGGCGAACTGCTGACAGTAACGCCCAACGGCCCTGGAAACGCCGCCTCCCCGCCATCAGACATTAAAAACGTTTATCTCAAAGAACTCAACTCTCTGTCTTCTCGATAGAATAAACCTCTTTTTCGCAAGGAATTCGCTGACTGCCAAACTGGTGCCGCGCCTCGTTTTCGTAATATAGTAACGATTGGGCGCTTACCGGAGGGCTACGTCATGAATGTGGACGGCACGAAATATCGCACCATCTGGCTCGCCGAAGACGGCGCCTCCGTCGAGATCATCGACCAGACAAAATTCCCCCATGCTTTCGAGATCGCACGGCTTCAAACGATGGAAGAGGCCGCCCATGCGATCCGCGTCATGCAGGTCCGGGGAGCGCCGCTGATCGGCGCAACCGCCGCCTATGGTGTCGCCCTGGCCATGCGCGCCGATTCGTCCGACGACAATCTGCATGCCGCGTGCTCGGCGCTTCTGGAAACCCGTCCGACCGCCGTCAATCTTCACTGGGCCCTCGACAAGGCGCGCAAGGCGTTGATCCAGGTCGCACCGGAGGTCCGCGAACAGGCCGCCTTCAAGTTCGCCGCCGATATCTGTGACGAAGACATTGCCATCAACATGCTGATCGGAATGTACGGCATGGACCTGATCGCGGAGATCAGCCGGTCCAAGCGTCCCGGAGACCCGGTCAACATCCTGACCCACTGCAACGCGGGCTGGCTGGCCGCGGTCGACTGGGGCACGGCGACCGCCCCGATCTACATGTGTCATGACAGCGGTGTTCCGGTGCATGTCTGGGTCGACGAGACCCGTCCACGCAATCAGGGCGCCTATCTGACCGCCTGGGAACTGGGTCAACACGGCGTTCCGCACACCGTCATCGTCGACAATGCCGGCGGGCATCTGATGCAGCATGGCGAGGTCGATATCGTCATCACGGGCACGGACCGGACCACGGCGACCGGCGACGTCTGCAACAAGATCGGCACCTATCTGAAGGCCCTTGCGGCAAGGGACAACGAGATCCCCTTCTATGTCGCCCTGCCTTCGCCGACCATCGATTTCTCGTTGTCGGACGGCCTGCGGGAAATACCGATCGAGGAGCGCGGCGGCGCGGAAGTCAGCCGGATGACCGGGCGGACCGACCAGGGCACCATCGAGACCATCAGCATCGTCGCCGATGGATCGGAGGTCGCCAATCCCGCCTTTGATGTCACCCCGTCCCGCCTTGTCACCGGACTGATCACCGAGCGCGGCGTTCTGGAAGCCAGTCGCAAGGCCATCGCGGATGCCTTTCCCGAACGTGTCAGGGCAAGCGCGTGAAGCTTTGGGCCCATGGAACTTTCACCAGACGGTTTCGCACGCCACTGAATGCCTTGCGCCCTCACCCTGAACAGGGCGAAGCGGAAACCGGTGGCTGAACCAGAGGGCTTGGTCGAAGGTGTCTGTGTCGAGCCTATTCGATCACCGGCACATGAGACGCCCTGTCCCTCTGCAACAGACCCAGCAGCCGTGGATCGTCAGCGACCTCTATCGACCGTTTGTAAGGCGTGAAGCCGCAGGAAATGTAGAAGCGGATTGCCTGCGGGCTGTCGCCGGTGCAGGTGTGCAGCAGCAGGCGTCTGGTTTCCGGCCGCGCCCAGGCCATTTCGGCCGCCTGGCTCATCAGCCAGCGCCCCAGTCCGCCGCCAATGGCATCCGGCACCAGCCCGAAATAGGCGATTTCAGGTTCCTGCGGGTTTGCATAGTCGATTTCCAGCGTGCCGACGGGCCTGCCGTTCTTCATCGGCAGAAAATTCTCGCGCGTCGGCTCTGCGAGCAATGTCTCCAGCACCGCCGGATCCTGGGCAAGGCGCCCGAACCAGAGCCAGTCCTCGCCGATGTCCCGGAACAGCTTTCGATAGGTGGCGACATCGGGCGCGCTCCAGCGCTCCAGTGTGACGTCTCCGCGCGGCGGCGCCAGAGGCTCGCCAGGCTGTTCCCGCATTTCCAGAAATGTCACCACGAACGCGATCTTGCCGTCGGGAATGTCCGTGTAGCCATTGAGGTCCAGCATCTGTCCCATCATCCTTTCTCCGGTATCCGCAAGACAACATGCGGGTTTTGCGCTGCGGCCGGCCCCCTCCGATACCGTGATCCCGGGTTGCGGAATGCGGCTGGTTAACCGCCTGTTAACCACGTCCTGACACAGTCGAACCCGTATCCAGGAAAGATGCTGACATGCCAAAAATCGGGAACTACGTCCAGCGCGACTATCACAGCCGCTATCGCTCCCAGAAACAATCGACGTGGTCCGACTACAACAAGTCCTGGGCGTCGCGTCGTCAGGCATCTGCCCAGAAAATGCAGGAGCTGCGCACCATCGCTTCCAATTTCAACGTCATCGGAGTGCAGGCCTATCAGGCCAACACCATGTATGTGATGCAGAACCAGGGGTCGCTTGGCGTCAACGCCAACCAGACCGCCGCCATGGCCCGCATCAGCGTGCTGGTTTAGGATTCCGGCTTACGGAACGACGAATCTCCGGCCCCTGGGTCTCCGGCGGTTTCAATGTTCAGCAGAAGCGCAAAACATCCAGCACGTCACAAAGCCATGCCATTGGTCTCATCCCCATCTGCACAATCGTCACAGGCGCTATCGTCACCTGCTCAACTGTCATCGGCCAGGGAGCCAAAGGGCGATCTGGGGAAAGGCGACCAGCAGCGCGACCAGCAGCAACGAACAGCCGATAAACGGAAAGGCTGAGGTGTAGATCGTCCGCATGGTTGTTCCGGGCGGCGCCACCCCTTTCATCACGAACAACAGGAGCCCGAACGGCGGGGTGGTGAAGCTGATCTCCAGGGCCAGAAGCATGATCAGGCCGAACCAGATCGGGTCAAATCCCAAGGTCAGTGCCAGCGGAAAGAAAATCGGAACGGTCAGGAGCATGATGGATATCTGTTCCATGAACATTCCCAGCAGCAACAGGACCGCAAACATCACCAGCAGCATGGCAATCGGTGCCAGTTCAAAGGATGTTGCCCAACTCACAAGACCGCGCGAGGCGCCGGAAAAGGCCAGAAGCTGACTGAAAGTGGCCGATCCGAACACAATCAGATAGGCCATCAGGGTCACTTTCAACGCTCCCTTGATGGACTTGTGCATGGCCTCCACGGTCAGACACCTGAACACCGCGGCCAGGATCAGCACACCAAGCGCACCGAAGGCCGCTGCCTCGGATGGCGTCACAAATCCGTTGATCATCAGGATGACAATCAGAACCATCACGCCGACCATCGGGACCACTTCCCGCAACAGCAGGCCGAGCTTGGCTTTCAGGGACAGCGGCTCGACGTCATAGGCCGGGGCCGCTGATGGATCGATCCTGGTCTGGAGCCAGATGGTCCCGATATAGAGCGCCGCAAGGATCAATCCGGGAATGATACCTGCGATCAGCAAGGCACCGACATCTATTTGAGCCAGGGTTGCGAGCAGAACGGCAAGAGCCGACGGCGGAATGATGATCGCCAGCCCGCCGGTGCCCAGGATGGGTCCTATGCTCATGTGAGGCTTGTAACCCCGCTGCCCCATCTCGGGCACCATCAGCGATCCGAGCAGGGCCGTTGATCCCATCGACGAACCGGACAAGGTCGAAAACGCGGTTCCTCCCAGAACAGTGACATAGCTCAGCCGTCCGGGCAGCCGGCCAAGAAGCTGGTCAATGGCATTGAACATGCGTCCACCCAGGCCGGTATGGAAGAATATTTCTCCCATCAGCAAGAACAAGGGGATTGGCACCAACGCGAATTTGGTCAGGGATCCGAGACCATTGTTGAGCAACTGGCCGATACCGCGTTCGCCGCCCATGAAAACCCAGGCACCGATGATGTTCGCTGCCAGAAAAGCCAGCGCGATCGGCATGCCCATGGCCATGAAAAACACGATGACCCCGATAAGCAGGGCAAGCGCTTCATACCATTCCATTATTCGTGGATCCCTGCTTCGCCGGAGTGCATCAGCTCTGATCCGAAGACAAAGCGCAGAAATTCCACGGCCATCAGCCCGAAGCTGAGCGGAAAGGTGATCGTCAGCAGCCAGCGCGGATAATAGTAGGCGCGGGTGTCATAATCGCCCCGCTCGATGTTCTTCAAAAACAGTTCAAGCCCTTTCCAGGCGAGAATGACGCAGACGAGCACACAGGCGATCGCGACCAGCCGGCTGACCACATGGCGCGCCTTTTCGGGCAAGGTCGATGTCACCAGTTCGATGTGAACATGCCCCTTTTCACGCACCAGCCAGGGGGCTCCGAGCATGGTCATGTACAACAATCCGTATTCGGAAGACGTGAAAAGCCAGGCAAATGGCTGCAAACCCAGGTTGCGCATCATGACCGAGACCACAACCGAAATCATGAGCCAGACGAGCGTGGCTCCTGCCACAAAAGCCATGGCGTACAAGAATGTGGAATAGGTCTTCGCGATGGACGTCATGAAGTGGCTCCGAACCCCAGATGTGCAGACCCGCTGGAAGAGCGGGCCCGCGATTTCGTTATTTGGACGCGTTCAGATCGTAAAACAGCTCGATCAACCGGTCATAGTTTCCGGTTCCGCCGGGCTGTTCCGCCATCAGGCCCTTCATGCGCTCCCAGGTTTTGTCCCGGGCAGCCGCCAGATAGTTGGCCTTTGCTTCGCCCTCGAGAGAAATGGTCTCCATGCCTGCGGCATCCAGCGCGGCGAAATCCTCATCGCGTTTGGCGCGCAAGGCTTCGACACTGTCGATCTCATGCTGAATGGCGACGTCCTGCAGGATCTTTCTGGATTCGTCAGAAAGTGAGTCCCATTTTTCCTGATTGACGATCACGCCGAGATCAGTCGAAAAGAAACAGGGTTCGATCCGGTAATTCAGGAACTCGTTCCACTTCAGATCAATCAACCCGATCTGTGTCCAGCCGGTCGCATCGACCACTCCGCGCTGCAGCGCGGCATAGACTTCGCCGGTCGGCAGATCGATCACCTGAGCGCCAAGGTAGTTGGTGAAGAATGCATTGTAGACGTTGTTGCCGCGAAGCTTGATACCGTCCACCTCGAGGTTTCCGTCTGCATCGAAACTCGGTTTGTCGCGGGTCCACAAATTGTAGCACACGCCACTGTCGAACCAGCCAAGGTACTTTAGGCCCATCTTCTCCTGATGGATCTCGTCGATCAGCGCAATACCACCGTTCTCGCGCGTTTCGACGGCTGTCAGGTTGGACGCCACCATCGCGTCTTTTTCCGGCAATGAACCGCCGTAGAAGGACCCGGGCGTGTAGACCATGTCGACAATGCCATCACGGACGGCATCCGCCTGCTGGAACATCCCGATGGCTTCCGGTCCACCCCTGACGTCAATCTGGATCACGCCTTTTCCGGCTTCATTCACCTTGTCGACGAACGACAGAAAGCTCTTTGTGTAGATCAGTGTTTCCGGAAACGCATGCACTGCGGAAATGGTGTCTTCCGCCTGCGCTGCTGCGCCGAAGAGAGTTGAACCGGCAACAAGCCCGGCAAGAACAGTTCTCATCATAGCCTTTCTCCACTTTTCGGGACCTGCTTTTGCAGTGTCCCATTGGCTGTGAGGCAACGTCCTTGATGCCTCACACTGAATTCCTCTACGGCCAAGACTGCCCCGCCTTGGGTCGCACCCAGGAATTGTCATGCATCTGGTTTGCCCTGTGACGCGCAATCTCGGGCAGGTGATGAAGCGTCAGGTCGATGTCGTCCCAGCCGTTGATCAGCTTGGTGCGCCAGCTGGGCTCCAGACTGAACACCAGGTCCAGACCCCCCAGGCTGATCCGGCCGGTTTCCAGCTGGATTCGCAAAGGGCCCGACGCCTCTTTCAGCCTGTCGATCAATGCGGCCGCATCGTCCTCAGATACCTGGGCCGGCAGCAGACCGTTGTTGACTGCATTCCCGGCAAAGATTTCACCAAAACTCGGGGCGATAACCGCGCGGATCCCCGCATCAACCAGTGCGTAGACAGCAGCCTCACGCGACGAACCGCAGCCGAAATTATGTCCGGCGACAACAACGCTGGCGTCCGGGTGTCGGTTCAACGGAAACTCGGCAAGCTCATCTCCGCCCGCATCACGGCGCAGATCATGCAGAAGAAAGCGTCCGTAACCGTCGCTGCGAGAATGCGTCATGAACCGGGCAGGGATAAGCTGGTCCGTATCCACGTTCTGCAGTGGCAGGGCGACCGCCTGGCCAGCATGTTCCGACCAACCCGCCATCACGCGGTTCTGCCTGTCAGGAGCGGACGAACATCCGTGATGGTGCCGGTTACGGCGGCGGCGGCAACCATGGCCGGTGACATCAGATGCGTGAGGGCACCGGGGCCCTGGCGGCCGCGGAAATTTCGATTTGTTGAAGATGCGCACCGTTTTCCGGGGGCCACCAGATCGCCATTCATGCCGACACACATGGAGCAGCCCGAAGCAACCCACTCCAGTCCCGCCTGGATGAAGACCTGATCCAGTCCCTCTTGTTCGGCCTGCGCTTTCACCAGACTGGATCCGGGAGAAACCAGTCCGGGCACTTTCGATTTCCGCCCGGCCAGGACTGCCGCGGCCGCCCGCAGATCCTCAATCCGGCCGTTGGTGCACGACCCGACGAACACCTGATCCACCGGAGTGCCTTCGATGGGTCGCCCCGCTGAAAGACCCATATAGTCCAGTGCGTCGCGCACTGCCTGGGCATTGCCATGCGCCTCGGATGCGGGGTCCGGGATATTGGCCGTGACCGGGAGCGCCTGCTCGGGGCTGGTGCCCCAGGTGACCGTCGGCGCAATGTCGGCGCCGTCGATACGGACATCCCTGTCGAATTCGGCGTCGTCATCGGAGCGCAAATGCGCCCAGGCTTCCACCGCCTTGTCCCACGCGGATCCACGAGGGCTGAACGCGCGCCCCTTCACATAAGAAGCCGTGGTCTCATCCGGTGCGATCATGCCCATCCGGGCACCGCCCTCGATGGACAGGTTGCAAAGGGTCATTCGCCCTTCCATCGACAGGTTCCGGATCGCGGTCCCGGCATATTCGATTGCGTGACCTTTTGCGCCGCCCGTACCGAGCCGGGCGATCCAGTTGAGAGCAATGTCCTTTGCACTCACCCCCGGCCCAAGCGCTCCGTCGATTTGCAGGCGCATCGCGGCGGGTTTCATCTGCCAGATCGTCTGGGTCGCCAGAACATGGGCGACCTCGGTTGCGCCGATGCCGAAGGCAAGAGCGCCAAATGCCCCGTGTGTCGACGTGTGGCTGTCACCGCAATTGATCAACAGCCCGGGCAAGGTCAACCCCTGTTCAGGCCCGATCACGTGGACAATGCCTTGTTCGGGATCGTCCAGATCAAACAGGCGTATCCCGTGATCTTCCGCATTGCGTCGCAGGGTTTGCAGCATGCGGGTTATTCGGGGATCGGCGATCTGTCCGTGCCGGCGTGTCGGGGCATAGTGATCAACGACGGCAAACGTCAATTCCGGCTCGGCCAGTTTCGCACCGCGTGCCTTCAGTTTGGCGAACGCATGGTGGGAGCCTTCGTGCACCAGGTGGCGGTCGACCCACAGAAGCGACTTGCCATCGGCGTTCGAGACAATTTCATGAGTTGCCCATAACCGGTCCAGAAGCGTGCGCGGCGGGCTCACGGCGTGTCCTCCGAGGATTTGCCGATCGCAGGCTGCCAATGCCGCGCACCGCCGTCGCCAACCCGGGTCAGCGGCATTTCAAGCTGAAACATGTCGGGCCGGTAAAGTCCCGAAAGATACTCAACACCGTTGCCATCGACATCGCGCACGACCCGCCGCAAGGAAAGCAGCGCCGATCCGACGGCGATACCGAGCGCATCAGCGACTTCCGGACCTGCCAGGGAAGCGGAAACGGACTGATGCGCATCGCGGATCTGAACGCCACTAAGCTCCAGCAGCTTGAACAGGGGCGTCGTCGCGAGATCATTTTCCGAATAATTGCTTGCGATCGCCGCGGGCACATAGGTTGTCAGGTGAGAGAAAGGTGTCCCGTCGGCACTGCGCACCCGGATTGCGACCTGAACCTGCTCTCCTGACTCGATCTGCAATGCGCGGGCAACAAATTCAGGTGCGGTATCGTAGGAAAACGACAGAAGGCGGGCCGTTGTGTTGCGCCCCATCTCGACGAGTTGCGGCATCAGGGTGGCCAGGTTCATCGCCATTGGCCTGTTCGGCTGACCCGAGGTGCTCACCGTCGTTCCGCTGCCCGCGCGGCGCGTCACCAGTCCGGCTTCGGCCAGGGCATCCAGCGCCCGCCGGATTGTCACGCGCGAGACCCCGAATATCTCGGTAAGCTTTTGTTCCGCAGGCAAGGTCACACCGTCCGCCAAACGCCCATCGGCAATTTGGTCACGCAAAGACAGATAGACCCGACGCGCCTTGGCACCATCAGGAAGTCGCGATTTTGCCGGCTTGTTCACGCAACAAATTCCTTCCTAAGTCGGCTTCGATGTTACAGCTCGATTTTAAAAACTCAAGCTTCTGTCCGATAATTTTCTAATTTTCTGTATTAACAAGCGATTCAAATTGGTATTATAGATAGTACAAATTTCTCGGGAGGGCAGCATGCCGATCGTCGAACTACATGTCTTGCAAGGCTATGGGCCCGAGGAAAAGCGCCGGCTGTGCGAGGCCCTGACAGATGCGGTTCGTCTGGTCGTTCCCGCTGCGCCGGAGGCCATCACCGTCATGATCCATGAAATGCCGCCGGAGAACTACGCGCGCGGCCGCAGGAGCCGTGCGGGGGCTCCGGCGCTTGCCGATCCGGCGGAGATCGTCAGGAACTATCTTCGGGCAATGGAGGCCCGTCAGACCGACGTTGCCCAGGGGTTTCTCGGGGGCGGTTTCACAATGCATTTTCCCGGCGCGCCACCGATGTCCCGATTGCAGGAGCTGATCGACTGGGCCAGACCGCGCTATCGCTTCGTCAAAAAGTCCTATGAAGGTTTCGACGCGATGCAGAGCTCCGGTTCGGCAGCATTGGTTTATTGTCGCGGATCCCTGTCGGGCGAGTGGCCCGATAGCACCGCTTTTGACGGCATCCGGTTTATTGACCGCTTTGAGATCGAGGCCGGTAAAATCACCCGTCAGGACGTCTGGAACGACATTGCGGAGGTAAAGTCGACGGCATGAGCGAGATTGACCCAATCACTTTGTCGGTTCTGGCCGGCCGCATGGAACAAATTGCCGATGAAATGGACGCGACCCTGTTTCGCGCGGCCTTCAACCCGATCATCGCCGAGGCTCACGATGCCAGTCACGGCCTTTACCATGCAACCAACGGCGACACCCTGGTTCAGGGCAAATCGGGTCTGCCAATCTTCGTGGGGGTCATGTCGTTCGCGGTCAAGGCCGTGATCGAGAAAGCGGCCGCGAGCGGTGATTTGCAGGACGGCGACATCTATATTTTCAATGACGCCCATATCGGCGGCACGCATCTGTCCGACATGCGTCTTGTCCGCCCCTATTTTCGTGATGGTGAGTTGTTCTGCTACCTCGCCTCGGTAGGCCATTGGCACGACGTCGGCGGTGCGGTGCCCGGCAACTATAATCCGGCGGCAACGGATGTCTTCCAGGAAGCGTTTGTCCTGCCTCCGGTGCGATTGGCCCGGGCCGGCGAAGTCAATCAGGACATCATCGACATTCTCCTGCGCAACACGCGCCTGCCACAATCGGCCATGGGGGATCTGAACGGACAACTGGGTGCGCTCGACCTGGGAATAAGGCGCATGGATGAATTGCTGGATGAATATGGCGCCGCGACCGTCCATGCCGGGCTTGACGCCCTCGGGCACCGGGCCGAGGCCTTGATGCGATCGGAGCTTGAAGAATTGCCCGATGGCCGCTGGGAGGCGGAAGACTTTCTCGACAATGACGGCATCACCGACGAACCGCTGGCAATCCGTGTTGCGCTGGAAATCAGCGGCGATGAGATGACACTCGATTTTGCCAGGTCCGCACCGCAATGCGCCGGGCCCGTCAACATTGCTCTGCCGACCACCGTCGCCACCGCATATGTGGCGATCAAGCACATCTTCCAGGATTTGCCGGCCAATGCGGGCGTGATGCGCCCCATCAGGGTGCTGGTTCCGCAGGGATCGCTTCTGTCCGCGGAATTTCCGGCTCCGACGGGCGGTTACACGGAAACAATTCTTCGGATGATCGACGTGATTTTCTGCGCCTTCGCCAAGGCTGCGCCCGATCGCGTCGTTGCCAATGCCTATGGGACGATCAATGCCTTGTCGATTGCCGGAAAACGCGACAATGGCCAGCCCTGGGTGATGTTCAGTTTCTACGGTGGCGGCCATGGCGGATCGCCGGAATGCGACGGTTTGAACCACGGCAATGCGCCCATTTCCACTGCGACCATACCGCCAATGGAAATACTCGAAGCCGCCTATCCGGTGATGTTTCGGCAGTGGGCGCTGAGGCCCGACAGCGCCGGAGCCGGTGCCCATCGCGGTGGCATGGGGGCAATCTACGAAATCGAGGTTCTGGAAGAAAACGGAGCCGAAGCCTTCCTGTTTGGCGAACGTGGCCGTTTTGCCCCACAGGGGATCGTAAACGGGCAAAGCGGAGCTCTCAACCGCTTCACCTACCAGCAGGACGACGGCTGGAAGACACCGCCCCTGGCCTCGAAGATGCGCGGGATCAAGCTCCGGAAGGGACAGGCTGTGCGCCTGGAAACACCCGGTGGCGGCGGCTATGGCGACGCTGCCGATCGCACGCCCCGCGACGTGGCCCGCGATGTGGCCCGCGGTCTGGTCAATGCGGAGGCTGCCGATGAGCACTACGGAAACGCCTGGCGCGAGGTAACGATATGAGCGGGCGCATGATTGGTGTCGATGTCGGCGGCACATTCACGGATGTTTTTGTCCTGAACGAATCCGACGGCAGCGCGTCCGTGGCCAAGGTGCCGACAACACGTCCGGACCAGTCCGGCGGGTTCCTCGACGGGATTGGACGTGAAGTGTCCGATCTTTCGAAAATCTCGGTTGTCGTGCACGGCACAACGGCCGGCACCAATGCCTTGCTGGAACGCAAAGGCGCGAAAACCGGCGTGATATGCACACAGGGCCTGCGCGACGTTCTGGAAATGCGCCGCCGGGACCGCCCGAGAACCTGGGGCCTGAGAGGTGATTTCGAACCGGTTGTCGATCGGAGAAATCGACTTGAGGTCCCTGAGCGCACGCTTGCGGACGGCTCCATCCGCACACCGGTGGATCTTGATGCTGTCCGGGCAGCCGCCTCCCAACTGCGCGATCAAGGCTGTGAAGCGGTTGCGATCCTATTTGCCAATGCCTTCGCCAATCCGGAAAACGAAGCCGCAGCGGTCTCCGCCGTTCGCGCTATCTGGCCCAATCCGCATGTGTCGGCGTCGTCCGAGATCCTGCCGGAAATCCGCGAATTTGAACGTTTTTCCACCACGGCGCTCAACGCTTACCTGCAGCCCGAAGTGTCCGGCTATCTTGACCGGCTGGAACAGGCGCTCAAATCCGGCGGGTTTGACGGCGAATTCATGATTGTCCAGTCCAACGGTGGCGTCATGGCGGTCGATACCGCCTGCAGGCTCCCTGTCCGCACAGCGCTGTCGGGACCGGCTGCGGGGGTCATTGCGGCAGGCTATATTGCGGAAACCGCCGGGTTCGACAACATCATCACCGGCGATATGGGAGGCACCAGTTTTGATGTGTCGCTGATTGCCGGCGGACAATCGATGTTGTCGCCGCAGACGTCCATCGACTTCGGCATGGTTGTCCGAAACCCGATGATCGAAATCACCACAATAGGCGCAGGCGGTGGCTCGATTGCCTGGGTCGACAAGGGGGGATTGCTCAACATCGGCCCCGAAAGCGCAGGCTCCGATCCCGGCCCTGTTGCCTACGGGCTCGGCAATGATCGGCCGACAGTAACCGACGCAAATGTGGTTCTCGGCCGGATCGATCCGGAAAATCCGATAGGCGGCAAGCTCGCGCGGCTGGATGTCGAGGCCGCCGCAAAAGCGATCGACACGCATGTGGGCGCCCCTTTGAAGCTCGATACGCTCCAGGCGGCCGAAGCCATTTTGCGGGTCGCGAACTCCCGAATGGCCGGCGCCATTCGCCTTGTCAGTATCGAACGTGGCTTCGATCCCAAACGGTTTGCTTTCATGCCCTTTGGCGGTGGCGGTGCCCTGCACGCAGGTGCAATGCTGGCGGAGGTCGGAATCGCCCGCGCCATCGTCCCGCGTTATCCCGGCGTGACCTCCGCCATGGGCTGCGTGATCGCCGACATGCGTCAGGATTTCGTGCAGACGATAAACTCTCTTGTCAGTTCGCTCGACGAGACGTCACTCGGCAACTTCATGCAAAGCCATGCCGATCAGGGCATGGCCTTGCTGGATGCGGCACGCACCACTTTTGAAGCACGGCAGGTGAGCTTCGAACTGGACATGGCCTACATCGGCCAGACGCACACGGTCTCGGTCCCGCTCACTGTCACGGTCGAGGGCGGCAGGGTGATACCGCCGACCCGGACGGAGATCGAAGCGGCCTTCGACGCTGCCTACCTGGCCACCTTCGGGCGGTTGCTGGACAAGGGTGTGCGCCGCATCCTGAACCTGCGCAGCGCAGTGACCGGCAAACGGCCCAAGTTCGATCTGCATACCCTGGCTCCGACCACAACCGGACCCGTTTCGGCCAAATCGAACCGCCCGGTTCATTTTGGTGGCTCCTGGCACGAGACAGCGATATACGACCGCCTCGATCTGCCGGTTGGCACCGTGATAAAAGGACCGGCGATTCTGGAACAGCCCGATACGACGGTGCTGGTGGAACCTGGTTTGCTCGCCCGGGTCGACACTTTCGGCAATACGATCATTGAACCTTCGGAGGATCTGTCATGAGCGACTGGAAATCATGGGACTTGACCCGCACCGCGCTCCTGACGATCGATCTCCAGAACGACTTCCTCCACCCGGAAGGTGCCTATGGACGCGCTGGCCAGTCCTCTGAAAACATCCTGTCGCTGCCGCAGCGCATCGCCCCGATCGCAAAGGCGCTGCGGGCCAAGGGTGGCCACTACATCTCGGCTCAGTTCACATTGGTGCCGGATGCCAGTGGTGAACCTCTTGTTTCGCCGCATCTGAAAAAACTGCGCCCCTTTCTCGGCAAAGGCGATTTTGCGCCGGGCACATTTGGACATGACCTGGTTGATGAGCTTGCGCCTGCCGACTATGTGGTCGAGAAGGTTGCCTATTCAGCCCTTTATCAGACACGGCTGGAATACATCCTCAAGGCGGCCGGCATCGACACTTTGATTGTCGGCGGCATCGTCACGAACGGCGGGGTGGCGTCCACCTTGCGTGACGCGCACCTGCGCAATATCGAAACGCTCATGTTGACGGATGGGTGCGCGGCTTTTCGGCAAGAGGTCCACGACGCAACGCTTCTGTCGCTGGCGACGGTCACCGAACAAATGAGCTGTGCTGATACGTTGGCATGGCTGGAGAGTACAGCATGAGCCTGAAGACACGCCTTTTGCAGAAAAAGATTCTTCTGGCACCCGGTGTTTACGATGGTTTGACGGCCACTCTGGCCACCGATGCCGGCTTCGAGGCGCTTTATCTCAGCGGTGCCGCGGTTGCCTATACCCGTCTTGGCCGTCCGGACATCGGGCTTACGTCCGTAACCGAGATGGCGGACACCATGGCGCTGGTCGCTGACCGAACCGCGCTGCCGGTGATCATCGATGCGGATACCGGCTTCGGCAACGCGCTCAACGCACAGCGCACCATGAGGCTTTATGAGCGCTCTGGTGCATCTGCCCTGCAAATCGAGGACCAGACCTATCCGAAGCGCTGCGGTCACCTGGCCGACAAGTCCCTGATACCGGCAAGCGAAATGGCGGGGAAGGTCAAGGCCATGGCCGATGCCCGCAAATCCAGTGAAACGCTGATTATTGCACGCACCGACGCCATTGCCGTGGAAGGGTTCAATGCCGCGATCGATCGCGCCGAGGCTTATCTCGAAGCCGGCGCCGATGTGCTCTTCATAGAAGCCCCTCAGACACGCGAGCAACTGACGGACGTCGCGCAACACTTCGCCAATCGCGTTCCCTTGCTGGCAAACATGGTCGAAGGCGGCGCCACGCCGATCACGGGCGCGGACGATCTGGAAGAACAGGGCTTTTCGATCGTGATCTTTCCCGGCGGAATTGTGCGCGCCATCGCTCGAACCGCATGTGAATACTATGAAAGCCTTCGCGACAATGGCAGCAACAGGCCGTTTTCTGACAGAATGTTCGATTTCGATGGCCTCAACCAAGTGATCGGCACGCCCGCGATGCTTGCCCAGGGCGTTAAATATGATCGAAACCAGAGCTGACACTGCGCCACCGCCTGCCGCATTCGACCTGTCATGTGAAACGCTGATCATAGGCGCAGGCGCAGGCGGACTGGTTGCCGCACTTGCCGCCCATGAAGCCGGCCAGTCTGTCCTGGTGATAGAAGCCGATGCCGTCCCGAGCGGCTCCACGGCCCTGTCCGCCGGCCTCATCCCCGCTGCGGGTACCAGGGCGCAACAGGCAACCGGCATCGACGACAGTGCCGAGTTTTTTGCAACCGACATTCAGTCGAAAGCCAACGGCGAGAACCAGCAGGATCTCGTGGACCGGCTGGCCAGCCATTCAGGTCCGTTGATCGACTGGCTCAGCGACACCTATGAATTGCCGTTTTCTGTTATCTCCAATTTTGACTATCCGGGTCACAGCAGACGGCGAATGCACGGTCTCCCGACACGGTCCGGGACGGAGCTGATCGACGCACTCCGCTCGACCTGCGAGGCCTGCGGCATCGACATCATTTGCGAACGCAGGGCGCACCGTCTGTTTTATCAGAACGGCCGCGTCCATGGCGTGTCGGTGACCCGGCCGGACGGCGGTGTCGAGACGATCGGCAGCAAGAAGTTGATCCTTGCCTGCAATGGATTTGGCGGAAATCGCGAACTGGTCAGCCGCTTCATACCTTCGATTGAAAACGGGCTGTGGTTCGGTCACGACGGCAACCGCGGGGAAGCGCTGTTGTGGGGTCAGGAGATCGGTGCCGATCTGGGTCACCTGGGATCGTATCAGGGCCATGGCAATGTCGCGCACCCGCACGCAATCCTGATCACATGGGCGGTGATTACCGAGGGCGGCGTCCAGGTCAATTGCAGGGGCGAACGGTTCTGGAATGAATCGCAGGGCTACTCCGAGGCTGCGCGCGTTGTTCTGGCGCAGCCCGAAGGTCAGGCCTACTCGATTTTCGACAGCCGGATCGCTGCAGTGGCGCGCCAGTTCGAGGACTTCAAGCGGGCAGAAACAGCCGGAGCGATCAAGACGAGCGATACGCTGGAGGGTCTGGCCCGGCAATTCGACCTGCCGACCGACGCCTTTCTGAAAACGATGGAGAGCATTCCCGAGAACGGGACCGATGCGTTCAATCGAAAGTTCGGAAACGAACCTCTCAGGCCACCCTATTGCGGTGTGCGCGTTACCGGGGCCCTGTTCCACACGCAGGGCGGCCTCAAGACAGATGAACACGCCCGGGTCTTGAACGAAAACGGCGTGCCTTTCCCCAATCTCTTTGCCTGCGGAGGCGCAGCCTGTGGTGTATCGGGACAGTCAGACAGCGGTTATCTCTCCGGAAACGGCCTCCTCAGTGCGGTCGTTCTGGGCAAGTTGGCCGGCCAGTCTGAATAGACGGACCGGTCGCTCACCGGACCTTCCGGTCGCTTCCTGCACCATCGGAAAATCCCGCCTTCGATGTCACCCGGGCACGCCTGGTCGCCGGACTGAGCACCGAACGGGGCGTTCTGGAAGCCAGCCGCAAGGCCATCGGGACGCCTTTCCCGAGCGGGTCAGGGCGAGCACGTGAAGGCTCAATCCAACCTTTGACCGGCACGGATTTGCGCCACCGGCGGCAACGGCACGAGCGAGAAGAATTTTCGCGAGGGCGAGCGCCTGATTCCCGCCCCTTTTTTCTTCCAGAACACACTTCATTTCACCCCATTCAGGACTGGGGAACCAAGTCTCGCCATGAAACCGGAAATCTTGATTGTCGATGACGATCCGCATATTCGCGGTGTCATCAGGATAGCGGCGGAAAACGCCGGCATGAACACGGCAGAGGCTGCGGGCGGGCAACAGGCTCTCGACATGCTGCGTCAGCTGAAGCCGGATTTGATCGTCCTGGATATCGGTATGCCTGTCATGAACGGCTTTCACTGCTGCCAGCGCATTCGCGCCACCTCTCGCGTGCCGATTCTGTTCCTCACCGCTCACGACGAGGAAATTGATCGCGTCCTGGGCTTTGAGCTGGGGGCCGACGATTACGTCACAAAGCCGTTTTCCCCACGCGAACTGGTCTTGCGGATCAGGGCAATTCTCGGTCGCGGAGGGTCCCGCCGGGAAGAGATCCTGCGCCATGGCGATGTGCACCTGGACGAACAGGGACATGTTTGCCGGATCGGCGGCCGCGAACTTCCATTGACTGCGAGAGAGTTCACCGTTCTGGCAACCCTGTTGCGGCATCCTGAGAAGCTGATCAGCCGGAATGCCATGATCCAGGAAATCTATGGCCGAAACACCGCGCTGTCCGGACGCACAATCGACAGCCATGTCCGCAACATCAGAGCCAAAGCGGCGGCTCTCGACTGCCGGGACATCATCAGAACGATCCGCGGCGTGGGGCTGCGACTTGGAAGTTGCAGACTTGAGCAAGACGCATTGTGATCCGTCCCTCACAAAAGTGGCGTCCTCCGATGGCGTTTGTGGTCGTCGCTGTTTGCTGCGTCATGTTCGCAGTGCCCGTTACCTCGATCCTTGTCTTGAAGCTGGGCGTCAACCGGTTCATCCACGAAACCGAACGGTCCCTTATTCAGCAGGGCGCAATTTACGCCAGTGCCTACGCGGCCGCATTTGAGGCTGCGACCCGCGCAACCGGCGGCGAGAAAATGCCGGGATACTACCTGCCGCCGCCGAAGCGCGTTTTCTGGAACGCAAGAGCCAGAACGTTTCAGTCAATTCTGGATCTCCGCCAGGACACCATCTTGCCGGTCCGGCCGGAAGCGACATCCAGTGACAGGAGACTCGGCCCCAGACACCGTGCAATCGCTTCAAGTCTTGACTTGCTGTCCTCCAGATCCAGCCGTATCACGCTCTCGAACGCCCTTTTTCTTGATCACAACGGTCTCGACCTTCAGTCTGCGGACACCGGCAGCCTGGCCGAGATCTCCGAAGTCAGCACGGCCCTGTCCGGCGGGATCGGAGCCGCCCTGAGGTGGCGCGAGGGCGCGGAAAAAAACGCGACCTTTCTGACCGTCAACCGAGGCACCGGTTTCAGGGTGTTTGTCGCCTATCCGGTGATCAGCGAGAACCGTGTGATTGGGGCCGTCTATCTGTCCAGAACGCCGAGCGAGGTCGTCGCCTACCTGTCCGACGAATGGCTTTCGATTGCAATCCTGACCACCGTTACCGCGCTCGGGGCCGGTGTTCTGGGCACCTTTCTGGTGCGTTGGATATCCGGTCCGGTCCGCAATCTGAGAAATCAGGCAAGTGCCTTGGCCGAAGGGGATCTTGAGAACCTTGAGCCGTTGTCGCACTACGGCACAAGGGAACTCGCCCAACTTGGCGACGCCCTCGTCTTGATGGCCGGGTGTCTTGTGAACCGGTCAACAGACATAAGCACCTACACCACCCATGTGACACACGAACTCAAGGCACCGGTAACGGCAATCTTGTCTGCCTCCGAACTGCTTGAAGACACTTCCCTGCCCGAGGCCTCGCGTCGTGAGTTGCTTGCAACCCTGCAATCACAGGGGAACCGAATGGACCGCCTCCTGAACCAGCTTCGGGAGATGACCAGACTGCAACAAGCAACAAGGGGAACGCCAGCGCAACTCACTGACATGCTCCCGGCATGTCCTTCTCTCCAGATCATCTGCCCTGCGGGTGAAACCTTGCTCCCGCTGTCTCTCCCGCATGGAAAGACGGTGTTGTCGCATCTGGCCCAGAACGCCGTCGGTCACTGCGCCAGCCGGCTGGAAATTACCTGGGAAGACAATGTATTGACGATTGCGGACAATGGTGAGGGATTTCCCCAGGAAGACCTGGGCCGGCTCACGGAACCTTTTTACACCACCCGTCGCGACAGCGGCGGAACAGGGCTTGGCCTGTCGATCGTCGACGCGATCTTGCAGCAATACGGCGCGCATATCGAGCCCGTTCGGTCAATGAGTGGTGCTGTGTTCCGGATTGCATTTCCGGGCTTTGGCCATTCTTCTCGCTGAAACGCGAGAGACGGGCCGATCTGCACAAACCCTGCACCATTCCTGCGCGGCTGCACCGGCGAACCGTTCCGGAACCGACGTTATTTTGCTGTCGTCTCCTTCACGCTCATCCCAGCAACTTCACAAACAAGGCGATTCAAATGACACGTTTTTTAACGCCGGTTGCGCTTCTGGCAGCAGGCATGCTCCTCGGCAGCACGACCGGCCACGCATGGGACAAACCCAGCGAAAGATACCTGGATGTCCACAAGACATACTCCGGCGCGTCCTGTCCCCTGGAGGCAGATCAAATTGCGCATTTCGTTTATTTTGCACGCGATCGCGATGCCATACACGACCATCCGCTCCTGAAGAACGAACGGCTGGCTGGAGCACAGATCATGTATTCCTGGCGGCAATTGGAACCGGCACGCGGCCGCTACGATTTTTCGGCAATTCAGGACGATCTGGTCTATCTGGCCGCGCACGGCAAAAAGCTCTTCGTTCAATTGCAGGACGCTTCATTCTCTCAAGCGTTTAAACCGGTTCCCAACTATCTGCTGACGCTGCAATTTGATGGCGGCGTTTCACCCCAGTTTACCGATGAAGGCCGCCTGGAAGGCTGGGTCGCAAAGCGTTGGAACAGCGCCGTCCAGGACCGGTTTGCTGCACTTCTGGCGGCACTCGGCGCCGAGTTCGACGGAGAGATCGAGGGCCTGAACCTCCAGGAAACCGCAATTGGCATCACCGCTCGAACCGATGCGTCCTTTTCTCCGGAAAAGTATGCGCACGGCCTCAAAGTCAACTTGCGGGCCCTGAAGTCGGCCTTTCCGACGTCAACGGTCATGCAATACGCCAATTTCATGCCCGGCGAATGGCTTCCCTGGGAAAACAAAGGCTATTTGAGAGGGCTCTACGACTTTGGCGAAGAAACCGGCGTGGGTCTTGGGGCGCCCGATCTCATCTACACACGGAAAGGCCAGTTAAACCATGCCCTGGCGATGATGCATGAAGGAAATTACACAACGCCCCTTGGCATCGCAGTCCAGGATGGAAACTACATTGGAACGACAAATACGCTCAAGGTGGTGGACGACCACGAGAACATCGTCCCGGTCCTGCATGCCTTTGCAAAGGATTTCCTGAAGGTCGACTACATGTTCTGGGGGAACCAAAAACCCTATTTCGAACAAGACCTTCTTTCATGCCTCTAGGTGGGGTGCTGTTCCACGCTTGCTTCAAGACCGGGTTGTCGATTGCGAGAACCCGGCCTCAGATCGACCCGATGGTCTTCAGCTTGATGCGCGGATGCACTTCCGCCTGACTCATGATGGTCGTGTGCGCGCGGAAGCGTTCGACGATGGAGCGCACGAACGGCCGGGTCTGCGGTGAGGTCAAGAGCACCGGAACCTCGCCCTGCTGGGCGGCCTCCTCGAAGGCATCGCGCACGCGGCCGACGAATTCCTGGAGTTTGCTCGGCTGCATGGCAAGCTGCCGATCGTCGCCCTCGCCGACGATCGCCTCGAGGAACGCCTGCTCCCATTGGGGCGACAGCGCGACCAGAGGCAGATATCCGCCCGGCGACAGATTGGCGGCGCAGATCTGGCGGCCCAGGCGGGTGCGCACGTGTTCGGCGATGGTGTCGGTGTTCCGGGTCATGCCGGTGGCCTCCGAGACCCCTTCCAGGATGGTTCCCAGATCGCGCACGGAGATCCGCTCGTTGAGCAGCGTCTGCAGCACACGCTGCACACCGGACACCGTGATCTGCGACGGAATCAGGTCCTCGACCAGCTTGGCCTGCTCGCCTTCCAGTTCCTTCAGGAGTTTCTGGACATCGCCATAGGTCAGCAGCTCGCTGATATTGGCCTTGATCGTTTCCGTCAGATGGGTGGACAGAACGGTGGCCGGATCGACCACGGTATAGCCGCGCAGGGACGCATCCTCGCGGTACTGGGCCTCCACCCAGGTCGCAGGCAGGCCGAAGGTCGGCTCGGTGGTGTGCGTTCCCGGCAGCTTGACCTGACCACCGGCCGGATCCATCACCATGAAGTGGTTCGGATAGAGCACGCCGCGCCCGGCCTCGACCTCCTTGACCTTGATCACATAGTCGTTCGCGCCGAGCTGAATATTGTCGAGGATACGCACGGGCGGCATGATCACGCCCATGTCGCCGGCGACCTGGCGGCGCAGCGCCTTGATCTGTTCCGTCAGGATGTCGCCGTCGCCCTGGGCCTTGCCGTTGATCAGCGGCAACAGCGCGTAGCCCAGCTCGATCCTGAGTTCGTCCATCTTCAGCGCATCGGTGATCGGCGGCTCGGGCGGTGGCTTGGGCGCTGCCTCGACCGCCTTGTCCTTGGCGACCTTGACAGCGTCCTGCTTCTTCTTCGAACTTGTCTTGTAGGCCAGATAGCCGGCCAGACCGGCCAGGCTGATGAACGGAAAGATCGGCATGCCCGGCAGCAGCGCCAGGACCACCATGACCGCCGCGGACATGCCGAGCGCCTTCGGATAGCCGGTGAACTGGCTCGTCAACGCCTTGTCGGCGGCACCATGGACGCCGGCCTTGGAGACCAGAAGGCCAGCCGCGGTCGACACGATGAGCGCCGGTATCTGGGAGACCAGACCGTCGCCGATGGTCAGCAGCGTGTAATTGTTGGCCGCCTCGCTGAAAGACAGCTCCATCTGGGCAACACCGATGAAGATGCCCCCCAGGATGTTGATGAACGTGATCAGCAGACCCGCGATGGCATCGCCGCGCACGAATTTGGAGGCACCGTCCATGGCTCCGAAAAAGGAACTTTCGTCCTCCAGGGCCTTCCGGCGCGACTTGGCCTCGCCTTCGTCGATCAGGCCGGCGGACAGATCCGCGTCGATGGCCATCTGCTTGCCGGGCATGGCGTCCAGCGTGAACCGGGCAGCCACTTCGGCGATACGGCCCGAACCCTTGGTGATCACGACGAAGTTCACGATCACCAGGATCGCGAACACGATGATCCCGATGACGAAATTCCCGCCCATGACAAGGTTGCCGAAGGACTGGATGACATTTCCCGCCGCCGCCGTTCCTTCGTGGCCGTTGGCCAGGATAAGCCGCGTCGAGGCAATGTTGAGACCGAGCCGCAACATGGTCGCGATCAGCAGAACGGTCGGAAACGACGAGAATTCCAGGGGTCTCTGGATGAACAGGCCGGTCATCAGGACCAGCACCGAAAAGATGATCGACACGGCCAGGAACATGTCCAGCATGACCGGCGGCATCGGCAGGATCAGCAGCGTCAGGATCACAAGGATACCGGTCGCCAGACCGATATCGCCCTTGCGCAGGGTGTCGATCAGCTCCCGGAGGCTGGGCAGGCCGGAAAGGCCGCCCCCCTGCGGGGGAACGGCAACCGCTTTCTGCTCCGGTGCGGCTCCGTCTTGTCCGCCTGCTGCCGTGTCCGACATTCCGCTTCGGTATCCTCAACTGCGCCGAGAGCCTTTTCTCCGCGCCGATTTCAGTGTCCCGGGTTCAACCGGGCTGTCTCTCTTGTTTCAGCCCCGACCGGGCTGTTCTGCCAGTCTGGTCTGGTCTGGTCTGGCCCGGTCCTGCCCCGGTGTGTTCATTCGGCCCCGACCGGGCCGGGGTCTCACATGCGGGCTTCGCCCGGAGCGGGCACACTGACCCCTTCATCGGTATATTGATTCAGCTTGTTGCGCAGGGTGCGGATCGAGATTCCCAGAATTTTCGCCGCGTGGGTCCGGTTTCCGAGGCAGTGATCCAGCGTGTCCAGAATGAGATCCCTCTCCACGTCGGCGACGGTGCGCCCCACAAACGAGCGTGTCACCGCTTCCGCCGTCTGGGCGGCCCGCTCCGCCGCGCCCTTGGAGCCGCTCAGTGGAGAACCGTCCGGCATGCGGATCGCCTCGACGCCGATATCTTCGCCACTGGCCAGCAGGATGGCCCGATGGATGGTGTTTTCCAGTTCGCGCACGTTGCCCGGCCACGGATTGGACATCAGCGCCTGGCGCGCCTCGGCGGAGACCGGCCTGATCGGCACCCCGTTCGCCTCGGAATAGTGCTTGATGAAAAACTGGGCAAGTTCCATGATATCGGCCGGCCGCGCCCGCAGCGGCGGCAGCTTGAGGTTCACCACATTCAGCCGGAACAGAAGATCTTCGCGGAACTGGCCCTGACGGACGCTGTCGGCCAGATCCCGGTTGGAGGTCGCCAGGATACGGATGTTGACCGGCACCGGACGGGTGCCACCGACGCGATCGATCACCCGCTCCTGGATGGCGCGCAGCAGTTTCGCCTGCAAGCGCACATCCATCTCGGAAATCTCGTCGAGCAGCAGCGTACCGCCGTCGGCTTCCTCGAACTTGCCGATCCGGCGCGCGACCGCTCCGGTGAATGCACCCTTCTCGTGACCGAAAAGCTCGGACTCCAGAAGATGTTCGGGAATGGCGGCGCAATTGATCGAAATATACGGCTTCGACGCCCGGTTGGAGCACTTGTGAACGTGCCGGGCGATCACTTCCTTGCCGGTCCCCGACTCACCCGTGATCAGCACGGACGCCTCCGAGGGCGCGACCTGTTCCGCCAGTTTGACAACCGACGCCATGGAGTCGTCCCGGTAGATCAGGTCGCCGCGCTCCTGCGCGACCGCTGCCAGCACGGCGGCGATCAGCTCCGGATCCGGCGGCAGCGGAATGTATTCCTTGGCCCCTGCCCGGATGGCGGACACGGCCGCCTGCGCATCCGTCTCGACGCCGCAGGCAACCACGGGCACATGCACGCGTTCGCTCTGGAGTTTGGCGATCAGACCGGCGATATCGAGATGCACCTCGACCATCAGGAGATCCGCGCCACGCCCGGACCTGAGCACTTTCAACGCGCCTTCGACATCGTCCGCATGGGTGACCTGAGCCCCGCCCTGCATCGCGATCTTTGAGGCCATTGTCAGCTGGCCGCCGAGAGTTCCGACTATTAACAGACGCATCTGCTGTTCTTCCTATCGATCCGTCTTGATTATTTCCGTCATGGTCACGCCCAGCTTGTCCTCCACCAGGACAACTTCCCCGCGCGCGACCAGACGGTTGTTCACATAGATGTCGATGGCTTCACCGACTTTCCGGTCGAGTTCGAGAACGGTTCCGGACGCCAGTTTCAGAAGCTCGGACACATGCATTTTCGAATGCCCGAGAACTGCCGAGATCCGGACCGGGACGTCGAACACGGCCTCGAGATCCGCCGCGGACTGGGCCACGAGCGGCTCACCGTCATCGGCCGGACGCTCCGGTGCTTCCAGCTCGTCGAGCGGGATGTTTGTGTCCTGTTCGTCGCTCATTCGTCAGTTCCCTTTTCCGCCGGTGCGACGGGTGCCTTTGCGCGTTTTTCTGAACTTCGCGCCCGCAGGTAGGTGCGTATGCTCGCGTCGATCTCTGTTTCGAGTGCTTTCCGGTCCCGCCGGATGCCGCCGTCCGCCCATTCGATATGGCAGTCCCCGCGACTTATTTCGGGTTCTCCGAGGATCACCAGACGGCCTTCGAAGCCCTTCTCGTGCACAATGGGATCCACCTGGCTCTTGAGCGCCTCGACGTCTTTTTCCGCGATACGGATGACGAGATGCGGAGCATTGCGCAACGGTCCCAGGCATTCTGACACCAACGCCACCGTTTCCGCCAGCGGCTGGCGTGCAATGAGGTGTGCACACAGGCGTCTGGCCACAAGAAATGCGAGGCTGATGGCGTCTTTCTCGCGGGTGGCCTGCACGTCATCGAGAGTTTTCAGGACATCGCCGACTGCGGACACCAGGTGGCCGACTTCCGCGGTCAACAGAGTCTCCTGCTTTGTCTGCAGATCCTCAAGCGCCTTCGCCCGGCCTTCCTCGAAGGCCTGAGCCTTCGCCGTCTTCAGCAGCTGCTTGTGTTCACCGACCGGCATCATCGGGATTTCCGGTTCGGGCGGCGCGACCACTTCCGGCTCCTCCGGTTCGGAGAAGTCCATGTTGAACAGATATTTCGACGGGTTGGTCATGCTGCCCATTCTGTTGTAGCTACCTGCCGGCTCACGCATCAGTAAATGATCTCGTCATCGCTCTTGGATTTGGAAATCATGATCTCGCCCTTCGCGGCCAGATCCTTGGCTTTGTTCACCATGCTCGTCTGCACTTCGTCCACGTCGCGCAGCCGGACGGGTCCGAGCGCGTCCATGTCGTCCTGCAGCAACTTCGCCGCCCGCGACGACATGTTTCCGAAGAAGAAGTCCCTGGCGGCGTCGGTGGAGCCCTTGAGCGCGATCGCCAACTGGTCCTTTTCCACGTGGCGCAGCAGGGTCTGGGCGCTTGCCGCATCCAGCTTGAGCAAGTCGTCGAAGGTGAACATAAGCGTCTTGATGCGGTCGGCCGCTTCGCGATTGTCTTCCTCGAGCGCCGCCAGGAACCGGGCTTCCGTCTGCCGGTCGAAATTGTTGAAGATCTCGGCCATCATCTCGTGGCTGTCGCGCCGCGAGGTGTTGGTCAGGTTGGACATGAATTCGACCCGGAGCGTCTGCTCCACCTTTTCCAGAACATCCTTCTGCACCGCGTCCATGCGCAGCATGCGGCTGACCACTTCGAGCGCCAGCTCTTCCGGCAGAATGCCGAGCACCCGGGCCGCATGGTCGGAATTGATCTTCGACAGCACCACCGCGACGGTCTGCGGGTATTCGTTCTTCAGATAGTTCGCGAGAACGTTCTCCTGCACATTGGAGAGCTTCTCCCACATGTTGCGCCCGGCCGGACCCCGGATTTCCTCCATGATGACGGAGACCTTGTCGCCGGGAAGAAAACTGCCCAGTAGCCGCTCGGTGGCGTCCACGTTTCCGGTCAGGGCGCCGGTGGAACTCACACGCCGGACGAAGTCCTTGAACAGGTCCTCCAGCATGGTGGGGGTGACAGGACCGAGATTGGCAAGGGCGGCCGATACCTGGCGCACCTCGATCTCGTCCAGTTTCTGCCAGATCGGAGCGCCATGGGTTTCTCCGAGGGCCAACAGCAGAACAGCGGCCCGCTCCGCGCCCTTGAGCTCGCGATCCTCCTCGTCGGCATTGACCTGAAGCTGGTTCTGGAGTTGATCGCTTGCCATCAGGCCGCCTGCTCATCCAGCCAGCCGCGGACGATGGTCACCGCTTCGGTCGGATGGTCCTTGATCATTTCGCCAACCTTGGTAATCGAGCTTGCCTGCATGGCGCCTTCCTGCTTGGCCTGTTCGAGCCATTCGATGACGAATGCGTCGTCTTCGGCGGCTTCCATAGGCACCTCCGTTTCGACCACAAGCGTGCCGTCCGGTCCAATCATCAGTTCCTGGGGCTGCTTTTCTTCCGGTGTGACGATCCGGCGAAGCAGCGGGCGGACCACGAACAGCAGCAGCAACAGCGCGATCAGGAACAGGACGCCCAGTTCGGCAAACCGGATAATGTCGTCACGGGTGAACTCGAACAGGCCGTCTCCCTCGGCCAGAAGATCGCCCTGCGGCGGCATGGCAAACTGCAGGTTCACCACTTCGACACTGTCGCCACGGCCCTGGTCGAAGCCGACCGCGGAGCGCACCAGAACGGCGATCCGGTCCAGGGTTTCCTGGGACCGGGGCGTGTAAACGTTGTCGCCGTCGCCGTTTGGCTCGTAGGTGCCGTCGACCAGGACGGCCACGGACAGGCGCTTGACCTGACCTGCCTCGACAATCTCCGTCCGGGTCGAGCGGGAAATCTCGTAGTTGACGATCTCTTCGGTCAGGGTCGCGGTATCGCGCTCGCCTTCACCCTGCCCTGCATCCGCATTGGGAAGCTGGTTGCCGACCGTCACCTGTCCGTTCCGGGATACGGCGGAGGAGGCCTCTTCCTTGGACTGGGTCGAACGCACCACCTGGCCTTCCGGGTCAAAGGTTTCAGTCGTCTCGGTCAGGCGGTTGTAGTCGACTTCCGCATTGACCCGGACCCTGGCCCGACCCGGACCGACCACCGAATTCAGGATCTCCTCGATCTGGTCGCGCAGCCGGGTCTCCACCGCCACGGTCCGCTCCTGCAGGGAGGCGGAGACCATGCCGTCCTCGTCGTTTCCGACGCCCGAGGCCAGCAGACGGCCGCTTTCGTCGACGATCGACACCCTGTCCGGGTCCATTCCGTCGACGGCCGTGGCGACAAGGTGCTGAACCGCGCGGATTTCACCGGGGCCGAGAGCGCCGCGCACATTCAGAACGATGGAGGCGGAGGGCGGGCGGCGGTCCTTCTGGAACAGCTGCCGCTCCGGAATCACCAGGTGGACGCGGGCAGCACGAATGCGGTCAAGGGAGCTGATGGAACGGGCCAGCTCACCCTCGACGGCTCTGAGATGATTGATGTTCTGAACGAAACTGGTCGCGCCGAGCGTGTCGCTCCGGTCGAAGATCTCGTAACCGATGGAGCCGCCCGTCGGCAGGCCTTCAGCGGCCAGTTGCATCCGCAGCCGGTCAACCTGCTCCCTCGGCACGAGAATGGTCGAACCCTGCCGCTTCAGCTGAAACTGCACGCCCTGGCTTTCCAGCTGGGAGACGACGCCCGCGGAATCCTCCAGCGTGAGTTCATTGTAGAGCGTGGTCATCTGAGGCGCCGTAACCCGGAAGATGATGAACGCGAACACACCGATCAGGATCGCGGCAACCGCGCCCATCGCGGCTATGCGCGTTGGCCCCAAGGCTTTTATGAAATCTGTCAGTCCGTTCACGAATGCCCGCCCGCATTTGAAACATGCCATTACCGTTATTAGGGGAGTCGGCTTGGCACGCCACACCTTCGATGGGCAAAATTTGCCGCCCAGACGGTTAACAAGAGGTTAACAGCCCGGACTGCACGATCGTAAATTGGCGGCTTTCCGCGTTTTCGCTTAATGCAAAACGCAACTCAGGTGGGGAAAAACTGCCTACCGCGTTAATGTTTGGATAAGTTTTGCCCGGACTTCGCTCGGCGGCCCTGTCCGAACACACGGGCATCACGGCTCCGAAGGCGCGCGCAAGCGACACGACCGCGCCTGGCCCGAAATCCATGCGGCCCCGGAAGTCACTTGAGCCCGGTGGCACACATGGCCGTCGGCGATGGCCCTGCTTGCGCCGGCGCGGACAAAAACCGGACAAAAAAAAGGCCGGCACAGCCGACCCTTCCAAGGCGCAACGCGCGCCTTGTTTTCCGCAATGGTCCCGGTTAGTTCCGGTACTGCTGGACTCTCGTTGCCCGCAAACCGGCCAGGCCGTGCTTTTCGATGGAGCTCTGCCAGGAGAGGAATTCCTCCACTGTCAGAGTGTATCTCTGGCAGGCCTCCTCCAGAGACAGAAGACCACCGCGAACAGCAGCGACAACTTCCGCCTTCCGGCGGATGACCCACCGTTTTGTCGACGTCGGCGGCAGGTCCGCTATGGTGAGCGGGCTTCCGTCGGGTCCGATGACATATTTAACACGCGAACGAATTTGTTCGGTCATTGTACTCTCACACTAACCATGACCAAGGTTTAGAGAGATTACAGGATGTCGCTTAACAAACGACTAAAGCAAAATTGAGTTTTTATTAACTATAAAATCCAAATTTAATGAATAGTATTTACGATTTTACGAAAAGATATACTCCAATTGTAAATGCCCATAACAGGTTTTGTTAACCATGTTTACCTGCTCGTGCAATTTGCGAGGCAAAGCGAACAGACTCGCAAATTGCGCAAGCGCCATCCACGACCCTTGATCCAGATCCGTCTCATCATTTTCAGGAGTCGATCGAGCAGAAGGCCTTCAGCGCCCGGCGCCGCCCTTGTCCGGCCGAAACGCCGGTTCTCCGGCCCTTCCGGCGCGAAAGCCGTACCGGCCGACTTCAATCCGGTCGGCGGAGAGCGCCGCCAGGACGGACCCACGGAAAATTCAGGCGCGCCCGGGAAAGTGGCTCAGCTCCCGGGCAGGCCAGAACACGTCAGAATGTGGCAGGCCGCGTCAGGACGGGCGAGCGACCGACATGACGGCACTGACGGGGAAACGCTGATTGCCCACCTGCAGGATGGGCTCGCCACTGGACCAGTCCACACTGTCGACAACCCCGGAAACGGTCGTCCGCACGGCTTCCGACCGGCTGGACGCGTCCTTGACGTCGAAGGAGATGGTGTAGAGCCCGTCGACGGCGTCCTGACCGGAATCCGTCTGACCGTTCCAGTGGAAGGTTCCACTGCCCGCGTCCAGCTCCACATCGCCGCTGTAGACGACTGCCCCACCCGAATTGCGGATCTCGAAGGTTCCGGTGGCGGCTTCGGTGATGTCGTAGTCCCAGCTTGCCTGGCTGCCCGAGAGCGCCGTGGTCGAGGCATCGGCCGTGACTTCATTGCCGATGTAGTTGACATAGCTGAGGCTCTGGCTGCTTTGCAGCGAAGCTATGATTTCCTCGAGATTCTTGTTCTGCTGAATCGACTGTTCAACATTCGAATATTCCACCAGCTGCGACGTGTATTCCGCCGAGTCCAGCGGATCGAGCGGGTCCTGATTCTGGATCTGCGTCGTCAGAATGTTCAGAAACAACTCGTAATTCGCGATCAGGCCCGACTGGCTGCCGGCGGCACTGCTGCCGGCGGCAGCTGTGGATGTCGAAGGTATTGTGGTCATGTTTCACTCCTGGGCCGGATACCGTGCCCTCTAAACTTTCATGTCCAGGCCGCCGCGCTGTTCGGCGAGCATCAGCCGGACCCTGTCGCCGGCCTCCTGATCTGTGTCGGACGATCCGTCGGACGCGTCCTCTGCGGAAGCCGATTGCCGGTCGCCATCGCCCTGGCCGGAAGCGAAGTCACCGCCGCCGTCCTGTTTCAGGGAGAACTGCAGGTCTCCGGTGTCGGCGGACATGCCTACGGCTTCCAGGGCCCGTTCCAGGCCCCGCTGATCCCGCAGGAACATGTCGAGCGTCTCCGGCCGTTCAACGATCAGATGCGCCTGAACGCTGCCGTCGGCGGACACTCTCATGTTGACGTCCACACGGCCGAGTTCCGGCGGGTCGAACCGCATCTGGAACCGGGTATGTCCGTTTTTCAGGTTCCGGACGATTTCGGCCGCGACCTGCGTGGCCGCGTGAGAGGACTGGGTCTGGTTGGGCGTTTGCAGGCTTTCCGTGCGCATGGCGCCGTTCAGGTCGCCGCCGCGCACGCTCGCCGTGATGAACTCCGTGCCCGCTCCAGGTTCCGGTGTGCCGGCGGGAAGCTCGGCATCCTCCGGCAGCAGAGCCGATGCTGCCGCAAGGGCGGCCTGAGATCCGGCGGCACCGGCCTGAGCGTCGAGGCGCGCCGCCGGTCCCTGGCCGGGTTCAGCCCCGCCCTGACCAGCACCGGGAGATGCCGGCCCGGCGGCCGTCTGCGACGTACCGGCCGCGAGCTTGTCGGACGCCCCGCTCTCGCCTCCGGCGGATGAACCGTTTTCAGGCAGCGGCGGCAACAGCCCGCTCGCCGCATCCCCGGAAGACGCCGTTGCCCCGGCCGCAACCGGAGCCGGCGCCGCGCCGGCCTGGGCAGGACCTGCCGTCATCGCGGCAGCCTCACCCGTTGCGCTCCCGCCGGACGGCGCCGCCGTCACAGGTGCGGTGGCAACCGGCACCGGCAGGGCCTGACCAGTGGCCGGACCGGCACCCGCCGGACCGGACTGGGCCGGTTTCGACCCGTTGCCGGCCGGCAGCGCTCCGGCATTCATCGATGCGAGGGCGGCCTCACCGCCCCCCGGCACTCCCGCTGCTGCCAGGCCGGCAGCTGCAAGGCCGGCGGAAGCCGCCGCCGGAGTTGCGGGCACCTGAACCTGTGCGGGTGCCCTGAATTCCTGGGCCAGTTCGTTGGTCCAGCGCCGCCCGGCCTTGACCGCATCCTGACCGGAGGCATCCACCGAAACGGCCGGACCTGCGCCCTCACCTGCCCCCTTCGTGCCTCCTGCGACCCCTGCCGCTGAAGACAGCTGCGGATCTGCGGCCCCGCCGCCGACGGCAGGCGCAATCCCGCCGGCCGCACCTGCCACTGAACCGGCGCCATTCCCAGTTCCATTCCCGGCGCCAGTGCCGGCACCCAAAGGCGCCGCGCCCGAAGGCACCGGCCCCGAAGATGCCAGACCCGGCGCGGGTACAGATGAAGTTCCGGAACCGGACCCCGGCACGGCCGCATCAGGCAACGCCGCTTCCGCGCCAGGAAATACCGGCGCCATCGCGGCGACGGCCGGAACGGCCTCGCCGGGCACCGGCATGTCGGGGGTCTGCTCGCCTGTCTGTTCTTCGCCCGGAACCGCGTCACCCTCCGGCACCGCACCCGTCGTGGCTGCCTGCGTAGCCACGTCCGGACCTGCCCCATCGGCCGGATCAGTAAGCAGGGCCACCGTCAGCGGCTGAGACGGCGCCGCGGCGTCTCCGGCGGCCTCGCTCAGCACCCGGATCGCGTCATTCGCCGAGCTTGTCTGCGGCTGCCCCTGCGCGACGGCTCCAGCCTGAGTGGCCGCGCCCGGATCGGCTGCCGCGGCGTCCTGGGCGCCAAGCGCCTTCAGCTCGTCGGCAAAACCTGTCTCCCGCGCTCCAGGCCCGGAATTCGCGGCAAGCCCACCGGCGGCCGCGCCCGCAGCCCCCGGCACTTGCCCGGCACCGGCAGCAAGCGCCCCGGCAGATACATCCGTTGTCAGTCCAAATGGCAGCACGTGCGCCCCCGAAATCTTCGCCCGTCACTGCGGGCACATGTCGTCGGAGGAACAGAAGCAAACATCGGGCCAACCTGATACTTTCAAAAGATGACTGAATTCATTGAGAAAATACTCACCTGCCTGCCCGGGGATGCGGGCGGCGGGCGGCAAGCTTTGCCGGTCAGGCAATGCGTGCCTGCCATGTTGGCCCCGTGTGCTGACACCGTGTGCTGACCCCGCGTGCTGCCCTGTTATGCAGAGAGCGCATTTGGCATCCTCCGCCCATATCTGTATAGTGCCGTCAACGATACGTATTGGCCCGGGGAAGCGTCCCCGAGATCGGCCCGCCGTCCTCCTGACCGGAGCGGGCGGCCCGGATGCGCAAAGCGTCCGGTGCGCATGATCGGCCAGGATTTCTGGAAGCTTGAGAGAATGCGAAACAGTCTGGATCTGCCCGGCCGCCCGGAAGACACGCGCGTTGTCGTTGCCATGTCCGGTGGTGTCGACAGCTCGGTCGTTGCCGCCCTGATGAAGCAGCAGGGCTATGATGTCGTCGGCGTCACGCTGCAGCTTTACGATCATGGCGCCCTGGTCGCCAAGGCGAAGTCCTGCTGCGCCGGGGTCGACATTCACGACGCCCGCCGGGCGGCGGAGACAATCGGCATTCCCCATTACGTGCTGGACTATGAAAGCCGGTTCAAGGAACAGGTCATGGACCGGTTCGCCGACAGCTACATCGCCGGCGAAACGCCGATCCCCTGCGTGTCCTGCAACCAGACGGTCAAATTCACCGACCTCCTGAAGACCGCGCGGGACCTGGGCGCAGACGCCCTGGCCACGGGCCATTACGTGCGCTCCGAGGCGGCGGGCAACAGGCGCGCTCTCTACCGGCCCGCCGATCTCGACCGGGACCAGAGCTATTTCCTGTTCGCCACAACCCAGGAGCAGCTCGACTTCGTCCGGTTTCCGCTCGGCGGCATGCCCAAGTCGAAAGTACGCGAACTGGCGGCCGGGTTCGGCCTGTCGGTCGCGGGCAAGCCGGACAGCCAGGACATCTGCTTCGTGCCGGACGGCGACTATGCCGCCGTCATCCGCAAGCTGCGCCCCAACGCGGCCGAACCGGGCGCGATCGTCCATATGGACGGCAGGACCCTCGGCCGGCACGACGGCATCATCCACTACACCATCGGCCAGCGCCGCGGCCTCGGCGTCGCCACCGGCGAGCCGCTGTATGTGGTTCGCCTCGACCCGGAGGAACGCCGTGTGGTGGTCGGCCCGCGCGCCGCGCTGGCAACCCGGACGATCCTTTTGCGCGAGATGAACTGGATCGGCGACCAGCCCCTCGACGAGGGCGACGAGATCGAGATCTTCGCCAAGGTCCGCTCCACCCGCCCGCCGGCGCCGGCGACCTTGCGGATCCTCAACGGCAAGGCCTTTGTCGACCTCTCCAACGCCGAAACCGGCGTCGCTCCCGGCCAGGCCTGCGTCTTCTTCGACGGCGACGATGAAACCGCCCGTGTTCTGGGCGGCGGCTGGATCCACAAGACCGAGCGCACCGGCTCCTGGACCATCGATTTTCCACAAGCCGAAGCGCCGGTTACGGCCACCTGACGGGCCCGGCAAAAGAATGCGCGCGGGCGCAAGATCCACGCTTGACGCCCGCCCGCAGCCTCACTATAAGCACCCCACGTCGCGAGGGGCCTTCCACGGTCCTGCCGCATGGATGGCGGAGTAGCTCAGCTGGTTAGAGCAGCGGAATCATAATCCGCGTGTCGGGGGTTCAAGTCCCTCCTCCGCTACCATTTCCCTGAAAATATGGAAATTTCTGTTCTGGATGTAAAGTCGGCATCGCGATCACCGCGAGAACGTGCGATCGAAAACTGTTGCGAACACTTTTTTCCACAGCATCAACACCTGCCGAAAAACGGAACGTGTCACCCATGTGTTCGCAACTTCCTGAAGGACGAAAGCGTGAAGCTCCCGGCTGACGTTCTCCTGGACGAACAGGCCAGCGCCTACAATGCCCTGATTGCGCGTGCTGAAAACCCGTCGGACACTGAAGAATTGCTTAGCCTCATTCCCTGGTTCGAAGCTCGTCTCCGAAGATCCCTCAAGGCCACAGCCGTTGCACCAGAGATCGGGAACCAACAGGCTTGACGGCAATCTAGACCAAAAGTCGCGTCCTCGAGCGTCGAAAACGAACCGGCTATGCCTTTGCGAAAGCCACCTCATCGTGATCGTGATTGAATAGCCCCTAGATTTGTAGACGCCTTCTTTCCTAAATTTGAGGCAAGGTGGCCATGATGGGCCCGAGCAATTTCAGTGATGATTTCAAACGGGACGCGGTGGCGCAGATCACCGAGCGCGGCTATCCGGTCGCGGAGGTG
>NZ_JBBMQN010000010.1:0-213186 GCF_038900065.1 Roseibium sp. AS2
GTCACAAAACCCTGCCGCCAGCGACGTTGCCGCCGTCGATGAACGCGTTATACGCAGCACCATCATCACCGTCAACACATCTTTCGAGTTTTTTTCATGAAATTTCGTCCACCTTCCCGATCGGTGGATATTAACCATTCGGCAACCCGTTGCGGTCCGCTCAGGACCCCTCGCCGATCGGCGAATTGCCGAAGCCCATCAGTTTCTGCCCGGCATCCACCACCAGCGTATGGCCCGTGATCTGGCGCGCATCCACCAGATACCGGACCGCCGCAACGATATCCTGCGGCCCCAGGCCCGGTCCGAGCGGCGTCAGCGCCTGCCGGCTTTCGAAATTCTCCCGGGTCTGGTCGCTCGGCAGAATAAGCCCCGGCGCGATGGCATTGACCCGGATGCCCCTGGGGCCGAGATCGAGCGCTGCCAGCCGCGTGGCCCCCTCCAGCGCGTGTTTGCCGCAGAAATAGCTGAACCGTTCCGGCGAAGCGGACTGCATCTGGGTGTCCAGCATGTTGATGATCGCCCCGCCTTCCGGCAACGGGTCCTGGCTGGCAAAGGCCTGCATCAGGAAAACGGGGGCCGCCGCGTTCACATTCATCAGGAACTGCCAGGTGTCCCTGGTGAGATCGGACAGGTTGTCCGTATCGAAAGCGGAGGCGGAGTTGACCAGAACCGAAACGGGACCGCCGAGAGCCTCGGCGGTCTCCGCGATCAGTTCCCCGGCAGTCTCCGGCTTGCTCAGGTCCTTTTGCAACACGACCGCCTTGCCGCCGGCGGCGACAATCTCGTCGTGAAGCGCCTGCGCGCCCTCGGCGGAGGAATTGTAGTGAAGCCCCATGGCACAGCCCGTGTCGGCCAGCCCCCTGGCGATCGCCTTGCCCAGCCGTTTGCCGGCCCCTGTCACAAGCGCGATCCTGTCTGTGGTGGCCATGTCCGCTCCTCCCCGGATTATCCTCGATCGGTTTTCAGGCAAAATCCTGCAGGTTCAGGACCGGCTGCACCCGCGGCACTTCATGGCTGCGCACCAGATTGGCCTTTGACAGGACCGCAAGGGTCGCCGCGCTGGTCTGGGCGACGCGCACCTCGTCGCGGAACAGATAGACCGCGCCGGTCAGCTGCACCGCCACCGGCCAGCCGAGTTCGCGCAGGCGGAAGGACTGCAGGATGCTGTCGGTCTGGTAGCGGATCCGGTCCGGCCCGTCAGGCAGATGCAGGGCAAAGCCGAACCCGGGATCGACCCACAGGCGCTCGATACCGGCCTCCGTCGCCAGGCGGATCCGGTCCCGGAAAAAGCTCAGCTGATGATCGAAGATGTCTTCCGCGGGCGGCAGACTGTCCTGCGACCGGGCGTTCTCGCCGGGCGTATAGCACAGCACCACCCCGGCCTTGTGCGCCGCGATTTTTTCATAAAAGGCCGGGTCGTCGACCCGGCCAGTCAGATTGATCACGGCTGCGCCGGCCTCAAGCAGGGCCACGCCGACTTCCGGGTGGTAGGTTTCGGCCGAGACCATGATGGTCTCGTCCGCCAGTGCCCGGACCACCGGGCGCATACGGTCGATCTGTCGTTCCGCGGCCACCCTGTCCGCAGCGTCTCCCGTCGACTCCGCGCCGATATCGACCATGGCCGCGCCTTCCAGCGTCATCCGGCGCCCGCGATAGAGCGCCGCCTCGAAGGTGTGGCACACCGTTTCGCGATAGCTGCTGTCCGGTGACAGGTTCAAGACCCCCATCTGGTAGGTCCGGTCCTCGAAGCGGCGCCCGAACCTTTCGAACTCGAAGGTCCGGACCGGCGTCTCGAGCGCTTCGCGGTATTTGAGCCAGAGCGGCAACAGGCGGTCTGCGGAAATCATCGGAGAGCAACACTCGTTGGCATGAACAGTCTCCGGGCAAATAGGCACCTTGCCGGGGGCGGCAAGGCTCCAGGTCCGGGCTCGTCGGAGAAGGCCGGCCCGCCGCAGGCACTTTCGGTGTCGATCATGACGTCGCGATCCGGCCGCACCTGCGGCTGATGCGGATGCCGACACCATCGGCTTCGGCGAATATCTCCGGCTTGGTCACCTTGACCGTGACACTCTCGGCCAGCGGATTGGACAGGACGAAGTCCGCCACCGCCTCGGCCCAGTCCTCGACCAGCTCGACATGTCCGCCGGCCGCCGCCTTGTCGCAGATGAAGGTGACGGTGTCCGCATAGGAAACATAGCGGCCGGTCTCCCGCACGATCCGGCGGTAGTCCGGCACCGTCCGGATCTCCACGTCGAAGCGCACCGCTTGCCGGCGGCCTTTCTCGCTGTCGAGCACGCCGATCTCGGCGGGCACCGCCAGCCCCTCGATCACGATCGTATCCCGACCGTCTTCGACGGAAGCGCCCGGCTCCCGCAGCGGAGCATCGGAAGGAGGTGTCGTATCTGGATGTGTCGGCATGGCTTTTCCGGGAAAGTGTCTGACATGTGCGAATGACAAGCCATGTCATTCCCCTTGCCCGGCCGTCAAGGGAAACCGGATCCGCAGATCGCTGACGGCTACTGCGCGCCGGCCGTGCCCAGCGCATCGACTGCGCAGGCGACGCCGCGCAGCTCGGCCAGGCCGCGCAGCCGGCCGATGGCCGGATATCCGGGCGTGGACGTGCCTGTCAGATCGTTCAGGATACGGTGACCGTGGTCCGGCCGCATCGGCAGGACCTTGCCCGCCTGCCGTTCCAGTCGCCTCACCGCGCGGATGACGGCGACCATGTCGAGGTCGCCGGCCAGATGGGCGTCCTCGTGAAAGCTGCGCGGATCGTCTTCCCGCCGGGTTGCCCGCAGATGCAGGAAATGAATGCGGTCTGCGAGCAGATCGACAAGAGCCGGAATGTCGTTGTCCGGATGCGCGCCGAGCGACCCTGTACACAGGGTAAAGCCGTGCGCCCTTGAGGCATGCATGGCGGCGATCCGTTCCAGGTCCGCCTGCGTGCTCACGATCCTGGGCAACCCGAACAGCGACCGCGGCGGATCGTCGGGATGCAGCGCCAGCACGCCGCCGGCCGCCTCGACCTCCGGCAGCACGAAGTCCAGAAAATTCTGCAAATTCCGGAAAAGGTCCTCGCGGCCGACATCGCGATAGGAACCGAGCCGTTCGCGGAAACTGTCCGGTGTGTAGCTTTCCTCCGACCCCGGCAGGCCGGCAAGGATATTGGCCGTCAGCCGGTCCCGCTCCGCGGGCGACATGGCCTGAAACCGGGCTCTTGCCGCCGCGATCTCGTCGGCGCTGTAACAGGCTTCCGCACCTTCGCGTTGCAGGATGAAGAGATCGAAGGCGGCATAGGCGGCATATTCGAACCGGAGCGCGGTCGCGCCATCCTCGAGTTCATAGGCCAGGTCGGTCCGCGTCCAGTCCAGCACCGGCATGAAATTGTAACAGATGGTCGCGACGCCCTGCCGGGCAAGGGCCACCGCGCTCCGCGCCCAGTTGCGGGCCTTGTGTTCCCAGCCCGGCGCTCCGGTCTTGATGTCCTCGTGGACGGGAATGCTCTCGGTGACAAGCCATTTCAGGCCCGCCGCCTCGATCATGTCCCGCCGCGCGGAAATATCCGCCTCCGGCCAGACAGCTCCGTTCGGGAGATCGTGCAGGGCGGTCACAATGCCGGTTGCGCCCGTCTGGCGGATATCCGTCAGCGAGATCGGATCCCGGGGCCCGAACCAGCGCCAGCTTTCGATCATGGTTTGCAGTCTTTCCTGGTACTAGGGTCTGTGTACAATTAGGTTTGTGTCGCGTCGCGAGCCCGATTTCGGTGTCCGAACAGGAGGAAAGTCCGCAGTGGTGCCGCCCACCGCAAAGGCTTTCCGACGCGGTCGGGACCGAAATCCGCCGCGTCTCGAAGAGATTTGGCGCACAACGCCCAGCGCAGCGTCGCACTGTCTTGAAAGGGGAACACCCTTCCTGCGACCTTGCTTCTTGACCTGCGCGTTGTGCATCCAAACCTCGACCAAATCCTAATTGTCCACAGACCCTAGGGCGCCGCGGCGGCCGGTCTGTAAAGATAACCGTCGAATTCCGGGTCGCCGACGTCGGAGAGTTCCAGCAGGGTCCGGCGGACGCTTTCAAGATGCTGCCACATGGCGGCCCGCGCCTTTTCCGAATTGCGGTGACGCAACGCTTCCAGGATCGCGGCATGGTCATCCAGCCATTTGGCCCGGTAGCTGAGATCGAAGATGCGGTCATGAAGCCGGGCCCACATGGGACTGTCTTCCCGTTTGGTCCACAGGTCCTCGACCTGGTCGACCAGCACGCTGTTCTGGGTCGCTTCCGCGATCTGCCGGTGGAACAGCCTGTCCGCCGTATAGTCTTCCTGCCCGTTTTCGATGGCCTTGCGTTCCAGCTCCAGCGTTTCACGCAGTTGCACGATATCGTTCTTGGTGATGGTCGTTGCCGCGAAGCCGGCGATGCTGCTTTCCAGAAGCTGCCGGGCCTGAAGCAGCTCGAACGGACCGAAATCGGCCTTGGGAATGTTCAGCGAGATTTTCTCGCCGGCCGCCACATAGCTGCCCGACCCCTTGCGCACATCGAGATAACCCTCGATTTCCAGCATGATGAAGGCTTCCCGGACCAGCGACCGGCTGATGCCCAGTTCAAGCGAAATCTGGCGCTCGGTCGGAAACTTGTCGCCGGGCTTGTAGCCCTTCTCGGTGATGCGCCGGGCAAGCAGTTCGGCAATTTCCTGATAGCGGCGCTTTGCGGCATCGCCGGTCATGAGGCCTCCCTCGCGGTCTCGCCTCCCGCCGCGATCTCATGATAGAAGCCGGCCAGGATATGGAACGCTTTTTTCTTCGTGGTCTTGTCGGCCGCGATCAGCCCCTTGTGGTTATAGCCGTTCTGGAAGATGTTTTGGCGCCGTTCGACCCGGAAATCGTACAGTATCCACGGCGACATGCCCTTGATGTAGCTCAGGCGGCGCAAGGTCGCTATCTGTTTGCGATAGACCTCGGCCATATAGTCTTCGCTGAACAGGCCCCGCGCCGGCCCTTTTTCGCCGATCACGCCGTCGGCGCCGGTTTCCGAAATCACCACAGGCCGATCCGGATCGGAGTTTTCGCCGATCGCGGCGAGATCCTCGAAGTTTTCCTCGTACCAGCCGTAATATTCGTTCAGGCCGATGACGTCGATATGGGCCGCGAGCCGGTCTTCTATCCGGTTCCTTGCATGGTTGACCAGGCAGGCCGCCGACGTCAGCCGGGTCGGATCGAGCGTCTTGCAGGTCTGCGCCAGCCCCTTCATGAACTCAAGCCGCGCATCCGTGTCCGGGTTTTCGTTGCCGACCGACCAGATGATCACGCTGGCCCTGTTGCGGTCGCGCTTGATCAGTTCCGCCAACTGGTTGTCCGCATCCCGGTAGGTGGCCGGATTGTCGAAATCGATCGCCCAGTAGACCGGGATCTCCTCCCAGAGCAGGAAGCCGAGTTCGTCGGCGATCCGGGCCGCCTGTTCGTGGTGCGGATAATGGGCAAGACGCAGATAGTTGCAGCCGAGGTCGCGCGCATGCTCGAAACGCCGGCGCAGATCCGCATCATTGGTGACCTTGCCAAGCGCCGCGTCGTCCTCGTGCACGGAAATACCGCGCAGGAACAGCGGCTCGCCGTTCAGGAGAATATCGGTGCCGCGGCGTTCGATCTGGCGGAAACCGACCCGGTCGGTGACCCGGTCTTCGCCGCAACTGACGGTGACATCGTAGAGCACCGGCGCTTCCGGGCTCCACAGGTCCGGCCGGACAGGGATATCCGCCTGCGCCTTGCTGGCCCCGTCGACGGCCATCTCCACGTTGATGCCAAGATCCGGAATCTCCAGCCGCGCGGCGCCGGCAACCGGCCCGTCGACCGTGACCTGCGCGCGCAAGGTCCCGTAGGTCCCGTCCGGCACCAGATGGATGAAAAAGTCCCGGATCAGGCTCTTCGGCGTCTCGAAGAAACAGACCTCGCGGTAGAGTCCGCCGTAATTGAACCAGTCGGTGTTGCGCATCGGCACCCGGTCGCGGGTGCGGGTGTTGTTGACGCAGGCCATGATCCAATTGCGGCCCGGCTTCAGCTTGCCGGTCAGGTCGACGCAGAACGGCGTCGAGGCGCCGTAGTGATTGCCGAGGAATTCGCCGTTCAGGAAGACCTTGCAGTCATAACTTGCCGCACCGAAGCGCAGGAACTGGCGCTTGTCCGGATCGACCGTGTCGACATCCAGCGGCCGCGTGTACCAGGCGCTGCCCTCGAAGAAATACCACTTCTCCTTGAGCATGGCCCAGTTGGAGGGCACCGGCACGGTCTCGCCCATGTAGGGATCATAGTCCCAGGGCTCCGCGCGGTCCTCCGGGGCCTCCGGCAGCATGGCGAACCATTTCTGCCGGAGGCCGGTGTCAAGAAGATCGACGCAAAAGGTCCAGTCGCCGTCGAGGCTGGTGACAGCCCGCCCGCCCATGAAAACCAGCCCGTCATGGTTCAGGGTCTGCGTGTTGAAGGGGACGTCGTAGTCCTCGTCATGCAGCGCCTGAAGCGCATTGTCGGCGAGATGGGAACGTTCGAGCATTTATGTAAGTCTCCGGACCTGATGCTTTTCGATCAACCGCTTACTGGGCAGCGGCCTTGATGCGCTTGATCAGGTCGGCAACGACCAGCGACTTCTGCGCGGCTTCCTCGTGCATGGGCAGAACAGCTTCGATGAACGGCCCCTTTTCCACTTCGATGAATTCCACGCCGAGTTCGCTTTTCGCGGTCTCGACAGCCTCGGCGCTCATGGCGTCCCACTGGGCGCGGTGGAAGTCCATGGACTCGCCGGCGGCCGTGCGAACGGCTTCCTTGTGCGCGTCGGACAGACCGTTCCAGCTCTCGGTGGAGATCATCACCACGGACGGGATCATGGTATGGCCGTCATCGGAAAAGAACTTGGAGACTTCGCCATGGCGGGCGGAGGTCAGGGCCATCGGGTTGTTTTCCGCGCCGTCGACCACACCCTGCTGCAGGGCGCTGTAGAGCTCACCCCAGGAGATCGGGGTCGGGTTGCCGCCGAGCAGCTCGACCATGCGGATCGCGGACGGGCTCGGCTGGACGCGGATCTTCATGCCTTCGAGATCCGCCGGCGAATGGATCGGCTTGTTGGCGTAGAACGAACGGGCGCCCTCGATATAGAAGGCAAGGCCGACGAAGCCTTTGTCGGCGGAAGCGGACAGGATGTCGGCGCCGATGTCGCCCTTGAGCACATCGTAATAATGGTCGGCGCTGACGAAGATGTAAGGCAGGTTGAGCGCGCCGTAGGATTCCTCGAAGGCTTCCAGTTCGGAGGCGTTGGAGCGTGCCATGTCCAGGGCACCGTTCTGCATCAGTTCCATGGACTCACGCTGCGTGCCGAGCTGGGCATTGGCGTAGATCCGGATCTTCAGGTCGCCATCGGTCAGCGCATCCACACGCTCGGCCATGAATTCCATGGACTTGTGCAGCGGATGGTCTTCCGGATTGTTGTGATTGAGACGCAGTGTCTTGGCATTGGCCGCAGAGCCAAGCGCAACCACACCAGCGGCCAGAACGGCCGCGAGTTTCACGAATTTCGACATGTTTTCCTCCCAAGAGCGGCCTCGACCGCGAGAAACCAGGAACCTGCCGGACTTTTCCGTCCGGCCATCGGATCATCCGCGATACGGTGAACTCACCTGAGTGCGGCATGACCCTGTTTCGCGGCCTTGTATCGCCGCGGATGGCAAATTGTTCGTCCAATTCTTCAAATCAGTCAACCTTTTTTACAAAATTGGTTGACCAATTTTTATTCCTGTCGCATGTCTAGTGTGACCGGACCCTGACCACAAGGCGCCACCCTTGGCGCGGAAGACCCGGTGCGGGAGGAAAATCGTGACACTTATCACCAGGGGCGTGGACCTTGTCCTGCGCCTTGTCATAACCATCGCCTTCACGGTGCTGGTGGCCTGCGTCGTCTGGCAGGTCGTCTCGCGCTATGTGTTGCAAAGCCCGAGCACGGTGACCGACGAGATGGCCCGTTTCCTGTTCATCTGGGTCGCCCTTCTTGGCGGAGCCTATACGCTCGGCCAGCGCCGTCACCTGGCCATCGACCTGTTGCCGGTGATCACCAGGGGGCTGGCCCGCCTGCTGGTCAATTGCGGCATCATTGCCGCGATCGCCCTGTTTGCCGCCGTCGTCATGGTCTATGGCGGTCTCGACCTTGTGAGCAGAACGCTGGAAACAGGCCAGGTCTCCCCGGCCCTGCGCCTGCCGATGGGACTGATCTACACGGCAATCCCATTTTCCGGCCTCTGCATGCTCTATTACTGCCTGACATTCCTGGCCGACCTTTTCCGCGAGGGCCGCGGCCCGAACGACCAGGCGACGGCTGCAAAGGCCGGCGGCCCGCTGGACTGACAAGGACACCCCACTTTCATGGATATTCAATCGGTCCTGGTTCTGTTCGGGACATTCGCCCTGCTCATGGTCCTCGGAGTGCCGATCGCCTTTTCGATCGGTCTGGCCGCGTTTGCCACCTTCCTGCTGTTCATGTCGTTCGACCAGTCGGTCTATATCGTCGCGCAGCAGGTGGCCTCCGGCCTTGACAGTTTCACCCTGCTCGCAATCCCGTTTTTCATTCTGGCGGGCAACATCATGAACCGGGGCGGCATCGCCATGCGCCTGATCGAGTTCGCAAAGGTGCTGGGCGGCCGTCTGCCCGGCGCGCTGGCCCACTGCAACGTGCTTGCCAACATGATGTTCGGCTCCATCTCAGGATCCGCCGTGGCCTCGGCAGCGGCCGTCGGCGGTGTCATGGCCCCCCTGCAGAAGAAGGAAGGCTACGATCCGGCCTTCAGTGCGGCCGTCAACATCGCCTCCTGCCCGACCGGCCTGCTGATCCCGCCGAGCGCCACATTCATCGTCTATTCCCTGATCACCAACGGCACCTCCGTCGCGGCCTTGTTCGTTGCCGGCTACGTACCCGGCATCCTGATGGGGCTGAGCCTGATGCTGGTGGCCGGTTTCATCGCCAAGCGGCGCGGGTATCCGGTTGCCGAGCGCCCGAGCAGAAAGGAAGTCCTCGACAAGTCGCTGGCGGCCATGCTGCCGCTCGGACTGATCGTGATCGTCATGGGCGGCATCATCGGCGGCGTCTTCACTGCCACGGAAGCCTCGGCTGTGGCCGTCGTTTACACCCTGTTCCTCGCGCTGGTCGTGTACCGCGAGGTCACCTGGCGCCATCTGCCGGGCATCATTCTGGAAAGTGCGGTAACGACCTCGATCGTGCTGCTGATGATCGGCTGTTCGATTGCCATGTCCAAGGCCATGGCTTTCGCCGACATTCCCTATTCCATCTCCGATATCCTGCTCGGCCTGTCCGAAAATCCGATCGTGCTGCTGCTGATCATCAATCTGGCACTGCTGGTGGTCGGGACCTTCATGGACATGACGCCGGCGCTTCTGATCTTCACGCCGATCTTTCTGCCCGTGGTGGAGGATCTCGGCATGGATCCGGTGCATTTCGGGGTGGTCATGACCTTCAACCTGTGTATCGGCATCTGCACGCCACCGGTCGGGTCGGCCCTGTTTGTCGGCTGTTCGGTCGCCGGAGTGAAAATTGGTGAAGTCATCCGGCCGATGCTCGGTTTCTACGCCGTGCTGGTCGCGCTGCTGCTCGTGGTCACCTATGTGCCGGAGCTGAGCCTGTTCCTGCCGCGCGTTCTTCTCGGGTACTAGGAAAATTCATGAAATCGCTGAAAGACTGGCAGTTCGCCGGCCGAACCGGCACGGGCTTCGCCGTGGATGTCGAAACCCGGCACCGGCTCGAAATCAGGGTGCTCGAACAGGATCTGATCCGGGTCAGCCTCCTGAAGGACGGTGCCTGGCGGCTCGACCGCACCTGGGCCATCGCGCCCGCCGCCGATGTCCCCTGGGAAGGCCGGCCCCGGGACGATCTCGACGGCTTCACCTGTCCGGAATTCGCGCTGGACACGCAGGAAACCCGCATCGTTCTTGAAACGGACTGTCTCCGTCTGACTGTCGAAACGCCGCTGGCTCTGGTCTGGGAAGCGCGCACCGCGCCCGATAGCCCTTATCGCGAGATCGCCCGTGACCGGCCCCAGGATGCCTATATGATCGGGCGGCGGGACCATCGAAAGCACCATTACATGCGCCGGTTCGACGGCGAGCGCAGCTACGGTCTCGGCGAGAAGACCGGACAGCTGGAGCGCTCCGGGCGCCGCTTCGAGATGCGCAATCTGGACGCCATGGGCTATGACGCCCGTTCGACCGATCCGCTCTACAAGCACGTTCCGTTCACCATCACCGATCGCGGCGAACTTGGCACATACGGTCTCTATTACGACACGCTCGCGCCGTGCTGGTTCGATCTGGGAAATGAAAAGGACAACTACCATCCGCCCTTCCGGTCGTTCCGCGCTGATGACGGCGACCTGGACTATTATTTCAGCTGGGCACCGACGGTCCTGGACATCACCCGGCGGCAGCACTGGCTGACCGGCGGCACCGCCTTCATGCCGCGCTGGGGTCTCGGTTATTCCGGCTCGACCATGGCATACACGGATTCCGACAACGCCCAGGAGCGTCTGATGGAATTCCTGGACAAACTCTCCGACGAGCAGATGCCCTGTGACAGTTTCCAGCTGTCCTCCGGCTATACCGCGATCGGGGCAAGGCGCTACGTATTCCACTGGAACACCGACCGGTTCCCGGACGCGGAAGCCATGACGAAGGCGTATCGCCAGGCCGGCATTCACCTGATTGCCAACATCAAGCCTGTCCTGCTGGACGACCATCCGCAGTACCGGGACGTGCAGCAGGCCGGATTGTTCATCCGCGACAGCGAAACCGGCTCCCCGGAACAATCCCCCTTCTGGGACGGCACCGGCTCGCATTTGGACTTCACCAATCCGGACACCGTGACCTGGTGGCAGACAAACCTGCACGACCAGCTCTTCGCCAAAGGCATTCACTGCACCTGGAACGACAACAACGAATACGAGGTCTGGGACGACGAGGCGGTTTGCACCGGGTTCGGTGATGCCATTGCGGTCAACCTGATCCGGCCGCTGCACAGCCAGCTCATGACGCGGGCCTCCTTTGATGCCCAGCGGGCCGACAAGCCGGACGAGCGGCCCTATCTGATCTCCCGCTGTGCCTGCCCCGGCACACAACGCTATGCCCAGACCTGGACCGGCGACAACTACACCTCCTGGGACACGCTGCGCTGGAACATACCGATGGGTCTCGGCCTCAGCCTGTCGGGTTTCTACAATATCGGCCACGATGTCGGCGGCTTCGCCGGCCCCCGCCCGGAACCGGAGCTGTTCCTGCGCTGGGTGCAGAACGGCATCTTCCATCCACGCTTCACCATCCATTCCTGGAATGACGACGGCACGGCCAACGAAGCCTGGATGTATCCGGAAATCACGCCGCTGGTGCGAGACGCCTTGAAGCTGCGCGCGCAGTTGATCCCCTACCTCTACGGTCTGCTCCACCAGGCGGTGACCGATGGCGAACCCATGCTGCGGCCGTTGTTTCTCGATCATCCGGATGACCCGGCCTGTCGCGCGACGGAGTTCGACTTTCTGCTCGGCAAGGACCTTCTGGTCGCAACAGTCGTGGAAGAAGGCGCCACCTGCAGGAAGGTCACGCTTCCTGCCAACGCCGAAGGCTGGTGGGCTTTTGACGGCAGCCGGTGGTATCCCGGCGGGCAGGTGATCGAGGTTCCCGTCTCTCTGGAGACGATCCCGCTGTTCGTGCGTGGCGGCGCGATCCTGCCGCTCGCGGCGGCCGGCCTGCGCTCGGACCCGGCCTCGGACACAGACCGGACCTGGCGCATCTATCCGCAACCCGATGGCACGCCCGACAGCGTCACGCAGTTCTATGACGACGACGGCACAAGCCCCGATGCGCTGACCGGGGACCATTGCCTGACACGGCTCGCGCTCGCCCGCAGTGACGGCGCTCTGCATCTGGACTGGCAACGGAGCGGACACTGGCAGCCGGCTTTCGAAACGGTATCTGTCTGGCTGGCGGAGCCGTCTCTGCTCATCGTCAATGGCGCCGCGCACACCCCTTCGGAGCCGATCCGCCTTCTGACCACGGCAAGGTCCTGAAACCTCTGCCCCAACTCACGCAGGCGATGTCCGACCGGCACGTCCTGGCCTTGCATCCGGATACCGGCGGACACGTTCAAATGAGATGGACAGCATCTGACCGGTTAACCGCGTCAGTCCTTTATGACCTTCAGGTCAGCCGGGTCCTGGTGGCGCTGCTGGCCTGAAATCTCTCCGCAACGCAGGGCGGCGGCCTCGACCGTGCGTTTGACGAGATCCTGAATGCCGTGCTCGTCCGCCATGAATTCCAGCATGCCAGCTTCCGTGGTACCGCCCTTGGAGGTGACCGCGACACGAAAGCCGGTGGCATCCGCCTCCGGCTCCGCAAGCATGCGTCCGGCCCCGGCGATCATCTTGATGGCCAACTCGTGTGAAAGATCTTCCGGCAGGCCGAGTTCGAGGCCCGCCGCGGCGAAGGCTTCGGCCATGGCGAAGACATAGGCCGGCCCCGCTCCGGAAAGCGCGGTGACGATTGGCAGCAGGTCTTCTTCCGGCATTTCGACAACCGTGCCGACGCACGTGATCAGCCTGACGAACAGCGCCTTCTGATCGTCACTCAACTTTCCGTTCGTGACATAGGCGGTGATCGCGGCGCCGACCGTCGCCGGCAGGTTCGGCATCGCCCGGACGACTGGGGTGCCTTTTGAAAAATGCGCTTCGAAAAGGGAAAGCGGCTTGCTGGCGGCGATCGACATGATTAGCGTGCCGCCGCCGCCATACGCTTCCAGAGACGGCAGGATCTTGTCGACATCCGGCGGCCGGGTTGCGATCACGATCCCGGCCGGCTGATCGGGAAAGGGCTCATTGAGATGGATGCCTTCGACGCGTGTCAACCAGTCGGCCGGTCTCGGATCGCGAACGAACAGCGACTCGGCCGCGATCCCGTCCGCGAGCCAGCGCGACAGAAGAGCCTTGCCCATAAAACCACACCCGACAAGGCAGATACCCCGGTCCACAAGGTTTGTCATACGTCCCCTGCATTCAATTGAGGATGATCTGTTGCGCCTGACCGGTCCGGCAGCCCAATTGCAGCCACCTCAGCCCGAATCTCTCACGCATTTACCATTATAGCGCAACAGTACACAGCGCCACTGGAAATCAGTAGCAAGAGTATTGAGGGCGGCGACGGTCCGCCAGAGGACTCGAAAGACACGATTGCCTGTCGTGTCCTTTGGCGGACTGCGCAAACTGCTTGGGAATATTGTTATCGGCCGGGGTCAGACGGGGATCAGGCACCCCAGGTGTCGCGGAGCCGGTAACCGCCGGGCCAGGGGTCGCCCGGGTCCAGCATGTGCTGGTGAATTCCCGTTATCCAGCCCCGGCCGGAAATTTCCGGAATGATGCCCGCGCCGTCGCCGACCGTCGCATCGGCAACGATCCGCCCGGTAAACGAGGAACCGATGATGGAAACCGCCTCGAAAGTGTCACCGACCTTCATCTGCCCCCTGGCCGCCATCAGCGCCATGCGCGCGGACACGGCTGTCCCAGTCGGTGAACGATCGATCTTGCCCGGTTGAATGGCAACCGCGGAGCGGCTGTGCAAGCCCGTGTCGTTCCGTGCCACGGGGCCGCAAAAGGCGCAGAATGAAATGTGATCCCAGCCCGGGTTTTCCGGATGGGAAAACCCGATCTGCGCATTGGCCGCGTTGGTGATCCTGACACCCAGGCGCGCAAGGTCCCCCGCCTCGTCCTCGGCAATGGCAAAGCCCAGCGCCTCCGCGTCGACCATGACGAAACTGTCACCGCCATAGGCGGTATCCACCGTCAGGGTCCCAAGTCCCTCCACCTCGAGCGGGACCGACATTTTGCCGGCAAAGCTTGCCACGTTCCGGACGAAGATCCGCTCTGCCTTGCCATTTCGGCACTCGGCCCGGACCCGGACCAGACCGCCCGGCGCCTCCAGCACCATGTCCGTGACCGGTTCGTTCATGGGCACGATACCGCTGTCGAGCAGCACCGTCGCCACGCAGATCGAGTTGGACCCGGACATGGGCGGCGTGTCCTCCGGTTCCATGATGATGAAAGCCGCGTCTGCGTCGGGATGTTTCGGCGGCACCAGCAGATTGACATGCCGGAACACGCCGCCACGCGGTTCGTTGAGCACGAAGTTGCGCAAGGCCCCGTCGCTGGCGATGAAGCTGCGCTGATCCCAAAGCGTGTCTCCGGGCGGCGGCGCGACCCCGCCGACGATGACATCGCCGACCTCGCCTTCCGCATGGCAGGAAATCACGTGAACGGTCTTGCTGCTGCGCATCGTGCTCTCTCAGGAATACCGGGCGACCGGGTCGCCCAAAGCGTCGAGGATAGGCGTTATGCCGAGGCCCGGACGCTCGGAAGCGGTCATCCGGCCATTAATCCGTTTTGGCGCGCCCTCGGCAATATCGACGGTGCCGTAGCTGTTGAAATCGGTCGCCGAGAACGTGAATTCGGCCGGCGTCGACCGGGCCAGATGGGCAATCGCCGCGGTGGTGATGTCACCTCCCCAGGTATCTTCGATGGTCATGGGAAGCCCGTGGGCGACGCACAGATCACGCATCAGCCTGGCCGCGGTCAGCCCGCCGACCTTGGAGATCTTGAGGTTGATACAGTCCATCGCATCTTCCGCGATGCCGCGCACCAGTGTGTTCGGTCCGTCGATCACTTCGTCCAGGATGAATGGCAGGCCGGTGCGGCGGCGGATGGAAACGCTCTCCTCATAGGTGAGGCAGGGCTGCTCGATATAGACGTCCAGATCGGAAACGGCGCCGACCACCCGGGCCGCCTCGTGCCGGGTCCAGCCGGTATTGGCGTCCGCGACCAGGAGGTCCGAGGCTTTCAGAACGGACCGTGTCGCGCGAATGCGCTCGATATCGTCATTGGCATCCCCGCCGACCTTGAGCTGGAACTTGGTGTAGCCCTCTGCGGCATAGCCTTCGATCTTCTTCGCCATGACCTCCGGGTCTTCCTGGCTGATCGCCCGGTAGAGCACCACATCGTCCTGGGCCGCGCCGCCGAGGAGAACATAGACCGGCAGTGACGTGGCCTTGCCGAGCAGATCCCAGCAGGCAATGTCGATCGGCGCCTTGGCATAAGGATGACCGCGCAAGGCCGCTCCCATCACCCGGTTGATCTCACCGATGTTCAGCGGATCCATGCCGATCAGATGGGGCGCCAGTTCCTGCAGCCCGGCGCGCACGCCGAGCGCGAAACTGGGTAGATAGGCGGATCCCAGCGGACAGCATTCCGCATACCCTTTCAGACCCTCATCCGTCTCGATCTCGACAACGGTGCTGTCGAACACCTCGACGAAGTTTCCGTTGGACCAGCTGTAGCGCCCTTCCTTGAGTGGAAGGTCGACCTGATAGACATTGATGGCCGAGATTTTCATGAAAGTTCTCCTTGAAAGCTGCCTTGGAAACGGCGCGCTGAAAAAGCGCTGATGTCGATGGGGGGCGGTGTTTCGCCGGAAAGGCTGGCCACCAGTTCCGCGGTTCCGGCGGATTGGGTCAGCCCCAGATGACCATGGCCGAAGGCATAGAGGATCCGGCGATCCCGCGGTGAGCGGTCGATGACGGGAAGGCTGTCCGGCAGAGACGGGCGGAACCCCATCCACCTGGTCCCGTTTTCCGTCTTCAGCTCGGTAAGAAAGCTTCGCGCTTTCTGAAGCAGGATGTCGGCACGTTTGTAATTGGGCGGCAGGTCGAGCCCGCCCAGTTCGACCGCACCGCCGACCCTGATGCCGCCGTTGATCTTGGTCACCACGAAACCGTGCCCTGAAAAGGTCAGATGCGTACGCAGATCCAGGGCGCCTTCGGGCAGCGTTGTATTGTAGCCGCGCTCTGTTTCCAGGGGGATCCGGTCGCCCAGCGTCCGGGCAAGACGGTGGGACCAGGCCCCTGCGGCAACCACGACATTGCGTGCCAGCATGGTGCCGGCCGAAGTTTCAATCCCGACACCGGCCTCGCCCGGCGTCAATGCCCTTGCGGCACAATCGGTCATCCGGCCGCCGCGTTCCAGGAACGCGGACCGCAGCTGCCCCAGCCAGCGGGCCGGATCACAGGTATTGACCCAGTCGGGCGTGAATCCGGCATGGGTGAAGCGGCGATCCAGACCGGGCTGGATTTCGGCGATGGCTTCGGGACTTTCGAGAAGGTCGAAGCGTATCGCGTGATCGCGCCGCAAGGCCCAGCCGGCAAGACTGGCGCGGTATTCATGTGCGCCCTCATAGAGTTGAAGCTGGCCCTCGGGCTGGATCAGGCCGGCGCCTCCGACATCGGCAACCTGCCGGTCCAGGGCGGCGCGCGACAGCTTCATCAAGGCGGCCTGCGCGGTCAGAGAGGCCTTGAAGCGGTCCGGCCGGCTGGCCCGCCAGAAGCGCAACATCCAGGGTGCGATCCGGATGGCATAGCCCGGCGGGATCGACAGGGGTCCCAGCGGATCGAGCAGCCATTTCGGCGCGCGGCGCATGATCCCCGGCGTCGCCAGCGGAACGATATCGGCAAAGGCAAAGGCACCGGCATTCATGTCCGATGTCCGCGCGGTCTCCCGTTCACGGTCCAGCACCATGACCTGCCGGCCCCGCGCCTGAAGGGCGAGCGCGCTGCCAAGGCCGATGATCCCGGCACCGATCACAACACTGTCGTGGACCTGTGTGTCCGTCATGAATGATCAAACCTGCAAAAAGGCGCGGGACGGCGGCCCCGCAAACTGGCTGACGTCTCGTCCTCGATTACGAGGACGTGTCCTGAAGGCGGATGCCCGCGCGATAGGGATCGGCGGCGTCGAACATCAAGGTGGCACGCGATGTCACGAAGGCCTGACCGGTGATGGTGGGGATGACGCCGCCGCCCGGACCGGGCTGGTAACTGATCTTGTAGGTGCTGCCGATCACGCTCTCCTGAACGTAGTCCTGGCCCGGCGCCAGCTTTCCGTCCGCCGCCAGGCAGGCCAGTTTCGCCGAACAGCCCGTGCCGCAGGGCGAGCGGTCGTAGGCGCCTCCCGGACACAGCACGAAATTGCGGCTGTCGGCCTCCGGATTTTCAGCCGGTCCGAACAGCTCGATATGGTCGATCCAGGCACCGTCCCTGCCCGTCACGTTCGCCGTCTCCAGTGCCGTGCGTATGGCAAGCGACAGATCGGTCAGCGGTCGGATATTGGCTCCGGTCAGCGCGACCGGGCTTTTTCCGACCAGGAAAAACCAGTTGCCGCCCCAGGCGACGTCGCCGGTCACCGGTCCGACCCCGTCGACCTCGACGGTGACGTCCTTGAGGTGCCGGTCGCTCTCGACATTGACCACCGACACCGTGTTGGCATCCAGAAGATCGATCCCGACCCTGCCCACCGGCGTGTCGAGACCGTGCCGGCCCGGCCCGATCCGTCCCAGATGGGCCAGCGTGACCCCGAGACCGATGGTGGCATGGCCGCACATGCCCAGGTTCCGAAGGTTGTTGAAGAAGATCACCCCGGCCGCACACCCGGGATCGTCCGGCGGCACCAGCAGCGCCCCGATGATCGCGTCGTGTCCGCGCGGCTCAAGCACCACGGACGCACAGAAATCGAGATGCTCCGCCTGCAGCCGCGCCGCCCGCTCGGCCAGCGTGCCCGATCCAAGGTCGGGACCGCCGTCAAGCACGACCCGGGTAGGTTCACCGGCCGTATGACTGTCGATTACGCGCATTCGCCAATCACGCCTCCCTGCTTCGACCAGTCCGCATACCAGGCCTTGAACAGGCTGTACTGAGCCTCGGCATAGTTGCGTTGCGCATCGCTCAGCGCGTCGGTCTCGTTGAAATGCAGGCGGTATTCGTCTTCCCCGTTCAGCACCATCAGGTGCTTGTAGTAAAGCACGAGATCCGGGCCCTCGTCGAAGCTGGAAAGCACGCCGAGCGCTTCTTCCAGTTCCTTGGCTCTCATGCGCGCTTCCGCGTGGCCTTCCGCCGCCTTCCTGCACAGCGCCACCAGATGCAGCACTTCCCTGGGCAGGGCATTGCCGATGCCGGTGATCGCACCCGTCGTGCCGCAATTGACGTAACCGTGATAGACGGCGGTGTCGACGCCGACCATCAGGGTCACCTGATCATCCTGGGACGTTATGTTTTCCGCCGCATAGCGCAGATCGTCGAAGCCGCCGAATTCCTTGAAGCCGATCAGGTTCGAAAACTCCGCGCGCAGGTCGAAGAACAGGTCTGCGCGGGTGGCGAAACCGTAATAGGGGCTGTTGTAGATCACTGCGGGCAGGCTCGGCGCGGCCTTGAGGATGGCGCTGAAATGATGCCTCTGCGCGATCACCGAACTGCCGCGCGACAGCACCCGCGGGATCACCATCAGCCCGTGCGCGCCGACCCTTTCGGCATGCGCCGAAAGGGCGACGGCGGCCTTCGTGTTGACGGCGCCAGTGCCCACGACCACCGGCACACTGGCCCGGACCAGACGCTCGACGCCTTCCATGCGCTCGCCGTCCGTCAGAAGCGGCCAGTCGCCCATGGACCCGCAATAGACGACCGCGGACATGCCCGCATCGATCAGTTCCCTGCCCTTCTTCACGAGAGCATCGAAATCCGGCGAGCGGTCGGCCTTGCACGGGGTCATCAGGGCAGGCATCGTGCCGGAAAAGATATTGGACGTCATTGTCTACTCCTTGAAGGGTCGGGCCCGCCGCCACGGATTGCGCTTGGCGGACATGAGCCCCTGGGTCGGCGGATGGCCAATCGGAATCCTGCGGATCTCCGACAGTTCATCTGCCTGTTAAGTGTTCGGTCAACCCGCTGCGTTCACGCGCCTGCAGGATGCTCCGGGCCGACGGCCGATTCTCGCGGCGGATCAGCGGACGTTTGCAAGAAACTTGCGGGTGTTTTCAGAGACCGGCTGACCGAAGATCTGATCCGGCGGACCGATCTCTTCCATCACACCGGACTGGAAGAACGCGACCCGGTCGGAGACGTCGCGGGCAAAGCCCATTTCGTGCGTGACGCAGATCATGGTCATGCCCTCGTCGGCCAGCAACCGCATGGTGTCGAGCACTTCGCCGACCAGTTCCGGATCGAGCGCCGAGGTTGCCTCGTCGAACAGCATGTAGGTCGGCTCCATGGCAAGCGCCCGGGCAATCGCGAGGCGTTGTTGCTGTCCGCCGGACAGGGCATTGGGAAAGACGTTGAGCTTGTCTTCCAGCCCGACATGTTTCAGTTGTTTTTCCGCAATCTGCAACGCCTCGGCTTTTGACTTGCCCTTGACGATCCGGGGAGACAGCGCGACGTTTTCAAGCGCTGTCAGATGCGGAAAGCTGTTCCATTGCTGGAACACCATGCCGAGTTTCTGGCGCAGCTTGTTGATGTCTGTGCCCTTGGCGTGGACATCGGTGCCGTCGACGATCACGGAGCCTTTGTCGATCGGCTCCAGAGCGTTGATGCAATAGAGCAGCGTCGACTTGCCGGAGCCCGACGCGCCGATGACGGAAAGCACCTCGCCCTTCTGAACGTCCAGATCGATGCCCTTGAGCACCTGCAGGGAACCGAAATATTTCTCAAGGCCGCGTATCTCGATCATTGAGCCCACCTCTTTTCAAGTTTTGCGGCATAGCGCGAGATCGGGAAGGACAGCGCGAAATAGAACGCGCCGGCAATGGAGAGGATCAGGAACGGGTCCTGGGTCCTTGTGATCAGGATCTGGCTGGCTTTCAGCAGTTCGACATACCCCAGCACGGACACCAGGGCGCTGTCCTTCATGACACCGAGCGCGACCCCGACCCAGGCCGGAAACACCGCCCGCCCACCGATGGGAAGCACGACATAACGCATGTCCTGCCAGTAGCTCATTCCCAGTGACCGGGCCGCCCGGCGCATCGGCTGCCCGACAGCCTCGATCCCGCCGCGGGCGACACTGGCGACAAGGGCGGCGGTGTAGATCGTCAGGATCACCACACCCGATCCGAACGGATCCAGGTTGAGACCGGCGATCGGGGCGAAATTGTAAAACAGCACCAGTTGAATGATCAGCGGCACGGAGCGGAAGACATCGAGCACCGGGGCCAGCAGGACGGTCGCCCAGACCCGGCCCTCGTAAAGCAGCCAGCCGAACACCGCGCCGAGCACCGTGCCGATGGAAATCGACAGGGCGGAGATCCACGTGGTTCTGAGGGCAGCTTCTCCCAGAAACCACAGATCGTTGATGTTGAAGCCGGAGAAGAAGTTGAGTGTCTGGTTCATATCGGTCTCCTCAGTATCGGAACAGGCGCATGGCCAGAAGCCGGGAAGCAAGGAGAATGAACTTCACGATCACATAATAGATCACGGCGGTCATGGCGAAATATTCAAAGATCCGGAACGTGCGGCTGGCGAAAAACTGGGTCTCGCCCGAGAGCTCGCGGAAACCGACCAGCATGCCGAGCGACGACATCAGGACCGCCCAGACAAGCTGATTGGTGAGCGGGTGATAGACGATCCGGAACACCTGCGGAATGATGATACGCGTATAGGCCTGAAACGCAGTCATGCCGAGTGAGCGCGCCGCACGCAGCTGGGTATCGGGCACTGCCTGAAACCCGCCGCGGAAATTTTCCGCAAGATAGCCGGCGCAATTGAAACTGAGGCCCGCGAGCACGATCGCGAACGGGGTCAGGTGCAGGCCGAAGGCCCCCAGACCGAAGCCGAAGAAAAACAGCTGGAACAGGGCCGGCGTGTTGCGCGCCAGCTCCACCCAGGCCGTCGCAAGCCAGTAGAGCGGCCCCTTCAGCTTCATCCGGATCAGCGCCAGGCACAAGCCGATGACGATACCGAGAACCATCGCAAGCGTGGCGACCTGAAGTGTCAGGAGCCCCGCTTCCAGCAGGTCCGGCAGATTTTTCAGGACCGGCCGCCAGTGGAAATTATAGTCGAACATTGATCTACCGATAGCTCCGGCTGGATCCTCCGGATCAGGGCAAGGCGGCGTGTTCGCATGGCAGGGCGTGACACCTTCCCTCGACGAGAGGGATGGGTGAGGAGAGATCCCCGGCGTATCTGCCAGATCCGCCCCCTCACCCGCCGTTTCACGCCGGCCGCTCACCGGGAGTGAGATGGCCTCGGGTCAAAGACGCCATTCGAACACACGCACAGCCCGTTTCCAGACGGAACGCTTCAGGTCCGCGACTTAGTACATCACACCCGGAATGCGCAGTTCGGGAGCTTCGCCGCCGACATATTTGCCCCACAGCTCCTGGTACCGGCCGGATCGCGCCTGATGGGTGACGAACAGGTTGAGGAAATTCAGCCAGGTCACGTCTTCGCGTTTGCCGACAACGGACGTGTAATCCGTGGTCCAGGGCATGCGCGGGCCGGCGTCGATGGTGTCATACTGATCGGCAATCGGCTTGACCGCCGTGTTTGTGGTGATACCGATATCGGCCTTGCCCTGGGCCACGGCCAGGAACACTTCATTTTCGGACTGGTAGCCCTGGTAGAGATCCTCCTCGCCCCATTCGGCGGCGATCTTCAGCCATTCCTGTTCCGGCACCGTGCCGATGGCCGCCGCGACACGCTTGCCGCGGATGTCTTCGAACGTCTTGATACCGCTATCGGAATTGACCACGCCCTGGGCATAGTAGATTGCGTAGGGAATGCTGAAACCGACCGTCCGTGCGCGTGCAAGACTGTCAGACGTTGCGCCGAAGACCACGTCGGCGCGCCCGGTGACGATCACCGGCAGGCGTTCGGCCCAGGTCAGCGGCAGAATGACCGGTTCGACTTCCAGGGCAGCCGCAAGGTCGTTGCAATAGTCGACGTCATAACCGGCAGGTTCGTTGTTTTCGTCCCGGTAGCCGATCGGCGGAAAATCGAGCACCACGCCGCAGCGCAGTTCACCCCGGTCGACAACATCGTCGAGCGTGTCGGCTGTTGCCGGAACCGCTGTGGCGATCGACACGGCGGCCGCGGCCAGAAATTTCTTGAACATGAGTTCCCCTCTTCCTTTTTTCGAAGATTTTTGGTCCCGGGACCTCTTCCGACCCGGGCCTGATTTTGCATGTCAAACTCCGGTCGTATCCTGACCGGTTGCGAAGCGTGCCCGGCGCCGGGGCGTCCTCCTTCCCCGGAAAATCGTCTGGCCCGATATTGATAAACCAGATTGGATCCAATATTCAATATGAAATATTCAAAATGAATTTCACTTCAAAGCAATGCGACCTTCCCCTAAAAGAAGGCCTCAGGGAGAAACGGCTTATGAAACTGAAATCGATGGATATTTCCGCGACCGCCTCGGCGTCTTCGATCGTCTTCGACGCGCTCCGGAAAGCCATTATCGAGGGCCAGATCGAGGAAGGCGAACCGCTCCGCCAGGACGAAATCGCCCGCTTGTTCAACACCAGCCGGATTCCGGTACGCGAGGCGATCTCGCGCCTCGAGGAACAGGGCCTGGTCAGGACCCGGCGCTACAAGGGCGCCGTGGTCGCCGGGCTGTCGGCGAAGGAGACCGCGGAGATCTTCGATCTGCGGGCCCTGGTCGAACCGGAAATCATCCGGGATGCGGTGCCGCGCATGTCGCGGCAGCTGCTGGCCGGGGCACGCGACAAATGCGCGGCCTTTTCCGCGGCCACGGATCCGATGGCCTATGGCGATCTCAACCGTGCCTTTCACGAAACGCTGTACAGCGCGAGCGACCTGAAGTTCTTCCAGGAAATCGCCGACAATGCCATCGACCGCGTCGAACGCCAGGTCCGTGCACAGCTTGTCATGTCCGACGGCATGGACCGCGCCGGCCGCGAGCACTTCGCCATTCTGGAAGCCTGCGAAATCGGTGACGCGGACCTCGCCTCGACGCTGACCCGCGAACACATCCGGGGCGCGAAGGAGTCCTTGCTGAAGCATTTGCCGGACCTGCCGACCGCAACGTGATCGCCGAAACTTTCGCCGGCTCCGGCACCCCCTGATTGAACTCCTTGGCCCTCGGGACGTTTTCCTGACGGAAGCGAACCAAGGAGGTCACCCAGGTGAACATTGCATCAGATCGCTCCGGCCCGTCCCGCGCCGTGCTCAAATCCGCCTTGATGGCGGCTGTCGTCCTGACTGCGACACCGGGTGTCGCCGCCCAGGAGCATGAAGACTGCACCGTCCGGCCGCGTCAGGATCACGGTGACAGTCGGTCTTCGGAAAACATGGAGACACAACCTCTGTCCGACTGCAAAGGCGTTCTAAGGCCCGGACCCGTCGGTGACGGAAAGTTTGTCGAACCGGCGCCGCAAGCAGGGCAAACACCCGTGATCGAACCTGACGAGGTGCCGGAGCAGCCGCTCCGGGACTGACGGCAACCGCGTAAAAAAGAGGCCGGTTCGGGGAACGCGAACCGGCCTTGCAGTGGGAGTCGGGACAGAATTTTCAGAGGACTTGCGCTCAGGTGATCCTTGCGGCGATGCTCTTGGTCTTGCAGTAGCTCTTCAGGCCTTCAAGGCCCTTCTCCCGGCCGAAGCCGGATTTCTTGTTGCCGCCGAACGGCACTTCGACACCGCCCGCGAAATATTCGTTGATATAGATCTGGCCGGCATCGATCCGCCGTGCGAGCTGATGGGCCCGGGCGAAATTCGACGTGTAGATGCCGGCGACCAGTCCGTACTGGCAGTCATTGGCCAGTTCCAGCGCATGATCGGCATCATCGGCCACCTGGACGGTCAGCACCGGCCCGAAGATTTCATCCTGAGCCAGCTCGTCGTCGGCGGCAACCGCATCGACGATGGTCGGCTCGAAGAACCAGCCCTTGCCCGTCGCCGGATCGTGGGTCACCGACCCGCCCGCAACGATGTTCGCACCGCGCTCCCGTGCCCGGTCGATGAAGCCGGCGACCTTGGCCAGATGGCCGGCGGAATTGACCGGGCCGACATCCGGTTTTTCAAGACCGTGCCCCAGTGTCAGGGCATTCACCCGAGCCGCCAGGTCTCCGACAAACTGCTCATGGATGCTCTTTTCGATCACGAGGCGCGAGCCTGCCGAACAGATCTGGCCGGCATTTTCGTAGATTGCCCCGAGCACGCCGGTCAGGGCCTGCTCCCGGTCGCAGTCGGCCAGCACCACCACAGGCGACTTTCCGCCGAGTTCCAGCACCACGCGGGTGATCTCTTCGGCCGCCGTTTTCATCACGGTCCGGCCGGTCTGAACCGACCCGGTGAAGGTGATGTGATCGACATCCGTGTGCGCGGTCAGCGGCGCCCCTGTTTCCCGGCCGGTTCCGGTCACCACGTTGCAGACACCATCCGGCAGACCGGCATCACTCAGGATCCTGGCCAGCAGCAGCGCGGTGAACGGGGTCTGTTCCGCCGGCTTGGCCACCACGGTGCAGCCGGCCGCCAGCGCCGGGGCGAAGCCGCGCGCCGCCGTCGAGATCGGAAAGTTCCACGGGATGATATGCGCCGTGACCCCGACCGGCTCGTGAATGGTGTAACCGATATGATCCGGCCCGAGTGGAAAGCTGTCGCCCTGCAGCTTGTCGCAGGCGCCCGCGTAATACTCGAAGGTCCGCGCCGCGCCACGCACGTCGCCAAGCGCCTCCTGCAGTGGCTTGCCGCTGTCGAGGGTTTCGGTGACGGCCAGAAGATCGAGATTGTCCAGGATCAGCGCTGACGCCTTCTGCAGGATCCGCGCCCGCTCCACAGGCGCCGTGTCCCGCCAGACGGTCTCGAACGCCGCGCGCGACGACATCACGGCCTGGTCGACGTCTTCGGCCGTCCCTGCGGTGAACCGGGCGAAAGCCATGCTCCTGCCCGGGTCGAAACTTTCCAGGGTCCGGTTGTGCGACGGCTGCGCGAACGCACCGTCGATGAAATGACCGAGCGGCAGGGCCTTGAGCGTGCCGGTTTCGGCGTATTCTTTCAAAAGGTCGATTGCTGAAGACATGCTCAGCCCTCCCTGGAACTGATCTTGTAGGCGGTTTTCGCCAGCCAGTCCGGGTTGATATCGACCCCCCAGCCGGGCGCGTCTGTGACTGTCACCTGGCCGTCAGTGACATCGTAGGGCGAGGCCCTGAACAGCCCGTACTGCCACGGATAGTAGTCTTCCTGCTCGATGGAGAATTCCAGATACTTGCCGGCATTCGGGATGGCCCGCAGCAGATGCATGGTGAACAGGGTCACCAGTGACAGATTGGCCGCATGCGGCGTGCAGGGAAGGCCGGCTTCATGGGCCATCCGCGCCACTTTCATGGTGCGCACCATGCCCCCCAGATAACACACGTCCGGCTGGATCACGTCGACGACACGCTGATCGATCATGCGTTTCCAGTCGACCAGAGAACAGTCCTGCTCACCGCCGGTGACGTCGATCTCCAGCGCGTCGGTCACCTCTTTGGTCTGGTCGTAATGCCAGTACGGGCAGGGCTCCTCATAGTGGGAAATGCCGTGATCCTGCAGGACCTTGCCGACCTCGATGGCCTTGGCCGACGAATAGCAGGAATTGGCGTCCACGAGCAGCGCCGTGTCGTCACCGAACGCCTTGCGCATCGTCGGCACGATTTCCTCCGTCCGCCCGGGCCATTCGTCCTGGTCGCGGCCGCATTCGGCCCCGATCCGGAACTTGAAAGCGTCGAAGCCGAAGAGGTCCTGCTGTCTTTTCAGCCGCTCCGCCTCGTCCTTCGGTGTGATGTCCCGTTTCATGGACGAGCCATAGGCCCGGATCTTGCCCGGCGTGCCGCCGAGCAGTTCGCAGACCGGCTTGCCTTCCAGCTTGCCGCGCAGGTCGAACAGCGCCGTATCCAGCCCGCCCATGGCCCGGCGCAGATAGGCCCCGGGGAACTTGTGCTCGCGGTCCGGTATGATGTCCATCAGGTGTTCGATGTCGAAGGCATCCTGGCCGAGCGCATAGGGCGCCACCTGCCGGTGCACAACTTCCGCGGTAATATCCGCAAAATAGGGTGCCACCTGCCCCCAGCCTGTCGCACCGCTGTCCGACGTGACCCGGACAAAACAGACAAATTCATCGGTAAACGTTTCAATTGATTGGATTTTCATCTTTTTTCCACGGACCCTGGTCGCGGCCCGTCCCGGCGGGTTTGTGATTGGCTAGAGGCCAACCTACCTGGAATTGGACTTGATATAAGATCCGTTTTGAGCAAACTCTCATACCAATTGGACCGAGAGCCAATTGGAACAGGAGTCTGAATGAAGCGCCATGCCGGTGCGGTGCTGTCCTCGATCAAGATCGACAAGACCGCCGACAGGAAAATTGCCATCCAGCTCTACATGGCCTTGCGCGACCTGCTTCTGACCGGAGCACTGACGCCCGGCGACCGGCTGCCCGCCACCCGCACGCTGGCGCAGGAGATCGGCGTGTCGCGGACCACCGTCATCGACGCCGTCGACCGGTTGATATCCGAAGGCCTTCTGGAAGCCAGGGTCGGCGCGGGCACCTATGTCGGCGAAGCCCTCAATGCCCGCCTGGCGCCAAAACCCCTGCGGGAGGCGAGCGATGTCGCCGCCGTCGTGCCGCGCCTGTCCCACGCCGCCCGGCACGCGATCCCCGATCTGGCGCCGCGCACGCGGCTGCCGCACAGGTCCGAGGCCTTTGTCACCGCGCTGCCGGCGCTCGACGCCTTTCCCATGGCCCAGTGGGCCAAGCTGTCCGCCCGCCACTGGCGCAAGGACCGCGACCACATCACCGGCTATGGCGAACCCTTCGGCTATATGCGGCTCCGCCGGGCGATCGCCCGCCAGCTCAATGCCTCGCGCGGCATCCGCTGCAACCCGGAGCAGATTTTCATCACAAACGGCGCCCAGCGCGCTTTCTCCCTGGTGGGCGGCTTGCTGGTCAATCCCGGCGAACCGATCTGGTTCGAAAACCCCGGTGCGATCGGCGCCCGCAATGCCTTTGTCGCGGTCGGCGCCAATCCGGTCTCCGTCGCCGTGGACGAAGAAGGGCTCTCGGTGGAGGACGGTCTTGCCAAGGCCCCCCATTTCCGTCTGGCCTTCGTCACCCCGTCGCACCAGCAGCCCCTCGGCCATGTCATGAGCCTGCCGCGGCGGCTGGCGCTCCTGAAAGCCGCCAACGACGCCGATGCGATCATCGTGGAGGACGACTACGACGGCGAATTCTATTACGGCGACCAGCCGCCCCCGACCCTGAAAAGCATCGATACCCACGGGCGGGTCATCTATGTCGGCACATTCTCAAAATCCCTGTTCCCTGCCCTCAGGCTCGGCTTCGTGCTGGTTCCGGAGGGCCTGATCGAGAGTTTCGAACAGGTCTGCCTGACCTGGCTCAGCGGGGTTCCGACGGTCACACAGGCCATTGTCGCCGAGTTCATGGACGAGGGCATGTTTGCGACCCACATCCGCACCATGCGCCAACTCTACAAGCATCGCCACGATACCCTGATGGCAGCGGCCGCCAGCCTTGCCGGCGATATCAATCTGCAGCCGACCAGCAGCGGCTTCCATGCAATCGGCCTGTTGTCCTCCCGCCTCGAAGAAGGCAAGATCGTCGACGGGGCCGCGGCCCACGGCATTACGGCGGCACCACTGACCCGCTACGCCGTAGCCCCCATCTCCCAACGCGGCATCGTGCTAGGATTTGGCAGTTGCGCGCAGGATGAGATCAGGAAAGGCATAGATGTTTTGAAGACCATTCTGCCGGACTGCAGCGCGAGCTGACTCGCGACACGTTTAAATTGGACTGCTAAATTATCTGCAATGGATATATTTGGCAGGCCAATTCAGACCTAGGCTTTCAGGCGGTTTGTTTACTGTGTGTGTTCAGGAGGACGTTATGCATTTGAAAACAAAACTGGCCGGCCTATTGGCCGCGACCATGCTCACAAGCGCAGGGACCGCCCAGGCGGAAACGCTGCGCTTGCTGACCTGGGGGTCCTACGCCCCCGACGCACTGGTTCAGAAATTCGAAGAAGAATATCCCGATATCGATGTTGAGGTCACCTTCTCCAACAACGAGGAAATGATCGCCAAGCTGCGGGCCACCGGCGGTGCCGGTTTCGACCTGGCACAGCCGAGCCACGACCGGATCTACGCGGCTCAACTGGAATATGACATCTACAAGCCGCTGGATCTTTCCAAGATCGATACCGGCGTGATGGAAGCCAAGCTGCTTGACGGCGTCAAGGCGAACACCACCATCGACGGCGGCGTCTATGCGGTGCCGCACCAGTGGGGCACGTCCGGCCTGATGGCCGACAAGACCAAGGCACCTGACCTGAAGAGCTGGGCGGACCTGTGCGACCCGGCCTACAAGGGCAAGACCTCGATGCGTCTGAAGCGCACGATCCTGCTCGGCACCGCCTACGCCATGGGCGAAGACCCGTTCGCGGCCTATGACGATCTGGAGAAATACCAGGGTATTCTCGACAAGGTCGCCGACAAGCTGATCGAGTGCAAGGCCAACATCAAGGCCTACTGGAAGGGCGGCGACGACCTGTCCGCCATGATGCTGTCGGGCGAAATCGTCGCTTCGGAAACCTGGGATTCCACAGCCTACAAGCTGTTCGACCAGAACCCGAACATCGTCTTCGTCCCGCCGAAGGAAGGCGCGCTTGCGTGGATCGATACCTTCGCGCTGCCGCGCAAGGCCAAGGCCGATGACGCCGCCTACAAGTGGATCAACTTCGTGCTGCGTCCGGAAAACGTCACGATGATGTCGGCAAGCACCGGTGCCATTGCCGCCGTCAAGGGCGGCAAGGACCTGCTGCCGGAAGACAAGAAGGCTGCCGTCAATGCCGCCTTCACCGATGCGGACATCGACAATCTGAAGTTCTTTGCCAACATTCCTCCCGGTGTCGAGGACATGGAAGGCAAGACACTGGAAAAGATCAAGGCAGCCACCGGCGGCTGATCCGGCGACACGCCGCCGGGGTCGCTTCGATCCCGGCGGCGCCTTGTCAAAAAAACTGCAAAATCCTTCCGGGGCCTGCAAACCCTCCGGGGCCTGAAAAAATCCTTCCGGGGGATGCCGCCTTCACGGCATCCCCCCACCTTACTGTCCCTTTGAGTTGGCGCGCATTCATGATTCAAGATACCCCGAGCTACGACCTGGAATGTCGCGGCATTGCCAAGACATTCGGCACCTTCAAGGCCGTGAAGGGCGTATCGTTCGAAATTCCGAGCGGCTCGTTCTTTTCCATTCTCGGGCCGTCCGGCTGCGGCAAGACCACGTTGATGCGCATGATCGCCGGCTTCGAGGAGCCCACCGGTGGCGACATCAGGATCAAGGGCAAGTCGGTGCTCGGCGTTCCGCCAAACAGGCGCAATGTCAAGATGGTGTTCCAGCACCTGGCGCTGTTCCCGATGATGAATGTCTACGAAAACATCGCTTACGGCCTGCGCTGCGCCGGGTTCGGCAAGGCCGAAATCAGACGCAAGGTTCATGATGTCCTGGACCGGATCGCCCTGCCCGATGTTGCCGGGCGCGAAATCCACCAGTTGTCCGGCGGCCAGAAGCAGCGCATCGCCATTGCCCGCTGCATGGTGCTCGACCCGGACGTCCTGCTGCTTGACGAGCCTCTCGGCGCGCTCGACCTGAAGCTGCGCGAGGCGATGAAGATCGAATTGAAGCTGCTGCAGCACCAGTTCAACACCACCTTCATCTATATCACCCACGACCAGTCGGAAGCCCTGGTGATGTCGGACCATGTCGCCATCATGAATCAGGGCAAGTTCGAACAGATCGGCGCGCCCCAGGAACTTTATCACCGTCCCGGAACCGCCTTTGTCGCCAGCTTCGTCGGCGACAGCAACCGCTGGTCCGGGACCGTCAAGGCCAGCGACGGCACCGGCGGCAAGGTGGAAACCGATCAGGGTCTGGCCATGAGTTTCAGCTCCGCGGGCAGCCAGACAGCCAGGGACGGCGATAAGGTCGACATATTCGTTCGTCCGGAGTTCATTCGAACGGTCCGGGCCGCTGAAGCCGGAACCGCACCGGCAGACGGCAACAGCCTCGACGGTGTCGTTGACAGCCTGCTTTTCAATGGCGCCAACAGCCGCGTGCTGGTGCGCACGAACAGCGGTGAACTGGTTGAATCCGATGTGACGATCACCGGAGACAACGATCTGAAACCCGGCGAGGACGTCCGTCTGGTCTGGTCCTCGAAACAGGCCATGTGCTTCGCCCGCCAGGAGACTGCGTGATGCGCAGCAGGGACATCAAGAGGCTGTCGCTCATCCTTCTGTTCGCGCCCTTCGCCCTCTGGATCATCCTTCTGATCCTCTTGCCGCATATCGGCATGGTGCTGCTGTCGCTGAAGGAAAAGGTGGCTCCGCGCGTCTATGAATACAGCTTCGCCAACTATCTGGAATTCATCAACGAACCGATCTACTGGAACACGCTGCTCAGAACCGGCTCCATGTCGCTGCTGGTCACGGCCCTGGCACTGCTGATCGGCTTCCCGATCGCCTATTACATCGCCAAGATCGCGGGCCCGCGCGCCCGGGGCGGCCTGTTCCTGCTCTGCCTCATTCCGCTGTGGGTCAGCGACCTGATCCGCTCCTTCGGCTGGATCCTGCTCCTGCGCGAAACCGGCATCATCTCGAATTTCCTGCTGTGGACCGGGCTGACCGGCCAGCCGATCGAGTTTCTCTACAACGACGCCGCCGTCATCGTCGGTCTCGTCTACACCGTGATCCTGTTCATGATCGTGCCGCTGGTGTCCACGCTCGACGGCATGGACAATGCCATGATCGAGGCCGGTTACAATCTCGGCGGCAACAGCTTCACCGTGCTGCGGCGGATCATCATTCCCTATGCCATGCCGGGCATCGTCGCCGGCTGCATCGTCACCTTCATGCTGACCGCGGGGTCCTACCTGACACCGATCCTGCTCGGCGGCAAGAATTCGAGCTGGTTCACGGAGCAGATCTACAACCAGTTCATCACCCGCTTCAACTGGGAGGGCGGCGCCGCCTTCGGCATGCTGCTGCTTGTGTTCACGTCCGCCGTCATCTGGCTCGGGCTCAGGCTCAGCGGCCAGACCCTCGCCAACACCGTCGCCAAGAGCTGAGGAGGCGAAGATGCAAAAGACCTCTCCCCTCCTGTTCGGCTACCGACTCTATGTGGCCGCGTTCTTTGTCTTCCTGGCCGCGCCGCTGATTTCGGCCGGAGCCTTCGCCTTCAACGACAGCCTGTTCCCGGCCCTGCCCTGGCAGGGGTTCACGCTGGACTGGTTCTTTTCCGACACCGAACCGAAACTCGGCATGTTCCACGACCGGCGCCTGCTTCAGGGTCTCTACTATTCCTTCGTGATCGCGATCTTCGTGGCGTCTCTGTCCGTCCTGGTCGGCACCACCAACGCCTTCCTGTTCGTGCGCGGCGAGTTTCCGGCCAAGAATTTCTTCTACATCCTGATGGTGCTGCCTCTGGTGATCCCCGGCGTGATCCTCGGCATATCCATCCTGGTGCTCGCCAGCGACACGGCGAACTTCATGGAAGACCGCTACGGCCTGGACCTGGAATTCCTCAGGCCCGGTCTCCTGCTGGTGGTGCTGGGACAGTTTTCCTTCATCACCACGATCACCTCGCTGGTAATCACCGCACGGCTGAAGAAATTCGACGCCACCATGGAGGAAGCCGCCTTCAACCTCGGGGCAACCCGGGCCCGTGTTCTGCGCACGGTCACACTGCCTTTCCTGCGTCCGGCCATGATCGCCGCCGGCATTGTCGGCTTCCTGGTTTCCTTCGAGAACTTCAACACCACGCTGTTTCTCGTCGGCTCGGAGGCACCGCTGACGATCACCATGTATGACCGCATGGCCAAGGTCGGCTCGACACCGGTTCTGAACGCGGTCTCCTTCGTTCTCATGGTCGGCTCCGGCCTGTTGGCGCTCCTGTCCATCCTTGTCCAGCGCGACAAGCCGGCGAACTAGATCGTAGGGGTAGGAGACACCATGACGGAGTTCGACTTTGTCATCGTCGGCGCCGGATCGGCCGGTGCCGTGCTCGCCGACCGTCTGTCAGAAGATGGCCGCTACACCGTCTGCCTGCTGGAAGCCGGCGGCTCGGACCTGAATGTCTGGATCTGGATGCCGATCGGCTACGGCAAGGCCTTCTACAATCGCAACATCAACTGGATGTACCGGACCGAGCCGGATCCCGGCCTCGGTAACCGCACGGGCTACTGGCCGCGCGGCAAGGTCCTGGGCGGCTCCAGTTCGATCAACGCGATGGTCTATATCCGTGGCCAGCATGCCGATTTCGACGACTGGAAAGCCCTTGGCAACACCGGCTGGGGCTGGCCGGACGTGCTGCCCTACTTCAAGCGCTCCGAAACCAACGAGGCCGGCGCCTGCGACTACCGGGGCGGCGACGGCCCGCTGCATGTGTCGAGCATGACAGACAGCGCCCATCCGCTGTGCGCACAGTTCCTGAAAGCCGGCGAGCAGGCCGGCTTCCGCGTCAATCCGGATTTCAACGGCGCCGACCAGGAGGGTGTCGGATACTACCAGATCACCGCCAGGGATGGCTTGCGCATGTCGACCGCACGGGCCTACCTCGCCCGGTCGCGCAAGCGCGGCAACGTCAGCATCCGGACCCGTGCCCACACCACCCGGCTGATCCTGGAAGACGGCAGGGCCACCGGCGTGGTCTACAGCCGGGGCGGATCGGAAAAGACCGTTCGCGCCCGGCGGGAAGTGATCCTGAGCGCTGGCGCCGTCAACTCGCCGCAGATCCTGATGCTGTCGGGCATCGGCGACGGCACGGCCCTGAAGGCCAAGGGCATTGCTCCGGTCCTGCACGCGCCCGCCGTCGGCCGCAACCTGCAGGACCACCTCGGTCTCGACTATCTCTATCGCTCGAAGCTGCCGACCCTGAACCAGCAGCTTCATCCCTGGTGGGGCAAGCTGGCGCAAGGACTGCGCTACGCCCTGACCCGTGGTGGCCCGCTGTCGCTCAGCCTCAACCAGGCCGGCGGGTTCCTGAAGAGCAATCCGCAATGCGCGCGGCCGAACATGCAGATCTATTTTTCGCCTGTCAGCTACACAAGGGCGCCCGAAGGCCAGCGTCCCCTGATGAATCCGGATCCTTTCCCCGGCTTCCTGCTTGGCTTGCAGCCGACCCGCCCGACCAGCCGCGGACATGTCGGCCTGCGCTCTGCCGATCCGTTCGACGCCCCGGAAATCCATCCCAATTCGCTCAGCACCGACCACGATCTCACCGAGATGATCGAGGGCTGCAAGCTGCTGCGCAAGATCGCGGCAAGTCCCGCGTTGCAGGCCGTCATCGAAGCGGAAATCGCGCCCGGCCCCTCTGTCCGGAGCGACGAGGACATGCTGGAAGACGTGCGCAGCCGCTGTTCAACGGTCTTTCATCCGGTCGGCACCTGCCGCATGGGTCCCGACCGTGCGGACAGCGTCGTCGATCCGAGGCTGAGGGTCCACGGTGTCGGCGGCCTGCGTGTCGTTGATGCCTCGATCTTTCCGACAGTGACCTCGGGCAACACCAACGCACCCGCGATCATGGTCGGGGAAAAGGGCGCCGATCTGATCCTTGAAGACACACGGGCCGCGTGAAGGAGAAGCGATGTCACGAGAACTGTTCGCCGACGGGTTCAAGACGACCCCCTACTGGCAGGACACGGCGCCAAAGGTGCCCCTCGACGAGGCGCCCCTGCCCGAGGAGATCGACACACTGATCATCGGCGCCGGTTACACCGGCCTGAACGCGGCCCTGGAAACGGCGCGCGAAGGACTGGGCACACTGGTGCTCGACGCCGAACAGCCCGGCTGGGGCTGCAGCCTGCGCAACGGCGGTCAGCTTTCGACCAGTCTCAAACCTTCCTTTGCCAAACTCACGCGCCGCTATGGCAAGGAGCTTGCCACCAGCCTGTGCGAGGAGGGCCAGGCCTCGCTCGACCACATGCATGCCCTGTCAAAGCAAGACGGCATCGACATGGGCCTGCGGGAAACCGGACGGTTTCACGGCGCCCACAAGCCCCGTCTCTACGAAACGCTCGCCCGGGAGTGCGCGGAAGGACATCCGGTCTGGAAAACGGACACCTTCATGGTTCCCAAAAGCGACATGGCATCGGAACTCGGTACGGACGCCTATCACGGCGGCATCGTCTATCCTCGTCACTGCAGCATCGACGTTTCCCGGTATCATCCGTCCCTGCTCGGCAAGGCCATCGGCGCCGGTGCGCTGGTGAAGGGTCTTTGCCGGGTTTTGTACATCGAGCGCCGGGCGACCGGCTTCCGGGTCCTGACCAGCGAAGGCTCGGTGAAGGCGGGCAAGGTGATCCTAGCCGCCAATGGCTACGCCGGGCCGCTGTCCCCCTGGCACCAGCGCCGGATCATCCCGATCGGGTCCTATGTCATTGCCACCGAGGAACTTCCGAAAGAAACCGTCGACCGGTTGTTTCCGACGGACCGGGTGCTCTCGGACACCCGCAAGCTGGTCTATTATTACCGCCTGTCCCCGGACCGCAAACGCATCCTCTTCGGCGGCCGGGTCTCCCTGAATGAAACCGACCCCCGCAACAGCGCGCTGAAACTTCACCGGGACATGACAGCCCTCTTCCCGGAACTGGCGCGCGTCAGGATCAGCCATGCCTGGATGGGGTTTGTCGGCTACACATTCGATGCCCTCGCCCATGCCGGTGAGGACAACGGGCTCTATTTCGCCGGCGGCTATTGCGGCTCTGGCGTCGGCATGGCCAGCTATCTGGGCATGCGCATCGGCCGCAAGGCGGCCGGCCGCGAGAAAGCCCCGTCGGCCTTTGAACGCATCCCCTTCCCGACACGTCCGCTCTATTCGGGCAAGCCCTGGTTCCTTGCCCCCTCGGTGCTGGTCTACCGCCTGCGCGACCGCTTCGGTGTCTGAAGTCATCTGCAATCCATCCGGTCACTAGATGGCTTGAAATGGCACCGGAGCGGCGGGCAACGTCAATCAGGTTCGCAGACCACCAAGCGCGCTTTCCGGACAGACTTGTGTCAATTTCAAGACACGAGCTCAAACAAGATTTATTGACCGAAATACAACAAAAAATTTTCCAACAAGAAAAACACCCGCAAAAGGTTTGCGATGATATCAATTCAACCTTTTTGACCTTATCGCCCCTTTGAGAGCGATTGGTCCTGGCGGGGGCCGGAATACCCCGATTGCAACCTGGCGGGCGCCATGGTTTCTGGTATCTCGCTTCTTTCCCCCGTTTCTGTAATATCGCCCTCACGATACAAAGGTCCGATTTGCTTTCAAACGGAACTGACGACTGGATTAAACAGGGTAGGTGCAGTGCGGATGGATGAGGGCATGACCGTGTCGGCACAGCAGGACGGCTTGAGAAAGCTGCGGACCGATATGCGGGCCGGAAGCACCGATGTCCTGAAGGCGGTGCAGCAGCAAACGGTCCTATCGCCTCAAGTCAGCATTGAGTATGTCACCGGACAACTGCTCGTTTTCAAATACGGGACGCCTAGCGGCAATCAACCGCATGACAACGAAAACGCCGTTCATTTTTGGCCCGTTTCCGCGAACAGCGTGCCTTTTGACGCGACACCTCAAACCAACGCGGGTATCCTGGGCAACACCTCTTCCGGTGACCAGTCGCTCGACGCCCGGATTACCATCGCCGCTTATGTCCTCGGCTATGCGGTGGGGCCCGATGCGACCGACAACATCTGGTCTCCCTATGTCAATGTCGTGGCCTCGGCCTACATTCCGGCGGCAGCCCGGAATGGCAGGGAAACGGACACACGCACCAGCAGCATCGAGGCGAAATATGTCGGCCAGAACACGGTGGCTTTCCACTACGCGTTCCTGGCGGGATTCAATCCGATGGCCGCGAATTCCTGGGTAGGGCTTTGGGAGGGCCAGGCCGCGACCTACACCACTCCCCCGTCCTGGTTTTCACCGATCATCCAGACGAATTCATCCGGCGACGCTGCGCTGGACGGGCTCCAGATAACCAAGGGAACCCCCTATACTCTCGGACTGTTCTCAAGCGGCTTTTCCGAGAAGAAAGACGCGTTGCGGCTGGACCGCCTCGCCAGCATGACGGTCTTTGAGCGCACGGCATGAGCAGCGGACTTATCCTCCCTCTTACTTCACTCCACATCTGAACAGCAACACGCAAATAGCTGGATTCTCTGCGCGAATACAGAAAAAAAGACCCACAGACCGTTCCGACCTTAGGTTAACTCCTAAAAAAATCATTAGGTAATTCTTGTGTCCGCAACTGATTAGTGTACGCTAAGGAAATACAAGCAATTTGCCTGCAAACCCGAGTTTCCACGACATGCGGGTTTGCATCGCTTGAGCCGTCTATCCCGTTGAGCGGTTCCGCGAGCCGGGTCGAGAAAATCATGTTTCTGGAGGAAAGATAAATGTCAGACGCCCCCGTCAGCAGACTGTTCGTAGGCCCGGCTCCGCAGACCGTCGTTGTCAACACGACCAATGTCAGTGCAAAACAGATCAGCGTCGCGTTCGACACGCCGAACGGCAACCAGCCGAATAGCTTCGGCAACTCCTTGTGGATCTGGCAGTCCGGAAACCAGGTGCCCTGGTCCTCTGCCGGAAAGTCCCAGCCGATTGGGAACAATTCACCCAGCGGCGACGCCTCGTTCGTGGATCTCGATGTGACGACGCTTTCTTATCTGATCGGCTATGCAGTCGGCCCGAAAGGCGACCAGAACTGGCTTTATCCGAACGTCGTCGCTTCCGTTTTCATTCCGGCACTTGGCGCGTCCGAGGCACAGGCTGATGAAGCCCAGCAGCAGGGCAATGTCTTCAGCCCGAGCGTGTCGAAGCAGACCTTCGGCGCAACGTCTCTGGTGACCAAGTTCGACATGCTGGCCGGCTTCAATCCGGAAAAGGCCCTGTCCTATGTCGGTGTCTGGGAAGGCCAGACCGCCTCCTATTCGCAGCCGCCGAAATGGTACGCACCGGTCACCGGTTCGAATTCATCGGGGACCGTGTCGTTCAACAATATCCAGATCCTGCGCGGCACGACCTATGCAATCGGCCTTTTCGCTTCCGGCTACGACGCGAACCCGTCGAATCTGAAACAGTCAGCTCTGGCCGCCACGAGCACGTTCACCGTTTGACGCCGGGCGGCGAACCCGCAGCTGCATTTACGACTTTGCCGGTTCCGGGGCTTCCCCGGAACACGGGAGGGTTTTGTCCGGAGCTCGCCTTTGGGGGGAGGCATCCATGGCCTATTTCACCCGCATACCAAACGGATTTCCATCCTATTACATAATGGCGGACAACTCCGGGTCCGTCGGCGCGGCCGCGTTCCTGCTGGGAGCGAGCGCCACGTCCGGCGACGACAGGCTGAGCATCGAACAGGCGCTCACCAACGCTTCTCTTGCCGGAATTTTCATCTTTTCACCGAAGCCGCTCGAAATCGGCGACGCTACGGCACAGGGAGCTTTCGCACGCAAGATCTGGTCTCTGGCCGCACGTGCGCCTGCCAGCCGGGGTTTCATCTGGATCAGCGACCCTGAGACCCTGACGGATCGGGATCTGGTCCCGTATCTGGGCCTGGCGAGCGACGGCAGCTCTTTGGCGTCAGGCCTCTCCAACGGCCTGATCGTGTCTGCCATGTCGATGTCGGTCGCGAGCGGCATGAAAGTGTCCCTCCTGGACGACACCACCGTGCAGCTTACGGGCAGCAGCAGCAGCGGCATTGGTTTTTCCGGTGACGACGCACCGAGGATGCTGGATGCCAGAACCGGTGAAATTCCCTTTGACGGTCCCTCGCGCGGATGTATCGGTTTCCTTCCCTATATCGAGCGCCGGTCGTTGAACGACGAATGGAATTGGGGATTTCATTTCATCAGCAAAGAAGAGCGCTCGGCAACGGGCGTATCCTCCGAATGGCTTCCATTGGCGGGAGTCGAGAACGGCAGCGACATGATCGGCTTTTCGGCCCGGTTCGACCTGGCCGACACGCTGAATACGGTCGTGCCGCTCAATGGCACGGCATCGGACGCACCCCGCTCCGGTTTCTGGTTCACCGGATCGAATATCGACAGGTCCCGCACGCTGCTGCGCTCGCACTACCGGACGGTCAGCGGGGACAAGGTGACCCTCTATCCGGTCGGCACGGACACGAACGGGCCGGGCCTCGCGACCGCAGGTTTCATCTTCTCGGTCGGCGAGCGTGTCTCAGAGACCACGGTCGATTTTCATGCCGGACCGTTCGGCGATTTCGTGATCGACACGCCGCCCGGACCGAACGGCACCACCGCCGAACTGCTGTGCGGCCTTTCCGGGGCCGAGTTTGTTTCGGTTCTGCCCGGACAATCGGCCGACACCGCCGCCCGCATGCGCTTTTTTCCCTACAAGCCCGCCTATACGGATGTCTTTCCGCCCATCGTCGCCTCGCCCACCGGGCCGCAGACCGACACACTGACGCTGCTCACAAGCGAATACACCACATCGTGGGTGGCCATCATGCCGCCGGCCGCGGGTCAGGCGAGCTACGCCGCACAGCCGGCCGGCGCCGCGCTCTTCGGCTACGATCCCTTTGTCTGGGCGAAGCAAAAGGATGTCCTTGGCCACGTCGACCCGGGCCAGAAACTGCCCTCGGACGGCAGCATCGCCTTTCCGATGGTGCCCTATGCCGGCTTTCAGCCGTCGAGCCTGCCGACCGGGTTCGATGAAGACAAGAGCCGCGATTTCGAAAGCATGATCGTAGGGCCCACGCGCCGCGGGGAAATCGGCCCTCCGACCGGCGACGCGGTGCTGTCCGCAAGGGCCCACGCTTCCGGCAAGGCCCATTTCAGCGGGCTTGCCGCGTCCGGCGCCCGCGATGGCGAGACCCGGTTCACGACCCCTTCGGGACTGATCGCCACGATCGACACGGCAGGCGGCAGCGCGGACTGGCTTGAAATTCTGCTGGGCCAGATCACCACACCCGAGGCCAGCACGATGGCCTTCGAGAAGCCGACCGAAGCGCTCCAGGGTGCTTTCCAGACCAATGACCTGTTCCTGGTGGTCGCCAACGACAAGCATCTGGTGCGCGACGGGGGCAGCTTCGAGAACACGCTCAATATCGGCGGCTGGACGCTCGGCGCAAACATCGGCCAGTCGCCGCAATACGGCGATTACGCCAACGTGATGATCGTCAAGGGCAGGCGCGGCAGGCTCTACGATCCCGATCTTCCCAAGGATCAGAACCTGGTCGCCAACCCGTCCAAATGGACGTCGGCGGGTGTGTTCGCAGCACCGACAACGCTCCAGCGCAGCGACACGCCGGATTTCGCGCAGCTGACCAATCTGTCGCAATGGCTGCAGGATTATTTCGAAGACGCCCTGGCCCAGCCGGACAAGGAGAGTTTCAGGGCCTTCAATGACATCGCCCGGGACGAGAACTGGACCGGGGTCATCGTCCTGCGCGCCAAGATCGTCAGTCCGCCGTCGGATCTGGCCGGCATCTCCGCGGGCGTTCGCGATGTGGACCGCTACTATGCCCACCATTTCGCCATCCGGATCAGCCAGATCAGGAGCGATCCGGATGGCGGGGGCATTTCCATCGACGGGCAGAGTTCGGTCTATGGGCTGATCTACTACGAAGACAGCGCCTATGTGCCCCCCAAGACCGGTGAACCGGTACAGCCGGTCGTGCCCCAGCCCGCCGCGGATTACGATTTCATCACGCTGACGCTGAAGGTCCTGTTCGAGAACACTTCGGTCAAGACCTTCTCCAGCTATACCCAGCTCACCATGAACCGGTTGTTCGGCAGCCTGGTGACCGATATGGGCACAGGCGGCAATCCCTACAACTCGGTCGTCCTTGCCGGGACCTTCCAGGACAACAACGACAAGCCGACCTACGGCATGAAGACCGCCGGCGACTTCATCTACAACATGACAAACAATGTTCTGGAGAAAGTCGAGATCATTTCGGCCGAAATGCTGACGATCGCGCCCGGCCCGCCGAGCACGCAGATATGGTTCTCCCTGAACGGCTTTCTCGGTTTCCACGTGATGAAAACGATCGAAAGCGAGCCGGTCGATTATTATTCGTTCGGCGGCGAGACCGGCAAGGAACAGCCGCGCACGGGACTGAGCTTTTCCAAGCTCGGGCTCGAGATGTCGTTCGATACACCGGATCCGGACGCACCGCCGGAAGTGGTCAGGAACCGGATCATCGACTTCAACAGCTCGCAGATCGGGTTCAACATTCAGGCCAGCACGCCGCGTCCCGGCAGTTTGTTCGAAGCGTTCTCGCTGGACCTTGAAGGCCTGGTCAGCGGGCCGTCCGACGGCGACAGCCCGGCAGCGCTCGGCTATCTCGATGTGGTCACGAATGCCCGGATGGGCGGCCTCGGCAAGACCTGGAACGGCCTGAAGTTCCGGCTGAACCTGGGATCGGCGGGAGAATTGGCGGGCAAACTGGGGCTGAACGCCTATCTCCTGCTGGCCTGGGCCCCCGACAGCACTGCGGGACCGGACGTCAACAACGTCATCAACTACCGCGCCACCACCGGGCTGCACATGCCGGGCACATCGAATGGCGCCCCTCTGATCAGCCTGCAGAATGTTCTGGCGATGTCCTACGGAACGATCCAGCTGCTGTACGAGGACAAGCCCGGCACCCTGCTGCACCCGGCAACCTTGCACCCTCTGGTCCCGCGAACCGCGCTTGCAGGGCCCGCCGACAGGCAGTTCATGCTGCTGCTGAACGAAATCGCCATCAAGTTCATGGGGCTCCTGAAACTGCCGCCCAATGGCAGCACCGCCTTCTACCTGTTCGGCGACGCCGATCCGGGTGCCAAAGACAAGACAGGACTGGGCTGGTACGCGGCCTACAACAACGAGCCGAAGAAGCAGGACGACGCCGAAACCGGGGGGACGAAGCCATGAACGTGCAGCCGAAACCGGGATTTGGTGTCTTTGCCGACGGCCGTTCGCTCGCCGATCTGATCAAGGATTTCGCGGCTTCCGCCGAAGCAACCAACACCAACCTGTCAGCCGAGGGGTTGACGAAACTGAAGACGTGGATCGGCGACAGCAAGCTCCGCTATTTCGTCTACAACGCCAAGGGTTTCGGCAACCAGGCCAATACGGTCAACCTGATGAAGCGCCTGCTTCAGCTCAGCTTCACGAACGATATCGAACTGATCTACGACACCACCGGACACGAGGCAATGACGGTGCTGGAGAAGCTCGCCGTTCTGCTGCCCGGCCTCGATCCCGCCAACCCCCAGCCCTATGAGTTGGCTCCCGGGACCGTGATCACGTTTTTCCCTTACACCGAGAACGGTGAACGGAAGGTGACCGGTCTGGAAGGAGAGCTGCCGCTTTGTATCAACGGCGGTTCGGAGATGAAAAGCGAGGCCGATCCGAATCTTGCCGACGTGTTCAAGGTCGATTTCTATCTCCAGGTCCAGCCCTACATGTGGGAGATCGTCAACCGGGTCGACAACCCGCGCAGCCTGCTGCTTGCCAAGGACGCGGATGAACCGATCGTGCTGCCGCAACAGGCAAGCCTGCAGGGGAAGCTTTATACCTACCGGGCGTTCGCCATGGCGCAACCAGCGGTGCCGAACTGGACCCAACTCCTCGAAATTCCTGAAAATCTGACCAACCGGAACAGCATTGCCGTCGGCAAGGTCCTCTCGGAAGCCGCGGTCGCGAAAAAGATCACCATGGCCCCGGCCTATGGTCTTTATGACAAGCCGTTCGGCAATCCGGTCACCGGAACCGCCACCAACATCGCCTTCCAGTACATTTCGGCAAATGCGCTCGCGCAATCGAGTGGTACGATCGGCAAGGCCCCGGTCGTGATAGCGATTCTGAGCAATCTCCAGGAAACAACCTGGCAGAGAATTGCGTCCTACTACCCGCTCGCCGGCCAGCCGCCGGTCAGGCCGGCCCCGCCGCCGTCCAAAAGCAGCGGCGGCAGCGACAGCGACAGCAGCGGAGACGACGACTTCGGCTACGGTTACGAATCCGAAGAGGACGAATTCGACGAGACCCTCTTCAACGTCCAGTCCTGGTGTTATCTGAACGGCCTGGTCCGGCCGGATGCGGATACTGGCAAGGAAGGCCGCATCCATATCGCGCCGACCATGGAACCGGCCGAGCTTGAGAGCCTGATCGCCACCCTGACGGATAAGGACGTTCTGGTCATCGGCGCCCCGCTGATGCCCCAGGATGCCTTCAACTATCTCTATTCGATAGCCGGTATCCCGTCCATGTTCGAAGGTCAGGGCACGGCCAATCTGGCTCTGAATCTGGGCAAACCGTTTTTCAAGCTCAACACCCAGAAAATCAATTCCTATCCGTCTGCCTTCGGCAATGGGTCGGAGGACCGTGCCGCCGTGATCAGCGCCAGGGCGGCAGAACTGGAGTCCCTGACCTACGACAATATTCAATTGGGCTATTACGATTTCAAAACCGGCTCGAAGAAAGGCGATCTAGTCGTTGCGCTGTCCGAAGTGATCGGCCAGATGACGCAAGGTGCCAAAGGCTTCAGCGAATACTTCGAGGAGATCGAACGGTTTTACGGTGCCAGCGCCAATGACAAGCTCCTGCAGGCGCTGGTCTTCCTGGTGACAACCCAGGTGGAGGATGCCGGCGGGGCACCTCACGCCTTGCGCCGGTTGGCCGTGGCGGCTCTGGAAGAGGGCGACACCCCGCTCGACAAACTCTACCAGCAGATCGAGAACGCGATCAGCAAGGGCGTTCTGTCGCTGATCCCGACGGTCATTCCGGACGGCCCCTTCGCCGAGTTTCTCACCGCAGTGATCGAGGGCAGCGATTTCAACATCGGTTCGCCGACCTCGCCCGTTCAGGTCACCTTCCCGGCTTCGCGCGACAAGATCACCGTGACCGGCCGGACACAGGACTTCCTGGGCATTCCGCTCAAGGCCACCGTCGTCTTCACGATGAACGAGAACGGCAAGGACATCGATGCCGCCTTCTCGCTCTCGGTGGGGGAAGTCTCCCTGGCCGGCGTGCAGTGGTTCAAGCTGGACTGCCTGAAGGTCGACGCGACCATCCCGGGCAACGACAACCGGATGCACGGCACGATCTCGTCGAAGATCGAGATCGGCGGCAACCCGGTGTCGTTCGATCTGGCGTTCCCGAGTTCGGCTGACGGCAAGGTTGTCATCGATGGCGATTTTTCGGTCAATCCGCCTTCGCTCGACGACCTGTTCAAGCTGCTCGGCGGTCTGAATTTCATGACCACGCTGCCGCCGCAGATCTCTTCTGTGGCCAATATCGAACTCAGGAAGCTGAAATTCGGTTACGATTTCAAGGCCAGCCAGATCAACAGCTTTCAGCTGACGCTGGAAAACAACAAGCCCTGGCCGCTGTTCGGCAAGCTGGAACTGAGCAAGCTGGCCTTCGACATCGGCCTGATCGAGCCGACAGGCGCGCGGCAGATCACCTGGAAGGCGTCGACGAATGTCGTGATCGGCTCTGCCGGTGGCAGCGTGGACGTCACCGTCAGCTACCCGAAACTGACCGTCACCGCGGGACTGAAAGACGGCGGCCCGCCCATTCCGGTCGGTGATCTCGTCACGTTTTTCCTGCCCGATAACTACACCATCAATCTGGCCGCCGTCGTCTCCAGCTTCGACATGACGGTCACTCCCGGCGAGAAGGGCGCGGCGACCATCTACAAGGTGAGCGGCGGGCTCACCATGGACGACACGGTCTGGAAACTCAGCCTGGGCATTGCGAGCTTCGCGCTGACCGACGTTTTCCTGATCGTCGAGGGCCAGCAGGGCGAGACCGAGAAACAGACGGCGGTGACCGGCGCGCTGACAGCCAACACAAAACTGGATTTCAAGACCGACTCCGGCGCCGACCTTGCCGTCCCGTTCACGATCACTGCGGCCTATCGCGAGAAGGGCGTCTGGTTCTTCAGCGGCAAGCAGGGCGACAAGCCGATCCGCGTCAAGCAGATCGTCCAGGCGTATCTGGGCGACAACTGGTGGGTCGACGGGCTGCCGAACCTGGATATTACCGATCTGGCCTTCAGCCTCCAGACCCCCGAGAAGGGCGCCGATCCCTCGAAGGCGTCCTCCTACATGGTCGGCGGTTCCATCCGCGTCTGGAACACGCCCCTGGGCGACAGTTTCGAGACCGTCATCACCGGACGCTTCGGGCGCGGCAAAGTCGATCAGACCACCCGGATGTTCGCAGCCATGGGCAGCCGGGCGCTGGTTCCTGTCCTGAACGACGCCGGAGCGCTCATCCCGCTGACCGGATTTGCGCGCAGAACCGAGCTGCTGACCGCCGACGACGGCAGCTACGGCATCGTGACCGCCGACATTGTCTGGAACAACATCGAGCTGCAGCTCTATTTCAACTATGCGCCCGACAAACGCCTCTACGGGTTCTACTGGAGCATTCTGCACGGCGAAATCGACAGTTCGACCAACACGGCGACGATGACCTTCACGGATTCCACCACGCTGGGGTCGATGGTCGAGATATTCATTTCCTGGCTGACGGGCTCGAAATTCGGCCTCGGCGCGCCGTGGAACCTTTTGAACAAGATCAAGCTGTCCAATTTCAAGCTGATCTGGAACTTCACCGACAAGACCGTCCAGTTCGACATCGAGATCGGCCCGATCGATCTGATCTTCGCGCGGATCGACAGTTTCGGTATCAAGTACGACCCCTCCGACAAGAGCGTGAATGTCACGCTCAAGGGCAGTTTTCCGTGGATGCAGTTCGTCTCCGCAGAGGAAGCCGGCGCCAATACCACCGATCAGCTTGGCTGGAATGCCGCCAATCCGAGCGAGACACCGGCGCCTCCCGGCGGCGGCAACAAATATCTGGACCTGCGCCTGCTCGCGGCGGGCCAGCATATCAAGGTCACTGGCCTGCAGGCGGTGAAATCCGTTCCCGAGGCCATCAAGATCCTGGGCGAGTTGCCGGTCCCCAAGGACGGGGAATTGCCGCAGATCGGCTTCGACCCGACGAACAACTGGATGTTCGGCACCGATTTCGGCATCCTGAAAGTCGAGAGCGCCAAGTCGAAAAGCGGCGAACTGACCGTCCTGGTGTCCGAAGAGGGCGGCGCAAAATACACGTTCACCCTGCAGATCGTGTTCACCGACCCCACGCTCTACGCATTGAGGATCGCCCTGGACAAGGACGCCCCGGCGGCCAAGATCTTCGCCGGTCTCGATTTCCAGATCATGTACCGCAAGCTCAGCGAAGGCCTGGGCGTGTTCTCCGCCGAAATCGTGCTGCCCACGATCATGCGCCGCATCGACGTCGGCGCGGTGACGATCACGCTGCCGACCTTCGGGGTCGAGATCTATACCAACGGCGATTTCAAGTTCGACATCGGCTTCCCGTGGAACGAGGATTTCTCGCGCTCGTTCTCGGTCGAGGCGATCATCCCGCCGGGAATCCCGGTCCTTGGATCGGGCGGATTCTACTTCGGCAAGCTTCCCGCGATCGCGGTCGACCAGTTGCCGAAGGCCACCAACGGGTTCTTCAACCCAAACATCGTTTTCGGCTTCGGGGCGCAGATGGGCCTCGGCAAGTCGATCGAATACGGGGTGCTCAAGGCCGGTTTCAGCATCACGGTCTTCGGCATCATCGAGGGCATTCTCGCCAAGTGGAACCCCTACGACAAGGTGTCGACCGGCGGCGGAGCCCTCGCGCTGTCCGGCGAATATTTCTTCTGGCTGCGCGGCACATTCGGCGTCCTGGGCCACGTCTACGGGTCCGTCGACTTCGTGGTGGTCAAGGCCTCCGTGGACATCCGGCTGAAGGTCTATGTCCAGATCACGCTCGCCGCCTACGAACCGATCCCGGTGACCGTGTCGGCCGAGGTCACGGCCAGTGCCAGCATCACCATCAATCTCGGGCTGTTCAAGATCCATCTGAGCTTCAGCTTCGCTCTGAAGATCACCGAAACCTTCGAAATCGGCTATCTGCAGAATCCCGCCGACGCACCCTGGCAGGTCGAAAAGAGCACCGATGGCGGACGCCTGCTGGCCCCGTTCGCCGAACGCATGAACATGCGCTCGCACAACGCCTTCGACGCGCGCGGGCTGCGACTGCTCGCAACGACCGTACCGGTCTGGTCGCGGCTGGACCCCCAGCCGGCGGAACAGCGCGCTCCGCTCACCGCCTATGCGGGCTTCGGCCTGACCGTCGCGGGGGACCGCGCCTTCGACAAGACCGGCGCGCCGAACCTGGCACTGCAGTTCCCGGCCTATATCGCCAGCCTCTTCATCGAGGGACCCGGCGCCGCCAGCCAAGACGATCCCGCCAACATGTTGCGGGCCGCCGGCGCCGCGGCGGACACGTCCTTCGACCTGCTCGCCAAGATGGTCGCCCGCTGGGCCATCGCCTCGATCCAGAAGCAGAACGTCACTGTCGACACGGTCGACGGCATTCAGGTCGATGACATGGACCTCGCCGGGCTGATCGAAGCGCTCGGCGATGGCAAGAGCAATCCGATGCCGATCACCTCGGCGGACGTTGAGACGTTCCTTGGCGGCCAGTTCAAGATGACCGTCAGCCTGCCGACCGACGACAACACGGTTCAGGCGGCCTATTTCCCGATGCCGATGGGCCTGGGTGTCAAGGCCCCCAAGATCGGCAACCAGGCCGCGCTCGACTACGCCTTCGGCGGCTACAACGCCGTCGATCCGGACTTCATCAGCTGGCTTCGGGACTATTTCGATCAGCTCGCCGTTCAGGTCCAGAAAGAAGAACACCCGATCGAGGACGCCGTCGTCCTCGGTACCGGCGATGTCTCGGTCGCCAGTTTCATCCAGGGCGACTATTTCGTGCTGGTCATGAGACAGATGCTGCAGGCCATGCGCGAAGGGCTGCGCGACTTCAAGTATCCGCTCGCCCCGGCCGCGCTGCCGAACGATATCGTGAGCTGGGTCAACACCACCGGTGAGCTTGAAAAGATTGGCCAGCCGTTCTCGCTCTACGATCTGTTCAAGGGCAACGAGACCGCTGCCCTGGCCGCAGGCAAGGTGATGAAGCTGCCCTTCGTGCAATTGACCCTGTCGGACGGGGACACTTTCACATCGCTGGCCGAGGGCAAGAGTTACAGTGCCACCGAACTTGCGAGCGAAAACGCCACCGTCGCCGGGATCCTGACCGCCGGCGTGCCGATCAGCTACAAGGGCGCAGAATACGTCACGTCCGGTTCCGAAACCCTGACGATCCTGGCCGGACGCATGAAAGCCACGCTGGCGGAAATGCTGGCGGGAACCGACATCCTGACACATGATGGCCTGCTGTTGCCGTTGAGCGCCCTGACCCTGCCGCCGCACGGCTACACGACCCAGTCCGGCGACACCCTGGGCAGTGTCACCGCCGGGCACGGATTGACGATCAACGATCTTGCCGGCGTTTCGCGCGGCAGCGTCCCCAATCCCGTGGGCACCGGGAACGGTGACGTGGCGGGTCTTTTCGAGGCGGGCACGAACACGGTGCTGAACCTGGTCTACCTGCCCCGCTTCCCGGTCAGCACCCTGCTGGCCGAGGTGCAGCGCACGGGAACCATCAGCCATCTGTCGGGTATGACCTCGCGCTATTACCTGCACGGACTGAGGCTGCCCACGGCAAAGATCACGCCGAAGGAACCGGGCATGTGGGTGACGGACAGCGGCGGCACCCTGACCTTGCCGGACTTTGCAGGTCTCTATGCCCTGACCGGCCAGCAGATCGGCGTCGAGGCCCTGCCGACGGCGCCGTTGTCTCTGAACCTGACGGTTCCGGGCACCGTGCCGTGGCTGTCGTTCGCGGGCGGTGCGACGCAGCTGTCCTTCGAGGTCACGCCGCCGGACGAAAAACTGCCCGACGGAAACGAGAACTATCAGCGGCTCAAGGCGGTCTCCGACTATTGCCGCAAGAACGTGCTGGCCGCCGGTCCCCGCAGTATCTCGGCCACGGCCAGGGCCGATCAGGAACCCGCGCGCTTCCCGCTGTCTTCGTCGATCCTCTGGCAGAGCCTGGCCGCGGTCCCGTTCCCGAACGGCCCCGTTCTGGACAATGCGGTTCCACGGATCTGGCCGCTGCCCAGCTCGATGGTCAGCCTGTCGTCTCTGGGCACCGATCAGAGCGGCCTGCTCACCCAGCCGAGCCCCGCCTTCGTTCTTCAAAAGGTCACGACCGACCAGGCCACCGGTCTGCCGGTGGATGCCGACATGCAGGTCTTCGGCTGGGCCTCGAGCATTCGCTTCGTGGTCAAGAAACTGCCCGGTGGCGCCGGGACCTCCGCGGCCCAGAAAGACACCTACGAGATCACCGGCGCCAGTGCCGACGACACCGTGATCTTGGAACGGATCGTGCAGTATGTCACCCAGGACAGCGCGTTCGCCTCCATGGCCGTCGGCTTCCAGAGCGCCAGCGAAAGCACCGGCGAAGTCTTGCGCGCCGAGGTCGGACCGGGCGTCAGCTTCGGGATTTCCCAGTCCAACCTGTCGACCACCACGCGGCCGCCAGCGGGTTTCATCGCCGAAGCTGTGGCCGAACCGGCTCCCGCCAACCTGCTCAACAAGCCGACGGATCTGATTCGCCTGCTGTGGGAAGCCAGCATCACCCGCAACGGCGGCTTCTTCCTCTATTACTACGACGATGCCAGCAAGTCGGGTCTCCCGGACGAAGCCTTCAACGACAAGGGCGAGGCGGAGCTGAACCTGATCGTCCAGTACCAGCCGACCGTGCGCCTGCAGCCGTGGATGAACGCCGTCACGACGGGCGATCCGATCGACACGTCCGCGACCAATGTGGTGGCCAGGACCGACAGCACCCGGCTCGACCATGCGATCGCCGGCGTCGACAGCCTGAGCGGCATCGTCAGACGGTACAATTCCACCCTGGTTTCGCTGGTCGAAACGACGGCAGCGGCCATGGGCCTGACGGCCGGGGCCGTCCTGAAGCTGAGCAATGCCGTCTATCAGGTTCCCTATGACGGCTCCGCACCCGGCGGCAACCTGGCTGACATCGCAAGCCATTTCGCGATGAAACCGCAGGACATCAGGGACGCCAATCCGCGCGTTCCACCGGCATACTGGACCGACGGGCTGCCCAATGGCACGGCGATCCGTCTGCCGGATGTGGACCGCACTGTCGGCACCTCGCCGGGAGGCACCTCCCTGCAATCCATCGCGAGCTTCTACGGCACGTCGCCGCTCGCACTGGCCGGCGCCAACGCGGCCCGTCCCGGCCTCCCGGCCACCGGCGGGCAGGTCTCGCTGATGACCGGCCCGCTGGCCCAGCACGGGTCTCAGGCCGCAGGCACGCAGCCGGTGACCGCGGTCCGCGACGGCTTGCCGGAGATCCCGGACAACCCGAAAGATCCGGGCTTCGCGTCCGGCTATCTCCTGAACGACTACACGCTGCTGGCCTACCGGGTCGAGGCGAACGCCGATTTCATCGCGTCCAACCTGGGCCTGCCGCTGTCGCAACAGGGCAAAACCACACACCCGACGAACGACAAGATCCGGTTCGCGCGCCAGATGACGCCCGACGACGATCTGATCTTCGAGACATCGGTGCCATATGTCGATCTCGCCAGGGACAAGCCGGTCGGAGACAATCCCTACGATGCCAACGGACGCCTGTTGCAACTGGCCTTCGGCTGGAACGACGTGTTCGGCAACAAGATGGTTTCCGACGTGGATCTGGACACCACCGCGGCGGGTAAACTGAACGGCACGCCCAGCCTCACCGGTTACACCGACCTGGTGATCGGCGTGGCGCAATGGCCCTCGACCAGCGCGCACTGGACCGTGGCCGACACCGAACCGGCGGGCGATGCGTTCGTCCTGTCGGTCCGGCTTTCATTCGACGCACAGCCCTATCTGCCGGACCTGAACGACAAGACCGACGGATGGAAAGCGAAGGCCCGTGCCGGACTGGAGACGGTCACGGCGATCCTCAACCAGATCGCGGATCCGAGCGGACTGAGCTTCAGCATCGACACGACCCTGCTGCCCGATCCGGTAATGGTTCCCGAGGCACAGATCCTGCCCGCCTCCAACACTGCGACACTGGCGGCCTGGCTGACGGCGATCAGGGCCTTCCTTTTGCGTCAGACCGGATCGGATCCCGCCGACAAGTTCGATGGCAAGGCCGACTTCGTGATCACGGTCCAGGACAAGAAGTCCCGGGTTCCCGCAACAGAGGTCTTCGAACTGGAACTGGGCCTGACGATCGCCCGGACAAACGGTGTCGCGGAAGGCGATTTCGCGGCCATTCCCGGCGTTCGCAGCGTCCGCAGCAAAATCGCGCCGCTCGCGGATGTCGGCTCGGCCGCGGACGGACTTCCGGGAGATGGAAACGTGCTGGCGAGTTTTGCCAAGGCGCTGGAGGACACGCTTTCGGTCCCCGGCAAGAACACGCTGAGCGTGGCCACCGGCACCAACCGCTACGCGCCCGGCGCAGGCGTGACACAGGCAGCCGTCTGGGCGGTCCGCCTGGGACAGAATGCTTCGGACACCGGCATCGGCTTCGCCGTGGCGGATCCATCGCAGCCTGAAATCTTCGCACCCGAGCCGGTGTCGAACACGCTGATCTCGCGCACGGTGCCCATTTATCCCTATACGTCTCTGGACGACTATCAACCGTCGACAAACACCTTCACCACCACACCTGGTTCCAAGGCGTTCTCCGGGATCGATGCGGATCGCTGGGTGAAGGAATTCTTCGCCTTTTTCGACACGTTGCTGTCGCCCGAATACTCCTCCTCGATCCTGGTGATCGACGCGTGCGCCCAAAACAAGCCCGCTGGCGTCACCAGTTTCCTCACTGCATTTGCCGACCAGAAGGAAACCCTGGCCGGCATTGCCTCCAACCTGATGGCCGAAGTCTACCAGGGCCAGCCCGGCACCCGTCTGGCCTCCGCGCGCGAGGCGCTGAGGCAGAGCCTGCTCGAACGCTTGTCGAACCTCTACACGACACGCGCCGCCGTCAGCTTCGGCGCTCAGGTCAAGGCGAACATCCCGCAAACTCCGGACGAGAAGACACCACAGCTTTACGGCAATCTGCAATGGGTGAGCGATCCTCAGAAACTCGCCAGCCTGGTGACCCTGACCTCCCCCAAGATGCCGCTTGCCGACGGTGACAACCAGCCGGTCACCTTCCTGCTGCAGTCGCCGCAGGTGCTCAAGGTCGACGGCACGGTCGTCGACGAGATCGAACTCGACCTTCGCTATGCCGGTGCGGCCCTGGAGCACCAGATCGCTCCGGTCCCCGGTGTCGAGGGAAACTATTACGCATCCAGCTGGCTGTCGCCGGTGGACAAGGCTTTCGCGCCGCTCGCCGGCGACCTCGGCACCTTCAAGGTACCGATCCTGCTGCGGGGCTTCCCGTCGACGCCGAGGATGGAAGCCCAGACGGGCGCCGCGACGCACCCTGCCTCCGAACACCTGTCCGACCTGACCCAGTGGACCTATGGCCTGACCTACAGCCTGGATTTCCATTATTCCCAGGACCGCGTCTACTCGGAGGTTCTCTACAACCTGATGGACAATGGCGCGGCGTTGCTGGCCTCGCTGACCGATGCCTTCCAGGGCCTGGCTCAATTCATCACCAGCCAGTCGGCGGTGGTCGAACTGATCAACGCGAATGTACCCCAGATCAGTGCCGCCACCTCCGACCAGAAGAAGATCGAGGATGCCGCACTCGCACTCGGTGCCTTTTACAAGATGGCCACCGACATTGCCGCCCAGGCGGCCGGCGTGACAGCCGGTCAAGCCATCGCGAAAGACGCCCTCGAAACCGCCAGCCTGAAAATGGTCTCCCGGCAAAGGGCGCTGGCTTCCGCCGACAGCTACGCATTCTACATCGAGGAAAGCGCGCAGACCTTCGAGTTCGACTCCACACCCGTCTCCGCCTGGATCGTCACGCTGACCTCCACGGACGGCGCGCCGCCACCGGAACTGACGGGCGATCCGGCAATCCGGATCGACGGGTACCAACAGATCCTCGTGCCCGCCTTGAGCGATGCCGCCAAGGGTATCTATGCCTATGGCTATCAGTCCGGTCCGGACGACGCCTGGGCTCAGGGCGCCGCCCTTCAGGGGATTGCCGCGCGCAAGGTCGTTCTGCCCGGTCTCCAGATCCTCGATCAGCAGGATGCCATCTCGATCGTCCATCTGACCCAGAACGAGGACGTCGGCGGCAAGATCAACCTGCCGTTCGTCTACAAGACGCCCTCTGTCTCCTTCGGCAATCCGTTCCACCCGACGATCTCGACCAGCCAGCCGGTCGACATCGCGAAGCTGGGATCGCCGGACGGGCTTCCCGTGCAGCGATCGCTCGACGCGCAATTGACCGCGCTTTTCACGGCGCTCTTTGCGAGCGGGTTCAAGGGCGAGGCGACCATCCAGTTCGATGTGGGCTATTCCTACGCGTTCACAGGCGGGCTCGACAAGATGGCCGTGAGCATCCCCGTCGCCGTGCTGCCTCCCATGACTGTCTCGGTACCGGGAACCGGTGCGGGCCAGAAGGCGCCGCCGATATCCGGCATGATCACGACCCTCAGTGCCGCGATCCAGGACTGGTCACAGGCTTATGCCCCGTCCGGTCAGGACGGGAAGCTGGGCTTCAACCTGACCATCATGTCGAACCTGACCAGGGAACCCATGCCGCTGTTGAATCTGATGACGCTTGAACTGCGCGTCGACGACATCGTGCCGCCGTTGCCGAACCTGATCTGACGCCCGCTGGAATTGCAGACCTGCGGCCGGCCGAACCCGGCGCGGGCCCAACAGGGTCCGGCGCCGGCAGCGGCGCGGTATCGGGCCCGAGGCGCTCCTGCGGCGCCTGTCCGGCCGGCTGGCCGGGCAGCATTGCGTTGGCGGAAACCGAAGGTCGACCGCCCGAGCCGATTGCCACGCAACCACAACCCTTGCCAAGACCTTCTACCTGTGGTTATCTCTCCATGACCGTTTGGTCTTTTTTATATATATTTTTTTGATTTTCAGTTTTTTTAATAAATTTACGAGGTTTCCCCGTGCGGTGGAACTATATCGCCAAACAATCCCTGTCGGATTTTTCAGAATCGACTTTCGACGAAAACAAGATCTATGACATTTATGACAGAGTCATTGACATCATCTCGTCTGAAGTGAACGAACAGACAGCTTCTTTCTTTGCAAGGCCGGAAGTGCTGCGGGGAAACGGACAGTCGACGACGACGGTTGCCTGGTATTCGGCCCAGGCGGGAGACGCCCGCCGATGGCGTGATCTCGATGACACGTCCAGGGACTTCGTCGCAGATCAGGTCCGCCTTATTCTGGCGGCCCTGCGGCCGCTGCTCACGCATCCGGAGATTGGCGAATACCTTCAGCGGTGGCTGAACCTCACGAACTTCCAGGACAATCTCTATGTCGTGTCCAACCGCCCGGTGATCGTAAACTGGGGCCTGGTGCCCACCGCCGCGGAGGAAGACCGCGAACTCCGGCGCGCGTTTTTCGCCGAGAACCTCGGCCAGTTTGCCGACTGGATCACATTCGTCCCTTTCCTGGAGACCGAACAGCTTGAGCTGAAAACGGCTCTTTCCGGTGCCGGCAGTGAACCGGCGCCGCGAACAGGCGCGGCCGCAATCGCCGGCGCCGCGGCGGCGGCCAGTGCGGGCCCGGCACCTGACGACAGCGCCATCCCCCTGAACGACACCTCCCGGGATCAGCGGTCCTTCTCCCAGGTGGCGTGCTGGCTGCCGCTGGCCGTTCTTTGCGGAGCCTCTTTGCTGCTTCTTCTGGTTCTGCTGTGGCCCGGTGTGCTGATCTACCCGGCCGCGCCGCAAGTGGCTGCAGGCGACCTTGCCGACGCGGAACAGGTTCTCCGGCGCCGGATCGCCGACCTGCAGGGCACGCTGTCGGCGGGCACCTGCAGTCTGACCGATGCCAGTACGGCCGATCTCATCCGCCCGGTCACCGCGGACGCGTCGCCGCAGGTGATCCGCCCGCAGCTTCGGCCTTTCACGCCGGGCCAGACCGCGGCGACGCAAATTCCGCCGTCGCCCCGCCAGGTCGAGGTTCCGCCGGCGGTCCCCGGCGCATCGCCTTCCACCCTGATCGAGAAACTCGACAGCGCCGCCGTGCTGGTGTTCTCGCGCAAGAGCAACTCGGTTGTGACCGGATCCGGCTTCTTCGTGAATGCCAGCGACATCGTGACCAACCGGCATGTGGTCGAAGGCACGTCATCCCAGTTCTACGTCGTCAACAAGGCGCTTGGCGTGCCGATGAAAGTCGATGTGGTCTCCCTGACCGCCAGGAAAACGGAAACCGGCTCGATCGACTTTGCGGTTCTGCGCCTGGTGGACCAGCCCCCGGAGCACGAGGTGCTCGCCCTTGGAGCGAACGTCCAGCGTGGCGCGAACGTGCTGGCCTACGGGTATCCTTCCTTCGTCATGGAAACCGACGCGACCTATCAGTGCCTGCTGGCCGGCAACCAGGATTGCGTGCCCGTCGGCTCCGTCACCACAGGCATCGTCACGGCGCTTCAGACCGGCGGCAACGGCCTGCCGCTCGCGCTTCATACGGCGACAATATCCGAAGGCAACAGCGGCGGCCCGCTGGCCGACTATTGCGGCAGGGTCGTCGGCGTCAACACATTCGGGCGGCGCAACGCAAAACGCCTGCAGCAACTCAACTTCGCGCAACGGGCACGGGCGCTGGCCGGTTTCCTGGATGCGAACGCCGTGCCTTTTTCCTCGGAAGACGCGGCCTGTTCGCTCGTGCGGGAAGCCCGGGCGGTGACCGATGGCGCAAACGGGCAATCGCCGGAAGCAGCGGAGTAGGCCCGTGCAGAGCACACGCATCCACCGCGCCACACGCAGCTCCATCTCGGCTCTCGGTCAGTTTGTTGCTGATTTTGACCTGCTCCAGACAGAGCTGGAGAAACTCAGGCCCGGCGCGAAATCCGTCATCGCCGAACCTGTCCTGAGCACGGATGGCGCAACCATCGACTGGTACGTCCCCGGCCGGGTAAGCGCCCGGCCTCTGGACAGCGCCACACCGGAAGAGCTTGAAAAGGCGGAAGACAGTCTGAGCGAGCTGCGCACGCTCGCCTTCGAACGCGCAGAGGAGCTGAAGCGCAGCACGGATCCGGACAGTCACCATCTGGCGGCCGCGCTGGGGGCAATGTTCACCGTGCCGTCCCGTGAATTCATGTTTCTGGTCGAAGGCCGCCCGGTTCTTGCCGGCTGGGCGTACCGCAAGGACGAGACCGAGGCCCATCGCGTCGGATTTCATGTGCTGGCGCCCGTTCCGGCCCCTGCCCCGGCATCCGGGTCCGCCCGGGAGCCAGGGACGGACACGGCCTCGTTCCAGGGATCTTCCGATGGTCTGAACCGGACGGAAGCCGTCACGCCTGTCCCGCCGCGCCGGCGGACCTGGCTGATGGCAGCCCTGCTTGCCCTTCTCCTGTTGTTTCTTGCAGTCATTCTCTGGCTGCTGTTCAGGGCCTGCGCCATCGCTCCGCTCGCACCCGTGGTGAACTGGTTCGGTCTTGAAACAGGCTGCGAAACGGAGATCGCCCGGATCTCCACGGTCCAGAGCCTGACACGCCAGCTTGAAGACCTCGAACGGCAGATCGCTCTCGACGTGAGCACCTGCGGCCCGGCGCAGGACACGGATCTCGACCGGCGTCTTGAAAATGCCCGGATCGATGTCTCCAGGGGAGAATTCGAAATCACGCTTCTGTGGACGGGCAAATCCGATCTCGACCTTGCCGTGACGTTCGAATGCGGCCCCGGCAATCCGAAGCAGATCACCTTCAAGGACGTCAACAAGACCATCTGCAACGGCGTCCTCGACAAGGATTTCAACCGGCAGGGCGGAAGCGATCCAAATGCCGAGGCCGCGGAACACGTCACCTGGGCAAGGCTGCAGGACCTGCCGCCCGGTCCGATGAAAATCTATGTCACCAGGTACACGACCAACGCCGATCCCCGTCCCGACGTGCCCTACGACCTGGTCATCCACCACAACGGCGATGTGACCCGGAAAATATCCGGACAGGCCAGCAGCCGGGGCCGCACGGCAACGGATCGCAGACGGCTGGTCCTGACGCTCGACAACTAGGAAGCAGAACGATGGCTGTCAAAGACGAGACGTCCAACTCAGATTTCATTCTCGTGCCGAATTCGGGCGTTCAGTTCGTCACGCTGAAGCTGAATATCGAGCGTCTGAATTCGTTCAGCCGCAAATTCATCGAACGATGCGGCCCGCTGGCACAGACCGGAGAGGGTGAACAGCAGCAACAGGCCCAATGGCAACTCCTCAAGGGCTGGAACAGCGAGGACCCGCAAGGGGAGCCCGAGCATGAACCGGCGGGCGACGATGTCGACTATGACATCAACAAGCTCAGGGCTCTGGAGCCCTTTCTGGAGAAATGGGTGCCCGTTCCCTATCTGCGGGTCAACAAGGCGGCCACCAGCCGCTCGGGCCAGACATATGACGACGGACCGACCAACTGGGTGCGGGTGCGTGTTGTTGAGGCTCCCGAAGATGCCGAGCACGCGGACGCGACCCATCTGGCGACATTCGCCTTCGATACGATGATCGACGATTACAGACCGGCGGCGGAGCTTGAAAACGCCGACGGATCCGCGCAGCCCTATGTTCCCTATACCGAACCGAGGGCCGCCGACATCGAGACGCCGCGCCGCTTCGCATTCGTCTCCGACATGGACACCGCCGTGCGTTTTCTGGCGGACTACAGAAAAGACCCGGCAACCGCCGAGATCCACGACTACCAGCGCTGGGTGGCGTCATGGCTCGAGGACCTGTTCACGAATTTCCTGAGAGCCAAGCAACGGCGCCAGACTTTGCGAGAAGACGATTTTCAGGGCAGGAAACTGGAGCACGTCGCGCGATGGATCACGTTTCTGGAACTGCTGACCACCACCGCCGCCCCCAGCGAAGCACGCTTCGTGGACACGCTGTCCGACCAGCCCCGTTTCAAGCCGGTGGATGTCGATCTGATTCTGGATGTCGGCAACAGCCGGACCTGCGGCATCCTCATCGAGGACCTGCCGAACCAGGATGACCTGGGCATCGAGGGTTGCCAGACCCTCGAAATTCGGAACATCGGACAGCCCCATCTGGTGTACCGGGAGCCGTTCGAGAGCCACGTGGAATTCGCGCAGGCTTCCTTCGGTCCGGAAAACCTGTCCAGGGATTCCGGGCGCACCCGCGCATTCTTCTGGCCAAGTCTCGTCCGGGTCGGTCCCGAGGCCCATCAACTGCGCAACAGGAACGGCAGCATGGACGACCTGTGCGGCATGTCCAGCCCGAAACGCTATTTGTGGGATGTCGCCGAAATGAACCAGGCCTGGCGTTTCCCCAGCGGCGACTACATTGACGGCACCCCGCCGTCGGTCGGATTGAAGATCCGCAAGCACGTGAATTCGTCCGGTGACATTCTGTCCGTGGTGACGTCGAAAAATCATCGCAAGATTTTCGAGAGCCTCTACCCCGACAGGAACCGGGCGGCGATCGAGAAACAGTCACGGGAATTCAGATACTCCCGGTCCGCAATGTATTCCTTCATGCTGGCCGAGGTCATCTGGCAGGCCTTCGTCATGATCAACAATCCTGCCGGGCGGCGCAGCCGCAGCCAGAGCGAGGTTCCGCGCCAGCTTCGCAACATCATCCTGACCCTGCCGACGGCGGTACCCACCCGCGAACAGCGCATCATGAAAATGCGTGCGGAGGCCGCCGTCAGCCTGATCTGGGACCTGCTGGACTGGTCCGCCAACCCGCCGCGCGGCGTGGTCAAGCCGAATGTCAGAGTGGCCTGGGACGAGGCCTCATGCGTTCAGCTTGTCTGGCTCTATGGCGAGATCGCGGTCAAGTTCGGCGGCAATATCGACGGTTTCTTCAAATTGACCGGCAAGCCGCGCCAGCTCTTCGACACCGACAAGCCGCCGCAGCCGGATGTCCCGCCGGCCCCCTCGCTCAGGATTGCGAGCCTCGACATCGGCGGCGGCACCACCGATCTGATGATCACCACCTATTTCCATGAAGAGAACCGGGCCATTGTTCCCGTTCAGACATTCCGGGAAAGCTTCCGGATCGCCGGCGACGACATTGCACGCTCCGTGATCGAGCGGATCATCGTGCCGGCCTTCATCAATCACCTTTCCGCCCTCGGCGTTCAGGGGCCGCGCGAACTGCTGAAATACTGCTTCAACAATCACGCGAACATCACCAAGCAGGAAACCAACCAGAGGCGCCTGTTTGTTCAACGCGTGTTCCTGCCGGTTGCCTATGAGCTCATGGCCCAGTTCGAGCAGATGCCCCCCCATGACTACGGCAGCGCGCGCAGCCTGAGCCTGGGCGAATTGCTTCCCGGGATTGACGAGACGGCACGCGATGCCACCGGTTTCATCGAGGATCAGATCCCGAACCGCGACGAGCTGAACCTCCTTTTGAGCGACATCCGCATTCCCTTCAACTTCGAGAGCCTGAGACAGGCGGTCCAGGAACCGCTCGAGGCGGTGATGGACAATCTCTGCGAAGCGACCGGGCACTTCGACTGCGATATCGTGATCCTGTCGGGGCGGCCGAGCAAACTGCCGGCGGTGCGCGAAATGGTCTACAACCGGCTGTCCGTGCCGACCAGCCGGATCGTCGCCATGCATGAGTACCGGCCCGGCAACTGGTATCCGTTCCGGTCCCACGACCGCGTGCGCCTGGGGGATCCGAAGACCTCGGCGGTTGTGGGCGGCACCCTTTGTGCCCTGTCTGAAGGCCGGCTGCGCAACTTCCTGCTTTTCACCAACAGACTTCAGATGCGTTCGACCGCGAAATACATCGGCCGCCTGGAGAGCAACAACAAGTTGCTGAACAAGAACATCGTGTTCTCGCCGGATGACCTGAACGACAGCGCGCAGGGCGAAGTCATAAAGAACGTCTCCTACTTCACCAAGGAATTCTACGGTTACAAGCAACTGCCCCTGGAACGCTGGGTCGCCTCTCCGCTTTACCTGCTCAACGAAAACAAGAGTTCCAACTCCTATGCCACGCCGATCACGATTTCCCTGAAGCGGGCGGAACTCGTCGATGAGGAGAACCCCAATGAGCTGCTCGATGCGGAAAGCCGCAAGGAGGAGCTTTTGATCGAAGAGGCGATCGATCGGGAAGGCACACCGGCACGCCGGTCCCTCAGTCTGGTGTTCAGGACGGTGGACGACAACAGCGACAGCTACTGGCTGGATTCCGGAATTATTTCTATCTAGGATTTTCGAGGCCGAACGATGAACGACATTGCAGACACACTGGAAGACGGCGCCCGCGACACCGCCACGACGGTGCAGGAGCTGATTGACTGGACGCGTTTCCTGGCAAACGAAAAGACCGTGGCCGGCCAGAAACCCCATGTGCTGAAAGAACTCATGCGGGGGGCCATATCGGCCAAGCGCCTCGCCAAGGCGGCGCAAAGGCCGATGGCTGTTGCGGTGTTCGGGGCAAGCCAGGTCGGCAAATCACACCTGATATCGGTTCTGGCACGCAAGGACGACACCTTGCAGGCCGTGTTCGACGGCATCGATGAACCTGTGAGCTATATCGACAAGATCAACCCGGACAAGGGCACCGAGGCAACCGGCCTCGTGACGCGCTTCACGATACACCGGAGCCCGACACCGGACGGCTTTCCGGTTCAACTGGAACTTCTGGAACATGCCGACATCATCAAGATACTGGCCAACAGCTACTTCTTCGACGGCAATCCGGCGCGCTACGAGGAATGCATGGAGCCGCAGGAGATCACGGCCCATGTGGACGCCTTCAAGCAGTATGAAACCCTGCCGGAAAAAGACAACGGCCTGACGCCCGAAGATGCCTGGGACCTGGAAGCCTATCTCAGCAACAACATCAAGGAATCCGAGCTCACCAAGAGGCTGCGGCGTTCGGAATTCTGGGAAGTTTCAGCGAAGATCATAAACAGGCTCACGCTGGAACAATGCGCCGCGTTCTTTGCCATCCTCTGGGGCCGCCATCAGGCCCTGACGGATGTCTATCTTTCACTCGTCACCGGTCTTGAAAAACTGGCTTTCGCCAGGGACGCCTTTGTTCCGCTGTCGGCGATCGACGTGACCGTCCCGGACGTCCAGTCCATCCTGGATGTCAGTGCGCTCGACAAGCTGGCCGACACCGATGGCGCTGGCGAAAACGTCGACGTCCGTGGTTCGGAAGGGCATCAGGCGTCTCTGCCCCGTCCGGTCGTCACGGCGCTGACCGCCGAACTGCGCATCTGCCTGAAGGATCGCCCCTGGGATTTTTTCGATCACACCGATCTGCTTGACTTTCCGGGCTATCGCGGGCGTGGCCTCAAGGCCAAGGGCATGCCCGGCGAAAGCGACGGCGACGAACCGCAGGGTCTCGCCAAGGCCTTCGAAACCGCTCTTTCAAAGACGGTGTCCGAACTGATGCTGCGCGGCAAGGTGGAATACCTGTTCCAGCGCTACGTCGCGGAGCAGGAGATCACCGCGATGCTGCTTTGCGTCAAGGAAAGCAACATGGACGTGGTCCAGTTGCCGGATGTCATTTCGCGGTGGATCGCATCGACACACGGCCAGACGCCGGAAGACCGTTCCGCAAGGCAGACGCTGCTCTATTTCGTGCTCACGCGTTTCGACATGCATTTCGAGGAGAAGGTGTCGGACGGATCGCTCGGCGTCGGCGCGCGGTTCGAGGGTCGGATGAAGGCCTCCCTTCTGGACCCGTTCGGCTCTTCGGAGAAGACCTGGGTGCAGAACTGGGCGAACGGGTTGCCGTTCCGCAACTGTTTCCTGATGCGAAACCCGAACGTGCGCAACCGGGCCATGTTCGATTTCGACGACAGGACCGAAGCCGCGATCCTGCCCGATCGTGTCGACTGGGTGAAGACCCTGCGGGAAGCCTTCATTTCCGTGGAGGCGGTGCAGCGCCACTTTGCCGATCCCGAACGTGCCTTCGACGAAATGATGCGCCTCAATGACGGCGGCTCCCGGTACATTGCGGAAAATCTCGCCTCGGTCTGCAAGCCGTCGGTGAAAACCGATCAGGTCCGCGCCTCGCTGAACGCACTGCGCCGCCATCTGACCTCCGTCATGACCCCCTTCTACGTGCCCACGGACATAGGTGAACGCGTCAAGGAACGGCTGGAGGTCTACAGCGGCCTGGCCGCCGAACTCGACCAGGCCGATCAGAACCACAAGCTCGGCACGCTGCTCAAGGGCCTGACCATCGATCCGATCGATCTTCGCGAGCAGCTTTATCGCGCGGACTTCCCGGCACCGGAAACAGGCACAGGCGATGCACGCGACAACGAGGCAAAACCGGAAGCGCAAGACAGGAAGCCGGCGGAAGGCCGGCGCGTTCCGGGGCGCCGCGTCCCCGGTCGCCGTGCGCTCGAACAGAGCGATGCCGGGAGCCCCCGCTCCTCCGAAGGCCCTGCGCCCAACGGCGCCGGCCCCGCCGTGCCGGTCCAGTCACTGCCCTACCGCCAGGCCTTGACGGTAGTCGAAGCCTGGCAGGACAACATGTACGAGATCGCGTCAAACCAGCATTTCTGCCAGGAAGTCGGCGTTTCCGCCGACAAACTGGGGGAGCTGGTCACCGAGGTTGCGAGCGCCGCCCGCAGGCAAAGGCTCATCGAACTGCTCTCGGAAAAAATCGCGGAGCAGGGTTTTGCCGGTGACCGCCGGGATCTTGCCCACGACAAGGCCACTGTCGTTTCGTCCCACTACCTGAACAAATTCATCTCGGATCTCGGCTTTTCGCTCCGACCGGATCAGGACCGGCTGCTCGAGATCCCCTATGGCGACACCGTCGAGCAGCAGGAAGTCTTCGCCCCCCGCCCCGTCACCTATGACGCCACGGGCATTGGTGCGCAGGCGGCACCGCTGCGGGACGCTTATGTCAGCGACTGGCTGGCGGCGCTTTACAGAACCGTCGAGGAAAACGCGAGTTCGGAAGACGGCCTGAACGTCGACGTCATCGAGAACACAAAGCTTGGCGACGCGCTGGACCGGTTGAGATCACAATACTAGGGCTGCGGGGCTGACAGGAAAATGTCGAACAAGGGTATCGAAGTTGCAAGGGACAAGGGATCCGGCCACGCACGGCTTCATGTCGGGCGTCCGGTCACGGCCCCGGTCCGGATCGCCGTTCAGCGGTGTGACCGGGACAACCGGACCTTCCTCGGCCGGCCAGGCGCAGCGACCGGCAGCAAGGAGCAGGCCTGGCAGGACTTTCAGACCTATTTTGATGTCGAGTTGGAGGGCGGGCAATCCGGCACCGGCGGCAGCCTGCTGCTTGGCCCGGAAATCTGCAACTACATCGATCCCTATCTCGATGTGATCTTCCTCGTCCAGGATGACAGCGGCGCGGAATTCCGGACCGACTACGAATTCTGGCCGGAGGTGCCGAAGTCGGGAAATCGCGGTCAGGGCACCATTGTGATGCCGCCGCGACCGGCCGAGGATGCCCCGCAGCCGGCGCCCCGGAACGCGGACACCGACACGCCCAGTCCCGGACCGGAGACACCCGGCACGGACGGGGATCCGGAGACCGGCGGGAACGAGACCGGCCTGGACGGGATCGACGGGGACGAAAACGCGGGTGCCGTGAACGGCGGCAGCAGCGAACAACCCGGCCGCCAGTGGCGGCTCTGGGCCGCGACGGCCGCGAGCCTCGTCCTGATGGCCTCCGCCAGTGCCGCCCTTTTCACATTCCACGAAGACATCCTGTGCAGAACCGGGCTGGCGGAGTGTTTGCCAGCAGAAGTCGTCCCAGTGGACCCCGAGCCCGAGCCCGAGCCCGAAATCCCGACTGGGCAGTCTCCGTGGGACGAGCTGATTTCGGGCGGCCCCGATCGCTGGGCCGGGCTCTACACCGATCCCGCGGCCGATCCGATCGAGGTGCACCGGCTCGCAACCACGCTGATGGAGCAACCGGACGAACCCGAGCGCTTCAACCACGGCGTCGAGGCCCTGTGGGCCGCCGCCCGGCAAAATCATCTGCCTGCCCTTCTGGAATTCGCCACGCTTTACGACCCGGCCCTCGGCGGCAGCGCGGCGTCGGCCGGGATCGAGAAGAAACCGGGTCTTGCCATGGACTACTACAAGCGCGCCGAAAGCGAAGGCAGCCCGGAAGCCACGCCGGCAATCGAGCGTCTGTGCGGCTGGTTGGCCGAGCGGCGGTATTCCGGTGACGGCTCGGCAAACGGAATTTACCTGGACAATTGCGGAGATTAGGCATGACAAGCACGAAAATTGCGACCCCGTTCCGGCGGCTATCGTTGTGTCTGCCGGGCACGGGGATTGCCGCGCTGATTTTTCTGGCCATCGCCTGTCAGGCCAGCGCGCAGGCGGCCACTGCCCTTCTGGAGCCGGGAACGTCGCAGATCTATCAGAGAATCATAACCAAACCCGACGGAGTCCTGGTCGAGGCTCCGGCCTCAGGCAGCCGGGTGATCGAGGCTGACGTCGCCGCTTTTTCGATCTTCTACGTGTTCGACCGCACCAACGGCTATGTCGCCGTTGGCGCCAATATCAACGGCGATGCCAAGGGCTGGATCGCGGAAACCCATGTGGTGAAGTGGCGCAGTCCGGTCGTGGTCGCTTTCAACAACCGGGAAGAAGCCAACCGGCCGCAGCAGTTGTTTTTCGACAGCAAGGCCAGTCTGGAAACCGTTGTCCGCGATGAGGAAACCGTCACACTGGTCTCCGGCCTGACCGCGGCTGCGCAGGCGGGAAATCCACCGAGCGCCGGAGTGGTGGCTCTTGAGCCCGAACACATGATCGACATCGAACAGAATTTCTATCTGTTCCCGATCCTCGATTTCAGTCACTCCCGGCTGGCATTCCGCCAAAGAGGCTACCTCCTTGAAGTCGCCTCGATCTCGGAGAGCGAACCCGAACAACAGGACCGGCAATTCCGGGCCGGCATCATCTTCGTGATCGACACCACCAAGTCGATGCAGCCCTATATCGACCAGACACGCGAAGCAATCCGGTCGATACAGCAGACACTCTCTACCTCCGAATTCGGGTCAGACGTTCGTTTCGGGCTTGTCGGCTTCCGCCAGGCGCCGGGAAATCGCACCGGTCTGGAATATCATGTGAAGACATTCCTTGAATTGGCGGAAGACAGCACGGCAGAAAAATTCGTCGAGGTCATCGGCACGATGAGCGCAGCGACTGTTTCCACCGAAGGGTTCACGGAAGACGCAATCGGCGGTCTTTACGAAGCGATCGAAGAGACTGACTGGGATGGCATCACCTCGAAATACGTCGTCCTGGTGACCGATGCCGGGCCGCGGCCCAGCGTCATGGGAGACAATCATGCCGGCGCCATGAACATAGAACAGCTCACCGCCCTGGCAGAACGGAAAAGGATACGCCTGCTCGCCATGCATCTCAAAACCGATGCCGGGCAGCCGGACCACGAGTATGCCCGAAGGGCCTACACCGCTGCGACGCTCCGTCACGGACATCCTTCCTACATCCCCATCGAGGGTGGCAAACCCGAGGCGTTCAGGGACCAGGCCGGCAACATTTCCAGACAGCTCGTCGAGAACGTCACCGCCGCAAGGGAGGGCCGTGTTCCGGAAGCGATCAATGACAGTCTGGGAGCGCAATTCATGGCGCGTGCCGGGCGGGCAATGCAGCTTGAATATGTCGGTGCGGCACAGGGAACGGAGGCGCCCCGGTTTCTACGCTCCTGGACAAGCGACATGGCGCTGATCAACCCGAGGACGCGCGCCCTGGACGTTCGCGTTCTGATGACGCGGAACCAGCTTTCCACGCTGGCGCAGATGCTGCAGCCGCTCGTCGAACAGGCCATGGCACCGGGCATGGACGCCGATGCGTTGACGTTTTTCCAGCGTCTGCAGGAAATCGCGGCGCAATCGAATACGGACGGGGCCCAGATTGCCGATATCAATCCGACCGGGCTGGTGCTGGAAGAGTTCCTCTCCCGCTTGCCCTATCGAAGCGACATTCTCTATCTCCAGGAAGAAGACTGGGTCAGAATGTCCCGGCCCGACCAGCGCAGCCTGATCCACGGATTGAGTTCCAAGCTAAGGTATTATCAGACTGTCCACGATGCGCCGGACCGCTGGGTGCAACTCGATCCGACCGCCTCTCCCGGGGAGAGCGTCATCCTGATGCCGCTGTCTCAGATGCCCTGAGGGAGCCGTCCAACATGGCCAAGTTATACGTGGAACGGCTGGTCAAGGTCCTCAAGGACAAAAACCGCCGGTTCAGGCTCGATGTGCCGCACTTCTCGCTTGAACCGGGAGATTGCAAGGCCATCCTGGGCGTGACCGGCTCGGGCAAGACCACCGCGATGGACATTCTCGCACTGGCCAGTCCGGTCAACCGGGCCGGCCAGTTCCGCCTGGAAGCGGATGGCAGCACACACGATCTTGGAACCGGCGCCGCGCACGCGGATCTGGCCCGGCTTCGGGCACGCCATTTCGGCTATGTTTTTCAGTCCAGCCCGCTGTTCCCGTTTCTGTCCCTGAAGGAAAACATCCTGTTGAGCCAGCAGTTGGCGGGCAGAAAGAACGGCAAGCTCATCACCAGCCTGCTGGCCGCCCTGGACCTTCGGGTGGATCCGCGCACGAAGGTGACCGACCTGTCCGTCGGCCAGCGCCAGCGCGTGGCGGTGGCCCGCGCCCTTGCCCATCGCCCGAGTTTCATCATGTGCGACGAGCCGACCGCATCGCTCGATCCAGCCACGGCAAGACGCCTGATCAGACTGATCGTGATGCTTGCCCGGGAGTATCGGTCCGCGGTCCTCATCATCACGCATAATCCGGAATTGCTCGAAGATCATAATTTCGAAATTTTCAGAACCATACCAAACAAGAAATCCAATCACTCAACGCTCAGACCTCACAATTGAAAGTAGTTTCGTGAACGGCATCCGACTTGGATTAATCTATTTCTTTCGAGTTCCCGGAGTGAACTTGCTGGCGGTCCTGGCTTTGTCGGCCTGCACCCTGCCGGTGCTGATATCCTGGGGCCTGAAAACCGGTTATGTCGATCCGATGATCGACGCCCTGCGCGGCAACCCGACGGTTCTGGAAGTACGTCTGCGCGGCGACCGCGCGATCGAGCCTCAGGAAATCGCGACGCTCGGCAACCTGCCCGGCATCGGCTATCTGGAGCCGACGACGCGAAGCCTGTCACTCAGGGCCTTCGCCTCGAACCTGGACAGGTCGCGCGAGGAAACGGCCACCCTCGTGCCGTCCAGCGAGGGCGATCCCCTGCTTGACGGAGTTCCCCCACCAAACCACGAGCAGGCCTATGTCAGCGCCCGGCTGGCGCGGCAACTCGAGCTTCGGCCGGGCGACACCTTTCCCCTCTATACGAGCCGCAGCACCGCCCCCTACGATCTGGAACTCCTGCTCGAGGTCGCGGGCATCATTCCGGTGGAAGTCGTTTCGGCCAGGAAAGTGTTCCTGGCGCCGGCCCTCACCTACGGGATCGAAGATTTCCTGGAGGGATATGAAGTGCCCGGCCTGGGTGTCTCGGGCACGCCCCGCCCGGTCGGGCAGCGGACCTTTGCAAACGCCCGGGTATTTGCCGACGGCATCGAAATGGTGGCGCCGCTTCAGACCGCTCTCGAGGAGCGCGGATACTACGTCGATACCAACGCGGCCTCCATCTCGTTTGTTCTGTCCATGAGCCGCGCGGCAACGTTCCTGACCGGTTTTTTCGGCGTGATCCTCGCCATCGGCTCGGCATTCTGCCTCTGGTCCTGCCTCAATATGAGTTTCACCCCGCAACGGCGCCACATTGCGTTGTTCCTGCTCATGGGAGGGCAGTTGAAGGACGTGATCGGCTACGTGCTCGTTCAGGTAATCGGAGTCTACATCAGCACAATCTTCACGCTAACTCTGGCATTTCTTTCGGTTTCTACACTTCTCGACAGGATCTGGTCCCAAGTCGACCTGATCAACGGCGGCGATACCCACCTTTCGATTCAACAACTTTTTGTTGCTTTTTTTCTTCTATTGGGTATGGTCTCCCTTATTGGTTTATTTTTTTCGTTTAAAGTTTTTTGTAAGTTTCCAGCGAGCGTTCTCCGGAATGAGTCATTTTAAACCTGCACTGTCAGGTTTTGCAGTAATTTGTCTTTTTTTACTATCAGATACGGCAATCTCTGCAAACGAAACCTGGCCGGAACTCCTGTACAATCCTGCCCCGTCGGAGGGAGACCAGAATCTTCCGCTGCCCTGCGGCGGAACCCTGACCCTGCGCAAGATCGTGACCAACGAGGTCTACGATCCCGACAATCCGCAAAGTGCCTTGTCCGACCGGGAGATCACGATTGGCAACAACAACAGCCAGAACCGGCGCTACATGGAAAACACCCGGGCTGAACATATTGCGGGGCCCATCGCCACCGGCCCGGGCGAACGTTTCTACTACATGGGCAAATACGAGATCACGACGGCGCAATACCAGGCGGTCATGGGCAAAGGCGCCGACTGCCCGGACCTGACCGCCCTGGAAGCGGAACTGCCGCAGAACAATCTGAGCTGGTACGAGGCCGTCGAGTTCACCCGCCGCCTCAACCAGTGGATCTATTCGGAAGAAAACAGTCTGGCCGCCCTGTCGGCGTTGGAAATCGCCAATGCCTATGTCCGGCTGCCCACCGAGGTGGAATGGGAATTCGCGGCCCGCGGCGGCGGCCGTGTCGGGTCGGCCGAACATGCCAATCTGACATTCCCGATGGATGCCCCGCTGGCCCAGTACGCCTGGTACAACGACAGCCAGTCGGCGGCGGGCAGGCTGCAGCCGATCGGTGCCTTGCGTCCAAATCCGGTCGAAATCCACGACATCTACGGCAACGTCGGCGAATTGACGCTCGAGCCGTTCCGGATGACCCGCGGCCCGCGCTTGCACGGCCAGGTGGGTGGATACGTCGTGCGGGGCGGCTCGTTCCTGAGCAGCAGTTCCAATGTGAATTCCGCACACCGCGACGAGCTGCCGTATTTCTCCCAGGAAGCCAGTGGCGAACACCGCACCCGCGCCAACGGAATGCGCGTGGTTGTCGGAACATCGGCAATCAATCAGACGGACATCGGCGCACTCGAAGCCGCGGCGCTGAGCCTCGGCAGCCAGGGGCCGCAATCGCTCGCGCCGAACGCGCAGGATCGTCTGGCGGCGGTCGCCCGGCAGACTGAGAGCGCCGAACTCAGACAGGAAATCGAGCGGCTTTCAACCGAACTGGACAACGAATTCGTCCGCCGGGACGAGCTGGAAGCAAAACACCTGAAAGCCATCCTCGAAGCCGCGTCCCTGCTGCACCGGGAGCTCACCGTGTCGGCTTTCTCGATCAAGAACCTCTTCGAAAGCTATCGGCTCGGGGTTGATCTCGGCGATACCGAAGAACAGCTCCAGTCCGACCGCGACTGGATCGAAAGAGAACTCGCCCATTTCGATCTCTACGCCCGGATCTATACGAACACGGTCCAGAAGCTGGCTTCGAACGACATTTCCAGGATCGGGCGTCTTGCCGAGGAACTGGCGGCGGAATGGCGTGCCCAGGGCGACACCGACGGTCACGGCACTCTTACGTCAACTGTCGAACAGGTCCGCGCTTACGCGGACGGGCAGGTGACCGATACGCGGGAGATTATCCGCAACGTGATTGGCGGAGACCTTCCCCGCAACTGATTTTCAGCGATACTATTGGGGGTATATATTATGTTTAAGTCATTGATAAATATTAAGTTTACCAGAGTTCTCACCATCAGCCTGATTTGCGCGGCTCTGACCGCCTGCCAGACGACCGGCGGCGGCGCGAACCTGTCGGTCGCGGAAAGGCAGCTGCGTCAAACGGAAACCAAACGCCTTGCGCAGGGCGTGGTCAGCGGCGCCGCGGTCGGTGCCGTTGTCACCGGTCTGATCACGGCTGCAGCCGGCGGGTCGCCGGAAGCCATCATCCGCAACGCCGCGATCGGCGGCGCGGTCGGCGGCATCGGCGGCGGCCTCTACGCGGGCAACGTCAACAAGAATTCGCGCGGCTACGCTCAGCAGCAGCAAGCCTACAAGGGCATCATTTCCCAGGCGGACGCCAACATTGCCTCTTACCGCCGCATGGCCTCCGCAGCCAACCAGGTGAGAGCGGATGAGGCCCGCAAGATTTCGCGACTGAATGAACAATTGCGCCAGGGGGCAATCACCAAGGCCCAATACCGTTCCGAGCTGTCCTCTGCCAGGGCCAATATCCGGCTGATCGAACGCCAGATCAACAATGCGCAGGCCGACGTGACCAGCCTGAACACGGCGATCCAGAACGGAGCACCAGGCGGACTGGTCTCGCGCCGCAATCAGCTCCAGGCGCAGAAAAACCTGCTCGTTCAGCGTCGCGACGCCCTGAAGAATGTCTACCGCCGCGCTCCGGACAGTGTCGGTGTCGGCATCTGATCCGTTCCGTGAACCGGCCACGTGGCTAACCCACGCATTTCATTGGATATTCGACATGCAGAAAAAACATTTTTTAAGGACCCTTGCACCCGCCGTTCTGATTGCCGGGGCGGCCGCCCTTTCCGGATGCCAGTCAAGTTGCACCGGCGACCCGACGCTGGACGGCCTTTATTGCGCAAGTGCCGGGCTCAGCAGCGGCAGATATGCCGCCGACACCAGACGGCTGCAGGCACAGGCCGACAGCCGTCTGGCCAGCGCGAGCGCTGCCCGGTCCCGGGCAGCCACCGCCCAGCGGAGCGCCTCCGCCTCGCAGCGACAGACCAGCGCCCTGCAAGGCCGGGCGGCCTCCCAGCAGGCCGAGATCAACCGGCTGCAGCGACAGCTCAACGCGTCTCAGGCGCGCCTTGTGAGCCTCCGCAGCACCGGATCTCCGGGCGAAATCGCCAGCCTTGAACGCGAGGTCGCACGGCTGCAGCGCCAGATATCCGTCCTGCGCAGAAACTAGAAAACCGATGACCTCCTCCCGATCCCGACTGCTGTCCGCAGGGTTTTGGCTTGGCTGGGTCCTGGCGGTGCTGATTATGTGCATCGCCGGGTACCTGCTGCTTTTTGCCTGCGGTATCACACTGTTCGCGCACACGATCAGCTGGTGCCCTCAATCCGGGCCGTCGGACTATGCACGGCTCGAGAAGGAGCTGCGGGTCCTCGAGGGCAAGGCCGTCTCGACCCTGCTTTGTCAGCCCCCCGCCGGAGGCAGATCACCGGTCGGTACCATCGCCCCCTCCCTGTCTCCTGCCGGGACCCAGGGCACCGGAGGCGGAATTGGAGGATCGGGCGCGACACAGGGCGCCGCCGCCCCCGGGCCGGTTTCAGGTGGCGGCGCCCCGCCAACTGAAACCGGGCCCGGTCCCGCCGGTCACGTGGCACCGGACAACGGCCAAGGCATTCCCCCCGGGGCCGCCGACGGCACTCCGGGACCCGGGAGTGCCTCTGGGAGCCCCTCTGGGAACGCCCCAGGCCTTGCCGCACCGGCCTCCGGTGATCAGCCATCCGGACAGTTGCCACCCGGCACCCCGCCTGCGGCGGCTCCCCTGGACAATGGTCCACCCGCTGCCGAAGCTCCGGCGGGACAGGCACCGGAAGGCCCCACGCCAACCACGCCGGCCCCGGATGCCCCTGTGGACCAGGAGGCGGCGGCCGGCACGCCGGATTGTTCCGGGACATCCGCCTCGCCGCAAACCGTCAGGGATCTTCTGCTGGTCCTGGACCATTCCAAGAGCATGGCCCTTCCGGCGGATGCGAATGCTACGGAGATCGAGGGTCTCGAACACATCATCGAGACGGGCCGCGCGTCCGAGGTCATGAAAGCCAACCGCAAGTACAACCAGCTTATCGCCAATGCCGGCACCAGTCGCCTCGATGAACTGAAGACAACGGTCCGCGAGATTGTTGAAGGCGATCCGGTGGACAGGAACTGGAGCCTGATCACATTCGCCGGCTGCTCAGGTGTCAGCGTCAAGGGAACGTTTTCCAAAGCAGAGCGGCCCGGCCTGATCGGCTTGGTCGAGAAACTCAAGGCACGTCCGTCCACCCCATTGGCAAAGGCGCTCGAGAGCGCGCTTCGACACGCCCGGTCGTCCGGTGACCACAGCGCCGCTTTGGTGCTTGTAACCGACGGTCGCGATACCTGCCGCGGCGATCCCTGTGCCGTGGCGCAAGCCGCGGGCCGGGATGTGCCAGTGCATGTCGTGACGATCGGTCAGGCGACGCAGCATGCCTGTATCGCCGAAGCGACAGGTGGCCAGCTCTTCACATCGGTGCGGGGGGCCGATCTCAGGGAGGTCTTGTCCAGCGCCGTCCGTACGGCAACTCCGGAGGGGTGCTGACCATGTCCTGGAAAGTTTTTGGCCCTGTCATCGCCTTGCTGCTTGCGCTTCCGGTGTCACTGCCAGCCGTTTCGCAACAGACATCGCCTCAGCTGAGCCTGCCGGGCATCGAGCCCCCTCCGATGCCTCCGGCCCGGCCACAACAATTGCAATTGCCGCTGACACCTGGCCGCCCCCAGACGCCTGAGAATTCTCCACCAGATCTTGACAACAGTGCAGACAGCGTCCTGGGCCAGTTGGGAAGGGATATCGCCAGATCAAGCGGAGCGATAACAGGGCTCGGGCTTGGCATTCTCGACACGATCGAGCAAAGCGGGACCTGCAACACCTTTGACGAAAGGCTGCAACGGGCACTCATGAATGCCGAGGCCAGCATCCTGTCCGACGCGGGCGGCATGATCGTCGGCGGCCTGCTGACCTCTGCCCTGGGCGGGAATGATCCGGGTTTGCTGTCGAAAAGCGTTGGTGACGTCGCCGGAAAAGTGGTGACTCACAAACTGAACAGGGCGATGTCCGAAAACATTGAAAATTACCTGCGCAGTCGCTTCAGCAACGACGAAGTCCTGGCTTACCAGTTGTGCAAGCTGACCCAGGCCGGAGAGACGGTTCGCGATGCCTTTGAACGGGCATTCGATCTCAGGTTCGCGGAGAGATGCAATCTGCGGATCGCTGAAGTCGACAGTCTTGGCGCGGCGGATTTCGAAGAGCGGTTTGCCTGCGCTTACCGGGATCGCGCCGACAGGGCCGCCCTCGACGGCATGATCGATGACGTCTTCCAGGCCAATCTCATTGTCTGCCGCGCCGGTCTTTCGCTCATCAGGGAACTGGCCCCCAACCGACTGCGGGTCGCGTCGGGTAGGCCGGAGACGCTCGGTTGCGACAGCAACGAGGATGTCACACGGACCTGGCAGGCCTACCTCGACGGCAGGACGGACTAGAAAGATGGCGCCACCCATTCACCGTATCGCCGGTGTTCCCGGCTCAGGATGCATGAAAATCCGGGTGTGCGAACGCGTATCCCGGTGATGTTTCGGCACCGAAAATTTCCTCAAACGTGCCCTGATGCAGAACCGGCGCGGCGGCATCGGTTTTTTCCAGAAAAAGGACGGATTTGCACGAGGGCGCGATGCGCATGTCGTGTGTGACCACCACGACCGGCTTCGATCCGGCAATCCGCGTCAGTGTCTTGCCGACCTCCGCCGTCAGCAGGGGATCGAGGGCGGATGTCGGCTCGTCGAACAGGAGGATCTGGGGCTCCAGAACAAGTGCCCGGGCAATCGCGAGCCGCTGCAACTGCCCGACCGACAAGGTCTCGGCGGACCGGCCGAGAAACGCCCCGCTGCATGGAAGGCCCGCTTGCAGGCACGCCGCTCGTGCCGCGTCCAGATGCCTGCTCTTCCGGCGTTCGCCCTGGATGCAGATCTGCGGGAGTGCGAGGTTTCTCAGGACGCTTCCATGGAAGGCCACCGGTTTCTGCGGCAGATACAGAACCTTGCGGCGCAGATCGGTTTCTTCCATGTCCCCGACCGGGCGGCCGTTGAACAGGATCTCTCCCGAGCGCTGCCGCACGTCCTTGTCCAGCAATCCCGTGGCTGCCCGGCACAGGCTGCTCTTGCCGCTCCCGGACCCGCCGAAGAGACCGGTCAGCCCGGCACCGGAAATCCCGAACGACAGGTTTTCGACAATCGTGCCGGTACCGCAGGCAAGCGAGACGTTCCTGAATTTCAGGGTCGGTCCGGTCGTCTCAATATGCATTTCAGTCTCCAGTCCGGCTGCGTTTGAAAATGAAAGAAAGAAGGCCCGGAAGACACTGCAACAGGCCCGAAAGACCGAACAGCAGAGCCGCCGCCGCATAGGCGGTGTGTTGCTGTCCGGGAGTTTCCTGAACAAGAACGAGAACATAGACAGACAGCGTCGCTCCCGGATCCATCAGCGAAGAGGCCAGTGCGAAGGAACTGCCGGACGTGAGGATCACAGCCGCGGCGTCTCCCAGGCCGCGTGCAAGCGACAGCCGCAAGGCCGTCCACAGAGAGGGCGCTGCGGCGGGCAGAACGCAATACCAGACGGCCTGGAACCTGGTCATGCCCATCATCCGGCACGTCGGCGACACGCGCCGCGCCTGAATGGCAAAGCCGTCCTGAAGCGTTGTCGCCACGATCGGCGCCAGGAGGCAGCCGAGGGTCAGGATGCCTGTCAGGGCCGACACCCCCAAACCCAGAACGCCGCCAAAAAGACTCGCACCCGCAACGCCCCAGAGCAGACGGGGAAACGTGCTGCCGAAATCGACGATCTGCCGGACGGCACCGCCGGGCGCCCGTCGGCCCAGCGCGGCGAAGGAGGTCAGGACCCCGGGCAAGGCCACCAGCCAGGCCAGGGCCGTCGCCCCCAGCACGATCCAGAAGGTGTTGCGCAGGACATGTGCCAACGCACCGAGCGAAGCGCTGCCGGCGGCAAGCTCCAGTCCGGGTGCGGCCAATGCCACCAGGACCAGCATCGCCGCGAAGGGCAGGATGGTCACGGTGAACAGCAGGATGCGGGGAACGGCCATCATGAGTTTCACTCTCCCTCGTTCGTGCCGCGCCTGATCCGGGCGGCGGCGGCCACACACATGGCGATCAGCAGAAGCAGCGTTGCGACGGTTACGGAAATGGCGGCCATGTAGTCGCCCGTGGCGACCGGAAACCCCTTCAACACGGCGGTGGCCAGCGTTTCCGTTCCCCCGAACACGGTCGGCGGAATCGCGGAAACGATGCCGCCAATGACGAGGCTCGCAGCCGTCGCCTCCCCCAGACCGCGCGCCAGCGTCAACAGGACCAGCGCCCCGGCCGTGCGCCTGATCTCCGGCCACAGACCGTGATAGAGGCAGGACACATGGGCAAAGCCGAGTGCCTTGAGCGAGACAAAGCGCGCACGGTCGGCATTTTCGATCAACGCAGCAAGCGACAGGACGAAACCTGCGAAAATCATGCAGGCGATCGCACACACGCCGGCCAGCAGGGAGAGCCCGGTGAAGGGTGTCAGGCAGGCCAGGACCAGAACCCCGACGACAATCGACGGCACGCCGGCCCAGACCCCCAGCGACACCCGCGCCAGCGCGACCAGCTTGCTGTCGTCCCTCTGCGCCATCAGGAAAGCACAGGGTGTTCCGAACAGGACCGTCAGCAGGGTGGCCGGCAAGGCCGCAAACAGGCTGCAGATCACAAGGGCGCCCACGCCGTAGTCCTGGCCTCCCGGGCGCCAGACAGGCTGCAGGAACCGCAGCCCGCCGGCCGAGACCAGCACCGAAGCGGCCTCCAGGATCAGAAAACCGGCCGCACCGAGGATCATCGCCGGTAAAAACCATTGCGAAACACCCGCGACACCCTTTTTCAAGACAGCTTTCGCGCGGCCGGTCATGTCAGCCCTCCCGTGCCGGTGCAAAGCCATGGTCGGCAAAGACCTTCCGCCCCTCCGGTCCGGTCGCGAAATCGACGAAGACCTGCGGCGCCAGGCTCCGGCGAAGCCCATTCACGCCGCTGCCCCCCAGCGATCCGGCCGTGTGCGCCGGACCCGCGTGATAGGCGTAGGCCAGCGGCCGGATGATCGGATAGGCGCCACTGGCCACCGTCTCCAGGCTGGGCGGGACACCGTTCAGGCGGATGATGCGCAAGCCGATGCCAGCGTCCAGCGCGGCCAGGGCATCCACATGGGAGACATAGCCCACCGCGCCGGCGGTGCGGCTGACATTCAGGACCATCTGGCCATTGCTGCCGGCCTCCGCATCCCCATGGAGCTGTGCAGGCACAAGACCCAGACCGCTGGCAAACGCCTGCCGCGTTCCCTGACCCTCCGGTTTCTGGACCACCACAACACCCGACGGGCGGGTCTTGCCGGAAGCAAGATACCGACAGTCCTCGACGGACATGACGTCCGGCAGGGGCGTATCGGGATGCGCGATGATGGCGATGCCGTCATACGCGGCCACCCGCACAGCGAGACCGTCCCGCTCCGCCTGCGACAGTTTCCTGGCGAGCATGGCGACATCGGAAGAACCCCCGCGAAGAGACCTCAGCCCGTAGCCGGTGCCGCCGGAACTGACATCGCACCGGAAATCGGATCTTTGGGCATTGAACAGGTTCGCGATGGTTTCGGTGGGAGGTGCGATCGTGGACGCGCCGGACACGGAAAGGCGTTGCCTCGGGTCGCCGCAGCCGCTCAGGCCGAGAGCGCCCAGTGCACCGAGTGCAGCGACCCCCTTGAGGACATCCCTCCGTCCCGGCCGCAAGCGCGCGGCAGGACCGGAGACGGGGGAGGGCAATGCCCTCCCCCTCCTGGTGCCCTTCGGCATCAGAGCGCCTTCAGCGCCGTGAGTGCCTTGCGCGGCGCAAGCGCCCCGAGAGCACCGAGAGCACCGAGAGCACCGAGAGCGCCGAGAGCGCGTTTGTTGACAGCCATGTTGTTTCCTTTCTCACGTTGCGGATCATTCCGCGATTGCGGTCGTCACGATGACTTCCGCTGAGAAGGAATCTAGCGAGAACGCTCCATTGAAACATCAATAAGCTATTGATTTCAAATTATTTTCTTTGAATTCAAATCTGATTTCAAATTTCAAAAATCTGAAATTTTCGCTTACCATTCGCCGATAACGTGCTATTTTTCGTAAGGTATCTCTTTCCTTGAATTTTCTGGAGGAACTTTGCCCGAAAGACGTGCTTTCGCAGATCAGGAGTATCTGGAGAAGATTTTATATGAGCATTTTTGTAATCGAAGATTTTGGAAAAAAAAGTGACTGGCTGCTCGGGAAAACTGAAAATTCGTCTCTTGCGCAGATCGTTGAAACGCACGGAAACACAATTGAAGACAAGCCGCATTCCTTGGGCTGGATAAAACGCTTCTCGAGCGCTGTTCAACAACAGAGACAGTTGATTATCGCCTGCGATATCTACAACGACACCAGCTTGCCGATGGACTTGTCTCAAATTGAGAAATGGCCTCGCACAACGACTGACTCAAAGTACGATTACTGGAAAAAGCGGTTCAGGGTTACCGATCAATATGCCCTGGCAATGTCCGCGTTGCTGGGCATTGGCCCGCCACAGGACGATCCGAATGAAGCGCAGGAAGTGCGTAATGAGGCGCTCCGCAAATGGTTTGAAAACAATTGGACAAGCTGGACCGAAGCCTCTTGCGACAAATTTGTTGCCGACTACGAGCAGGCTCTGATTGACGGAACGCTTCGGTTTCCGAAACGGGTAACCGATTTTTTCCAGATAAACTTGCCAGTCCCTGAAGCGGCGGGCCCGGCTGCCACAGACACACATTCGACCGGACCGGAGGGTGAACAGCCTGCGGGCCGAAGACCGGTGCCCCACCAATCACAGCCGCAGAACGAAGTTTCTGAAAAGATACCGGACCAGCCGCAAACCAGGGCCGCACAAACCGGCCTGGATCACGACGCCCGGGAAAAAAGTTCCCGGCCAAAATGGCTGATTTCAGCCGCCGTCGCCGGGATACTTCTGGCAGGCGGCGGCGCCTATGTCATTTCTGCGCGCTCCGCAGTACCCCAACTCCTGTGGCCGTCCGACAATTGGGCGGAATGTGTGCCCGGCGGCGGGCCGGTGACCGTGACGACGGCCGGTGGAGCGGTTCCGGCGGTTTTTTCCTGTCCACCCGACGGCTGGCTGGCCCTTCCGTCTCCCGGCCGCGCCGATGCGGCCATCCGGACGGTCGAACAGTCGGACCCGGACCTGACGCTCACGCCGGAAGAACTCACTTACGGCAGCCAGGTCAAAAGGGTCTATCGCCCGCAACGCTCCATCACCGAACTGGCCTTTGCCCCCAGAGACGTCGTCCTCCGGTTCGAGTGCGGCAACGGCGCCGACATTGTCGAGATCAGCCGCGAGGGCGCCGCGACAAGGGCCCTTCATTGCTCAACCAAGGAACGGCCTTTCAACATTCTTACTCCGGAAGACGCCAGAGTAGATCTGGTTTTCCGGAACCAGGGCGGCGGATCACCGCAGAGCTGCCAGGCGGTGTTGGCTCACGTCGACACCATCGACCTGATCTACCCGGATGTCTGCACCGCATCGATCCCGGACAGTATTGCGCGGCCCCCGCTCCGCCCCTTTGTCGCAGGCCTGGACACCCGCACCGATCCACATACCGGGCTGGTCTGGATGCGGGACCTGTTTCGATATGGCAACGCTGCCCAGATCGAACCGGACAACGCGGACAACAGCCTTGCGGTCATACTGGCGGCGGTTGTGAGGGACACCGGCCAGGACGGCTGGCGGATCGCGAGCGACGTGGAGGTCCAATCGGCTGCCAGGAGCATTTTCCTGCCGCAGGGTCCGGTGGAGACCGAGCGGTTGCGCGGGATCGTGGCCGATCCGGATTGTTCGAACGGCGGCTTCGCCAAACTCGATATTTCCGCAAGACAGGACGCGCCCCTGGCGGGCACCGGGTTCGAACTGGCACGGCCATGCAACCTGAACGCGCCCGAGTTCGGCCTCTGGCTTGTCCGCGAACCGTGAAGCCGGTCTTCGGTCCGCTTTCACGCTGAATTCCGACGATCCGGCTAATTCAACCGGCAGACAGAACAACGGGGGACGTCACATGCTTAAATCATATGGCAGGTCACTGCTGCTTCTAACCATCTGGGGAACCGGCCTTTTTTGGGCACACGCAGCCCAGGCAAGCGACCGGGCGGTAAAATGCCAACCGCTCGCCTTGGCCGAATACTGCTTTCCCGGCGGGTCCTTCCACGATCTGGTCCCACTCGACCGGCTCGAAACGCAATTCAATGAAAAAGCCCGCGAACTGAAGGCGAAACGCAACAAACCTTCCGCGCTGCCGGCCTGGCGCAAACAGGAACTGGAAGACATGTGGCTGGCAGCCCTGTCGAGCGCGTTCGACTATGCCGACAAGCATTCCCTCAAACTGGAGCACTTGAGCGCCGTCAGCCCGCAGGACGCCACCGGCTCCGGGTCGCAACCATCAGCCCTTCTCAACGATGGCCCCTTGCTCCGCCTGACCTTCAGGGAAGAAAAGAAAAACGTGTTTCGTCTCGATGGGTCCATCCAGATTCATTACGACCGCACATTCGGCAAGCCTCTCGTCAACGGCAAGGACCTGCCGTCGGAGCTCCAGCCATTTTTGCTGATGTTGCCCGTGCTGGGAAGCAGCGTTCCCAGAAACGGCGACTATGTCGATCTGGACGACATTCTCGCCACACCTTTCCTGAAACCCTTTGCAGACCAGTATGCGCGGGCCAGCAAAAAGTCCGGTACGAATTTCCTGGGAAGCCTGGGCTACGAAGTGGTGGCCGCACTCGAAATGGCCTTCGAGGAAAAGATCCGGGACCGGAATCGCACCCTGGAACACGCCATCCATTTCTACGCCTCCGATGAAGATCCGGCGTCGACGACGCGATCGCCCCAGGTCCTGTTCACGGGAGAACTGCTGCTGCCGGACTCGATGGTCGCCGCCCTGTCCGATACGGAATTGATGCTGCTCATGTTTCACGAGGCAATGCATCTTGCCCGGCCCAATTTGTTCATGCTGCTCAGCGCCGCGGATCTCATCCAGCGGGAAAGTTTCCCGGACCTCGATACCGCACAGAGCGCGCCTTTCCTCGCCAATCTTCTGGGCCAGGAAGCGCGCGGAAAAGATGCAAATTGCCCGCTGGACATTGTCCATGACGATGAACTGGCGACGGACTACTACGTCTTCCACCTGTTCCGCAGAAAGCCGGAACTGGCACAAGCCTACAATGCTTTCCTGAAACGCCTGCACAGCGAATTCGATCCCGGCCGTGTGTCGCCCATGTCGTACCGCGTTCAGCTCGGCGACTACATGATCGGTTATCTTGAAGACGGAGCCTGGACCTCGAAAAACAGCCAGCTGGAGGACAAGCTCTTCTGGGAATCGTTCATGTCCACACTCTCCTCCCGCGGTCTTTCCTATCTGATGGGCGAGCAGATCCGCATTGAACATTTTCTTCAGGAAATGGCCAAACATCCGGAACTGAAGCACAGCGTCAGCATGATGCGGACTTTCATCGAATACTACAAGAACAACGCCTTTCTGAACGAAAAGGCCGTAACGCACACGGGTTCGAACCTGACCTGCCGGGATGTAGTCCTCATGCTGAGGACGGACGAATGAACGGGGTCGAAACGATGTGCCGCCAAGCCCTGACCTGCACCGGTTTCCACCTGGCGCGGCCATGCAACCCGAACGCGCCAGAGCTCGGCTTCTGGCTTGCCCGCGGACCGTGAAGCCGGTCCTCGGTCCGGCTTCACGCTGATTTCCGGCGCTCCGGCTACTTCAACAGGCAGACAGCACGATGGGGGACATCACATGCGCAAATCATATGGCAGGTCACTGCTCCTTCTGAGCGCCTGGGGAGCCAGCCTTTTCTCGGCGCCTTACGCAGAGGCAACCGACAAGGCGCTGAAATGCCAACCGCTCATATTCTCTGAATACTGCTTTCCCGGCGGGTCCTTCCACGATCTGGTTCCGCTCGACCGGATCGAGGCGCAACTCAACAAAAAGGCCCACGAACTGAAAGCGGAACGGCGCACGCCTTCCGCGCTGCCTGCCTGGCGCCGGCAGGAACTGGCAGAGATGTGGGCGGCGGCCCTGTCAACCGTATTCGACTATGTCGACACCCATTCCGTGAAGCTTACCGAGAGCGGCGTGATCAGCCCGGAGAGCGTCGTCGGCAAGGGACCACAAGGACCCGCCTTTCTTGAAGCCGGCCCCTTGCTGCGGCTGACACTGACCGAAGACGAGGAAAACGCGTTTCGTCTGAAGGGATCGATCCAGATCCATGAGAAGCGGGCACTCGCTGCGATCTTCAGCAACCAGGCAGACATGCCGTTGAAATACAGGGTTCTGCTGGGGACTTGGCCGCTGATCCGCAAGAATGTTCGTCAGAAAGGCGCGTATATCGACCTGGACGAGCTGTTGGCGTTGCCCTTCATCAAACCCGTTGCCAAGGTCTTCTCCGGCAGCAAAGTAGGCATCCTGGAGCTCCTGGGCGCTGAACTCGTGCTTTCAATGGTGCCCGCTGTCGAGGAACAAATCCGGGGCCGGAACCGGAACCTGAACCATTCCATCCACTTCTACGCGGACGGCACGGGTGACGTCGCGCTGACAGGGTCGCCCCAGGTGTTGTTCACGGGAGAGCTCATGCTCCCAGACACCGTCGTTGCCGCTTTCAGCGACCAGGAGTTGATGCTGCTCATGCTTCACGAGGCAATGCATCTCGCCAAGCCCAATTTCTTCATGGTGGTCAGCGTCGCCGATCTCATTCAGCGGGAACACTTCCCCGAGTTCCAACACAGCAATGCAAGCCCACTCATCGCAAATTTTCTGGGTCGGAACTCGTCTGCGGTAGCGATGAATTGCCCGGTGGACATTGCGCATGACGATGAATTGATAATCGATCTCTTCGTCTTCAAACTGCTGCGTGAAAAGCCCGCTCTGGCACAGGCCTATAATGCCTTGCTGAAACGTCTGCACAGCGAATTTGACCCCGGCCACGTCTCGCGCATGTCCTACCGGGTCCGGCACGGTAACGACACGATCGACGAATTTGAAAACGGCGCCGAGAGATCACACAACGGCGAAATCGAGGCAAAACTGTTTCGGAAGTCGATGATGTCCATGTTCCTCACACGCGGACCCTCCTATCTGGCGGGGGAAGAACTGCGCATGGAGCACCTCCTTCAGGAAATGGCGAGGCATCCGGAACTGAAACACGACGTTAGATCTCTACAGATCGTGCTCGAATACTACAAGAACAACGCGTTTCTGAGCGACAACGTAAAAGCAGACACCAAAACGAAAATGCCCTGCCGGGATGTATCCCGCATGTGGAGGACGGACGAATGAACGTGATCGAAACGATGCTCCGTCAGATGCGCGCAGTCCTTGTGCTGGCGGCCGGTTGCCTCTCTACCGCCGGCAGTCAACCCGCCATCGCCGCAGAGGGACCGTTTCTGAGTGCGGAGATGCGTCTCTATTTTGAAGGTCCGCCCCTTGCATCCGCCAGATCCACGCAGTCCATCGTCCTGATTTACCTGCCCGCTCCGGCATCGCAGAAGTCAAGCTATGACCATCAGCACGATGCCATCGAACAGGCGGCAAGACGGCTGAGCACGGACGTCCAGGTGGTGCCCCTGACGGACCTTGCGCCGGTTCCGGGCGAACACGCACACAGCTGGTTGCGCGCGGCCGATTGCCATCGGCGGCCGTCCATACTGCCGTCCGAGGACGATCCCGCGCTCTATTTCAGCTTCTCGGGGCGCTCCAACCGCTATTGCATCGGTGTTTCAAGCTCCGGCACTCAAAGCGCCAGGCTGATTTCGACCTTGCGCGACCTTGAGGAAACAGACTGCAGCTACAACAGGGAGTTTATCAGGAAGGTGCTCGGCTGGATGGAACCGAGAAGCGACGCCCAGTATGACGGTGCCTCACTCTTGAACTTCGCGGATCTCGGGGAAATGCTTCGGAACAGCGCCCGGGCCGTTTGCGATGGCTGGTAACGCGTTGGAGCGGTCCTTGCGGTCCGCCCGCTGACAGCGGTGTCGCCCCTCCCTTGGGAGACGCAATAGACACCACCGGCCGGAGAGCCTGGTGGCACGGTGGCACGGTGGCAGCCTGCCTGAACAGCCAGACCCTTGAAGAGGTCAATGGCTGCCGGCAGGCTTTAGCTCCATTCTGCTGCCGCTGCTTCGAAGTCCTCGGCAAAGGCTGCCTTGAACATCGGAAACAGGGCTTCGGCAAGGTCCCGGCCGGCGATGCTGTCGCTGCTATAGTGGACCCCCGCCCATTCGCGGTTCTCGGCGACACGGTTGGCGATTGCCGCAAGCGGTTCCCGCAGATGAGGCGCAAATTCGCCGAGGGCATGAGCCACGAGATGGGTCTGGAACGAATGCCCGCTCGGATAGGCCGGGTGACCGGGCACGTCGATCAGCGGAAGAATGCCCGGATCCACCTGGCTTGGCCTTGGCCGATTGAACTTGTTCTTGAAATACATGATGATCGGGCGCCCGCCGATGACCATGTCGAGCACCACCCTTGTCGTCAGTGGATGGGATTTCCCGTTGAACAGCATCATTCTGCCGAATTTGGGCGAGACTTCATCCGCCTCTTCCAGAATTTCGTCACGGCGGACATCAAGCCGTTCCGGGCTCGCCTGCATGACGCGAAGATCGTCCAGCTCATGCTGCTGAACGGATTTCGAGGTCGGATAAGGCGGGACTTCAACTTCCCGCCATTCCGGCGTTTCCAGCAAACGGATCATGCCGAGACAGGCACGAAAGTCGGGCTCCCAATACCGGTCGGGAAACGCCCTGGACGTGGTGTTGTCTACAATCATATTTTACCTCCATTTCCGGCCGCAAACCACTTGCGGCAACAGAAACAGAATGCCCTTTCGACCCGGAATCCAGCGTGAATTAACTCCGGAAAATTACGGAAGTCAGACCCGGATTTTACCGCTCCGGGATTCCGGCCTTGCGCAGGCCTTCGCAATAGAGCTCCAGCTGGTCCGGATCGCGCAGCGGATAATTCTGACGCACGGACTCCACGGTGAAATTCGGCTGCCGCGCCAACAGGATCTTGCGCATGCGGGCCGCCTCCGCATGCAAATTCAAGTGCCCGAGACAGACAAGAAAAGGCTTGATTGCATTGACGAAATTCGGGTTGCCGTTGGTTGTGCGGCGCCCCCATTCCGCGCCGGTTTCGAACTGACCGAGCAGCGTGTGGGCGATGCAGTAGATGGTATCGAAGAAATAGCCGAACGGATCCTGCGGGCAAAGGCTGGAATACTCCTTCATCCGTTGCAGCGCCACATCCGAATGCCCCAGGTAACACTGGTTGATCGCGCTGAATGCCCAGGCGAAACCCGAATTCGGATTGAGATAAAGCGACTTGTCGAGCATGACCTCGCCAAGTTCGGGCTGACGCATAAGAAAGGAATCCACATGACCCGCAATCGCATAGGCGCGCGAGTCATCCGGCGCCAGCTCGATCGCCTGCCGGGCATGCTGACCGGCGGTGGTCAGGTTCTTGTCGTTTCCCCACCCCTGTCCGAGATAAAACGCATACCAGAAGGCCATCCAGCTGTGCGCGGGCGCATAATTCGGATCAAGTTCGAGGGCTTTCTTCAGCGAAATGAACGCCGTGTCGAACTCGTCGCGAGACAGCCGGTAGATTGAGGGGATCGCGCGCAGCACCCACTCGCTGGCCTGACCGGTTTCGTCCGCGGCCGACCGTATCGCCCGGTCGATCTCCAGTTTCAGCACGCGCATTTCCAGGTCCCCCGCGAGGTCACGCGCGATCTGGTCCTCCAGCTCGAACACCTTGCCCTGGGTCTGCCGATACCGCAGCGTCAGCAGCACTTCCGCATCACTGCAGCGGACGAACTGGACGTTGACCTTTATCTGGCCGTCGATTTCCCGGATCAATCCCTGAACGATGTACTGGACGTGGAGGATCTGTCCAAGTTCGGCGGGCGGCATCGCATCCACGGACATTCCGAAAACCGAACTGTGGGCCACCGCCGCGAAATCATTCAGTTTGGACAGCGCTTCGATGATCTGTTCGCAGATGCCGATGCGCAGCAGGCCTTCCTCGAAATTGTCCGGCTTGACCGTGAAAGGCAGCACCGCGATCCGGATCCGTTCGGAGGGAACGTGATCGATTTGCGAAGGTTTCGGCAAATGGGCGGATCGGACTGACCCGGATGTTATATCTTTGAAAACGCTGATTGTTTCATCCTGAGGAGGGCAATCGAATTCCGTTTTCAGATAGGTCTCCAGCTTCTCGAAGTGGCGTCTGGCCGCCAATGGATTTCCCTGAACGGCATGGGCGATCATGATCGCGCAATGGGCCCCCTCGTTCGCCGGGTCGAGGCGCAGGGCAATGCTCGCACGGCGAAGTCGTTCGGAATGGACCTTGTCGGTCTTGACCAGCGAGGTGAAATCCAGAAGTCCCTCGACGATCCGGTTTGTCCAGTGAGCCCGCTCATTGAACACCCATTCGGACAGTTCTGGCTCACGGGCCAGTTCCAGTTGCCCCAGCAGTTCCAGCAGTCCCGGCCCCATGAGTGACGAAAGATCCACCTGCTTGCCCGCTTCCAGTTGTGCCGCCACACTGACAAGGTCCACGTCAACCGCTTCCGGACGCAGGGCAATCCGGTTCCGATGCTGCAGGTCGAACAGATGATTGAATGCGGCCTCACCCATGGAGGCCTTGATGGCAGCCGTGCAGTGCCGAAGATTATCCTGCAGTTTCTGATCTGTCGCCTCACCGGACAGGCCCGACCATAGAATATTGTAAAGTCGTTCGCGTTCTGCCTGACAGCCCTCCGACAGTGCCAATATGGCGATCAGTGCAGCCCCCTTGCGATTTTTGACGTGAATACTCGAGCCGTCTTCAGTGCACAACTGAAACCTGCCGATCAACTTGATTGTAAATTTTCGGGCAATGGTCAAACGGCTTGCCTGTAGACAATAGTTCTGGAAAGGCAGATGCACGACATCTTGGGCTGGAGATAAAAAAACTAGCAGCCACGAGTTACAAATTCAACTCATACGTTCACCCAATTTTCACGATCTTTCCCGTCTCAGAACGCGTAATTTTCACGCTGTTTGCCGTCCCGGCGTGACAGTTTTCATCGGCAGATCTGGCATGTGCACAAACGCATATGAGCCAGTCGATCGCCGGGAGAACAGACGTGGCAACACCAGAAAAAACGCAATTCTCGCGATCTTTTCATCTCGCGCGCCGGCCCCATCGCCCCATCGAAACCGCCGCAGCGGACGTCGCGAAGCGCAATGCCCCCGGACCGGGTGCCGGCAACGGCTCGGCAGGTTTCCGGTCTCAACCGGGACAGACCGCAGCGGCTCGCTTATCTCGATTGACGGCGCCTTGCGCCGCGCTGTCCGGCATCCGGAAGAAATTTTCCAGAACAGAAAGGTGAACGCGTCATGACCCATCATCATTCAGACCCCGACCTGAGCCCCATCCTGAACGTCCGCAATCTGGCGAAGACCAAGGGAGACCCGCAGAAAACGACGTTTACGCTCGAGCTTCCCGAAATGAAGGTCGGTCCCGGGCAGGTTGTCGCGATCGTGGGCGAGCCCGGCTGCGGAAAGACCACGCTGCTGGACCTGCTGTCGATGACGACCGCGTCCGACAGGTGCGAGGTGTTTGAAATCGCCGCGATGACAAGAGGCGGCACGCCCGATCTCCTGACCGCGGCTTCCGCGAGCTACGAAGCTTCGCTTGGCGGCTGCCGTCCTCACATCGGCTATGCTCTCCAGTCCGGCGGACTGCTCCCCTTCCTGAATATCTGGGAAAATGCCGCCCTGCCGTCGCAGACCTTCGGACGGCGGGTGCCGAGCGCCAGGATCGCCTCGCTCGGTACCCGTCTCGGCATTGGCGACAAGCTCGATCTCCTGCCCAGGCACCTGACGGCCAGCCAGCAGCATCGCGCGGAAATCCTGCGCAGCCTGGTTCACACACCCTCGCTGGCGCTCGCAGATGAAATTCCGGCAAACATCGCTCCGGAAAGGGCGGCCAGGATCATGCATGACATCAAGGATCTCATCGTCGAGCAATCCGGTTGCGCCATCATTGCCGCCCGGTCCCCGTCGATGGTCGAAGAGTTCGCCGATCAGATCTATACCTTCCATCAGTCGGTGGATCCGACCGGCAACCACTGCAAGTCAATCTGCTTCAGGGCAGATTCCCCGGCGGCATTCGATTTGCGCGGTGCGAACATGATCGAGTGCGAGGTGCTGCACTGACGGCAGCCGGCAAGAAGCTGCGCTGCACGGGCGGGACGCTCCGACGCGCCCTCCCCCGGCCTTGACGGATCGGAACGCGGCCATCCGTGGCGCGGCTCAATCGGATACCGCGTCCTGACCCCGAAATTTCAGCAAGGCAAGCGCATTTTCATGGCAGACCATGGCGCGCTCCTCGCCGGACAGCGGGGCCTGTTCGATCCAGTCACCGGCCTCGGACGCCCGTTCGAACGGATAATCGACTGAAAAAAGCACCCGGTCCGCACCCATCATGTCGAGGGCACAGCGCAGCGGCGCGTCGGCGCACATGCCCGAGGTGGTCACCCAGATATTGTTCCTGAAATACGCCGACGGATCCTTTTCCAGGCGCATGGGTCCCCGGTTGGAGATCTCCCAGCGGCTGTCGAGCCGCCACATCAGGTAGGGCAGACATTCGCCAAGGTGTCCCAGCACCAGCTTCGCACCGGGATACCGGTCGAATGTACCGGCAAAGACCAGCCTCAACGCATGGGTCGCCGTCTCCACGGTCCACGACCAGACCGGGCCCCAGAGCTCGGGATGCTCATGGTACATGTGCACCCGCTCCGGCGGGTTGTTCGGGTGGATATAGACCGGCACCTCCAGATCCGAGACGCGCTCCCAGAACGGCGCATAGCGGTCATCGTCCAGATAGGTGCCGCCCGTCTGGCCATTGATCATCGCACCCTGCATGCCGAGCTGGGTGACACAGCGCTCCAGCTCGTCTGCGGCGGCGGCGGGGTCCTGCATGGCAAGATGCGCGAAGCCACCATAACGATCCGGCCGCTGCGCCATTTCTACGGCCAGGAAATCGTTGACCTGACGCGCCAGACGCACGGCGGTTTCGGTGCGTTTTTCCGCCTGGACGCCGGGTCCCGCGAGGGAAAGGACTGCCTTTTCGACGCCGATGCCATCCATGGCACCGAGCCGCATCTCGCCGAAATCCTCCAGCGCGGTCCGCGCTTTGCCGAACAGGTCCGGGCTGATGTTCGGCGCGGTCGTCGTCCAGTAGTCGACGAAATCGGGATGCATGAAGTGTTCTTCGAGCGCGATCTTCGGGGTCAGGGTCATTCCAGGTCCTTCAAAGTTCGAAAATCTTCTTGTCTGTCTTGTGCAGGCAATCGCCGACGCCGTCGGAGGTGACCAGGTAGTTGTCGCAGATCACCGCGAACACCCGGCCGTCGTCGTAGCCCGGGTGAACGGCCAGGCACATGTTTTCGGCAAGAGGCAAGGTCTCGTCGCTGCGGATCAGCGGCCGCTCCACCATCTCGCACCCCTGGCCATGGGCATAAAGCCGGATCTCCGGCGGCAGTCCGCGCGCTTCCATCCAGGCGTCATGCGCCGCCGCGATGTCGGCCGGGGCCGCTCCCGGCTTCATCAGCGACAGGGTGTGCTCCTGGGCGTCCTTCACATTCTGGAACGCCTGCAGCAGATGGTCGTCGGCCTTGCCCAGCACCATGGTGCGGGCAATCTCCAGATAAAAGCCGCCGGGACCGTTGATCTCGATCAGCAGCGACATGTGATCGCCGGACTGGATTTCCCGGGTCTGAAAGGGCCGGTTCATGAATCTCGACGGCTGGCCGAGAGGCGCGGACAGGCCGAGATAGATGCCCTGATCGGACCCGAGCCTGCGGCCGACGGCTTCCGCATGGGCGGCCACGTCGCGATCGGTCAGACCCGGCCGGATGAAGTCGCAAACCTCCTCGAACACCTTGTCCTGCAGAGCGGCGACCTGCCGGATCAGCGCGATTTCCTCGGCGCTCTTGACGGCCTTCACCCGGTCCAGGGCGTCGGTGACGTCAACCGGATCGAACGCGGTCTCCAGCGCGCGCATCAGCCCGTGCGGCAGCGCCGCCGGGCACACTGTTCCGACACGTACAGCCCCGGCGTCCTTCAGGGCGCTCACCACGAGATCGCTGTCGTAATCGATGGTGTAGTTGATCGAGTGGAAGGACGGCGTGCCCAGGACCCGCTCGACACCGCGCGTTGCCGGTGCCGCCCGATCGGTCTTGCGGTCGGTGCCGAAGGCCCCCATCTCGATCACCGTCATCGGCCGGTCCCGGAACAGGATCACCGTGCGCGGGTAGCCATTGTTGGCCGGCACATCGGTCAGCCAGCGCACGTAACCGCCCATCCAGTCCTCGCGCGCCTGGCAGACGATCGCATCGAGATCATGCGCCTCCATGACGCCGCGGGTGACGGCCCAGCGCCGCCCGAGCTCCCCCATCGAAACCGGAGAATTGGTCATCGGTCCAGCCTTCCTTTCAGCGCGGACACACCGCCTTTTGCATAGTCGGTCATGTTCGCCGCCAGGATCGGCAGCGCCTGTTCCCGGTAAACGTCGGAAAACCCGCCGATATGTGGCGTGACGATCAGGTTGGGCAGGTCCCAGAGAGGATCGCCGGCCGGCAGTGGCGATCTGGAGAAGACATCCAGGGCCGCACCCGCGATACGCCCGGCACGCAAGGCTTCTTCCAGCGCATCCTCGTCGAGACAGCCGCCGCGGGAGATGTTGATCAGAATGCCGGTTGGTTTCATGGCGGCAATCACCGCCGCGCCGACGATATGATGGGTCTCCGGGGTGTAAGGTGTCAGCAGGATCAGGAAATCCGCGGCGCCTGCCGCCTCGGCGAGCTCTTCGCGCGGGTGGATCTTCGCGAAACCCGGCGCTTGGCTGCGACCGCCGGAAACGCCGGTGACCGTCATGCCGAACGCCGCGAGAATGCCCGCGAGATGCTCCGCGATGGCGCCCAGGCCGACAATGCAGGCCGTGCGCCCGTTCAGGATCGGCTGCGGCCAGCGCTCCCAGGCATGCGCTTTCTGATTGGCCAGCATCTTCGGAAATTCGCGCAACGTGGCCAGCATCATCATGACGGCCAGTTCCGACATCTGCGGACCGTGAATGCCATGGCAATTGGTGATCGCGATGTTTTTCAAGCCCTTGAGGTTGTCCACCCCCGTGGTCAAAGCCTGTATCCATTCCAGCTTTTCGCAGGCCGAAATCAGCTTCGGGCTGAGATAGGGGGCAAGACCGACCAGAACCCTGGCGTCAGGCGCCAGGGCAAGCGCCTCCTCCTCCGTTGCCGCGGACTTGAATTCAAGATCAGGTACGCTCTCAGCCAGTCTGGAGGCATAGAAATCAGCATTCGATTCCAGGATCAGGATCGACATCGGGTCCTCAATACAAGATGGATGGCAGCCACAGCGCCAGGGACGGGACAAGAAACAGGATCGCGATCAGGATGACCGGAGCGATCAGGAACGGCAGGATCGACCGGTAGAGCTCCTGCATGCGCACCTCCGGCATCTGGGCACGGATGATGAACAGGTTCATGCCGACAGGCGGCGTGATCAGGCCGAGTTCGACCAGGAGGGCGACCAGAACGCCGAACCAGACCGGATCGAAGCCGAAGCCGGTCACGATCGGCAGGAACACCGGCACGGTGATCAGCACCATGCCGATGCCTTCCAGGAAGCAGCCGAGCACGATGTAGATGACGACGATGATCGCCATCACCTGCCAGGCCGCAAGGTCCGCGGACTGGGCCAGCATGAGCAGCGTATCCGGGAGCCGGGTCTGGACGACAAAATTGGCAAACAGCGTCGCTCCGATGATGATCATGAACAACGCGCAGGACACCAGAACGCTGGCCCTGATCGCATCGAAGAGGCCCGTCATAGAGAGGGACCCGCGCAGGAACCCCAGCAAGGCCGCCCCGAACGCCCCGACGGAGGCAGCCTCCGTCGGGCTGAAGATGCCGGCATAGATGCCGCCGATCGTCAGGATGAAGAGCACCATGAACTGCCACGGTCCCCGCAGTGCCCGGACCCGGTCCCGGAACGGGGCCGCGGCCTCGTTCGGCACGGAGGACCCGCGATGGGCCACGATCAGCGCCACGGCGACATACAGCAGAAGCAGCACCAGCCCCGGCAGCATGGAGGCCGCGAACAGACGCGCCACCGACGTTTCGGTGATCGACCCGTAGATCACCAGGATGATGGAGGGCGGGATCAGGATGCCGAGCGATCCGCCGGCGGCCACCGACGCCGCCGCGTACCCCTCCTTGTAGCCCGCGCGCTTCATTTCCGGCATCGCGATCCGGGTCATGCTGGCCGCGGTGGCGACGGAACTGCCGCAGATCGCACCGAACGCTCCCGACGCCGCCAGGGTGGCCAGGCCGAGCCCGCCGCGCACCCCCGACAGAATCACCCGCGCCGCATTGAACAGTTCCGCCGACATGCGCGATCCCGTGGCGATCTCGCCCATCAGGATGAAAAGCGGCACGACGGAAAGATTGTAGTTGGAGGCAACGTCGAACATCGTGGTGCCCGCGATGAATTTCGCGGACATCAGGCTGTTCAGCGCCCAGTTGCCGACCAGGCCGATCACGCCCAGCGCCAGCCACACCGGCTGCCGCAGGAACAGCAGGATCAGCATCACGGCGATGCCGCCGAGACCGAGGACAAAAGTGCTCACAACCCGCCCTCTTCGTCCGGCGCGGCCGGGGCCTTGCGAAGCGACTGGCGGAGCTGCAGCAGATAGGCCCAGAAAATGCCGACAAGCCCGGTAAAGGCAATCAGCCACAGCGGCCACTTCGGGATACCCAGCTCCAGAGAGCGTTCGCCCCAGCGCCAGGCATCCAGTGCCGGTGCGATCATGGCCCAGCCGAAAAAGGCAAACAGAAGAACGCCCGTCAATGCCGCGACGACCGCGAGCCCGCGAAGAACCTTCTGCGGGAAAAAGGCGTCGGCCAGATCGATGACGATCTCTCCCCGGCGGGCCACCACCGGTGCGATGCCGAACACCGTCATGACCAGCAGCGAAATGCCGACCACATCATACGCTCCCTGGATCGGGATATTGAAGACGGCACGCAGGACAATATCGCCGACCACCACGAGCATCATGACCGTCAGGGCGAGCCCCGCGATCAGATGCATGACCCGGGTCACGGGATCGGTCTTTTCTGGATTTTCGAACATCAGACGCGTCTTTCAGGTTGACGGTGCGGCCTGCCCGGAGGCAGGCCGCTGTGCCGTCATTTCGTGTAGGCCTCAAGGAAGCCCTGCGCCTTGTCGCCCGCACGCGCCTTGCCGTCCTCGACGATGGAAGCGAAGGCCTCATGAAGGCTCTCGAGCTGCGCATCGTCCAGCGTGACGATGTTCACGCCCGCATCGGCCATGTATTTGCGGCCGTGCTGCTCACCCTCGTCCCACAGGGAGCCGAACCACGCGGCCCGGTCCGGACCGGTGGTCTCGTCGATCAGCTTCTGCATCTCCGGGGAGAGACGCTCATAGGCAGCGTCGCTCATCACGACGGCGAATGTCGCCGATGCGAGCCCGGGTTCCAACGAGTACTTGATGACCGGCCCGAGGTCGAAGGCCATGGTTGCCTCGAAAGGAAAGGTGGCGCCGTCGACAATGCCCTTGGAGAGCGCTTCACCGGTTTCTGCCGGCGGCACCGGCACGGGCGCTGCCCCGAGCGTTTCGACGATCTTTTGCCAGGTCGAACCGGCATAACGCAGGCGCAGCCCGTTCAGGTTGCCCAGATCGCTCGGATCGGTGTTTGCCAGATTGATCTTGAGCGGCGGAGTGACCGCCATCCACAGAATGCGCGTTCCTTCATGCTCGCCGGCGATATACTCGGGCGCGAGTTCGGTCAGGCGGCGCGAGCTGACCGCGCTTGCATCCCCTTCGGAGGGATGGGTCAGGGGAAGCCCGGCCAGTTCCGTCATCGGAAACCGCCCGGGTGTGACCGCATGCAGGAAGATCGCGATGTCTGCGACGCCGGAGCGCACGATATCGAACTGCCGCGGAGCCGGTCCGAGCTGGCTTGCGGGAAACACTTCCAGCTCCAGTTCACCACCGGACTTGTCCGTGAGCTCTTCTCCCCAGGCATTGATAGCCTTTACGAACGTGTGCACCGGCGGCAGAAACGTGGTCACCTTGAGCGTTTCCGCCATCACCGGGCCGGTGAGCATGCCCACCATCAAGGCCCCGGCGACCGCCTTTGTTGTAGAATTCATCATCATATCCTCCTCCCAAATCGCAGCGGGGAACACCCGCCGGTCTCCCGCCCGGACCGGGCGGAAATTCTCAATGCGTTCCGTCGGCCAGTTCCCTCCAGCGCAGCGCCAGTTCCGGCCAGTGCGCGGATCCGCCGGCCTTCATTGCCTCGGCGCTGCCGGGCGGCAGGTGATCCGTGATCCCTTGTGCATAGGCCGGCACCGCCTTCCAGGCTTCCAGCCATGCCCCAACGCGGGGAAATGTGTCCTCCCAGAGGCCGCTGAACCCCAGCCGGTCGAGCCGGTCGACATAGGCGGACAGGGCCACGTCGCTGATGTCAGGGCTGGCTCCGTTCAGGAACGGCCCCTCCTCCAGTTCATTCTGCAGGTCGGTGAACAGGCGCCGCAGATAGATCAGCGCCTGTGCCACATAGGGCGAGGCAAGCCCGTTCAGGATCAGGTCCTTGCGTTTCTTTCCCATCATCGGATCGGGAAACCGGGCCGCCAGCGCGTCGATCTCGGCGCTGGTTTTCTCGGCCAGGATCTTGCCGCGCATCGCAGTTGAAAAACTGAGCGTGTTGATCGCCGCGTGAATGGGCAGGCACCGCAGCAGCCAGTGCTCCGCACGCACCCGGGCACCCGCTTCCGACGGCATCAGCCGCCCGCCGAAGTGTTGCCTGTCGAGATAGGCCAGGATCAGGCTCGACTCGACAACGACGAGACCGTCGTCGACCAGCGTCGGCACCACCGCGTCGGGATTGAGTTTCAGATAGTCGGGATCGAACTGGTCGCCCGCCTGAAGGTTCAGCATGCGGCTTTCGTAGCTCAGGTCCATCAGTGCGAAACCGATACGGACCTTCTGCGAACAGACGCTGGTGGGGGCATGATAAAGGGTAAGCATGAACGGCCTTTCAGAAATTTACCTTGTCGCCACCCTTGAGGCCGAGCATCTCGCGCGCCTCGTCGGGTGTTGCAACTTCGCTGCCGAGCTCTTCCACGATCCGGAGGATCTTGGCGACCTGCTGGGCGTTTGAGTCGGCGAGCTTGCCGCGGCTGATGAACAGGCTGTCCTCCAGGCCGACACGCACATGCCCGCCCATCTGGCTGGCGGTGGTTGCCATCGGCATCTGGGCCATCCCCGCGGCCAGAACCGACCAGCGGTAATCGTCGCCGAACAGCTTGTCCGCCGTCTTCTTCATGAACACCAGATTGTCGATATCCGCACCGATTCCACCCAGGATGCCCATGACGAACTGGATGAAGATCGGTGCCTTGAAGAGCCCCGCATCCATGCAGAATTTCAGGTTGTAGAGGTGACCGACATCATAGCACTCGTGCTCGAACTTGATGTCGTGTGGGGCCAGGGTCTCGGCGGCCTCGCGAATGTCCCTGAACGTGTTGCGGAAGATATTGCCGTCGGAATTGGCGACATAGTCGCGTTCCCAGTCGAACTTCCAGTTCTCGTAGCGTCCCGCGAGCGGATGAAACGAGAAATTCATGCTGCCCATGTTCATCGAGCACATTTCCGCGCTGAACGTCGCCGCGGGCCTGATCCGGTCCTGAATGGAAAGCGACAACGATCCGCCGGTCGAGATGTTGACGACCGCGTCGGTCGCCTGCTTGATGCGCGGCAGGAACGGCGCGAAGTCGGCGGGATCGACGGAAGGCGCCCCGGTCTCGTTGTCGCGCGCATGCAGGTGCAGGATGGACGCGCCCGCTTCCGCGGCGCCGATGGCCTGCCGGGCGATGTCGTCATAGGTGTAAGGCAGCGCATCGGACATGGTCGGGGTATGGATCGCCCCGGTGACCGCGCAGGTTATGATGGTCTTGTTGCGTTTGCGAGCCAATGCCGCCTCCCTTTTCAAGTCTTGTTTTTCACCACCCGCCGAGACAGCGGGAACAGTTCCAGGCCTGTGCGCGCCTTCAGGGTTCCCCAGAGCCCCTTCGGTGCCTTGAGCATCACGACGATCGCCACCATCCCCAGGATCAGCAGGTAGGTAGATCCGAGATCGGCCAGGGTTTCGCGCAGCAGAAAGAACACGATCACACCGATGATTGGCCCTTCCAGCGTACCGATGCCGCCGATCACGACGATGAAGATCACGAAGGCGGTCCAGTCGTTGACACTGAATGCCGCATCCGGCGAGATCCTGAGCTTTTGCAGGAAGATCAGCGCTCCGGTCATCGCGGTGAGCCCTGCCGTGAGCACATAGACCGCAAACTTGTGCCGCCAGATGTCGATGCCGAAGCTTTGCGAGGCCAGTTCGCTGTCGCGGATTGCGGTCAGGGCCAGCCCGCTGCGCGAGCGCAACAGGGCGTAGATCACCACAAGCACCAGCACCGCCATGCCGAGCGCCAGCCAGTAGGTGGTCGCCTCGCGCATCGACCGGCTGGAGGCGATCGATTTCACGAGCGCGACCGGCAAGCTGGTCCCCGATCCGCCGCCAAGCGCGGATACCTGGGCAAAGGACAGGCGGAAGACCTCCGCCATCACCCATGTGCCGATCGCGAAATAGGCCCCGCGCAGCCGGAAGATGAGCAAGGCGACCGGAACGGCCACCAGCGCTCCGAGGACCCCGGCCAGCGGAATGGCCGCGAGCGGCGACAAGCCGGCGAACATCGCCAGGGCGAACAGCATGTAGCCGCCGAAGCCGACAAACGCCTGCTGGCCGACCGAGACCAGACCCGCATAACCGGCGAGCAGGTTCCACAGGCACGCCAGCGAAAGATAGAGAAAGATCTCGCTGAGGAGCCGCATGTCGGCGCGTCCGGCCCACCACGGCGCGGCGACCAGCAGGGCCAGGACCACAAGCCCCAGGACCGCCGCGGTCACGGCCGTCTTCGAGGATCGCGAAATCTTGTGAGTGTGTGCTGGTGTCATCAGTCGATCCTGGGAAACAGGCCGCGCGGGCGGACGGCGAGCACGAACAGAAAGGCAAGGTGGCCGGCAAGCAGCTGCCATCCCGGATTGATCTGGGCGCCGATGTTCTGGCTGACGCCCAGGATGATACCGCCGATCAGGGTGCCCCAGAGATTGCCGAGGCCGCCGATGATCACCGCTTCAAAGCCGAAGATCAGCCGACCGGGCCCGATCGACGGATCGAAACTCGTGCGGATACCGAGAAACACGCCGGCAATGCCGACCACGGCCAGGGACAGGGCCATGGCCAGTCCGAAGACATGAGCCTTGTTCAGACCCATGAGCTGGGCAATGTCCTGATTGTCGGACACCGCACGGAAGGCCCGGCCGAGGGCGGAGTAATAGAAGATCCACTGCAGACCGGCGATGACGGCCACCGCGACCGCGAACATGAGCAGCGGCAGAACCCCGATATTGAGATCGCCCGGCAACGACAGGCTCGCGGTCTCAAGGGCACCGGCACTCATTTTCTGCGGATCGGCGCTGTAGATTTCCAGAAGACCGTTCTGGATGATCACCGACAGGCCGAAGGTCACCAGCAGCGGCGGCAGGATATCGTCGCCAAGCGTATGGTTGAGGATGCCGCGCTGAAGAACGTACCCGGTCGCCGCCATCACCGGAACGACCAGAACCAGGGCCGTCAGAGGCGACAGGCCCAGCGTCGTCGTGATCGTCAGGCCGAGAAATGCCGCCAGCACGATGAAGTCGCCGTGCGCGATGTTGACCAGCCGCATCACGCCGAAAATCAGCGACAGGCCTGCGGCGAACAGCGCGTACAGGCCGCCGAGAAGAACACCTTGAACAATGGCGTTGACCCAATCCATCTCAAACTCCGAAATAGGCGGCACTGATGGCTTCGCGGGACAGCTCCTGTGGCCGCCCCTCCAGCGAAACACGGCCTTCCTGAAGGCAATACACCCGGTTCGACACGCTCACCGCCTTGGCAATGTCCTGTTCCACGATGATCGCGCTCATGCCTTCGCCGATGATATCCGGCAGCGCTTCGTAGATGGACTTGATGATGATGGGGGCGAGGCCGAGGCTGATCTCGTCGAACAACAGGATGTCCGGATTGGACATCAGCGCACGTCCGATCGCGACCATTTGCTGCTGTCCGCCGGAAAGCGCGGTCGCCGGGACGGCCCGCCGTTCTTTCAGGACCGGGAACAGCCCGAAGACCTTTTCCAGAGACCAGGGACCCCTGCGGCCCGTCTGACCCCCGATGATCAGGTTCTCCTCGACAGACAGGGACTGAAACAGCTGGCGGCCTTCCGGCACCATCGCGATTCCCAGGCGTGCGACCTGGTCCGCCCTGAGGGCGCCGATGGCCTGGCCTTTCCAGGTAACCATCTGCGGCCCGTTCGACAGAAGCCCCGTGATCGAGCGCATCAGCGTGGTTTTTCCGGCTCCGTTGGCGCCGATGATCGCAATGACTTCCGCCGGATAAACATCGATCGTGACCCCGAAAAGCGCTTGAAAGTCGCCGTAATGCGCTTCCAGGGACCGGGTGGAGAGCAGCGCGTCAGGCATCGGCATCCACTCCCATGTAAATCTCCTGCACCGCCTGGCTGGACATGGTTTCCTTCGGGTCGCCATCGGCAATCTTCCTGCCGAAGTCGATGACGATCAGCCGGTCCACCACGGACAACAGGGCATGGACGATGTGTTCGATCCAGATCAGGGACAGTCCGGTCTTGCGGATGGTGTTGATGGTCGCGACCAGGTCGTGACATTCCTTTTCCGTCAGGCCTCCCGCGATTTCGTCGAGCAGAAGCACCTGGGGCCGCGCGCACAGGGCCCGGGCCAGTTCCAGCCGCTTGCGTCCCAGCAGGGTCAGGCTGCCGGCCGGGTCGTTGGCCTTGTCGATGAGGCCCGTCAGTTCGAGAACTTCAAGGCAATGGGCATTGGCGGATGAAAGCGTGCTCCTGGTTCCGTGCGTGGCCGCCACAAGGGTGTTCTCGAACACGGTCATCGCCGAAAACGGCTGGGGAACCTGAAATGACCGGGCGATGCCGGACCGGCAGCGCCGGGCGGCGCTCTGGCGCGTGACATCGCGGTCCTTCAACAGGATCTGTCCCCTGTCGGCATGAACCGTGCCCGTGATCAGGTTGAACATGGACGTCTTGCCCGCACCATTGGGGCCGATCACGCCCAGGGCTTCGCCATGGCCGAGCTGATAGCTCAGCTCGTCCGCGACGGTGATGGCACCATAGGCTTTGGAAACGCCCCTGAGTTCCAGAACTGTTGTCATTCAACTCCGCGCCTTTAAGTCTGATCCGGAGACGCACGGCCGCAGGGCCGTGCGTCTTGTCCAGTTAGCCGAGCAGCTTCAGCGTGCCCGTCGTGGAGATTTCCGGAGCGCTGTGATTGGACGTGATCACCAGCTCCATGCCATTGGCCCCCTTTTGCCACTGGCCGGCGACCAGAGGTGTCTTGGAGACGTTCTTGACCGGACCCAGGCCCCAGTTGATGTGGCCCACGACGGTTGCCAGATCGGTGGACGAGATTGATTCCAGGATCGCGTTCGGATCGTCGAGGTCCGCACTGCGGCGGATCACGTCGGTCGTCACCTCGAACAGTGCGTGCTTGAAGCCGATCGGCTGGGTCCACGGGCGCCCGGAGGAGGCCGTGTAGCCGTCGGCAAGCTGCTTTGCCGACATGCCGGTCAGGGACGAGGAGAACGGATGATCCGGCGTCCACCAGATTTCCGAGGTCAGACCATCGCCGCGGTCTCCCAGGGATTCGATGAACGAGGGGAACAGCAGTGCCTTGCCGAGCGTGGCCACCTTGGGGGCGAAGCCCTGTTGCGCCGCCTGCGACCAGAACGTGGCGAAGTCCGGCGAGATCATGTTGCCGGTGAGGATCTCGCAACCTGCGGCCTTGAAGGCCGAAATCTGCGACGAGAAATCATCGGTGAGCGGCTGGTAGCGGCCCGGATTCGTCAGCTCGAACCCGCTGCCGACCAGAGCGGGCGGGAAACCGTGAACATCATCGCCCCATGCGTTGCCGTCGGCATCATTGGGGAACAGTCCCCCCACCTTGCGCTCAACGCCGCTTTCTTCCCACAGCCCGAGGAAGGCCTTGATGACGTCCTCCAGTCCCCAGAAGAAATGGTAGGTGTAGTCGAAGCCCGTCGCCGGGTCGCCGTTGCGGCCGAAGAAATAGGGCTGCCAGGGGCAGTCGGTGGTGATGCAGGGCACTTCGTTCAGTTCCGCCTGGTCGGACACCGGATTGGTCGTGTCCGGGGTCGAGGCACCGACGATGATGTCCACCTCATCGCCCAGGATCAGTTCCGAAGCCACTTCCGCCGCGCGGTTCGGGTTCGACTGGCTGTCCTTGGAGATGATCTCCACCTGATAGGTCTTGCCGTTGTTTTCGATCCCGCCGGACAGCGCCTTCTGGACACCGGCGAGGACGTAATCATCGGCCTCCGCGAAACCGGCCAGCGGCCCGGTGCGTGGGCTCACGTGCCCGATCCGGATGATCGGGTCCGCGGCGTAGGCCCGTGTTCGGGTCAAAATGGCGGGTGCCGCCAGTCCGACCGAAGCTCCGGCCAGGAACTTGCGGCGATTGATACCTTCTGTCTTCCGAAATAGCGTCATCGATTTTCCTCCCAGATGCGCTTGGTACGGCAGGCTGTCAGTCGGGTAGAATCGTCTCGAGCCTCCGCAGATGAGTGGCCACGCGCCGGCGGACATCCTCCATGTCCTCCGGCGTCCAGCTCATGAATCCCTCGCCGCTTTTCATGCCGAGTTTTCCGGCTTTCACCAGATCGCGCAAATACGGCGAAGGCGCCGGCCGGTTATCCAGATCGGCCAGCACATTCTCATGGATATCGAGTGTCAGGTCGGTCCCGACGAGATCGGCGTTGGCGAGCGGGCCGAGCACCGAAAGGCGGCGCCCGAAACTGGCGTTGACCACCTGATCGACCGCTTCCGCCGTGCAGACCCCGCTCTCGACCAGGTAGATGGCCTCCCGCCACATGGCGTGCTGCAGCCGGTTGCCGATGAACCCGGCAACGTCCTTTTCGACCCGGACCGGCGTTTTTCCGACGGCGTCCAGCAAGCCCACCGTTTCCTCGATCGCGGCTTCCGCGGTCCACTCGGTGCGGATCACCTCGACCAGGGGGATCATGTGCGGCGGGTTCCACCAGTGTGTTCCCAGCGCTCTGGTCTTGTCTTCCAGATCGGCAACGATGGACGTGATCGGAATCACGGACGTATTGGAGGCGAACACCGCGTCCGGCGGTGCGAACCGTTCCACATCCTTGAAGAGGGCGCGCTTCAGGTCGACCTTTTCCGGCGCGGCCTCGAACACGAAATCCACGCCCCCGACACAGGTGGCGATCTCCGGATCCGGCGCGATCCGCGACACGGTCTCGTCTATTTCCCGCGTTTCGGCGCCCATTGCCTCGAGACTTGCCGCCACCCGGCCGTGCAACGCGTCCAGACCGGCCGAAACCGGATCGTACACCCGGACACCGTGCCCTGCCCGCGCAAAGGTCAGGGCGATGCCGTGCCCCATCAGACCGGCACCCAGGACAGCGATGTTGAGGGACTTTGCCATCGTCTAGCCCGCCGTGTATCCGCCATCGGCATAAAGGATATGCCCAGTGTAGAAATCGGATGCCCGGGAGGCCAGGAACAGCAGGGGACCGATCAGGTCCTCCGGCTCGCCGAGGCGCCCTTTGGGTACGCGGGCGAGAAATCCGTCCCGGAAGCCTTTGGCCTTGTCGTTGTCCTCGAACATCCAGGCGGTCAGCGGCGAGCGGAACACGGTCGGCGCAATCGCATTGACCGTGATGTTGTCCTCGCCGAGTTCGCAGCCGAGCGCCTTGGTGATGCCGTCGACCGCCGCCTTGGAGGCGCAATAGGCCGTGTAGCCTGCCGGATGACCCAGCAGGCCCCGCGCGGAAGAAACCAGCACGATCTTGCCGCCGCCCGGCTGCGCCTTCATCTGCTCTGAGGCTGCCCTTGCCAGAAGCCAGGACTGGGTGACATTGGCGTTCATGACGTTTTCGAAATCGCCGGGGGTCAGGTCCCCGATCTTGGCGACCTTGTTCATCCCGGACGCCACGACCAGAACATCCAGCGACCCGAACCGCTCGACCGCGCGCTCGACCAGTTGGCCGCACGCGGTCTCGTCGGACGGGCGTATGGCCATCGACGCGACTTCGGCGCCCAGGGCCTCGCACTCGGCCGTGACCGACGTCAGCGCGGCTTCATTGCCCGCGGCAAGCACCAGCTTGCAGCCCGCCCCGGCAAGCGCCTTGGCGGCAACCGCTCCAAATGCCCCGGAAGCGCCGGTGACCAGGGCCACCTTGCCCGACACATCGAAGAGACCGAGGGGATTGGTCCAGTTGTCCGTCATCGGCTCGCTCCCGGCGGATAGGGCAGGACCACAAGCATGGTACAGATGTGGTTCGTCCGGTTTTCGATCGTACGCACCTCGTCCGGCGCGATCGTGCAGCTGTCGTATTTTCTCAGGACCGTTTCCCGGCCCCCGGTTTCGACGGTCATCTCGCCGTCCAGCACGACATAGACCTTCTCGAAGGGTGTCGAATCCGGGCCGGCACCGCCGCCGGGCAGAAACTGGCTGAGCCCCACCCACTGATTTTCCGGTCCGCCTGGCTCGAACCCCTGGAGACGCAGCCCGACCATCTCGCGGTGGTTCGGCGCGTCATAGGGTTTGGCGTCCTCAAAACGTTTTACATGCATTGGCTTCCTCCCAGATTCCCGCATGTGGACCGGCCGCGGCAGCGGCCGGCTATGACGTGCTCAGAAATTTTCGCCGGGCTCGATCCGGTATTGCTGTCCCTTGTCGATCATTGCGACAAGACGGATGATGCAACCGTCACCACGGTCCCAGTTCCAGGGGAAGAAGGCGAAGGTGCAGCGCTTGCCCGTGACCGCGTCCAGGTCGCCGCCGACATTCTCGATGCCGAGGATGCCGTTGCTGAACAGCCTCTGGTGAACCGGCTCCCACTCGGGGAAGTCGTCTTTCCAGTCACGGCCGCCGGACCATTCCTTATATTCCCCTTCCAGATGGGGAAGAATGGGACCGTTGCGTTGCGGGCCGATTGCCGTTGCCAGCGGATGATCGTTGGCCTGGGTGTCATGACCGACGACCTTGATGCCCTTTTCGACCATCCAGTCGGCAGCCGAGGGAACCAGGCCCGGGCAATAGGCGAAATAATCGCCGTCTTCATACTGCTTGTGCCAGCCGGTGTTGATGATCAGCACATCGTTTTTGCGGATGGCATGGCCGCAGGCCTTTTCCAGATCGTCCGCCGTGATCTGTTCCCACTTCTTCTTCGGGATCGAGACGACAAGACCGGACCCGAAGAAATGCGGCAACGGCACTTCGTCGATAAACGGCGTTCCCTGCACCACATGGGCCGGCGCATCGATATGCGTGGTCACATGCATGGTGGTGGTGATGGTCTGCGACAGGACACCGGACTTCGCCATGTAGTGCTTCCGGTCGATCTGAACGTCCTGGAAGTAAGGCCAGTTCGGACACTGGAACCCGTATCGGTGCGAGAGATTGTAGAACTCCAGCCCCATGTCGTTGTCGGTGTTGGCCTGAAATTCAATGCCGCGGATCTTGACCATTTCGCAATACTCCTCCGATCACCGCCGAAGCGGTGTTGCGATGCTGATGACATTGTTTCTTATGATTATTATCAATGACGTTGTTTCGCATGATGGTACGCATGCACCGCATTGCAGTCAATAACTATTTGCGATTTGGGTCTTTTGTACCGTATGGTGGGTCAAGACTCTTCACCAGAATCAGCAAACGGACCGGCATTTCAGACCATGAGCGAACAAGAATTCTCACCGGAAAACGAGCCTGACAGGAGCCGCAACGGCATTCAGGTCATAGAACGGGCAGCGAAAATCCTGCGCTCTCTGAAGGAGGACCAGTCGGGAATGAGCCTCGGCCAGATTGCCGAAGCGGTCGGCCTGCCGCGGTCGACCGTGCAACGGATCGTGGGCGCCCTGCAGAAGGAACGGCTGGTGATTTCCGGAGCCAATGGCGGCAGGCTCCGGCTCGGCCCGGAACTGAGCGCCCTGGCCGAAGCCGCCCGCTACAACATCGTCGAGTGCTGCAGGCTTCATCTGACGGAACTCTCTCAGGCGACAGGAGAAACCGCCGACCTGTCCGTTCTGCGCGGGCCGGCCATGATCTTTCTGGATCAGGTGCCCGGCACCCACCGGTTGCGGACCGTGTCCTCGGTCGGCGATGCCTTTCCCCTGACCACCACCGCCAATGGCCTGTCCTGCCTTGCCCGGCTGGACGACGACATGGCCCGGGACCTGGCGCGCGCGGAGTGGAACCGTCAGCGGATCGAACGTGATATGTCCGGCTTCATGAAGACCCTCGCCGGGATCAGGGAATCCGGCCTTGCGTACGACCTCGACGAGCACACCCGGGGCATCTCGGCCATCGGGTTTGCCTTCCGGGACTGGTCGGGAGACCTTCACTCGATCTCCGTTCCGGTTCCCTCGACCCGCTTCAGGGAAATTCGGCCCAAGGTGGAGGCGACACTCAGGCTGACCGCCAGGCATGTCGAAGGCATGATGGAACACGGTACCGGTCCCGATCTCAGGTCCCGATGACCCCGGGCGGGCGTGCCGCCGTGCCGGGATTTCGGGTCTCGCATCTCCGGCGCCGGATCCTTGCCGGCACGCGCGGCCCTGGAACGACATTGCGGTTCATCCAGACGGACCAGCCGGCCGGGCCTGCGGGCATTCAAGGCCGACTGTTTTAAATCAAACGCGAAATATTCTAGGATCCATGACGACGCCCTGAGGCCACGGCCTGACAGAAGAGCAGTATTTTCCATGTTGAACCGCACGGCCTGCCGGTATTTTCTCGAAGTCGCCCGGCTGGGATCGATCAGGCTCGCGGCGGACCGGCTGCATGTCTCCCCTTCCGCAATCAGCCGCCAGATCGCGAAGCTTGAACGGGAATTCGAGGAGCAGATCGTCGAACGGCGCGCCGATGGCGTGCGCCTCACCGATGCGGGACATGTCATCGCAAAGAATTTCGCCACGATCCTGGATCAGATGGATCAGATCAAGGACGAGATCTCCGATCTTCGGAAGCTGAAATCCGGCAGTGTGTCCATCGCCACGGTCGAGGGCATCTCGGACCCGTTCCTGTCCGAACAGATCACCGCGTTCCACAAGCGGTTTCCGGCGGTCGAATTCAGGGTGCGCATCCGCGGCCGCGAACGGGTGCTCGAGGCGCTGGAAAAGCATCTCTGCCAGATCGGTTTCGTGTATGACCACTTTACCCATCCCAACATCGAAATCGCCGGCCAATGGCGCCAGCCGCTGCTCGCTCTGGCGCCGCCTTCCCATGAGCTGGCCGACGGCAGGCAACTGGAACTGGCGGACATCGTGTCCATGCCCTGCGTCGTGCCGGATGACAGTTTCGGCATCCATCATCTGATTTTTCGCGCCTACCGGAAGATCCGGGCGACCCCGAACGCGATCCTTGTGGCGGACCAGTTGCACTTCCTGATCCGCCACGCGATTTTCAACAATGCGATCGTGTTTGTGCCGCTGCAGGCCGCGCTGCGGGAGGTCGAGGCCGGCGCACTGGTGCCGCTCAATCTGCATTGCAGTGAATTCGACCACCGCTTCATCTACGCCATCGTGCGGCGCGATCAGCGGCGGTCTCCGGCCAGCCAGGCGTTCATAGAGGCCTTGTCGATGGCCTTTCCGGGCCATGAGAAATCCGATGCCGCGATGCTGGCGCGGCTCCGGGCGGTTCAGGCGTGAAGTTCGATCGTGATGTCCGCTTCCACCGGCGCGTCGAGCCCGAGCACATGCTGGGTCAGGGCCGCGCGCGCATGTTTGCCCTTGTCCTCGCCCCAGAGCGCCACGAACAGGTCCGAAGCACCGTTCAGAACCAGATGCGGCTCTGTGAAATCGGGTGCGCATGAAACGTAACCGATCATCTTCACGATCCGTTTCACCCGATCCAGATCCCCCAGCACGGCTTTCATCATGGCCAGATGGTTGATCGCCATGAGCCGCGCGGACGCATAGCCTTCCTCGATCGACAGGTCGGAACCGACCTTGCCCACATAGGGCAGCACATCCTCGTCATTCTCGTCCGGCTGCGTGCCCAGCGTCCCGGAGGTGTACAGCATGTTCCCCACAACGACGCCGGGAACGTAGTTGCCGATCGGTTTCGGCCGTCTCGGCAGGGTGATCCCCAGTTCGGTCAGGCGGCGTTCAGTCTCGTGAGACAAGGCTCTTTCTCCCTATTTGCAACTTCGTGGAAGTTCGCAAATTAGGCACAATTTTGCGGATACGGGAGTGCGCAGAAAGCAACGCATGTTTGCCGAAAGAGCAACGCTTGACGGTTCGCCTGATCCATAACATCAGAAATTATTCTTTTAAAACAGTATATTATTGAATTTCCCAGATGACTGGCGCTTCCAATCCGATTGACGGGGCTTCAATCGAGACAGTAGCGCGGCCGCCGCTTTTGCCTATGCTGAAGGCAGAACACCTGAACCACGAGGACCTGACCGGTGCCAGTGAAATCGATCGCCCAACTCGCAAACGACCTCCGCGAAGGTGCCATCACTTGCCGCGAGCTGATGGCGGCGGCCGTGGACCGCTATGCGGCGACCGAGCCGCGTCTGAATGCCTACCGCAGCTGGGCCGGAGACCGTGCGCTTGCCCAGGCCGATGCGGTGGACACGCTGTTGGCGACCGGGGTCGATCTTGGACCGTTGATGGGACTGCCGGTTTCGGTCAAGGATCTCTACGGTGTTCCAGGCCTTCCCGTGTTCGGTGGAACCGATACCGCCTTCCCGCCGGATTGGGAAACGGCGGGACCGGTCGTGTCGGCCCTGCTGGCACAGCTGGGGATCGTGACCGGCAAGACCCAGACTGTTGAATTCGCCTTCGGTGGCCTGGGAACAAACCCGCATGCGGGCACTCCCTTGAACCCCTGGTCCGGCCCCCATGCGCCGCGCGCACCGGGGGGATCCAGTTCCGGTGCGGGTATCTCCCTGGTTCAGGGATCCGCCCTGCTCGCCCTGGGCACCGACACGGCCGGATCCGTCCGCATCCCTGCATCCTTCAACGGTCAGACCGCCCTGAAGATCACCCATGGCCGCTGGTCGCTGGACGGCATCATTCCACTGTCGCCTTCGCTGGACACGCCCGGGCTTCTCGCGCGCACAATCGAGGATCTGGCCGTTGCCTTCGCCGCACTCGACCCTGACGGCGGCCGGCCTGTCGTGGCGGCGGAGACGGGTTTGCGCCTCGGCGTGGTCCGGAATGTTGTCTGGGACGGGATCGATGATTCCATCGCGCAGAACACCAGCTCGGCGCTGCGTGCCCTGGAAGGCGCCGGGGCAACGCTGAACGATGTAGAGCTGCCCTGCGCGGCCGCGCTCCTCGAGGTCTTCCGAGCCGGCGGACTGGCTGCGCCGGAGCTGCGCGCATTCCTCGACCGCAACTTCCCCGAACGCATCGAACGGCTGGATCCGGCGGTGATGGCAAGGGTTCAGGCGGCTGACGAGATCGGTGCCACGGAATACCTGCGCCGCCGCGCCGTGCTCGCCGAAAGCGGCCAAACCGCGCGCCGGGTCTTCGACACCGTCGATTTCCTGGTCACGCCCACGGTTCCGGTCAGCGCACCGGTCGTCGCGGATCTGGCCGACCCGGAGACTTATCGCGCCGCCAACATGCTGGCATTGCGGAACACGGCCATCGTCAACCTGCTCGGCTGGTGCGCCATAACCCTGCCGACGGGTCTCGACGCGAATGGAATTCCTTCCGGCCTGCAGATCATCGCGGGACCGGGTCAGGAAGAACGGCTGCTGGCTGTGGGGCTGGCGGTCGAAAACATCCTTGGTCAGGGACCGGACCTTCTGGGCCTGCCACCACTTTGATCTCCGATAAAACCAACCAAACCAGAGGGAAGTCATGAAACTGCAGACACTCGGCAAGGCTATGATCCTTGCACTCGGAACCACGCTCGCCAGTCAAGCCCATGCGGCCGACTTCACCTTCACCTTCGCCCACGTGCTGACGGAAGACACGCCCAACGCCCGTGCCGCGGTCGTGTTCAAGGAAGAAGTCGAGAAGAACTCGGACGGGCGCATCGAAATCAACATCCGGCCGGCAGCCCAGTTGGGCGGCGATGTCGAAATCATCGAACAGACGCAGATGGGCATGGTTCACATCGCCATCCCGCCGACCGGCAATCTCGCCAACTTCAACGAACAGATGTATCTGTTCGATCTGCCGTTTCTGATGAATGACGATGCGTCGATGAAACGCGTTCTCGACGGCGACGTCGGCACCGAGCTGCTGGGAACACTCGAGGCCAACAATCTGCACGGCATCGCGATGTGGGGCGCCGGCTTCCGCAACATGACCAACAACATCAGGCCCATCAACGGTCCGGGCGATCTTGAAGGCATCAAGATGCGGACCCTGCAGGCTCCCACCATTCTCGCAACCTACCGCGCCTATGGCGCCAACCCGACGGCCATGGCCTATGTCGAGGTTTACAACGGCCTGCAGCAGGGTGTGGTCGAAGGGCAGGAAAATCCGCTGGCCAACATCGCGTCGATGAAATTCTACGAAGTCCAGAAATACATGACGCTCTCCCGCCACGCCTATCACACCTACGCGGCGGTGATGAACAACGCTGCCTGGGCCAGCCTGCCGGACGATCTGAAAACCGTCGTCGAAGAGGCCATGATCGTTGGCCGGGACGCGGCACGCCAGTTCACCGACGAGGATGAAGCCAAGATCATCGAAGGCATCAAGGGCCAGATCGAGATCCAGGAACTGCCCGCCGAGGGACGTGCCGCGTTCATCGAAGCCTCGCAGCCGATCTATGAAGAGTTCCGCGAAAAGGTCACGCCGGCTCTGATGGACAAGGCACTCGCGGCCGCCAAGGGCGAGTAACGGACTTCCGGGGGCTGCGCACATGATTAACTGGCTCAACCGCATCGTCGACCTGATCGAAAACGTGCTGGTCACATCGCTGATCCTGTCGGCGACCCTTGTGGCGATCGTTCAGGTCATCGCCCGATATGTGTTCAACAACTCGCTCTACTGGTCAGAGGAATTCATCCTCTATGCACTCATAACGATGAGCTTCCTGACCATGGGGATGGGTGTGCGCTACGCGTCGCATATCAGCGTCGAGGCGGTCTATGCCATCGCAAGCCCCCGGATGGCCAAATTTCTCCAGATCGGGGCGGCCTGCCTCGGCCTGGTCTTCGCCGGAGTGCTGATCTGGTACGGGACGAAACTGTCCCTGAACACCTCCCGGATGGGACAGATGTCCCCGGCAATGCGCATTCCCGTGGGCTACATCTACACCGTGATCCCGGTTTCGGGTGCCTTCATGGTGCTGCGCTACCTGCTTGTATTGCAGGAACTTTTCGCCGGACGGAGCTACGTCCCGCCCCAAGTCGACATCAAGACGAGCTGAGGACAGGTCATGGTTGGCGCTCTCGTACCGGTATTCTTCGGCCTTCTCCTGTTCGGCCTGCCGATCTTCGCCGCGCTCGCGCTCGCGGTTGCAGCCGTGTTTTATTTCTGGGGTGGAATTGATCCGGTCCTCGTGCCCATGCGCATGTTTTCCGGCATCAACAATTTCTCCCTCATGTCGATCCCGTTCTTCATTCTCGCGGCCGAGCTGATGCGGATCGGCGGGCTGTCGGACCGTCTGATCAACCTGGCGCGGGCGATTATCGGCTGGCTTCCCGGCGGTCTCGCGGCGGCGGCGGTCGTGGCCTGCCTGATGTTCGGATCGATCTCGGGATCGAGCCCGGCAACGGTGATCGCGATCGGGTCGATCCTGTACCCGGCCATGGTGAAGGCCGGTTACGACAAGTTCTTTTCCATCGGCCTGATCACCACAGCCGGCACACTCGGCCCCATCGTGCCGCCGTCGATCGCCCTGATCATCTACGGCTCGGTCACCGGTACCTCGGTGGGCAAGCTGTTTGCCGCCGGCCTGCTGCCCGCGATGATGATCGGTGGCATCCTCATCGCCTTCGCGACCTGGTACTCCGCCCGGAAGGGATATCCGCGCGATGCAATGCCGACTTTAAAGGGAATTCTCACGGCGCTGAAGAACTCCGCCTGGGGTCTCGGCCTGCCGCTGATCCTCCTTGGCGGGATCTATTCCGGTGTGTTCACACCGACGGAATCCGCCGCCGCGGCGTGCCTATACGGCTGGTTTGTCGGCGCGGTCATCTATCGCAGTATTTCCGTGAGGGACACGCTGATGGTCCTGCGCAACACGGGCCTGATCTCCGGTCCGCTTCTCTTGATCACGGCCGGCGCGTCGGCATTCTCGTGGGTCCTGGCCAGCACGGGCACGCCCGCCCAGCTTGCCGCCTACATCCTCGGCGATGTCAGCAACCCCTTCCTGATCATCGCCTTCTTCAACGTGCTCCTCCTGATCGCGGGCTGCTTTCTCGACAGCGCCTCCGCGATCATCATCCTGGCGCCCCTGATGATGCCGATCGCCCAGCAGATCGGTGTCGATCCGATCCATTTCGGCGTGATCATGCTGGTGAACCTGTCGGTTGGCATGCTGACGCCGCCGGTCGGCCTGAACCTGTTCGTGGCCATGGGCGTCTCGGGAATGAAGCTGGGCGAGGTGTTCCTGGCAACCCTGCCGACCATCCTGCTGATGCTGGTTGCCCTGATCCTGCTCTCCTACATCCCGGCGATCAGCATGCTGTTGCCGGAAACGCTGTTCTAGAGCGTGTTGCATTTAAACGGAAAAATCAGCATCGCGTTTTGCGTTGGAACATCTGGTTCCAGAAAGTGAAAAGCGGTTCCGATTAAGTGCGATTTTCTCTAGAGCCATTCCCGCTCAGATTGGTTCGCGCCCGAACCGGGGCACGTGATCGTCAGTGTTTGTCCGACAGCGAGGAGGCCTGCCAGTTCGGATCGTGCTCTGCAGGCAGCGGCGCAAGACCCGCATTCCTGACGGCGTGAATGGCGCAGTATTCGTCCTTTTCCGAGGTGTCTCCGCTGACGCCGACCGCACCGATCGTGCTGCCGGTGTCATCCTCGATCAGGACACCGCCCGGCACCGGTATGAAGCGGCCTTCGGCGGCCACGGACAAGGCCGTCTGGAAGGTTGGCCGCGCGGACAGGTAGTCGCGGATCGTGCGCGACGGCAATCCCATGCCAAGGGCGCCCCAGGCCTTGCCGTAGGCGATGTCGAAGCGCAGCAGACCGCTGCCGTCCTCCGATTTCATCGTCACCAGCCGTCCTCCGGAGTCCAGCACAGCCACGGTCAGCGGCTTCATCTGTTCACGGCGGCCGATGGCCAGAACGGTTTCGGCGATGGTCTCGGCAGTGGCGAGTGCAAGGCTTGATGCCAGGCGCATTGTTGCAGGTCCTCAGTTACGCATCAGATCGGGCAGCCAGGTGACGATCTCGGGAAAAATCAGCAGAACGATGATGGTTATCACGTCCGCGATGAAGAACAGCATGATGCCCCGGAACACGTCCGGAAGCGGGATGTCGGGACGCACCGCGCTGACCACGAAACAATTGAGACCGATGGGCGGGGTGACAAGGCAGATTTCCGCCATCTTGACGACGATGATGCCGAACCAGATGGAATCGAAGCCCAGCGCGATCACCGCAGGATAGACCACGGGAAGCGTCAGCAGCAGCATTCCGATGGCGTCCATGAACATGCCGAGGACGGCATAGGCCAGCAGGATGCAGATCATGATCGTCATGGGCGAGGCATCAAGCGAGACGACCCAGGCGGTGAACGCTTCCGCGACCCCGGAAAAGCCGAGAAAGCGCACGAATATCGTCACGCCCCAGATCAGCGAGAAGATCATGACGGTGAGTTTGGCCGTTTCCATCAGGCTGGCCGTGATCGGACGCAGCCCGGTGCCGCGGAACAGGGCCACCGCGAAGACGATGCCCGCGCCCAGCGCGCCGGCCTCCGTCGGTGTCGCCCATCCCTGATAGATCGCGGAAATGATGATGAAGACCACGGCCACGATCGGCAGCAACGGCGGCAGCGACGTGAACCTTTCCCCCCAGGTTGCGCCGCCCACCGACGGCGCCGCCTCGGGACGGACCTTCGCCCAGCCGATGATGATGCCGCCGTAGATCAGCGCCGAGACCAGGCCGGGCAGGAAGCCCGCCAGCAGCAGGCGGCCGACCGACTCCTCGACGATGATCGCGTAGATGACGAGGATCGCCGACGGCGGGATCAGGGTTGCCAGGGTGCCTCCCGCCGCGACCACGCCCGCCGCCAGCCGCCGGTCGTAACCGTAGCGCAGCATTTCCGGAATGGCGACGCGGGCAAACACGGCGGATGTCGCTGTTGAGGCGCCCGAAACGGCAGCGAATCCGGCCGTCGCGAACACGGTCGCGACGGCCATGCCACCCGGAAGCCAGCCAAGCCACTTGCTGGCGGCATTGAACAGTTGTGTCGTCATGCCCGCATGAAAGGCGACAAAGCCGATGAAGATGAACATCGGCAGGACACTCAGGGCATAGATCGTCGACTTGGCATGCGGCACGATGCCGACGATGCCGGCGGCAGGGCCCCAGCCGATCAGTTCGACCAGTCCCAGAAGGCCGATGGTCGCTGCCGCGAACACGACACGCACCCCGAGCATGACGAGAAGGACCAGCAGTCCGATGCCGATCAGGCCCACCAGAAGCGGGTATTCAAATCCAAGTCCGATCAGCATCCGTCAGTCTTTCCGTCCTGGGAGGCCGCGAGCGCCTCTTCTGCTTCTTCCTGGGCGACCTGGGCCGCGTTCTTCATCAATGTCACGCCTTCGGGTGCGCGGGACGGATCGATGAACATGCGCACCGATCCGGCCAGCTGGACGGACAGCCGCAGGAACCACAGGGAAAACGCCACCGGAACCACCAGCTTGGACGGCCACACCGGAAACTCCGCATCGATTGTGGTGTCCCCGAGCTCAAACGACCGCCAGAAATGCGCGCCGCTGTACCAGATCAGCACCGCGATGATGCCCATGCCGACGAGCGCACCGACGATCTCGGCCGCCCAAAGACCGCGTCCGCGCAGATGAGACAGCAGCAGTTCCATGCGGATATGGGCGCCCATGCGCTGGGTGTAGGCGGCCCCGAGAAAGGCCATCCCGGCCATGGACAGCTCGACCAGGTCGACATAGCCGGACAACGGCGTGTCGAACACCGTGCGCAGCACGATCTGGGCGATCCCCAGGCACATGAGCAGAAAGATGAAGATCGCCGCCACGAAATTCGTTGCGTCTTCCACCGGCGACAGCCGCCGGTCGGCACGGGCAACGAGGCTGGAGCCGCCGGCAGCCGGATGGGTATCAAACATGGGTTCTGTTCCTGAACGGGAAATCGGCACCGCGGCAGAACCGCGGCACCACCCGGAAGGGGTTACTGCTTGCGCGCTTCCTCGGCATAACCAAGGAAGGCGTCCAGAACCGCCTGCGCATCGAAGCTGTCCTGATTGTCGGCCACCCATTTGGTCCAGACCGGCCGCCCGGCGATTTCGCGGAACCGGGTCAGTTCCTCTTCGCTGTAGGCGATCTTGTGCAGGGTCTTTTCGAAGAGCTGCAGATTGACTTCGTCCTGGGCGTCATAGGCCGCCTGCTGGGCGTCGAGCACGAGATCCCGGTTGTCCATGATCAGCGCCTGGTAATTTTCCGGCAGCGCCTCGAAGGCGGTCTTGTTCAGGACCCAACCGCATTCCGACGTTCCCGGAGCCAGGTTCGAGGTGTACCAGTCGGCTTCCTCGTTGATCTTGAAGGCAACGTGGGCATAGGTGAACGGAAAGGCCGCCGCGTCGACCGTGCCGTTCTGGAAGGCCGTGAGCGTCTCGGAGGCCGACAGGGTCTGCTTGGTCGCCCCGAGCGCCTCCATGGCATCGCCCAGGCCGCCGCCCGCGCGCACCTGCAAGCCTTTCCAGTCCTCGAGTTTCTCGGGAGGTGTCCCCTTGCCCATCAGTTCGAACTGCTGCAGCAGGCCCGAAACGTAGGGAATGGCGTTCCACTTGGCCATGTCGGCAACGATCGCAGGATGTTCGAACATGCGCATGCGCGCGGTCCGCCCCACCTGCGGATCGCCGATCGGAAGGAAGGGCAGGGAAAACACCATCCATGCCGGGTTCTTGCCGGGATGGTAGAAATTGCAGATGCCGGCGCCCTCGAAGGCGTTCAGCTTGAGGCCGTCAAGATTTTCGCGCGCCGGGCCGAGCTGTTCCGCGTAGAAAATCCGGATCTGAAACTTGCCGCCGGTCTCTTCCGCGACCTTTTCCGCCAAGGCTTCCATCCCGGCGGTAAGCGCCCGCGGGTTGCCGTACATCGAGATTTTCCAGAAGACCGACGGCCCGTCGACATTCGCTGCGGTGGCCGCCCCGAAAGGCGTCAGCGCCGAAATGGACGCGACCGCGAGGGTTTTAAGGAACTGTTTCATTGGGTCTCCTCCCCGATTACTGCAAGACGGCGCAAGCCGCCGGGACGCCCGTGAGCCGTCCTTCTTGGATCGATCCGCTTTTTCCGGCTCACGAAGCCGCTTTCAAAAAAATCGATATTATTTGATATACAATAACTTTATCGGCAGAAAAAGAGAAAATTACGGATGGCAGTAAAGGCAGCCGGCACCATGCCGACTGCCCTCGTGTACCGGGGCACCACCACAAGGCGCGGGACTGCGTCATCGACAAGGAATGTGATTGCGGCAGGATTCAGAGCCTGCCGGTCTTCCATTTTCCCGACAGGAGCCGCAGGTGAAACGGGAGAAGCTTCACCAGCTCCTCGAACAGCAGCAGCGAGAAAATCCAGATGACCGGCGCGTTGAAAACAAGCACCAGCAACGCCGTTGCCGGAAGACGAAATGCCCATTGCGACCAGATGAAGATGTGCATGACATAGACCGTCTCCCCGCCCGCCCTGAGCGTGTTGCCGCACATGGCGTTGGACACCTTCGGAAACGGCAGGAGCAGGAGAACCGGTAAAAAGCCCAGGAGCGCGGCGCGGGTATCCTCGTTGAGACCGGGATAGATCCGGCCGGACAGCAGACAGACTGCCAGATAGACCAGCGAGACCAGCACCGCGGCCCCGAAGGCCGCGCGCCACGCCGACCCCAGAAATGCGTCCAGGTCACTGCCGCTGCGCCTTTCTCCTATCAACTGGGCGACAAGAATCCCGGTTGCCTGGGCCCAGCACATGGCAATGGCACCAACCACCATGATCCACGGCATCATCAGCGTCAGCGCCGCGAATTCGGTCACGCTGAGGGCTGCGTAGATCAGGGTCGCCACGGCGTTGGCCAGCGATGCGCTCGCAAATGTCGCGGCAATCGGCAATGTGAACAGGAAATGGCGGCGGAGCGCCGCTGCAAAGGCGTTCCGCTGCCGCGTCTTCTGGCCGGCCTTGAGAATACCGGAGCGCCGGGCTTCCCGAACCAGGACCGAAAGCCTCAGGACCGCGCCGACAACCGTTCCCCATGCGGCACCGGTCACGCCCATTTCGGGCGCGCCGAAATGACCGTGTATCAGGATATAGCTCACCCCGACATTGACCGGCAGGGACACCAGATAACTCAGGAAAGGGACCCGCGTTTCACCGCGGGCATTGAAGAGGCTGGACAGGTTCAGCGCCACGGCCTCCGCCAGGAACACAAGCAGCAGGACACTCAGATAGTTTTTCGCTTCGGTCCCGATCCACGCTGAATGCGCAACCCTGTCGACGATCAGTTCGCCGGCCAGGAAAGCCGCACCGATACCTGCCAGCGCGATACAGCCGTTGATCAGGAGACCGCACAGGAAACCGGTGCGGAGCGCGGCCGGATCCGCGGCACCGAAGGCCTGCGCCAGTCTTATCTGCGTTCCGTTCGAGAAGGCGCCGAGGATACCCAGCAGCAATCCGCCGAACACCGATGCGATGCCCATGGCGGCAACCGCCGTTTCGCCCAGCGACGAAACCAGGATGGCATCGATCACGACGATGCCGTGCAGCATGATCGTCTTGAGAGTGAGCGGCCAGGCCACCTGGAAAACGGTACCGTTGGACGGCAGGCCACCGGAGCGGCCGGGTGCGCGGGAGCTTGTCTGACCGGGGTCTGTGCGGGCTTTGGGCAGTTTGCAGGGCCTTGGGGGCGAGGAAAGTGACGGCGGCACCGCAAGGGCTGCCGGCCGCAGTCCGGTCGGGCTGATCCTGGACGTCAGCCCGGGCTCTCCTCGAAAAAGCTTTCATTGGTCGCGGTGATGGATTCGATGGTGGCGTCCAGACGGGACAGATGGCGCATGCCCGCCACGACCGCCCGCTCGGCATCGCCCTCTTTCACGCAGGCGACGATTTCCTCGTGATCGGCAACCAGTTGCGGCATCCGGTCTTCTTTTGACAGACCGAGAATGCACAGACGGTCGACCTTGGCCTTTTCCGACGAAATGACCTCGAAGGCAAAGTCCAGTCGCGCGATCTGGCACAGGGTCCGGTGAAACGCGTAGTCGAGCGCTCCGAAGGCCTCATAGTCGTTGTCCGCGATCGCCTGCCGTTGCCGGTCGAGACAGTCTTCCAGCATGGCGGCACCGACACGGTCGCATTTGGCGGCGGCCCGCCGGAGCACTTCCGCTTCGACCGCGGCCCGCACAAAACGGGATTTTTCGATCTCGCGGGCCGAAAAGCGTTTGACCTCCGTCGCCCTTTGCGGACGGATCAGCAGCAGGTCCTGGTTTTCCAGGCGGCTGAAAGCGTCCCGAACCGGCTGCCGCGACACGCCGAACCGCGCCGCGATATCCGCTTCGGAAATCCGGTCGCCCGGTTTGAGGCGCATGCTGGCGATCTCTTCGTGGAGATAGTCATATATCTCGTCGACCAGCGGGCGTCTGTCGCCTGCCTGCTTGAGGTGCACCATCTTGTTTCCTCCAGAGTGGCCCGACTGCCTTCAGCCGGTCCCGTGCCCGTATCGTGCGGCCAGTATCGTCGGCCCGGTTTCGCTGGACCTGTTCGTTGAATAGCCCCGTCAGGCCACGAATGCCAACCCGTCAGCACCGGGTGACAAAGTCCCGCAAGGCGTCCCGGCTTTCTTTCCCTTGCCCGATACCGGAGGACGGGTTCGGTCGCCGTTCCTCCCCGAACCCGTGTTCAGGCCGTGTCGAGATCAGATTGGCACCGGGTCCGGACCGGCATGAGCGTCTCGGCCCTGCCCTTGATTTTCAAATTCAGACTAGTATTCCAGATTAGCTACTAGTATACCAGTCTAAAGTGATGGCGTGTGGAGATCGTTTCGACAACCACTGCCGGATGAAAAGGCTGCCGCGCCGGATGGGAGTTCATGGCGTGGCCGCGTGGGAGGTGGAATGCCAGGGGTACGCTTGGAAGGCATCGTCAAGGCCTATGGGGCCTTGCGTGTGGTGCACGGAATCGATCTGGAAGTGAACGAGAAGGAATTCGTCGTTCTTGTCGGCCCCTCGGGCTGCGGCAAGTCGACGACCCTGCGGATGATTGCGGGCCTGGAGGAGATTACGGAAGGTGATCTCGCCATCGACGGCCGTCACATGAACCGCATCGCCCCCAAGGATCGCGATGTCGCTATGGTGTTCCAGAATTATGCGCTGTATCCGCATCTGAATGTCGCCGGCAACATCGCTTTCGGCTTGCGCATCCGCGGCGAGAGCAAGGCCGCAATCGCGGCTGCGGTCGAGGAAGTCAGCGGCATTCTCGGCCTGAAGGACTATCTGCAACGCAGGCCTGCGGAATTGTCCGGCGGACAGCGCCAGCGTGTTGCCATGGGCCGCGCGATCGTCCGGCGGCCGAAGGTCTTCCTGTTCGACGAGCCCCTGTCCAACCTGGATGCCAAGCTGCGCACCCAGATGCGCGCGGAAATTCGCCGTCTTCACAACCGCCTCGGTGTCACCAGCATCTACGTCACGCACGACCAGGTCGAGGCGATGACCCTTGCCGACCGGATCGTCGTCATGAACAACGGCCACATCGAGCAGACCGGCGCTCCGATGGAGCTCTTCCTCAATCCCGTGAACACTTTCGTCGCCGGTTTCCTGGGGTCCCCGCCCATGAACATGGTCAAGGCGCGCCTTGCCGCGGGCGCCACAGCGCCGGTCGCCGAATTCGGCGGCCAGACGCTGCCACTCGCGCCGCTTGAGGCGCTGCGGGACAGTGTCGGGCGCGAGGTGATCCTCGGCATACGCCCCGAATTCGTGTCCGTTGCCGGCGACGGCGCCGAACATCGCATCACCGTGGACCTCGATCTTGTCGAGACCCTGGGCTCCGAGGCCCTGCTGCACACAAGGCTCGACGAAGAGCCTTTCGTGATCCGCACCGGAACCGTGGGCCACGCGGAAGGACTGCACGACGTCACCGGGTTCACTGTCGCGCCCGAAATGATCCGCGTCTTCGACGCCGAGACCGGCACGGCATTTCCCGGACAGGTGCACGTGTCATGATCAGCAATCCGGAATTCCAGGGCGGGACGACCGAGGAGCTGGTGATCGAGGCCTCCGAAGCCGTGCGCCGGCGCAAACCCGGCCGGATGGTGCGCGTTGGTGACCACCTGCGGCGGGAATGGCAGCTCTACCTGATGCTGCTCCCCACGATCGTCTGGCTGCTCCTGTTCCTGTACAAACCCATGTACGGCCTGCAGATCGCCTTCAAGGACTATTCGATCTTCCGCGGCATTGAAGCCAGCCCCTGGGTCGGATTCGAGCATTTCCGGACCTTGTTCGACAACGACCAGTTCCTCCGCGCCGTCAAGAACACGATCATCATCAGCGCATACGGGCTGCTGTTCGGTTTTCCGGTCCCGATCGTGCTGTCCCTGATGTTCAACGAGGTTCTCAACAGGTGGTTCAAGAAATCGGCTCAGACCATCGTCTATCTGCCGCATTTCATCTCGTCGGTCATCATCGCCGGCATCGTCATCACCGCACTGTCGCCCTCCGCGGGCATCGTCAACACGGTGCTGGGATGGTTCGGGATCGACGCGGTCTACTTTCTGACCAAGCCCGAATGGTTCAGGCCGATCTTCATCGGCACGGGCATCTGGCAGGAGGCCGGATTCCAGTCCATTGTCTATCTTGCCGCGATCGCCGGGGTATCGCCCACACTCTATGAATCGGCGGTTGTCGACGGTGCCAGCCGCTGGCAGATGATGTGGAAAATCACGCTGCCCTGCATTCTGCCGACGATCATCATCATGCTGATCATCCGCATCGGCAACATCCTCGAGGTCAGCTTCGAGATGGTGATCCTGTTGTACCAGCCCGCCACCTATGAGACGGCGGATGTGGTCAACACCTTCATCTACCGCCAGGGGATCCAGGACGGACAATACGACATGGCCGCCGCCGCGGGTCTGTTCAACGCGGTGGTTGCCTTCGTGCTGGTGATTTCGGCCAACACCCTGTCCAAGCGCTTCTCGCGCACATCGCTGTGGTGAGGGGACGACCATGAAGAAGCTTCATCTCTACAGCCGCGGCGACCGGATCTTCGTGATCCTGAACATGATCCTGATCGCCATATTCGCCGTCTCCACCCTCTATCCGTTCATCTACATCGCGGCCGTGTCGTTCAGTTCGGGTTTCGCCGCCCGCGCCGGCCAGGTCGTGCTGTCGCCGGTGGGGGCCACCTTCGAGGCGTACAAGCACGTCCTCAGCGAGCCGATGTTCTGGATCAGTTACAAGAACACCTTCATCTACACCATTCTCGGAACGGTGATGAGCCTGCTGATCATCATTCCGGGATCCTATGCCCTGTCGCGTCCGCAGCTCTACGGACGCCGGTTCTGGAACCTGATGGTGGCGTTCACCATGTGGTTTCACGCTGGCATGATCCCGTTCTTCCTGAACATGCGCGACCTCGGACTGCTGGACAGCTATTTCGGGATCATCATCGGCTTCGCCGTGAACGGCTTCAACATCATCCTTCTGCGCAACTTCTTCGAGGCGATCCCCAATTCCTTCGAAGAGGCCGCGCGCATGGACGGCGCCAGTGAATTCCAGGTGCTGTGGAAGGTCTATCTGCCATTGTCCAAACCCGCCATTGCGACCGTGACGCTGTTCTGCATCGTGTCGCGCTGGAACGGGTTCTTCTGGGCCATGGTGCTGCTGCAGGACGAACAGAAGATCCCGTTACAGGTCTATCTGCGGCACACCATCGTGACCCTGTCGGACGACAACGAATTCGGCGCCTCGCTGGTCGATGCGGCCTACAGCGTCGAAACCGTGACCGCGGCGATCATCGTCTGTTCGATTATCCCGATACTGGTCATCTACCCGTTCCTCCAGCGCTACTTCGAAAAGGGAACCATGCTGGGCGGAGTGAAGGAATGACGTTACGTGACACTAGGGAGGATACCATGCGAAATCTGACACTTGCAGCGGCTCTGCTTGGCGCGACCATGCTGGGCGGGCCTGTCATGGCCGAAGAAGACCTGCGCATCGTCGACGAACCGCTGGAGCTGACGATCCAGATGAACCACGCGCGCTACCCGCGCTACAAGGAAGACTGGCCGGTCGAGCAGATCGCCCGCGAACTGACCGGCATTCATCTGATCGACGCCACCGTGGGAGCGAACACCCGCACGGACGAGAACAACGGCAAGACCGAAGCACTGAACCTGATGCTCGCTTCCGGCGGCATTCCGGATATTGTCGGCTCCAGCCGCATCAAGGACTTCGTCAACCAGTTCGGTCCCGAGGGCGCGTTCATCGGCCTGAACGACCTGATCGAAGAGCATGCCCCCCACCTCAAGGCCTTTCTCGACGAGCGCCCCGAGATCCGCTCGGCGATCCAGGCCGCCAATGGCGAGATGTATTACATCCCCTACCTGCCGGACGGAAAATACGGCCGAGCGTATTTCATTCGTCACGACTGGCTGAGCAAGCTCGGGCTCGAAGCTCCGCAGACTGTCGAAGAGCTGGAAGAGGTTCTGATAGCGTTTCGCGACAAAGATCCGAACGGCAACGGACTGAAGGACGAAGTCCCGTTCTTCGCCCGCCAGTGGCCGGAGCTGATCCGCCTCGTCACCCTTTGGGACGGCCGCTCGTCTGGCTCCGATACCTATCATGATTTTTATGTCGACAACGGCAAGCTGCAACACCCATACGCCGGCGAAGGCTATCGGGACGGCATCAAGAACCTCGCCCGCTGGTATGCCGAAGGCCTGATCGATCCGGAAATCTTCACGCGCGGGTCCTCATCGCGCGAGTATCTGCTTTCCGAGAACCTGGGCGGCATGACCCACGACTGGTTTGCCTCGACCTCGGGCTACAATGATTCCCTCGGCGGCAAGGTGGAAGGGTTCCAGTTCAAGGCGTTCGCACCGCCTGCCTCCGTTTCGGGTGTGCGCATGGAAGAACACCGGCGCATTCCCATCAAGCCGGACGGCTGGGCGATCGGCTACACCAACGAGCACCCGGTCGAGACCATCAAGTATTTCGACTTCTGGTTCACCGAAGAAGGCCGCCGCCTGGCCAATTTCGGCGTGGAAGGCGAGCAATACACGATGGTGGACGGCCAGCCGCAATTCACCGAGGATTTCCTGACCAACGGCAAGCCGGTCAACAACCAGCTCTACGAGGTCGGCTCCCAGCTTCAGGCACGCGGCTATTTTCAGGATTACAATTACGAAAAGCAATGGTCGAACAAGTATGCGCTGGAAGGCATCGCCCTTTACGACGAAGGCGACTACCTGATCGACCAGTTCCTGGGCGTGGCGCTGAACGCGGAAGAACAGAAGGTCTACGACAAGTACTGGGCCTCGATCCGGACATACATGCTGGAACGCCAGCAGGGCTGGATCCTGGGCAATGGCGATGTCGTCGCCGACTGGGACGACTACGTGGCCACGCTCAACAAGATGGGTTTGCAAGAAGTGCTTGACGCGATGAACTCAGCCTACACGCGCCAATACGGCTGATCCCGCAAGCCGGCGGCCGCGGTGTTGATCTCCGCGGCCCCCTTCCCTTCGCAGACAACAGGATTTCTCCGCTCATGTCCGGAAACACCAACGTGCTCGATCAGCCCAGGACGGGCCGGCTGACCATTCAGTATGCGCCCGACGAACGGTCCGAAATTGTCGAGAACCCGCCAAGATTCACCTGGCTTCCGGTGATCGAGACCGAAGCCGAATACGTGCTGCGGATTTCTCCCGATGCGGACTACCCGGCTGGAGACACCCGGCAATACACCCGCATTCGCCTGAATTTCTTTACACCCGACACCGCCCTGGCGCCCGGCGAATACCACTGGTCCTACGCCGTCTGCGATCCGCACACCGGTGAACCGCTGTCGACGTGGAGCAAGACCAGAACCTTCACGATCAGGGCGGCACTGCCTGAAACGCCACTGCCGTCGCGCACCACACGCTTTGCAAGCGCCGACCGGTCGCATCCGCGCCTGTGGATGACGCCGGACAGGCTCGCGGCCTTCCGCAACGACGTCCTCGCCGACCCGGATCATTGCAGCTGGTCGACGTTCTTCGAAAAGTCCGTGCTGCCCTGGATGGATCGCGAGATCATGCAGGAACCTGCAGGCTATCCGGAGCACACGCGCATCGCCTCGGTCTGGCGGCAGACCTATATCGATTGTCAGGAGCTTCTGTATGCCATCCGGCACCTGGCGATCGGTGCGAAGGTCACCGGAAACGAGGCCATGCTGGAGCGGGCCCGCGCGTGGCTGCTGGCCGCCGCAGCCTGGTCTCCCACGGGCACGACCTCGCGCGCCTACACGGACGAATGGGCCTTCCGGGTCAATCTCGCGCTCGCCTGGGGATACGACTGGCTTTATGACGCGTTGAGTGAAGAGGAACGCCAGCTTGTGCGCGATGCCCTTCTGGCGCGCACCCGCGAAACGGCGGACCATCTGATCCGGAATGCCAACATCCAGCTCTTTCCCTTCGACAGTCATGCGGTACGCGCGGTATCGGCGGTTCTCGTCCCGGCCTCGATCGCTCTTCTGGACCATGCGCCCGAAGCCGAAGACTGGCTGAACTATGCGGTCGAGTTCCTGTTTACCGTCTATTCGCCCTGGGGCGATGCCGACGGCGGCTGGGCCGAGGGCCCGCACTACTGGATGACCGGCATGGCCTACCTGATCGATGCGGCCAATCTGCTCCGGTCCTACACGGGCCTCGATCTCTACCGACGGCCGTTCTTCCGCAACACAGGGGACTTTCCGCTCTACACCAAGGCGCCGGACACCAAACGGGCGACCTTCGGGGACGACAGCACGATGGGCGACCTGCCCGCGGTCAAGATCGGCTACAATCTGCGCCAGTACGCCGGCGTGACCGGCAACGGCGCCTACCAGTGGTACTTTGACGAAATCAGACGCACCAATCCGGGCACGGAAAAGGCGTTCTACAACTGGGGCTGGTGGGACTTCAACTTCGACGAACTCGTCTACAGGACCGACTTTCCCGAGATCGAAGCCGTGCCCCCGGCGGGAGACGACCGGCTCAGATGGTTCAAGGGCATCGGCTGGGCCGCGATCCAGCAACAGATCGACGACCCGGACAACCACATCCAGTTCGTGATGAAGGCCTCGCCCTTCGGCGCGGTCAGCCACAGCCACGGCGACCAGAACGCCTTCTGCCTCGCGGCCTTTGGCGAGGATCTCGCGATCCAGTCCGGTCATTATGTCGCCTTCAACAGCACGATGCACCAGACCTGGCGCCGCCAGACCCGATCCAAGAACGCAATCCTCATCGACGGCCAGGGCCAGTATGCCGGCAAGGACAAGGCCAAGGCGATCCGCTCGGCGGGGCGGATCGTCGACGCGGAGGACCGCGGCGATCACATCTTCATCCGCGGCGATGCCACGGCGGCCTACCGCACCCTGAACGACGACGTCACCTCCGTCCTTCGGGACGTCTATTTCGTCAATGGAGCGTATTTCGTCATTGTCGACAGCATCGATGCCCGCTCGCCGGTCGCGATAGACTGGCTGCTTCACGCCAATGCCCCGATGACCCTGGGCGACGCCACCTTCCGCTACACGGGCGAAAAGGCCGGCTTCTACGGCCAGTTCCTCTGGTCCGAGGCCGGGTCGCCGCAGCTCGGTCAGGAAACGGGTTTCCCGGGCGTCGATCCGGCGGAATTCGAGGGCCTGCCGGTGAGCACCTGCCTGAAGGCCACCTTCCCGAAGGCCGTCCGGCACCGGGTCGCGACCTTGCTGGTGCCCTATCCGCTGTCGGCCCCGCGCCGGGTCTTCAGCTTCCTGGACGACCAGGGCTACGACTGCGACCTCTATTTCACCGATTCCGACGACAGGACCTTCAAGGTGGTCGTTCCGAAAACTTTCGATGTCGGCAAGACCCCGGAAAAATGACACGCACAAAGGAAACAAGATGAAACTCAAGGGCAAAACCGCAATCGTGACCGGCGGCGGCAGGGATATCGGCCGGGCCTGCGCCATGCGCCTCGCCGAAGAGGGCGCCAGTGTCGCCATCAACTATTTCTCCAGCAGCAAGGGCGCGGACGAAACCGTCGCGAAGATCGAGGCCGCCGGCGGCAAGGCCTTCGCCCTGCAGGGCGACCTCAACGAGCCGTCCGGCGTGGACGCTCTCGTCGCCAGAACGGTCGAGACGTTCGGCGGCATCGACATCCTCGTCAACAACACCGGCGGCCTGATCGCGCGCAAGACCATCGCGGACATGTCGCTCGATCACTGGCGTGCGGTGATGGACCTCAACCTGACCAGCACCTTTCTGATGATCAAGGCCTGCCTGCCGCATCTGACCGCCGGCGCCATCGTCAACATCGCCAGCCAGGCCGGCCGCGATGGCGGCGGGCCGGGCGCCATCGCCTATGCCACCTCGAAAGGGGCGGTCATGACCATGACACGGGGTCTCGCGAAGGAACTGGGCCCGGCGGTCCGTGTGAATGCCCTGTGCCCGGGCATGATCGACACGGACTTCCACAACATCTTCACAAAACCGGAAGTCCGCCGCAACGTCGAGGCGGCCACGCCCTTGAAGCGTCAGGGAACCTCGGAGGATGTTGCCAATCTCGTGGCATTTCTCGCATCCGATGACGCGGCGTTCGTGACCGGCGCCAACGTCGACATCAATGGCGGCATGCTGTTCAGCTGATCGCTTGAAAAAGAAGGAAAACTGTCTTTGACCGAGTTTGCAGTTGTAAAGACCGCGGAAGGTGTCACCCGTCAGGTCATGGCGGATCATCCGGAACTGATGATGGTGGCATTCCGCTTCGAAAAGGCCGGTGCAGAAGGGGCTCTGCACAGCCATCCCCACGTGCAGTCGACCTTCGTGGAAAGCGGCAGGTTCAGGTTCATCCTCGGCGAGGAAGAGCGTGAAGTGCAGGCAGGCGACAGCTTTGTAATACCTTCCGGACTGACCCACGGATGCGTCTGTCTGGAACCCGGAAAGCTGGTCGACTGCTTCACCCCAAGACGAGACGACTTTCTCTGAGAAAAGACACTGAATTGTCTTCGGCGCGGGCGGGTCATCGAGGCCTCCGCGTTTTTCCCCTGACGCTTTTTCCCGGGCCTGTTTCCCTGGCCCGATACTCCGGTACCCTCGGTCGCGGCACCTGTTGCGACCGGGAGATCGGAAGTCCCGGTCGCCACCCCCGCCGGGTGACGAAGGCGCTGCCCGGCAATCCGGGGTCAAACGGTCCCCCGCTCCCGGCCTGAATCATCTTCCTGCCGTCTATTGATCTTCGTCAATTTTACCGGGCTTTTTCCTGCTATCTTCAGGCTGAAATCCAGTTTTCCAACTTGATCTGGAGGCCGTCATTTGGCGGGCCGGATCAAGGCCCTGCATCGGAAAGCTGGCGATGCATCGGCTCGACGGAGACCAATTGATGCCGAACGGGCGTGACCGCAAACGACGGGAAAACCGGGGTTTCGGCATCTGGCTAGCCGAAGCAATCGGATGACGACCAGGGGCGCTCCGAAACCGGATGCTTCAACGGATGGGCACATCGCCGCCATTCGCGGCGGAATTGTCGACGTGGCCTTCGACGGTCCGGTGCCCCGCATTCACGATCTCCTCTATGCGGGCGAGATTGCCCTGGAAGTGTCCGGACTGATCGGCGAGGGCATGGTGCGGGCCATGGCGCTGGCCCCCGTGCGCGGGCTGGGGCTCGGCATGACGGTCAAGGCGACCGGCGGCCCGATCAGGGTCCCGGTCGGAGAGGGTGTTCTGGGCCGGATGCTGGATGTGTTCGGGGCGCCGATCGATGACCAGCCAGCCCCTGCAGCGAAAGAATTCCGCTCGATCCATCAGCCGCCGCCGGACCTGAGCGACCGGGTCCTGCATTCCCGGATCCTGGAGACCGGGATCAAGGCCATCGATCTTCTGTCGCCCATTGAACGGGGCGGCAAGACCGGGCTGTTCGGCGGGGCCGGCGTCGGCAAGACGGTCCTGATCACGGAACTGATCAACAACACCGTCCAGCACCACAAGGGCGTAAGCCTGTTCTGCGGCATCGGCGAACGCTCGCGCGAGGCCGAGGAGCTTTACCGCGAGATGGGCGAGGCCGGGGTGCGCGAGAAGACCGTCATGCTCTTCGGCCAGATGAACGAGGCGCCCGGCGTCCGGTTTCTGGTTGGCAACACCGCCTTGACGATGGCTGAGTATTTCCGCGACGACAAGGGCCAGGACGTTCTGCTCCTGATCGACAACATCTTCCGGTTCGTTCAGGCCGGATCCGAGGTGTCGGGCCTGATGGGACGCATGCCGTCGCGCGTCGGCTACCAGCCGACCCTGGCAACGGAACTGGCCACGCTGGAAGAGCGCATCACCTCGACCAAGAGCGGGGCGATTACCTCGATCCAGGCGGTCTATGTGCCCGCCGACGATTTCACCGATCCGGCGGCCGCGCATATCTTTTCGCATCTTTCGGCATCTGTGGTGCTGTCGCGCAAGCGGGCCAGCGAAGGTCTTTATCCGGCGGTCGATCCGCTGGCCTCGGCCTCGGTGATGCTGACGCCTTCCGTTGTCGGACAGCGGCACTATGATATTGCCCGCGCCGTGCGCCGGACGCTGGCGGAATATGAGGAACTGCGCGATATCATCGCGATGCTCGGCCTTGAGGAACTGTCCTCCGCCGACCGTGCCACCGTGGCGCGGGCGCGGCGGCTGGAACGCTTCCTGACGCAGCCCTTCTTCACGACCGGCTCCTTCAGCGGGATGGAGGGCAAGCAGGTGCCGATCGCCGATACCCTGGCCGGTTGCGAGACGATCCTCTCACAGACCGAGTTCGAATTGCCCGAAAGCGCCTATTACATGATCGGCGGTCTGGATGATCTGGAGACCGGGACATGAGCATGGCCTCCGTGATGACCGTCATCCTGCGCCTGCCGACGCGCACGCTCTTCGAAGGGCAGGCCACGCGCCTGACGGCCGTGGCCCCGAATGGCGCATTCGGCATTCTGCCCAATCATGTCGACTTCGTCACCGCGCTGGTGCCATCGGTCATGACACTGCGTCTTCTCGACGGGCCGGAGGAAATCTTCGGTCTGGACGAAGGCCTGCTCGTGAAAAAGGGCCACGTGATCACCGTTGCCGCCCGGCGCGGCGTTCGCGGCGACGACCTGGACAGTCTGCAGGACACCGTGGAGACGAGCTTCATCCAGATGGACGAAGAGGAGCGCCAGGCACGCTCCGCCCTGTCCCGGCTCGAGGCCGACATGGTTCGGCGGTTTGCCGAGTTGCAGAGGCCGCTGCAATGACACCGGAACAGGACGAATCCACGGAGCAGATCGCCCGGCAGGCCAGGCGGATGAAGTCGACGCGCGATCATCCGGGACCCAGCCCGCTGAGGGGCATCGGCACATTCGGGATGGTCGGCTGGGCCATCGCCGTGCCGACGGTCGGTGGTGCTTTTCTCGGTCTTTGGCTGGACCAGGTCGCACCACAGGGGTTTTCCTGGACGATCGCCCTGATCCTGGGCGGTGTCGTGCTGGGCGCCATCATGGCCGCCGCGTGGATAAACAGGGAAGGAGGCGAATGATGATGGTTGTTGACTGGACCGCACTGTTGCTGGGGCTGGCGGCCGGCGCCGTCATGGGAGCCGTCTTCTTCCTGGGCCTGGCACTCGGGATGCGGCTCGCCCTGCGCAGCAGGAACACGATCGGGCTGCTGTCGTTGAGCGCCGTGCTGCGGATCGCTGCCCTGCTCCTGGCCGGCTGGCTGATCGTGGCACACGGCGGTCCGTGGGCCTTTGCCGGCTATGGTCTCGCGTTCCTCGCGGCACGATTCATCGCAACGACGCTTGCCCGCGTCGACGCACCCGCCGAAGGCGCGCCATGACCCTGTCCCCCGACCAGACCGTCATCGTGGACGCCTGGGGCATCCCCATCAACGCGACCGTTTTCTACACCTGGATCGTGATGGCGCTGCTCACCGTCGCGTCAATGCTGATCACGCGAAATCTGCGTCCGGACGTGCCGCCGAGCCGCTGGCGGACAATGCTGGAAGTGATCGTTCAGGGCATCGAGAGCCAGATCGGGGAAATCGCCCAGAGGCCCTCGCACCATCTGCTGTACTTCGTGGGGACCCTGTTCCTCTTTGTCGCCACGTCGAACCTGCTGCTGGTTGTTCCGGGGTTCGAGCCGCCCACATCGTCCCTGTCGACCACGACCGCGCTCGCGATCTCCGTTCTGATCGCGGTCCCGCTTTTCGGTGTCGGCAGCCGGGGCATAGGCGGATATCTCAGGACCTATATCGAACCGTCCGTGATCATGCTCCCGTTCAATATCATCTCCGAGTTTTCGCGCGGGGTCTCGCTGGCGATCCGCCTTTACGGAAACATCATGAGCGGGGCCGTGATCGCGGCCATCCTCCTGAGCGTCGCGCCCTTCTTCTTTCCGGTGGTGATGGATGTGCTCGGTCTCCTGACCGGCATGATCCAGGCCTACATCTTCGCGATCCTGGCGACGGTTTACATCTCAAGCGCCACCGCGCGCCCACCACAGTCCGAGCCTGAAAAGGATACTCCATGACAGACCTTGCCCTCATTGCCGCGATCTCGATCTTCACGGCGGGCCTCACCGTGTCGTTCGGCGCCATCGGACCGGCGCTCGGCGAGGGCCGCACCGCAGCCACCGCCCTCACCGCGATCGCCCAGCAACCGGACGCGGCCCCGACCATTTCCCGCACGCTGTTCGTCAGCCTTGCCATGATCGAATCCACGGCGATCTACTGTTTCGTTGTCGCCATGATCCTCCTTTTCGCGAACCCTTTCTGGAATGCGGCAATGGAAGCGGCGCAGACGGCGGGTAGCTGACCCATGTCCATAGACTGGATCACCGTTGCGGCCCAGATCGCCAACTTTCTGGTTCTGGTCTGGCTTTTGAAGCGGTTCCTCTACCGCCCCATTCTGGATGGCATTGACGCGCGCGAAGCGGAGATCACGACCAGGATGCAGGAGGCCGGGCAAGCCGAGAAGGCGGCACAGGCAGCCGAGGCGGCGTTTCTTGAAAAGACGCGCGCCCTGCAGGCAACCCAGTCCGGCCTGACGGAGACGATCCGGAAAAAGGCCGAGGAACAACGCGATGCGTTGCTGTGCGAAGCGCGCCAGCGGATGGAACAGGAACATGCAAGCTGGCGAGCGCATCTCGATCAGGAGACGCGCGATTACACCGCCCGCATGCATGGCGCCGGCGCAAGTGCGCTCCTGTCGCTCACGCGCAAGGCCCTGGCCGATCTGGCAGACGAGACGCTGGAAGAGCGGATGGCGCATCATCTCGTCCGGAAAATCAGGACGATGTCCACTGACCTGAAGCGCGCCGCGGGCAAGGCGACCGGCGCGGTGGTGACAAGCCATGCGCCCTTGCCGCAATCGGCGCAAGAGGGTCTGACCGCCGAGCTGGCAACCGTTTTTCCGCATGCATCTGTCCGGTTCGATACGGATACGGCACAGTCTCCCGGCGTGATCCTGCGCATGGGGGGCGCGCAGCTTGCCTGGACCGTGGACACATACATCGACGGGCTCGACGCCGTGATTTCGGAAAAACTGGCCAACGGCACCGATTTGAGAGCGCAAGATCATGAGCACTGACACCGGCAACATCGGCGCCGGTCCCGAGACCGTTCTGAAGGCCCTTCTGGACAGCCCGGCGCCCGCGCCCCAGTTGAGCGAGATCGGACGGGTCGAAGAGGTGGCCGACGGGATTGCCGTCGTGACCGGCCTGGAACGCGCGTTGTCGGAAGAATTGCTGCGGTTCGAATGCGGCGTCCAGGGCATCGTCCTCGATCTTGAACCGGGGCGCCTGGGCGTCGTTCTCCTGGGCGCATCGGACCGCGTCACCGTGGGAGAAAGCGTCATGCGCACCCGCAAGGTCGTCAGCACCAGGGTCGGTCCGGCGCTTCTGGGACGGGTCGTGGATGCTCTCGGTGACCCGCAGGACGGCAAGGGACCGGTCAAGGCCGAGGCGGAACGGCCCGTGGAGGCGGAGGCACCGAGAATTCTCGACCGGATGGCGATCTCGCGGCCGCTGGCGACCGGCCTGAAGGCAGTCGACGCGGCTGTGCCCATTGGTCTTGGCCAGCGCCAACTTGTCATCGGCGACCGCCAGACCGGCAAGACGTCTCTGGCCGTGGATGCGATCCTCAACCAGAAGAAGACCGAGGTCATCTGCATCTACTGCGCGATCGGGCAACGCGGCGACGCGGTGGCCAAGGTGATCGGCGCCATCCGCGAAGGCGGGATGGCGGCGCGCACCATCGTCCTGTCCGCGGGCGACGAGGGCGCAGCCGGCCTGGCCTATGTCGCGCCATATGCGGCACTGACAATGGCCGAGTATTTTGCGCATCAGGGCCGTGACGTGCTGGTGGTTCTCGATGACCTGACCCACCATGCACGATCGTACCGCGAACTCTCGCTTCTTCTGCGCCGTCCGCCGGGCCGAGAAGCCTTTCCCGGCGACATCTTCTACATCCATGCCCGCCTGCTGGAGCGCGCCGGGCAGTTCGCGCAATCCGCCGGCGGCGGCTCCATCACCGTTCTGCCGGTCGTCGAGACCCAGGCGGAAAACCTGTCCGCCTATATTCCGACCAACCTGATTTCGATCACGGACGGACAGATCTATCTGTCTCCGCGCCTGGTGCGCAAGAACCAGTTTCCCGCGGTCGATCTGGGCGTGTCGGTCTCCCGGGTCGGGGGTAAGGCCCAAAGCAAGGCGTTCCGGTCGGTGGCCGGAAACCTGCGTGTGACCCTGTCGCAATTCGAGGAGCTGGAGGACTTCGCCCGGTTCGGCACACGGCTGGATGATGCCACGCGGGCCCGGCTTGTGCGCGGGGCCGCCGTCCGCGCGTCGCTGCGGCAGGCAGAACGCGATCCGATCCCGGCCCTTGAGCAGCTTGCCGTCCTGGTGTCTGCCATGGACGGGCAATTCGATGGACTGAGTGAGGCCGACACATTCACGGCCATGAGCGCCCTCAGAGCGTCTGCCGCGCGCGACCTTGGCCCGTTGGCCGATCAGATTGCGCACAACCAGCCGCTCGGCGAAGAGGCCCGCGCGCAGATGGCTGCGCTTGGAAAGCAGGCCCGTCAAACTCTCGGGAAGCAAGATGGCGCAAACCCTTGAAGCACTGACCCGGCGCACCGCCAGCATGCAGGGCATCCGCAGCGTGGTTCACACCATGAAGACGTTGTCCGTCATCAATTCCGCCCCCTACGAGCAGGCGGCCCGTGCCATTGAATCCTATCACGACACCGTTCTGGAGGGCCTGCATGCCTTTGTGTCCCGAACCGGACCGATGATCTCCACGACACGGGACGTCGCGGCCCGGGTCTTCGTTGTTTTCGGGTCGGACCATGGCCTTTGCGGCAACTACAATGAAGCGCTGGCCACACATGTCAGGCGCCATATCGGGCTGAACGATGCCCCGTCCACAACGATCCTGTGCATCGGGGCACAGATGGCCGATGCCCTGAAGGATCAGGGGCTGAAAATTGAAAAGGCCCTGTTTCCGCCTGCGTCCGTCGACGGAATTGGCCGGCTCGCAAACCTCCTGACAAAGCGGCTGGACAGCATCCGGCACAGCAACCAGCCCCGGGAAATTTCCGTTTCGCTCGCCTATTTCGCCCGCTCCGGTGACGGATCGCAAGCGCCCCGGATCGCGGCCCTGCTGCCCCTCGATCCAGACCTTCTTCAGGATCTCGCGACCAGGCCCTGGTCCTCGCGCAGCCTTCCGACGTTCTCGATGCAGCCAGGCGATCTGTTCATGGCGCTGATCCGGGCGCATCTGTTCGCAAGCCTGTTCCGGGCGGCGGCAGAAGCACTGGTCACGGAAAACGCGGCCCGGCTCGCCCTGATGCAACAGGCCGAGCAGTCGGTCGACGATCGGCTGGAGATGCTCAGGTCCGATACCCAGGCCTTGCGCCAGAGCGAGATCACGACCGAGCTCCTCGATGTCATCATCGGCTTCGAGGCATTGAAGAAAGACAGGAAATCCGGAAAGCCCGTCCATCGCGGCGCGGACGAGGATGGGGATCGGGAGGAAACCTGACTTCGCACCGGTACAAGGCTGGTCCGCGCACAAGGTGATCCCGCCACGAGGTTGATCGGTGTCGGTGCCGGCAGCGGTTCCTTTTTTGAACCCGTCCCTGGCGGCGCGGATGTCCGCCTGTGCAACATCGACAGAACAAAAAAAACCGGCGGCCGGGTTGCTCCCGTGCCGCCGGTTTCTTTCTGACGTCTCAAAGGCCCTAGAACGTCGCCTTTGCACCTACGCCGAACATGCGCGGCGCCGACATGATCGCAAAGGATGCGACGCCCGGACGGTTTTCCAGATAGGTCGGAGAGCGTTCGTCGAAGATATTGTCCACATATCCGTAGATCTGGAAATGATCGTGGATCTGGTACGTCGCCCGGGCATTGGCGACCGTATAGGGATCCACCTGAAATGCCTGGGAGTTGAGGTCGTCGGAATAATAGCCGTCAAAATGCTCGACGTTCGCCGACAGAACCAGATTTTCCAGGATGCGCCACTCGGCGCCGAACCCGAGCGTATAGCCGGGGGCCTTGCTGAACTCGTTGCCTTCCACCGAGGGGAGCGCGTCGAACTGGCTGATATCGCTCTTCAGCACACCGGCATTCGCATTGAAGCGCAGGTTGTCCAGCACCTGGTAGCTCATCGCGACTTCAAGGCCATAGGCATGAGCCTTTTCCGCATTCAGCGTCAGGAGCTGGGTGACCGAACTGCCTGGAAGCACGGTCTGGAAGTATCTCTGGGAGTCCTGATAATCCGTGTAGAACAGGTTCGCGGATACGGACAGCTTGTCGTCGAGAAGTTTGGCACGGCCGAAGATCTCGTAGTTCCAGGACGTCTCTTCCTTGAACGCGAGGGGTGTTCCGTTGAGGAAGTCAAATGCGACACCGCCGGGATTGAAGCCCCGGTTGATGAGACCGCCCACGGTCACATCCGGCGTGATGCTGTATGCCAGGGCGATCTTGGGCAGGAGCGCGTTGAAGGTTTCGTCATAGTCGAAATCCACCGCCCTCGTGGCGGCCGTTGTAGATTGGCCTTCGCGCTTGACCCGGTCGCTTTCGAACCGGAGGCCGCCGGTCAGGGTCCAGACCTCGTTGATCCGATAGTCGATTTCCGTGAACACACCCAGGTTGGTTTTGGTGTCATCGAAATCCGGAGACCCGTTGAACGGCAGCAGCAGGCTCTCATCCGACTGTGTGTGTGCGGCGTAAAAACCGGCGACACCGCTGAACTTGCTGTCCTGGGTGCCGAAATTCAACAGGGCTTCGTTCGACCAGTTCTGCTGGTTGATGGTCGCATCGCCATTGCCGACGGTTTCCAGGCGGCGGTCGACATAAAGTTTGCTGTACTGCGTCTGGTTGCTGACGACGATACCGTTTTCAAACTCGTAGGAAAGATCGACGATCCCCGTGTTCGAGCGTGAATAGAAGCTCGGCACGCTGGCCTGTGAGTTCTCGAGCCTGTCGAACGGTTCGACTGTTGCTGCCTCATAGGTCGGCTGGTTGTTTTGCGCCGTCGAATAAGTGAGCTTGGCCGTCAGTCCCGGAATGGCGTCCGGAGTGAAGAGCAGCTTTGCGCGCCCGTTGAAGGACATGATGTCGAGGTCCGTGACATCCTCGGTAAAGCTCGAATTGATGTAGTCGATGAAGGTGTCGCGACCGTAATAGTCCATCGCAACGCGGGCGGCCAGTTGGTTGCTCAGGGGACCGGACAGCATGCCGGACACCCGGCGGGTGTTGTAACTGCCGTATTCCGCCTGGATGGCGCCTTCCGGCGTGAAGGTCGGATCCTTGGTCTTGACGATGATCGCCCCGGCGATGCTGTTGGCCCCTTGCGATGTGGTCTGGGGCCCGCGGAACACCTCGATCTGGTCGAGATCCCAGATGGACGTCGCCCCGAACACGGTTTCAAAGTAGGTCTGGTAGTGCCCGTCGATATTGATCGACGCGCGTGGCACGGTGCCGGAATAGAAGGCGACCGCCCCCGTGTTCGGCCCCTGCGTGTCCTGCCCGCGGATTACCGGCGCGACGCCGACCGTTCCGGGATAGTAGACGTTCGGAACGTCCTTGATGGCACTTTGCACACTCTGTTCATCAGGGCGCGTTGCCTGGTCAGCGCCGGAAATGATTTCCACCGAACTGGCCGTGTCCTGCAGACTGCGGGAGATTTTCTCTCCACTTACATAAATCGTTTCGAGAACAGTGGCACCTGGAGCGCCGTCTGGTCCAGTATCTTGAGCGAACGCGATACAGGAAACGAACTGTGAAATTGTGAACACAGCCGTACTGCCAAGCAACGTCGAAATCCGAGTCGGTTTCATCTTATTACCCTGATGATGATGTTTTTGCACAAGCTGGAATAATCTTGCCTGCGACAAATTTCGGAGGAGCAGACCCATTGACCAATGCGGTCCAAACTTGCCCAACCCCTTGAACAATGGATCAACTTGATTTCACTATACAGAATTGATTTCTCATTTCAACATGAGTTAAAAACTCATAAATAAAGGTTACCGAAACGCAACACTTGCTCTCAACAAGCTGAATTTTAACGAAAAATATCAGAGATGACCGATTGAACTCCCGGCGTTAGCCTCCTACCCTGACGGACAAACGGGAGGGAGACCCATGCAAAACAGTTTGAACAACGGCGGCGGGGGAGAGACGCACCGGTATCCCCAGCAGGTGCGGACTTCATGAGCAGCGAGACTGACGAGGACATGCCGGGACAGACGCCCAAACGCTCCGGAACCATCCAGTCCGTTTCCATTGCAACGCGGTTTCTGAACATTCTCGCCAACGGGACCGAAGCCATGGCCCTGGGCGTGATCGCCAGGAAAGCGGGCACCGGCAGCCCGACGGCGCATCGCTACCTGCAGAGCCTGGTGAAAGAAGGGCTGGTCATGCAGGACCCCCAGACCGGCTTTTACGATCTCGGACCGACGGCCCTGAGCATCGGCATCGGCGCCCTGAAGAGAATAGACCCCGTCGATATCGCCGCGAAGCACATGAAGCACCTGGCCGGCGGCTTTGCCGCGAGTGCCGGCGTGGCCATCTGGACGGAGCGCGGCCCGACTGTTGTGCGCTGGTACCGCAGCGCCCTCTTTTCCATCAGTTCAGTTGGACTGGGCGACGTTCTGCCGGTCGACAATTCCGCTTGCGGACTGATGTTCCAGGCCTTTTTGCCGGACAAGCAGATCGATGTGGCCCGAAAGCTCCAGCCCGCGCATTTCCGCGGCAAAAGCCCCTCGCGCGCAAGCCTGGAAAGCGTACGCACAAGCTGCTGGGCCGAACTGACCGACCATCTTCTGCCCGGCATCACCGGCCAGGCGGTTCCTGTATTCGATGCGCAACAGGAAATCGCGTGTGTCATGACGACGGTGACAAATCTCGGACTGCTGCACAAGCCGGAAGACAGGAAGGAATTGCTGAACTGCGCCAGACAGGCGGCACGGGAAACAGGCGGCACCACGGCCTTTTCTCCCGGGGACCACGCCCCCACGACAAACCCGGACGCCCTGTAGGATATTGATCGGCTCCACCAGGTAAAACCAACCGCAGTTGACAGGGGCAACCAGCGAACGCCCGGGACACTACCAGCCCTGGGAATTCAGACCCCCCTGCAAGAGCGTGTCGAGCGCGCGGGTGATTTCCGCAAAGCACGCGTCCAGATCCCCAACGGGCTCGCTCAGTTGCTGGACTGAAACCGCCGTCAGGAACTGGGTCACCATCACATGTGCCATGCCGTCGATTGTGAACATCGGGTTCAAAAATCGCGCAGGCGCCGGCGCGTCGGACTTCGGCAAAAGCGGCACGACGACCCTGGTGTTCAGGGTGTCGAGAATGTCCGCCTGTACGTCCAGCACCAGTACATTGTCGGGTTCAAGCCGGTAAAGATGGTTGCGCGGCATCAGAACAAACGGTTCCGGGCAAGCGGCAACCCGTGCCTGTCGACAAAGTCATTGGAGCTTTCCAGCGCCGCCTGGTTTTCCTGCTTCCACTGATCCGCCATCGTTTTGGAAACTGCCGAACGGATTCCATCCTCGGCCGCCTGGGAGATGTTGATCCCCAGTTCCTTGGCGGATCGAACCAGGGCGGCGTTTATCGTCAGGTTGGTGGGCTTGCGGGCAGATGATTGAGCCATGACGCCAACTCCGATGATTGAAAATCCGCTCCGAGACTAGGTTTGGAAATGCGTGCAGTCAATGCGCATAAGGCATGCGCGCAGTTCCGGACTTTGGACTTCTTTTGACCGTTTGAACATATTTCGCCGGCAGACAGAAACCGGGCGGGTATCTATCCAGGAGGTTAACCCCACACTCAATGAACTTTAGGCCGCAGGTCTTTTTCAGACACCGAGGCAAGAGGGTTTCGATGAAACCGGAGCGCATTGGCCCGCAGGCCAATGCGGAAATCTCTGCGACGGATCCCTCTCATGACGAGCGCGCGAAACTTTCGACCGTTTTCAGTGCGCCGTCGAGATCCGTACCCTTCTCGTCCTTGAGCGCTGCCTCGCGCAGGCGGGCGACCCATTCGGGACCGTCGTCCCGGTGTTCCACCAGTCTCGCGCCGGAAAGCACCTTGTCGAATTTCGACAGACCTCTGGCATGAGTGTCCGAATAGCCCTTGATCAGGCGCCGGCACTTGAGGACCTCGACCGCCATGGCATAGCGCGCGGGAAGATATCCCGCCACCATCTTCAGCCAGGTCTCCAGGTGGTCCTGCTCCATCCGGTGGCGCAGCGTCCTGCGGCGCCAGCCACGCAATCCGCCGAGCGTATAGAGCGTCAGAAAGCCACGCAGGCTGTCGGTGCGGATCCGCCGACCTCGGTTCACCCAGCGATCGATACGCTTCATCCAGACCGGATCGTTTTCCAGTTTGCCGCCGAGTTTTTCAGGCAGCAGGCCGACGATTTCCTCCGCGCGCGGGTGAAGATAATCGGTGAGCTGCAGGACATGCCCCGCGCCGACCCGCATCTCTGTCTCGATGCGGCCGAACCGTTGCGCCCTCGTTTTCAGGTCCGCCACCCGGATGACATCGTCATACGCCATGGCATTGGCGATGTGTTTCGCCGCCTCGCGCGACAGTTCGAAATCCTTCGCGGCATCGTCAGCGCCGACGAGCACCTCTAATTTGTCCAGATATTCCGTGCCGTAGGCAATGTCCTGAAAGTCGACGACCTTGCGCAAGCCTGCACGGGTCATCTCCTGCACGGCTTCCGGCAGCGCGACGATCCGCGCCTCCAGTCTGGCGTAGCCGTCGCGGATTTTTTTGGGACCGGCCGGCCCGAGTATTTCCTGCTGTGCGGGTTCGGATGCCTGTGTAACCGTCTCGCCGTTCCTGGCCAGGTCGAAGCCCACGGCGAAAGCGCGCAGACTGGCCTCGACGCCCTTGCCGCCCGCGCGGATCGCCTCTTCAAAAGCCTCCCGCTCGAAAGGCAGAGCCTGCGCGCCGGCCAGCGCACCGAACAGCGAGGCGGAAACGACGGAGCCGACCTTGAGCGCGGCCGTATCCATGTCGGCCAGCACGACCCTTCGTGCCGCCACCTCGGCAGCCGCCTTCACTTCATCGGACGAGGCCATGCCGTCACCCGGCACTGTCTTTTCGGAGACCGCGAGCATCCGGTGGGTCGAGGCGATCAAGGTGGTGCGGTCCGGCGTGACGAAGCCGCGCACGATGGCACGGCCCGCCTCCATCAGTTCCGCGGCAATGAGGATGTCGATATCACCGGCAGAAGGCGCCAGAGAAAAGACGGGGGCCGTCACGGTTCCGGGCGCCATTTCGACATAGTAGATCGTCGCGCCGGTGCGCTGCGCGACCCCGGCCACGCTGGTCGCCTGGCAGTGATAGCCCTGCGCGCGCGCAACGCTCTCGATCCAGTTGGTCAGGACACCGCCGCCCTGACCGCCGACGGCCATGACGGCGAGCTTGATGATGCCGTCGAGGGCCGGATCGGCCGGCTGTGCATCGAGAGGCAGGGCGAGAGACATCAGATCTCCTCAGCGGTGAAGGTCAGGCGGTTCCCGGATCGGCGGTCCTGAAGCCAGGTGATCACTTTTGTCCGCACACCGACCAGCCAGCGCTCGAAGCGACCGGGATTGTGCACCACCTTGGCCTCGAAGAACGACGGACACAGGATGGCGGCGTCGGCGACCTCGCCGCAGTTGCCGCAGCCGACGCAGGACTGATCGATATGGGCGACCGGATCGTCGCGCAGCGGATCGTCCAGTTTCTTCAGCGACAGGGACGGGCACCCCGACAGCCGAATGCAGGCGTGATCGCCGGTACACACGTCCTGATCGACGCCGAAGCGCGGCACCTCGACCCGGGTTCCGCCGGCGATGGCCTTGTTGCGCAGGGGCTTCTCGCGCCGCTGCCGGTTGAGCATGCATTCGGACGAGGCAACGATCACCTTCGGCCCGTCATAGTCGGTCGTCAGCGCCTCGCGAATGGTGTCGCGCATTTTCGTGACATCGTAGGTCCGGTCGATCTGCCGGATCCACTTGACCCCGGCCCCCTCGAGCGCCTTCGTGATCGGGTTGTTGGTCGACTTAGTAGTGTTCTTCGCCCGGCTGGAGGGAATATCCTGACCGCCGGTCGCCGCCGAATAGTAGTTGTCGACGATGATGGCGACGCTGTCGGACTTGTTGAAGACCATGTTGCCGATGGAGGAACTCAGGCCGTTGTGCCAGAAGCCGCCATCGCCCAGGATCGAAATCGCCCGCCGAGCACCGCCGCCGTCGAAGGCCGCGTTCGAGGCGGGACCCAGGCCATAGCCCATGGTCGAGCCGCCGATCTCGAAGGGCGGCAGGCAGGCGAACAGGTGACACCCGATATCGCCGGTAATCTGATGCTGGCCGACCTCCTGCTCCACCATCTTGAGCGACGCGAAGATCGGCCGCTCCGGACATCCGGTGCAGAATCCGGGCGGGCGGATCGGAACGGTCTGGCTGAGATCCGGCAATTCCGGCCTGGGCGCGTTCGGTGCCAGCACCTTGCCCGGCAATGTCTCCGGCGCATACCGCCGCACGAAGGCGTCAATACCGTCAAGCATGATTTGGCCGGTGTATTCGCCGGCGCGCGGGAAGATGCCCTTGCCTTCAAGCTTCGTGGTCCGGCCTTCCTTGTAGAGCATGGCACCGAGTTGCTGCTCGATGAATTCCGGCTGGCCTTCCTCGACCATCAGCACCGCCTCCTTGCCCGCGCAGAAATCCAGAAGATCGGATTTCACCACAGGATAGGTGACGTTGAGAACGTAGAGCGGAATTGTGGTGTTGCCGCTGATGTCGGCGAGACCCAGCCGCTGCAACGCACGGATCACGCTGTTGTAGATGCCGCCGGGACAGATGATGCCGACCCTGCCGTCTTCGAGGCCGAAACGCTCGTTCAGGCCCTTTTCCAGAATGAACTCTTCGGCCGCCGGCCAGCGGTTGTCGATCTTGTCGTGCTCGTGGGCGTAGGACATCGGCGGCAGCACGACGCGCTTGAAGTCGCGCTGCGGATTGGACAGGGCATCGCGGACCGACAGGGGCGGCGGAACGTTGTCTCCGGTCGCGAAACTGCCGGTCACATGGCAGGAGCGGATCCGGACCATCAGCATGACGGGCGAGTTGCTGGCCTCCGACAAGGCGAAGCCGTCACCGACGGATTTCACGATGGAGGTCAGGTTCGGGCGCGGGTCCAGAAGCCAGAACTGGGATTTCATGGCAAAGGCATAGGAGCGCTCCTGCATGATGGAGGAGCCTTCGCCGTAATCCTCGCCGACGATCACCAGCGCCCCGCCGTTCACCCCGGAAGACGCCAGGTTGGCGAGCGCGTCGGAGGCGACATTGACGCCGACCGAGCCCTTGAAGGTGACCGCGCCGCGAATGGGGTAATGCACGGAGGCCGCCAGCATGGCGGCAGCGGCCGCTTCCGAGGCATTGGCCTCGAAGCGGATGCCGAGTTCGCCCATCAGATCTTCTGCGTCCGCGAGCACATCCATCAGATGGGAGATCGGAGCGCCCTGATAGCCGCCGACATAGCCGACGCCGTTTTCCAGAAGCGCCTTGGTGATGGCAAGAATGCCCTCACCGGTGAAAGTGTCTCCGGCGCCTTTTCGAAGATGCTCTACCTCAGCCTTGAACGACCTTTCGGCCATCGGCTCCTCCTACGCGGTCACGTCAAATCGGGTGCTTGCGCACGTTTTTCAAGATGGTCTGCAGCGTGGCGACGAAGGTCCGCTGGTCGGCATCGCTGATGCCTTGAAACATCTGCTGATACGCATCGGCCAGATGCGGCCAGAGCTGCTCGTGGGTCTGGCGGCCCTTCGGGGTCAGGTGAACGCGCACGGCGCGGCTGTCGTCCTTGTCGGTAACCCTGAGGATCAGGCCGTCCCGCTCCAGGGTATCCAGCGCCCGGCTGAGGGTAGAGACCTCGACCACCGCATAAATCGACAATTCCCGGATCAGCAGACCGTCCAGCACGGACAGAACCGCGAGTGTTCTCATTTTCGGCGTGGTCAGACCCAGCCTGGTCATTTCCTCGCGAAGCGATGCGTTGTAGCGGCCCATGATGCGGTTCATCAGATAGGGCGGGAAATTCTCAAGTCCGATTTCGCCCAGTCGCGGCACACGGGTGTCTTCCACCAGTCGTTCAGCCGGATCCTCGTCGTTCATGCACCCATCCCTTTCGCCAGATTGTAGCCGGATCCGCCGCCAAGCCCCGGACCGGGGTGTGTCGAGGCACCTATCATGTGCAGGTTCCGGATTTGGGTGTCGCTGTTAGCGGAATGGGCAAAGGGACGCCAGAGAAAGAACTGATCGATGCTGCAGGACCCGCCATAAGGATCACCGCCGACCAGATTGATATTGAGATCGTTGAGATCCGCCGGCGAACAGGCGCTCCGTGCCAGCTTGATCTCGTCGAAATTCCTGATGTGCCGCCGCAGGATCTCCTCCACGCGATCGGCGAACGCCTCGCGGACGGCTTCCGTCCACTCCGGTCCGGTCTCGATGACCCCGGCGGCGTCTCCCTTGATCACACGCGGCGCGTCGGGAACCTGCAGCCACAAGATGCCCTTGCCTTGCGGTGCGCGGGAGGGATCGAGCCGGTGCGGCTGGCCGACACAGATGGTCGGCGTTTCGGGCAAGAGCCCGCGTTCGGCTTCGTTGCAGGATTTGGACACGCTGTCGATGCCGTCGGCAAGATGGATCAGGGCGACATTCTCAAGCCCTTCGGCGATCCAGTCCGGCTCCCCGTCCAGCGCATAGTGCAGTTGAAAGTTGCCGCGGCCATAGCGGTACTTGCGCACCGCATCGGGCGCCGGCTCTTCTCCCAGAAGCCGCTGGCTGAGCTGCGTCGGCGTCACAGAGGCAATGACCGACTGCGCGTCGATGGTCTCCCCGCTCGCAGTGCGCACGCCAACGGCCTTGCCGTTCTTGACCACAATGCGCTCGACATCTGTTCCGGTGCGGATTTCGCCGCCGTTTTCTTCAATCAGCTTGCAGAAGGCCTGCGGAACACTGGCCGCGCCTCCCCTGGCCACCGGCGCACCGACCGCTTCCAGGGCAAAGGCGATCACCCGGCCCATCTGACCGGAATAGGTGCTTTCAGGGGTCAACCCCGTGTGAAGCACCCAGGGTGCCCAGAGCGCCTGCAAGGTTTCGCTGGCATAGCTCGTCTCAAGCCAGCCTCGCGCCGGCTGAAGCGCGGCCCCGAACCAGGCCTTCAATCCGGCAAGGCCGCGTTTCCAGGCCTGCCTGGCCATCAGGCGCGCCATTTTGACCGACCAGAGCGGACTGCCGAGCAGCGCGAACAGGAAATCGGCATCGGCCTCGATGCCGCCCACGTCGGCGGCGTGCTGCCCGCCGTCTCCCGCAGCCAGCGCATCGAAAGCGGCCACATTGGCCGCCCGGTCCATGGACAGCACCGCCGTCTCTCCGCCCGGCCGCAGAACCGCCGCCGGACAAGGGCTGTGACAGAATTCCAGGCCATGCCGCCCGAGATCTCCCGCCAGCTCGCCATAGGCCGGCGACGTCAGAAACAGGACGAAGGTGGTTGCCATGACATCGTGCCGGTAGCCCGGCAGAGTGATTTCCTCGCTCCGCATGCAGCCGCCCGGCACCTCGGAGCGCTCCAGAACGAGAACCGGCTCGCCCTTGCGCGACAGCAGGGCTGCCGCAACCAGGGCATTGATGCCGGAACCGATGATCACGTGCGGGGCGGCCACGATGTCGACCTCAGGCTTTCGGAACCAGGACCAGGGCGCGGATCGGGCTGCCCGTCCCGCGTTCGATCTTCAGGGGCGCCGCGATCAGGATCGCGCCTTTCGCCGGCAGCTTGTCGAGATTGGCGAGCGACGCCAGCCCGAAGCAATTGTCCCGGTGCAGAAGATTATGCGCCGGGAACGGCGGCTCCATGCCTCCGGCCTGGCCGGCATCGGTGCCGATGCATTGCGTTCCCCAGCCGACGATCTTCTTCGACAGAAGGTACTCGATCGCATCCGGCGTCGGCCCCGGGCTGTGCGGTCCGGTTTCATCCGCGTTCAGAAACAGGCTCTCGTCATGGGCGCGCTTGTCCCAGTCGGTGCGCATGACGACCCACTCGCCGGCGCCGATCTCGCCGTTGGCCACTTCCCAGGCCTTGATCAGGTCCGCCGTCAGCAGAAAATCCGGATTGTCCGCGCTCTCCGCCGAGCAGTCGATGACATTGACCGGCGCGATCAGCCGCTGGACATTGAGCGTGTCGGTGAAGCCGTCTTCATAGTCCTTGCCGGTGATCCAGTGATGCGGCGCATCGAAATGGGTGCCGGAATGCTCCCCCAGGACCATCCAGTTCCAGGCAAAGAACGGGCCGTCGCTGTCGTATTCGCTGATCTTGTGAATTTCGATCTTGGGCGTGTTCTTGGCGAAATCGGGCGGCAACTGAAGAATCGGCGTCTTCGGCCCCAATGTTCCCGAACAATCCACCACTTCGATCTCTCCGGACAGGATCTTCGACCCCAGCCCGCTGAGCGCGCTCTCTGCAGACATGATGTGTTCCCTCTGTACCTCTTCGGCCTGTCGGCTCGTTATCGCAATTCAATGCTAGACAGATTTATTTGTATTTGCAATTATCTTCTTGATGAGGAGACGAGGTGCATGATGGACGAAACCCTGGACAGCGTGATTGTCGGCGGCGGACACAACAGTCTCGCCTGCGCTGTTCATCTGGCGTCCAAAGGCTGGAAAGTCGGCGTCCTCGAACGCGGCTCCCAACCGGGCGGCGCGGTAAAAACCGGCGAATACACCCTGCCCGGTTTTCGCCACGACTGGGCCGCCATGAATCTATCCCTGTTCGCCGGCTCTGCCTTTCACAAGGAATACGGCGCGGAGCTGAGCCGGCACGGATTGAAATTTGCCCCCGCATCCGATTGTTTTGCCTCCGTTTTTTCCGACGGCACCTGGCTTGGCGTCAGCAACGACCTGGAACTGACCGCCGGCAGGATTGGCGCCATGAGCGCGGAAGACGCCGAAACATGGCGGTCGCTTTCGGCCGAGTTCCCGGACCGGGCGGAATGCCTGTTCGGCCTGCTGGGCAGCCCGGCGAAAAAACGTGCATTTGCATATATATTGATCAAAGAGTGGCGCCGGAACGGCACCGGCGGCCTGCTCGACCTGATCCGCTTTCTGCTGTCTTCACCCAGGGACTGGCTGAACGAGACCTTCGTTTCGCCCAAGGTACGCGCCCTGCTGGGGGCCTGGGGCATGCATCTCGATTTCGCCCCGGACATTTCAGGCGGGGCGCTCTTCCCCTATCTGGAAGGCATGGCCAACCAGGCCTTCGGCATGGTGCTCGGCGACGGCGGTGCGGACACCCTCGTCAAGGCGATGGTGGCCTCGATCGAGGAAAAGGGCGGGTCGGTCGTCTCGAACGCCGAGGTGACACGTGTCATCGTGGAAAACGGCGAGGCCCGCGGCGTCGAACTCGCCGACGGCCGCCGGTTCATGGCCCGCCGGGCAGTCATTGCAAATGTCGCCCCGAAGGCGCTGTTGAAATTGACCGGCGAGACCGGCAACGACCGCTATGAACGCGGGATGACGACATCGGCGCATGCGCCTGGCACCATGATGATCCATCTGGCGATGTCCGGACTGCCCGACTGGCGGGCGGGCGAGGAGCTGAAGAACTTCGCCTATGTTCATCTGGCGCCGGATCTCGACCAGATGGCGCGCACTTATGCGCAGGCCCAGGCCGGCCTCCTCCCGGACGAACCGATCATCGTCTGCGGCCAGCCCACCGCCGTCGACCCGAGCCGCGCCCCCGAGGGCAGGCACGTGCTCTGGCTTCAGGTCCGCATGGCGCCCGGCACCATCACCGGCGACGCCGCCGGCGAGATCGGCGCCACCGACTGGAGCACAGCGGCCGAGCCTTTTGCCGAGCGCGCTCTTGATATTCTGGAGCACTATGCGCCCGGGACCCGCGCCAAGATCCTTGGCCGCCATATCGTGACACCCGCCATGCTGGAGGCGGACAATCCCAATCTGGTGGGAGGCGACCAGATCTGCGGAAGTCATCATCTGACCCAGCACTTCCTGTTCAGACCCGTTCGCGGCTTTGCCGACGGCACCACACCGGTGAGGAACCTGTTCCACACCGGTGCCGCCGTCTGGCCGGGGGCGGGCACCGGAGCCGGGCCCGGATATCTGCTCGCGCAAAAACTTGCCGGATAGCGACACAAAAAACGCGGCGGCACCAGAGCTATAAAATGGGGAACAGTAAACATGAAAGTATCAAGACGCACGCTGCTTAAAAGCGCAGCTGCCAGCGGAGTTCTGACGGCTGTCGGAACCCCGGTCCTTGCCAGTGAGATCGAGGAACTGGTGATCGCCTACAACGTCAACCTGCCAAGCTGGGACCCGACGGTCGGCCCCTCTGCGGTGAACCCGACCATCCAGGGACTCTATCAGTCCGTCTTCGACATGTTCATTCATCAGAACACGGACCTGAGTTTCGGACCAGGCCTCGTCACCGCCTGGGGCTGGAACGACGACAAGTCCAAAATCTGGATGGATGTGCGCGAGGGCGTGACCTGGCACAACGGCGATCCGCTGACACCGGAAGACATCGTCTGGTCGCTGGAACGCGCCGGCAATCCGGAGACCGGAAACCCGATCCAGTTCATCTGGGGCAAGATCGGCAATTTCGAGATCGACGGCAACCGCATCACCGCCGATGTCAAGGAATACGAGCCCACCATCTTCAAGTGGATGAGCTTCCTGACCGGTTATGTGCTGCCGAAAAAATACTTCGAGGAGGTCGGCGCGGATGGCTTCGAGGCCAACCCCATCGGAACCGGCCCCTACATGGTCGACAAGTTCGAGCGCAACGCCTTCGTGCGGCTGAAAGCCAACGAGAACTATTGGGGCGGCGCGCCGGAGTTCAAGTCGGTCACCATCAAGTTCGTCACCGACGCCTCCAGCCGCACCTTCGAGGTCATGTCCGGCAATGCCCACGTAACCCTGGAAATGCCCTACGAGGAATTCAACCGGCTGAAGGAGCAGGCCGGCATCGTCGGCACCGCCGCACCGGTGTCGGACATCGGCATGATCTTCCTCAACGACGTCGAGCCGATGAACGATCCGAACGTGCGCAAGGCCATGGCTCACGCCATTGACAAGAAACTGATCGTCGAGCGGCTGCTGTCAAACTACGGTGTCCCCATCGACACCCTGCAGACACCCGACTATTCGGCCTATGACGCCTCGATCACGGTGCCTTACGATCCGGAAAAGGCGAAGGAATTGCTGGCGGCTTCCGGCTACGGCCCGGACAATCCGGTCAGGTTCACCATCCAGACCACGCGTGGTTTCAAACCCAAGGACTACGAAATCATCCAGGCCATCGTCGGGCTGTGGCGCAAGATCGGCATCGAGGCGGAAATCGAGGTCTACGAGATCGCCAAGCATTACGAGCTGCGCGCTGCGGACACGCTCGCTCCGGCCGCCTTCTACAACTGGGGCAACGCCATCGGCGACCCGACCACCTCCACCGGCTTTGCCATGTTCGGCCCCTCGCCCCATTCCGTGTGGGACGGCGAGGACCTGATGCAGAAGATCCTGCCGCTGTGGGGCGAGGCCGACGAGGACAAGCGCATCGCGGGCTGGAAAGAGGTCGACCGGTTCATCGCGGACAACGCCCTGGTCATTCCGCTGATCCAGTATGTGCAGCCGATCCTGCACTCCGACCAGGTCAAGGTCACGCCCCATGCCTCCGGCGCGTTGCTGCCACATCTGATGACCCGCCCGTAGCGCGGTCACCAAACCCGCCTTCGCCGCAGCGCTCAAGCTGTTCCTTGCTCCCGGAGCGTTGCGGCGACTTTTTTTCCGACGGATCACAGGCCGGTCTTCATGCCAATTGCGCGCGCGTTCGCAACGCGCCTCTTCACCACCCTGATCACCCTGTTCGGGGTCGCCGTCATCGTCTTCGTCGTCATCCGCGTGGTGCCAGGCAACCCGATTGCCATGATGCTGCCACCGGGGGCGACCGAGGCCGACATCGCACGGCTTCAGGCGCTCTACGGCTTCGACAAGAGCATCCCGGAGCAGTTCTGGATCTGGATTTCCAACGTGGTCCAGGGCGATTTCGGCACGTCCATCACCCTGCGCCAACCGGTCTTCGGCCTTGTGCTGGGCCGACTTCCCGCGACGCTGGAGCTGTCCGTTCTGGCGCTTGTCATCGCGGTGGTTCTGGGCGGTGCGGCCGCCCTGACCGCGACCCTCTATCGTGGCACCAAGGTGGAAGGCAGCGTCGATGTCGCCGGCGGCGTCGCCCTCTCCCTGCCCGACTTTCTCTGGGGCCTTGCGCTGATCCTGCTTTTCGGCGTGGTCTGGCCGCTGTTTCACATTTCCGGCCGGATCTCACCGTCTCTCGGCTTCGAATTCAGCTCGCACTTCTATCTGTTCGAGGCGCTCGCCCGGCTGCGGTTCGACGTGGTCGCCGACCTGCTGGCACACATGCTGATGCCCGCGCTGGCCCTGGCGATCCCGCTGGCCGCGATCATCCTGCAATTGCTCAAGCAATCCCTGAAGGAATGCATGCACGACGACTACATCACCCTGGCCCGGACCAAGGGTTATTCCGAGACCTCGATCATCCTGCGCGACGCCCTTCCGAATGCGGTCCTGCCCACGCTGACGCTGATCGGCGTGCAGTTCACTTTCCTGATCGGCGGCACCGTGATCATCGAACGGCTGTTCTCCTATGAAGGGCTGGGCAACATGGCGATCGACGCGGTCATCAACCGCGACCTGCCGTTGATCCAGGGCATCGTTCTGGTGTTCGCGCTGCTGTTCACCCTGGTGAACCTACTGGTCGACATGACCTATGCCGCCCTGAACCCGAGGCTGCGCCATGCATGATGCCCGCGGACATGTTCGCCGCCTGCCCGGCCTGAGGCTCTGGCTCAGCGGCGGCTGGCTGACCCTGCTGGTCCTGGCAGCGGTCTTCGCGCCCCTGATCAGCCCGCACGATCCGCTTGCCCAGGACCTGTTCGCCGGGCGGCTGCCGCCCTTCTGGGAAACGGGCGCCGACCCGGCCTATCTGCTCGGCACGGATTCGCTTGGCCGTGACGTGCTGAGCCGAATGCTCTACGGGGCCCGGCTGGCGCTGATCGTGGCACTCGTCGCCGGCACCCTGACCTGCCTCATCGGCGCGACCCTCGGTCTGATCGCCGGTTTCTACCGGGGCTGGGCCGACCTTGCGATCTCGCGTCTTGTCGACATCTGGATGGCGTTCCCGCCAGTGCTGTTCGCGATCCTGCTGATTGCCGTTCTGGGCACGGGCCTCATGTCCGTGATCATCGCCATCGTCGTCATCGACTGGACCCGGTTCGCCCGGGTGGTCCGTGCCGAAGCGATGGGCCAGGGCGCGATGGACTATGTCGCCTCGGCCCGGGTCGCCGGCCGCACCCGCTTCGGCACCGCGCTCGCCGAAATCCTGCCCAACGTACTGCCGACCATCGTCGCCCTGTTGACCCTGGAAATGGGCATCGCCGTGATCGTCGAGGCGATCCTGAGTTTCGTCAACCTGTCGATCTCGACCGACCAGCCAACCTGGGGCGGCATGATCGCCGAGGGCAGGAGTTCGATCTATCAGGCGTGGTGGGTGCTGGTGTTTCCGCTTTTCGCCCTGTTTCTCACAGTGCTCAGTTTCTCCCAGTTCGGTGAGGGACTGAAAGAACATTTCGATCCGGTGCTGCGATGAGCTTTCTGCAGATACAGGACCTGACGGTCCGGTTGAGGAACGGCCCGCCGCTGCTGCGGCGTGTCTCGCTCGGTGTCGAAGCCGGAGATGTGCGCGCACTGGTCGGCGAGAGCGGCGCGGGCAAGAGCATGATCGGCAAGGCGGTGCTCGGCATCCTGCCGCGCGCGGCCGAGGTGAGCGAAGGCAGGATCCTGCTCGAGGGCGAGGACCTGCAGACTCTTTCCCCGAAGACCCGGCGTCAGCGGATCGGGGCGAAGGTCGCGCTCATCCCCCAGGACCCGCTGACCGCCCTCAACCCCTCGCGCCGTGTCGGCCCACAGATCACGGACCGGCTGGTGGATATTCTCGGCTGGAAACGGCCGGCCGCCGAAGCGCGCGCGCTGGAACTTCTGGAGGAAGTCCATATCCAGGAACCCGGCAGGGTCATGAAGGCCTACCCGCATGAATTGTCGGGCGGCATGCGCCAGCGCGTGCTGATCGCCTCCGCCTTTGCCGCGGAACCAAAGCTGATCATCGCCGACGAGCCGACCACCGCGCTCGATGTGACCGTGCAGAAGCAGATCCTCAAGCTGATCCGCGAAATGCAGCAGCGCCATGGCACCGCGCTGCTGTTCGTCACCCACGATCTCGGCGTGGTTTCCAAGATCGCCCAGTCGCTGACGGTGCTTTATGCCGGCAAGGTGGTGGAAGATACCGCCGTGCGATCCTTTTTCGCCGGCCCGGCTCATGCCTATTCCCGCGCGCTGCTGGCGGCAACCCCCAGATACACCGACCCGGACGGCTCGCTGACGCCTGTCCCCGACAGTGTTGTTGCGGAAGTGAACCGGGAAATCGCCGCCTTCGACGTGACCATGAAAGAAGGCGGGCAGCCATGACGGACAAGATTTACCAGTTGAACGACCTGAAGGTGTCGTTCCCGGACATGTCCCGCAAGCCGCTGCTGGGAGCAGCGCCACGCATCGAGGTTCTCAAGGGGCTGACCTTCAACATCCCGAAGGGCGAAGTGCTTGGCATCGTCGGCGGCTCGGGATCCGGCAAGTCGACCCTGGGCCGGGCCTTGATCCGCCTGATCGAACCGGACAGCGGCAGCATCCGCTTCGAGGGCACGGACATTACGCATCTGACCGAAGACAGCCTGCGCCCGTTGCGCCGACGCTTTCAGATGATCTTTCAGGATCCGATGTCCTCGCTCAATCCGCGAAGGCGGGTTGGCGGCATCATCGCCGGTCCCCTGCGGCTTCAGGGTCTGGACAATATCAGGAGCCGGGTCGACGAGGCGCTCGACATGGTCGGTCTGCCGCGTGAATTTGCGGCCCGCTATCCCCATGAACTTTCCGGCGGACAACGTCAGAGGGTGGGCATTGCCCGGGCGATCGCGCTGAAACCGGATTTCATTCTCGCGGATGAAATCGTTTCCGGCCTTGATGTCTCGTCCCAGGCACAGGTGCTCAATCTTCTGGAAAGCCTCGTCAAGGAACTTGGATTGACGCTGGCCTTCATCAGCCATGACCTGTCCGTCATCCGCCGGCTGTGCACGCGCATTCTTGTGCTCCACCACGGCGTGATCGTCGAGAATGCGCTGACGCCGGAGCTCTTCGACAATCCGAAAGCGGACTATACACGCATGCTCCTCGACGCCATTCCCCTGCCCGATCCGGATCAGGTCTGGTTCTGAGGGCTGCTGCTTCTGCGGGTTGACGATACAGAACAAGTTGCGCGCGACTGTAAGAACATATGCGGGCATTCTTGCTCGGGATGTTCATCCCTCTATGCCCTGCTACAGGACGTAAACATCCAGCGGCCGGAATCCGTTGAACCCTGTCGAAGCGTATGTCGCGGTATAGGCACCTGCGCCCTCGATCAGCACGTCGTCGCCAATTTTCAAACTCCGCGGCAAACCGCACGGTCTGTTTTCATAGAGCACATCCACCGAGTCGCATGTTGGACCCGCCAGGATGTAGGGAACAGTCCCGACACTTCCATGTTTGGTCCTGAGTGGATATCTGATCGCCTCGTCCATGGTTTCCGCCAGACCGCCGAACTTGCCGATGTCGACATAGACCCATTGCAACGGATCCCTGGCGGATTTTCTTGAAATCAGGACGACTTCGGACTTGATGGTCCCCGCGTTCCCGACGAGACCGCGACCGGGCTCAATCGCCGTATCGGGAAAGGCATTGCCGAAACGGGACCTCAGGGCCCTAAGGATTTCGCGGCCGTAGTCGGCCGCCATCGGAACGTCGCTCAGATACCGCGCCGGAAATCCGCCGCCGAGATTGAGGGACTTGATGAGAATACCGTCGTCGGCGAGGCCACGATACACTTGAACGACGTCTTCCAGAGCGCGCTGCCATGCGGACGGGTCGGTTTGCTGGGAGCCGACATGAAAGGTCAGCCCGCAGGGATCAAGACCAAGTCGCCGGGCATGACGCATGACATCGCGCGCGACGGTGGGATCGCAGCCGAATTTGCGCGAGAGCGGCCACTCGGCGCCAGCTCCGTCCGTCAGCAATCTGCAGAACACCTGCACCCCGGGCGCCGCACGGGCGATCTTTTCGACCTCCTCCGGGCAGTCTGCTGTGAACTGACGGACACCCAGCCGGTAGGCACGCGAAATGTCGCGCTCTTTCTTGATCGTGTTGCCGTAGGAGATGCTGCCTGCGGACGCGCCGGCCTCCAGCACCATCTCCACTTCCCGGATCGAGGCGACATCAAAGGACGCGCCCAGCCGGACGAGCAGCGCCAGGACTTCCGGAGCCGGATTGGCCTTGACCGCATAGTGGATTCGCGTCCGCGGCAGAGCGCGCTCATAGGCGCGATAATTCTTCCGGACGACTTCAAGGTCGACGACCAGGCACGGTCCCTCGGGTCTGTGGCAATCGAGAAAATCCAGAATTTTCTTCGTGGTCACCGGTTTCTCCTTCAGCCGGAAAGCGCGCTTTTCAACCCGCCAGTTGGTTCGCAGGCATGCAGGCCTCAAGTGTCGCGCAGGTGATCGAAAAAGGTCGTGCCCGTATAGTCCTTGCGGAAGAGGCCCAGATCGCCGAGTTCCGGGACGACCTGTTCCAGGAACAGCCGCACCGATTCCACCGATCCGCCGGGAAAGCCGACAAACCCGTCGATCGCTCCGGCGGCTGCCCAGTCCCTGATCTCGGCAACCGCGTCGGCAGGTGTTCCGACGACAAGCCAATGGGCGGATCCGATGACCTCGGGGCGGCTGAGCAGATCCGCCACCACCGGCCCGTCCCGCTCGATCATCCGCCGCAGCAGTTGCGAGTGTGTCCGGCTGCGTACCTTTTCCGGCGGCGGCGGCAGGTCCGTTGCCGTCACCTGCCTGTCCGCCGGCCAGTCGGAAAGATCCAGTCCTGTCATTTCGCGGACGGTGGCCAGGCACCGCTCCCGGCTCGTCCGGGCATTGGTTTCCGCAAAAAGCTCCTGCGCCTCCGCGCGTGTCGGAGCAAGGTAGAGGCTGAGGCCCGGCAGAAGCCGGATGTCGTCGCCGCGCCGTCCGCGCGCTTCGGCGCGGCCGCGAAGATCCGAACGCAGGTCGCCGGCGGCGGCCCTGTCCGGAGTGGATGCGAAGATGGCATCGGCGACCGAGGCGGCGAAGGCGCGCCCGGATTCCGAGGCCCCCGCCTGCACAAGCGGGATCGGCACCTTGCCGTGGCGTGGCAGGTTCAGAGGTCCCTTGACGCTGAAAAAAGTTCCATCGTGATCGATGGCACGGACGAGGCCCGGATCGGCAAACTGGCCGCTTTCCCTGTCCAGCTTCAGCGCCTCGTCGGGAAAGCTCTCCCAGAGCAGCCTGACGACTTCGGTGAACTCGGCAGCCCGGGCATATCTGTCTTCCGGGCTCGGCATCTCGGACAGGCCGAAATTTGCATTGCCGTCCAGAGCCGTGACGATGTTCCAGCCGGCACGGCCGTTGCTGAGCCAGTTCAGGGACTGGATCTGCCGCGCGACGATATAGGGCGGGTAGAACGTCGTCGAGGCGGTCGAGAGCAGGCCGATTCGGGAGGTCTCGCGCGCGATCGATGCAAGCAGGAGTGTCGGGTCGAGACTGGCGAAGCCTGTGCCGGTTTCCAGCAGGCCGGTGTTCAGGAACAGCGAATCCGGCAAAAAGGCGAAGTCCAGCTTCGCCCACTCCGCGCGCTGCGCGATGTCGAGAAAAAAGTCGCTGCCGTAGAGGCCTTCGACACCGCTGTCCGGGCGCCGCCAGGCGTCGCCGCTGAGCCATGTCGGGGCGAGCGACATTCCGATATGCAATTTCTTTAAGGGGGGCATCAAATCCGCTCTTGACTGGATTGGAAACGCGTTCGAGAGCTTGCTTTGAGTTTGCTGGCTCGTTTCGTATAGTATAAAGACTTCCGCATTGCAGAAGGTCAAGAGGTCGAAATTGCTGGAGACAAGACACGTAAGCGCGGCTTATGGAAAACGCGACGTGCTGAGCGATGTCTCCGTCCGGTTCCAGAAGGGCCGGCTGACGGCAGTCGTCGGGCCGAATGGCTGCGGCAAATCCAGCCTGCTGAAGGCCATCATGGGGTTTCTGCCCATGCACTCCGGGGACATCTTCCTGGAAGGCGAACCGGTGTCGAGAAGCGGCCGAAAAAAACTCGCGCGCAGAATCGCCTATCTGCCGCAAGACTGTTTCTGCCCGGATTACATGACGCTCGGCGAACTGATCGAGCTGGCAGGATACGCGCGCTATTCTCTGGTCGGCGGACCGTCGGAGCGTGATCGCGCACTTTACAGGCAGGTGCTGGAAACAGTCGGCCTGAGCGAAAGGGCCAACTTTCCGGTCAATCAGCTTTCGGGTGGCCAACGCCAGCGTGCGTGGATCGCCATGGTGCTGGCCCAGGACACGGACGTGATCCTGATGGACGAACCGGTGAACCATCTGGACATGAAGTACCAGTTTGCCGTTCTCGAACTGGTCCGGGACCTGACGGAGAACCACGGCAAGACGGTCATCGCGGTTCTGCATGACCTTAACCTGACCACCGCGTTCGCAGACGACGTCATCCTGATGCGGTCGGGCAAATGCCTGACTGCAGGGCCGGTCGCCGAAACGGTGACAACCCGGAACATCGAACAGGTCTTCGACCTCAGGACGCAGATTTTCCAGCGGGACGGCCGCCTCGTCTGCTTTCCGGAGCGGACGGGCCGCGCACCGGTCTCCTGATGGAAAAGCGCAGTCTGTTTCTTCTCGCAGCCCTGCCCGTTCTGGTGCTGACCTTCGCCATCCATCTGTTCTACGGATTTCGCGCGGCCGATATTCCCGGTTTGATCGAAGCCTTGCTGCATTTTGAGGCGCAAAGTTACGAGGAAGCCGTTCTCCTTTACCAAAGAGTGCCTCGAAGCCTGACGGCGATCTATGTCGGAAGCATCGCCGCCACCAGCGGCGTCGTTCTCCAGAGCCTTGTGCGCAACCCTCTGGCGTCGCCCGCCACGATGGGCGTCAATGCGGGCGCGGCCATGTTCCTGGTTGCAGGCGCCCTGCTCTTCAACATCGGGACGGGCCTGCAAGGGGCCGCCGCACTGGCCGGTGCCCTGGCCGGCTTTTTGGCCTGCATTGCCGTTGCCCGCTTTGCGGGCCGACAGAACGATCCGCGCGGACTGTCCCTGATCCTGTCGGGGGCGCTGGTTTCCATGCTCTTCACCGGCATTACCAATGCCCTGCTTCTGTCCGATCCCGCGCGGCGCTCCGATTTCCTGAGCTGGGTCATCGGCAACATCAATCATGCCTATATCGACCGCCTTGCAATGTTCTGGTGGATCGGTGCGGCCTCCATCGCGACTTTCATCGTGCTCGCGCGCCCGCTGACGCTGATCCTGTTCGGGCCGGAAAAGGCCGCCTCGGCCGGGGTCAATGTTCCGCTTGTGTCCCGTGCCGCGATCCTGGCCGCGGTGCTCGGATCCGGGTCGGCGGTTGCCGTATGCGGTCCGATCGGTTTCGTCGGGCTGGTCGTGCCGCATATCGTCCGCCCTTTCGTGGGCAACAATCTCGCCTTCGCCCTCCCCGCCGCCTTTGCGTGCGGTGCAGTCATCTGTCTGCTGGCCGACCTTGTCGCCAGGCAGGCCCTGCATCCTTTTGTCCTCAACACGGGGCTGGTGACGGATCTGCTCGGCGGCATCGTGTTCGTGGTGATCGTCAAGCGCTTCTATCTGTCACCGTCACATCGGGAGGCGGCATGATCAGGCGGGGCCTGGCGATGGACGGCAAGCGCGTCCTGCGTCTTTCAAACGGTCTGCAGATGCGGATCGGCAATCTGCGCACCGGCGTCGGCTTGGCCGTCGCCGCTCTTGTGCTGGCAATCCTTTCCACTGGACTGGGTCTCACGGATACCGGATTTTTCGATCTTCTGAACGCGCTTTTCGGGGGCCAGATCTCCGGCACCGAGGGGTATGCCCTCTGGACGGTCCGGCTGCCGCGCATCCTGCTGGGTTTCATGGTGGGATGGGCCGTTGCGCTGTCCGGTGCGCTTCTGCAGTCCATCGCGCGCAACCCGCTCGCCGATCCCGGCCTGTTCGGCTTCAGCCAGGGGTCGATGACGATGATCATGCTGCTTCTGATCATCGCGCCCATGGCACCGAAAAGCCTTGTGGTTCTTGCTGCGGTAACCGGCGGTCTGTGCGTTGCGGGGCTGCTCCTCTGGCTGGTCGGCGGGGAGCGCTCGAGCGGCCTGTCGATCGTCCTGATGGGGATCGCCATCGAAACGGTTCTCTCTTCTTTCGGCTCGCTTCTCATTCTCTACCTGCCGGCGGAAACCTCCATCGCGCTTTCGGAATGGCTGGCCGGGTCGCTCTTCCAGGCGAACTGGACGATGATCACTGCCTTCACGCCCCTGTTTGTGCTCAGTCTTGCCGGTATCCTGCTGGCGGGACCCGCCATGGCAACCTACGACCTGGGCCCGGAGATGGCGATGGCGCTCGGCGAGCCGGTGGCAAGATCGCGTCCGGTCATTCTCGTTTTTGCCGTCGTGTTGAGCGCCGCCGCCGTGACGGCGGTGGGGCCTCTGGTTTTCCTTGGCGTTCTTGCGCCGCATATCGCCGGCTTCATCTCACCGGCCATCGCCCGGGCCAGGCTCTTTCTCTCCGGTCTCATGGGCGGAATTCTGGTCGTTGCGGCCGACGCCATGACACGCGGCGTCGCCGGAGGCCTTCCCCTGCCGCTGGGGCTCAGTCTGACGATGGTCGGTGTGCCGCTGTTCATCATTGCGCTGCGTCTTCAGGCGCTGAGAAAACAACAGTCTCATTGAAAGAAAGGTTCATCATGCGTTTTCTGATCCCCTGCACAATCGCAGCCCTTCTGGCGGTAAGCCCGGTCCTGGCGGCAGAACGCACGGTCACCGACGATACCGGCCGGGAGGTCACGCTGCCGGAGCACCCGGAGCGCATCGTCGTCATGCACGAACCTCTGCTCGGTGTCCCCTTGATGGATCTCGGGCTCGATGTGACCGGCAGCTACGGGCGAACCGACGACGGCGGCTTCGTCATCGCGGTGGACTTCATCGATACTGTTCTTGGAGAAGGAAAACCCAAACCGAGCGGCTTCGGCCCCTTCGGCCAGCCCGACCTGGAGAAACTGCGGGCCCTGCAGCCTGACCTGATCCTTGCAACGGCCCTGGATGCCGGCAAGGTGGATCAGCTTGCCACCGTAGCGCCCGTTTATCTGCAGAATATCGACGGCAGCAAGGTGCACGGCTTCGAGGTCCAGGCAGATCTTGCAGCGCTCGTCGGTCTTGAAGACGCCTTCGCGGCGCGCAAGGCCGCCTACCTCGAACGCGTCGCCCAACTCCGGGAGACCCTGCCCGCCGAAATCGCCGACCAGACCTATCTTCCGATCTTTCTGACCGATCAGCTCAATGTGGTCGGCAACTCTTCAGGCATGATTCAGGCGCTTGAAGATCTGGGGTACACCCGCCTTGAGGTCAGCGACGCGGGCGGGCCTTCGGCCGAGGGCGGATCGATGATGCTGATGCCGCTCAGCACAGAGGCGTTCGGCAGACTGAATCCGGATGTCCTCGTTCTGTTGAACAACTACATGGGCGATGGACGCGACGAAGCGGGAACACGTGCCAAGCTCGGCAAGATCGTACCCGGCTGGGACCGCTTCATGAAACCCGCCCTGGAGGACCGCATCCTGTTCGTCGATCCCGCAAAAGTCATCACGCCGACGGTTGCGAGCGCTGAACACATGCTGGACGCCGTCGAAACCTGGAGCGGAAAAGCGCAGTAGGCTCCGCCTTCATCTTTGCAGCGCACCTGACGCAGGTCACCCGGGTCGCCCTTTTGGAGGCTCGGGTGATCTCGGAAAACCGCGACCCGGTTCTGAAACCCGTCCGTGAAATCGAGCGGGCCATGGACAGAATAAAAAAACATGAGTTTTTGATGCAAGTTTAATTGCTCCTGATTGGTGTGTCTGTTAAAATTACCACTGATTGCGGTCACGAGCCGTGGGTTCGCTTGCGGCCGTTGCCAGGCTGCATGAATCCTCCGTCGCGACATGGCTTTCAGGGACACGCAACCGGCACCAGACTTGATATCAGGAGATTTAAATGACCGGAGGCTTCGACCGCCTGTTGACGGGAAGTGAGTTCGAGCGATTCGACGACGTGCTCAAAACCCAAGCGGATATCGATTCAGCCATGGGAGACACTGCCTGGTTTCCGGAATCGGCAACATCGGCCGAACCGCTCGGCGTCACGCAGCATCAGGAGCGGATCTGGCTGGCGCAGAAGCAGGACCCGGCCCTGACCTTGCGCCATGCCCTGGCTTACAGGCTGGGCGGCATACCCGATATCGCCCGCTTGACCCGTGCTGTGGACACCGTTGCCGGCGCGCTCCCGGAGCTCACCATGCGCTATCGGTTCAGCGACGATGGCGAGCTGCTGAAATATCCGGCTGATGAACAAGTCGAGACCCTGGAAATCGTCAATGTAGAGTCCCGTCAGGAAGCCGTTTCGCTGATCCTGGCGCGTCAGCAGGCTTCCTGGGTCAGCGAATCCGAACCGCCGTTCAGGGCGCTCGTCATTTTCTGCCTGGACGAAGTGATCCTGACCCTTCTCATGCACCGCATCGTGGAGGAAATGTGCGCGCCCGAGGATGTCCTGAGAAACCTGGCGCTTGCCTACGGCCGCAAACCGCTCGCCGCGCCCTCGCTGAACGATGCGGTCGAGATCGACCTCGACACCAGTGACATTGCCCCCGTTGCCTGGCTGCGCCGGGACGATGTGCCCCCGCACACCGCGGTTGTCGATTGCGGCGTGCCGTTCGCCGGGACCGCCCCGAACGATCAGATGGCACGCAGATATGGAACCGTGATCGAGACCGGGCCGTCCCGCCCATCCCATGATCCGGTCCCGGACGTTCATGCGCAGCTGGCGTCGATCGGAGCCCGCTTTGCGCAATTCCTTTGCAGGCTCGGTGGACACGAGCGGATCGAAGCCGCATTCCCGGCAAGACCGGAGGACCGGCTGGGCGACCACTCCGAAGCATTTGCCTGCAAGGACACCGTGAAGGTCGTTGTATCGCACGACATGGACTTGCAGGATGCCGAGACCCGGATACGCGCCCTTCTGAGCAGCCCGGCGAGCCTCGACGCACCGGTGAACGACACCAACTCGGCGGTTCTCCCGAAGGTCGCCGTCAAGTGGCTGACCGAGCCACAGCAATTCTTCAATGTGCCGACCGTGACCCTGGACCGGGTGCCATTGCCAACGCCGGAACCGCGTTCGGATTTCGAACTTGCCATAGGCCGCGACGCGGAAGGAAGAACGGTTCTGGAACTGGTCACCGGCCAGAAGGTCAACCGGCATGCGGGCAGCCTGGTGCTGGACCTGTTTGCCGGCGTCCTGAGAAACGGAACGGTCCGGAAGGACACCGGTGATTTTCCTTTGGGCGATTTTCCTTTGGGCAATGTGCCGTCATTCGCCGGCAAGGCGGTTTCCGAAGAGCCGGCCAGAACACCTGCCGAAGGACAAGGGCCCGACATCGCAGCCGTCCAAACCGCAATTCTGACTGAGTTTCGAGAGGCCCTGGCCACGCCGGACCTGAAACCGGACGACGACTTTTTCGACTTTGGCGGCCATTCCCTGGTCGCGACCAGGATCATCGGCCGCCTCTTGCACAATCATGGCATCGAGGTCCGCTTCAACGACCTTTTCGGCAACCCGACGGCCTCCGCGCTCGCACATCATGCCAGATACGTCGAAGGCGCCAAAAAGGCGGTCGGCACAGTGCCGGACGAGACCGGTACGGGTCCCGCGGACACAGCTGTGGTGCCGCTCGCACTGGCACAGATGTCGCTCTGGAAGATCTATTCGGCTCTCGGCTACAACGAGATTTTCAATCTGCCGTTTGCCCTGGATTTCCTCGACACCGTCGATGAAAAAGTCTTTGGCGCGGCGTTTCTGGACCTCATGAAACGGCATTCCGCCCTCCGGACCCTGTTTTACAGGGACGAGCAAGAACACGTCCTGCAAAGGATCGTGCCTGTTGCGGAGCTTGAGACCTACAAGTGGTTCTGGACTAGCGAAGAGAGCACGGACACCGACCGAAATGCCGAAGCCGGCTATTGCTTCGATCTGTCCAGGGAGCTGCCGGTCAGGTTGCGGTTCCTGAGAGATCCTGAAACCGGCCGGCAGGTGCTTTCGTTCCTGTTCCAGCACCTTGCGCTCGACGAATGGTCGGTCAACCTGTTGATGGACGAACTTGTGGATGCCTATCGAGCTAGGGCGGCCGGCTCCGCGCCGGTCTGGTCCGGGCAGCCGGCCCCGTTTCATGACTTCGCGCGCAAGCAGGTTCTTGAGGGCGTCAATGGCGAGCACCTTGCCTATTGGACCGACATGCTCGGCGACGCGCCGAGAGAACTGGTCCTGTTCGCCGAAGAGCCCGCACCGGCGGATCAGCCGGACAGCGAGACCGTTGCCGGCGGCTGGGTCGAGATGCGGCTGGACAGGGAGATTTCCGAAGGTCTCTATGCGAATGCCAGGGAAAACAGCGCGTCTCTCTTCAATGTCGTCTATGCAGCGATTTCTGCAGCACTGCAAAGGCTTGGCGGCCTGACGGACCTGGTGATCGGCACGTCGGCTTCGGGCCGCACGGATCCGGACTATTTCGATACGATCGGTTATTTCACCACGGTCGTTGCCCATCGCGTGCGGTTCGCCGGTAATCCGACAGCCGGAAAGCTGATCGGCAACATCAAGGACATGATCAACGGATCGATGCTCTATTCCGACATTCCGATCGACCTGGTCGAAACGGCGCTCGGCATGACGTCCGAACGGGATCATCTTTTCGATGTGTTCATCCAGATCCACGCCCAGAACAAGCTGAACGGTGGTCTGCCGAAGCCCGATGGCGGCCGGATTGCCTTCCGCCAGGTCGATCCGGACAAGCACGAGTCCCATCTGGGACTGCAGTTCGAGGTGATGGAGGAGGTGATCGACGGCGACCGGTCCATCCGGGTCCTGATGAGTTACCAGTCGAGGCGCTACAGCCCGAGCCAGGTGGATGCGATCCAGGCAACGGTGATGGACATGTTCGAACAGTTCTCGCTGCCTGGCGTGTCCGCCACACCGCTCCGCGAGTTGCAACCGACCTGAACCGGATCTTGCAGAAGAACAAGGCCGCCTTCGGGCTGAATGCTCGAAGGCGGCCTGGCAGCAAGCGGCTCATACTTCCGGCAACGATGTCTGCCGGATGACCGAAACCGCTACATCGGGAAATGCAGCGCCACCTTTTCAAGATGCGCGGAAGAGGCCGTTTTCCCGACAAGACTGCCGACCGGGCGAGCCAGCATCTCCGGCTGAAGAATGCGGGACAGGAACGCCGGCAGCTCTTGTTCGTGCCGGGCGAATTCCTGCTTGCCGGTCAGGTTCGGATCGCCGTCCAGGCAGAGAACAAGCTCCCTGCCGTCGCCCTCCCCACGGAACGTGAGATTGAAGCCGTCGGCTGGCCCGCTGCCAAGAATGTGCCGCTGTGCCCGGCAGCCGTTGAAGGCAGGTGAATTGAACGGCAGAACGTTGATCAGCGGCGAAAAGAAGTAGCGGCTTCCTTCCGCTAGGCCCTGATCCTGAGAAATCTGCTCGATCCTGAAACGGCTGTGCCGCCTCTGCTGCTTCAGTTCCGCCGCGGAGCGTTTCAGAAAATCCCCCAGCCGTTCCGAGTTTTCAAGCTGCATCCGGAACGGCAGGATATTGACCAGCAGCGCCGGCATATGCGCCCCGACGCTGCCCCAACGGCTCATGAAGGGAAGCCACAGGGTCAGTGAATCCGAAGACAGTTTTTTTGTGTCGGGCAGCGTTGCATACAGATAAAGGCCTGAGACCAGCGTGAGCAGGTCGGGCCAGCCGATATCAACAGCCGCGGCCGTTCTCTGCAGCCCCCCGGCGAATTCGGGTGGAAAGGAATGCGTTCCGCAAAGACCCGGGCCGCCGTAGTCCTCGTCTCCCCGTTCCAGCACTTCGATACCTTCAGCCTTGCCGAAATAATCCGCCCAGAATGCCCGGTCGGCCTGCCATTGGGCGCTGTCCTGATACCGGTTTTCTTCGTCCAGGAAACTTGCAAGGGAATGAAACGGAAGGCCGGCGTCACCGGCCCCGCAATAATGATTGTAGAGCTGGGAGCAGCGCCGCTCGATCAGTGCAAGGCCGTAGCCGTCGACAATGATATGATGCGCGCGGATGTACCAGAGATAGCGCGCGTCGCCGATACGGTAGAGCGCATGGGCCGACAGCTTGTCATGCCTGAGATCCAGTCTTGCCGCCAGGTCCTGTTCCATCAGATCTCTGGCAAAGGCCAGCGGATCTTCCTTGTCTCTCAGGTCGGTGACCATCAGCTCGGGCACGAGGTCCGGATCGCAGATCTGCATGGGCGCTTCGCCCGTGTCCTCCGCCCGAAACCTTGCGGACAGGATTTCGGCTTCTCTGATGGTTTGATCTATCGCGCGTTTCAAGGCGATTTGGTCCACATTCCCTTCGATTTCAATGAAGTGTGCCACCGTTGATACGGGCTGATCGGGATGGAAGGTGAATTCCTCCCAGAAATCGAGCTGGGGCAAGGTCAGCGGCATCCAGTCGCCGGTGGGATTGGTGTCCTGCATGAACAGTCCTCCTGTGTCGGTGCGGATACGGACAGGGCCTGTCCGTCTGATTGGATAGTCAGCTTTTCGTCGCGGTCCTGCTCATGCGCATTGCGCGCACACGAGCTGGTGCACCTGATCGGCGTTGCGGCATTGCAGAAGCTGCTTGGGAACAATCGCAACACCGAATTCCGCGTTGATCCGGGTTGAAATCGATTTGAGATGAGACGGCAGAAGGCCGATCGACAGGAAATCGGTGGAGCCGTCCACGGGGCGGCCTTGTCCCTGGCCGACCACACCCAGATAGATATCGAGGACACGCCGGCTTTCCGGTCCCTGCTGCGGTTGCGGCCGCTGCTTCATGGCCGCGGCCTCGGCAAGGCAACGCTGCGCCTGCCTGCGGTCCGGCTTGCCGTTGGCCGAGAGCGGAATGCTGTCCACCTTGAGGAACCGTGAGGGAATGTGCGATTCCTGCAGATGCTGCCTGGCAAAGCTTCGCAGGTCCGCATCCGTGACACGGCTGCCGGCAACCGGCTCGTAGAGCGCTCCCAGCTCGGTTTCGCCGTTTCGCTCATTGCCCAGATCCGTCAGCAGGATCCGCGCGACCTCAGGATGTTTCACGAGTGTGTTCTCGACGTCGGGGATCGAAATCCTGACGCCGCGCACCTTGATGTAGCCCTGCACGCGGCTGTCGAACAAAATGATGCCGTCGCGGCGATATTTGCCCCTGTCCCCCGACCGGAAGGCGCGCATGCTCCGGCCATGTTCATCCGTGATCGTGACGAAGTCCTGCTGGTGCAACTCGCCGTCCTCGAGATACCCGAGCGCCGTGTTCACGCCGCAGGAAAGGATCCGGCCGACGACCCCGGGCGGGCAATGCGCGCCATGGTCGTTGAGGATGAAGTACCTGTTGCCCGGCAGCGGACGGCCATAGGGTATGTTGCCCGTGTCCTCGGGACAGATCCGGTGCCAGATGCTCCAGATGGTGGTTTCGGTCGGGCCGCCGATCGAACTCAGCCGTGCCCCGGGGTTGGTATGCCGCAATTCGGCAATCACCGCCGGTTTCAGATAATCGCCACCCTGATTGATGAGCCGCAGGGATCGAAGCTCCTCCCCCTTGCGGCACGACAGCAGCATCTCGAAAATCGTCGGCACGGACGACCAGATGGTCACGCCGTGTTCGGCGACAAGCTGGTTCCAGCGCACCGCGTCCTTTTCCTCGCCCTGCACCGGCTGGACCAGGGTGGCCCCCGCCGTCAGGCAGCCGAACACCTCGTAGACCGACATGTCGTGATAGAGCGGACTGACGGAGATGAAAGTGTCGCTGGACGTGATGTCCCATTCCGCATTGGTGCTGCCGATGACATTGTCCGTGGACCTGTTGGACAGCACGACGCATTTCGGCTTTCCGGTCGTGCCGGACGTATAGAGATAATAGGCGGCCGCATCGCTTGACGACAGCTCGTCCAGGGGAAGCGTCAGCGCAAGGGAGTCCTTTGAAGCAACCGTGTTCAGCACGGTTTCAAGCGGCACCACGTCGTACCCTTCCACGGATGTGGAGCCCACGACGAGGTCGGGCCTGCAATTGTCGTACATGTATTTCAAGCGGTCCGCCGGCGCGCAGGCATCGACAGGCACCCATGTGATACCCCTGAGGGCGCAAGCCAGGGTCAGCATTGTCTGTTCCGGGGAGCGCCGCAGCGACAGGACGACGATGTTGCCTTTTGTCAGCTTCCGCTCTTCCAGGAACGTCATCGCCTTTTGCACACCGATCCCAAGGTCCGCGTAGGAAAGGCGCCGGTCGCCATAGATGAGCGCATCGTTTTCAGGCGGTGCCTTGAACATGTGATCCGCAATGCGGCTCAAATAACCACAGCCGGAAGTGTCTTCCTCCGGGGAATTGAACCGGTAGTGGCTGAATTCCAGAATGTCCCGGGCGCCGAACGCGAGCGTTTCCGTATCGCAGATGACCCGGACCGCCTTGTCGATGGCCACCAGAATATCCCGGACCACGGCGCCGTCGACCGCTTCAACGGCATAGTCGATATCGACGGCAAGGTCGCCCTGCGGCGTGGTCGACAGGCGAATGTCCATCGCGACTTGAGGCGTCTGCGTCAGCCCCCCCTGCAGGCGGACGGGGTGATCCCGCGAGAGCGTCGGCCAGGAAAGGCCGTTGGTAAGAACGACCGGCAGGGCCACGCCGCCATCGGTGCCGCCGATGTCCATGAGAAACCGGTTGATGTCGACACCGGAAAACGAGAGGTGATCCAGCGCTTCCAGAGTATCCGACTGGAGCGCGCGCGCGCGCTCCGCGATATCGGTGTCCGGCCGTGTTTCCCAGGCAACGGCGAAGAAAGTCGACCGGTTTGCATATCCGCTGTCCCGGCGCGGCGCGGCGGGTATGCCCACGTGAAGGGACCCCTCACTCAGCCAGTGGGTCAGGACTTCCAGGATCGTGGCCGACAGGACCGTGTTCTGAAAGAGGCCGTTCCTTGCGCCCAGGCGGGAAAAAGTCCGGAACAGGTCCTTGTCGACGACAACACCGGCCCGTTCATAGCGGGAGGTCTTGATGCTTTCCAGGGGGCGCTTCCAGGGCAGCCGTGGGGCTCCCTGGTAAGAATTCAGTTTGGTTTTCCAGTATGACGCGTCCCGGCGAACCACGTCTCGATCAGGCTTTGCCGGGGATGTAGCCGGGAATACAGCCGGGGCAGCGGTTTGCGGCTGCTTGTCCTCGAACAAGTCGACCAGCAGGGACGCAATTGAAAATCCGTCCAGGATCAGGGCATCGAAACGGAAAAAGACGGCACAGGTGTCGCCGGTCGCCTCTGCCGGTTCAGGCAGCTTGAACGCGACCACCTGCCAGGGTGGCGCCGTCAGGTCGAACAGCCGGTGCGAGAATTCCTGCTTCAACTCTTCGATCTTGCGGTCTGCGTCCTCCGGTGCCAGACCGGACAGGTCGATGGCGGCGAAATCCACCGAGGGATTGTCCAGAACGTGTCTGGAATAGGTCTTGCGGTCGATGACCGTGCGGAGGCTCTCGTGTCTTTCCGCCAACGCAAAGAGCCGCTTCTCCAGAAGGACCGGATCAATCCGGCCGCGATACGCGCGGAACTCCTGCATTGCCACGCCGCCAAGCGGCACATAGTCGCTCCGACCCAGAAGATAGGCACGCTGCAATGACGTCAGTTCGGTTTCCATGGTGTCTCCAGCGGTTTTTTGGCAGTTTTTTCGGCGGGGTCTATTCGGCGGGTTGGGCTTCAACAGACGCGCGGTCACGGACGTCGATCGCTTCCAGATAGGCCCGGCCGACTTTTTCCGAGGCTCCGGCAGACCGGGTCCTGACGACCCTGGCAAGACTGGCGGCGGTTGTCGCCGGCCCGATGTCTTCCCGGGTGAGGTTCATGTCCGGAATGTAGCGGTTGAGGAAGGCCACAAGATCTGTCAGATCGGCATCGGAAAGCCCGCGCTCGCGGATTTCTTCCGGACCTTGTGCGCCCGTCTCGGGCACCAGCCGGCTCAGCAGTTCCCGCAGCATGCCTTCGGTGTACCGGCAGGCGTCGCCGGCAGTGGCCTCACGGGAAAATGCCGGTTCTCCCAACGCCGACGGATCTTGGGCAACCCTGCGAGCGAGCGCCACATAGCTGTCGAAGGTGGCGTTGATCCACGCTTCGGGCAGCGCGTCATAGCGGATGTCCCAGTTGATAAGAATGCCGCCGCTCATGGCGGCCACCTGCGCGTCCAGGGCCACCTGAGGCCCCTGGGACACGGCCCAGCTCATCGGACCGAAGACGCGGCTCACCCGTTCGGAGAACAGATCGCGCCCCGGCAGATCGAGACCGGAGGTGAAAACGATCGGGGCGGTCTGCAAGGATCGTCTTGCCCGCGAGAGATCCCGCATCACGTTGACCCCGGGATAGGACGAATGCGCCAGCAGATCGCGCATGCGCTCAGCCAGACGTTTGCAGAGCGACCCGAGCGCCTCTCCTGGCGCCGGATCGGCCGCCAGGATGAGAATATTGGAAAAATCGCCGACAAGCCGCTCGACGTTGGCCGTGTAAGGCGCCCGCCAGAACATCGGCACATTGAGACGGAACCTGTCGTCGCCGGTGGCCTCGCCGATAACCGCGGCGAACAGGCCCAGCATCAGGGCGGACGGCGTGATGCGAAGTTCGCGCGCGGTGCGTGTCAGAGACCTGCGCTCTTCGGGTGACAGCATCGCGGCCAGCCGGCCGCTATGCACGGATTGTGACATCGGCGCTTCGGGGAGGTTCGGGGCTGGTGGCAGCTCCGCGAGACGGTCCTGCCACCAGCGTTTGTCCTCCGCTTGACACCCGGCGAGGTCTGCGTCGGAATTTTTCCGCTCCAGCCAGTCGAAATAGCTGGAATCACCCTTTTCGATGCCGGTTTGAGGGTCTTCGTAAAATCGCGCGAGGTCCTCCATCAGAACGCAGAAGCTGGGCGGGTCGATGGCCGCCATATCCGTGTCGACATGCAGACGGCAGGCGCCGCCGGGCAGGACGCTCAGCCCGAACGCGGAGGTTCTTCCGGATGCGAGGTCGAGGGTGCGGCAGGTCCAGTGCGCCCGCTTCTCCGCCAGATTCCCATCGACGACATCGGCATCCAGCCCGGTCAGGTCCTCGGCTTCGAAGAAAACACTTTCCTCAATTTTTCCAATGAGTTGCAGCCCATCCGAGGTGATGCGCATACGCATCATCTCATGGGTTTCATAAAGTTTCAGAACGGCCTTCTCCAGCCGCTGCGGATCGAGATTCCCGCAATCGAATTCCACATAAAGATGGGCCGCGACATTTCCGAGGAAACCGTTGGCTTGGCGGCCTGTCCAGTAGGCCGCCTGCATGGGTGTAAGATTTTTCATTGCGACTTTTGGTGTTGACAAAATATGAGTCTTATACTCAGGTATTGAAGAAAGTCAACCAGCCATATAGGAGATGCTCCATGGCAATCGGAGCGCGAGTGATGAGTCATGAAGACATGGCCATCCTGCCTGATACCAAGGGAAAATTTCTGTTCACCTCGGGCGAAATTGAACTGCACGCTGAAGGTATCCGGGAGCGAATCACGGTGCCGGTTCGAAACGGAAATACGGCAGGAGACCTCTTTCACCGAGCCGTTGAGGACGCTCTCGACCGGGGCAGAAAAGCAGGCCAGGAAAACCCGATCGTCATCGGCGCCATTCCGTTCGATCTTGGTGAAGTTTCATGCCTCTACGTACCGGAAGACCACGAATGGCGAACACGGCCCGACGGAGGTGATTCGCCAGCCGATCGCCTGGACATGCCGACATTGCTCGAGCAGCGGAGCATCCCCGACGAAACCGGTTTCAAGCGGGCGGTACAGCACGCAATCGTCAATTTCCAGCACAGCGACGTGCGCAAGGCGGTGCTTTCGGTCATGCGGGAACTGCAGTTTTCCGCACCGATTGACGTGGACCGGCTTCTGCGCAGTTTGCGTGCGCAGAACAGGGACGGCTACCAGTTTCAAGTCCCGCTGCCCGATGGCGGCGAGCTGATTGGCGTCAGTCCGGAACTGTTGCTTCGCAAGACGGGAAACCGGATTGTCTCCAATCCGCTCGCCGGCTCCACAAAACGGCTGGCCGACCCTGTAGCGGACAAGGATGCCAGCGGCCGGTTGCTCGTTTCGGAAAAGGACCAGTACGAGCACAGGATCGTCGTCGAGGACATCCGGCGCATCCTTGAGCCCTTGTGCGCCAGTCTCGACATGCCGGACAGACCATCGCTCCTGAGTACAGCGGCCTTGTGGCATCTCTCCACCCGGATTGGCGGACTGTTGAACGACCCGTCGACAACGGCGCTGGAGCTTGCCTGTCGTCTTCACCCGACCCCCGCGGTCTGCGGCTACCCGACCGAACGGGCACAACAGCTCATCCGTTTTGTCGAACCCTTCGAACGGGGACTGTTCACCGGAATGGTCGGCTGGTGCGATGCGCAAGGCAACGGCGAATGGGCGCTCACCATTCGCTGCGGCATCGTGGAACGCGACAAGGTCCGCCTGTTTGCGGGTGCCGGCATCGTCGAGGCATCGCAACCCGACTCCGAGTGGGCTGAAGTCCAGACCAAGCTGGGCACGATGCTCAACGCCTGCGGCCTTGCCGCATAACCCGCCCGCCCCTTTCAAGACCCAGGTTATTCCAATGAACGTAGATTTTCAGCGCTGGCCGGACGATCTGGCCCAGCGGTACCGCAAGCACGGCTACTGGATCGACCGGCCGCTTACCCGGATTCTGGACCATCAGCAGCAGGCCCGGCCGTCGGCGTCGGCCGTGATCTGCGGTGAGCGAACCTTCACTTATGAGCGGCTCGACCAACTTTCCACAAACCTGGCCGCGAGACTCGCTTCCCGGGGGTTCGGACCCGGAGACACCGCGCTCGTGCAACTGCCGAACCTCGCCGAATTCTACATCGTCTTCTTCGCCCTTCTGAAGGTCGGCGTGGCACCGGTGAACGCGCTTTACAGTCACCGCCGGCACGAGATGACGGCCTATGCAAAACAGATCAGGCCGAAGCTTCTGATCGCCGGCCGCCAGCACGAATTGTTTGCGACCGACGACTTCATCAGGGACCTGCGCGACATGCAGGAAGAACCGCTCGCGGTTCTTCTCCTTGGAGAAGACGCGCCCGGGTCAAGCCTGTCGCACTGGATAGAAACCACACAGGACGAGGCTGCCCCGGATTTCGGGCCGACGGACCCCGGTGACGTCGCCTTCTTCCAGCTCTCCGGCGGCAGCACAGGAACGCCGAAACTCATCCCCCGCACCCACAACGACTACGACTACAGCGTGCGTGCCAGTGCGGAAATCTGTAAGCTGACGCCCGGGACGCGCTTTCTCTGCGCACTGCCGGCGGCGCATAACTTCCCGCTCAGTTCCCCCGGTGCCCTCGGCGTTTTCCACGCGGGTGGCTGCATGGTCCTGGCACCGAACCCGGAACCGCTTGCCTGCTTCGAGCTTGTTCGCAAGCATGGCGTGACAATGACCGGCCTTGTGCCGTCGGCCGTCAATCTCTGGCTCCAGGCCGCCCCCGACCACCGCAGCGCTCTCGCCAGTCTGAAGCTCCTTCAGGTGGGTGGGGCGCATTTTCCCGAATCTCATGCCCGCATGGTTCCCAGGATCCTCGGCTGCAAGCTCCAGCAGGTGTTCGGCATGGCAGAAGGGCTGGTCAACTACACCCGCCTCGACGATCCGGACGAACTCGTCTTCACGACGCAGGGACGCCCGATCAGCCCAGACGATGAAATCAGGATCGTCGATGAGGACGGCCGGCCGGTTCCCGACGGCGAGACGGGCAGGCTCGCGACAAGAGGCCCCTACACGTTCCGCGGATATTACCGGAGCCCCGACCACAATGCCGAGGTCTTCGACGACGAGGGTTTCTATTATTCCGGCGACCTGGTGTCCCGCTCGAACGGGACCTATCTGAGCGTGGTCGGTCGCGTGAAAGACCAGATCAACCGGGGCGGCGAGAAGATTGCCGCCGAAGAGGTTGAAAGCCTGCTGCTGCTTCACCCGGACGTGCGGGAAGCCGCGCTGGTCGCCATCCAGGACCCGATGCTCGGCGAAAAGAGCTGCGCGGTCATTGTCTCGCAGAACTCCTGTATCAAGCCGCTCGCTCTCCGGCGGCATCTGATGTCGCTCGGCATCGCCGAATACAAGCTGCCGGACCGGTTCAGTTTTGCGGACGCCATTCCCCTCACCGCCTTCGGCAAACCCGACAAGAAAAAGCTGCGTGCCGAGCTCGCACTGAAATTCACACCCGCCTTAACCCAGTAAAGGTGTTTCATGACCATTCCGACAATCTCCGACTATCCGATGCCGCGGGAGTTTCCCGACAACAAGACCTCCTGGAAACCGGATGCCGCGCGCGCCGTTCTGCTCATCCACGACATGCAGGACTATTTTCTGCGCTTTTATGGCGAGGACGGCGATCTTCGCCGGAAGCTGATTTCGAACCTGCAACGCGCCCGCTCCTGGGCGGATGAAAACAGCGTTCCGGTATTCTATACCGCCCAACCGCACGATCAGGCACCGGAAGACCGGGCGCTCCTCAACGACATGTGGGGACCTGGCCTGACCGTGGCCGATCCGGCGCTGCAAAAGGTGGTCAAGGGTCTTGAACCCGGCGAGAACGACGTGGTGCTGACCAAATGGCGCTACAGCGCGTTTCAGCGGTCCGACCTCAAGGAGCGCATGGCAGCGCTCGGCCGGGACCAGCTCGTCGTCGGAGGCATCTATGCGCATATCGGCTGCCTGATGACTGTCACGGACGCCTTCATGAATGACATTCAGGCTTTCATGATTTCCGACGCGGTCGCGGATTTTTCGGCGGCCGAGCATCAGATGGCCCTGAAATACGTCGCCACCCGCTGTGGCGCGGTCATCGACACGGACGGCCTGACGGGGGAAGCCGCGGCAGCACGGCCGACCAGGGACTGGCTGCAAAGCCGCGTTCTGGAGCTCATCGAGGACGATTCGGACCTCGATCCGGAAGAAAACCTGATCTTCTATGGTCTGGATTCGATCCAGGTGATGAAGCTCGCCAGCGAACTGAAGGAACGCGGTGTTGTCGTCGGCTTCGACGAACTGGCACGGGTCCCGACCTTGAACGGCTGGTGGTCCCTGATCGAGAGCAAGTCCCTTGCAGCCTGACGGAACAGGACAAGCGCCCATGTCCAATCCCCTGTTCGCCGGCAAACGCGTTCTCGTGACGGGGGCGGCCAGCGGAATAGGCCGCCGCATCGCAGAACGCTTTTGCGAATCCGGCGCGCAGGTGACAGGGCTTGACCGGCAAACAGGCGCAACCGGCCTGCCGTTCCCCGTCATCAAGGTCGACCTGGCCGACCCCGGACAGGTTGCAGACGTCTGCAACAGCCTCAAGGCCGAGCTCGACCGGCTGGATATCCTGGTCAACGCGGCAGGTGTTCTGAGGACCGGACCGGCCGAGGACCTGAGCCCCGAGGACTGGCAGGCCTGCTTTGACGTCAACGCCAGTGGCCCGTTCTATCTGCTCCGGCACTGGATACCGGTGTTCAAGGCGCAGCGCAGCGGTGCGATCGTGAATATCGCCTCGAACGCGGCGCATGCGCCCCGAACCGGCATGACCGCCTATTGCGCGTCAAAGGCGGCGATGGCGAGCCTCAGCCACTGTATCGGGTTGGAACTCGCCCCGTTCGGCGTTCGCTGCAACATCGTCTCGCCGGGTTCGACGGACACTCCGATGCTCAGTGATATGGTTGGGGGCCCCGCCGGGTACCAGCGGCTGATCTCGGGCCTGCCCGACCAGTTCAAGCTCGGCATCCCCCTCGGCAAGATCGCAAACACCGACGACATCGCCGAAACGGCGCTTTTTCTGGCGTCCGACCTGGCAGGGCACATCACCCTTCAGGACATCGTGGTCGACGGAGGCGCGACCCTTGGAGCCTAGGCGTGTTTCGATTCATTCGTTTTGGGCAAAGGCTCCGGAGCCTCGTTACAGGCCCGAAACGGATATCTACTGTGGACACGGGGCGGATGATTTTTCCATTCGTATTGGACAACCGAGCGAGAGAAGAGCTCGGTTTCAATCTCTTCGGGACACCCCGGATCAATGCCTGAAGCCTGTCCCGCACGGCACTCCGGGAATTCGACAGGGATGTGTCGGAGGACGCGCTGCGCGGCCGGAGGATTTCCCTCCGGAGAAGTGCCAGCAGGATTTCGTCCCGACACTCGGTCTGCGTGAAAACCACCCCTGCGATATGCAGGCCTTGGAATTTCGACATTTCAGACATCTATTCAGACAGAAGGAACGGCTAACATGAACTCATCCGCAGAAGCGCCGCAAGTACAGCCGGAGGGCGCCCCGCCGTTGAAGCTGATGGCCCAGATCACCGCCTATCGAACTTCCCAGTGTATACGGGCTCTGGTCGAACTCGGCATTCCCGCCCTTTTGGCCCAAGATGCCTGGTCTGTGGAAGACCTCGCGGCGAAAACCGGGTCGCGGGCCGCTCTGCTCGACCGGCTCCTCACCCATCTCGTCAACATGGATGTTATCGGCAAGGACGATCAGGAGCGGTATGTCGGCTTGCCCGTCACGCGCTATCTCATGCCCGGTCACCAGAAAAGCCTGTCCAATTGGATTGCCTGCGAACTCGACCCGCTGCTGTGGCGCTCGTGGGAGAGGTTGACGGACCAGCTTCGATCCGGAACGACGGCCTTCGATCTGGCCCATGGTTCCGCCTTCTTCGAGTGGCACGCTCGGGACAGCGCGGCGCAGAAGCGTTTCGACGATCAGATGCACGAAGCGTCGCAGGGAATCGGCGCCGTCGTCGTCCGGAGCATGCACTTCGAGCCGGGCACGAAAATCACGGATGTCGGTGGGGGCAACGGTTCGTTTCTGGCCCAGACACTGGAGAAAAACCCCGGGACCGAAGGGACACTGTTTGAACTGCCTCGCGCCGTCGAGTCTTACGATCCCCTTTTTGAGAACATGCGGCACGAGAAGCGCGCAACCGTTGTCACAGGGTCATTTTTCGAAAGCGTTCCCGGTGGCGCTGAGGTCTACCTGTTCAGCCGCGTCTTCCATGACTTCAACGATCATGCTGCTACGACGATTCTGCAGAATACCAGGCGGGCCCTTACGGGCGGCGAGCGGCTATTCCTGATCGAAATAATGACCGATGCGGTCGAAATCGGCGCCTGGGGCTCTTCGCAGGACATGTTCATGCTGACCCAGCTTGGCGGTCGGGAGCGGTCCGCAGAAGAATTCTCGCAGCTTCTTGCCCAAACAGGCTTTGAAACGCTATCAGTCACGCCGACGGCCAGCCCGGTGCGCATACTGGAATTCCGCGCGGCCGATTGATTTCGGCGTTCAGGCCTGTTTGAAGTCTGGGTGTGTCCGGTCACTTTTTCAGATGCGGCCCCGGTCCTGCGACGGGCCGCATTCAACAACGGCGTTAGGCATAGATGCTACAGACCCCTTACTACCTGATCGACAAGGCGGGCCTGCTCCGCAATCTGGAGAAGGTCGCCTATGTGCGGGACCGCTCGGGCGCCAGGGCACTGCTGGCGCTTAAGTGCTTCGCAACCTGGTGCGTGTTCGATTTCATGCGCGATTACATGGACGGAACCACGTCGTCGTCCCTGAACGAGGTCCGCCTCGGCCACGAGCGCTTCGGCAAGGAGACCCATGCCTATTCGGTCGCCTATGCCGATTACGAAATCGATGACGTGATCTCCCATGCGGACAAGATCATCTTCAACTCGATCAGTCAGCTCGAGCGATTTGCCGGCAAGTCCGCGGGCATCGTGCGCGGCCTGCGCCTCAATCCTCAGGTCAGTTCGTCCAGCTTCGATCTGGCCGACCCCGCCCGGCCGTTCTCGCGCCTTGGCGAGTGGGACCCGGCAAAGGTGGAAAAGGTCATGGACCGGATCAGCGGCTTCATGATCCACAACAACTGCGAGAACAGCGATTTTTCCCTGTTCGACCGGATGCTCGGCGACATCGAAACCAGGTTCGGCGACCTGTTGAAACAGGCGGAGTGGGTCAGTCTCGGCGGCGGCATCCACTTCACCGGTGAGAACTATCCGCTCGATCTGTTTGCCGACCGGCTGAAAGCGTTTTCTCAAAAATATGGCGTCCAGGTTTACCTGGAGCCGGGAGAAGCCGCGATCACCAACTCCACCACGCTGGAGACAACCGTGCTGGACACGCTGTTCAACGGCAAGAACCTGGCGGTTGTCGATGCGTCCATCGAAGCGCATATGCTGGATCTGCTGATCTACCGCGAAAGCGCCAAGGTGGAACCGGACGCGGGCGATCATGCCTACATGATCTGCGGCAAGTCCTGTCTTGCCGGGGATATTTTCGGGGAATTCCGCTTCCCCGAAAAGCTCCGCACCGGTGACCGTGTGTCCATTCAGGATGCGGCCGGTTATACGATGGTCAAGAAGAACTGGTTTAACGGCGTGAAAATGCCGGCCATCGCCGTGAAGGACCTGGATGGATCGATCACGTCCGTTCGCGAATTCACCTACCGGGATTACGAGCAGAGCCTGTCCTGAGATCTGGCTCGAAAATTCTCCCTTCATGTTTCAAGGAAGGCACGGGATCCAATGAAAAAGAATGTTCTCATCATCGGCGCCGGCGGCGTCGCCCAGGTGGTGGCGCACAAATGCGCGCAGAACAACGATGTTCTCGGCGATATTCACATCGCGTCGCGCACCAAATCCAAATGCGACGCCATCATCAAGACAGTCCATGAGAAAGCCGCGCTGAAACAGCCCGGTGTCCTTGAAGGGCATGAGCTGAACGCGCTCGACATCGACGCCACCGCGGACCTGATCCGCAGGACCGGCTCCCGGATCGTCATCAATGTGGGCACCGCCTTCCTGAACATGTCGGTGCTCAGCGCCTGCCTCAAGACCGGTGTGGCCTATATCGACACGGCGATCCACGAAGAGCCGGGCAAGATCTGCGAAACGCCGCCCTGGTACGCGAACTATGAATGGAAGCGCGCCGCCGAGTGCGAGAAGGCCGGTGTAACCGCCATTCTCGGAGCCGGCTTCGACCCGGGCGTCGTCAACGCCTATGCCCGCCTTGCCAAGGACGACTATCTCGACAAGGTCACCGAGGTCGACATCGTCGACATCAATGCGGGCAGCCACCAGCAGTATTTTGCCACCAATTTCGATCCGGAGATCAACTTCCGCGAATTCACAGGCACTGTCTATTCCTGGCAGAAGGGGGAATGGCAGGAAAACAGCATGTTCGAGATCGGCAAGGAATACGACTTGCCCGTCGTCGGCAAGAGCATGGCCTATCTTTGCGGCCACGACGAGGTTCATTCCCTGTCGAAGAACATGGACGGCGCGGATGTGCGTTTCTGGATGGGTTTCGGAGAACACTATATCAACGTCTTCACCGTCCTGAAGAACATTGGCCTCCTGTCGGAAAAGCCGGTCACAACGGCGGAAGGACTGGAAGTGGTGCCGCTGAAGGTGGTCAAGGCCTGCCTGCCGGATCCGTCCTCGCTGGCGCCCGAATACACCGGCAAGACCTGCATCGGCGACTTCGTCAAGGGCATCAAGGACGGCAAGGACCACGAGGTGTTCATCTACAACGTGGCCGATCACAAGGAAGCCTACGAGGAAGTCGGCAGCCAGGGCATCTCCTATACGGCGGGCGTGCCGCCGGTCGCCGCAGCCATGCTGGTCGCCACCGGCGAGTGGGACGTGAACAAGATGGCCAACGTGGAAGAACTGCCGCCGCATCCGTTCCTCGGTATCCTCAACCGGATCGGCCTGCCGACTCGCATCAGGGACGCCGACGGCGACCGGGCGATCACGTTTTAAGACCCTGGTCTGTCCGTCGGACAACTCAAGGCTCCTCCGGCAAAGGGCACCAAAAAAACCGGCGGCACGGGAGACGCCCGCGCCGCCGGTCAGCCGCGGTCGTCAATCACGCTGACATGGGCCGCCGCGACTTGCCATCCGGAATCCGTCCTGATCCAGGTCTGCATCTGGCGGCCGACCTTGCCGGGGGCGCTATCGCGGTAAAACAGTGTCGAGGCCGTCGCGAAGGTGGTGCCATAGGTGGTGATCACCGTCCTGGCCAGCCTCCGCTGAAGATTGCCGCCCTCCCTGGCGGAGCGGAAGGCGGCGATGTCTGCGAAGCCGTAGAGGTTTTCGCCGCCACCATAGCGGATCGTGGTCGGCGCGTTCAGGAACAGCCGGTCCAGCGTCTCGACATCGTTGCTCACCAGTGCCGTTTCATACGCCTTGAAAACGGCTTCGACCTCTGCCTTCACCGCCGCGATATTGATCTCCATCAGTCCTGGTTTCCTTCGGTTTCCATGCGCGCGCGCAATGTCTTCAGGAACGGAATGTCCCGGTACTGGTCCGGCTGCACCTCGTCCCAGGCAACACCGCGCGGCTGCGCGAAGGACGTTCCGGTCTCGATCAGATCCGTCTCGGTGGCAATGGCGTGCAGCGCGCTGTCGTGGCCCATCATCACCAGCCGGTCATTGTCGACCACCTGCGAGGAATGCACGGTGGTGGTGATCGGCGTGTCCGGCTTCAGTTTCTCAAGTTCGCGAAAGATGCCGAGTTCCAGATCTGCGAAGCCACCGCCCTTTCCCGTGCGTGCGCCCAGCCGGCTGACCGCAACGCAGCCGACCACGACGAAGTCCAGCAGTTCCATGTCCTCGAACTCGACCGGCTCGCCATGTTCGACAAAGCCCTGCGAGGTCGCCGCCAGCTCGAACTGGATGCCTTTCTTCGCAAGCCTGTCCGGGTCCAGCCGCACGAAAGGAAACGGTTTCAGCAATTCCGGAACGGGCGCATACACGATCTTGCCCTCATAGAGCGCGCGCAGCCGGACCGGGATCTGCGGCGGGTCGGGATTGCATTTGACGATATTCGCCGCCCGCCATTGCGGCAGCCGGGCCAGGTTGCGCGCCGCCAGATCCGCGCCGGCGAAATTCGGGATGCAACTGAAGGCCGGCCCGATGCTGGTCCCGCTTTCCTTCAGGCCGGACCAGACCGCCTGCCGGATCCTGTCCTTGTCCTGGTTCCTGCCCGCCCAGCGCCCGTCTTCCATGACCATCTCCATCAGCTTGCAAGTTCCGCCGCCGGCGTAGCGACCGGCGCCTTGCAGATACCGTCCCGTTCCAGCCGGTCGGCAATCCTGAGTGCGATATCCTCCCGCCAGGCCGGCGCGATCACCTGGACGCCGATCGGAAGCGACGCCCCTTCAAGCCAGACCGGCACGGCGACCACCGGCAGGCCGATGAAGGAAATCGGCTGCGTGAACAGTCCGATGTTCGGCCGCGCCGGCATGGTTTCCCCGTCGAGCGTGATGGTCGTCGTGCCGGAGGCAAGCGCCGGAAACGGCGTTGCCGGTGCCAGGATGGCGTCGACGTGCTCGAAGATGCCGCGCATCATCGCCTGGAACCAGCTGCGGAAGCGCTGTGCCTGCTGCACCCAGACGGCCGGCACCATGGTGCCGGAGAGGAACCTGTCGCGCGTGTCCGGATCGAAGTCCTGCGGCCGGCTGGTGATCCGCTGCAGATGAAGGCTGGCGCCTTCCGCCACCGTGATCACATAGGCGGACGCACGCGCCCTCGCGGCCTCGGGAATGTCGATCTCGGCCGTGACCCCCAGCGCAGCGGCGACAGCGTCAACGGCGGCTAGGGCTTCCGGTTCGGCCTTCTGCCTGAAATAGCCTCCGGCGACCGCAATCCGCAATCCGTCGGTCTGCCCTGCCAGTCCCTCGAGCGTTGCCAGAGGAGGCCGGTTCGCCTGGGCCGGATCGCCGGCGTCGCGTCCCTGCAGCGTGTCGAACACCAGCGCCAGATCCCTTGCCGAACGTGCCAGCGGGCCGAGATGATCGAGGCTGCCGACAAAGGGATAGGTGCCATGCCGCGACAGGCGACCATAGGTCGGCTTCAGCCCGAACAGGCCGCAGAAGGACGACGGCACCCGGATGGAGCCGTTGGTGTCGGAGCCCAGCGTGACCGGCACCATGCCGCTTGCCACCGCCGAGCCGGATCCGGAAGAGGAACCCCCACTCATCCGGCTTGGATCGTGCGGGTTGAGGCAGTTGCCGTCATGGGCGTTTTCGCCGGTGAAGTCATAGGCGTATTCGCCCATGTTCAGGCCGCCCACCAGAATGCCACCCGCCTTGCGCAGCTTTGCAACCAGTGTCGCATCGGCGGTCGCAGGAGCGTTTTCGAGATTGATCTTCGATCCGGCCCGCGTCACCACGCCCTTGATGTCGAACAGGTTCTTGACCGCGAAGGGCACCCCGGCGAGTGGCAGATCCGCGCCTCCGGCGACGGCCGCATCGACGCTTTCAGCGTCGGCCAGGGCCTGGTCGGCACTCACATCGGTGAACGCATTCAAGACCGGATTGAGCGTCTCGATCCGCGCCAGCGACGCCTGGACGACGTCGGCTGCCTTCAGCTCTCCCGATCCGACGGCGGCGGCGATCCCGGTCGCCGTTTCCGGAAGCGTGCTCATGCCTCGAACACCGGAGCGGCTTCGATATCGTCTGCAAGCGGGAACGACAGGACCAGTTCGGCGGCTTTCTGCGTCGCCGCCATATGGGCTTCGACGACCGGCCGCCAGTCGTCCTCGATGGTCAGCCCCATGACCTTTTCCATGTGGGCAACGTGGGATTTGGCGTCGAATTCGGTGCTCATGCCTGCTCCGGTTGGCGTTTGACGGATTGTTCGAATGTTGCCAGCGGCGTCGTCCAGCCGACGATGCCGCCCTGGGCGCGGATCATATCGAGCGTCGCCGCCTTGAACTCGGGAAAATAGCTTTCGGTCGCCTCCTCGATCAGAAGACATTCGTAGCCCCGGTCATTGGCTTCGCGCATTGTCGTCTGCACGCAGACCTCCGTGGTCACCCCGGCAAAGACGAGGCTTCTGACGCCGAGCCCTTGCAGGACAGCGCTCAGGTCGGTCGCATAAAAGGCGCCCTTGCCCGGCTTGTCGATGACAATCTCACCGGTAACGGGGGCGCACGCACTGATAATTTCCGCGCCGGGCGCGCCCCGGATCAGGATCCGACCCATCGGCCCGGTATCGCCGATCCGAAGCGCAGGGCTGCCCCGTTCGCGCTTGGCCGGCGGACAGTCGCTCAGGTCCGCCGCATGGGTTTCGCGCGTATGGATGACGGGCCAGCCGTTGGCCCGGAACAGCGCGAGCAGCCGCGCGGTCGGGGCAATGGCCCTCTGCATGTGGGAGATATCATTGCCCAGGGTCTCGCCGAACCCGCCCGGCTCGATGAAATCGCGTTGCATGTCGATGACGACAAGCGCCGTTGCGGCGGGGTCGAAAGTGAACGCGAAGGGAGCCGCATCAACGTTGATCATCAGGGATGTCCCGCCATGGCATGGCCGATCGTGGCCCGGTCCGTTTCCGGCATCGGCGCCTGGTAGGTGATCCTGCCTTCAGACATCACCGCCACCGTGTCGGCGAGTTCGAGGATCTCGTCCAGGTCTTCGGACACCAGCAGGATGGCGGCACCCTTGTTGCGCTGGTCCATGATCTGCGCCCGGATTTCGGCGACCGAGGCAAAGTCCAGCCCGAAACACGGATTGGCGACGATCAGGATATCGACTTCGCCGGAGAGTTCCCGCGCAAGGATCGCCCGCTGCACGTTGCCGCCGGACAGGTTCTCGATCGGCTCTTCCGTCGACGGTGTCTTGACCCGGTAGGCGGCAATCAGTTCGCGCGCGCGCTTGCGCATCGGCGGCGGCGACAGCCAGCCCCTGAACGGCGATATCGGCGTCTTGTCAAAGGTCCGGAACGCCATGTTTTCCGCAACGCTCATGCGCGGCACGGCGACGTTCTTCAGCGGTTCCTCGGAAAAACCGAACACCTTGAACCGGTCCATCTGACCCCGTTCCGGCTCATAGGGCTGCTTGTCGATGAAAATCCGCCCGTCGGTCGGCTGGCGCTGACCGGACAGGACCTCGATCAGCTCGGACTGGCCGTTGCCGGACACGCCGGCAATACCGAGGATCTCACCTGCGTGGATCTTCAGGCTGATCGCCTCGATGGCCGGCAGTTCACTATCGTCATCGGCGAACAGGCCGGCCAGTTCGAGCTTCAGGGTCTTGCCCGGCCGGGCGGCCCGTGCGGCACTCGCACGGATCTCCGTCTCGCCGATCATCATCCGGCTCATGTCCTGAACCGAGAGGTCCTGAACCCGTCCGCTGCCAACCACCTTTCCACGTCTGAGAACCGTGACGTCATCGGCATAGGCCGTCACTTCGCGGAACTTGTGGGTGATCATCAGGATGGTGAGTTCGCCCGTCTCGGTCATGCCGCGCAAAAGCCCGAGCACCTCGTCCGCCTCGTCCGGGGTCAGCACCGAGGTCGGCTCATCCAGGATCAGGAACCGCTGGTCGAGGTAGAGCTGCTTCAGGATCTCCAGCTTCTGCTTTTCCCCGGCGGAGAGACCCGAAACGGCGACATCCAGCGGCACCTTGAACGGCGTTGTCTCGAGAAAGGCATTGAGTGCCTTGCGTTCCCTCTTCCAGTCGATCACGGCCGGCGTGTCGGCGCGGGCAATGACAAGGTTTTCCGCCGCCGTCAGCGACGGCACCAGCGTGAAATGCTGATAGACCATGCCGATCCCCAGGGCATGCGCCGCCCGCGGGTTCGGAACGGCAACCTCTTTCTGGCCGACCAGCATCGTGCCGCTTGTCGGCTGGTAGAAGCCCATCATGCATTTGACCAGGGTGGACTTTCCCGCACCGTTCTCTCCGAGCAGCGCGTGGAAGGACCCGGGTGCCACCCGGATCGAGACGTCATCGAGCGCGGTCAGGCCTGCGAAGACCTTGGTCATACCAATGGTTTCGACACCGATGGACCGCAGCTCCGGTGCGGTTTTTTCCGCGGCACTCATCGTGCGGCCTCCCGCAAAACATCTTGCAATCCGGCCAGCAACGTCTCGCTGTCGGCGACCGCGCCGAAAACCCCGCCCTGCATGGTCACCATCTTCAGGGCCGCCTCGTGATTGCCCGTGTCGGTCGCCGCGCAGCAGTCCGACAGGATCAGGCATTCGAAACCGCGGTCGTTGGCCTCGCGCATGGTGGTGTGCACGCAGACATCGGTGGTGATGCCGGTCAGGATCAGGTTGTCGATACCCCGGGTCCTGAGCAGCAGTTCCAGGTCCGTCGCGCAGAAGGACCCCTTGCCCGGCTTGTCGATGATCGGTTCGCCCGCGACCGGAGCAAGTTCGGGAATGATTTCCCAGCCGGGTTCCCCCCTGACGAGGATCTTGCCACAAGGCCCCGGATCGCCGATCCCCGCCCCGATCTGGCGCGAGCGCCAGCGCTTGTTGGCGGGAAGGTCGGCGAGATCGGGCCGGTGCCCCTCCCGGGTATGGATGATGTGATAGCCCCCGGTCCGCATCGCGGCGAGCACCCGGCTGATCGGTTCGATCGGTGCCCGCGTCAGGCCGATGTCGTAGCCCATGCTGTCGACGTAACCGCCCTTGCCGCAAAAGTCGGTCTGCATGTCGATGATGATCAGTGCCGTGTTTTCCGGCCTGAGATCGCCGTTATAGGGCCAGGCATAGGGATCTGCGGCAACCTGCCCCCTGATCCCTTCAACACTCGGGGATTGCGCAAGTCTCATGCCGGTCACTCCGCCGCGTCGCTGAGGGTTTTTTCGCCGAACACCCGCACCGGCGCCTCGAAGCCGCAGGAGGTGCCGTCTGTGTGGACGACGTCGTCTTCCCAGGGAAGGCGGTATCGGCCCGCAGCCAGGTCCGTCATGTAGGTGTAGGGACAGTCCTGCGCCCCGCCCTTCACGGCCACATAGCCGCGATGGCCGAACTGGTAGATGTTGTTTTCCACGCCCCAGGTGATGCGCGCCTCGCGCACGAGGTCCGGGCGGACCTCGGCCGTGATGATCTCGTTGGGCCGGCCGCTTGTGCCATGGGCCAGGATGGTGCCGTCGAAATTGACGATCATGCCCTCGCCCATGCTGTCGAAGGTGCCGTCCGTGCCGCACATGCAGACATTGGCGGTCACCATGAGATTGCAGAAGGCGTTGGACTGGTTGGTGAATTTCCAGCTGTCGCGGATCGGGGCCGTGTAACCGGCCGTCCGGATCATGATTTCCGCCCCCTTGTAGGCGCATTCGCGGGCCATCTCCGGGAACATGCCGTCATGGCAGATGATCAGTGCAATCTTGCAGCCGTTCGGACCGTCGATCACCGGAATGCCCTGGTCGCCCGGCTCCCACGGCTCCACCGGAACCCAGGGATGCATCTTGCGGTAATAGAGCTTCAGCTCTCCGGTGTTGTCGATGATCAGCCCCGAGTTATAGGGCATGCCGCCGGTGTTCCGCTCCATGATCGAGAAGCAGCCCCAGATATCGTTGTCGACACAGGCCTGCTTGAAGGCGGCCACCTGCGGACCGTCGAGCGTGCACATGATGTCCGGATTGGTGTCCATCGACAGGCCGTGCAGGGCGTATTCCGGGAAGACGACCATGTCCATGCTCGGCATGTTGCGGCGTGCCTTGGCCACCATGTCGACGATCACCTGCGTCTGCTCGCCAAGGTCCGTCTGCGTCACCACGGTCGGCAGCTGCAGTTGCACCATGCCGAGGACCACGCCGTTCGGGGCTTTGTTCAGTCCGCCAAGTCCGCTCATGTCGTGGCTCCTTATTTGGTGATCGAGAGTTCGCCCGGCGCGCCCTTGAGGGAACGCCGGGGCGAGGTGCTCGCGATCATGATCAGAAGAGTGAGGATGTAGGGCGCCGCATTGAAGAAATGGTAGCCGCGCGAGATGCCGATGGACTGCAGCGCCGGGCCGAGCGCACCGGCCGCACCGAAGAGCAGCGCCGCCCAGAAACAGGCGAGCGGGTTCCACCTTGCGAAGATCACCAGCGCGACCGCCATCAGGCCCTGTCCGGACGACAGGCCTTCCGTCCAGCTGCCCGGATAATAGAGCGACAGGAACGACCCGCCGATGCCGGCGAAGAACCCGCCCGCCATGGTCGACAGCAGCCGGACCCTGTCGACATCGATGCCGAGCGCCAGGGCCGCCGGCGCGCTGTCGCCTGTCGTGCGGATCGTCAGGCCGTAGCGGGTATTCTTCAGCGCCCACCACAGGAACACCGCCAGCGCGATGCCCAGCAGGAACAACGGATTGATTTCAAGGGCCTGCCGCACGCCGGGATGATCGCTCCAGGCGCCGAAGGACAGCGAGGGCAGGCGCGGCGCGGACGGCTGGATGTAGGCCTTGCCGAAGAAGAAGGCGAGGCCGGTTCCGAACAGCATCAGGGCGATGCCGATGGCAATGTCGTTGACCTTCGGCAGCTTGCACAGGTAGCCGTGCAGCGCACCGAAGCCCGACCCGCAGATACCGGCGACCAGCACCCCGAGCCAGGGCGAGCCGGTGTGGTAGGAAATCGCGTAGCCGGACATGGCGCCGAACACCAGCGTGCCTTCCAGCCCCAGGTTGATGCGCCCCGATTTCTCGGTCAGCAATTCGCCGAGGCTGACGAACAGGAACGGGGTCGAGACCCGGATGGCTCCGGCGAACATCGCCAGCAGAACGGTCATGAGGCCGGGATCGTCACTCATCGGGTTCTGCTCCTCGGCTTGAAGATGGAAAACCGGCCGTAGAAGGTTTCCGACACCAGAATGACCAGGAACAACAAGCCCTGCAGCACCAGAACCGTGGCGTCCGGCAGGTCCATGCGCCGCTGGATCAGCCCGCCCGAGGCGGCGATTCCGCCGAGGAAGATCGCCACGGGCACGATCACCAGCGGATTGTGGCGCGCCAGGAACGAGACGAGGATTCCGGTGAACCCGTAGCCCGCGATCAGCGAGGCGTTGGCCTTGCCGTGAATGGCGGCAACCTCGAAGAAACCGGTGAGACCGGCACAGGCGCCGGCGAGCGCACAGGACACCACCACCAGCCGGCCGACCGGCAGGCCTTGCGCCTGTGCGGCCCTCAGGTTTCCGCCGGCGATCTGCGCGGCAAAGCCGAAGGTGGTCCGGTTCATCAGGAGATAGAGCAGGACGCACAGGACAACGCCGACCGGCAGCCCCCAATGCACATCCGTTCCGGGAATGGCGCCGATCATGTTGTCCGAGCCGATCGGCCGCGTTGACGGCTTGTTCGGGTCGGACGGATCGCGCAGAGCCCCCTCGACAAAGAAATTCAGGATCGAGACGGCGATGTAGAACATCAGCAGCGACGCGATCGTCTCGTTGACGCCGCGATAGTGACGCAACGCGCCGACGCAGCCGATCCAGAGCCCGCCAGCCACCATGGCCGCGAGCGCCATGACGCCCAGCAGGAGAAAGCCGGGCGCCCAGTCGATCATGGGAATCGCAATTGCGGCGGCGGCGAAGCCGCCGAGTACCAGCGCGCCCTCCCCGCCGATGATGACGAGCCCGAGCCGCGCCGGGATGGCCACGCACAGCGCCGTGAAAATGAGCGGCGCCGACCGCACCAGCGTGTTCTGCCAGGAAAAGCTGGTCCCGAAGCCGCCGCGCCAGACGAGCGACAGAAAGTCGACCGGAGACTTACCGAGCGCCAGCAGGAACAGGGAAAAAAGGCAGCCCGACACGATCAGCGCCAGGAGCGGAATGACCACATGTTCCGCCGAGCGCCCGATCCTGTCGAGAAGATCGGCCGTCAGGCTGGGTCGAACGGTGATGCCGGGCGTTTCCGTGGTATCTGCCATACCTTTTCCCTGATGATTGGGCGGCCGCCACGACATCTGCGGGCGGCTGCGCCGAGGCTTCGGCCACACCCGGGTCCGGTTCGCGAACAGGACATCGGGTGTGGCAGGCTTGCGCGTGGGCTCAGGTGATCGAGCCGACGACGCCTTCGATCAGGTAGTCGGTCTGATCGAGGGACGGTTCGTAGTTGTCGAGGCTGGCGCCCGCCGCCAGCAGCGGCGAACCGTCCTGCTTGTTGATCGGACCGACGAAGATCGGCTTGCCGGCCTTGACGTCCGCACGGGCCGCATCGGCGGCGGCGATCGCAGCTTCCGTGGCGCCGGCGCCATAGGGTGTGGAGCGGACGAAATCGACGTCGAAGCCGCCACCGGTGAAGTTCGGCAGCGGTTCGCCTTCGGCGAGGTCGGCGGCGAACATCTTGTAGATGGTCTCCCACTTGTATTCCGCCCCGGTGATGAAGCCGTTCGGCGCGAGCGGGGCCTGGGACGCATTGTGGCCGCAGCATTTGATACCGCGCGATTCGGCGGTTTCGATCACCACTTTCGGCCCGTCGACATGACAGGTGAGAACGTCGCATCCGGCATCGACCAGGGCGTTGGCCGCTTCGGCCTCGCGCACCGGCATCGACCATTCGCCGGTGAAAATGACCTGAACCGTGGCCTCCGGATTGACCTTGCGCGCGCCCAGCAGGAAGGAATTGATGTTGCGCAGGACCGTTCCGATCGGCTTGGCGGCGACGAAACCAAGCTTGTTGCTGGTCGTCGACAGCCCGGCGGCGACGCCATCCACGTAGTGCGCCTGATCGAGATAGCCGAAGTAGCTGCCCGCGTTCTTCGGATCCCCTTCGGTCCACAGCGGTGCGGCATGCCGGAACTCCACGTCCGGGTATTTCGCCGCCAGATCAAGCACGAACGGCTTGTAGTAGCCGAAGGACGTCGCGAAGATCAGATTGGCGCCATCCAGATTGATCATGGACTCCATGGATTTCTGGACCGCGATGGTCTCCGGCACGTTCTCTTCCTCGACGACCGTCACGCCGGGCACGTCCTTCAGGGCCGCTGCGGCGACGGCATGGGCCTGGTTCCAGCCGAAGTCGTCGCGCGGACCGACATAGACGATGCCGACCGTCAGGTCCGACGCATGCGCCAGACGCGGCAGACCGGCCGAGGACAGCGCGGCAAGGCCCGCTGCGGATGATTTCAGGATGGTGCGGCGTGAAATTTCGAATTTTGACATGACGTCCTCCGTATTCTGACAAAGCCATGCGACATCCGCCCGGCTCCGTCCTGCTTTTGCATAAAACGAGCAATCCCTGTGCCAACTCCCTGTGTTCCCGGATCAACAAACCGATCCGGGACAAAGCGTTGACGTTGCAGTAACTTTCTCTTTCCTTCCCGATCCCCGGGCTGTCGGCTCAAGCCATTTCGCTTGCTCGCCACCAACGTTTCCGCCCAAGATTTAAGCATTTTCTTATTCTGTCTAATTCTTACCCACTCACCCGGAGCCACCGGCCGTTGCCTTGACCGGCTCGTAGCTGGCATCGAGTCTGGATTTCAGGTACTCCGCTCCGGAGACCGGGGCATATTTCGGGCTTTCTCCCGGCTGCAGGCAGGTCGACAGGCAGGCAACGGTCGCATCCGGATTCGGATCCAGAAAGAACGCGATCGAATAGCGCTCGAGCCCGCTGGAATTGACCACCCGATGGGGCGTGGACACATAGACATCGTTGGTCCAGCGCATCAGGCAGTCGCCAATATTGCAGACGAAGGCGCCTTCGATGGTCGGCGCCTTGAGCCAGATGCCGTCTCTCCTGCGCACTTCCAGGCCGCCGACGGCATCCGGCAGCAGGATCGTGATGTTGCCGTAGTCCGTATGGGTGCCCGCGCCGATCTGTCCGGCTTCCGCCCCGGCGGGTTGCGGCGGATAGTGCAGCAGCCGAAGCGTCGCCATCGGCGCATCGAGCTTGTCTTCGAAGAAGTCCGGATCCGCGCCGAGATCGGCGGCGACTGCCCGGTGCATCAGCCGCCCCAACGCCCAGACGGCGTTGAAATATGTCAGCACGGCGTCTTTCCAGCCGGGCAGGCCGGGCCATTGATTGACGGCCCGGAACGGCTCGGCGGCGCGGATCCTCGGATCGTCCGCGGCAAGGTCCAGGCCGATATTGAAGGCCTCCTTGAGATCTGACGGCTTGGCCGGATCGAGGTTTTCGCCCTTCATCGGCACATAGCCGCGATTGGTTTTGAAAAAGTCTTTCGTCAGCACCATTTTGGCGTCCAGCGGCTGCGCGAAGAGCGCGTGGGCTGCCGAAAAGACGCGCTCGATCAGCGCCTGCTCGACGCCGTGGTTCTTCACGTAGAAGAAGCCGGTTTCGCGCGCGGCACGGCCGAGCTGCGCGGCGACGGTTTCAAGTCCTCCCGGCGCTCCGGAAACCAGCGGCATCAGATCGATTATCGGGAGATCCAGATCATCCATTGCCCGCTCCTCTCCAGTCTTATTCTGCCGCCACAACGGGCTGGTTCACCGCTGCGGAGGGGGTGAACTTGCGCCAGCTTCCAAGATGGGAAATGTTTTCCGCGCCCTGCAGACCTGCGGCTTCGCAGATGAAACCGGTCACGCTCGTGCCCTCCGAAAGCTCGACCGTGCCCAGTCCGAGCGGTGCCGGAATACCGGCAAGAAACCCGCCGACTTCCGTGGCCGGCAGCGCCCAGACTTCCAGCTCGATCGCCGTGCCGGAGCCGGCCGGACCGCGCACGAGGCCCGGACGTTTCGGCGGGCCGCCGGCGAGTGCATGCAGCGTGTAGGCGTCGCTGGTCTGCGCGGCGCGCAGGAAACGTCCGCCGCGTCCGGTCAGTTCGCCGTTCAAGGCCATGCCGGACATATGCGCCCCGCACACCGCAATGGCGATCTCTCCCGGGCCCGGAGCAGGCAGCAGATCCGATGGCGCCGGCAGTGCCCAGCCGGTCGCCCCCAGCGTGTGCGGCGCCATCTGCTCCAGCCGGGTGCCGAGCGAAGCCAGGAAGCCGTCGCGGCCCGCAGCGGCCAGCAGGGTCACGTTGCCGGGCCGCCCGTCGGACCGCGGCGACACCGGCACGGCAAGGCCGCACATGTCGAGCAGGTTCACAAAATTGGTGTAGGTGCCATTGCGCGAGTTCGGGCCGATCGGATCGGCTTCCAGGTCCGCCACGCTGTAGAAGGTCGGCATTGTCGGCACGCACAGGAGATCCAGCTTCGCCAGCACCGGCTCGGTCTTCCGGGCGAGCTCCTTCAGCCTGTAAAAGCCCCTGAAGGCGTCGGTCGCGCTCAGGTCCAGTGCGGCTCCGACGACCTTCCGGGTCACCGGATGAACCGCTTCGGGGTTTTCCTTCATCAGGTCTTCGATGACCGTATGGCGTTCGGCGACCCATGCGCCCTCGTAGAGCATGTGCGCGACATCGTAGAACGGCGTGAAATCGACCTCGACGATGTCCGCTCCCTCCGCCTTCAGAAGCGCAACCGTGTCGCGGAAGGAGGTTTCCTGGACACTGTCGCCGCAAAATTCGATGGACGCGCTGTCGGGGATACCGATCCGCAGACCGGTGGTCACCGGTGACAGATCCGCAACCTCGACAGGCCTGGAATAGGCGTCCTGATCGTCAAAGCCGGCGGCGGCCTGGTAGGCGGTATAGGCGTCCGCAACGGTCAGCGCGAAGATCGAGATCGTGTCGAGTGTCCGGCAGGCGGGCACGACGCCGGTCGCGGACAGGGCGCCAAGCGTCGGCTTCAGGCCGACAATGTTGTTGAGCGCCGCCGGCACGCGGCCGGACCCGGCCGTATCCGTGCCGAGGGAGAAACTGACGATGCCGTGGCCGACCGCGACCGCCGACCCTGAAGACGAACCGCCCGGCACGATGGCCGGATCGACGGCGTTCTTCGGCGGCTGGAAGGGCGAACGCACACCAACGAGGCCCGTCGCGAACTGGTCGAGGTTGGTCTTGCCGATCAGCAGCGCGCCGGCCTGCCGCAGTTTCCCGACCACAAAGGCGTCTTCACCGGCCTGGTACGTGTAAGCCGGGCAGCCGGCCGTCGTCGGCTTGCCGCCGGCATCGATATTGTCCTTGATGACAAAGGGAATGCCCCAGAGCGGCTTCGCGGCATCGAAAGCGCCGAGTTCTGCGGCCTGTTCGAGCACCTCTTCCTTGTCGAGCAGATGAATGAAGATGCCGGGATCGCCGATGGCCTCGATCCGCCGAAACACTTCCTCGACAATATCCGCAGGGGCCGTCCCGCCCGCATAGGCGGCTTCAAGGGACGAAAACGTGAAGGGAAGATCGAACATTTTTTGCCTCAATGTCTCTTGTTCTCATTCGGCGGCGGAGCTGGCCGGCTCCGCCAGAACGGGCGGGGCCGGCGCGGCGGCCAGCAGTTCCTGTGTGTAGGGGTGGGCAGGCGTTTCCATGACCTGGTCTGCCGGCCCTTCCTCGACGATTTCCCCGTCCCGCATCACGATGACATGGTCGCAGAGCAGCCGGACGACATGCAGGTCATGGCTGACGAAGAGGTAGCTCATGCCGAGCTTGGCCCTGAGGTCGACCAGAAGATTGAGCACGATCGCCTGGATGGACACGTCGAGCGCTGCGGTCGGCTCGTCCAGAATGAGGAACTCCGGATCGACGGCAATGGCCCGCGCGATGCCGACGCGCGCCTTCTGCCCTCCGGATAGCTGGTGCGGAAACCGGTCGAGCAGGGGCCGGGGCAGGCCGACCAGATCCGCCAGTTCCCCGATGCGGTCCCGGCGCTGCCCGGCCGGCAATCCTGTCAGGCGCGCCAGCGGCTCGCCGATGGACTGCCGGGCGGTATGCCGGGGATTGAAGCTGTCGGTGGCATCCTGGAACACCATCTGGATCTTCGGCCGTCTCGGATCGCGGGCGAAATCTGTTGCGGGTGTCTTCGCCAGATCCTCGCCGTTGAAGAGGATTTCCCCGCTGGTCGGGTCCGCGAGGCGCACGAGAATGGAAGAGGTCGTCGACTTACCGCAGCCGGATTCGCCGACGAGGCCGACGCTCTGGCCCTTCCCGACAGAAAAACTGATGCCCTTGACCGCATGCACGGGCCCGGACTTGCCCTGATAGGTCTTCACCAGATCACGCACCTCCAGAAGAGGCGCCCGGATCGGCTCCAGAACCGGTGCCGGCGTGCGCAGCTCCGCCGGCAACAGGGACCGCACGGACGCACCGGCCCGGGGGGTCGCGTCCACCAGCTTGCGGGTGTAGGCGTTGCGGGGCGCCGAGAACAGGCGTTCCGCAGATCCCTCCTCGACAACCTCGCCATCCTTCATCACCGCGATGCGGTCGCAGTATTGTGCGGCCAGACCGAGATCGTGGGTGATCACGATGGCGCTCATGCCGCGTTCGGCGATCAGGTCCGCGATCAGGTCCATCACCGTCTTCTGGGTGGTGATGTCGAGGCCGGTGGTCGGCTCGTCGGCGATCAGCAGCTTCGGGTCACAGGCGAGCGCCAGCGCGATGACGATGCGCTGGCACATGCCGCCCGAGAGCTCGAAGGGATAGGCGTTGTAGCGCGCTTCGGCATCGCGGATGCGGACCGCCTCAAGCGCCCTGATCGCTTCCCTGCGCGCGGTCGACCGCGTCGCCCTGGAATGGCGGCGCAGCACGTCCTCGACCTGGTGGCCGACCTTGCGGATCGGGTTGAGAGCCGAGCGCGGGTTCTGGAAGATCATCGAGAATTCCCGGCCGCGCAGATCCCGCATCGCGCTTTCGCGAACCGTGCGCAGATCGATGCCGCCATAGCTCAAGGCGCCTCCGGTGATGCGGCCGTTGCTCTCCAGAAGGCGCATCAGCGCGTAGGAGGTGACGGATTTGCCGGATCCGGATTCGCCGACAATGCCGAGAACGTCGCCCTTGGCGACATCCAGCGACACGCCGCGCACCGCCTCGACATCGCCGCGCCGGGTCTTGAAGGAGACCTTCAGGTCTTTGATCGACAGGAGGCTCATGAGCGTTGCCGGGGGTCGACGATGTCGCGCAGCCCGTCTCCCAGGAGGTTGAAGGTAAACACGGCGAACATCAGGGCAAGTCCCGGAAAGATCGCCAGCCACCATTCACCGGACACGATGAAGTTGGCGCCTTCCGCGACCAGAATGCCCCACTCGGCTGTCGGCGGGCGCACACCCAGGCCGATGAAGCTCAGCCCTGCGGCGTTGAGGATTGCCCAGCCGAGGTTCAGCGACACCTGCACCATCATCGGCGGCAGCGCGTTGGGAAAGATGTGCAGGGCGAGGACCCGGATGTCGGAGTTGCCGGCGAGCTTGGCCGCCTGGGCGAAGCCGGCATCGCGGCGGATGTTGACTTCCGCCCTGACCAGCCGGGCATAAAAGGGAATGTTGATGACCGCGGTGGCGTAGACGATGTTCTCGATCGTGTTGCCGAGCGCCGCGACGATGCCCATGGCCAGGACGAACAGGGGAAAGGCCATGATCGTGTCGAACAGCCGGTTGAGCACCGTATCGATCCAGCCGCCCCAGTAGCCTGCGATGCTGCCGAGCACCGAGCCGATCAGAAACGACAGCGCCACGGCGGCGACCGAAATCGCCAGATCCAGCCGGGTCGCGACGATCACGCGGCTGAAGACATCCCGGCCCAGGTTGTCGGTCCCGAACCAGTGGTCGAGGGATGGTGGCTGGAGCGCCAGCGCCGCGTTCGAGGCCATGGGGTCATAGGGCACGAGCGCCGGTCCGAGGATCGCCGCCACCAGAAGGACCGCGAACATGGCAAAGGCCAGCAGTGTCACCGGGTTGGAACGCAGCACATAGGCGACATGGGCCAGCGTGCCGTCCGTTTGCGTGGTGGTGGAGGTGGCCAGATCGCTCATTTGGTCTCAAATCCGATGCGGGGGTCGATGAGCGTGTAGGTCAGGTCGATCAGAAGGTTCAGCGCGACGAACAGCAGGGCCATGGCCAGCACGAAGCCCTGCACGGCGGCATAGTCGGAGACGACGAGCGCCTCGACCGCATAGGATCCGATACCCGGCCAGGCGAACACTTTCTCGACGAGGACGTTGGCCCCCAGGGTGAAGGAGAACACCATGCCGAGCGTGGTGATCACCGGCAGCAGGGCATTGCGGAAGGCATAGGTGAACAGCACCTTGTCCTCCGTCAGGCCAGCGGCGCGCGCGGTCCTGATGTAGTCGGAGGAGAGCGCGCTCAGCATGGCGGCCCGGGTCATCCTGGCCAGCGGCGCCAGCGTGAACAGCGCCAGGGTCGTCGCCGGCAGCACAAGCTGCTTGAGCGCACCGACCCAGGTTTCAAAGTCCCCGGCAATCGCCGCGTCGATCAGGTAGAACCCGGTGACATGCGCCGGTTCGATGTAGATGAAATCGAGCCGGCCGAGCGGCGACGGCGCGATGCCGAGCAGGTAGTAGAACACGTAGATGAGAACCACACCGGTAAAAAAGGTCGGCAGCGACACCCCTGCCGTAACGAGCACACGGCACAGGTGATCGACTGCCGACCCGGGGCGTGTCGCTGCCAGCACGCCGAGCGGAATGGCGATGCTGCAGGAAAGCAGCAGCGCCGTCAGTGTGAGTTCAAGGGACGCCGGCAGCCGGTTGGCCAGATCCTGCAGCACCGGCTGCCCGCTCGACAGCGAATTGCCGAGATCCCCGGTGAGTACGCCCCCGGCATAGACCAGGAACTGTTCCGCCAGCGATCTGTCGAGCCCGAGCGCCGTGCGGACCTCCGCGATCGACTGTTCGTCGGCCGCGGCCCCGGCGAAATAGACGGCCGGGTCGCCGGGAAGGGCGCGGGTCAGCAGGAAGCTGACCACGACAACCCCCAGGATCACGGGAATGGCGTGTGTGATCCTTAGCCCGATTGTCGACAGGCGACCGGTCATTGCCGTCAGGCCTTCTTCAGGCCGCGGACGTCGAGCTGGCGATGGAACCAGTACTCGTAGCCGTCAAGGCTGCGCGTACCGACGTTGAGCGCCGGCTGCCACAGGGCAATGCGCGGCACCTCGTCCCAGACGATTTCGATCATGCGTTTGATCTTGGGCGCATACGCCGGGTCGTCGACCGACATGTGCAGCGCTTCCGACGTCAACGCCTCGATCTCCTCGTTCCGGTAGTTCGACGAGTTGAAGAGATGGCCTTCCTGATAGGCCCAGAAGAAATAGTAGCAGGGGTAGTTCAGCCAGCCGCCGAAGGTTTCAAGGTGCAACGGCAGACGTTTTTCGACCAGAGACGCGGTGCGCCAGTTGGCGCCCGGGATCTTCTCGATGGTGGCCTTGATGCCGATCTTCGCCAGGTTTTCCTGGATCAGCAGCGCGGCAGGCTCCATCCAGTCGCTCTGGGACAGGTCGATGGACAGCGGCACCTCGAAACCTTCGCCGTAACCGGCTTCCCCAAGAAGGGCCCTGGCCTTGTCGAGATCGTTGGCATAGGGAAACTTCTGCGGCCAGGCGATATCGACCGGCGCTGCCGAAGCCCCGCCCCACATGGGCGCGCCCCGGCCGTAAGCGGCGGTCTGGAACACTTCCTCGTAAGGCACCGCCCAGGCGATCGCCTGCCGGACCCTCTTGTCCTTGAAGGGTCCGAAGGAGAGGTTCGGACACAGGCAGTAGATCGCGTTTTCGATCGGTGTCGTGGCGATGGTGATGTCTTCGGTGCCCGACAGCTCCTTGGCGTCCTTGTTGGGCATGTTGAAGGACATGTTGACGTCGCCGCGCTCCAGCAGCGCGCGCCGCGTTGCCGGGCTCGGAACCTCGCGCAGCACCACCCGCTGGACTGCCGGCACGGGGCCGGAGGTCCAGCCGTCGTTGCGCTCGTAGACGAGCTGTTCGCCCGGTTTCCAGGCGGCCACCTTGAAGGCCCCCGATCCGGCCGGGGTCTTGTGGAGATACTCCATCGCCCAGGGATCGTCCTCGGTCGCGTGTTCGCGCGCCACCTTGGCGTTGATGATCATCGGCACCGGCACCGCAAGATCCGGCAGTGTCAGTTTCGATTTGCGCAAGAGATTGATCTTGAAGGTGAACTCGTCGACGACTTCGAACTGCTCCGGCTTTTCAAGCGAACCGGCCTTCATCTGCACCGTCGGGAAACCGCCGACGCTGACCGCGCGGTCGAAAGACCATTTCACATCTTCCGCGGTGATCGGCGAACCGTCCTGGAACTTGCCCTCCGGCCGGAGCTTGAAGACGATCGCCATGCCGTCGTCTGTGGTCTCCCAGCTTTCGGCCACCTCCGGCTCGATCACGGAATAGTCGTAGGAGAGGCTGCCGTCCTCAAGCGTCTTGGTGCCGAAGCTGACCAGCCGGTCGTAGACGTTCACCGCCACCTGGTAGCTCGGCCGGTTCGTGCCCGTGCGGTGAATATCGAGACTGTTGATGGTCTGGCCCGTGACGGCAACCACCACGTCGTTGCCGGCCGCCGAAGCCGGCAGCACCTTCAGGAACGGCAGGACGGAGGCACCAAGAACCGTTGCTCCGGCGCCGGTCAGAAAGCCGCGGCGTGATGTTTCATAGGTCATAGCAATCCCCTGTTGGAAGGAAAGGGGGAGGAACGTCCTTTCCGTTGAACTCAGGATGCGCGCCTTTGGTGCGTACTTCTATTGCTATTATTGCACTCTTGTGCTTCGTAATTTGCAGCGCAAAAGGCAAGGCATTGAATATGAAGCACCTTCAAACGCTCAAGCTGATCGACGCGGTCACCAAGGCCGGGTCCATCCGCAAGGCCGCCGAAGACATGAACATCACCTCCTCGGCCCTGAACCGGCGCATTCTCGGCTTTGAAGAGGAATTCGGCGCTCCGATCTTCGAACGCCTGCACGGCGGTGTCCGCCTCAATCCGGCGGGCGAACTGCTGATCCAGCATATCCGCAGGCAGGTGGCCGACATGGACAGGGTTCGCAGCCAGGTCGCGGATCTGTCCGGCCTTCGCCGGGGCCATGTCAGCATTGCCTGTTCCCAGGCGATCCAGCCCTATTTCATGCCGGCCCAGATCGCCGCCTACCGGGCCGAGCATCCCGGCGTTTCCTTTTCGGTTCACGTGCGCGACCGGGATGCGGCGGAACAAGACCTGCGCGCCTTCGAGAGCGATCTGGCCCTTGTCTTCGAACCGGCCCATCTCGGTGACTTCGATGTGCTCCTGTCGGTTGAACAGCCCGTCTACGCGGTCATGGCCAGGGACCATCCCCTGGCGGCGAAGGAAAGGCTTCGCCTCAGGGACTGTCTCGGGCATCCGCATGTGGTGCCGCCGAAACGGATCGGCATCCGCTACCTGCTCGACCTGGCCGTTGCGAACATGAGCCAGAAGATGGAACCGATCGCCGAAGCCGATTCCTTCGAATTCATGCGCCACTACGTGCAGCAGGAGGCGGCTGTCGGCTTCCAGTTCCCCATCGGGCTCAACATTTTCGGAGACGACAGGCTCACCTTCCGCCCGCTTGCAAGGGAAGACGTTCCCTATGGCAACCTGACGCTGATGCAGATGCGCGGGCGGACGCTGTCGGTTGCCTCGGCCCGGTTCGCGAACCAGTTGGCCGCGGCTCTCAACAGCCTGCCGAACGAACTGATCAGACTGGCCCGGCGATCTCATTGAAGCGGTAGGCACACCGGATGTCTTCCGGGTAATGCCCATCGAACCAGCGCGCCATGTGCCCAACCAGGCTTGCGGTCCGCTCCCGCGCCTCGGCTTGCGGAGCGGAGAGCGGCGCGGACAGAATTGCGCCGATCTCCTCGAAGACCGCCTCCCGGTCGATCAAGATCACCCGGCCGCCGGAAACGACCTTCCGGCCACCGACAAACACCGTGTCCGCTGCCATCTGCCGGCTGCGCTGCAGCAGCGCGTCAACCAGCGGCACGCCACGGTCGATGAAGGGCCGGGCGATGTCGTTCCAGTCGACCAGCACGACATCGGCGGCCTTGCCGATCTCGAGACGCCCGATCCGGCCTGCGAACCCGGTGGTTGCCGCGCCGTGCTCGGTCGCCATCCTGAAAACATGTCCGGCGGACGGCCGGAAGGTGGTCAGCCCCGGCTCCCGGTGCAGCGCCCAGGCCAGCCGCATCTCCTGCAGCATGTCGCGGTCGTCGTTGATCCCTGCCTGGTCGATGCCCAGGCACACAGGTATGCCCCTCTTCAGCATGTCATTGACCGGCGCAACGCCGCTGGCGAGACGCAGGCCGGAACTGGCATTGTGACAGATCGTGCAGCCGCAGTCGTGAACGAGGTCCAGGTCGGCCTCGTCGGCCCAGATGCCGTGGCCAAGGGTGAGATCGCCGCTCAGGCAGCCGAGATCCGCGAGATGACGGATCGCCGATTTGCCGTAGGTCTGGCGGGCGTATTCCGCCTGCAGCCGGGTTTCTACGAGGTGCATGTGGATCCCGGACCCGGTGCGCCGCGCGGTGTCGAAGATCGCGGTCAGGCAGTCATCGGTGCACCAGTGCAGGTTGGCCGGCGCGAGCTGCCAGCAGACCCCGTCCGGATCCGTTCCCGCCCAGACGGACTTTTCAGCTTCGAACCAGTCCATGTAGGAGCTGATCGGCGCCTTGCCCGCCGCAAGCTTCGGCCGCCAGTAAGCCGCTTCGTCCTCCGGCAGCCGGGACAGGAAGGGGTCGTCGTCTTCGTGGACGAGCTGGTTCCGGTCCCGGATCATGAAGGAGAAGGACACCCGCATGCCGATGTCGCGATAGGCGCCGATGACCTTGTCCGACAGGTCCGTCCAGGTGTCCGGGCCGCCGGTCAGGCCGGGGTGGATGTGCTGGACCGTTGTGGTCCCGGATTCCAGCATCTCGATCGCCGAGTAAAGCGTGTCGAGCCTGTGCCCGACATGGCGCATGCCCCGGAACTGCGGCAGCCAGAGTTCCAACGGTCCGTAGGGCACACCGAGCTGGAACGGCGTCAGCCCGGAATGATGATGGCCGTTGACGAGGCCTGGAAAAGCGATCGCGCCAGGACCGCCCTCGACAGGAAGGTCCGGGTACTCGGCCCGCAGCTCGCCGAACGACTTCACCGCCGCAATCAGGCCGTCGCGGACATGAATGGCCGCCCCTTCGACCACTTCGCCGTCGAGGTCCGCATCGACGCCCGTGATCGTAGCCCGGGACCGTATCAGGAATTCCCGATGGGCCAGGAGGTCACTCATGCCCCTTGCCCGCGGTCGAGGGCGCGCCGCTGGCCGCATTCAGGAACCGCTCTTCCCACCAGGTGAACAGGATGTCCCGGAACGCCGCACCGTCATCGTCGCCGTAGAGGTCCCGGCGGGCATGCTGTTCGAAAAGCGCCCATTCCGCCTCGTCGAGGTCCAGTACGATGCCCTCCTCGACGATCGGCGTGTTGGCGAACTCCGGCATGTAGTCCGGGTCGGCAACAAGTTCGCGCGTTGCCTTGATCCTGGCGTTGCGGAACTGGGCCGGCGTGCGCTGGCTTTTCATGGCCGGCACGTCCGGCACGGCGGCCAGGTCCGTTTCGGTCGCCTCGAAGATCCGGATCCTGACCGGCTTCAGGGCGAAGTTGCTGGTGCGCATGATGTCGGCGCCGCAGACATTCGGGATGGCGAGGACGTCCATCATCGCAAGCAGGTCGACATGATCGCCCTTGCCTGTGTTCTGCCGGGTGATGGTTGCCCGCCCGTCGAGCGTGACTTCGGTGCACATGAAGAAGTTGAAGCTGTCATGGACGTCGTCCGGTGTCAGGCCGTATTCGCGCTGCGCCTCGGCCTGGATGTCATGGCAATTGGTGTGCACGTCGAAACCATAGGCGCTTTCATAGAGAAAGGCACTGCACCTTGGAAACAGCACATCATTGCGCCGAACGGTGTCCTTCAGGATGTAAAGCATCGCGTTTTCCCGCGGCGGCGCCGACCAGAGAAAATCGCCTTCGCTCGGATTGAAGCCGTGCACCGTGCGGGTACGGCCGCAATGCATGAATTCCTTGTAGTCATGCAGGTTGAAACAGTTGAAGTCGACGCACTGGTTGCCGACCGCCTGCTCGATCCTGAGAATCTGGCCCTTCCTCAGCTCGAAGGCCTTGCCGGTCCCAGGCTCGAGGATCCGTTCCTCGATCAGCCGGCGCCCGGGATCGGCTTGCGCGTCCTCGCGCGACAGGACGTCAGTCATCGGCTTCATCTCCGTGCTGGTCGGCATATTCCTTCAGCGCGCGCCGCAGCAGCGCTTCCCGGCTGTCCGCCAGTCCGCCTGCAATCGTCCTGTCGACCAGCTCCATCTGCTGCTGGTTGAGCCGAACGACAATCGCGTGTCGTTTCGTATCTCCGGAATCCATGCGCACCTCGTTTGTATACCTAAAGTCGTTTTTGAGTATCCGCGATTTCAAGGCATCCGTTTCAGGAACGGCCCTTTTCGCGAAAGACTGGGGCTCTTTCTCAGGATAAACGTGAAAAACAGAAAGGGAAAAGCGCAAGCTTTAGGCAGAAGCCGCCTCAAATTCGGTCATCTTGTATACTTGATTTGTTCAGTTTTGCATACTTAACTGACCGCAACGTCAGGATCGAGTACCCGAATGAAAAAGCCGACCCGTGTTGAAATCGTCTATCGCGCCTTGCGCCAGGCCATCATCGAGCAGGACCTCGGACCGGGGACAAAGCTGCCCGAGGACGAGATCGGCGTGCCATTCAACATCAGCCGCACCCTGGTTCGCCAGGCGCTTGCCCGGCTGCAGGGCGACGGTCTGGTGGAGACCGGCGGCAAGAAGACCGCGACGGTTGCACGGCCGAGCCTTTCGGAATCCAAGGATGTCTTCCGCGTTCGGCGCGCGCTGGAACGCGAGGTCATCCGGATCGTCGCGGAGAGCTGGTCACCGGCGCATGGCGCTGCGCTGGAAGGCCATATCCGCAAGGAAGACGCAGCCCGGGAGGCCGGCAGCGAACGAATCTCGGTCCGCCTTGCTGCCGAATTCCATATCCTGCTCGCCGAGCTGACGGAGAATCCGGTCCTGATCGGTTACATCACGCAGCTGGTGTCCCGCTGCTCGCTGATCCTGGCTCTTTACGGACGCCCTCATGCGACGGACTGCGCCGTCAACGAGCACCGGGACGTCGTCGTCGCCCTCAGGGAGGGCAATGTCGAGGAGGCCGTTCGGCTGATGGATCATCATGTCAGCCTGGTGGAAACACGGGCGCTCAGCGACGAGGACAGGGGCGGCCCCAGGCTTGCCGAGATCCTCAGCCGGCACGCCGGCGAGATCGAGGCCGATGAGACAACCGACGCCATCACGTTTCCGGCCGGCAGCAGAAAGCGCGGAACATGATCCGGTGCGAAGCGGTCGCCCGCACCATCGAACCCTGGGAGGAGCGGCAGCTCCGGCTTGCCGAAGTCGGCTGACCGGTTACCGGCAGCCGCCAAGAAGCCGCTGAAAGCGGACACATGGAATATCTGATTGCAGCAGCCTGGTCAGGGCTGCCACTCCCTGGCGCCAGGCCCGCGGAGAACGGGAAAGCTTTGCGCCGACAGACCTTCGAGAGGGGAACGGTATGAACAGCATCAAATTCAACCGCCGGACATTCCTGGCCGGCACAGGCGGGCTGGCGCTCGCCGCATCCGCGCCGGGGCTCGCCCGTGCGGCTTCCACCACCATCGGCATGATCTATGTCGGACCGAGGGACGATTTCGGCTGGAACCAGGCACATGCGGTCGCGGCCCAGGCTCTCAAGGACATTCCGGACGTCACCGTCGTCGAGGAAGAGAACGTACCGGAGACCAACGCAGTCACCAAGTCGATGGAATCCATGATCCAGCTCGACGGCGCCTCCCTGCTGTTTCCGACAAGCTTCGGCTATTTCGATCCCTTCATGATCGAGACATCGAAGAAATACCCGGACGTGGAATTCCGGCATCCGACCTCGCTCTGGTCGGCGGACAAGCATCCGGGCAATCTCGGCGGCTATTTCTGCTATCTCGACCAGGCCCATTATGTGAACGGCATCGCCGCTGGCCTGTCGACCAGGTCCAACAAGATCGGTTTCATCGCGGCCAAGCCGATCTCGCTGGTTCTGCGCAACATCAACGCCTTCACCGTAGGAGCGCGCAAGGTCAATCCGGACGTCAAGGTGCAGCTGATCATCACCGGGGAATGGTCGTTGCCGGTACGCGAAGCCGAGGCGGCGAATGCCCTGGTCGATGCGGGCTGCGACGTCATAGCCTGTCACGTGGACAGCCCGAAGGTGGTCATCGAGACGGCGGAAGCGCGCGGTGTGAAAAGCTGCGGCCACAATGCCGACCAGTCACCGCTGGCGCCCAACGGCTTCATCACCGGCGCCGAGCTGAAGTGGGGCACCGTCTATACCGCCTATGCGGAATTGATCCAGAAGGGCGAGAAACTGCCGAACCTCAACGAGGGCGGCTACGACAAGAACATGGTCGCCTCGACCCCGTTCGGCGCAGGCGCGGGCGACGAGGCCAAAGCGGCTGCCCTTGGGGCGATCGAGGAGCTCAAGGGCGGTGCGCCGATCTTTGTCGGCCCGATCAAGGACAACACCGGCAAGGTGGTCGTGGAAGAAACGCTCGGTCTTTACGACGGCGCGCTCTGGGGCACGGACTATCTCATCGAGGGTGTCGAGGGATCGATCACGTAAGCATCCACTGGGCAAGGGCCCGCCCTGAAGCCGTGAAAAGGAAACCGGTCCGCTCGGGAAGCGCGGGCCGGTCAGCTTGTTGACAAACTCACCTGGGTCATTCCGGCCGGTCTGCAGCGCAGCTGCATGACCAGAGCCGGAACCCAGCGCTTACTTCGCGCCGCAGGCGCGTCTTTATTCATGATTTCAGATACTTGACTTGCTCTGGGGCTCGCCTTCGCTCGCGCTGATGCGCCAGGTTCCGGATCAGCGCGCAGCTTCGCTGCACTTGTCCGGAATGACCAACTGAGAACCTGTCAGCAGTCTGAGCGGCCCGCGCTTACCGAGCGGGCCGGTTTTCTTTTGCCGGAAAGTTAAACGGTCGCCGTCGCGCCCCCGAGGGCTCGAACCACGTCTGGCTCCAACAATCGTGCCGCCGGCTGTTCGAAGCTCATCCGTCCCCGTTTCATGCCCCAGACCGGCCGCGCGATCTCCGCGATCGCCTGGGCTCCCGTTTCGGCGGGCACGGCGACGAATGTCGCCTCTTCTCCGACCGCCAGGACCCGGCTCCGGTTGATCAGTCGCCCGGGCGCGGCCGTGATCATGTCGAAACAGGCCTCCAGTTCGCGCGGCGTGCTCAGCTGGTGCACATTGGCGAACAGATTGGCCATTCTGGTCAGCGAGCAGTCGCCATAAGGCGTGAACGGGTTGAGCACATTGTTGGTCGCGACCGTGCAGCAGGCCCCGGCTGCATGAAAGACATGCGCCGGCGCAACGCCGCGCGGCACGAGATGATCGTGATCCCGTCCCATCAGAAAGAGATCCGTTGCCGGCAGCACCGTCAGGGCGATGCCCGCATCCTTCACCAGCGACACCGTCTCCGCGAGCTGGCGCGGCGGCAGGGCCGACAACTTCGTGACATGACCGATGGCGACCCTGTCCTGCCAGTTGAAGGACACCGTCTGCCGCGCGATCTCGTCCAGATGCCGCCAGCCAGGATCGAGATCGAAATCCAGGTGAAAATCGAGGTCGACGTCGAAACGGGCCGCCATCTCGAACAGGAGCCGGGTCTGGGCGTTCGGGTCGGTGTCCGTGTAGGGACAGCCGCCGAGCACATCGGCGCCCTTGCAAAGCGCGTCCTCCAGCAGCTCCGCCGTTCCCGGATTGTTGGTCAGCCCCTCCTGCGGAAAGACACAGATCTGCAGCTCGAGAGCCCAGGCGAAATCCTTCTTCAGCCGCAGCACGGCGTCGAAACCGGTCAGGCCGATGCCGGGGTCGATCTCGACATGGGTGCGCATGGCGTTGGTGCCCTGGACGATGGCCTTGCGCAGAACCGCCGCGCCGCGTGCGTAGACATCCTCTCCCGTAAAGCCCTTCTTGGCGGCTCCGACCGAGGCGATCGCGCCCTCCAGGGTGCCGGTTTCATTGTGGCAACGGTCCAGGATGCAGGCCTTGTCGAGATGGATATGGCTTTCGACGAAACCGGTCGTCAGCAGGGCACCGTTGCCCGGAACCTGGCGGGCGTCCGTCGCGATGCGGGGGGCGATCGCCGCGATCAGTCCGTTGCTGACAAGAAGATCCACGTGGGAGGGGTGACCTGAAAGCCTGACATCGCGAATGACGCAATCCCTCATGCCATGGCCTCCTTCACCGTTTCACCCGGTTCGCCGCCGCCCAGGTAGGCGGCCGTCAGACGCGGGTCTGCCGCAAGCTCGCCCGCCGGCCCTTCGACAACCACCCTGCCCTGTTCGAGCACATAGGCGTAGTCGGCGACCGACAGCGCCATGGTTGCCATCTGGTCGACCAGAAGAATGGTCGTGCCTTCGTCGCGCAACTCACCGAGGATGGCATAGAGCTCGTTGACCATGGCCGGGGCCAGTCCCAGGGACGGCTCGTCCAAAAGCAGGATTTCCGGACGGGCCATGAGCCCACGGGCAATCACCATCATCTGCTGCTCGCCGCCCGACAGCAGCCCGGCACGGCTGGACAGCCGCTCCTTCAGCCGCGGAAACCGGTCCAGATGGCTGGCTATTTCGGCCGCTGACATCTCCTTGCGCCGCTTGTAGGCACCCAGCTCGATATTCTCCAGAACCGTCAGCTCCGGGAACACCTGGCGCCCCTCGGGCACCAGCACAAGCCCGCGTTCGACCAGGTCATGGGGCGCCAGGTCATGGACCGCGGCATCGTTCAGGATGATCCGGCCGCCGACCGGCCGGTGCAGCCCGGAAAGCGCCGACAGGAACGTGGATTTGCCGGCACCGTTCGCCCCGAGAAGCGCAACCATCTCCCCGGGCCGCACCTTCACGGAAACATCCGTCAGCACCGGCGCCGCGCCATAGCCCGCGGTCAGCTTGAGCGTCGACAGGACGGGTGTCTCCACCGTCTCCAGCGGTACGGAGCGCGGATGCGCCGAAGAGGACCCGTCTCCCAGATAGGCGGCGATGACGGTCTCGTCGGCCTGGATTTCCGCCGGCGTGCCGAAGGCGATCGGCGTTCCGGCGTCCACCGCCAGGATCCTGTCGGAGATGCCCATGACCAGATCCATGTCATGCTCGACGAGAACCACCGCAAGGCCGAGACCGGCGATCCGGCGCAGGAGACCGGCAACGGCCTCCTTGTCCGCGCGCATCAGGCCCGCAGCGGGTTCGTCCAGCAGCAGGATCTCCGGCCGCGTTGCCAGGGCCCGCGCGATTTCGACGAGGCGCCGGTCGACATGCGGCAGGTCCCCGGCGCGCTTTTCCAGATCTCCCATATAGCCGCAGAAGCGCAACAGGCCCGCTGCCAGTTCCAGGTTCGCAGGCGACTGGACATCCTTCCAGGGATTGCCGAGCGCGCCCCTGGAAAGACCGGAGACGACATTGGCGACGACAGACAGGTTCTCGAACAGCTTTGTCGTCTGGTAGGTGCGAGCGATCCCCGCCCGCGCCACCGTGTGGGCGGGGGCGCCCGCCAGGTTCCTGCCGCCCAGCAGGATCCGCCCGTCGGAGGGCGCATAAAATCCGCTGACCATGTTGAGTATGGTCGTCTTGCCGGCGCCGTTCGGACCGATGATCGAGGTCACCTCGCCCGCCGCAATCGACAGCGAGACCCCATTGACCGCCCGGACGCCGCCGAAGGAAATGCCGAGGTTCTCGATCTCCACAATGGACCCGGCGCCTGTCTTGCGCAGCGCCTCTTCAACGGTCTCCGTCCTTGCCGTGACGATGGTCCGACTGCGGGACGGAAGAAAGGCGGAGACGGTCCCGACGATCCCGCGCGGTGCCAGGAGCAGCACCCCGATCAGCAGGCCGCCGAAGAACAGCAGACGGTATTCGGCCAGTCCGGACAGGAATTCCGGCAGGAGCACGGTCACCAGCGCGCCCGCGAGCGGTCCGAGCACTGTGCCGGAGCCCCCGATCAGGATCGCGAACAGAAACAGGATCGATTGCGAGAACGGAAAATTGCTGGGCGCGATGAACATCATCAGCGGCGTGAACACCCCGCCGGCCAGACCGGCCATGGCCGCCGCGATCACGAAGGCCGCTGACTTGACCGCGAACGGCCGGTAGCCGAGGGAGGACGCAGCGATCTCCGCGTCGCGCATGCCGGTCATGGCCATGCCCCAGCCGCTGTCGGCCAGACGCCGAAACAGGTAAAGCGCAAACCCCGCCAGGCCAACGGCCAGCAGGACAAGGTCGCGCTCGGAAAAGACATGGCCGCCGATTGCGGGCATGGGAAAGCCCATCAGGCCGTTCTGACCACCCGTCAGCGCGCGCCACTCGACCGCGCCATGCTCCACAATGAAGGCGAAGGCGATCGTGACCATCGCCAGGAACGGCCCGGCCATGCGCACGGCAGGCACGGCCAGCAAGCCGCCCGCGATACCGGCCGTGACGGCGGACAGCGGCAGGGCCAGCCAGAAGGACATCCCGGACAGCGTGGCGATGCCGCAGGCATAGGCCCCGATGGCAAAAAAGCCGACCTGGCCGAGCGACACCAGGCCTGTGAGACCGTAGAGCACATTGAGACCCGCCCCCAGAATGGTGGTCAGAGCGACAAGCCCGATCACGAACTGGGTGTATCCGCCGGTTGCCAGCACCGAGCCGATCCCCGCCAGCGTTGCAGCCAGGATCACAAGGTCCAGCCCAAGACGTTTGCCTGAAAATGACATCGGCGCTTCCTCAGACTTTCTTGACAGCCGGCCGGCCGAACAGGCCATCCGGTTTCATCGTCAGCGCCAGGATCACAAGGGCGAAGACAACGATATGGGTCGACGAGGAGCCCAGATAGGCGGTGACCAGGGCTTCGGTGAGACCATAGAGAAAACCGGCCAGAATGACGCCGGAGGCCGATGTCATGCCGCCCAGGATGGCAACCGCGAAAGCCTTCAGTCCGAAGAGGGTTCCCATGTCGGAATGGACAGAAAACAGCGGTGCGATCAACAGGCCCGCGCATCCGGCCAGCATTGCGGAAATCGCGAAGGAGCCGGAAATCATCAGCGAACAGTTGATGCCCATCAGCCGCGCGGCCTGCGTGTTCTGGACGACGGCCAGGAGCGCGCGTCCCTGCAGGGTCTTGCGGAAGAGGACATGCAAGGCCAGTGCGACGCCGACGGCGGCCACGGGAATGAGCAGTTGCTGGGGATAGAGGCCCGTACCGGCAAATTGCCAGGTGGTCTCGACGAGCGGCGACGACAGGGACCGCGGCTCGTTGCCGAAGGAAAACAGGACCGCATTGTCCAGAAAGATGCCGCCGGCGACGGTTGCCATCAGCCAGGCCTCCGATCCGCGCGATGCGAAAGGCCGCACCAGAAGGGCCTCCACCAGCATGCCGAAGAGACCGCAGCACAGGATCGCCAGGGGATAGGCCAGCCACCAGGCCAGACCGAGCCTTTCGGAAAACACGTAGCCCAGAACGGCGCCCAGCATCACCACGCTTCCTTGCGCGAAATTCACGGTGGACGAAACGGAATAGGTGATCTGGAAGCCGAGTGCGATCAGGCCATACATGCTGCCGAGGCCGATACCGGTCACCAGGGCTGCGATCATCAATGTCATGGCACGTATCCAAGTCTTTTGCGGCCCCGTCAGGCCCGGAAACAGAGCCTCCCGCACACGGAGTGCGGGAGGCGGTGATCGAATTGATGTCAGTCCTCGATCGGGATGATCTCGCCCTCGACGAAATGCGCGAAGACGTAGTCTTCCGGCGCGATGGCGTCCTGATCTTCCGGCGAGAACGGGTTGGCATAGGTCTTGATCAGGCCCTCGATGTTCTCGATCTCATACATCGCCTGGCGGATCGCGGGACCGTCCGTGGAACCGGCCTTCTCGATGGCGGCCGCGAGCAGCAGCATCGAGTCATAGGCATTGGCGATCCCGGTGGCCGGCGTCACGTCAGCCATGGTTTCGATCTCCGGGAAGGTCTCCTGAAGCTTGGCGAACATCGCCACGCCCTTGGCATCGCCTTCGGTGAAGAGATAGGTCTGGATGAAATGAAGCTTCTCGCCGCTCTTGCCGGCCAGTTCGGTGAAGCGGCCGCCAGCCGGTCCCCAATGCGAGGCCATCGGCACATCCCAGCCCATCCGGTCGAGGGATTTCACCACCTGGGCCGTGGGCGCGACATTTGCCACCACGAACAGGCCGTCGGCGCCGTTCTCCTTGAGCCTTGTGAGCTGGGGCACGACATCGACGTCGTTGCTCTCGAACTTCTCGATGCCGGCATGGTCCATGCCGCGCTTCTCAAGCGCCTTGGTCAGGCCCTTTTCGTTGGATTCGCCCCACGGATTGTTGATCAGGATCATGCCCGGCTTCTTGGAGCCGTATTTGCTAACCAGATATTCCGTAATGGCCTCGTCGACATACTCATCGACCGCCGAGACCCGGAAGATGTAATTTTCCTCCGCGCCGTTCTTGGTGATGCCCGTTCCGGCCGCCCAGGGGCCGACGAAAGGCACTTTGGCCTGGTTGGCGAAGGGAACGATGGCAAACGACACCGGCGTGTCCAGCCCGCCGATCAACGCGGCAACGCCTTCGCGCTGAACCAGTTCGCGCGCCGCGACCAGGCCCTTGCCCGGGTTGCTCTCGTCGTCACGGCTGACCAGTTCGAGCGGCTTGCCGAGCACGCCTCCCTGTTCGTTGATCTCGTCGATGGCGATGGTGAGGCCGCGCGTGATCGCCTGGCCCGATTTCGCGGATTGTCCGCTCAGGGCGGCAACAAGGCCGATCTTGATCGTTTCGGCGGCGAAGGCGGGCAGGCTGGTCGCGACGGCGAGACCGACAACACCGGACATCAGGACGCGGCGGGTCACCTTCGGAAGAAACTGTGCTGACTTCATAACTGACTCCTCTGGTCGTCCGAACCTCACGTCCGAACGCCCTGTCTCAGCAATAGTGATGCCAGAATCGCAGTTCTCATATTTTTCAACGACTTAACCAACAAAAGCGGGCCACGCCGGGTTCATCAGACGCAGCGTCGCCTAAATTGCATGCAATTTTTGCATACAAAATTTGCATGCAAAGATGCCCCGCCCTCATTATCCTTGTGCTCAGGTCAATCAATCAGCGAGACACTCCCATGAGCACCGAAGAGCAGCCGTCCCTGGAAATGCCGGAGGAAGCCCGGATCGTGCGGGCTTATCTGGACGCGTCGATGAAACCGGATCCGGATCTGGCGGCAACCTTCGTTGCCGACACCGTCGTCATCACCTTCACCGGCGGGCGGGTCTTCGACCACCCATCCGGTCCGACGGCCTTCAATGCGGGCCGTTACAAGTGGGTGAAGAAGAAGATGGACACGTTCGATGTTGCCACGGCCGGCGGACGCACCGTGGTCTATTCGGTCGGTACGCTTTACGGCGAATGGCCGGACGGCTCGCCCTTCGAGGGCAACCGCTATATCGACCGCTTCGAAGTGGCAGACGGCAAGATCGCCAGGATGGATGTCTGGAACGACAGCGCCGAGCGGATCCTGACCCGGATGGGCATCGAGGCCTGACGCGGCAGGATCCGGCTGCGGTCAGCCATCCTCGCGGGCGGCGCGGACGTAGGGTTCCAGCGCATCCAGGTAAAGCGGCGCGCCTTCGGTCTCCGGCTTGATCAGGGCGCGGTCGGCAACAGCGCCGAGATGGTGTCTCATCAGGTCGCGGGCGCGCGCCTCGTCGCCCGTCGACAACGCCTCGATGACCTCCCGGTGTTCCTGGATGCCGCAATCGGTGGAATGGGGCCGAGAATAAAGGGCGAGTGTCAGGCCGCAGCGATACCCGATTTCCTCGACATAGCGGATCAGCACCGGGCTCTCCGTCAACTGTGCGAGCAGGATGTGAAATTCCGTTGCCAGTCGGATGGACACCGGTTCGGGGCCTGTCTCGGCATCGATTTCCTTCTGCAGATGGGCATTGAGGCGCTCGAGATGGTGCTTCGAGAAATTCCTGATCAGGCGGCTGATCACCAGGTCCTCGATCTGGCCTCTCAGGTCGAAGAGATCCCGGGCCTCTTCCAGGCTCGGCGTCGCGACGACCGCTCCGCGGTTCCGCCTGAGTTCCACCAGCCCTTCGGCGTCAAGGCGTTCAAGCGCCTGCCGCACGATCGTCCGGCTCGCGCCGAAACGTTCACCCAATGCGTCCTCGGGCAGTTTCATGCCCGGCAGCAGGGCGCGTTCGAGAATGGCAGTACGCAAGGCTGCGCAAATTTGTTCGGATCGGTTCATGGAGGGTGCGGGTCTGGGATACGGACTCATTAAAGCGTGCCTTCAGGCGTCAACCTGGCACCAAAAGCACGGGGAGTGTTTCAGGCCAGGCAGCAAGCATAGACCAGCACTCTGATCGACAACAGCATTTCCGGGAGAAGAAAATACCATCTGTTCCGGCCCCAGCCGACATGGCTGGTCTGAGGGCGCCAAGACTCAGGTCTACAAGCCCGGCGACCCTGCCGCTTTGGTGCCAGCAAACTCGCAATGCCCTCAAGACGCCTGTCGGTCCGGCCCACTGATGCTGCGGCACGAGGTACCAACGCGCAAACGCGGTCTTACCCTTGTGATCCCGGGGCTGTCCGCGTCATCCTTGGCAATACGTCCAAGCAATTTATCGACTGAAAGTTCACTCAATGTCTGAGTATCCTGAACCAGGCAGGTTATGACCGGAGACCAGCCCTCCGGTGGATTGAAGCCGTCAAATCCGATCACCGACACGTCGTCCGGCACCCTCAGTCCCATGTTGGTGAGCCCGGCCATGGCGCCTTGTATCTGCGGATTTGAAATGCAGATAAGCGCCGTTGGTCTGTGTGGCTGAGCCATGAGCTCCTGGACCGCGGTGTAGGCCCCTTCCACGGTGAAGATCGCGTGTCTGACGAGGTTTTCCGAAAGCCCTGCCCCCGCCTTCTCCAGCGCGGCCTTTACGGCTTCAAACCTCTCGAAAGATGCGGAAATACCGGGCCGACCAACCAGAAATGCAATGTCCCTGTGGCCGAGACGCAGCAAATAATCGGCCACCAGCGTGCCGCCGAGTTCATTGTCGTCGGCAACGATGTCGAATTTCTCCGGCGCCACGACGCGGTCGACCAGGACGGCAGGACACGTGACGGCTTTTGCCAGATTCTCCGCATAGCCGTCTCCAAGACTGGTCGGGGCAACGATCAATCCGGCAACGCGGTGGTCAAGCATGAGCGCGATATCGCGCAATTCACGCTCCGGGTCATCCTCGCTGGAGGCCAGAAGCATGTTGTAACCCCGCTCGGCCAGGGATTTCTGCACGGCCTTTGCGAGATGTGAGGCCCAGGGCGTGGCAATATCGGGCGCAATGAACCCGATGGTCATGGTGGAGCCGCGGCGCAGGTTCTGTGCAAGCGGGTCTGGCCGGTAGCTCGCCTTTTCGACCGCTTCCCAGACCCGTTTCTTCAACTCTTCGCTGACAGGCGCCTTTCCGCTCAGGGTCGCCGATACGGTCGTCGGGGATACATTCGCCAGTCGGGCTACATCGCGTATTGTCGCCATGAGGCGCTTGCTCTCCAGATTCACGAAACGTTTCGTGCGCTACAATTTCGTAAAAATTGAAAAAATTCAAGAGCGCACAAAAACATGGGGTTGAAAGAACCGATTTCATGGGGTTATTGTGCGTATCGTTTCGTGTAAGGCATTTTTGGGTGGAGAAAAATCGCCAGAATTGGCGGTAATCCTCACACGAAACGATTTGGACACGATCCAGGGAGGACACTCACAATGTTGCGTCATACAGTTCGCGCGCTTGCAGCTGCATTGCTGCTGTCGGTAGCGACACAAGCGTCATCGGAAGAAGTTCTGCGGCTCCGGCTCAATGGAGACGTAAACACGCTCGATCCCATAGCCACCACGAATTTCACGATCCGCAATGCAGCGTATCTGATGTACGACACGCTGTTCGCGCTCGATGAGAACTACACGGTTCAGCCGCAAATGGCCGAAGGCGCGTCCGTGTCGGATGATGGCCTGACCTACACGATCACTCTGCGCGACGGCCTCAAGTTTCACGACGGCAGTGACGTGACCGCGCAGGATGCGGTTGCCTCGATCAAGCGTTGGGGAAGCGTCGACGGCCTTGGCCGTATTCTTTTCGGCAAGATGGAGACCATCGAAGCCACGGACGACAGCACCCTCGTTCTGACCCTGAACGAGCCGTGGGGTCTCGTTCTGGACGCGCTTGGCAAGATTTCCTCCAACGTTCCGGTTATCATGCCTGCCGAAATGGCGGCCAAACCGGCGTCGGAGCCCATCGAAGTGCCGATGGGCTCGGGTCCTTACCGCTTGTTGCCGGATGAATGGGTGCCCGGTTCCATCGTGGTTCTTGAAAAATTTGAAGACTACGTTCCGCGTGACGAACCTGCCAGCATGGCAGCAGGAGGCAAGGTCGCCCATTTCGACCGTGTCGAACTCCAGTACATTCCCGATACCGCGACAGCCATCAATGCTCTGATCGCCGGCGAGATCGACTGGATCGAGGAAGTGCCGGCGGACATGCTCATGTTCTTTGACGGTGTGGAAACCGCAAAGACAATCGCTGCCCGTCAATCCGGCAACTCCATGCAGCTGGTGGTCAATCACCTGAACCCGCCATTCGACAACCCGAAGGTGCGTCAGGCGCTGCAATGGGCCATCGAGCAGACGCCGTTCCTGCAGGCTGCCTATGGTGATGCGACGGACCGCTACCTGGAATGCGCTGCCGTCTTCTTCTGTGACACGCCTTATGCAAGCGACATCAACACGGATGGAGTGCTGCAACGTGACCCGGACAAGGCAAAGGCGTTGCTCGAAGAGGCCGGCTATGACGGCACGCCGGTTCTTCTGATGCATGTCACCGATATCTCGACCCACGACATCTACTATTCCGTGCTGAAACCGATGCTCGAAGAAGCAGGGTTCAATGTCGAGGTGCAACCCGCGGACTGGGCGACCGTTGCAACACGCCGGGCGTCCAAGGAACCTGTCGCCGACGGTGGCTGGAACCTGTTCTTCACAGGCTGGGGCTTTGTCGATCAGTCAAACCCGATGACAAACGTCTATGTCTCGGGTGATTGCGGTGACGCCTGGTTCGGCTGGGCCTGCTCTGAAGAACTGCAGAAGCTTCGTCAGGAATTTGCAAACGCACCCACGGACGAAGAGCGCCGGAAGCTGGCGGCGCGCATGCAGGAGGTCACCCATGATCTCGTGAGTTACGTGCCGGTCGGACAGGCCTTCCCTTCCATCGGCATTGCGTCCGATCTGAAAGGTTACATCGACGGGCCTGTGCCTTTCTTCTGGAACGTGCACCGGGTCAACTGAGACAGAGCTGCCGCCGTTCAGGCGGCAGCACCACCGGAGCGCTGGGGGAGAAACATGCTTCGTTATTGTGCCACCAGACTGATCGCAGGCATCCCGACACTGCTGCTGGTCTCGATCTTCATCTACTCACTGATTCATCTGACACCTGGCGATCCTGCCGTCCTGCTGGCAGGTGACAATGCCACGCCTTCGCAGGTGAACGAGATCCGTGCCCGGCTGAATCTCGACCTGCCTCTCTGGCAACAGTTCTCGATCTGGTTCTCCGACGCCCTGAGGCTTGATCTCGGCGCCTCGATCTATTCCGGCAAACCCGTCACCTGGCTGATTGCACAACGGGTGGAGCCGACGCTTGTCTTGAGCCTGACCACGCTCGTGCTGACCGTGCTGATCTCCATACCGCTCGGCGCCGTCGCGGCATGGAAGGCCAACAGCATTGTCGACCGACTTTGCATGGCATTCGCGGTGATCGGATTTTCCGTTCCGGTTTTTGTCATCGCCTACATGCTTGTCTACCTGTTTGCCGTTGAATGGCGCATTTTCCCGGTGCAGGGGTACAAACCCTTGTCAAACGGCCTGCTGACAACGCTTCATTCCGTGACCTTGCCCGCAGTTTCGCTGGCACTTGTTTTCTCCGCACTCATCGCAAGGGTAACGCGCGCCTCCGTGCTGGACGCGCTTGGTGAAAACTATATTCGCACAGCGCGCGCCAAGGGCTTGTCTGCACCGCGCATCCTGTTTCTACACGCCCTGAAATCCGTTGGCGTTCCGGTGGTGACCGTGGTGGGCATCGGCTTCGCCACTCTGATCGGCGGCGTCGTCGTCACAGAAAGTGTCTTCAATATTCCGGGAATTGGACGGCTGACCGTTGATGCAATCACGCAGCGCGACTACCCGGTCATTCAGGGAGTGATCCTGTTCTTTTCCGCGTCGCTGATCCTGATCAACCTGCTGGTCGATCTGAGCTACGCACTGATCGACCCCCGTGTGAAAGGCTGACCGTTGATGACTGACCAGCCCTTCGTTCCAGGTGGAACGTCCCTTCAGGAAGACACAAGCCGTGCCGCCGGCAGAGTGGTCAGGCGACCGATCCTCGAAGCGCTTCTTGTCGCCATGAAAGAACCATGGACGATTGTATGCCTGACGGTTCTCGGCGGGTTCGTTCTGGTCGCGGCTTTTGCGCCGCTGATTGCCGGTGACCCGATGGCCATAAACCCGGCCCTGCGGTTGAAACCGCCTTCGCCCGATGCCTGGTGGGGCCGGGACCATCTCGGTCGGGATGTCTTTTCCCGCGCCGTTTTCGGAACGAGAATATCGCTCATCATCGGTTTCTCGGTTGCCGTCATTGCGGTGATACCGGGCGTGACCCTTGGCGTTCTGGCCGGCCTGACCAAGATCGGCGGCACCATCGTCATGCGTATCGTCGATGCGATGATGGCCATTCCCGCCGTCCTTCTGGCAATCGCGCTGGCTGCCCTTCTTCAGCCGGGCCTGACGACCGTCATCATCGCGATTTCGATTCCGGAAATTCCGCGAATGGTGCGTCTTGTGAGGTCTGTCGTCCTGTCCATTCGCGAGCAACCCTATGTGGACGCGGCGATTTCCGTCGGCACCGGAGGGCTGCCTCTTGTCTTCCGTCATGTGCTGCCGAACACGGTTGCCCCGGTGATCGTCCAGGCGACCTATGCGGCCGCATCGGCGATCATTGCGGCGGCCATCCTGTCCTTTCTGGGTGTCGGTACGCCACCGGATGTTCCCAGCTGGGGCGGCATGATGGCCGATGCGCGCAAGTATTTTCAGTTCTATCCCAGTCTGATGGCCTATCCGGGGGTCCTCCTGTCCCTTCTGGTTCTCGTGACCAACGTCCTGGGGGACCGCCTGTCGGATGTTCTTGATCCACGCAAATCGACAAGGAGGCTGTGACATGGGCGATCCCTTGCAATCCGATCCGGTTCTGAATGTCAGAAACCTCTCGGTCTCATTTGGCAAAGGTGAGGGAAAACTGCAGGCACTGGACGGGGTCTCGCTATCGGTCGGCAGAGGCGAGATCCGGGCGCTGGTGGGTGAGAGTGGTTGCGGCAAGAGCGTGACCATGATGGCCATCCTGGGTCTCTTGCCCCTGAAATCAGCATCGATCGAAGCAGACGCGATCCACCTCGGGGATACGGATCTGCGTTCGGCGCGCCCGTCTCTCCTGAGGTCCATAAGGGGCCGCCGCATAGGCATGATCTTTCAGGACCCCATGACCTCGCTGACCCCGGTCCATACGGTCGGATATCAGATTGGCGAAGGTCTGCGGCAACACTTCAAGATGTCCCGCAACGAAGCGCGGGCACGCGCGCTCGACCTTATGGATCTGGTGCGTATTCCGGCTCCCCGCAGTCGTCTCAATGCCTATCCGCATGAACTTTCAGGTGGCATGCGTCAGAGAGTGATGATCGCCATGGCTCTTGCCTGCAATCCGGAACTCCTGATCGCGGATGAACCGACCACGGCACTCGATGTCACCGTTCAGGCGCAGATCCTCAATCTGATTTCGGACCTGAGGGACGAACTCGGGATGAGTGTCGTGTTGATCACCCATGATCTCGGTGTGGTCGCGGCAGCCGCTGACAGCGTGTCGGTCATGTATGCCGGACGCATCGTCGAGGAAGCCCCGGTTCACGAGATTTTCCGCAACCCGACACACGGGTATACCGCCGGGTTGCTGAAATCCATGCCCTCGGAAGGTTCACAGGCACATGAACGGCTCACGGAAATTCCCGGAAGCGTTCCCCGGCTGACCGATCGTATGCCTGGCTGTGCCTTCCACGACAGATGCGCCTTCGCTTCTCCGGACTGTCGTGCGGCGCCGCCCGAGGCTCTCGAAGTGGCAAGCAACCATTTCACCCGGTGCAGAAATCACGACCAGGTTTCCGCTGCCATGAAAAGCCACCCGATCGTCGAGGCCTGGGCATGAACACGGCAACACCACTCATTGAAGTCAGACAGGTAAGCCGGTCGTTTCCGGTCGGCCGTACCCTGTTGGGCAAACCCCGAAACACGGTCAGGGCTCTGGACGGAATTGATCTTGAATTGCGCAGGGGCGAAACACTCGGTCTGGTCGGAGAAAGCGGCTGCGGCAAGTCCACGCTTGCCCGGTTGCTTGTCGCACTCGATCAGCCTAGCAGCGGTGACGTTGTCTTTGAAGGCCATTGTCTGAACAGGTTGTCCCGCCGGAAATTGCGGAAAGAGCGCAAGCGCATCCAGATGATCTTTCAGGATCCCCTCGCCTCGCTCAACCCGCGCATGACGGTCCGCGCGTCGATTGCAGAGCCCCTTGGCAACTTCCTGCCGCAGGCCGGAGTTGATGCCGATGACCTGGTTGACGAGCTGGCACTGCAGGTTGGATTGAGCCTCCATCACCTGGACCGGTTTCCGCATGAACTCTCCGGCGGCCAGTGCCAGAGAGTGGGCATTGCCCGGGCAATTGTCAGCAGTCCGGACGTGATCGTTGCAGATGAACCGGTGTCGGCGCTGGATGTCTCCATTCAGGCGCAAATCCTGAACCTGCTCTTCGACATCAAGGACCGTATGGGCCTGTCGATGATCTTCGTGTCGCACGACCTTTCCGTCGTTTCCCACGTCTCGGATCGTGTCGCCGTCATGTATCTCGGGCGGATCGTGGAGGTTGGGCCTTCAAGGGAGCTTTTTGAATCTCCGCAACATCCCTACACCAAAATGCTCCTCGAGGCCCTGCCGCACCCGCGGCCGGAGGCCAGGACGCGACGTCCTGAGGTCAAGGGAGAGTTGCCAAGTCCTCTCAATCCGCCGGCCGGCTGTCATTTCAGGACCAGATGTCCGAAAGCCGTTTCCGAATGTGCTTCCGTCATTCCGGCTCTGAAGCAAACCGCCTCGATCGAACACTCGGCCGCCTGCCATCTGGTGCCGGCCCGACTGGAAGGAAGCAACAGTGACTGAACCGCTCGTTCTCGTCCCCGGTCTTCAGTCCGATGCCAGTTCCTGGTTGCCGCTCATGGAGCGGCTTGGCTTGCATTTTCCCCTGATCGTCCCCAGAGGGCATCAGTTTTCGCCTTCCATAGCCGAAATGGCGGAGACGGTGGCACGGCAGTCGCCGGACAGGTTTCATCTGACCGGCTGGTCCATGGGCGGCTATATTGCGTTCGAAATCTTGCGCAGGTGGCCCGAACGGCTGATCAGTCTCACATTGATTGCAACGACCGCCGCGCCGGAAACCCCGGACTCGCGCATCAGGCGCCGGGAAGCACTGGATCGAGCACGGCGCCAGGGACTGAGAGACTATCAGACCGTAAATCTGAAAAACTGTCTTTTCGATCCTGAAAAATATGACCGGGAAAGGCTGGAAGCCATGGTCCAGGCTTCTGAAACGCTTGGGTACGAAGCGCTCGCAATTCAGACCAGAGCAATCATGGCACGTCCTGACAGCAGGTCTTCGCTCGCAGACTGTGCCTGTCCCTTGACAATTCTGGCCGGCGAAGAGGACCAGATCATATCCGTCCGCCATTCCAGAGAGATGCACGCTCTTGTGCCAAACTCCCAACTTCATATCATCCCTGATTGCGGCCATTGCCCGCCGATAGAATATCCGGATCTGGTCGCCGAGAAGCTGACAGCCCGGCTTGACGCAATCGAAAACAACGACGATGCGCAATTGAGACTGGTGCAAGAGGCACAGTCGTGACCGGCCCCTCTCGATCGTCCATCACATGCCTCAACGACGCCAGTCCGCATCTGCTTGATAACCTGCAAAGTCTTTCGCTGGACTTTCAGGTCCCCGTTTTTCCGTTCGCTTTGTTGCACCTCGGCATTTGAACGTGAGACAGCCCT
>NZ_JBBMQN010000011.1:0-138176 GCF_038900065.1 Roseibium sp. AS2
ACAAGCATGGACTGGGCTTCGTTCCTCAAGGCTCACAACCTCGAGCATTCGATGAGCCGGCGCGGGAACTGCCACGATAACGCGGTTGCCGAGAGCTTCTTCAACCTGTTGAAGCGCGAGCGGATACGGCGTCGGACCTACAAGACCCGCATCGAAGCCAGGCAGGATGTGTTCGACTACATCGAGATGTTCTACAATCCGACGCGGAAGCACGCCAGGAACGGCATGCTGTCACCCGTCGAGTTCGAACGGCGGCAGAAAATGAAAGCCGAAGGCGTCTAGAAAACGCGGGGCTATTCACATCTCGAAATTGCGCGACAATTGTTTCCATTGAGCTTCTTCAAATGGCGCATTTCGCCTTCCCGCAGATCGCGCATTTTGTGCCAACTGAAGTTGCGCGGACGTTTTCGCCGGGCCTCGGCCGAAGTGGCAGGAAACCGCCAAAAACCGCTCGATCCCACTTGATCCTGGGAAAGCCTTGATCCGCGATCCGTTCTTGCGCGTTACAGCAGGTCACTTCAAGGTCACATTTTCCGGCCCAGGCGAAAGAAAGCGGCTGCCCTACCTGAAATAGCAGATTTCGGCGAAAAATTGAACCACACAGTCTCCGGTCAGTCTGGCGCAGATCAATCTGCCTTTTTTCAGGAAAGCATACGCGCTTCATGATAGTCTTCAATCAGATTGGGGAGGAAATTATCATGATTGCGATTGTTAAATTCATAGGATTAATTAGAAATTCCGCAAAAATCTGCCTGCCACTATTTGCAGTTTTTATCCTGTTGGGTGTCACCAACATCTCTTCCGCAGATGACACACATTCAGCTGGTAAAATTTGCGACAGCTACTACGCGCTGTGCACATCCGCGCCTTGTGTGCCCGATCCGCGTGCACCTCTCACTTATGGAATTTGCACTTGCGAAGTGCGCGAGGGATTGAATTTCGGGCTGCAGACCACGTGTGATCAACGCAAACCCTTCCAGTCCATGACGGACGGGTCGACCAGTAAAGTCGATGATATCGCGGAAATCACGACAGCGGCGGCAGAACCCGTAAGCTTGAGATCAACCTATTCGTTCGGGCAGGCCGCAGATAAGTCGGTGATGCAGTGTGCGCCGGGAAGTGCGTGGACGGACTGTCTCGATGCGCGCTGCACACTCGACCCGACTGACCCGCTGAAGGCGATCTGCACCTGCAAGATCGGCACCAAGGACGGGGCCCATGCAGACCAGGATTTTGTGACCTTCGGCGGCGATTGCAACACGCTGTCCTGCGTTCCGTCTCTCTGGTCTGCTGCCACAGTGCCTTCCTTTGCGATCGGTACGGCTGCCATGACAGATGCGTTGGGGCTGCAGGAGGCTCCAGTATCGTATTGCGTGCCGGAACATAATGACGATGCCGATGCCGAGTGAGGTTATATAATCTCAGGCACCATGGGGCCCTGAACAAGCCATCCAAAGGGTTCCTGTTTGTTCAGATTGGTATAAGGCGTGTCGACTGTCTCGCATCGTCGGCGATATCGAGAAACGTGGGCGCCACGACCCTGCGGTTTTCCCGTCCCGCCGGGTTCCGATCGCAGCGGTTTCCCCGCCAGGCTCAAAAAAACCAGCGGCTCTTGTTGGGGGAGCGCATTTGTCCGGCAATCAGGTTTTTGCCTTCCTCTGACCGGCGAACATGTTCCGGGTGAGCTGCGCCCCGGAGGTCGTTGCAGCAGTCGTGCGGCACTTTTGCCGGCGTCGGTATCCGGACTGCCTTTTTCGAGCCCGGGTCACCTTGAGAGAATGACAATTGCAACAGATGCGATGCGCGGACCCTCAAACCGGGTCGCGCGGGCAGGGCCCGTCACGGGGCGACGTCACGCAATTCAGACGCTCGGTAACGTCGTAACCCCTCGTGCAATTGCCAGCCGCGTCCTGCTGCAGCACGGTGCCTTCCGTATGAAACCGGGGACAGATCATGCCCAACAACGACACAGGCCGGGAAGTCGCCTTTTTTGAAGCTTTCCGCAGGCCATCGTGGATTGTCATGATGGTCGTCCAGATGCTGTTCGGTCTTGGCCTCGCAGTGGCGTTGATCGTCAAGTATTACATGCTGATATTCGGCACGCAGAGCTGCGAAGCCGATGGAACAACACTCGGGAATGCCATCTGGTGCACCTCGACGTTGGAGATCGTCGCGCATTTTGTCATCGCGGTCGCCGGGATCCGGTTTGCCGCCTTCATGTTTTCGGACCGCCCGCGCGCGCTGCTCGCGCCGTTGTTCATCGCTCTGGTCGGCGTGCTGCTGTTGTTCCTGTCGAGCCTTTCGACAGTGACGGCGTCCTGGCCGGTGGCGGCGGTTATCCTGACGTTGCTGGCCTGCTGTTCGGCGGTTTTTGCCGCACGGCAAGTCCTGCGTTCCCGGTCTCCGGACCCCGGATAACTCCATAAAAAGAGACGCCTTGTTATGTCGGCGCACTTGGCGTGATCTGTGTTTGACCCTGTGTACGGCACCATTCGTGCCAGCCCCTGCGAGCGCCAGACAGCTTGTGGACGGCGGGAAACTTCAGGGAGGAACAGGAATGAAAAAGGCACTTTTAGGATCACTATCCATAGTGGCCGTAATGACGGCGGCTGCGACATCGGCGTTGGCCGCGGAGCCGTTGAAGGTCGGCGTGCTGGCCACCCTCGAGGGGACTTACACCGTTTTGGGAGAAGACGGCGTTCGCGGATTGAAAACCGCGCTTGCGCAAACCGATGGGACAGCCGGCGGGCGTGAAATCGAGCTGATCATCCAGTCCACCGATGCGTCGCCGGACAGTGCCCTGCGCGGCGCGCGCAAGCTGGTCGAACAGGATGGTGTCGAGCTCGTGATCGGACCGCTTTCCGGGTCGGAAGGCATCGCGATCCGCGACTATTCGAAGACCCAGCCCGGCGTCACGTTCATCAACGGGGCCTCCGGTGCGATGGAGACGACCTATGTCGATCCGTCGGAAAATTTCTTCCGCTTCAACACCGATGGATCGCAGTGGTCCGCCGGTCTTGGCGAGTATGTCTTCAATGAAAAGGGCTACAAATCGGTCGCGACGGTCGGTGAAGACTATTCCTTCATCTACACGCAGGTGTTCGGATTTGTCACGGAATTCTGCGCGGCGGGCGGCGAAATCACCGAACGGCTGTGGGTCCCGCTGGGCACCAAGGACTTCGGATCGATCATCGCGGCGCTTCCCGATGACGTCGATGCGATCTATGTCGGCCTTGGCGGCGGCGATGCCGTCAACTTCCTGAACCAGTACCAGCAGGCCGGCGGTGACGCAAACCTCATCGGCGGCTCGATCATGGTGGACGGTACGGTTCTGTCGTCCGAAGGATCGGCCAAAAAAGCCCTGATCGGAACACCGTCTTCGGGTCCGCAGGCGGATACCTGGGAGGATCCGAAGTGGCAGGCCTATGTGAAGGCGTATCAGGACACGTTCCCGGCGGACCAGCGCTTTCCCTCGCCCTCTCTCCTGGCGACCGGCTATTACAACGCAACCAATGCGATGCTGGAGTGCGTGAACACCGTCAACGGCGACCTGTCGGACGGCCAGGCGGCGTTCCGGTCCTGCCTGAGCAATCTGTCGCTGGATGCACCGAACAAGACCATCACACTTGACGGGAATCGCCAGGCGATCGGAACGAACTTCGTGTCCGAAGTGGTCGAGTTGCCGGATGGAAACCTTGCGACGAAGATGGTCAAGATGGTTGACAACGTGAACCAGACCCTGGGCCTTGACGAGGAAGCCTTCGCCGCCATCGGCTTGCCTGGCCGTGAAACGCCCGAGTGCAAGACCACTTATTGACCCCACAATCTGTCGGGCGGCACATGACTTGCCGCCCGATTTTTCTGGCCTTCCAATTCGCCGGTGAGAGCCAATGACGCTCATCACATACCCCACGCGTGTGCATTTTGCTGATGGCGTGCTTGAAGACGCGTTGTACTCCGAACTGGAGAAAGCCGGCGCAACGCACCCATTGCTGATATTTGACAGCACGTTGGTGCAGAGTGAGCTTTCCGAGCGGGTTCAGACAGGCCTGCCTTCGGCGGCGAAGCCACGGCAGTATTCCTTCGCCCGTCACCACGACCTCAGACACGCTGCCGCCCAGGCCACCGGTCTGGCACCGGACACCGATGCGATCGTGGCCTTCGGGTCGGCACGTGCAATAGAACTGGGGCGGAAATGCCGATACGCCCTGTCCCGAACGCAAACGAACCGGCCGGAACTCTATGTTGTTCCAGGTGCCGACGGCTTGCCCAATCCGTGCACGCGCAAGCTGGAAAGCTGGCGTGCAGGCCTCCCCTCCGTTCTGATCTGCGATCCGACCGTCACCCTGGATGCCGACAGTCGGCAGAGCCAGCGAACGGCGGTTCTCAGCCTGATCCGCTGTTTCGAAGCCTATCTGGCGAATGCCTACAATCCGCCCGCCGACGGCATGGCCCTGGATGGGCTGACGCGATGTGTCGTGAATTTGCCCAGGATCGGGAAACTGGCAGGCATAGACCTGCAACGGGAATTGATGGCGGCCTGCCTGAATGCCGCGTTGTCCCAGGAAAAAGGTCTTGGCCCGTCATTGACCATGTCGGCGGCACTTGCGCGTACAAATCCGGATCTGGACGAGGCGGAAATCGCGCGGCTGGTGTTGCCCGGCGTGATCCGCAAACGTGTCATGGCGCCCGAAAAGGCGGACATCCTGCTTAAAGTTCTGGGCAGACAGGAAGATGACCTGCACCAGGCAGTCGGGCGCATTCTGTCCGCCGTGCCGATGGCCGCCTCTCTCGCCGGCATGGGGATCTCCCGAACCGACCTTGATGATGCGGCGGATGCCGTCGCCACGACACAAGGTCTCGATGTGGGAAGTGCGCGGTCGGTGCTTGAATCTATTTATGAAGAGGGCGTTGGATGAAGCCGCTTTTGATCAACGGTGCCTGGGTGACGACCTCTCATGCGACCGGGAACATCAATCCCTCTGACGTGAGTGATGTCATCGATGAATACGCGCAGGCCGGTCGTTCGGAAGCGCAAGCCGCCATCGCGGCTGCGGCGGATGCCTGTGAAATGTGGAGCCGGAGCGGCCTGCAGCAACGTCACGATATCTTGCAGTGTGCGGGCCAGGAGATCCTGGCCCGGAAAGACGAACTTGGAAATCTGCTGGCGCGCGAGGAAGGCAAGATCCTGTCCGAAGCGATCGCCGAGGTCACCCGTGCCGGCCGGATCTTCCTGTTTTATGCCGGCGAAACGCTGCGGCTGCGCGGCGAGGTCATTGCCTCCGTCCGGCCTGGTGTCGGAGTTGAAGTGACGCGTGAACCCGTCGGTGTGGTCGGGATCATCGCACCATGGAATTTTCCGATTGCCATTCCAGCCTGGAAGATTGCTCCGGCGCTTTGTTATGGAAACACGGTGGTCTTCAAACCGGCAGAACTTGTGCCCGGCTGTGCATGGGCACTGGCCGACATTCTCCACAGATCGGGCGTTCCCGCGGGTGTGTTCAATCTTGTGACCGGGCCGGGGGCCGTCGTCGGGCAGACCATGCTGGAGGATGCACGCATCGACGCCATCACTTTCACCGGGAGCCAGGCAACCGGCGACCGGGTCGCCGCGGCAAGTCTGCCCCATCAGCGCAAGATCCAGCTGGAGATGGGTGGAAAGAACCCTCTGGTCATTCTGGATGATGCCGATCTGGAGATCGCCGTGCAGTGCGCTGTCGACGGCGCTTTCTTCTCGACCGGGCAACGATGCACGGCGTCCTCCAGGCTGATCGTGACCGAGCGGGTCCACGATCGGTTTGTCGGTGCGCTTGCCGAGCGTGTGTCGGCACTGAGGGTCGGCCATGCCCTGGATGCCTCATCGGACATCGGTCCCGTGGTGGATGCGGCCCAGTTGGCGCAGGACCTCGACCATATTGCCGTCGCGAGAGCGCAAGGGGGTGTGTTGCGGGCCGGGGGCGAGGTCGTGGAGCGCGAGACGAACGGGTATTTCCTTCAACCCGCACTTGTTACCGAAACCCATCCCGACATGCGCATCAACAGGGAAGAAGTCTTCGGCCCGGTCGCGTCGGTTGTCAGGGTTCGTGATTACGATGAGGCCCTGGCGGTCGCCAACGACACGGAGTTTGGCCTGTGCGCCGGAATTTGCACCACGAGTTTGAAATACTCGAGCGATTTCAAAAAGAAAGCGCAAGTCGGAATGGTCATGGTCAACTTGCCCACAGCCGGTGTCGACTATCATGTTCCGTTCGGCGGCAGCAAGCGGTCAAGCTATGGTTCGCGCGAACAGGGAAGCTATGCTGCAGAGTTTTTCACGCGTGTGAAAACGGCATACACGTCACCATGAACGCATGTTTCGGACAGTGTTTCCGCTACGACAAGTCATGAGAAGTAACCTTGAGTATGATTATTGACCCCGATGGCTTGCCAGAGTAGCGCGCCTATGTCCCGATGAAGACTGAAATTTATCGAGATGAGAACACCGAGGACTTTTTGGATGAGGGAGGAACCTGTGAGTTTGGATATGCCGAGGTAACGCAGCGCAACAATAGCGCGCCTCTGCCGGGCAGCATCATTACGGATTTGGGAGGGTCCAAAATGAGCCATGCAATCGCAGTTTGTCACGGTCAGTTTGGGCGTGCCGCACTATACCGCCTGGACAAAACCATCATTACACATGCGCATCGCGAGGGGCATCTGGTGTTCCTCGTTGACGGTCCGGCAGCGACACTTGTCAGCGACGACAAGATCTGCAAGTTGAACGCGACCCAGGCGGCGGCCGTGAGTCCCTGGGCACCGCACAGCTTCCATGAAGCCGAAGGCGGGGATCATGTCTGTCTCGTGCTCTACATCAAGCCGATGTGGTTTCTCGAAAACTCGTCCTCTGCCCAGAATGCGCTGAAATTCGGAAGGGCGGAACTGGAGGTGACCGCCGAGATTCTGGGTTTCGTCAATCATCTCACGGCGCTCCTTCTGGAAAATGAGGATCAGGGCCAGTTCGACACGTTGCTGTTCGGATTGACCAAGGCGAGTTTCGACCAGTCCTGGTCCAATATCGACAGCACGGCGCGGCTGAATGCCTTCAACCGGTTCAGCGATTTTCGTGTCCGCAGGTCCCTGCGTCTGATCCAGGAACGCATGGGCGAAGACATGGAAATGGAAAAGCTTGCCCGCAGCGTGGGCCTTTCAAGGCCGCATTTTTTCAAGCTGTTCAAACAGTACATGGGGGTGACCCCGAATGTATACATGAACACCTTGAGATCCGAACGGGCAATCGAGGAACTGCTGGGCACCGACAAGTCCGTCACGGACATCGCCTTTGATCTCGGTTTTTCGTCGCAGGCGAGTTTCACGCGGTTTTTTTCCTCGAACGTCGGCATTGCTCCAAGCGACTACCGCCGGGTTGCCCATGTGACCTGAAGGTGCTTTTCCGATGATGGGAAAACCCAGCAGACTTTGGGGTACGTGCCTTCGCCAAAACACCCGCTAGCATCACTCTCAACAAGCCCCGACTGCGGGCTGTGGGAGGAAAGAGTGCAGCAGGATTCCACAAAGGGCGAAGTGACGAATAGTCTGCGTGCGGGTCAATCCGCATGAGCCGCTTTGCAAACGCACACCCGGTCTGGACGGCCATTCTGGCGCTCGCGGTGGTGATCTTGCTGTGGCTGATCTTCGCAGTCTGGCCCGCCGGGCTGGTCGACGTGATCGGCAAAAAGAAGATCTTCCTCAGCGCGCTTTTCAACGGCATCACCCTGGGTGGTCTCTATTTCCTCGTCGCCAGTGGCTTCACGTTGATCTTCGGCTTGATGCGCAATGTGAATCTCGCCCACGGGTCGCTCTACCTGCTCGGGGGATACGTCGGGTTTCACGCCGCCGATATCACGGGATTCTGGCTCATGGCGTTTCCGGTGGCATTCATTCTTGTCGGCATCTGCGGCGTTCTCCTGCAGATCCTCGTCTTCCGCCGGATGGAAGGGCAGGACCTTCGCCAGACACTGGTGACGATCGGCATCTCCATTGTCGCGGCAGATCTGATGCTGTGGGGCTTCGGCGGAGATTTTGTCAACATCTCGCCGCCGGCATGGTTGTCCGGACCGATCGAGACACTGTTCGTGACAGGTCAAAAACGCAGCGGTGACCTGGTCTACATGAAGTATCCCCTGGTTCGCATCGTGATCTTCTTTGCGGCTGTCGCCGTGGGAATAGCCATGTGGCTTGCGCTCAACCGGACCCGTGTCGGGATGATGATCCGGGCAGGTGTGGATGATCGCGACATGTTGTCTGCAACAGGCGCGCGCATCCAGATCGTGTTTGTCGGCGTCTTTGCGCTGGGGGCCGGACTGGCCGGTGTCGCCGGTGTTGTCGGCGGCACGTTCCAGTCGGTTGCGCCAGGCGAAGACATTCGGTTTTTGCTGGCCAGTCTGGTCGTCGTCATCGTCGGCGGCATGGGGTCGATCCCGGGCGCCGCACTGGGCGCGCTTCTGATCGGTCTGGCCGAACAGTTCGGGTCGGTCTATTTCCCGACGTATGCAGTGGTCCTGACCTTCCTGATCATGGTTGTCGTGCTGGCGTTTCGCCCGCAAGGCCTGATGGGGCAGGGCTAGGCGATGGCAGACGCAACCTCGACCCTCATCGAACAACGCGGCTTCAGGTTTGAAACTGTACCGCCGGCCTATTGGGTGGTGGGCGTCGTTCTCCTGGTCCTGCCGGCTTTCGTCAGTCCGTTCGTGATGTTTCAGATCATGGGATGGACCTTCATCCTCGGCATCATTTCCCTCAGCCTGATGTTCCTGGGCGGCTATGGCGGCATGGTCAGCTTGGCGCAGATGGCGGTCGCCGGATTTGCCGGCTACATGGTCGCGATTTTCGGCGACAGCGCGATTTCCACGATCTCGCAAGGCTGGCCGTGGTGGATCGTAATCCCTCTGGCCTTGTTCCTGACGATGATCCTGTCTGCTGCCATCGGCTGGCTGGCCGTACGCACCGAAGGCATTTACACGATCATGATCACGCTCGCCATCGCCGCGGCGTTCTTCTATTTCGTCCGGCAGAACTACGACCTCTTCAATGGCTTCCAGGGTTTCAATTCCGTGCTGCCGCCGATGCTTTTCGGCGTCGACTGGCGTGGCCCGTATGCCTTCTATTATCTGACCCTTTTTTGGGCGGTCGCCGCTTATCTGCTGGTTCTTTACATCAGCCGCGCCCCTTTCGGGCTGGCGTTGCAAGGTGTCCGGGACAATCCGCGCCGGATGGCGGCGCTGGGCTACAACGTCACCGCCCACCGGGTTACAGCCTATGCTTTCGCAGGTTTGCTGGCCGGTGTCGGCGGCATCCTTCTGACGTGGCAATCCTCGCAGATTTCACCAGGTACAATCGGAATCGGCCCTGCAATCGACATCCTCGTGATTGCGGTTATCGGCGGCCTCCGGCATCCGATAGGTCCCTTCATCGGTGCGTTCATCTATGTGCTGCTGAAGACCTTCGCAGTGGATGTCCTGGTCAGCCTCGGCCTGGCCGGGGAGCGTTTCCAGCTGGTGATCGGTCTCGGGTTCCTCGTAATCGTGTTGTTCTCGCCGGACGGCATTCTCGGCCTGTGGGCCCGGTTCCGCGCAAATCGCAATCGCGACCCGCTGACCGGCAAGGATCGGGGAGACAACCCGATATGACAGATGCACTTGTCCAGAAGGGATCATCGGTGCAGGGCGGTGCCGGGTATGCCCTGGAGCTCCGCAACATCTCCAAGAAATTCGGCGCCCTGGAAGCGTTGTCTGAGGTGAATATTGTTGTGCGTCCGGGGGAGAGACGCGCGGTGCTCGGCTCCAACGGGGCGGGAAAGACAACGTTGTTCAACTGCATCACCGGGGACTTTCTGCCGACAAGCGGTGCAATCCGTTTCTTCGGAGAAGACGTCACGGTCTTTCCCGCGCAGGAGCGCATCCGGCGCGGCCTGCGCCGGACGTATCAGATCTCCCTGCTGTTCAACGGGCTCACGGTGCTCGACAATGTCTATCTGGCCTGCCGCGGTGTTTCGCGGGGAAGGTTCTCCTTCAAACGGCCGAGCAAGTCCGATGCATTGATGCAGGCGGCCGAAGAACTCGTAGCGACGGTTCATCTGACCGGTGCGCTGAACACATCGGTCAGCGACTTGTCCTACGGTCAGCAACGCCAGCTTGAAATTGCCATGGCGCTGGCCGGTGCCCCCCGGTTCATTCTTTTCGACGAACCGGCTGCCGGCCTGTCGCCGACCGAGCGAGCCGAACTCGTCAAGATCCTGACCGGCCTTCCCGGGCACGTCGGCTACATCATCATCGAGCACGACATGGACGTTGCCCTTCGGGTGAGCGAAATGGTCACGATGATGCACAACGGCCGCATCTTCAAGGAAGGCAAGCCCGCGGAAATCGAGGACGACCCGGAAGTCCAGGCACTGTATCTCGGAGGTGGCCATGAGTAGCGGCAGCGGCGCGCCCATCCTCGAGGTCAAGGACCTCAACGTCTTTTACGGGCAATCCCATGCGCTGCAAGGCGTCAACCTGACCCTCGGCAACGGTGTCCTGTCCGTTGTCGGGCGCAATGGAATGGGCAAGACGACGCTTTGTAAGGCGATCATGGGTCTGGTGCCGGTGCGCTCGGGCGCCATCAGTTTCAACGGGCACAGTCTTGCCGGACTTGGTCCGGCGGATATTGCCCGGCTGGGTATCGGCTATGTGCCTCAGGGCCGGCGGCTGTGGAAGTCCCTGACGGTTGACGAACACCTTCGGCTGGTTGCCACCAGGGGCGGTGCCTGGACACCGGAGCGGATCTACGGCGTGTTTCCCCGGCTGGCGGAGCGCAAGTCGAATGGCGGCGCGCAGTTGTCGGGTGGTGAGCAGCAGATGCTGGCGATCGGCCGGGCCTTGCTGTTGAACCCCAGACTTCTGGTCATGGATGAGCCGACCGAAGGTCTTGCGCCTGTCATCGTAAATCAGGTTGCGGAGATGTTGCTCCGGCTGGGACAGGACGGGGACATCGCTGTTCTGGTCATCGAACAGAATATCGGGGTTGCCTGCTCTGTTGCCGAACAAGTTGCCATCATGGTCAATGGCAAGGTCAATCGGGTGATGGACGCGGGGCTTCTGGCTTCCGACAAGGACCTGCAGCAGGCATTGCTGGGTGTCGGGCGTCATGCCCATGATGAGACACCGGATGACGTTTCCGATGCCGGCGTCAAGGGACCCGAACCGAAGGCACACGGCGCCAGGATCTATGTGTCAAATCCCAGGACCCCGACACGCTGGACGGCGCCCGTTCCGGTCGATGTTCTGGTGCGCTCAGCCCGCACGGTGACGGACGTCGAAGCGGCACCGCTCGCGACCACCATGACGGCGGTCACCGGTCGGACCGGAACCCTCTACGTGTGTGGAACGCTCGATACCAAGGGCGATGAATTGCGCTACATGCGCGATATCATCAAGACACAGGGTGTCCGGGTGGCGCTGGTGGACCTGTCGACCAGCGGCAAGCCGTCCGGTGCAGATATACCGCCCGCTGCGGTCGCCGGGTTTCATCCGCGCGGATCGGCTGGCGTTTTCACCGGCGACCGGGGCAGCGCCGTTGCCGGCATGACTGTCGCCTTTGAGCGCTGGATGCGTCAGCGAACCGACGTTGCCGGACTGCTGGCCGCTGGCGGGTCCGGGGCAACCGCTCTTGTTTCACCTGCCTTCCGGGTGCCGCCCGTCGGCGTGCCCAAGTTTATTGTCTCCACAGTGGCAAGTGGCAACACGGCGCAATATGTCGGCGCCTCGGACATCACCATGATGCATTCGGTGGCCGACGTTCAGGGCCTCAATTCGATCACCCGCGAAGTGCTTGGCAATGCCGCCAATGCTGTCGCGGCAATGACCAGGGCGCGCCAGAGCGCCAAGCCGGTGAACGACAAGCCAGCCATTGGCCTGACCATGTTTGGTGTCACCACGCCATGTGTTCAGCAGGTCATGTCCCAACTGGAGACCGACTATGACTGTCTGGTCTTCCATGCCACCGGCACGGGTGGCCGTGCGATGGAAAAACTTCTGTCCTCAGGCATGCTGAGCGCGGTCGTCGACATCAGTACAACCGAAGTTTGCGATCTGGTTGCGGGCGGTGTCTTTGCCGCGGACGAGACCCGGTTTGACGCGATGATTGCCAGCAGCCAGCCCTATATCGGGGCGTGCGGTGCGCTGGACATGGTCAATTTCAATGCCCCCGAAACCGTTCCGGACCACTACCGCGGCCGGCTGTTCTACGAGCACAATCCGCAAATAACGCTGATGCGCACGAGTGTTGAAGAAAACATTCAGATCGGCCGTTTCATCGGCGAGAAGCTGAACCGGATGAATGGTGTGGTCAGGTTCTTTCTGCCGGCCGGCGGCGTGTCGGCACTGGACAAGCCGGGCGGACCCTTCTGGGACCCTGCCGCCAACAAGGCGCTGTTTGAAACGCTGGAACAGACCGTCAGGACAACCGCGAACCGTCAGCTGGTCCGCGTCCCCCATCATATCAACGATCCCGAATTTGCCGAGCTCGTGATCAAGACCTTCAGGTCTTTTCACGCCCGCCCGGCACAACCTGCCAGGAAAGCCTGATCCATGTTTGACCGCGACACCTTGATGAAGAAGTTCCGCGCAATGCGCGACGCCGGTGAACCCATCATCGGCGGGGGAGCCGGCACGGGGCTGTCGGCAAAATGCGAAGAGGCCGGCGGCATCGATCTGATCGTCATCTACAATTCCGGGCGCTACCGGATGGCCGGACGCGGATCCCTTGCCGGGCTGATGCCTTACGGCGACGCCAATGCCGTCGTCATGGAAATGGCTGGTGAGGTTTTGCCGGTGGTGTCCAGAACCCCCGTCCTTGCCGGCGTATGTGCGTCCGACCCGTTTCGGCTGATGGACAGGTTTCTGGATCAGGTGAAGGACGCCGGGTTCAGCGGTGTGCAGAATTTTCCGACGGTCGGACTGATCGACGGCACCTTCCGGGCCAATCTGGAAGAGACCGGCATGTCCTATCAGCTGGAAGTCGACATGATTGCGGCTGCCCACAAGAAGGGCCTGCTGACCACACCGTATGTTTTCTGCGAGGCAGATGCTGCGGCGATGGCCAGGGCCGGTGCCGACATCATTGTTGTTCATCTGGGGCTGACCACAGGCGGCTCCATTGGCGCGGAAACAGGGTGCACGCTCGAGCAGGCTCCGGCGCTGACCGATGCCTGGGCGAAAGCGGCCCTCGACGTGAACCCCGATGCGATTGTTCTCGTGCACGGCGGGCCGGTCGCGATGCCGGAGGACGCGCAATTCGTTCTCAAGAACACCCGGTACTGCCACGGGTTTTACGGGGCGTCGTCGATGGAGCGGCTGCCGACCGAAATTGCGCTTACCGAGCAAACAAGAAAATTCAAAGCGATCAACCGTTAAGTCGGCTTGGCGGGAGGAAAACACATGACCGGCGAACTCATTGGACAACTGATCTTGTGGCTCATCATGGCCGTGATCGTCATTTTCATCCTCTATTGGGTGATGAACTGGCTCTATCGCAGATCCACCAAGGAAATCGCTTTCGTTAGAACAGGTTTCCTGGGCGAAAAGGTCGTGATCGACGGGGGCGCATTCGTCTGGCCGATCGTTCATGACATCACGCCGGTGAACATGAATTCCATGGACCTTCATGCGGTCCGCGAGAAATCCGATGCCCTGATAACCAAGGACCGGATGCGGATCGATGTCGAGGCGTCCTTTTATGTCCGGGTCGCCCAGTCGAAAAAGGGCGTGACGCTTGCCGCGTCCACCCTGGGCCGGCGCACCCTCGAGCCCGAGCGGATCCACCAGCTTCTTTCCGGCAAGTTCATCTCGGCGCTGCGCTCGGTTGCCGCTGAAATGACGATGGAAGAGTTGCACGAGCAGCGGGGCGAATATGTAAACCGCGTGATTGCGATGGCGCAGGAAGGCCTCGACAAGAACGGCCTTGAACTTGAAAGCGTCGCGATTCTGGATCTGGACCAGACAGATATCGAGTTCTTCAATCCGTCCAACCGGTTTGATGCCGAGGGTCTGACGTTCGTCGTCGAAGCCATCGAAGCCCGCCGGAAACTGCGCAACGACATTGAACAAAATACAATGCTGCAGATCCGCTCGCGCAATCTGGAAGCCGAAAAAGAAACCCTGAATATCGAGCGTGAGAGTGAAACCGCACGTTTGGAACAGGAACGCGAGATCGAATTCAGACGGGCGCAGCAGCGCGCCGAACTGGCTCGCGAGCGCTCCGAACGGGAAAAGGAAGCTGAACAGGCAACCCTGCTCAGCCGCGAGGCAATCGAGACCGCCCGGATCGCAAACGACGAACAGATCGCCGAGGCGCGGATAGCCTCCGAGCGAACCATTCGCCAACAGGAAATCGAACGGACCCGGGTGATTGACGAAGCGGAGATCACTGCACGCGAGAAGATCGAAACCGCGCGGATCAATCAGGAAAAGGTACTGACTCAGACGCGGATTGCCACCACCCAGGACACCGATTCCGCAGATATCGCGGCAAGGGAAACCATAGAAAAAGCGCGCATCGCCCAGGAACGGATCATCACCGAAGCACGCATTGCGAAGGACCTGGACACCCAGCGCCAGGAGATCGAGCGCAAAAGGACGATTGACGCCGCTGAAATTTCCGCGCGTGAAACAACCGAACGGGCGCGTATCGCGCAGGAAGAAAGCGTGACAGAGGCTCGTATCTTGCTGGAACGGAGCACACGAGAACGCGAAATTGCGCGCAATCTGGCTGTCGAACAAGCTGAAATCGCTGCCCGGGAAGCTTCGGAAAAACTGCGGATTGCGCAGGAGCGCACCATCAATGCCGAGCGCATCAGCTCCGACAAGGAAACAAAGACCCTTGAAATTGCACGCCGCGAAGTGCTGGACGCCGCCCAGATCGAAGCGGACCAGGCGATCGAAGCGGCCCGCATCGCGCGTGAGAAGGTCATTGCCGCGGAACGCATTGCTTCCGAACAGGCGACAAGGTCCCTCGAGATCATGCAGCGTCAGACCCTGGATACCGCCGAAATAGCGGCAATGGAAGCCACCGCAAAGGAGCGGATTTCCCAGGAAGAACGCGTCCGCCAGTCTGAAATCTCCCGCAATCAGGCAATAGATCAGGCCGAGATCGCCAGCAGGGAGCTTGTCGAGAAGGCACGCATTGCCACGGAAGCGCGAACCGCGGTCGAGCGGATCGAAAACGAAGAACGTACCAAAGAGCGGGACATCGCCCGCGAACAGGCCATTGCCTTCGCCGACACGGCACAGAAAGAGGCGGTCGAAGCCAAGCGGATTGCCAAGGAGAAGAAACTGGCGGCAGAGCGCATTGCCTTTGAACAGGACATGCGTGAGCGTGAGATCGCCAGAAACCGCGCTGTGGATGTCGCCAATGTCGCGGCTCAGGAAGTCGTGAAGTCTGCCAAGATCAGCGAAGCCACGCGCATCCGTGCTGCCGAGATTGCCAGAGATGCGGAAGTGCGCAGCCGCGAGATCGAGAAGGCAGAGGCAACTGAAGCCGCTGAAATCTCAAGCCGCCGCTTGCTTGATCAGCAGCGGATCGAGAAAGAGGCCGAGACCACGGTCGAAAAAATTGCCCGCGACGAAAAGATCCGCAATCTCGAAATCGCCCGCAACAAGGCGCTGGACGCCGCGCAGATTGCCTCCGATGAAGCGATCGAGGCTGCAAGAGTCGCCAAACAGCGGACTGTCGATGCAGAGAAGATCCTAGCGGAGCAGTTGATCGACACCAAGAAACTGGAACGCAAGAAGGCACTGGAACAGCTGGAAATCGCCCGGGTTCAGGTTCTTCGCGAAGCCGAGATCGCCAGCCGCGAAGAAGTCGAACGCGCCCAGATTGCTTCCGAACGGGGTCTGGACGACGCGCGTATCGGCCACCAGACCGAGCGGCGCCGTCTGGAAATCGAGCGGGAGAAGGTTGTCGAGGAAATCGGGATGGAAAAGGCGATCGCTCTTTATCGCAAGTCACTGGACAAGAGCGCTGCTGCCGTGGAGGCCGAAAACGCCCGTGCACGCGCTGTTGCCGCTGCCGAGCAGGCAACGACGGCCGGCGAGACGGAAATCGCGCTCCGGGCCAAGACTGTCGGGATCACCACGGCAGAGCTTGAGGCGGAGCGGAAGCGGATTGCGGCGGAGGCCGAGAAGGTCCGGGCAGCGGTCGAGGCCGAAGCTGCAAGGCTCATCAACGAAGCCGAGAACGTTCTTACGGACGAAGCGCGTCATTCTCTCTTCAAACGCAAGCTCCTGGAGCATGTCGAAGGCATTGTGGCCGCCTCCGCCAAGCCGCTTGAGAAGATCAACGACATCAAGATCATGCAGCTCGGCGGCTCGGGTACCAGAGGGTTCGAGTGGGCAGCTGACGGCAACGGATCCGGCAACGGTTCGGGCGGCGGTGGAGGTGGCGGCAGCAGCAGCCCCACCGACGAAGTGATGAACTCCGCACTGCGCTACCGCGTTCAGGCACCCATGGTCGACAGCCTGCTGAACGACATCGGTATCGACGGCAGCAACATCGCGAAATCGACGATCTTTCGCGATGCCAGCGACATGACCCGCGCAGCTTCTGAAATCAAACGCACCCAGGGTGCGAAGGAAAACAAATAATGGCCCGGGTATTTGTTTCATCTGTGATCAATGCGTCGGCGACGGACGTCTGGGCGCGGATACGCGACTTCAACGGAATGCCGAAGTGGCATCCACGTATCCGCGACAGCCGGATCGAGGACGCTTTTCCAAGCGACAAGATCAGTTGTATTCGCAATTTCCATTTGCAAAGCGGCGACATGATCCGTGAGCAGCTTGTTGGCATGTCCGACTATGACCTCTTCTACAGCTACACCATGCTCGAAGGACCGATGCCGCTCACGGATTACATCGCGACGATCCGGTTGACCCCCGTTACCGATGGCGACCGCTGTTTTGCCGAATGGTCCGCAGAGTTCAACTGCGATCCGGACAAGGAAGCGGACCTGGTCAGCGGGATCGCGACCAACGTGTTCCAGGGCGGGTTTGATGCGCTCAAAAGGCACTTTGGGGGCTGATCGTGGTCAAGGTGGTTCGCAGCACGATACTCAAGGCCCCGATCGAGGCCGTCTGGGAGATCTTGCGGGATTTCAATGGTCATGACCGGTGGCATCCGGCCGTGGCCTCCAGTCAGATCGAGCGGTCCCGGGAGGCTGACCGGATCGGCTGCATCCGTCGGTTCAAACTGACCGATGGTGCAGAGCTGCGGGAACAGCTTCTGGCGCTGTCGGATGCCGATACCGCCTACACCTATTGCCTGCTCGATACGCCGATCCCGCTTCTGAATTACGTCAGCCACGTGCAGCTCATCCCGGTCACGGATCTCGATCACACGTTCTGGCGTTGTGAGGGGTCATTCGATGCGCCCGCCGCCCGGTGCGAGGACCTCGTGCAGATGGTTGCCAGAGACATTTATGACGCCGGCTTTGGAGCAATCCGGGCCGAATTGGGCCTGGAGGGCTAGGATGTTATCGGTCGAGACCTATCAAACGATAACGGAGGCTGCCGGCGCGCTGGGAGACCGAAGCCAGTACATCGCAGGCGGAACGCTGGTGATGCGTGCCGTGACCTACGGCGACCAGAGTTTTGACCGGATTGTCCGGGTTCGCCAGACAGACAGGAACATCGGCAACGATGCGGCCGGTTTGAGGATCGGGGCTGGCGCCACGATGTCCGATATTCTGGCATCCGGAGATGCCGAGGTGCTGCATCCGGTCGCGCGTCTTGTGGGTGGGCCGGCCCTGCGCAACATGGCGACAATCGGCGGCAATCTGTTTGCGCCCAATCCTTACGGCGATATCACCGTGGCGCTTCTGGCACTCGATGCGCAGGTCGTCATGGCCAACGGCCAGTCGCTTCCGGTCGAAAGTTTCCTGTCGGGACGCGATCAGCTGCGCGGTCTTGTTGCAGCCGTAACGGTGCCGCGGATCGAGCCCGGCAGCTTCCTGTTCAGCAAGGTCAGCCGGGTCAAGCCGAAGGGCGTTTCGGTGATGTCGATTGCCGTGTCTTCCCGGCGCGGCGATCCGAGGGTGGTGTTTGGCAACATGGGCCCGCTGCCGACGCGCGCCCGGGCCGCTGAACGCGCTCTGGCACAGGGCAGCGATGCGAACGCGATTGCCGCTGCCTGTGCGGTCTGCACGGAAGGTCTGGCACCTGTCGACGACGCTCTGGCCTCAAGCTGGTATCGGCGCGAAGTCGCCCCGGTCCACTTGAGACGGTTGCTGCAAAACGGAGGACGGGTCTGATGCCCAAAGCGCCGGTTACATTCATACTCAACGATGCCGAGGCAGCACTCTTCGTCGATGCCGGGGCACCGTTGATTGACGTCCTGCGGCGAGGTGTGGGCGATCTGACCCCCAAACACGGTTGCGGTCAGGGAACCTGCGGCGCCTGCACGGTCCTGATCGACGGGAAAGCCCACTTGTCGTGTTTGACACTGGCTGAAACCGTCGAGGGCAAGCGGGTCGATACAACGGCAGGCCTGGCCGGCGGCCCGCAACTGCATGCCCTGCAAGACGCCTTCATAGAGGGCTTCGCGGCACAATGCGGGTTCTGCACGTCCGGCATGCTGATGGCTGCCAAGGCTTTGCTGGACGCAAGTCCGGATCCGTCGCGCGCCGAGGTCATCGAGGCCATTTCGGGCAATCTGTGCCGTTGCACAGGCTATGAACCGATTGTCAATGCGATTCTGACGGCAGCGGCACGAACGCAGCGGAGGGCTGTGTAATGTCCAGCATTGAATTTCGCAAAGACCTGTTTGCCGACGAGCGGGACGACAACCTCAAGGAAATCGGCAAGCCAACCGTTCGTCAGGACATTCTGGGTCACGTCACGGGCCGCACGCCCTATTATGACGACCATCTGTTTGACGGCATGTTGCACATGCGGGCGGTACGCTCGCCGCATCATCATGCCGAGATCCGGTCCATCGACACGTCGGCCGCCGAACGCATGCCGGGCGTTCGCCGGGTTGCGACGGCCAGGGATGTGCCAAACAACCTGAACACCCTGTTGTCCCTGATCAATTTCGGCCGTGACGATGAACCGCTGTGCGCCCATGACAAGGTTCGCTACCGCGGCGAAGCCGTCGCCTGGGTGATTGCCGATACCGAACGCCAGGCACGCGATGCGGTCGCGGCGGTTCGGGTCGACTATTCGGTATTGCGGCATGTCCTGGATGTGGAGGAAGCACTCGCGCCCGGCGCACCGGTCGTCAACGAGGTCTATCCCAACAATTCATTCGATTACCACGCGAAATACGATCACCAGAAACTCCGTTTTGGCGATGTGAACGCCGCCTTCGCGCGTGCCGACCATGTCATCGAGGCAGAGTACCAGATGTCGCCCATCGAACAGGCGCCTATCGAGACCTGCGGTGCGATCGCGGCACCGGAAACCAACGACCGGTTTGTCTGTCATACCAACACCCAGGCACTGTTTTTCTCACTTGGAACAACCGCAAAGCTGCTCGATATGGCGTCCAGCCGGCTGCATTTCATCGGTGGTACCGCCGGCGGCGGCTTTGGCGGTAAGGTCGATTCAATCGTCGAGCCGACGGCCGTTCTCGGTGCGGTTCTGACCGGCCGCCCGGTCAAGTTTGCCTGGGACCGCCATGAGGAGATGCAGGTTGGAGCGCCACGCGGTGGTGAACGCTGGCGGCTGAAGGATGGAGTGATGCACGACGGGCGGATCATCGCCCGGGAATTCACCGGTTTCTTCGACAGCGGTGCCTATATGCGCCTGTCGCCTTACGCGATCATCAAAGGTACCGGGCATTTGCCCGGCCCCTATTCAATTCCGAACGTGGCTTCCAACGTCTATTGCTGCATTACCAACCGGACACCTGCGACCGCCATGCGTGGTTTCGGGATCACGGCTGTCGATTTTGCGATCGAGTGCCAGATGGACCGAATTGCCGAGGCCGTCGGCATGAACCCTGTCGAACTGCGGATTCTCAACGCCTATCGCGACGGCGACATGAAAGCCCATCGGCGCAAGGCCAAGAACACGGCATTGATTGAATGCTGTCAGGTGGCTGCGAGCAAGGCCAACTGGCCGATCTCGGCGTCGGCGGCAAGCCAGTCGTCGCTTGCAGGAGGCGGGCAGGGCGACCGCGGTGCCATCCCCGAAAGCGCGACCGACGAAGAAGGCCGGATCGGTGATCGTCGCCAGGGCAAGGTTGCCACGACGTCGCCGAGCAAGTCCGCCAGCGGCCGTGTTCCGGCCGGAACACATACAGAAGCCATCGTCGGGGCGCCGGTGCAGAACCCGGACATGCAGATCGATGCAGAACGTATCGGTCACAGGATGGGGGCAGCGCCGACTGCGTCAACGACGTCGTCAACTCCGGCAACACCGACAAGTGCAGCCCCGCCGGCGCTTGCGCCAGGCCAGCCTGTTGCGCCTCCGGCGCCACCGTCTGTCCCGGTACCGCCCGGCGTAGCACCGCCAAGCGCGGCTTCTCCGGTTGCGCCGCAACAACCTGCAGCGCCGCCCCCGGTCACCCCGGCACCATATGAGCCGGCGCAGCCATTCAATCGGGGCGTCAAGCGCCCCGGCAGCTCGCCCTTCACCTCTGGTTTCAGGAGACGCTGAGATGGCAGTTCACAAAGGCCGCGGCTTCGCCTGCATCAACTACCCGATTGGCATGAACCTTGGCGGTGACCCAAGCCAGGCGCTGGTTCATTCGACACCGGATGGCAAGTTCATGGTGTCACTGAGTTCGATAGATCTGGGCCAGGGCATGAAGTCGGTCACCCGCCAGATCGCGGCGGAAACCCTGGGTGTTCCGGTGGCAGATGTCTATGTCGATACGGCAGACAGCGATACCGGACCGCATTGCATGGGGTCCTTTGCGTCACGCGGCACCCACAGGGTCGGCAACGCCGTCATCCGGGCCGCCGCGGAGGCCCGCAAACAGATGATGGAAGCGGCTGCCGAAGAACTGGAAGTCAATGCAAGCGATCTGGATACCGACGGGGCAGGGAACATCCACGTCAAAGGCGCGCCGTCCAGAAAGATCACGGTGGCCGAAACGGCGATTGCCGCGCAATTCAAACAGGGGCGCACATTGTCCGGTCGCGGGATCTTCCTGATCCCGCCGTCGCAGGCCAATCCCGAAACCGGGGAAATGACCCCGGTGACCTGTTTTGCCCATGCGGCGCTGGTGATTGATCTCGAGGTTGATGACGAGACCGGTGAGGTCACGGTGCAGCAGATCAATTCAGCCTATGAAGTGGGACGTGCGCTCAATCCGAAGCTGGTCGAACAGCAATTGATTGGCGGCGCGTGGATGGGGGTCAGTCATGCCCTTTATGAAACCACGGAGCCCTATTATCCCGATCGTGATCATGGCCCGGATGACTTCAACAGCTATTTGATGCCGGGGCCGGGCGAGATCGTGCCGCATGATATTGCCGTTCTGGAACGGCCGGCCGAAGACGCGCCTTTTGGCGGCAAGGGTCCGGGGGAGATGTGTGCAAACCCGGTGCTGCCGGCGATCGCCAATGCGATCTACAACGCCATAGGTGTGCGTTGTGACTATTTGCCGATCACACCGGAAAAGGTTCTCAAGGGACTTCAGGCCAATGGCGGCGCCCGGCCACAAGGAGTGCGCTCCTAGTGGTTGTCCGGCCCACCATAGCGGGGATTTCCGATCCGTCCGGCCTCAAGAAGGCACTGGTCGACGCGCAGTATCTCGCTGATGACGCTTTGTCGACGGCGGCCTATCTGTCGCTGGCGCTCGGCAAACCCTTGCTCCTCGAAGGCGCGCCGGGCGTCGGCAAGACGGAGGCCGCCAAGGCCCTGGGCGGCGTGCTCGGTCGCAGGGTGGTACGTCTGCAGTGTTTCGAAGGCATCGATTCCGCCGCGGCTCTCTACGAGTGGAATTATCCGAGGCAAATGCTGGCGATCCGGCAGGCCGGGGACGGTTACATAAATCTCTACGCAGAAGAATACCTGCTTGCGCGTCCGCTGCTGGAGGTGTTGCGTGACCCGGCCGGATCATTGCTGCTGATCGACGAGATCGACCGCGCGGATCACGAATTCGAAGCGTTCCTGCTCGAGTTTCTGTCGGACTTCAGCATTTCCATTCCGGAAACCGGAACGGTGAGGGCCGTTCAGGCTCCTGTGGTCGTGCTGACCTCAAACCGGACACGTGACCTCCATGAAGCCTTGCGCCGGCGGTGTGTCTATCACTGGATCGATTATCCGGATGCCGCACTTGAAGCCAGCATCGTCATGGCGCGTGCCTCAACGGTGGCGGAAGCGACTGCGCGGGCCGTGGTCGCCTCGGTTGGCCATTTGCGGACGGAGCCTCTGGCCAAACCTCCGGGTGTGGCCGAGACCGTCGAATGGGCAGAAGCCGCGACGCTCTTGAATGCGCAAGGTGTGCGTTGGCCGGAAGCCTTCAGGCGGTCCATCGGTGTGGCGCTGAAGGACCACGACGATCTGACCTATCTGGCCGACCGCCTGACGGCCATCCTGCCGGGAGAAGCGGCGTGACCCTGCCAAGCGCGCTGGACCCGTTTTTGCGTTTTGCGCAAGCCCTGCGCCGGGCCGGTTTTGCCGTTTCGCCCGATCAGACAACGGATTTCATTGCCGCCATCGGCCTGCTGGGTCCGCGCGACATGACCGATATTCACCGCGCCGGGCGCGCCCTGTTTGCGATCCCGCCCGAGCGGCTTGCCGAGTATGACGCGCTTTTCCGCGCGGTGTTTCTGGATCAGGTCCTTCAGGCACCGGCCGAGGGGGACGAAGAGGATGAGGTGGAGGCATTCGAGCCGACGACCGAAAGCCGGGTGATCGAGGCGGCTGAGGAGGACAGCGAGGTCGGCGCGGAGGCAACGGTGGAAGAACGGCTGGGGCAACGCCCTCTGCAGGAAAGCCGCGAAGAGGCATTGCGGCGGCTCTTGAGAGACGCCCCGGCCCTGCTGCCGCGGCGCCGGTCCTATCGGCGCAGGACCGCCAAATCCGGAGACCGCATCGATATGCGCCGGTCGCTGCGAGATGCTGCAAGGCGCGATGGCGAGGTGCTGCGCCTGTTCCAGTCCCGGCGCAAGACGCGGCAAAGACGGGTTGTGCTGCTGATCGATGTTTCCGGGTCGATGAAAGACCGCTCCGAAGCATTGCTGCAACTGGCGCATGCGGTCGTGCAGGCAGCCGACGCGGTCGAGGTCTTTACGCTCGGGACCCGGCTGACACGGATCACCCGGGCGCTGCGGCCGGCCGATAGCGGGCAGGCATTGGCGCGCACCGCCCACGCGGTTGCCGATTTTGACGGCGGCACCCGGATCGGCGATGCCCTGTCGGCGTTCCTGTCCGTTCCCCGCTATGCGGGTTTTGCGCGCGGCGCTTCGGTCATGGTGCTCTCGGACGGTCTGGAGCGCGGTGAACCTGACGAGATGATCGGCGCCGTCCGCAAGTTGTCGCGCATCGCCTGGCGCCTCGACTGGTTGTCACCGCTCGCCGAAGACCCCGACTACCAGCCGGTCACATCCGGATTGGCCGGTGTGCTGCCGGTTCTCGACTTTCTTGGCAATGGTGCCAGCACCGCAGCCGTTACCGACCACATTTTAACAATGGCGAGGCGCACATGATCGACGCACACCATCATATCTGGTTGCAGAAGGATCTGCCCTGGCTTCTGGGCCCGGAGCAGCCCCGGATTTTCGGTCCTTACCGAGCGATCATGCGGGACTACAGCCTTCACGAATACCGTGCGGATCTGGCAGGCACGGAGATCACGAAATCCGTCTACGTCCAGGCCAACTGGGCACCGAACTGGTTCGAGGACGAGGTGGCCTGGGTGCAGGAACAGGCAGACAGTTACGGCACCATCGCGGGCATCGTCGGGTATGCGGATTTTACCGGTCGGGACGTGACGGGCCAACTGGATCGGCTGAAGAAATACCCGCTGATGCGCGGCATCCGGCAACAGTTCCACTGGCACGAAAACCCGCTCTACCGGTTTGCACAGGACCCGGATCTGTGCCGCGACGCTCAGGTCCGGAAGAATGTCACCAGGCTCGCCGATTATGGCTGGAGTTTCGATCTGCAGGTGTTTTCCAGCCAGATGGAAGGAGCCGCCGAACTGGCAAGATCCTGTCCGGACGTGACCTTCATCCTTCAGCATGCGGGCATGAAGGAGGACACCAGTGCTGCCGGCCACAAGATCTGGAAGGACGGCATGAAGAGGCTGGCGGACTGTCCGAATGTCGTCAGCAAGTTGTCGGCCTTCGGCACGTTCATTCACAAGAACGATCCGGAATTCATCGCGCAGATGGTGACCGACACCGAAAAGATCTTTGGTGCCGACCGCTGCATGTTCGGATCGAACTATCCGATCGAAAAACTCTGGACCAGCTACACCGAGCTTTTCCATGCCTTTCAGGATGCAGCGAGCACCCTGTCCAAAAAGAAACAATCCGCAATCTTCAATGATACCGCAGCCCGGGTTTACCGGCTGTAACGTTTAACGGGAGGAGCCGATATGGCCTTGCAAATTCACGTGCTCGACTATGGTGATATCGAGCTTGAAACGAGCTTTCTGGTCCTGGGACATGAATGTGGGCGGACGCGGCGCGTCCCGGTCTACGGGTTTCTCATCCTGGGCGGGGAGTATCCGGTGCTGGTCGATACCGGTTACCGGGACAACGCCATCATGGAAAGCCTGGGGATGCGCGGGTTGCAGTTCCACGACAACATGATCGAGAACCAGCTGGCGAAACATGGACTGAAGCTTGGCGATATTCGCTACATACTGCACACCCATCTGCACATCGACCATGCGGGCAAGGACGATCTCTTCCCGATGAACACCACCGTGGTGATCAACCGCAAGGAAATGGAATTTTCGGTCTCCGGCATCATGTTTCCGCAATATCCGAAGCCGGACATCAAACACCTTGTCGACCGGATCTATGAACCGGAAGCGATGCAGTTTCTGGATCTCGACATTACCGGCGCCGAGGAGATCATCCCGGGTGTCTGGTGTGAAGCCGCGGGTGCCCACACTGAAGGCAGCATGAATGTGATTGTTGAAACATCCGAAGGCCTTGCCTGCATTTGCGGCGATGTCATCTATGATTTCAACGATCAGATCGTCAATCACGTGATGACCAACAACTGGAAAGAACCGCGTGTGACCGGCAATCACTCCCAGAGCAAACGGGAAGAGAAGGGGGCCATCAAGAAACTCCTGAACAATTATACCTTCCTGCTGCCGATCCATGACCGGCCAGCGAAGATTGAACGGCAAAAGGTGGTTGGCCGGCTCGGCATGCAGGTTCCGGGGCCCATGACCGAAACCGTCCCGAACCGACCCTGGTTTCCTGTTTGAGGCAATTCCGGCCGACAGGCGTCGGCCGGGCAGTAATCGGGAGCATGACGCATGGCACATCAGGCGATCGCAGACGGATTTCACAAGATCATTGACGTGAATGAACCGGTTCGGCATCTGGGGACCGGCTTCATCTTTACCGAGGGGCCGCTTTGGCACCCGGTCGAGAACCACCTGATCTTTTCGGACATGCCCGGCGATGTTCGCCGCAAGTATGTGCCCGGACAAGGCATCAGCGAGATTGCCCGCCCGTCCAACAAGGGCAACGGCATGACCTATGATGCCGACCTGAATCTGTTGATCTGCGAGCATGCCACCAGTTCCGTCGTGCGGGTGAACAGGGATGGAACGCGTGAAACGCTGTGCTCGAAGTTCGCTGGCAAGGAGCTCAACAGTCCGAATGACATTGTTGTCGCCAACGACGGCAGCATCTATTTCACCGACCCCACCTACGGTCGCCAGGAGCATTTCGGCGTACCGCGCCCGACACAACTGGACTTCCAGGGGGTCTATCGACTGCCGCCGGGACATCGGCCGGGCGATGAGCCCCAGCTCGTGGTTGACAAATACCTGTTCGGTCAGCCCAACGGCCTGTGTTTCTCGCCCTGTGGCAAATGGATGTGGGTGAATGACACCGATCAGGCCAACATCCGAATGTTCGATGTGGCCGACGATGGTCATCTGACCAATGGCCGGCTATTCGCAGGCGGCATTCGCGACGATCAACTGGCCGGGCTGCCGGACGGCATGAAGGCCGACCAGGACGGCAATCTCTATGTGACAGCCCCGGGCGGTGTCTGGGTCTATTCGTTCCACGGCGAACTGCTCGGCAAGATCACCTGCCCTGAAATGGTTGCCAACATGCACTGGGGCGGGGACGACTGGTCGACCTTGTTCCTGTGCGCTTCCACCTCGCTCTATTCTGTAAGAACGCGCAAGCGGGGCAGGGAAGAACCCTTCATGCGGTACAGGTTCCACCCTCCAAAAGCCCAGGAGCTCCCTGCTGTGACATCTTCCGCGGCCTCTTCGCTGATCCTGAAAGATCACCTTGATTTCCGGATCGAGGGCGCGCGTACAGCGATGATCCTGCAAGATCTGCAAAATGACGTGATGATTGACGGGGGCGCGTTTGCAGCCACCGGATCTCCGGATCATGCCCGCGACCAGAATGTGGTCGCCAATGTCCGACGGCTGGCGGACGCCGTCCGGTCTCGGGGCGGCATGATCATTCATGTCTGGATGGTCTTGGAACCGGGAGCGCCGTATCTGTGCCAACATGCGGAGCTTCAAAAAGGATTGAAGGACAACAAGGCTCTGGTGCGTGGGACCTGGGGCGTTGCGCCGGCTGCGGGACTGGAGCCGCAGCCCGGTGACCTGATTGTCGAGAAGATGAGCATGAGCGCCTGGGAGACCTCCCGTCTTGACGCCTATCTCCGCCACGGCGGCCGCGATACGATCATAAACACCGGCAGCTGGACCAACATGAGTGTTGAACACACGGCCCGGACCGGAGCGGACAAGGGCTACCGGATGATCGTCCCCGAAGACGCCTGTTCGACCATGAATGCGGATTGGCACCAGGCGTCGATCAACTACGCGATGCAGAACGTGGCGGCCGTTACCAGAACCAACGCGGTGATTGCAGCGCTCGCCTGACGAAACAAATCCGGCTGAAGGTCGACCTTCAGCCGGATACTGTATGTCCAACGGCGCAAAAAGCCTCAGCCGGGCATGGTTGAATGGGTCGGCAATTGAGGGTCCATTGGCGTGCTTGGGACGGCGGTTGCGCAGTAGATGTTCATCATCGGTCGTATGAGAGAGGCATCATCGACGGATCCGGCCCGAAGTCCGAGGGTTCCCGGTCGGTTGGTGTTGCGGCTGAACAGTTGCGAGCCGCAGTTTTCGCAAAAGACCTTGGTCATCGAGGCGCCGCTGTCCGCGCTGTGACTGAAGCTGCGCGGATACCCGTTGATCGTCACCTTGTCTTCGGGAACAAACATCGTTGTCGCGTGAACCGAGCCCATGGCCTTGCGGCAATCTGTACAATGACAGTTGAGGACAAGCGCCGGATCTGCTTCGCACGTATAGGTCACGCTGCCACACAGGCAGCCGCCGGTAAATCGGGTCATGTCAGACTTTCTTTTGGGTCAAACAGGGAAGGCAACCACGTTCTGGCGCTGATCGCCGAGGCCGGTAATGCCGAGAGATACGGTGTCTCCTGGACGCAGGAACTTTTGCGGCTTCATGCCCATTCCAACCCCCGGGGGCGTGCCTGTCGTGATGATGTCACCGGGCATGAGTGTCAGGAAATCGCTGAGGAAAGAGACGATCCTGGCGACCGGGAAGATCATCGTCGACGTGTTGCCGGTCTGGCAACGCATACCGTTGACATCGAGATAGAGGTCCAGTGCCTGCGGGTCCGGAACCTCGTCCCTGGTTACGAGCCAGGGGCCGACGGGGGCGAAACTGTCACAGGATTTACCCTTGACCCACTGGCCGCCCCAGTCCGATTGAAAGCTCCGTTCGGACACGTCATTGACGACGCAATAGCCGGCAACATGTCTCAGTGCTTCGGTCTCCGGGACGTGTTGGGCCTTTGTCCCGATGATGACGCCGAGTTCCACCTCCCAGTCGGTCTTGACCGAACCCCTTGGGATCGTGATCGGATCGTTGGCACCACTTGCCGGACAGGCTTTCATGAACAGGATCGGGTGTTCGGGGATAGGAAGATTGCTCTCCTTTGCATGGTCGGAGTAGTTGAGGCCAATGCAGAATATCCGCCTGACATCCGAAAGGATGGGGGCATAGTCACCGGCAATGACCGGCAGGAGATCAATGTTTATGCCACGCAGGTGATCGAGCACTCCGGGTTCAACCGACCCCGGTGTGATGTCGGCTGCATGACCACTCAGATCCCGCGCCAGACCCTCGTTGTCGATCGCAGCAGGGCGAATGCCGTTTTCAGTCCGGATGCGGCAAAGTTTCATGCGTGTGTTCCTTGTTGCTGAGCGCAACATAGGCGAGCGCCTCGACTGCAGGCGTATCGTTTGGTCTTCTTTTTGTTTCTGGAAAAGGTGCGGCACGGGGGACACCAGCAGCCGGCGCTTCCTTCGGCAGGGTCTTCGCAGCGAGGGCGCAGTCCGCCTGATCCGCGATTTTTGTCAATTACGGTTGATTTACACCTGGTGCGTGCTCAGGACCCTGGCGGCCGCATTCCGGGCATGGTCGGCGATGCTCGGGTCCCGTGTGATGAGAGCGGCCACGATGGCACCGTCGATCAGGAGGGCCAGCTCATGGGTCAGCCCCTCCGCGTCTTCTGGCCGGGCTTCCCGGGCCAGGTCGCGTATCTTGTCGAGGACGACGGTCTTGTGCCGGAGCGCAATGGCGCGCATGCGGTCGTCATCCTTGTCGTTCTCCGCAACCGCGTTGATAAAGGGGCAGCCATAGAAGTGCTCTTCGGCGAACCACTTTTTCAAAACATCGAACAGATGGACGAGCTTGTCCGACGACGTGCCGGGCAGGGCATCGACCTCTGCGACGAACCATGTGCGCCAGGTCTCCCCCTCCCGTTCCAGAACTGCCTCGACCAGCCCCTCCTTGGAACCGAAGGCCTTGTAGAGGGTCGTTTTCGCCGTGCCCGCGGCCGCAATCACCGCGTCCACGCCGGTCGCGTTGATGCCCTGCTTGCAGAACAGGTCCGAGGCCGCCAGCAGAAGGCGCTCCCGGGCGGAGCCACGGTCCGGACCGGAATTGAGAGCGGCAATGCCGTGTGACGTGGCGCTTGAAGTGGGGGGCACCGGAAAACCTTTCCAAAAGATACCGACCGATCTGTTTCCTTTCACTACTGGACCAAGGCGGGTTTTTCAATCCTGCAATGTGCACAGCCGGGGTGAACCTCAGGTACACCGGGCGCGGAATTAGGCTGTCTTGGAAGGCGTTCGGTCGTAAATTGTGCAGTGCATATCGAACGGTTCTTTTGCAGGTTTATCAAAAATATTAATGAAAACAAAAGGTAACACGTAAATCGCTGAGTTGGCATGGTCTCTGCTTACAGGAAACAGAACGGTATGTTTCTATCTGGAGTAGTCCATGACTGGCGGTGCTCATATTCAGGCGATCGGAATTTCCCACACCTACAAGGGGGGCGGGGCGAAGGCTCTCGGGCATATCGATCTCGAAATCTCTCCGGGGGAAGCCCTTGCGCTGATCGGCAGGTCCGGATGTGGCAAATCCACGCTCCTGCATGTCCTGTCCGGCCTGTCTCTTCCGACGGCGGGCAGGGTTCTGGTCGATGGCGCACGCATAACGGAGCCGTCGCCGAGCCGGATCATGATGTTTCAGGCGCCAAGCCTGTATCCCTGGATGAGTGTCGAACAGAACGTCGGGCTCGGCCTGCGTTTCAACGGCAGGACCAGGGAGGCAGGCAATCGCATTCCTGAAGTGCTGGAACTGGTCGAACTCGGCGACTATGCAAAACGCAATGTCCAGGATCTCTCCGGCGGTCAGCAACAGCGTGTCGCTCTTGCCCGTTCTCTTGCGCTGAAACCCGAGGTCCTGCTGCTCGATGAGCCTCTCTCGGCGCTCGACGCCTTTACCCGTCATGCGCTGCAACGGGACATCCGCCGGATCTGCAAGGATCTCGGCATCACCCTTGTGCTGGTCACGCACGACATCAACGAAGCCGTGATGATGGCCGACCGCGCTCTGGTGATGAAAGCCGATCCCGGCGACATCGAAGCCGAGATCAGGATCGACATTGCGGGCGACCGCCTTCCGTCCATGCCTGACTTCGCGGAGGCGCGCCGCAAGCTCGTGGCGGCCTATGAGACCGCCGCCGGCATGGCAATGGCCGAGGCCCAGGGCTTCATTCCATTGGACAGCCTGAACGCTCCTGCACCGATTGATCGGCTGGCAGCCAATTGATCCGTTTTCCAGACCAACAAAGGCATCAGACCATGAGCAAGACCGACAGCACTTATCTCGACAGCCTGAAGACCGGGCAATTCGACTGGGCCATGGAGAAATGGGCAGGAGAGGCCTACGCGGGAGATTATTCCCGCCGCCAGATGCTGAACATGTTCGCCAAGGGCGGCTTGTTCGCGTCGCTGTCCGGGCTTCTCGCCTCATTGCCCCAGATGTCCTATGCCCAGGAGGATGAGGTCGTGCGTATCGGCTATCTGCCGATCACCGATGCGACGGCATTGCTGGTGGCCCATGCCAAGGGCTTCTTTGCCGATGAGGGGCTGGAGGCCGAGCGTCCGACCCTGATCCGCGGATGGTCGCCTTTGATCGAGGGCTTCGTGTCCAACAAGTTCAACGTCGTCCACTTCCTCAATCCGATCCCGATCTGGATGCGCTACAACAACAAGTTTCCGGTCAAGATCATGGCCTGGGCACACACCAACGGCTCCGGCCTCGTCGTTGGAAAACACACTGACATCACCGACTTTTCCCAACTGGGCGGCAAGCAGGTGGCGGTGCCGTTCTGGTATTCGATGCACAACATCGTGCTCCAGTACGCGCTGAGAGCGTCCGGTGTCACCCCGGTCATCAAGGGGCCGGGAGAGCCGCTGGCCGCAAACGAATGCAATCTTCAGGTCATGGCGCCGCCGGAAATGCCGGCCTCCCTCGCGGCCCGCAAGCTCGATGCCTATATCGTCGCGGAACCCTTCAACGCACTTGGCGAGATGAAGGCCGGTGCACGCATGCTGCGGTTCACCGGCGACATCTGGAAGAACCATCCCTGTTGCGTGTTGTGCATGCACGAGGAAGCGACCAAGGCGCGTCCCGAGTGGACCCAGAAAGTGGTCAACGCCGTGGTGCGCGGTGCGATCTACGCTTCGACCAACAAGGCTGAAGTCGCCGAGATCATTTCAAAGAACGGCGAAGGCTATCTCCCGGCACCGGCCCCGGTCGTCAAGCGGGCCATGACCGAATACGACCTGCCCGCCTACCGCGACAGCGGGGCCGTCCAGCATGTCGATGACTGGGGCAACGGCCGCATCGACTTTCAGCCCTGGCCTTACCCGTCGGCCACCAAACTGACGGTCGAGCAGATGAAGCAGACCGTGGTTGGCGGCGACAAGAACTTTCTGGCGGACCTCGATCCGTCCTTTGTCGCCGACGATCTGGTGGATCGCAGCTTCGTCAAGGCATCGCTTGAAAAATACCCGGAGTGGAAGAACGACCCGTCGGTCAATCCGGATGACCCCTTCAATCGCGAGGAGGTCCTGTCGCTGTGAGCGAGACGAGCCCGATCTTAACGCGGGAGGCCGGTTTCACGCCGGCTGCCGCGGTGGCCGGCACCAGGCCTTTCCTGTCTGAGGACATGAAGGGCAGGTTGAGCGGCAGCCTCGAAAGCCTGGGTTACACGGTGGCCGGCCTGGCCCTGCTTGTGGCGGTCTGGTGGGTTGGCGGGCGCATGGTTGAAGCGTCCGATGATCTTTATGCCTTCGCTGATTTCGCGCCGGCCCCGACCCTGCTGCGGCTGAGAGAGATGATCGCGACAGGGGAGGCGTTCCAGATAACGGTTCCAAGCCTGGTCAGGGTCGCTTCGGGGTTGTTCTGGGCCATCGTTATTGGCGTGCCCGTCGGCATTCTGGTCGGCGCGATCACGGGCTTCCGCAAGCTTACGAATGTGCCGTTTCAGTTCCTCCGGATGATTTCGCCCCTGTCCTGGATGCCGATCGCGGTCATGGCCTTTGCCACCTGGGAAGGCGCGATCGTCTTCCTGATCGCGGTCGCCGCCATCTGGCCGGTCCTGTTTTCGACGGCTTCGGGTCTCAGGCGCATCGAACCTTCCTGGTTCAAGGTGGCCCGCAACCTGGGTGCCCGGCCCTGGCACATGCTGTTTGTCATCATCCTGCCCGCGATCTCGCAGGACATTCTGGCCGGCATCCGCCTGGCGCTTGGCGTCGCCTGGATCATCCTCGTTCCTGCCGAATACCTCGGGGTCACGTCCGGGCTCGGCTACGCCATCAACGACGCCCGCGACACGCTCGAATACGACCGGCTCGCGGCCACCGTCGTGATCATCGGGGTGATCGGGTTCAGCCTGGACACCCTGTTGCAGCTGGCCATCGCAAAACTCAGCTGGCTGCGATCATCCTGATTTCATTTTGCCCAAGGAAACCAAGAAGGAGAATTTGATGTCCGAACCTGCAACAGCCCTGACGGGATGTCTGGCACCAATCGACAAGGGCGGTCTCGATGCCCTGATCGAAAATGGCAAGAAGAACCCGAAAGCGGTCAAGACCCTGAAGTGCAAGACCGTTGCGGAAGGTCGTTTCCGGCATGCCAACTACATCCGCGACCTGGATCCTTACATTGTCGACGAACCGCCGGGCCTGCTGGGTGACGACACCGCGCCGAACCCGTCGGAAGCGTCTCTGGCGGCGCTTGGCTCGTGTATCGCCGTCGGTCTGCACGCCAACGCGGTGCATCGGGGCATCACCATCAATTCGCTCGAAGTTGAACTTGAAGGCGATCTCAACATCACCGCTGTCTGGGGCACGGGCGATGTCAGCGAGAAACCGGTCGGTTTCACCGATGTGCGGATCAATGTCCACATGGACGCGGATGCACCTCAGGAAACGATCGACGAACTGATCGCCCATGTGTGCCAGTGGTCGCCGGTGTTCAACACCTTCTCGCGGCCGGTGAACATGGTCGCGGCGTCTCTCTGATGCCTCCGGTCCGCCCCGCCGCATCAGGCGGGGCGGACCGTCTCCACAGTCAAACCCCGTCCGCGGAACGAGGAGGTGAAAAGATGAACGCACAGGTACAGCTCAAGACGGTCGAAGATGCGGTGCCGCGGCAGAGCGTCCCGGACATTCTGGCGAATGTGGCGCGGATCGCGAAGTCCGACCTTGCTCCGCTGGTTCAGGACATCGATCTGAAGGGCGTCTACCCGGAAGCCGTGATGCGCGCGCTTGGCAACGCCGGCGCTTTTGCTCAACACGCCCCGATGGCCACCGCAGATACAAGTTCTCCCGAAGCCTTCGATCTCGAGACGTCGATTCGCGCCATGACGATTGTGGGGGAGGAGTGCCTTTCGACCGCCTTCTGCGTCTGGTGTCAGGATGCACTCGCCTGGTACATCGCGAATTCCGAGAACGAGACCCTCAGGCAGACCCTGGGCCCGAAGATCGCCAGTGGCGAAGTTCTGGGCGGCACCGGCCTGTCCAATCCGATGAAGTCGCTTTTCGGGATCGAAAAGCTTCGTCTGAAAGGCGTTCGTGTCGAAGGGGGCTATGAAGTCACGGGCACTCTGCCCTGGGTCTCGAACCTCGGCGAAGATCATCATTTCGGAATAGTCTTTTCCTTGCCGGAGGAAAACGAACACAAGGTCATGGCCGTCGCCGATTGTTCGGCCCCGGGTGTAAAGATCTCTGAAAATGACGATTTCGTTGCACTGGACGGGACCCGGACCTTTGCCATCCAGCTGCGCAAGGCGTTCATCCCGGCAGGGAGCGTGCTGGCGGATCCGATCGACGACTATATCCCGCGTATTCGCGCAGGCTTCATTCTGCTGCAGGCCGGCATGGCCTTCGGGATGATCCGCTCCTGCATCGATCTCATGGAGCAGGCCGGCCAGACCCTGTCGCACGTCAATTGTCACCTTCCGGATCAGCCGGACGACTTCCGGTCTCAGCTTGAAGCGATGGAGACCGAGGTTTTCGAACTTGCCCGCACGCCCTTCGACACGTCGAAGGAGTATTTCATCCGCGTCATCAAGGCCCGTCTGGCGGCGGGCGATGCGTCGGTGGCCGCCGCACACAACGCGATGCTTCATTGCGGCGCGCGCGGGTATGTGCGCCGCGGTGCGGCCCAGCGGAGACTGCGAGAGGCCTATTTCGTGGCCATCGTGACACCCGCCACCAAACAGCTCAGAAAAATGCTGGCAGACCTGGGGGCTGCCTGATCACACCGCATTTCCAACGAAAAAGGAGCATGACCATGACGGACGGAACCCTGATTTCTGCCTCGGGACTCGAGAGCCTCGTTGCAAGTGAACCCTGTGTCGTGATCGATACACGGGCCCCGGAAGCCTACGCCGCCGGTCACATTCCCGGCGCCGTCAATCTGCACGATATCTTCACCTATCTGGCGACCTCGTCACCTGAAGGCATTGCCGAATTGCGCGGAAAATTCGCGGAGGAATTCGGCTCGGTCGGTCTTTCGGGTGCAGAAACCGCAGTGATCTACGAACAGTCGATGGCGTCCGGATTCGGACAGTCCTGCCGGGGCTATTTTCTGCTGCAGTATCTCGGATATCCGAAGATCAAGGTGTTGCACGGCGGCTACGAGGCCTGGGTTGCTGCCGGCCTGTCACAATCAACAGAAGCTGCCACACCGTCGCCCAGGGTCTTCCCGGCTTCGGACAGCGGCGCCGACCTGATGATGGACGTCGCCGACATGATGGCGGCGGTGGACAAGGACGATGTCGTCAAGCTGGATGTGCGCGACATCGACGAGTGGATCGCCGAAAGCTCTTCACCCTATGGCAAGGATTTCTGCCCGCGCAAGGGGCGCATTCCGGGGGCCAGGTGGATCGAATGGTACCGGATGATGAAGCCGACGGCCTCCGGACCGATGATCAAGTCCAGGGAAGAAGTCCTGGCGGAATGCGCCACGGTGGGCATCACGCCGGAGACGCCGGTGGCGCTCTACTGCTTCAAGGGTGCGCGGGCGTCAAACACCTATCTCGCGCTGAAGGAGGCGGGTGTGAAGGACGTGAAGATCTATTTCGGTTCCTGGAACGAATGGTCACGTGACCCTGCGTTGCCGATCGAGGAAGGCCTGCCGTTCTAGGGGCGGTCTTGCGCCGGCGGCGGCAGCCTGCCGCCGGCGCCCGGACATTGAAACAGGACATCGAACATGAACGCGCCGATTGTGATCGTGGGGGCCGGGCAAGCCGGCCTGAAAACGGCCGAGACATTGCGGTCGAAGGGCTTCGACGGAGACCTTGTGCTTTTCGGGGATGAGCATTGGCTCCCCTATCAGCGTCCCCCCTTGTCCAAGGCCTATCTCAAGGGCGATCTGACCGAGGAGCAGCTTTATCTCCGGCCGGAGGCCTATTTCGACGCACATTCAATTGAGTTCCGGATGGGGGCAAGGGTCCTGGGGCTCGATGTTGCCGCCGGAAAGGTCTCCCTGGGCACCGGTCAGGAACTGGCCTATTCCAGACTGGTCCTGGCGACAGGCACACGGGCCCGGCAAATCCCGCTGCCGGGTGCGGATCTGGGCGGCGTCTTCAGCCTGCGCGGCATGGATGATATCGCCCCGCTTCGAACCGCGCTGGAAACTGCCGAGAGCATCGCGATCATCGGCGCCGGCTACGTCGGCATGGAGTTTGCCGCGGTCGCCGCGCGCATGGGCAAGGTCGTGCACGTGGTCGAGGCCCAGCCCCGTGTGCTCATGCGCTCGGTTGCGCCGGAGATGTCCGAGTATTTTCAATCGCTCCACCGCCAGAACGGCGTCGAGTTTCATCTTGGCGCCGGCGTTGCGGCACTGGAGGGCCGAAACGGGGCGGTGGCTGCCGTGAAGCTGGCCGGCGGCAGGGCTCTGAAGGCTGATCTCGTGCTGGTCGCGGTTGGCGCCGTCCCCGTCACCGACCTTGCCGAGGCGGCGGGGCTGGACGTGGCGGCGGGTATCGTCGTCGATGACGCCTGCAGAACATCGGCCCCGGACGTCTTTGCGACCGGCGACTGCTGCCTGTTTCCTTCAAGAAGATACGGGCGGCAGGTGCGCCTCGAAAGCGTACAGAACGCCATAGACCAGTCGAAGGTCGCTGCCGGCGCAATGCTGGGTGAACAGGTCGCCTACGATCCCGTTCCCTGGTTCTGGTCGGATCAATATGACTGCAAACTGCAGATCGCCGGTCTGTCGGAAGGCCATGATCGCACACAGCTGGAAGGGGACCCCGTCAGTGGCAGCTTTTCCCTGAGCTATTTTTGCGGAAGCCGGCTTCTCGCCGTCGACGCCGTCAACGCACCGCGCCAGCACATGATGGCGCGCAAGGAATTGGCCCGGCAACCCGAAGCCGAGGCAGCCTGATTTCTCAACCCCACACCGAAACCCAACCTGGAGAGCACCCATGAGCACCGTAACGACCATGCCATCCGCCGATGCGCCATTGGCCCCCCTGATGACCAAACTGGAGATGACCGAACTCGTCATGGCGGCCAAGTTCGCGAGGCAGGCAAGCTGGGCGGACATTTCGGCTGCGGCCGGCATGTCGGACGTCTTTGTTGTGTCTGCCTGCCTTGGCCAGAATGCCCTGCCTGCGGAAGCGGCAGCGAAGGTCGCGAGTTTCCTCGGTTTCGGCAATCGCACCAGGGATGTCGAGATCGCTCTTCAGTTGCCGCCGAAAAAAGGCCAGGAGGCCGAAACGGTTTCCAAGGACCCGTTGATCTACCGCTTCTTCGAAATCACCTACGTCTATGGCGACACCATCAAGGAACTCATTCATGAGGAATTCGGCGACGGCATCATGAGCGCGATTGATTTCGACCTGAAGATCGAGCGGGAGGAAAACCCCAAGGGAGACCGGGTCAAGATCACCATGTGCGGCAAGTTCCTGCCGTACAATCAATGGTGATTTAACAGAAACCGCCAGCCGGACCGGATTGCGGGTCGACTGGCGGCTCCTGAATGCAATTTTCAGTCTCTTTAAAATAGGGAAGCGACCGGCGGCCCGAGGGGGGAGGGCCGCCGGACTTATCACCCGCCGGAAGGAGGAGCGGGCGGGGTCTGTGGGGTGGCGCTGCAGGTGGTGACGCCGCCAAAACAGCCGTATTTCTCGCCTTGCAGGGAGGTCTTGTAGGCGACGCCCGCGCCCGGCGCCTCTTCCGGCAGGGTCTCCGCGGTCAGGACGAAGTCCGCGTCCTCCTGAAAGATGACCACGAAGTCGGATCCGCCGAAGGCAAAGTTTGCGAATTCCCAGCCCTTGTCGGTCATGGCGCCCTCGGTGACCCAGTCGCGTTTCACGATCGAGGAAACCTGCGCCATGCCCATTGGCGAGATCACCACGGTGCCATGGGACTCCGTCTCGATCCCGATGACCATGCGGGTCTGGCCGAACTGCCAGTCGGCGGTGTCCTGCGGATCGTAGTGGTCAACCTCCTCCGGCCGGCGGGCTTCCGCCCAGCCCGATTTCATCCGGACGCCCGATTGCAGGTGCTTGAGGTAGACGATCTTGCCGGCGACCGGCACGTGAAGCCGGTGATAGTTGTTCACGTTGAGGAACTGGTGAGTCCAGGTGCCCTTGTTGAAGATCGCCGGGTCGATCGCGCCGAACGTCTCCAGGACGGTTTCGCCATCCTTGCCCAGGATGAAGTCGGCGACGTCGCTGTAGAGCTGTCCCTTGATCACTTCTCCGCCCTGGGAGATGCCGTCATAAGTCGTCACCAGCTTGCCGTTGCCGCTGATCGGCCACCATCCTGCCGACGTGCTGTCGCCGATGGCCACAACCGTGGCCGGATCGTCATACCCCTCGACGGGGCGGGAGCCGGTGGGAAAGGTGGCAGCGCACAGTTCGCGGGTGAAAAAGTCCTGGAACGTGGTGTAGCCGCCCTCGGGCGGACAATACCAGTCGCCGAAATTGGGGTCGCCGGTGAAGTCGGGGACATGAACGGCCGAGGCGGGAGTCTCCAGATACTGTCCCCATTCCTCTGCGATGTCGCGCATCCAGTTGGAAAAGGCGTCGTTTTCGAACTGGATCTGGCCGCGCGGATCGGTGGTCAATTGCCGGTCGACCAGGAAATAGCTGAAGGACAGGATGTCCAGGATATTCCAATTGCAGTAATTGGTGCCATCCATGCTGACACGGATCTTGCCGTCGTAAATGCCACTGTCGATGTTCTGCGGCGGATAGGTGACCAGGGCGTCGATGAAATCGTAATAGTCTTCAAGGCTCGCCACCGGATTCGTGTTCGGATCGGAATTGATGATCTGACCGAGTTCGATGGAGCGGGTCAACTGCTCCTGCAGCGCCGGATCGCCTTGAACCAGCGACATCAGCTTTTCCGTTGCCGGTTGGCGGCCCGGGTCCGGACAGTCGGCGGTCTGCGCTCCCGCCGCAGACACGCAGAGTGTCACAAGAAGGCCGGGCAGGAGAGAGAGCCCCGACGCTCGAAAGAGAGAAGTGACAAGGCGGATGTGCATCAAGAAAGGTCCTTTGGCTTGAAAAACGTGTCGATGGGGGCACGCTGCCGGCATTCAAAGGCGGATACTGTTCTTGTTTGCAAAAGAAGATATTCTATTTCAGATATTTAATCAAGAAAAATGCAACCCTAAATAAGCATGACTTCCCGGAACGAGGCACCGGCACCCGATAAGACAGCCTCATGAAACGGTCCCCTCGCTGCCTGCGCCCGTGTCTGGACCTGGGCCGGGCTTGGGGCCGGCACTGGGGCCGAAACTGGTACCTGGCCTGTTGCCGGGGAGAGGTGCATCGTGCCGATGAACATAGGCGCGGATCAGCGCCGCCCGTTTGGGCCGGAAGCTGTCCGCCCCGCGTTGGAGGGACATGATCCTGCTGATGTGGAACAGGCGGTAGTCGTCGCGCAGGCGGCACATCGCGAGCAGCACCAGGCTGGTCTCGCTGTAGGACAGGCCCAGCGGCCAGATATCGCGGGTGGTGACCCGGTCCTGCAGGTCGCGGTAGGTCATCGTCAGGCTGAATTCCTGCCAGCAGGCCTCCCGCAGCAGGTCGAGATCGACCGTGACGGGCGGGCGCTCGTCCGGCTTGCGCCAGGTGCGCATGATCGTATGCATGGCGTGGCGTGCCTGGCTGTCCGGCAATGTCGCGATGATCCTGGCCATGGCGCTGCGGCCCGCGTCGATCAGCGTGGGATCGCCGATCTGGTCGAGGCCGCTCAGGGCCAGCATCAGGGCCTCTATCTCGATCCGGGAGAAACTCTGAGGCGGCAGCACCGGGTCCTCGGTCAGGGAATAGCCGAGGCCGGCGGCACCGTCGATCAGCGCGCCGCCGGCACGCAATGTCGCGATGTCGCGGTAGAGCTGGCGCAGAGAGACGCCGGTTTCCTGCGCAAGCCGCGCGGCGGTCACGGGCTGGGGAAGCCGCCGGAGCAGATCCATCAGGCGCATCAGTCTGTCGGGTCGGGCCATTTGCTCCTGCCGTAATCTGTCAGCAGGGGGACGCTATACCCATCCCACCGCAACTGAAAGACCTCGACATTGAAAGGTTCCGACCATGACAACACTTTTTCACGCCCCCAACAGCCGGTCCTCGACGGTTGTCGCCCTGATCGAGGAACTGGGCGCGCCAGTTGATATCCAGGAAGTGACGATCCCGCGCCATGACGGCTCCGGCAGTCACGATCCGCGAAACCCTCATCCGGAAAAGAAGGTGCCCTTTCTCGTCGACGGCGACGAGCGGGTGCGCGAGCGCGGCGCCATCATGCTCTATCTCACCGACAGGTATCCGCAGGCCGGGCTGGGGCCCGTTGAAGGCGCGCCCGGCCGCGGAGACTATCTGTCCTGGATGTTTTATTATCAGGGCGTCATGGAGCCGGTGATCGTGCTGCACATGGTCGGCGTGTCCCATCCGGTCATAGACGCCAACCTGCGAAATCTGGATGCCGTGATCGAACGGCTGGCGGAGACACTCGAACGCCGGCCCTATCTGCTCGGGGAAGACTATTCCGCCGCCGATCTTCTGTGCAGCAGTGTTTTCCTGTGGCTGCCCGATCTCATGCCGGACAACAAGGTGGTCAGGGACTGGATCACGCGGTGCGGCGAACGTCCGTCGGTGAAACGCGCCCTGGAGCGGGACGCTCAGACGGGCTGACCGGTCGAAAAACATCGAGGCCAGACGCAACAGGCCCCCTTCAGCGCGTGCCGAAGAGGGCCTGTTGCCGTCTTTCGGGATCTCAGCGGCGCTTGCCGAAGGTGGGCTTGCCGCCGCCTGTGGGCCTGGAGCGGGCTGCCGGTGCCGGTTCGCTCCTGGAATCGTCGAAGTGCTTTCGCTGGAAGAAATTGTCGGGGCTGTCGCCGCGTGCGTCGATTTCGCTCTTCAGCGCCTCCTCGGAGGTTTTCAGAACCTGGGCGCGTTGCGCCGAGACCGGACGCTTTTCGCCGAGGAACTGGACACCGCAACGCAGGCCGTCTTCCCAACGGCGTTCGCAAGTGACCTCATAGTCCTCCAGATCGATATGCAGGTCGAATTCCTTCGGCAGCATGTAGGCCTGCTCGAACTCGAGCAACGCGCCGCCCTCGGAAATATTGCGGATGGTGCAGGGAATGGACCTGAGGCCGTGCTGAAAGACCATCTTGCCCTTTTTGAAGACACGGGCCCGCCGCTCGCGCGGGAACTGATCGCTGCTGCTGTCTTCCGCAGGCTGCTGCGGGATCGATTTGGCGTCCGACATGGTCACCTCACGTTTAGGTAGTGCCTGAGGGTGATTTGCACCCAGTTCATCGTACCCTAGCAGAAAAGGCATTGCCAATCCGTGAATCGACCTTCCCGCGGGGAACTCCTCCTGCGCTGCGCAACAAAACGCCGCCCGCCGGGTCCAGAGAAACCCGGGTGTTTTCATTTCGCGCCCATTCGTGGAACAGCATTCCTTGAATTGATACAGGTTCTTTCATTATCTACGGGCAGGCCCTAAGAGCATGGGTTGCGGACGTCCAACGAAGTCCGGGCAGATCGAGGCATTGATGACGGAAGACCAGATATCCTTTTTGAACCAACTGGCGATCCGCGCCGGTGAGGACATTTTGAAAGTCTACTGCGAACCGTTCGAGGTTCTGAGCAAGACCGACGGGTCTCCAGTGACCAAGGCAGATGCCGCGGCGGAGAAAATCATTCTGGCGGGTCTCGCGGAGCGCTTTGCCGGCATTCCGGTGATTGCGGAAGAAGCCGCCGAGGCCGGTGCATTGCCGGCGGTCAGCAGCCGCTATTTTCTTGTCGATCCGCTGGATGGAACCAAGGAGTTCCTGAAGAAGAACGGCGAATTCACGGTCAACATCGCCCTGATCGAGGACGGCAAGCCGGTCTTCGGTGTCGTGTCCGCTCCGGCGCTGGGCGAGATCTATTGGGGCGGCCTGATGGAGACCGCCAGCGGCACGCGCACCGCCGCCTTCACCGGCCGGATCGAAAACGGCGCGGTTGCCGATGCCCGGGAAATCACCGTCAGGACGCCGCCTCCGGAGGGCCTGAGCGTGCTGGCCAGCCGGTCGCATATGTCGGCGGAGACCGCCGACCTGATCGGCCGGGTCATGGTGGCCGAACAGCTTTCGATCGGCTCGTCTCTCAAACTGTGCTGGGTGGCCGCCGGGCGCGCCGATCTCTATCCGCGTCTTGCTCCGACCATGCAGTGGGACATTGCCGCGGGCGACGCGGTGCTCCGGGCGGCCGGAGGCGTTCTGATCCATGCCGCGAGCGGTGAGGATTTCGTCTACCGCGTACCGGAAAACGCGAGCAAGGACGACTTGCGCAATCCGTATTTCATCGCCGCCAGCGGTCGGCAATTGCTTCAGGACCTGGCACCCGCCGCCTGACGCGGAGCCTGGACTTCGAGATCTCGGCCGGACTGCCGGCTCAACGGAAAAGCGAACATGAACATGCAATCTCAGGGGATCACGCCCGAGCGCCTCTCCAACCTGAAGCGGCTTGAAGCGGAAAGCATTCATATCATCCGCGAAGTTGCGGCCGAGTTTTCCAATCCGGTGATGCTCTATTCCATCGGCAAGGACAGCGGCGTGATGCTGCATCTGGCGATGAAGGCATTCTACCCTTCAAAACCTCCGTTTCCCCTGCTGCACGTGGACACGACCTGGAAGTTCCGCGACATGATCGCCTTCCGGGACGAGACGGCAAGCCGCCTGGGCATGGACCTGATCGTGCACACCAATCCGGAGGGGTTGGAGCGCGGGATCAGCCCGTTCGAGCACGGCTCGTCGGTGCACACGCACATCATGAAGACGGAAGCGCTGAAGCAGGCGCTGAACAAATACGGCTTCGACGCGGCTTTCGGCGGCGCGCGCCGGGACGAGGAAAAGTCCCGCGCCAAGGAGCGGGTGTTCTCGTTCCGCAATGCCGCCCATGGCTGGGATCCGAAGAACCAGCGCCCGGAACTGTGGAGCCTCTACAACGCCCGCGTCGCCAAGGGCGAGAGCATCCGTGCCTTTCCCTTGTCCAACTGGACCGAGCTCGACATCTGGCAGTACATCCTGACGGAAAACATCCCGATGGTGCCGCTCTACTTTGCCGCCGTGCGGCCGGTGGTGAACCGGGACGGCATGCTGATCATGGTCGATGACGAGCGCATGAAGCTGCAGGCCGGAGAGGTCATCGAGGAGAAGCTGGTGCGGTTCCGCACGCTCGGCTGCTATCCGCTGACCGGCGCCATTGAATCGGACGCCGACACGCTGCCCGCGATTGTCCGGGAAATGCTGATTGCCCGCACGTCCGAGCGCCAGGGGCGCCTGATCGACAAGGATGAAAGCGCCTCGATGGAAAAGAAGAAGCGGGAAGGGTATTTCTGAGATGACGATCGCGAACCTGGAAGATGCCGCCGAAACGGCCGTCACAGACTATATCCTCGCCCAGGAAACCAAGGACCAGCTCCGTTTCCTGACCTGCGGCTCCGTGGACGACGGCAAGTCGACCCTGATCGGCCGTCTGCTCTACGACACCAAGCTGATCTTCGAGGATCAGCTGGCAGCGCTTGAGCGCGATTCCAAAAAGCACGGCACTGTCGGCGAGGAAATCGATCTGGCCCTGCTGGTCGATGGTCTGGAGGCCGAGCGCGAGCAGGGCATCACCATTGACGTGGCCTATCGTTTCTTCGCTACCGAAAAGCGCAAGTTCATCGTTGCCGACACCCCGGGTCACGAGCAATACACCCGCAATATGGCCACTGGAGCCTCGACCGCCGATCTTGCCGTGCTGCTGGTCGATGCCCGCCACGGGCTGATGGTGCAGACCCGGCGCCACGCCTTCATCGCATCGCTGCTCGGCATCCGTCATGTGGTGCTGGCGATCAACAAGATCGATCTGGTCGACTTCTCCCAGGAGCGGTTCGAGGAGATCCGCAAGGACTTCGAGACCTTCGCCAACGGCTTCGATTTCGAGAGCCTGCAGGCGATCCCCATGTCCGCGCGCTATGGCGACAATGTCACGGCAAGCAGTGACAAGATGGGCTGGTATTCCGGCCCGACCCTTCTGGAACACCTGGAGACCGTCGAGGTCGGCGAGCACGCACTCGAGGCGCCGTTCCGGTTTCCGGTGCAGTGGGTGAACCGGCCCAACCTCGATTTCCGCGGCTATTCCGGGACCGTCGCCAGTGGCCGGGTTGCCGTCGGCGACGAGGTGGTCGTGGCGGGTCCGGCGAAAATCTCGAAGGTGAAGACCATCATCGGAGCCGGCGGAGAAGTTGCCGACGCCGTGGCCGGAGAAGCGGTCACGCTCACCCTGGAAGACGAGATCGACATTTCCCGCGGTGATCTCCTGTCGTCGACGGCGCACCGGCCGGATGTGGCCGATCAGTTCGCCGCCCATGTCATCTGGATGTCCGACGAGCCCTTGCTGCCCGGCCGGCCCTATCTTCTGAAGATCGGCACGCGGACCGTGACGGCGACGGTGTCGGAGATCAAGCACAAGATCAACGTCAACACGTTCGAGCATGTCGCCGGCAAGACGCTGGAACTGAACGAAATCGCCTTCTGCAATTTTGCCCTGTCTTCTGCCGTGCCGTTCGATCCTTATGAAGCCAGCCGCACGACGGGCTCGTTCATTCTCATCGACAGGATGTCGAATGCGACGGTCGGAGCCGGCATGGTCTGGTTCGCGCTGCGCCGGGCCAGCAACATTCACTGGCAGGCACTGGATGTCGACAAGACCGCCCGGTCGGAAAAGATGGGCCAGAAGCCCGCGGTATTGTGGTTCACCGGCCTGTCGGGGTCCGGCAAGTCGACGATCGCCTCGATCGTGGAAAAGAAGCTCCACATCGACGGAAAGCACACCTATACGCTCGACGGCGACAATGTCCGCCACGGTCTCAACAGGGATCTCGGCTTCACCGATGCGGACCGGGTGGAGAACATCCGCCGTGTGGGCGAGGTCGCCGGCCTGTTCGCCGATGCGGGCCTGATCACGCTGGTGTCGTTCATCTCGCCGTTCCAGTCCGAGCGCCGCATGGCGCGCGACCTGCTGGGCGAGGGCGAGTTTATCGAGGTCTTCATCGACACGCCTATCGAGGAGTGCCGCAAGCGTGACCCCAAGGGTCTCTACGCCAAGGCAGACCGCGGTGAAATCAAGAATTTCACCGGCATCGACAGCCCCTATGAAGCCCCGGAAAACCCCGAGATCCACATTCGCAATGTCGGGCGGGATCCGGAGGATATCGCCGAGGAAATCATAGGCTACCTCAGGGAGCACGGCTTCCTGAGCAGCGCCGGCGTCGACGGCGAGGGGATTTAGGACGGTCCCGGCCGACCGGACTTTTCCCTAGGTCCGGTTGCGCCGGCTGAGCGTTTGTTCCCAGCGAAAGGCGTCGCCGACAATCCGGTCGAGATCGTCCAGCTCGGGCTGCCAGTGAAGTTCAGCCCGGGCAAGGGCGTTGTCGGCGATCACTTCCGGGCAGTCTCCCGGGCGCCGGGTGCCCATCTCCACCGTGAAGTCCGAACCGGAGGTGGCCTTCACGGACCGCACCACTTCAAGAACGGAAAACCCCCGCCCATAGCCGCAATTGGCGATCAGGTTGCCGCCGCCCCCGCGCAGGCGTTCGACCGCGAGCCGGTGTGCGCTTGCCAGGTCCGAGACGTGGATATAGTCGCGAATGGCGGTCCCGTCCGGCGTGTCGTAGTCCTGGCCGTGGATCGTCAGCGCAGTGCGTTTGCCGGTTGCGGCCTCGCAGGCGACCTTGATCAGGTTTGTGGCATTGCGGGTCGACTGGCCCGAGCGACCGCGCGGATCGGCCCCTGAGACATTGAAATACCGCAGGGCGGTGACCTTGAGGTCGTGGGCGTTGGCCGCGTCCAGCAGCATCTGTTCCGTCATCAGCTTGGAGGACCCGTAGGGGGCCTCGGGCCGAAGCGGTGCGGTCTCGGCGACCGGAAGGCTGTCAGGCAGGCCGTAGACGGCGGCAGTCGAGGAAAAAACGAAGTGCTTCACACCGCATGCGACGGCGGCTTCCAGCAGTCCCAGCGAATTGACCGTGTTGTTGCGGTAGTATCGCAGCGGATTCTCGACGGATTCAGACAGGATGATCGAACCGGCGAAATGGAGGATGGTCTCGATGCCGTGGTCCCTGAGGATCGTCTCGATTGCATCCTTGTCGGCGATATCGCACCTGTAGAACGGCACGCCTTCCGGGACTAGCCAGTCGAAGCCGGTGCTCAGATCATCCACGACCACCGGGGTCTCTCCGGCGTCCAGAAAGGCCAGCACGGCATGGCTTCCGATGTACCCGGCGCCGCCGGTTATCAAAACGGTCATGGAATCTGTCAACCTTTCTGTCATCGACCTGTCAGATGTATCAGTGATACGTGATTCCGCATGACCGGACCATGCAGGGCATATACTTGGAACGGGACTTTATGATTGCCCGTTCCGGCGAAGCCTTCTAAGACCAGCGCCATCGACGCGTTCCGCATCTCTTACCTCCGATCGAAAGGCTTTGAGCACAACATGAAAACCGTTCTGGTGACCGGCTCCGCAGGATTTATCGGCTATTTCCTGTGCACACGTCTGCTCAAGGACGGATTTCGCGTGATCGGCCTCGATGCCATGACCGACTATTACGATGTCCGGCTGAAGCAGCGCCGCCAGCAGATGCTGCAGCAACACGAGCATTTCAGGGCGGTGAACGACCGGGTCGAGACCCCGGAGCTGCTGATGTCCCTGTTCCGCTCCGAAACGCCCGACTTTGTCATCCACCTGGCCGCCCAGGCCGGCGTGCGCTACTCCATCGAGGCCCCGAGATCCTATCTGGAAAGCAATATCTGCGGCACGTTCGAGTTGCTCGAAGCAGCCCGCGCCTTTCCGCCCGAACACATGCTGCTCGCCTCGACATCCTCCGCCTACGGCGCCAACACGCATATGCCCTACACGGAGACGGACAAGGCCGACCACCAGATGTCGTTCTATGCGGCGACGAAGAAGGCGACCGAGAACATGGCGCATTCCTATGCCCATCTCTACCAGTTGCCGGTCACAATGTTCCGTTTCTTCACCGTCTACGGTCCGTGGGGACGGCCCGACATGGCGCTGTTCAAGTTCACCAAGGCGATTCTCGAGGACCGTCCGATCGATGTCTACAATCACGGCGACATGAAGCGGGACTTCACCTATGTGGAAGACCTGGTCGAGGCCATCCGTCTGCTGATCGACGCGGTTCCGGTCCGTCCCGCCGATGGCGAGGAGGTGCCCGAGGGCGACAGCCTGTCCCCGGTCGCGCCCTGGCGCGTGGTCAATATCGGCAACTCCACGCCCGTGCAGTTGACCGATTACATCGCGGCGATCGAGGCGGCGACCGGAAAGAAGGCGGAACGCAACCTGATGCCGATGCAGGCCGGCGACGTGCCGGCCACCTGGGCCAACGCGGAACTGCTGCAGCACCTCACCGGTTACCGGCCGAAAACCACCGTTCAGGAGGGTGTTGGCCGGTTTGTGGACTGGTACAGGGATTATTACCGGATCTGAGTCTGAACGCAGCGGACCGCGCTGAGTTCAGCCGGCTTCCTGCGGTGGCTGGCAGACATCCACCCATTCGCCGGCCGTGATTTCCACCAGCCGCTCAGGAGAAATCCGGACGGCGGCGTTGGTGGCCCCGGCGGCCGGAATGACCTCGTCGAAATCCTTCAGAGAGATGTCGCAATAGACGGGCAGGGGCCGGGCGAGACCGAACGGGCAGACGCCACCGACCGGGTGTCCGGTCAGTGTTTCGACCTCTTCCAGCCCCAGCATTTTCACCTTGCCGCCGAACGCGGCCTTGGCCTTCTTGTTGTCCAGGCGCGCATCACCGCGGGCGACCACGAGAAAGACCCGGTCCTTGACCTGGAACGAGAGCGTCTTGGCGATCTGGCCCGGAACAACGCCATGGGCCTGTGCGGCCAGATCGACTGTAGCGCTGCTGCTTTCCGTCACGATCAGATCGAGATCCGGTGCGGCGGCGGCGAGGTGCTCACGGACACTTTCAAGGCTCATGTGAAACAGGCTTTCCCGGACAGGTTTGCAGGTGGCATCGGACGCGTGTGTGCTGCCTTGCGCAAGGGCCTCAAGCGGCCACAATTTGTGCATACCAACAAAATGCACCTGATGTAAATTAGGAAACTGTTACTGTTGTTTTTAAACGGATTTTAACCTTTTGGCTTCTAGAGGTTACTATTGGCGGTTGCGAAGCTCCGGTTTCCAGGCCCCGTAGGATCTGTCTTTGAAGGAATGCCGGAAATGGCGGAAGCCATGACAGGTGGAACGCGTGCATGTCCTCCCGCGCTGGAGGAAGACGACGAGGCAGACCTCGTGCATCACCGGCGCGAGACTGGTGACCTGGTGCTTCTTGTCGCGAAAAATGTCCTGTTCTGGGGAAGCATTTTCCTCAGCATCTTCGGGCTCTACGCGATCGTTGCAGCGTTGTAATACCAGGCGCATCGACACGGTCTGTGCGAAACTGTGACGGCATCGCTCCCGGTGCGCTTTTCCCGAATTGAATTTCTGACATATTGCTCCAGCGCCCCGGGTCAGCCGTTCAGCGGTCCGCGTCGAGCCTGTTGACACCGAAGTGATGGTCCGGACGGAAGGTTTCCGGCAGTGGATGCTCCGCGCTCTTGCCGGTCATGTCCGCCACCAGCGCCTCGGCAACCAGATGGGCGATGCCAAAGGAAATCTTGTACCCGCCCGTCGCCGTGAACACGTTTTGAAACCCGGGCAACGGCCCGACCAGCGGGTCGCGCTTGTGGCAGCGTGGCCGGATGCCTGCCCAGTCCGACAGGACCGCCCTTCCTGAAAGCAGCGGGCAGAAAGCCGTGGCACGGGCCAGAAGTTCCCGTGATCTTTGCAGAGACGGGGTATTGTCCTTAAAAACCTTGTCCGAGGTGCTGCCCACGGCCACCGTGCCGTCGTCATGGGGAACGACATAGAGACCGTCGCAGTAGATGGCGGGCCGGTTCTCAAGCCCCCGGCCTTCCAGTAGCAGCGCCTGTCCCTTCTCGCCGCGCCCGATCCGCTCGCCGGTCAGGGCGGCGATGAGATCGAAGGCCGCGTGACCGCCGGCGATGACAAGCCGGCGCGCCCTGACCGGTGTCTTGCCATCCGCAAGCAGGACGCGGGACGACCCTTCGTCATGGCCGGTGACCTCGACGCCGGTGACAATCTCGCCATGACGATGGACGAAAGCGGCCAGCGCCGCCAGGTAGAGGCGTGGCGACACCCGTGCGGCCAGGGTCTCGTAGACGATGCCGTGGGGAGCCGCGTCCGCGTCGAGCCAGTCGGACCGGCTGCCGGCGGGTTCCACCTCGTAGGAAAAGCCGGTTTCCCGCGGATGCCAGCGCAATTTGCTCTCCTCCGCGCGTTCCAGATGATGCTCCAGCTTGTCGGTGGTGGTGAGCGGCAGAATGCGGCCGCAGCGCTGATATCCGCAGCTCAGACCGGTGTCCGCTTCCAGCCGCCGGACCCGGTCCTCAAGGCACATCAGGGCCTGGAACTGGAACTCCTTTTTCGGGTTCCAGCGTGCCGGCATGTGCGGCATCAGGGCGCCCAGCACGCCGCCGCTCGATCCGGCACCGACACCGGACTTTTCCAGAACGACGGTTGTCAGTCCGGCTTCGATGGCGGCGCGGGCGACCGCAAGCCCGAAAATGCCGGCACCGGCAACGGCCACGTCATAGGTCTCTGAACTGGTTGGCACCATGTGCGGGCGGGTCCTGGCATTGCGCCGGTGATTGATCGATGGTGATTGATCGATCCGGCGGGTTCTCTTATGAGAACACTTCAAGAGTGGCAAGGCCCCGCGAGAGCCCTTGCCGGGGACGGCACTTTCTAGGGCAGAAACCGAGGCAATGTCCATCAAACCGCCGGATCTGGACTGGCTCGAGGGCGGCGTGCCCCGCGCGCGGGGCTTCGACGACACCTATTTCTCCAGGGCGGGCGGTCTCGCGGAGACCCGGCACGTCTTTCTGGCCGGCAATCGCCTGCCTGAGCGTGCCGCTGGCCGCGACCGGCTGACCCTTGCCGAATTCGGTTTCGGCACGGGCCTCAATTTCCTGACCACGCTGGAGGCCCTGAACGGCCTGGAGGCGGCGCCCGGCCTGACTTTCGTGTCCTTCGAACTCCATCCGATGACACGGGACCAGTTGCGGCGGGCGCTCAAGGCGTTTCCGGAGCTGACGAGCCTTGCGGAGGCCCTGCTGGACGCCTGGTCGCCCGGGGCCGGCTGGAACCGGATCCCGGTCGCAGGAGCGCAGCTTCTGCTTGGCGTCGGCGACGCGCGCGCGCTGATCGGCGACCTGACCGTCGAGGACACGGCCTCCCCACCTGGAAAGATCGCCATTGCTCCCGTCGATGCCTGGTACCTGGACGGGTTCAGTCCGGCCAGGAATCCCGAACTCTGGGAACCCGGTCTGTTGGGAGCGGCGGCGGGCCTGACGGCGCCGGACGGCACCCTTGCCACCTACACGGCGGCCGGCTGGGTGCGGCGCAATCTTCAGGCGGCCGGTTTCACAGTCGGGAAGGTCAGGGGCTTTGCCGGAAAACGGGAAATGGTCGTCGGACGGAAGGCGTGACACGGAAGCGGCTCATCGCGTCAGGGATTGGAGCAGCCAGTCGCGGAACCTGGTCATGGCGGCGGTCTCCTCGCGCGATTTCAGCCATGTCAGCCAATAGCTGCCGGTCAGGACCGTCGTCTCGAACGGCTGCACCAGCCGCCCGGACCTCAGATCGTTCTCGAACATTGCAATCGGCACCAGCGCGGTTCCCAGGTCCTGAACGGCGGCTTCCGCCATGGTCAGGGAGCTGTCGAACATCCACCCGCGTATGCGTGGTCGCGGCAGACCGGCGGTTTCGAACCACCGGCTCCATTCGTCCATCCGGTAGGTGCGCAGCAGCGCTTCGTGGATGAGGCTTTCCGGCGCGGTGAGCCGGAGCGCCGTTTGCGGTGAACAGACCGGTGCGAGCGGGGCCGCCATCAGATGAACCGCCTCGGTGCCGTGCCAGGCACCGTCGCCGAACCGAATGAAGCAGTCGAGGCCGTCGGCCACCATGTCGGCGCGGTTGTTGTTGGTCTTCAACCGCAGATCGATCCGGGGATGGGCCTGGGCAAATTCCGGCAACCGGCGCAGCAGCCAGCCGGTGGCGAAGGTCCCGACGACGCCGACGGTCAGCACCTCCCTGAAGTTGCCGTCCTCGAACCGGCTCAGCGCCGCCCCCATGCGGCGGAAGGCATCCGTCAGCACGGGCAGCAGTGCCTGGCCCTCGTCGGTGAGGGCCACCCCGCGCGGCAGACGCTCGAACAGGGAGACCTCGAGCAGCGCCTCAAGCGCTTTTACCTGGTGGCTGACCGCCGTCTGGGACACGCGCAATTCCAGCCCCGCGCGGGTGAAGCTGCTGAGCCTGGCCGAGGCCTCGAAGGCCCTGAGAGCGTTGAGCGGCAGTTGGGAGACGTCCATGACAGCCCTTTCAAGGCCAAGTTTTATTCATGTCTAACCAGAATATTGATCATTTGCCTAATGAATTCACGCGCTGCATGGTGAGGCTGTCCTGATGGAGGGGCGCCAGAAGCGGCCCTTTGCACCAGCCGGGACGACTGCAACCGATGTCTGGAGAATTCGATGATGCCTTCACTGCGCCGCAGGGCGTTGACCCTTGCGCTTGTCTGTCTTGCCGGTCCCTTCGCCGCCGGCCCCGCGAACGCCGCTGACTTCGATCCGGCGCCGCTCGCCCGTGCCGTGGAAGATATCTCGAGCCGTCTTTCGGCCCGGGTCGGGGTCGCCGTGATCGATACGCAGACCGGCAGCCGCTGGTCCCACAAGGGCGACGAGCGGTTTCCCACCAACAGCACCTTCAAGGCGTTTCTGTGCGCGGCGCTTCTGGACGCCGGCGCGAAGGGGACCGCCGACCCCGAACGCCGGGTGACCATCCGCCGGGGCGACATCGTCTCCTATTCGCCAGTGACGGAAAAACGCATTGACGGTGCCCCCGTATCACTCCGCGACCTGTGCGAGATCACGGTGACCATCAGCGACAACGCGGCCGCCAATCTTGTGCTTGAGGAGATTGGTGGACCGCAGGGACTGACTGCCTATCTGCGCGGTATCGGCGATGACGTCACCCGCGTGGACCGATGGGAACCGGACTCCAATTCCGGCATTCCGGGGGACGAGCGGGACACCACCAGCCCGAATGCGGCCGCCGACACCCTCCGGAAACTCGTGTTGGAAAAGACATTGCCCGATGAGGCCCGGCAGACGCTTTCAAACTGGCTGGTCGGCAACAAGGTCGGCAATGCCACCTTGCGCGCCGGATTGCCGGACGGCTGGCGGATCGCCGACAAGACCGGTGCCGGTGCCAACGGGTCGCGCAACAACATCGCGGTGATCTGGCCGGCCGGCCGCAAGCCCGTGGTCATCGCCATCTACATCACGCAGACGACGGTGTCCCTGAAGGCACGCAACGCGGCCATCGCCGAACTCGGCACGGCGCTGGCGGCAAGTCTGGGGGATTGACCGGTGACCTATCTGCTGGAAGGAGGGGGCATCCATCCCGGAAACCGCGCCCTGAACTGGGCATTTGCCATCGCGCTTTTCATAGCCGCGATGCCGGCCCCGGCCGCCTCCGAAACGCGGGAGGAGCGGCGTTCAAGAAACTGCGCCTATTACCGCGAGATGGTCGAGCGCGCTCTTGAAAACATTGACACGGACGCCTTGTCGTCCGGGTTTTCCCATGCGCACGACGGGTTCGTCGCCGGAGGCTGCCTGGTCACAGGGGCCGCCTGCCCAAAAACCCCGGCGGACTTTGCCTTCGCCGATTTGCTGACCATCATGACCGTCAGCGCGAACATGGGCAGCACGTTCACGCCGTTCCGGTGTCCGGTAACGGAGCGTGAGCGGCGTCATTGAAACGCAAAACGCCCCTGCATGGGGGCATGCAGGGGCGTTTTGCGGGCGAGGTCCCCGGATCGGCACTGATCCGGACCCTCATTTGCGCTGCGGGGAGCTGCGGAAAGGACCTTGTTGGAGGCCGCGATCCTGCGGCGTCCTGAGCAGTAAACGCGCAAACAGGGAACCGGTTCCATGCCGAATATTTTTTTCCGGAGCCCTGTGGCAATCAGGCGCGAATTGCGGCGCCTCAGCCCATCTCCGGCACCGGCGTGACCGCCTGGCCGGTGTCGAACCAGCTTTTCAGGTTGTCGACCACGAGTTGACCCATGGCGTTGCGCGTTGCCTGCGACGCCGAGCCGACGTGGGGCAGCAGGGTGACACGGGGAAGCTGCATCAGCTTTTCCGGCACATTGGGTTCGTCTTCGAACACATCCAGTCCGGCACCGTGGATCGTGCCCTTTTCGAGGGCGGCGATCAGCGCTTGCTCATCGACGACCGTGCCCCGGCCGATATTGATCAGGATGCCTTCCGGCCCCAGCGCGTCCAGAACTTCGGCGTTGACGGAATGCTTCGTCGCCGCGCCGCCGGGCGCCACCACCATCAGCGTGTCGCAGGCCGCTGCCATGTCCTTCAAGGTGGCGTGATAGGGATAGGCGACGCCGTCCTGCCGGCTGCGGCCGTGATAGTGGATCGTGAGCCCGAATGCTTCGGCGCGCTTCGCGATCGCCTTGCCGATGCGTCCCAGCCCAAAAATGCCGAGCGTGCGGCCTTGCAGGGTCGCCCGGGTCAACGGGTAGGCGCCTTCGCTGACCCACTTGCCCTCGCGAAGCCATGTCTCCGCCTGACCCAGTTCCCGGACCGTCATCAGGAGCAGGCCGAGCGCGGTGTCCGCCACTTCGTCGGACAGCACATCCGGCGTGTGGGTCACCATCACGTTGGCGGCGAGGCAGTCGCCGGTATTGACGTGATCGTAGCCGACCCCGAAGCTGGAAATGATTTCCACATTGGGAAACTTTTCCAGAAACGCCTTGTCCATCTTGCCGCCCATCGCAGCCACACCGCGGATCTTCGGCCCGATTTCGGCCAGCATCCCGTCCGGGTTCTCGGCCTCGAACAGCTTGTGAACGGTGAACTCCGCCTCCAGCTTTTCCAGAACGAGCGGCGGCATCGGGCGGGGCATCAGAATATCGACGGGTGTCATGGCGGATCCGGTGGAATGGGAATTTGAAAAAATGCGTGTGAAGCTTACGAGCAACCGCTCCGGGAAAAAAGGTCCAATTGTCTTGCGCGGGTACGGTTGTTTCAGGAGGTCCCGGATACACGAATCGGCTTGCGGCGAACCTGCGTTTTGCCGGATTGTTGAGGAAACGCAGGACGCAGTTCCTGAAACCGGCCATATTTCGTGCTGCAACCACAGCACCTTGAATCAGGGGGCCCCGCGCTCGCACGGACGTGCCGGTTTCCGGATCTGCGCATAGCCGGGGCTGCGCTTGTCTGCAAAGACGAAATCTCGGGCAGGCCCTGCATCCTTATCCCTCTTCCCCCATTGCCCCGAACGCCCATTTCGCCTAAAAGTCCCGGCAGAAATCCAATCGATCCCGACAGCTTGTTTCAAAGTGGAGACGCGGAGCCCCATGGCGCGCCAGTTCATCTATCACATGCACGGCCTCTCCAAGGCCTATAACAACAAGAAGGTCCTCGACAACATCCACCTCAGTTTCTACCCGGATGCCAAGATCGGTATCCTGGGTCCGAACGGGGCCGGCAAGTCGACGCTTCTGAAGATCATGGCCGGTCTCGACAAGGACTATACCGGCGAGGCCTGGGCGGCCGAGGGCGCCAAGGTCGGCTATCTGCCGCAGGAGCCGAAGCTGGACGAGACCAGGACCGTGATGGAAAACGTCATGGACGGGGTCGCCCACAAGCAGGCCAAGCTCGACCGCTACAACGAGCTGATGATGAACTACTCGGAAGAAACCGCGGACGAGGGTGCCCGGCTTCAGGACGAGATCGACGCCCAGGATCTGTGGAACCTGGAAAGCCAGGTGGAAATGGCGATGGAGGCCCTGCGTTGTCCGCCGGGTGATGCCGCCGTCGACAACCTGTCCGGCGGGGAACGCCGCCGTGTCGCGCTCTGCCAGCTGCTGCTCTCCGAGCCGGACCTGCTGCTGCTGGACGAGCCGACCAACCACCTGGACGCGGAAACCGTTCACTGGCTGGAGCGGCACTTGCGCGAGTTCAAGGGCTCCGTCCTGATCATCACCCACGATCGCTACTTCCTTGACAACGTCACCGGCTGGATCCTGGAACTCGACCGTGGCTCGGGCATTCCCTACGAGGGCAACTACTCCGCCTATCTGGAGAAGAAGACCAAGCGTATGCAGCAGGAAGGCCGCGAGGACATGGCACGTTCGCGTGCGATTTCCCGTGAGCGCGAATGGATGGGCATGAGCCCGAAGGGCCGCCAGACCAAGTCGAAAGCCCGTATCCGCGCCTTCGAGGACCTGCTGACCGCTCAGGAAGAGCGCATGCCGTCCATCGAGCAGATCCTGATCCCGGTCGGCGAGCGTCTCGGCGCCAATGTCATCGAGGTCAAGAATGTTTCGAAGGGCTTCGAAGACCGCCTGCTGATCGACGATCTGTCCTTCAAGCTGCCGCGCGGCGGCATTGTCGGCGTGATCGGCCCGAACGGCGCCGGTAAATCGACCCTCTTCAAGATGCTCACCGGTCAGGAAAAGCCCGACAGCGGCGAAGTCATTGTCGGCGACAGTGTACATCTGGGCTATGTCGACCAGTCACGCGATGCGCTCAATCCTTCGAACAATGTCTGGGAGGAAATTTCCGGCGGCGCCGAGATCATCTATCTCGACGACAAGGAGATCAACTCGCGCGCCTATTGCTCGTCCTTCAATTTCAAGGGCCCGGCCCAGCAGGCCAAGGTCGGCGATCTCTCCGGCGGTCAGCGCAACCGGGTGCATCTGGCCAAGGTCCTGAAGCAGGGCGCCAACGTGCTCCTCCTCGATGAGCCGACCAACGATCTCGACACCGAGACCCTGGCGGCCCTGGAAGACGCGCTGGAAAACTACGCCGGCTGCGCCGTGGTCATCTCGCATGACCGCATGTTCCTCGACCGTCTTGCCACCCACATGCTCGCCTTCGAGGGCGACAGCCATGTTGAATGGTTCGAGGGCAACTTCGAGGACTATGAAAAGGACAAGGTCCGCCGCCTCGGTGCGCATGCCGCCGACCCGCGCCGGATCAAGTACAAGCCGCTGACGCGCTGAACCGCGGTGGCGTGACCGAAAATCCAGCCCCGGAGCGCCGCTCCGGGGCTTTTTTCGGCCTGCATTGCCCGTGAGCCGCCTGTTCGACATGGCGGGATCGAAAGCATGCAGTGGTCAGGCCGGTCGGTCGCGAAATCTCGGACCCGGCGCGGTCTCGCAGACCGATTGATGTGCGGAACCGATGGTATCCATCAAGGAGTCTTGCTGGTTCCTTCGCGCGCGGCACGCTAAGCTCCGCCGCATCAGGACCAGTGGCAGAACAGGATCTTTATCGTATGGACCAGCTTGCGCTTTCGCCGGACGGCCCCCGGGTGACGCCGAAGTTCAGGACCGCCGGCAAGGTGACCGGCGTCTTTCGAACCACGTCGCCCGACAAATTCCAGACCGGTCCCGTCGATGCGCTCGAGCTGGATTTCCAGGGCATTGCCGGCGACCGCCACGCAGGCTTCACGCGCCGCTCGGGCGGGCGCGAGCCCTGGTATCCGCGCGGGACGGAAATGTGCAACGAGCGGCAGGTTTCCCTGCTTTCGGTCGAGGAACTCGCCGAGATCGCCGCGCGCCTGGAGATACCGGTGCTGAAGCCCGAGTGGATCGGCGGCAACATTATCGTTTCCGGCATCCCCAGGCTGAGCATGGTTCCGCCGCGCACACGGCTGGTCTTCGAGGGTGGCGCCGTCATCCGGGTCGACGGCAACAACGTGCCCTGCCGGATTGCCGGCGCAGCGATTGCGGAACACAATCCGGGCCGGGACGGTCTCGATCTGCTTTTCCCGAAACGCGCAATGTATCTGCGCGGCCTCGTGGGCTATGTCGAAAAGTCGGGAACGGTCCGGAGCGGGCAGGGCGTCGTCGCCCATGTTCCCGAGCAGTGGATTTACGAAGGCATCTGAACGCCGGTGCTGCGCTGGCCCCCCTGACCGGAATAGGAGTTACCCATGTTGCCGATACACCACCTGATCGAACAGGCACCGGAGCCGGTTGCGCCGTTTTCCCACGCGGTCGAGGCCGATGGCTGGGTGTTTGTCACGGGGCAGATGCCGACCTGTCCGGACAACCCGGACGCACCTCTGCCGGAGGGGATCGAGGCGCAGACGTCAAGAGTGATGGAAAATCTCAAGCTGGTGCTGGGAGGTCTTGGGCTCGGTCTGCAGAACGTGACCTTCGCCAGGGTCTATCTGACCGAGTTCAAGCGTGACTATCAGGCGATGAACGCGGTCTACCGCGCGTTCTTTGAACCGGGCAGGCTACCGGGCAGGACCTGCGTCGGGGTTTCGGGTCTTGCGGTGGATGCCCTTGTCGAAATCGACCTGGTCGCCCGCAGGCCCTGACCGGTCCATGGTTCCCAGGGGCGGCTCCAGCCGCACATGACCCGTCAGTCCTCCGGATCGTCCGGGACTTCCCTGTTGCAGCCCCAGCCCCGCAGCACGTCGTTCATGTCCTCCCGCACGAAATGGCGCGCCGCGTCGCGGTCATAGCCTTCGTCCAGCAGCGTGTCGTAATCCGTCAGGGCGTGACGCACATGACTGGTGGTGGCCTGCCACAGCGCGATGGAGGGCGGCAGGTGACGCAGGTGGCCGGCCAGGGCGAGCGCCAGGATCGCCTCGGCATCCGCCATGGGAACCCTGGGGATCAGGACGCGCACGGCCTTGCGCATGCTCTTCTGGCGTTTGGTGCCTCCGGTCATGATGTTGCCGGAAAGGAGCGGACGTCGCCGGTCACGCCCTGGAGCGTATCTGGCGGATTGCGGCGTCGGTGTGCGCGAGAGGAAGGCCCGAGACATGTTCGCCCGAGGCGGCTTCTCTCAAGACGGTTTCGAAGGGAAGCGGCAGGCCGAAATGATAACCTTGCACGAACTTGCACTGCATGGCCTCCAGCAGATCCAGCTGGTGCAGTTCCTCAACACCTTCCACCACGCATTGCAACTGCATCGACCGGCACAGGTTGAGGATTGACGTGACAACACCGCTGGCAACCGGGTCCTTGATGCCGGCAACGAAGCTGCGGTCGATCTTGACGCAATCGATCGGCAGCCGGTGCAGATAGCCGAGACTGGAATAGCCGGTGCCGAAATCGTCCAGCGCCAGCTTGACCCCGGCTTCCCGCAGCAAGCGCAGGCAGCCCTCCGCCGTTTCATAACTCCCGATTACGGAGGTTTCGGTGATTTCGAAGGTGATCCTGCGCGGATCGACCTCCTTTTGGCGAATGATATTCAGCAGCTCGGTCACCGTCGCGTCTGAGGTGATGTCCTGGGCTGAAAGGTTGAATGCCAGGCTGAGGCCGCCGGGCAGCGCGTTGATCTGATCCACGGCCTTGCAGAACAGCGCGATGGTCAGCCGGTGGATCAGGCCGGTACGCTCGGCAATCGGAATGAATTCGTCCGGCGGAACCTTGCCCAGAACGGGACTGGTCCAGCGCGCCAGAGCTTCGAACCCGACGATGACCCGCGCGGGCAAGGATACGACAGGCTGGAAAAAGACCTGAAACTCCCGTGTCAGATCGGCGCTCTGCAACGCGCTTTCAATTGCCCGCTCGGAGCGGATCCGCGCCTCGTGTTCGGAGGAATAGACGGTCGTCGATCCGCGGATCGTGGTCTTTGAATTGTAGAGGGCATAGTCGGAACGATCGAACAGGCTATGGGCGGTTTTACCCGCTTCCGGGTAATAGGCAATGCCGCAGGAAGCTCCCACCGACACCTGCAGGGCGCCGATGTGGTAGGGGTCGCTGATTATCCGGCAGATCTGCTTGCCTGTTTCCGCCGCGTCCTCCAGCGCTCCCATATAAAGAAACCCGAATTCGTCACCGCCGAGCCGGCAGATCTCGACATCTTGCAGATCCATCAGTTTCAGGCGGTTGCCGACTTCGCTCAGAAGCTGGTCGCCGAGCTGATGACCGTAGGTGTCATTGATCGGCTTGAACCGGTCCAGATCGATCACGCCGACGGCAAAAACGCCATCGCGGTCGGCAACGTCCCGGATCAAGCCCTCCAGCCGGTTGAAGAAGTAGCGTCTGTTGGGCAGATCGGTCAGGGCGTCGGTCTCCGCGAGCCGGGCATTTTCAGCGCTCAGCCGCTGGGTTTCCTTCTGCTTGGCGGCCAGCTCCGACTGGGACCTGATCAGCTTGCAGAAACCGTTGTAGGCGGTGAACAGCACCTGGAGAATGACCACGCAAACCAGGAAGATGTTCAGCGCAATAGCGATATAGACGTCCTGGTTCTGGCTGAGATAGTGGACAAGATAGGGTATGGTGACGATGAGCATCACCATCAGGGCGGCTTGCGGCAGATGCATCAGGCAGAAGATGCATCCCATGACGGTGATCGCGATGAAAAGGGCCACATGCCCGCGTTCAGATGGGCCGCCGAACGTGTCGAGACTGAGAGACCAGGTAATGTAGATGGCGGCGACGATACTGCCGAGAATGACGGTCTGTCGCATTTTCCGGATGGCTTCGTCCGGTCCCGGGGTCTTTGCGCCTGCCCGGATCCAGGCCACGAGACGGAACGTGGTCAGCACCAGAATGGGGCCCAGGATTCCGACGGTCAGATAGGTCGGCGCAACGTCGTAATGGGTGTAGGAGACCGCGATGGCGTTGACCATCAGTAGAGCATAGAGGGAAGGGATCTGGGTTTTCAGCTCATTGTACTGCGCCTGCGCGATTTCCGGATGACGGGGATCGATCATCATCCATCTTGCGAAGGCCCGGATCTTTTCCATCATGCTCTCCTGTTCTATTCTTTTCTAGCGGAAAGAATGTAAAAAAATGCTTGTTTTTTGTTTTTTCGGTCGCTTGATATCCGGGGTTCACGCGATATCGAGATAAAAGTCAGTATAAATTCAATCTATGTCACGGCTCAAGGTAGAGCTTACTCTTCCTGCAATTGATGCATCGTGCGTGGGACTTGGCATTTCCTTGCAAAACGGATCATGAACTTTTTATGTGGCGCGGAACATACTAGCCGGCTGCGCGGAGCGACTCGATGCCTTCGCGTCAATCATGAAACGGCACGGGTTTTTCCTTGTTCCCTCCGGGTTGTTCATGGCCTTGCGTTTGAATTTGTTGAGTCTTTATTCTAGCAGTTTAAATTCGCGGCCACACTATATTTGTCTTTTGTCTAAAGAGTTAACAGTGCGTCGTTGTCACGTTTGCCCCCTCACGTCTCTGCCGGAATAAGAAAAGCAGACTATTTTTTAATGAGAAGAATGGGCTATATAGTGAAGCATGGCAGACCGTACGCGAACCCGTCTCTTGAATGCGCTTAAATCCGCAGGCCCGCAAACGGCTGCGGATCTGGCAACCGGGCTCAAGGTGACGACGGTTGCCGTCCGGCAGCATCTTGAAGGTCTGCATCGGGACGGATTGGTGGATTTCGAGGACCTCAAGGGATCGGTGGGGCGGCCCAAACGGGTCTGGGCCCTGACCCGGGCCGGTCATCAGCAGTTTCCCGACAATCACGCCAATCTGGTGCTGGGTCTGCTGAACGGTCTCGGCGACATTTTCGGCGCCGAGGGGCTGGACAAGCTGATCGCGCACCGGGAAGAGCAAAGCCGCACCGCCTACATGGCTGCCGTGGCCGGCGCCGAGGATCTGCCCGGCAGGCTGGATGTCCTTGCGCACTTGCGCAATCAGGAAGGATACATGGCGGAAGTGGTGGCGGATGAAAGCGGATATCTGCTGATCGAAAACCACTGTTCGATCTGCGCCGCCGCGACCGCGTGTCAGGGGTTCTGCCGGTCCGAACTCAAGCTCTTCAAGGACGTCCTGGGGTCTGAAGTCTCGGTCGAACGCACGGAACACCAGTTGTCGGGAGACCGGCGCTGTGTCTACAGGATCGAACCGCACGCCTGACGCGACGTGGCTGGCCGGACGAGGAGTATCGGGTGACTGTCAATAAACCGCTCCTGGCAGGGATCGTCGAGCGCTATTTTCGCCCCTTTGAAACGCATATCAGACCGCTCGACCTCCCGGTGACACCGCTGCCGGACAAGGGACCGCTGCACCTCGTCTGGCATTTCGCGAAACTGTTCCGGTGGCAGCTTGCGATCGTCAGCGTGCTTGCGATGATTTCCTCCGGTCTCGGTCTGGCGGGGATCTGGGCCATCGCGTATGTGGTTGACGGCGTCACCGAGGCCGGGGCCGCGTCGTTTCTGCGCGGCAATGTCTGGCTGCTGGCCGGCTTCTTCGGTCTGTTCGTCATCATCGACCCGCTCGCCTTTCTGCTGCGCCAGACCTACGCCTTCCAGACGGTCCGGATCCTGCTGCCCGCCGCCATGCGCTGGCAGGCGCACAAGGCGGTGGAAACCCAGGACCTTTCGTTCTTCGAGGACACGTTCGCCGGTCAGGTCGCGTCCCGGATCGCGCAGGTCACCATGTCGGTGCATCGTCAGATGATGCTGGCAATCGAAACCGTTCCCTTTCTGGTGATCCAGTTCGGCGGTTCCTTCCTTCTGCTTCTGGCCCTCGCCTGGCCGTTGGCGATCCCGGTGTTCGTCTGGATCGGTGCCAACATCCTGGTGGCCTGGGCGGCCATTCCGACCTACATGCAGCGCGCGGAGAAGGTCGCCGCGGCCAACTCGCGCGCAACCGGCGCAATGACGGACGTCTATTCCAACATTGCCATGGTGAAACTGTTCGCGGCCGAGGATTCGGAGGCCGGTGCCATCCGCAAGGTCATCGGCGAGACCATCGACACCCGTCACAGCGAGAACCGCTCCTACATCCTGACGGACAGCAGCGTCTATTTTCTCAATGTCCTGATGATCCTGGGGGTGGTGTCCATCGGCTTCTGGGGCCTGACGGAAGGCTGGGTTTCGATCGGTGATTTTGTCGCCGGGCTGACGGTGACCCGCTCGCTCTCGCATGCCTCGTCGAGTTTCATCGGTGTCGGGCAGGCCATTACCAGCACGCTCGGCACCATCCGCGACGCCATGCCGATCATGACCAGCCGTCCGGAAATCACCGACCGCCCCGGGGCCGGGCAACTCAGTGTGGCCAGGGGAGAGATCCGCTTCGAGAAGGTCACATTCGCTTATGGCGAGGACAGGAAACCTGTCCTGGAAGACTTCAATCTCACTATCAGTGCCGGCGAGAGGGTTGGCCTTGTCGGACTGTCCGGCGCGGGCAAATCGACGGTGATATCGCTGCTGATGCGTCTCAGGGACGTGTCGGCCGGCCGCATCACGATCGACGGACAGGACGTCCGGGAGGTCACCCAGGCGTCGCTGCGCAGCCGGATCGGCGTCGTGACCCAGGACATTTCGCTGCTGAACCGGTCCATTCGCGACAATATCCGCTACGGCCGCCCGGATGCGGGCGACGATGAAATCCTGGAAATCGCCCGCGCCGCCGAAGCCCTTGATTTCATCATGGAGCAGAAGGACAGCAAGGGCCGCACCGGACTGGACGCACATGTGGGCGATCGGGGTGTGAAGCTCTCCGGCGGCCAGCGGCAGCGCATCACGATAGCCCGCGTGCTCCTGAAGGACGCGCCGGTGCTGATCCTGGACGAAGCGACGTCCGCGCTCGACAGCGAGGCAGAGCTTGCCATCCAGCAGAACCTTTCCCGGATGATGGACGGACGCACGACCCTGGCGGTCGCCCACAGGCTGTCGACGATCGCGGCGCTGGACCGGCTTGTGGTCATGGACAGGGGCCGGATCGTCGAGGCGGGATCTCATCGGGAACTGCTGGCCGCGGGCGGGCTCTACGCGGCTCTTTGGGAACGCCAGTCGGGCGGTTTTCTGGCGCTCAATGCGGCCGAGTGAGGCCCTTTCGACGCGGTCGAACAGAACCCCGATTGACCAGCGTCATATGCGTGAAGAACGGCTGATCTTAGAGTGAGCGCGTCCAGCCGGACCGGCGTCTGCAGACCGGCTGCGAAAAGCGCGCGTGAATCGGAGACTTCGGATGAACCTGCACGGCGAGGGCGGTGGCGACAGCGGCCCCCTAGGGACGGATGGCATGCCTCATGGCACCGGGGATCTGGAAGCGCTTTTCCGTGACGTGGCGACCCTGAAAAGGGATGTGGAAACGGAGGCGGACCTGCTTTTAAAGGACTACGGGGTCTCCGATCCGGGCCCGGAGATCGTCAACCTGGCTCACTATGTCTGCCTGCGTCGTCGGGATATCCGGTCCCTGCAGCGCCATTTGATGCGTGTTGGCCTGTCTTCCATGGGTCGGCTGGAAAGCCGGGTGGTGCCGACGCTCGACGCGGTCCTGGCGGCGCTGTCCGCCATGACGAGCCGGAAGCAGCTCGCAACGTTCCACACGGATCACGCGTTTTTTGCCGGTGAGCGCAGGCTTGAGGAGGCCGCCGCCGTTCTGTTCGGCCCGAAACCGGAAACCCGCAGGGGCCGGATCATGGTCACCTTTCCGGCCGAAGCCGCGCAAGACGCGGGGTTCGTGCGCGACCTCGTGCGCAAGGGCATGAATGTCGCCCGGATCAACTGCGCGCATGACGATCCCGATACCTGGCGGAAAATGGCTGGCCATGTGCGGGCCGCCGCAAAGAAGGAGGCGCGGGATGTACGCATCCTGTTGGACATCGCGGGCCCGAAGATCCGGACCGAGTCGGTCTTCCGTCTCAGGAAACCGTCCCGGCTGCGGCAAGGCGACCGCTTTTGCCTGGTGCTGGAGTCCGCGCCTGGACCGAAGCCGGACATGAATGTCAGCGCAAGCGTATCGCTGCCGCAGATGGTCGAGCGGCTGCAGGCCGGCGACCGGGTGCTTTATGACGACAGCAAGCTGGAGGGGGTGGTCGAAACGGTAGCCGAGGGTACCGCGACCGTGCGGGTGACACGATGCGCCGCCGATGGCGTGAAGATAAAGCCCGGGAAAGGCCTCAATCTTCCCGATACGGCTCTGGGCGTGTGCCCGCTGACTTCAAAGGACAGGACCGACCTGGAAACCGTCATCGAACTCGCCGACATGGTCGGATATTCGTTCGTCAGCCGCCCGGAGGATATCGACCTCCTCGAAGACGCGCTCGAAGACATTGGCGCCAGGCACAGCCCGTTGGGCGTGGTCGCCAAGATCGAACGGCCGGAAGCGGTCCGGAGCCTCCCGGCCCTGATCGCCCGTGCCGGTGGCAAGCGCCCTTTGGCGATCATGATCGCGCGCGGGGACCTGGCTTCCGAGATCGGCTTCGAGCGGCTTGCGGAAATGCAGGAGGAAATCCTGTGGCTGTGCGAGGCCGCCTCGACACCGGTGATCTGGGCGACCCAGGTGCTCGAAAGCCTGGTGAAGTTCGGCAGCCCCTCGCGCGGGGACATGACCGACGCGGCGATGGCCGCACGCGCCGAATGTGTGATGCTGAACAAGGGCCCGGCGGTCGGCGAGGCGGTTGAACTGCTCGACCGCCTGGTCGCACGCATGGAAGGCCACATGATGAAGAAGACCCCGACCCTTCGGGCGCTGCATTCCTGGTAATCCGGCCTGGTAATCCGGCCTGGTAACCTGGCCTGGTACTCCGGCCTGGCAATCCGGCGGAGGGCTTCCGCGGAACTGAATATCGTCCGCAACATGTTGATTTTCCGAAATCCGGCTGACAATACTCACGCATGGACAAGAGAGACCGCGCCGTTCTGTTCCGCGAGCGCCTGTCTGACGCTTTGCGCAGCCGGGAGATGAACCGAAGCGACCTGGCCCGGGGGGCGGGGCTGGACCGTTCGACCGTATCCCAGCTGTTGTCGGAAGATGCGCCGCGGCTGCCGAACGGTCAGGCGCTGGCGGCAATCGCGACCGCCTTGAACGTCTCCTCGGACTGGTTGCTGGGTCTGTCGACCCACCGCGGTGCGGCGGCTGAGATCCTCGACCAGGCGGTCCAGGTGGCCGAGACCGACCGGCATCCGGTGGATGAGCACCTGCTTGCCTGGTATAGGGACGCGGTCGGGGTGAAGATCCGCCATGTGCCGGCCAACCTGCCGGATGTCCTGAAGACCGAAAGCGTGCTGGCGTATGAATACGCCGGGCAAACCCTGCGCACCGCGGGGCAGGCGATCACCGGAACGCGGGACCAGCGAGCCCTGCTGCACCGGGCCGAATCGGACATGGAAATCGCGCTCTCGAAGGAAGCACTGGAAGGGTTCGCGCGCGGCGAGGGGCTCTGGGCAGGCTTGCCGGTGGAGGCGCGCCGGCAGCAGCTGGAGGTGATGGGCCATACATTGAGCGACCTCTATCCTTCGCTCCGCCTGCATCTGTTCGGCGCCACCGACCGGTTTTCGGCGCCCTTTACGGTCTTCGGCCAGAAATGGGCGGCGCTCTATCTGGGCCAGCGCTACCTGGCCTTTTCCAACACCCGCCACGTGCAACTGTTCTCCGGTCACTTCGACGACCTCGTCCGCCATGCGGTAATCCGCTCGCACGAAGCCGGAGATTTCGCGGTCGATCTGAGCCGGAAGATCTGAACATTGCCGCCGTCCGTTGCCGTTTCCGGAAAAGAGGCTGTTCCCACCGCCAACGCTTTGCCGTCAATGCGCGCCCTGATGATGGGTCGATTTGGCGGCGGCGACGGTTTTTACCGGGTTGAAACTGTCGGCTTCGGCCATGTCCCAGTAGGTGGAAAAGCCCGGGATGTTGTGCGACTTGTCGAGCAGCGCACCATGCCTGAGCCAGGTGAGCGCGACGCTGGCCGGCATGATCTCGCGCAGGCCCTCGCGCAGGTAGAAATGTTCCGGCTTGAATTCATTGGGGTGATCGAGACCGGCGGCCGCGGTGAAGTCGACCAGGGCTTTCAGGGTGTTGTGATGAAAATTCGCCACCCGCTCCGCCTTGTCCGGCACCACCAGCGCCTTCTGGCGGAGAGGGTCCTGGGTGGCGACGCCCGTCGGGCAGCGGTTGGTGTGGCAACTCTGCGACTGGATGCAGCCGACGGCGAACATGAAACCGCGTGCGGCATTGACCCAATCCGCCCCCAGCGCCATCGCCCCGGCAAGGTCGAACGCGCTGATCAGCTTGCCGCTGGCGCCGATCCTGATGTCCTGGCGCAGTCCGGTGCCGACCAGGCAATTGTGCACGAAGGTCAGGCCCTGGCGCAGCGGCGTCCCCAGGCGATTGGCGAATTCCAGGGGGGCTGCGCCGGTGCCGCCTTCCGCGCCGTCGACAACGATGAAGTCGGGTTTGATTCCGGTTTTCAGCATCGCCTTGACGATGGCCATGAATTCCCAGCGATGGCCGATGCACAGCTTGAAGCCGATCGGCTTTCCACCTGAAAGCTCCCGCAGTCTGGCAATGAATTCCAGCAGTTCGACCGGTGTCGAGAACGCGGAGTGGGACGCGGGCGAAACGCATTCCTTGCCGACGGGAATGCCCCGGGCCTCGGCGATTTCCGCCGTCACCTTGGGGCCCGGCAACACGCCGCCATGACCGGGCTTGGCCCCCTGGCTCATCTTGATCTCGATCATCTTGATCTGCGGATCGACAGCCTGCTTCCGGAATTTCTCCGCATCGAAGCCGCCGTCGTCGGCCCGGCAGCCGAAATAGCCGCTGCCCAGTTCCCAGACGAGATCGCCGCCGCCCTCGCGGTGGTAGCGCGAGACGCTGCCTTCGCCGGTATCGTGATAGAAATTCCCGGCCTTTGCACCCTTGTTGAGCGCCAGAATGGCGTTGCCCGACAGGGAACCGAAGCTCATCGCGGAAATGTTGTAGAGCGACGCAGAATAGGGCTGCGCGCAATCCGGTCCGCCGATGGTCACGCGCATGTCGTCCTGCCCGTGCGGTTTGGGACAGATCGAATGGTTCACCCAGCCATAGGAGCTGTCATAGACATCGAGTTCCGTGCCGAAGGGCAGCACGTCCTCGACGTTCTTGGCCCGGTCATACACCATGGACCGACGTTCCCGGGAGAACGGCCGGCCGTCCTGGTTGCTTTCGAAGAAATATTGTCTGAGTTCGGGCCGGACCGCCTCGAACAGGAACCGGAAATGACCGGCCAGCGGATAGTTGCGAAGAACGGCATGCCGGGTCTGCAGCAGGTCGCGGCAGCCAAGGCCGGAGAGCGCGGCAAGCACCAGGAACGGCCAGAAAAAATACCCGCTCACGGAGACCATGAGCACCAGGGTGACGAGTGTCAGAAACAGGCATGAGCCTAGGACGGCGTAGCGGGCTGGAAACACGGGACCGGGACTCCTTTTCGGGCGGGCTGTCTACTTGTGTCAGGACCGTGCGAAAAAGAAAAGGGCGATCCGCCGCGCCGACCGCCCGAGCCCGGTCAGCCAATGTGGTGCACGTTCAGCTTGTTGCCGTCGGGATCGCGGAAATAGGCCGCGTAAAATCCGTTGTCCGCCCGCTGGCCCGGTTGGCCCTCGTCGGCGGCGCCGAGCGCCATCGCCCGATGATAGACCGCGTCGACCTGCTGCCGGCTTCCGGCGGTCAGCGCGACCATCACGCCGTTACCGGCGGTCGCCTTGTGTCCGTCAAACGGAATGTGCACGGAAAAGGCCGGGCTTGCGTCGCCGGCGCCCCAGACGATGAAATCCTCGAATTCCATGATCCGCTTCGCCTTCAGCTCTGCGAGAAGCGCGTCATAGAACGCTGCGGACGAGGTGAGGTCATTCGTGCCGAGAGAGGTGTATCCGATCATTTTCTGCTCCTGAATATCTTGCCGCTGAGACCGGCAGGTTGGATCTAGGCGATTGCAGAAATGAAAAGAATAGGCATAATTGAGGACTTGATTTGCAAAGATGAAAAAATGGACTGGAATTATCTGCGTACTTTTCTGGCGGTTGCCGAGACCGGCAGTCTCGCCGGAGCCGCTGCTCAACTGGCGATCAGTCACGCCACGGCGTTTCGCCATGTCAGAGCCTTTGAAACCGGTCTGGGAACACGCCTGTTCGAAAAGGTCAGGGGGCGGTACGAGCTGACGGAGGCCGGGGAGGATATCCTCGATCTCGCTCGGACCGTGTCGGTTGCCGTCGAGGATATCGACAGAAGGAGCTCCGGCGCGGATGTCCAGTTGAAGGGCCGTGTCCGACTGACGGCCCCGGGCAGTTTTTCCTGTCATTTCCTGCCCGGCTATCTCGCCGGGTTTCGTGACGCTTTCCCGGACATCACGGTCGACCTCCTCACGTCCAACGAGGAACTCAACATGGCGGGACGCGCGGCGGACATCGCGCTTCGGATCACCCACACACCGCCGGACCATCTGATCGGGCGGAAACTGGTCGACATTCCCTGGGGCCTCTACGCGAGCACGGACTACCTGCAGCGAAGGGGCACTCCTTCGGATGCGCGGGATCTGACGCATCACGATGTGATCGGAGCGACAGGAGCCATGGCGCGCCAGGAGAGATTTGCTTCACTCGACCGTGATTTCCGCGGCCGGGTGATATGCCGCAGCGACGATCTGATGACGATGGCGGCATTTGCGCTGAGCGGGCAGGGTATTGCCTTGCTGCCGGCCGACGTGGCAGTCGGTCTGGCCCGTGCCGGCTCTGTCGGGCAGTCCGGCTGCAATCAGCTCTGGCTCCTGACTCACCCCGATTTGAGAAACGTCGCGCGAGTTCGCGCCCTGACGCGGTTTTTGACTCAGGCTTTTCGCGCGGACCCCCGATTCGCCGACCCGTCGCCACGCTGAAGAAACCGTCAGGAAGCCGGTTCTGCCGCAAGCAAGTCGATCAGCCTCGCAGCGGTTCCCAGGGCACTGGGTTCTGCAGACATGACCGCCGATGCACGCTCCGCTCCGGCTTTGCAGGCAGGCGTCTCAAGCTCCTGGAGGGCGTGCCTGAGATTGTCCGGTGTCAGCGCCTGCTGCCGGATCGGCTTCGGGCCGGCGCCGATCTTCCACACTTGCTGTCCCCAGAAGGGCTGGTCGCCGAAGACCGGGCATATGAGCGATGGTATGCCCCAGCGCAGCGCTTCGTGGGTCGTGCCGGCGCCGCCGTGATGCACGATGGCCGAGCAGCGCGGAAACAGCCAGCTGTGCGGAGCTTTCTCGACCAGAAGGACGCGTCCGGCCAGGTTTTCGGGCAGGTCGCGAGACGAAAGCCCGCCCCATCCCGTTGACAGGATTGCCCGCCGGCCGGTGGTTCGAAGCGCCTCCAGAACCGTGGCTGTCAATTTCTCCGGATCGCGGCTCGGCATGGAGCCGAAGCCGAGAAAGACCGGCGCAGGCCCCGCCTCGAGAAAGGTCGCAAGCTCTTGCGGCGGTCGATAGTCCGCATCCGGCTCGGTCAGCCAGTAGCCGCACTGCCAGGTTTCCGCTGGCCAGTCCGCCGGTATGGGCACGAGCGCGCGCGAAAAAGCCTGCAGGGACATCGGCGGGTCACCGCCGGGCTCGTGACCGTCCAGAAGGCTGCCCGGCACGGCATACTCCGTCTTGGCCTCAAGCCTGACCGGCTTGAGCACGGGACGAAGCCCGGCCTCCATCAGGAAACGGCCTGCGCGATAGCTCCAGCGGTTGAGACCGCGGCCCAGATCCGGCAGGCCGAACAGCGGGATCGGGAAATCACCCGTCGGGGCGGTCACCGGCTGCAGGGCCGTCGGCAGGGCCGGGACGTTCAGCCTGCGGCCGACCAGGGTCATCACGCAGGCTTTCAGGTTGAACAGAATGAGGTCGGGGCGTTCCTCCAGGCCGGTTTGCCAGAGCTGCCGGGAGATCTCCTTTTGCAGGTCGATATTCTGCCGGGCGGCCCTGATCTTGCCCTTGAAGGTGAACAGGGCGGCTTGCACCTCCGGGCTTTGCAGAAGCGTCTGATAGTTGATCGGCACCGGCCGGGACCGGGCGCCGGCAGCTTCGATCATGTCGTCGAAACCTTCGCCGGTCACCAGGGTAACCTCGGCACCTTGCGCGGTGAGCGCCCTTGCCAGGGCGACATAAGGCTGGACATCGCCCCGTGTGCCCAGGCTCGCAATCAGGATTTTCTTGCGGGACAAGGACATACAGTGCTCTTTTGTTGCTATCCACCGGTCCGGTTGACATGGAGGGCCGAGGCCGCAATTGCAACCCGCCTGGACCAGTCGGCGGAATTCGAAATGCCGGAGGAAGGCCCCCTGATGCTGACCAGTTTCACCCTCCGCACGCATGGGACGGGCCTGTACGAATTCACGAACCAGGTGGCGGCCTGGCTGGAGGAGGCGGACGCGGCGGACGGCCTGCTCACGCTGTTCGTGCGCCACACCTCCTGCTCGCTGCTCATCCAGGAGAACGCCGATCCGGACGTGCAGCGCGATCTGAAGGCCTTTTTCGAACGGCTCGTGCCGCCGGCGGATCATCCGGTCATGTCCTATCTGGTCCACACTCTGGAAGGCCCGGACGACATGCCCGCCCATATCAAGGCGGCACTTCTGCCTGTCTCCCTGTCCATTCCGGTCGAGGCGGGCCGGATGGTGCTGGGCACCTGGCAGGGGATCTATCTGTTCGAGCACAGGACCCGCCCGCACCAGCGTCAGGTGGCGGCGCATTTTCTGACCGGTCGCTGATACCTGCCCCGGAAGTCCGCACTGAAAACAAAGAGGAATCGCGAAAACTTGTGACGATTGTCACATAGGTCAGCATCGGCCCGGTATCGGTCTGGCGATAGCCCGACAGCCTTGCTTCGGCAAAGCTGCGGGTAAGCCGGAGACCCTCAGCCCCGCAGAGCTGGCAGGCCGACGCCGGTGCTCTCGAAACCGCCGTCCGACGCGATGATCTGGCCGGTGACGTAGCTGGCCTGGTCTGAACACAGGAACGCGATGACCTCGGCGATCTCCTGCTCGCTGCCGTACCGGTTGAGCGGAATCGCATCGTGGTAGGCGTCGATGATCTCCTGGCTGTGTACCGCCATGGCGAGCTTGGTGCGCACCGGTCCGGGACAGACACAATTGGCGCGGATACCGTATTCGCCGAGTTCGGCGGCCTGCTGCCTGGTCAACTGTATGACAGCCGCCTTGGATGTGCCGTAGGCGACCCTGAGGGTCGAGGCCCGCAGGCCTGAGATGGACGCGATGTTGACGATCGCTCCGCGGGTGTCCTTCAGTGCCGGGATGCTTGCCTGCGACACGAGAAAGACCCCGTCCAGATTGGTCTCCATCACCCGGCGCCACATGGAAAAATCGCACTGTTCGATCGGTCCGAATTCGGCGACCCCGGCATTGTTCACCAAGGCATCGAGCCGGCCGAACCGGTCCAGGATCGCCGGGACGGTCGCATCGACCTGTGCCGCGATCGAGACATCACAGACAAAGGGCGCGGCGCCATTCAGGTCCCTGGCGGCGACGGCGAGTTCATCGCTGTCCCGGTCCAGCATGGCGACCTGCCAGCCCCGTTCGAGCATGAGCCTTGCCGTGGCGAGACCGATGCCCCTGGCGGCACCGGTGATGAGAACGGTCTTCTGGGTCATGTCGCGGATATCCGTTGAATGGGGGAGGCTGAAACTATGCCGACCGGCTTCCGAAGCCGGTCGAATCGATCGGAAAGGCGTGCCTGGCCTGTCAGCGCATCGAGACGCAGATCCGGATCGCGCCTGCATTGTCCCAAAGGGCAATGTCCTTGTCGTTGATCCGGAATGCGTAGACGCCCGCAGGGTCACGCGAATTCACGGCAAGCGCGGCGAATTCGGCGAAGGGAACGATCCGGCCCGCCTGGTCGCGCACCAGCATCTCGCCGAACGCGTAGGACTGGTCGAATTTGTAACCGAAGAGCGGGCCGAGCTTTTTGGCCGCCTGTCCGGAATAGCCGCGCGGACCGACCGGCGCGGCCTGGCCGGCAATGACGCTCCACGTGCCGGAATAGCCGACCTTGCGGATCTTGCCGGTGGGCAGGGACAGTTGCTGCCAGCCTTTGCGGGATTGAACGTCGACGCAGTGATCCGCCGCGACGGCGGCGGCAGGGAAAAGGCCTGTCAGAAACAGCCAGGGCGATAACAATAGGGTGGGGGCAAGTCTCATGGGCTGATCCGGAAGGTGATTTGATGCCCTTAAGGAGATGGCAGTGGTCCGGTCGTGTCAAGACGTCCAGCCGTCATGCCAGTTCTCGTGCCAGTCACCAACCGGTTATCAGGGCAAGTCAGGCGGACAGGCCATGTGGCCGGAGCTGCCGGCGGTCACGGATCACACCAGCTTCACGCAGGCTTGCCTTGCAAGTCTCGACCGGCGGACCCACATCGTAAGGTGAACGATGAGGGTCGTTCCTCCCCAGACTGGCGCCGTGCTTCGCAGAAGCTGCGGCGCCTTCTTTTTTATCAGGACGGTGTTGTTGTAGGATCGCCGGGTGTCCGGCGCGTCCCGATCGGGGCGCGCCTGTCCACGTCACGCCCGGCACGTCAGCATCAATGCCGTGAAGGGGCGTGGTGGCCCGCGCCGTCGGACGGGGACGGCGCGGGCTCTAACACCGGCCTGAAAAGGAGGGGCTCAGGTCGCGGTGTTAGCCGCAGCCGCCAGCAAGGCAGCAATCTGATCTTTCAGGTGAAGCCTTTTCTTTTTCAGCTCCTCCAGAGCGTCATCGGATGCCGGTTCCAGATCGGTTTCGATCCGGTGCACTTCCCGGTTGATGGTGTGATATTCATCGGACAGGCGCGCGAAATGCGCGTCACTGGTTTTCAGGGTGTGCAGCGCTTCCGCCGCTTCCGGGAATTCTTCGTGAAGTTCGTGTGGCACGTGGCTCATTCTTGCCTCCTTATGAGATGCACAACGTGCCGCCAACCGGCTGCGCCGACCTTGAGACAGATCAATCGGCAGCGCATTTGCGGTGGCTGAAATCGGTCGGGGCCGATCGATCTGGCTCGAATCCGCAAATGACGGCAAGCCGCCCTGCGGCAGGCCATCCCTGAGCGTTCGGATTTGGAAGGGAGAATTGGGACACCGTCGCCGGCCGGGAGTGCTTCCCGGGCGCAGAAAGTCGTCAGATGGCGGCAGCCTGTTTCAACTTGGGCAAACGGCCTTCCGCGGGCATCCTGTCTTTGAGGGTCTGTTCAAGCAGGTAGAGCGCGAAGTCGCGGATCGGCATGGGCCGGGCGAAATAATAGCCTTGCGCATAGTCGACATTCCGGGTCCGCAGGGACGCAAGCTGTTCGGCGCTCTCGACGCCTTCCGCGCAGACTTTCATGGCATGCGCATCGGCAATGCCGAGGATCGCGTGCACAAAGACCCCGCGCGCGCTCTCCGTCGTCGTGCCGAGGTCGTCGATGAACATCTTGTCGATCTTCACCACGTCGGGGTTCAGGGCCTTGATCTGGGCGAGATTGGAATACCCCGTGCCGAAATCGTCAATCGCGATCTGGCAGCCGATGCTGCGCAGGTACTCGAGCGATTTGGCGATGCTGGTCCCGGTGCCGATGCCGGTTTCCAGGATTTCGCAGCTCAGCGATATGTTCGCCTGCGTCGCGGTTTCGAAAACCGGCGACTTGATCACGGTCTGGATTCGTTCGTCGTCCAGATCCACCTGAAAGAAATTGACGCCGACCTTGAAGCCCGGACGTCCGGCCAGCAGGGGCGTCAGATCCTGCAGCGCCTTCGCGATGATGATCTCCGTGAATTCCCAGGTCAGTCCCTGTTCCTGGATGATGGCAATGAATTCATCGGGAAACAGCTTTCCCTGCGCATCCTCGAATCGCGCCAGAACCTCGCAGCCCTCGCATGTCATCGTGTTCAGGGTCACGAACGGCTGGAAGTGGGGTTCGAAGCCCCTGCCGCCATTCCTGATGGCGCGCCGGATCCGGCCGGCGGGGCTGTTGCGTTGCCGCACGATGCGGCGTAGCCGCTGGGACACGAGAATACCGGTAATGAGACTGAACACGGTGAATATGGCGATCAGGGAATCATTGTCCCTCATGACCTTGCCGGCATGGATCATGGTCAGGTAGCAAAGCCTGACCGGACCGTCGCCGCAAGCATGGGCGTACACATGGCCGAAGACGGGGCCGAAGCTGTCGCGCGACTGTTTCAGCAGGCCGCGGTTTCCCGCCATGTGGAAAAGTTCGGCATCCGGATCCTGCGTGTCCGAGATGTACAGCAGGCCATCGGTGGTTTCCGGAAGGCTCCCGGTCCGGTAAAAGGACACCGCGTAGCGGTTCTTCTTGATGAGAGTGACATCGTCGACACCCGCAACACCCCTGAACGGTGTCCGGTACCAGGCCTCGCGGCCGTCCGAAAACAGGCTGGTGATTTCCGGCGGCCCAAAGTCGAAAGCCGGGTCGAAGCCGCCGAAACTCGAGGCACAGGTCGTTCTGGTATCGCCATCGGGGAAAAACCAGATGTTTGTGATGTGATTGTCGTTGTAGACAATCGTATTGAGCTGGTTCAGGTGCTCGGTGCTGCAATCTTGCGTCGGAAGAGCTTCCAGCTCGGCGTAGAGCCTGTTGCCCCCGTCTATATTGGCAAGCCAGATGCTGAACAGACCCGATGTCCGCTTTTGCAGGTCCCGGTGTGCCTCGAAGGCGATGCCGGACCAGGCCAGCATCATCATCAGGACAAACGTCGTCAGACCGGCGAGAATGGCTGGCAACAGGGGGCGGTTAAAAAGCGTGTTCAGGTGTCGAGCCATTTATGTGCAAGGTTCTCCTGCAGATTTTCTAACGCGCGCGGACTTAAGAACATGTCAACCGGTAGCATTAATGTCACTTAACCCCTTTTCCTTGTGTGAAGGTCGCGGCAACAGCATCCGGAAGGCATGTCTGTCCGCAAACCCGACTGTCTCCGGCGCCGGTATTCTCCGCGGGCTCAAGTCGATGGCCCGGGTAATATTGCTCCGATGTGCCCGCGGGGTGTCATTGCTGGCCCGATATTGTCACGCGACATTCGAAGCGACGCAAAGGTACGAAAATTTGTTCTGTTTTCACATGATCTTGCAAAAGACAGGCTGAGGCTTTCTCCTGACAGGAGGCTGTCAGGAGGGGTTTGCTAAGCGTGGTCTCCGTTACACCAACGAAGGAGACGTCCGATGAGCTTTACACCCGATAATTTCACGATCTGGATGGAAATCCCGGTTTCGGATCTGGACAAGGCGATCCGCTTTTACAACGACGTGTTCAAGACGGACCTTGGACGGGTCAAGGACATGGGCCCGAACGAATTTGCAATGTTTCCAACGAAAGAGCAGGGTGGCGTCGCGGGGCACCTCTATCCGGGAACGCCCGCGCAGAAGGGAACGGGGCCGACCATTCACCTGGCTTGCCCGGACAGCCTGGAAGCAACCATGGAACGATTTGCGAAAGCAGGTGGCGAAGTCATCTCCGATCCGATCGCAATTCCGGCGGGCCGCTTTGCCTATGGCATCGATCCGGACGGCAATTCGGTCGGAATGTTCGCTTCCTGAGGACCTGACGTCATGAGACGAGCCGACCGCCTGTTTCAGATCGTGCAATACCTGCGCGGCGGTCGGCTCGTCAGGGCCCGGCAGCTGTCCGAATGGCTGGAGGTCTCCGAAAGGACGATCTATCGCGATGTGGTCGACCTTCAGGCCTCCGGTGTGCCGATCGAGGGCGCGGCCGGTGTCGGCTACATCCTGCGGGATGGCTATGACCTGCCGCCGCTCATGTTCACACGCGACGAAATCGTTGCCCTGCTGGCCGGCGCGCGTCTCATCAGGGCCTGGGGCGGTGTCGCCATGGCCAGGGCCGCCGAGGAGGCAATGGTCAAGATTGATGCTGTCCTGCCGGAAAAGAGGCGGATACGTCAGAACGAGATCGAGATCCATGCCTTCGCGCCGGAAATGACCCAGCAGGTCCGGGCACATATCGATTTTCTGGAGGTCGCGGCGGATGCGCGCAAACGGTTGTCGATCGCCTACAGCGACAGCAAGGGCGATCCGAGCCGCCGGGTGATCCGGCCTCTGGGGCTCTGGTTCTGGGGCAAGGTCTGGACGCTCGTTGCCTGGTGCGAACTCCGCCAGGACTTTCGTGTCTTCCGCCTCGACCGGATTTCCGAACTGCGGGAAGAAGGCGACAATTTCGCTGCCGAGCCGGGCAAGACCCTCAAGGATTTCTACCGCTCGTTCGAGGAGGAGGAGGGCAAGGACAAACGCAAGCGCGATGCCTGAAGGGCCCGCGACGGAGGAACGTGATCCTGAACGATGCGGCTCCCGGCGAAAAGCATCTCCGGCGGGGCCGTATCCTCGTCCAGAGCGGCGTAGCCGTTGCCGAAGATCTCCCGCAGGAGCTTGCGCTTCATGGCGACGGCATAGTCGTCATAGGTCGCCGCCACCTCGACGAAGGCACCGGGGCCCCTGATGACCTTGGCGCTGTAATAGCGCGCCGCCGGCGTATCGGCGCCGGAAATGACCAGCCCGTTGACTGTAACGCCCTCGAAGTTGAACGCCTTGTAGGCGCTTTCCGGGCCGAAGCCGTCGTTGTTGATGCCATCCCCGGCAACGTCGATGACCTTGCGGGCACAGCGCCGGGGCGCCTGTTGCATGCGCACCGCGGCATGCCCGAGGGCGTAGCCGATCGCGGTGGGGAACTCCGTGTAGCCGCGCGGCGCCTGGCGCAGGATCTCGGCGGCCTCGTTCGCGCTGGCATTGTCCCAAAGGTGCTTCCAGCCGAGTTGCTCCAGTTGCTTGTACCGGCCACTCCACTCGAAACTGGTCACCCAGATGCCGCCGACGGCAATGATCGCCTGGACCACTTCGGGATCGCGAAGCGCATCCGCAAGACCGTTGATCTGGAGCGCGTGTTCTTGCGCATCGACGCTTGCCGAACCATCCATTGCAAGCACAAGCGACAGCGAGCAGGCATGTGCCTGCGGTGCGCAGCCGAGCAGAAAGGTGACGGTGAGGACCCGCTGCAACCACCCCATGACACCTCGTTCGCGCAGGAAAAACCGGCGCCGGGACATCAAGGGCTGCAAGCGACGACCGGACATGTTGAAATCCTAGAGCCTTTGAGGAAGATGGCAAATCAATTGAGCGGGAAAGGGACCCGGGCCTCGCGGCGCCGAACAGGACCCTCCCGTGACTGCCGAAATGCTGCACTGCAAATTTTTTTCCGTGAGCCTCTTGAACCGGCCGAAACAACTGGGGCAGGGTTAGGGCATGTATGCATCACATGGATTTCTGCGGTCTGATATCGGCGACGTCGATGTCGTTTATCATGACGGCACCTATCATCTCTTCCATCTGGTGCTGCCCAATCACGACTTCATCGCCCATGCGGTCAGTTCCGACGGAATGACCTGGCGCCGGGTCAGGAACGCGCTGTTTGTCGGCGAACCGGGAGACTGGGACGACGACATGCTGTGGACGATGCATGTCACACCCGACCCCGACCGTCCGGGCGAATGGCGCATGTTCTATACGGGCCTGGCGCGGTCCGAACACGGCCGGGTGCAAAGGGTCGGCGTGGCCCGTTCAACGGATCTCTATCACTGGGACCGCTGCAATCACGGCCACTATCCGCTCGAAATTCCCGCGCCGCACTACGAGAGCTCGATCGACGAGGGCCGGCGCTGGGTCAGCTTCCGGGACCCGTTTTTCTATCAGGACGCGGAGACCGGCGACCGGCTTCTGCTCAGCACGGCGCGGATCAAGGACGGACCGGTCATCCGCCGGGGCTGTGTCGGACTGGCGCGGGAAGTGACGCCCGATGTATTCGACTTCGAGGCACCGCTGTACCGTCCCGGACTCTACGACGATGTCGAGGTGCCGAACCTGTTCAAGCTGGACGGGCGCTTCTACCTGATGGGATCGATCCGGGAGGATATCAAGATCCACTACTGGTATGCCGACTCGCTCGAAGGCCCGTACCAGAACTTCTTCAACAACGTGATCCTGCCGACGGGCAACTACGCGGGCCGCATCTGCCGCACCGACGACAAGTTGCTGTTGTTCAACTTCTTCTCCAAGACGGAAAATGTCTACGGACGCGAAGTGGTGAAGAAGCTGTTGCCGCCGCCGAAGGAAATGGTCACGGACAGTGCCGGGCGTCTGAAACTGAAATCCAGTTCGGTGTTCGATTCGCTCATCACCGGGCGGCAGATCGTGACCGCGTCGTACCAGTGCAAGTTCCTTTACGACAATCCGCATGCGTCCGCGGTCGACCGGCCCGACGGCCTGCACCTGTCGTGCAAGAGCGGATACGAGGCCTTCATGGTGCCCGGACAGCATGAGGACTTCCGGCTGCGCGCCAGTCTGATGCTGGAAGGGCTCGGCAAGACCGGACTGGTCCTGCGCATGAACGAGGAGGGCGACGGCTATTACCTGTCGCTGGACCTGGTCAACGGCGTCGCCCAGATCCGCGCCTGGGGGGCGAACCCGACACCGGAATTCGAACATGCCTTCCGCTACGAACCCCTTCAGGAAGCGCAATTCCGGGGCAGCGATCACGGCCCCTGGTGGATCGAGGTGGTTGCCCACGGCATGTATCTGGAGTTCTCCATCGACGGCCATGTCGTGCTGTCGCTGGTCGATGACAGTTTCACCGAAGGCGGCATCGGCTTCTACACCGAAAGCGCGGCGGTCTGCCTGAAGGATCTTCACGTCGAGACCCTGAGCCGGCCTGTCAGCGAGGACGCCGTTGAAACGGTCTACACCGCGACGAACCCGGCCCCCGATACGGAGGCGGAGGACTTGTGAGTGAGGCGAACGGCAGTCCGGATCAGTGGCTGCTGGTCAGCGACATCGACGACACCCTGACCGGAAGCCGCGCCGACCTCGCTCGATTGTGGGATCGTCTCAAGGCGCACCCCGGCACCATCCGCCTTGCCCTGAACTCGAGCCGGCCGGCCGCGAGCGTGGACAGGACACTCGCGGATTATTTTCCGGACGACTTCCGGCCGGATGCGATCATCACCGGTTTGGGAACCGAAATACGTCTGGGCCGTTCCTTTCTGGACACCTGGCGCCGGCAATTCATTGACTGGCCCGACAGGGAAATCCGCAAACTGGTCGAGGGCATGGGCTACACAGCGCACGAGGACATCTTCCAGACCGAGGGCAAGGCGAGTTTCGCCGTGTCCGGCCGGGAGGACGCGGACAGGGTTCTGGAGCGTCTCCGGAAGGAGGGCATTGCCTTCAGGTCGATCTATTCCGGTGCCGCCGATCTGGACATCCTGGCGCCCGAAGCCGGCAAGGACGCCGCCATGCGTCACCTTGCCGGGCACCTGGGCATCCCTGTCGAGCGGACTGTCGCAGCGGGCGATTCAGGCAACGACCTGGCCTTGTTCGAGGCCGCCGGCCGCGCCATCGCGGTCGGCAACGCGCGCGAGGAACTGCTCGCGGCCATGCCGCGTCACAAGACCTATCGCGCGACCGCGCATCACGCCGCCGGGGTTCTCGAGGGGCTGATCGAATTCGGCCTGCTGCCGGAGCAGTAGGCCGCATGTCCCGACCTGCCGGAACACGGCGGGCGGATCGACGACCAAAAACAAAAAAATGGCCTGGGAAGATGGAGCCACACGCCCACAGGAAAAGGTTGGACCACATGAACAAGCACAACATCGGATCACTTCTGATGATTTCGCTGCACGGCTATGTCGCGGGCTCGCCCGAACTCGGAAAACCGGACACGGGCGGCCAGGTGGTTTTCGTGCTGGAGCTTGCCAAGCGCTTTGCCCGGCTCGGCTACAGGGTCGATGTCATGACCCGCCAGTTTGAAGGCCAGCCGGCCGAGGATTTCGTCAATGACAATCTGCGCGTGGTGCGCGTTCCCTTCGGCGGCGACGACTTCATCCGCAAGGAGGACATGCACGACTGGTACGGCGATTTTGTCACCAACGCCCTTGCCATGATCCGTCACCGCAACATCCAGTACGATGTCATCAACAGCCACTACTGGGATGCGGGCGTCTCGGGTCAGAAAATCGCCGAGGAACTGCAGATCCCCCATATCCACACGCCGCATTCGCTCGGCTGGTGGAAACGCCACGACATGGCCGGAGCCAGCGAAGAGGAGATGGCGGGCTACCGCTTCGAGGAACGCATCCAGAAGGAATTCGTGCTCTACCGCAATTGCGATCATGTCATTGCGACGACCGAGCAGCAGACAGACCTGATCGTCGAGCAGTATCAGCTCCCCAGGGACCATATCTCCATGATCCCGCCCGGGATCGACGAAGGCCGCTTTACGCCCGCCACGCCGGGCAAGGTGGCGGCAGTGCGCCAGAAACACGATTTTCGGGACACCGATATCTACGTCGTCGGCCGGGCCGCCGAGAACAAGGGGTACGACCTTGCGATCGAGGCCCTTCCCAGCCTTCTGAAGCTTCAGCCGGACGCACGTCTCGTGCTGGCGGCGGGCGCCAATTCGGACAGCGACATCGCCCTCCTGGACCAGTGGAAGCAGGTCGCTGCCGAAAAGGGCGTGGCGGATTCCATAAGCTGGCGAGGATATGTCGCCGACGAGGACCTTGCCGATTTCTACCGGGCGCCGGGCATCTTCGCATTGCCGTCCCGCTACGAGCCCTTCGGCATGACGGCGGTCGAAGCCATGGCCTGCGGCACGCCGACCGTGGTCACGGTCCATGGCGGCCTGTTCGACCAGATCGAGTTTGGCCGCCATGCCCTGGTCGCCGATCCGAAGCGGCCGGAGGAATTCGCCGCCATGCTGAACATGCCGATGCAATATCCCTGGCTGCGCGAGACCCTGTCCGTTGAAGGCGCCCGCTTCGCCCGGCGCGTCTTCGGCTGGACCGGCATCGCCCGCCGCACCCTGCAGGTGTTCGACCACTTCAAGGGCCGTTACGATGATTTGCAGACGGATGAGTTGGTGGCTTTGTAGGGGAGTGGCCGTTTCGGGATAGACTGGCCGGTCAAGTGCGCTCTGAGGCGCGGCAGCGCTTGCGCCTGTCTCTGCTGTCATCAACTCCGTTGATCGAAAAAGAGGCTAACTACCCCCTCTCGGTGTCACCCCGGCCAAGCGCAGCGCCGAGCCGGGGCCTACTCGCGATGCCGCTTGCAGAAGCAACAGCGGTTTGCGCAAGCCGTGCTGCGAATGGCTGCACTCCTGTCGCTGGCCAGGAGGTTCGCATATGCGGTGATTCACAGGACATCCAACAGAAGCTCTGCAAACGAGTAGGCCCCGGATCTTCGCTGCGCTGCGTCCGGGGTGACCCCGAGGGTGGTGATCAGCCTCTTCTTGATTCAACAGAGTTGATGACGCCGAGAGGGGGGCCCCACTCGGCTGCAAGCGGAGAGAGCTATCGGGACCCGCAGCCCCGCCACCCCCGAGGCGCCTTCCCCGCCACCGCGCGGGGATCTAGCCCACCTCGCTCCGCGACGCGCGCCTCGCGGAACACTCTCATGTCATGGTCGAACGGGTTCCTGTTTGTTGAGCTTGGTAGAATTGTCCCGGCCTTCGTTGTGTGCCTTCTGACGGCCCGACTGGTAGCCGATCGCCGCGGATGCATCGGTTCAGCCCGTTGGCGTCCGTAGATGAAACCGCCGGGTTGATTTACTTGTGCCCCTGGCATGTTAAAGGGCTTTCATGCGCACCTCGATCATCGACACCATTGCCACGATTGTGTTTTTCACCGTGTTCGCAACCTTTTCGGAACTCGTGATCGCGGGAATGGACCTTGCCTCCGTCCTGACGACCCGGCTTGTCATGATCCCGGTGATGATCGCGACGGGACGCCCCTACACCTTCTGGCGCGACTGGCTTTTCTCACAGGTGCAACCGCGCGGGCGTTTGAGCGCCGTGGCGGCGGATATTGCCGCCTTTCTGGTGTTCCAGGTCCCCGTCTATGGGGCGACGCTCATGATCGCGGGGGCGAGCGCGACGGAAGCCCTCTTCGCGATCGGTTCGGCCATTGTGTTCATGGTCCTGCTTGCGCGGCCATTCGGCCTGTTCGTGGAACTCTTTCGTCGCCTGTTCGGCATCGAACAGGCTCGGTGATACGCGCCCCTCATGCTGACATCTGAATCATAAGTATGATAAAGTATGCCGTGACCGCAGGAGGGACCCTTATGGCCGCAGTAGAACGAATGACGATCACCATGCCCCCCGAACTGGCCGAAACCTTGCGCCAGACGGTTGCCGGTGGGGAATATGCCTCGACGAGTGAAGTTGTCCGCGAGGCATTGCGCGACTGGACCCGCAAACGGGACACGGAGCGGCAGGAGCTGGAAGCCTTGCGCGCGGCGATCAAGGCCGGTCTGGACAGCGGCCCGGCCATTCCCGCGGATCAGATCTTCGCGGAACTCCGCGCGCGGTACACAGCGAAACCCTGACCCGTGCCTGACCTGGTTATTCTGCCTGCTGCCCGGGATGATCTTGTTGAAATCGGAGACTTCATCGCCCGCGACAGTCCTGATCGTGCGGTGTCGTTTCTCGCCGAGAACGAAGCCACGATGCGCCAGGCCGCCGAACGTCCCGATCGTTTTCCCCGGCGTGACGATATGTGCGAGGGCGTGCGTTCACGCTCGACACGGGCGCTACCTGATTTTCTGACTTCAAGCAAGCGACGAGGTGAGAGATGTCCGTGTGCTGCACGGGGCACGTGATTTGCCGGTTGCGTTGGGCTGAGGGATGCGTGTGTTCACGGGGGCACAAGACGTCGCCTCGAATGCTGTCGCTAACCGTGGCTGATTGAATGCCCGGCCAGGGCTCGGAGCGGACCTTTTGCTGGGGGTTAAACTAAGGTCCGCAATGCGGACGAAGTTGCCGTTCGTGGTTTTTAGGCGGATGGCCGCTTTTATTAGCCTGCCGGTTGTTCCAGCTCTAAAATGTTGCCTTCCGGATCGCGGACATAGACGATCAAGTGGGGCTGATCCTGCGTGCCGAAGTTTGTGACTTCCCCTTGCAGACTTCCACCCGACTGCACCACCGTGCTGATAGAATCGTATAAGTCATCTACCTCGAACGCGAGATGTGCATATCCGGTTTCGTTGACCGCAGGCTTAGGTCGTTCCAAGGTCTTGCTGTAAGCCAATATCTCCAGAAACGGCCCCTGAACGTCAGGCAAGTTTAACCAGATTGCATAGATGTCGGAGTTTGGAAGACCGTTACCACGCGAGACGATTGCCCCAGACAGTTGTTTTGGCGGTCTTCTTTCAACGAACCCAAAAGCCCTTTTGTAGAAGGCCGAGAGTGCGTCTGCATCGCGTGCAGTCAGACTTACATGCAACAACTTCAAAACCAGTGCCCTTATCTGGTTCGACGGAGTTGGCGCATAGGCCAAGCGCTAGCAAAGCCGACCTTCATATGAAGTGCGGCATCGGTCAATAGGGCTCGGAGCAGACCTTTGCTGCGCATCACTCGAATGATGGCTCAGGGCCGGAAGTCACGGTGCATGCAATTGCTCTGAGGGCCTGTTTCGCCGAAACGAGGGCCGGGACCTGACGGTTCCTCCCACCCCCATTCCCCGGTTCAGCTTGCGTTCATGTGAAATTGATTACACCTTGCCCAACACTTCGTGAGCAGAACCGGAATCGGACCCGTGAAACAGATATTTTTCCTATTCATATTCTTGTGCGCCGCGGCGGCTCCGGCGCAGGCGGCCTGTCTGTCGGATGCGCAGGCCCGCAAGGTCGTTGCCAGCGGCAAGGCGGCACCGCTGGGTTCTGTCGCCGGCCGGGTGAAGGGGGACATTCTGAAAGCCCAGCTTTGTGAGCAGGGCGGCGGTTATGTCTATGTGCTGTCGGTCAAGAACGGCGGCAAGGTGACAACTGTCACAGTCAACGCCCGTTAGGGAGCGCTTAAGTTGGTACCCCGAGGGGCACCGCATCCGTTGGCACAGCCGTCTCACCACACTGAACCTTTGAAAAGCTGGACCTCATGCGCATTCTTGTTGTTGAAGACGACACCGATCTGAACCGCCAGCTCGTCACTGCCCTGGAGGAGGCCGGCTATGTGGTCGACAGCGCCACGGACGGCGAGGACGGGCATCATCTGGGCGATACCGAACCCTATGACGCGGTGGTGCTGGATCTGGGCCTGCCGACGCTGGACGGTCTGTCGGTTCTGGAAACCTGGCGCCGGGACGGGCGCACCATGCCGGTGCTGATCCTGACGGCCCGCGACCGCTGGTCCGACAAGGTCGCCGGGATCGATGCCGGCGCGGACGACTATGTCGCCAAGCCCTTTCACATGGAGGAGGTGCTGGCCAGGGTGCGCGCGCTGGTCCGGCGCGCCGCCGGGCATGCCTCCAACGAGCTGACCTGCGGACCTGTCCGGCTCGATCTGCGCGCCGGCCGGGTGACGGTTAATGGCGGCGCGATCAAGCTGACCTCCCATGAATACCGTCTGCTGTCCTATCTGCTGCATCACCAGGGCAAGGTGATATCGAGGACGGAGCTGACCGAGCACCTGTACGATCAGGACTTCGACCGGGATTCCAACACGGTCGAGGTGTTTGTCGGCCGCTTGCGCAAGAAGATCGGCTCGGATCTGATCGAGACCATCCGGGGCCTCGGCTACCGCCTTGGAGCCGCAGGTGACGACTGATCCGGCCGCCCCGGCCGCAATCCGGCAGACGTCCGGGCCGCAGCGGTCGCTGTCGGCCCGTCTGGTCTTTGTTGCCGCCATCTGGTCCGCGGTCGCGCTGGCGTTGGCCGGCATCTTTCTGGTGAGCCTTTACCAGCGGGCGAGCGAACGGGCCTTCGATGCCCAGCTCGAAATTCACATCAACGCCCTGATTTCGGAAATGCTGCAAACCGACGTGGACGGTTCGCCGGCCACGCCACGGGCGCAGGTGACCGCGCCGAGCTACCGGGGCGACCCGCGCTTCTCGTTGCCCTTGTCCGGCTGGTACTGGACTGTGCGCCGGGCGGATGACCCGTCTATCCTTTATGCATCGCAATCCCTTGTCGGCGATCCGCTGAACGCGCCTGCGATCGGGCAGGACGACACCAGCGCCGGGTTCATCGTCGGACCGAAGGGCGACGAGATCCGGGTCCTGCAGCAGCGCATCACCATCGAGGATGTTCCCTATGTCATCGCCGTGGGCGCTTCGACAGCGGTTTTCTGGGCGGAAGTTTCCGAGTTCGGGCGCCTGGTCGCGCTGACCCTGTGCATCGTCGGCATCGGGCTGATCCTTGCGATCTTCCTGCAGGTCCGGATCGGTTTGCGCCCGCTGGGCCGGCTGCGCGCCTCGCTCACCGCCGTGCGCCAGGGGGAGGCGGACCGGATAGACGAGGCCCTGCCGCGCGAGATCGCGCCGCTGGCGGTCGAACTGAACGCGCTGATCGTTTCCAACAGGGAGATCGTCGAGCGGGCCCGGACCCATGTGGGCAATCTGGCGCATGGTCTGAAGACCCCGCTGTCGGTGATCGCCAACGAGGCGCGGGCCTCGGGAGGTCCGCTGGCCGACAAGGTCTCCGAACAGGCGGGGATCATGTCCACCCAGATCCAGCATCACCTGGAGCGGGCGCGCATGGCGGCGCAGCACCGTGTCATCGGGGTGTCCTGCGAGACCGAACCGGTGCTGTCCAGGCTGATCCGCGCCATGGACAAGATCTACCGGGACAAGGGCATGGAGATCGGCTTCGATCAGCAGGAGGAGGTCCGTTTCCGCGGAGAAAGCCAGGATCTTGAGGAAATGGGTGGCAACCTCATCGACAATGCCTGCAAATGGGCCGGCTCCAGGGTCACTGTCCGTGTCGCGCCGCTGATCGATCCCGCCAGCAACAGGGACATGTTCGCCATCACGGTGGAGGATGACGGACCGGGGCTGACACCCGGCCAGCGGGCCGAGGCCGTCAAGCGCGGCAGACGGCTTGACGAGACCGTTCCGGGAACCGGTCTCGGACTGTCGATCGTCGCCGATCTCGTGGCCCTTTACGGCGGTACGTTCGATCTGGACGGGTCCGATCTGGGAGGATTGAGAGCGCGGCTCGTCCTTCCGGCGCTGCGCAAGGAATAGCGGCTATCTGTCGGTCTTCGCCGGAGCGGCGATGCCGCTACCGTGATAAAGTGTGACACAAATCACACCCACAAAGACCTGTTTGTGGCCAAGTTCGGCCACAAATGGAAAATAACAATGAGTCGATTGCCGGCACGCGCCGGTTTCCACCCCTCCGGGAGCTTTCACGCATGCGTTTGCGCGGTGCCACATGTCTTGCTCTTGCCATGGTCCTGGCCGGATGCTCCCTGACGTCCGGTTCCAAGGAACCGGCTGGTTGGGGAAGCTTCTTCGGCGACCCGAACGCGAATGGGACCAGGTCGGAGGCAAATACGGCGATATCCGTCCTCGTGAACAACGAATTGGGCGATGCGCTCGATCCATCCGATCGCCGGGCCGCGGAAGAGGCGCAGGACAGGGCGTTGCGCGCGCGCGGTGTCGGCGTCTCGGTGGCATGGCAGAACGATCGCACGGGACGCAGCGGCCAGGTCCGGCCCGGCCCCGTCTATTTCGTCAATGACACCAGTTGCCGGGAATTCACCCACGAGATGGTGGTCAACGGACGCGTGCTTCAGGCGCGCGGGGCCGCCTGCGAATCCGAACGCGGCAAGTGGCAGGTGATCGGCTGACCTGTTCCGGGAGCCATTTTCCGGCCGCCAAGTGACTGCTTTTTCTCAATACTTGCTTAAGTCTTCTGCCGTTAGTATCGCCGCCAAAGGGATCGCGATGTTGATGCTGTGAATGACCTATTCGGACCAGCTTGAAACCAAACTGAAGACTTACCTCAGCAGCCTGCGCCCCCAAGCGGTCCAGGCTTTGGTCCGAAATCTGGAACGGGCGAAGACCCGGAAGGATGCCGACCCGAATCTTCAGTTGGTCCTGTCAGCCGCCGTGGCGCTGTTGCGCAAGCCGCAGCCGGTCCTCACGGATGTTCCCGGTGGTGAGCAGCGGCGCGGCCAGATCCAGCGCATGTTCTTCGCACCGCTGACGGCCTTTCTCATCAATGAAACCCTGCCGAACCGGCAGGAAGGCCGCGTTCACCGCGGCATGCTTGACCGCGTCTGGAAATGGCTCGGCCGTGATGTGATGTCGGCCGATGTCCGCATGGTTCTCGAACAGGCAGGCAATGCCGCCGTCAGCGGCGAGCGCATCGATGCGCTCGTTCAGGCCATGCGCTCGCGCGCGGTCGAGGCTGTCGGTGAAAAGCTGCGCCAGGCAGAGATCTCCGAAAAGGAACACCGCCGGATGGCGGCCGAACTCGGCGGCGCGCGCGGCATTGCCGAATTGCGCGACATCCAGAAGATCTTTGCGGCCGAACGCTGGTTGATGCCGTTCCTTCAGAACATTCCGGACCGCATCAATGAAAACCGGCTGAAGCGCGACACCGATGTCCTGCGAATGGTGGGCAACTGCTCCGCGCGCTTTCCGGACCATGTGCCGGTGATCGCGGCAGCCCTGGTGGAACGCGCCGAGACGCCCTCCGCCCTGTGTGCCTTCGCGGGCCGTCTGGCCGGCGACAGCGATGCCAAGGCGATTGCAGGGTCGCCGTTCGCCCCGTTCGTGGACATGGTCATGAGCGAAGCCGAACGGTTGCAGATCCTGGCCCTCGATCACCGCAACCACAATCCGGACCCGGTCGCCTTTTCACAGGCCCTGTCCGAATATCACACGCTGGTCCGCGGCGTCGAACGCGATATGGACCTGTCGGCAGCCGGCAAGTGGCAAAAACAGCTCGCCGACACCAAACGCAGCATTTCAGGTGTGGTCACCGGAGAACTGAACGGCGCCCACAGCAGCGTCCGCAAGGCACTGCAGGTGCCCAAGTTTGACGAGACCGGAACGTTGCAGGTGGACAAGAAGGCGATAGACGATGCCGTGCGCGCCCTTCGTGTCGTCAACATGGTGCGCAATGCATCCGAGACATTCGCCGTGAACGACATCGGCAAGCGCACCCGGCAAGCCGTCGAACAGACGCTCGAGATCCTCGCCCGGTCCCTGATCACGGATCTGGGGAAACTGCGTGCTCCCCAGTTGGAGGCCCAGATGGCGGCGGCGGACGTGGCCATCATGCTGTCCGAAATCTATTTCGGTTCGGATTATGCCGCCCAGTTGCGCCGCAGCCGTCAATCCGCCCTGGCCAAGGCCCACGCCAATCAGGCTGGCACGGCGGGCGCGCCAAGTCCGGAGCGCAAGCTCGTCGCCAATGCGCTCGGCCGTCGCTGAACTTTCGTCTTCCGCCCCTGAATGCCGAGCCGTTCGGGCAACTGCCGGCGGTGTGTGAGCCGCGACCCCCGGTCACAGCACAGCCGCCTTGCTTTTGTCCGCATTGAGCGGTCTATAGTGCTGCGATGACCTTCTGGATCCTGATCGCTTTTCTGACAGGCGTGGCCGCGCTGTCGGTGTTGGTACCGCTGACGCGCAAACGCGCTTCGCCGGACGATGGGGCCATGCACGCCGACGAGGCGGTTTACCGCGACCAGTTGCAGGCGATTGAAGCGGAACTGGATCGCGGGCTCATCGAGGCGGAAGCGGCCGAGGCCGCGCGTACCGAGATCGCCCGCCGGCTTCTGGCCGCTCACGACAGGGACACCGACCAGTCGCTCAAGAGTGGCAAACGTCCCCGGCTCAGGGTGGCGCAGGCTGTTGCTCTGTTCGCGCTCCCCGCTGCCGCCTGCGGGCTTTATCTCTTGCTCGGATCGCCCGGTCAGCCCGACCAGCCGCTGGTCGCCCGCCTTTCGGCGCCCGCTCAGAACCAGAATGTGGATGTGCTCGTCGCCCGGGTGGAACGGCACCTTGCGGACAATCCGGAAGACGGCCAGGGCTGGGCGGTGGTCGCCCCCGTCTACATGTCCCTGGACCAGCCTTTGGCCTCGGCCAGGGCTTATGCCAATGCAATCCGTATTCTCGGACCCCGCCAGGATTGGCTCACCGACATGGGCGAGGCGCTGATGATCGCCAACCAGGGGCTGATCACGGCGGATGCCCGGCAGGCCTTCGAACACGCGGTCACTCTTTCCCCGGACGCGGTGAAGCCGAGGTTCTTTCTCGCCATCGCGCTCGGACAGGAAGGGCGCACGGACGACGCAGTCGCAGCGTGGCAGGCGCTGTTGATGGACGCGGACCCGGCGGCCCCCTGGGTCGGAGCGGCAAAACGGGAGCTCGCCGGCCTCACGGGCACCGAAGCACCGGCTGCCGACTTGCCCGGCCCGAGCGGCGAGGACATTGCCGCGGCTCGGGAAATGAGTGCGGACGACCAGCAATCGATGATCCGCAACATGGTCTCGGGTCTCGCCGAGCGTCTTCAGGCAGAAGGCGGCTCCGTCGAGGAATGGAACCGGCTGATCCGTGCCTATATGGTTCTCGGAGAGAGGCAGGATGCGGAAAGGGCCCTGGAATCGGCCCGGGCCGCGTTCGCAGGCACCCCCGAGGACTTGACCCGGATAGAGGATGCGGCGGGCCAGCTCGGTCTCACCGGATCGTGACGGCAGGCGAGGCCCTGTCCGAAACGCCGGACGCAGTGGAATTGGACTTCGAACGGTGCGCATATGACACGTAAACAAAGACGGTTGACACTCATCGGAACGGCCGGCGCGGTCCTGGCGGTCGCCCTGGCACTGATCCTGGTCGCCCTGAACGACGAGATCGTTTTCTTCCAGAGCCCCACCGATATAGCAGAGCAGTCCCGTCCCGACGGACAGCGCATCCGGCTGGGCGGGCTTGTCGAGGAAGGCTCGGTCGTCCGCTCCGACAATGCCGTGGTGCGGTTCCGCGTGACCGACCTGGAGAACGTGATACCGGTGACCTACAAGGGCATCCTGCCGGATCTCTTCCGCGAGGGGCAGGGGGTCGTGACCGAAGGTATCGTGGGCGCCGACGGGGTCTTCGTTGCGGACAGCGTTCTGGCGAAGCATGATGAAAACTACATTCCCAGGGAAGTGGCCGAAGCGCTCAAGGACCAGGGGCACTGGCAGGGCGGCGAAGAGGCCGCCAATTGAATTTGCGGGCAGGTCGCGGCTGGACTGAGGATCGAATATGATTGTCGAATTCGGACACTACGCACTGGTACTGGCTTTCGCCATGACGCTGGTCCAGTCGGTTCTGCCGGTTTGGGGCGCCCTGAGCGGGGATGACCGCCTGATGGCGATCGCGCCGCCTGTCTCCGTTACCCTGTTCGTTCTGGTCCTCTTGTCCTTCGTCGCCCTGACCGCCGCGTACCTGAGCTCGGATTTCTCGGTCCTGAACGTGGTGGAAAACTCCCATTCGGCCAAGCCGCTGCTCTACAAGTTCACCGGCGTCTGGGGAAACCACGAGGGCTCGATGCTGCTCTGGGTACTCATCCTGGTTTTCTTCGGCGCCCTGGTCGGTGTCTTCGGCGGCAATCTCCCGGCCGATCTGAGAGCCGTGACGCTTTCGGTCCAGGGCTGGGTTTCGGCGGGATTCATCCTGTTCCTGCTGGCCACTTCCAACCCCTTCACCAGGGTGTCCAACCCGCCGCTGGAAGGCGCGGATCTCAATCCCATCCTCCAGGACATCGGTCTGGCGATCCACCCGCCGCTGCTTTACGTCGGCTATGTCGGGTTCTCGATCACGTTCTCCTTCGCCGTCGCCGCCCTCATTCTCGGGCGCATCGATGCCGCCTGGGCCCGGTGGGTGCGTCCCTGGACGCTGCTGGCCTGGTGTTTTCTGACCCTGGGCATCGCGATGGGGTCCTACTGGGCCTATTACGAACTGGGCTGGGGCGGCTGGTGGTTCTGGGATCCGGTTGAAAACGCGAGTTTCATGCCATGGCTGGCAGGCATCGCGCTGCTGCATTCCGCAATCGTCATGGAAAAGCGCGAAGCACTCAAGGTGTGGACCGTGCTGCTTGCGATCTTCACGTTCTCCCTGTCGTTGCTGGGAACGTTCCTGGTCCGCTCGGGTGTGCTGACCTCGGTGCATGCCTTCGCGACCGATCCGACACGCGGCGTGTTCATTCTTGCCCTGCTGTGCTTTTTCATCGGCGGTTCCCTGGCTCTGTATGCCTGGCGGGCGCCGATGCTGAAGCAGGGCGGGCTGTTCGCCCCCATCAGCCGGGAGGGCGGTCTTGTGCTGAACAACCTGTTCCTGACCGCGGCTTGCGCGGCGGTGCTGGTCGGTACCCTCTATCCGCTCGTGCTCGACGCGATCACCGGCGAGAAGATCTCCGTCGGCGCGCCCTTCTTCAACCTGACCTTCGGTCCGCTGATGGTGCCGCTGCTCATGGCCGTTCCCTTTGGACCGATGCTCTCCTGGAAACGCGCCGATCTGGCGGCGGCCTGCCAGAGACTGTATGCGGCCTTCGGTCTTGCGCTGCTGCTGACACTCGGGACATTCTATGCCTGGGGCATGGACATGGTGCTTGCTCCGCTCGGCGTCGGCCTGGCCGTCTGGGTCATGGCGGGGGCCGTATCGGAAATCGTGACGCGTGTGAAGTTTTTCGAAATCGGCCCCCGGCGCGGGGTCGCCCGGCTCGTCGGCCTGCCGGGATCCGCCTGGGGCACCGCGACCGCGCATTTCGGCGTTGGCGTGACTGTGCTTGGCATCGTCACCGCGTCGGCCTTCCAGGAGGAGCATGTTCTGACCATGCGCCCCGGCGATGCGGTTGAACTTGCCGGCTATCAGGTTGCCTTCGACGGCGCCGCGCCCCGGCGCGGACCGAACTACACCGAGGAAGTCGGGCACTTTTCTCTCCGCAAGGGGGGAACGCTCGCAGCACAGCTCGAACCGTCCAAGCGGATCTATACCGCCCGTCAGATGCCCACGACCGAAGCCGGTATCTTCACGACCGGTTTCTCCCAGCTCTATCTCTCGCTTGGCGAGAGCCGGGGCGACGGCGCGGTCGATGTCAGGCTCTACTACAAGCCGCTGATCACCCTGATCTGGATCGGCTGTGTGATCATGGCGCTCGGCGCCGTGTTTTCCATGGCGGACCGGCGGCTTCGGGTGGGGGCGCCTAAGCCGGCGCGCAAGCGCAAGATCCAAACGGCCGCGGCGGAGTAGGGCGATGATCCGGACCCTCATGAAAACCCTGCTGCTGTGTCTTTGCGTTTTCGCCACGCCCGCGCTTGCCGTGGCGCCGGACGAGATCCTGGACGACCCGGCGCTCGAGACCCGGGCCAGAACGCTATCGGCGGGCCTGCGCTGCATGGTCTGCCAGAACCAGTCCATCGACGACAGCGACGCGCCGCTGGCGAAGGATCTGAGGGTTCTGGTGCGCGAGCGGCTGGTGGCCGGCGACAGCAACGAGGAAGTCATCGACTATCTGGTGTCGCGCTACGGTGAATTTGTGCTGCTGAAGCCGCGCTTCGCCTGGCACACCTTGATGCTGTGGGCGGCCGGACCGCTGGCGCTGATTGCCGGGCTGATCGCGATTTTTCTGGCCCTGCGCCGCAAACGCAGGGGGGGCGCTTCTGTCGAGGAAAATGTTCCCCTGAGCGAAGACGAACAGCGCAAGCTGCGGGGCATCCTGAAATCGGGTGCGGACATCTGATAGTTTCCGCCAAGGGTTGCTTTCAAGAAGCATACGGGCAAGTATCTCGCAGTTATTTTATGTTTTGAGATACGGCAGTCCATTATGCGCGGCACGAAGCTGCAACCGGTTCGATCGCAATGGCTTTTTGCGGCGTGGCTCACGCTGCTGGTCCTGTGTATCCTGCAATTGCCGGGAGCGGTGCGCGGGACAGCGGCGGAAGCTGAACCCTTCAACGAGAAGCGGCTCGCGCTCGTGGTTGGCATTTCAGACTATCTGACCGTTCCGGATCTGGAGAACACCGTCCGTGACGGTGCGCTGATCGCCGACACGCTCAGGTCTTTGCGCTTCGACGTGATCGAGGAATACAATCTCGGTCTGAATGGCTTTCGCGCGCTTCTGGACAGGTTCGAGTTCGAAGCCGAAACCGCCGATGTCGCGATCGTCTATTTCGCGGGTCACGGGGTCGAGGTCGGCGGTCAGAACTTTCTGATTCCCGCGGACTCCACGGCGGCTTCCCGCAAGGAGGTCGCACAGACTTCTGTCTCCCTCCAGGATATTCTGGGGGCGGTCGACAAGGCCCGCCAGCTCCGCATCGTCATCCTGGACAGCTGCCGGAACGATCCGTTCGCGCGTGACGGCAGCCTCGAGATCGTCACGCTTGATCAGCCGGCCACGGTGAACGGACTGGCGCCTCCCTCTCCCGAGAGAGGCACGCTCGTTGCCTTTGCGGCGAAGGACGGTGCGACGGCTCTGGACGGGGACGGCCGCAACAGTCCCTTCGCCCTGGCGATTTCTGAGACCCTCAAGTCCAGCGATCTGGAGATCGGACTTGCGTTCCGGCAGGTGCGCGACACGGTTCTCAAGGCGACGAACAACTTTCAGGAACCGCACACATACGGATCGCTGTCGGGGGAACCCTATTTCCTGGCCGGCCGGAAGCAGGCAATCAACACGCTGGAAGCCAAAGAGCGGAAGAATGCCTGGAGTGAGCTGGAGGTCGATCAGGAAAAACAGCTGGCCGTGCTGGCCGGCAAGGGAGACATCAGGGCGCTCAAGGGATTGGCCTACATGCGGCTGAACCCCAACGAGGAAAGATACGATCCGGCGGCAGCCGTGGCGCTCCTGCAGAAGGCGGCCGACGAAGGCGACCCGGAGGCGATGTTCGAACTGGCCAGGCTCTATGAGCAGGGGATCGGCGTCGATCAGGACATCGAGCGGGCCCTGAAGCTGTTCCACCTGTCCGCGGACAAGGATTTCGCGGACGCCATCAATGATCTCGGGTTTCTGCATTTCCAGGGCGGGCTCGGCGTTCCGCGCGATCCGAACAAGGCGATGGCGTATTTCGCCAGGGCCGCGGATCTTCGGCATCCCGAAGCCATGTTCAATTTCGCCGCGCTGATAGACGACGGCACGGTGGAGGGCCGCGATCTCGACGATGCGGCTGCCTATCTTTACCAGTCCTTGCGCACGGGCAATGAACAGGTTCTCGACCTGCTTTCGGAACGTCCGACAATGTTCAAGCAGGGCACGCGGCGCGCGCTTCAGAAAAAACTGACTGAAAGAGCATTCTACGATGGTGCCATAGACGGGCAATTCGGCCCGCAAACCCAGCGGGGGCTGCGGCGCGCCTATGGAATTTCAGAATAAGACGATTTGATCCGGCCGACACCATTTCAGGGCCGGTCTGGCCGAAAACAAGACTTCTTAAGGTGACACAAGGGAAATTTCTGATGCAAAAGTCATATTCAGCCAATTTGTTTTCCATTTTTCTGGGCTTGCTGATGGTCTGCGCCACCCCGGCGGCGGGCTTTGCCGCGCGCACTGGAGACCTCTACCCGCAACCGGCCCCTTCAGGCATTCCGGAATTGCGGTTGCTGACGGACAACCGCGGCTACGGTCCGGAGGGTTCCGGCACCGTCAGGCTTGTGTTCGCCGATGATGTGACCGGGGCAATCGTGCGACAGATCAACCGTGGCACCGCCGAATGCGGCCGCATCGACAAGGTCTACCGGATCGACTGCATGCGTCAGGTCTACAAGCAGGCGGCGGGCGCAACGGGGAACCGCCGGGACTATTCGGCAGTGAATGGCGAACTGCGCAAGCTTTCAAGGACCTTGAACGGGATTGTCGGCAAGAATGTCGACCGCAAGGCGGGCAAGATCAAGGTGGGCAACAAGTCCTACCGGGCGGTGACCCGGAAGGCCCTGCGCCAGGCCAGCGGCCAGGCCTCCCAGGCAGTCAGTGAAGCCGCGACAAAGTTGCTCCGGTCCGGCGGGAATGCCAAGAAGCGCAAGGTGCATTATACGCGCATCGCGAACGCAGTAAATTCGAGCAAGAAAATCCTGAGGTCCTGAGGACACACGAACGTGCCCGCTGTCCGGGGGCTGCCTTGAACGGACCTCGGGCAGCGGGCGCATCGGTGCTGTCACACCAAGGTGTGACTTGCACCTCTTGCGCGTGTGCCTACCTCTGATGCAGTGAAGCTGGAGGTTCCCGAATGTCAATCCGACCCATGAAACTGGAATTCGACGGTGCCCATGGCGCCAGGCTGGCTGCCCGCCTCGATCTTCCGGCCGGCAGAATCCGGGCCTTCGCGCTCTTCGCCCATTGTTTCACCTGTTCCAAGGATATTCCGGCCGCCCGCCACATTGCCGGTGCTTTGGCGGCCGAAGGGATTGCGGTACTCCGGTTCGATTTCACAGGGCTTGGCGGCAGTGGCGGCGATTTTTCCTCGACCGGTTTTTCTTCCAACGTGGCGGATCTGAAACTCGCGGCGGACTTTCTCCGCCGGAACTACGAGGCGCCCCAACTGCTGATCGGTCACTCCCTGGGTGGGGCGGCCGTGCTTTCGGTTGCCGGGGACATCCCCGAGGCGCGGGCTGTCGTGACCATCGGAGCGCCCGCCGATGCCGACCACGTGCTCCATAACTTCAACGGTGCGGAAGAGAATATACGCCGGGACGGTTCCGGAGAGGTGGACCTGGCGGGGCGGACCTTCACGATCCGCAGTGAATTTCTGGATGATCTGGCCGAGCAGACGGTTCGCGACAAGGTGTCCAGGCTCGGCAAGGCGCTTCTGGTGATGCATGCGCCGCTCGATGACACGGTCGGTATCGACAACGCGACCGGCATCTTTGTGGCTGCAAGGCACCCGAAAAGCTTCGTGTCCCTGGACAAGGCCGATCATCTTCTGAGCAGAAGCACGGACGCCGCCTATGCGGCCCGGGTGATTGCCGGTTGGGTCAGCGGCTATCTCGATCCCGAGCCCGTTGCATCCGCCGGTGAAGCCGGGGATGGGGTGGAGGTGGTCGAAACCGGTCAGGGCAAGTTTCAGGCGATGGTCGCCGGCGGCCCGCACAGGCTGATTGCCGACGAACCGGCTGCCTACGGCGGGCTGGACAGTGGCATGTCGCCCTACGGCTTCCTGTCCGCGGCGCTTGGTGCCTGCACGGTCATGACCCTGCGCATGTACGCCGACCGGAAGGGTCTGAATGTCGACAGGATCGGCACGCAGGTTCTGCATGGCAAGGTCCATGCGGCCGATTGCGAGGATTGTTCCCGGGACCTGAGGGAGAAAGCCGGCCGGATCGACAGGTTCGAGCGGATCATAACCCTGGAAGGTGATCTCGACCCCGACACGCGCGCGCGCATGCTGGAAATTGCCGACAAGTGCCCGGTTCACAAGACGCTGGAAGCCGGTGCGGCGGTCGTGACGCACTACCGGGGCGACAAGGACTGAGTGTTGCGATCGGCGGCATTGCCCTGGTTCAGGCCGCCTGTCCCTGCAGCGTCTGCAGCCGGATCTTCATGTAGGAGAGCAGACGGCGGGCGTCCCGCTCCGTCAGGGACTGATAGTCTGACACCCAGTTGTCGACGGTGGATTGCGATTGCTTGTTGTGCATCGCGCGCGCCTTGCACAGGGCCGCGTAATCGTCGCTTTCCACGCCCATCGCCCGGCACAGCACCGCAATCCCGGCGGCGTCGTAACGGACAAGCACATTGGTCACGTATTTCTGCTCAAGGCCCGCCATTTCGGAGAGCAGGAAACTGATGTCGTGCAGATTGTTGGACAGGGCAAGCTGTGTGATCGATTTGCTGATCGAGCGCAGGCCGGCCCGGATTTCCTTCAGTGTGGCCTTGACGTTGATCCGTGTCGCCTTGCGCTCCAGTCTGGAACCCGCGACGACCTTGCTTGCCTTGTGAAACAGGTCCCGGATGAGGTCTTCGTTGTCTGCGCGCAACTGGCGGATCCGGGACTGCTGCTGATCAGGCATCTGGTTGATCAGCTTGTCATAATCGGATTCCGTGATATCGGCGCGCTCCATCATGGCATCCCGGATGGTCTCGTCGCGCTCGGCCAGTTTGAGCAGAAGCCGTGATCCCCATTCGGAAATCTCCGCGCCTTCATTGGCGGCAACCGACTGTTTGACGGGGCTCTCGCCGCGTTCCAGCAGCACATCGGTAACCTTCGGTTCCAGATGCTTGCGTTTCGAAATCGCCAGCAGGTGACCCTGACCCATCGTCTTTGCAAGTTTCAGGATGTCTTCGGTCTTGAGCACGTTGGATGACGTCAGCATCGGCCTGGCGATATCGATCTCTTCGCGTGCCAGTTCGTAGGCCACTGCGTTGGACGTGTTGTCGATCGGGGCCAGTTGCTCGGAGAGCATTCTTTTCTGATCGGATTCCATCGTCGGAAGCATGCCTTCGAGCACCGTGTTGAAGAGCGTGATTTCCTCCATCTGGTAGTTCTCGGCCCCTCGTACGAACAAATCGGTCACATGATCGACGAGTTGGTGGCGTTTTTCCGGCGTGCTTTCCTGGGCCAGAGACAGAAGTTCATTAAGCATTATGAGGCCATCCGTTCAGATCTTGCCGGATCTTACGCACAGACAGTTTACAAGTGTCTAAAGTCCCAGGCAAATTTGGATGGAAAATCATTGGTATTGTCAATAATAACAATGCTTTTGAAGATGTGTAAGTGAAATAACGTAAGGTATAATACTTTAATATTGCAGTACGAATATTTGAATTGATTCAGGAGGTGTAAGCAGACGGGCAGAAATCGTCACGCCAGGCCAACAGGTTGACCAGTTTAAGGGGTCACGCCTTTTTCCGAAACGCCGACATCCATCGGGACATCCCATCCCATCGGAAAGATTGTGGGGATCCGGCTGAAACTGAAGCCCGCTCCGATGACAAAGGGCCTGGCCGGAAGGCCGGCCAGTGTTCGGTCATAATAACCGCCGCCGTTGCCGAGACGGTAAAGATCCCGGTCAATGCCGACGACTGGCGCAAGGACGATGTCGGGGGCCTGTGGCTCTCCGCTCGCGGGAACCGGAATGTTCCAGAGGCCTCGGACCATGTCGCAGCCTGGATACCAGGGCCGGAAGATCAGCGGCGCTTCCCTGGCCGCAACGATGGGGAGCAGGACGGTCTTGCCCCGTTGACACAGCTCGGCCATCAGCGGCCTCAGGTCGGGTTCGCCCCTGATCGGCCATTAGGCGGCAATCGTTTCGAATGACCGCGCCTCAAGTAAGTGCAACAGATGAGCACTCAGCGCTTCAGTGGCAGCCTGCCGTTCCGTGTGGGACAGTTGCTTGCGCCTTGCATAGAGGCGCAGGCGCTCGGATTTTCTGAAACGGCTGACATCCCGGAAGGTTTGCCGGTCAACCAGGTGACCGCCGATGATCAAGTGGGCGTGGCAAGGGGGATCGCCCGGTTGTTCTTCGCCATCGGACATTCTGGATTCCGAGCCGGAGCTGGCCTCAGGCCGCCTGTTCCTGCTTGACGGCCTTCAGCCTCATTTGCATGAGTGCCAGCAGACGGCGGGCATCGGTCAGGTCAAGCATGTGATAGTTTGTAAGCCATTTGCTGCCGGTGCTTTCAGGGAACTTGAGGTGTTTGCAGCGTTCCTTGCAGATTGCCTGAAATTCCATCGCACCGATACCGGTTGCCCGGCACACCGTGGCAATGCCGGTGGAGTCGAAGCGCACCATCAGATTGTGCACGTATTTCATCTCCAGCCCCGAGAAGAACGCCAGCAGTGAGACCGCGTCGAGCAGGTTGTGTTCCCGGGCGAGCTGATAAACCGCCTTGTTCAGGGTTGTCTTGCCGAGACGGATCCCCATCAGCCAGGCCTTCGGGTTGATTTTTGATGGTTTTCTCGGGAGTTCCGTTCCGGTGGCGACATTGCCGTCGTCGCGGAACAGGTCCTCGAGCATGGCCTCGTTTGACTTGCGCAGATGCCGAATACGGTCGCCCAGTTTTTGAGGCATGTCCTTCACCAATGCTTCGAACATCGGCATGGTCAACTCCGCGCCGAGGTTCGCCGCGACGGCTTGTTTGACTTTCCGGTCGCCGCGCTTGACCAGCATCTTGCTCAGGTCGGAGCTGATGTGGTCTCGCTTGGCCAGGCCCAGAAGGTGTCCCTGTCCCTGGGTTTCGGCGATTTTCAGGAGGTCACTTTCCTTGAGACAGGTCGAGCGTTCGAGCACCGCCTCCGCAATGGGAAGGTCATCGCTGGCAAGGGTTGCGGCGAGATTGGGCGACAGAGCCCTGACATCGGCGAGTTTCTCCGACATGGTCTGCCGGGCTTCGGGAGAAAGGGAATCATAGACCCCCTCAAGCATATTGTTCAGCAGATGCGCTTCTTCCGACGCCGCGTCTTCGGAACGAGCGGCCAGCAGTCCGGTAACGTGCTCGGCGAGCTCGTGTTTTTTTTCCTTTGAACTGCCTTTGGCAAGGTCGAGAAGCGAATTGGTCATGAGTTACCCTATCAGGCAGAGTTTCACCAATATTCCTTTACAACCGGTGAAAACCGGCAGAAGACCTGTCACAACTGCTGATGCATTTCCCAGTAACCCGCATGTCATCAACGACGCTTGATACTGGATGAGGGAGTTGACCATGTGCCGGCATTGGGTCATGGACGGTCATGATGAAGTCCACGATCCTCTATTCTTTCCGCCGCTGTCCGTATGCGATCCGGGCCCGGCTGGCGATTGCAGCAGGTGGCTGCAGCGTCGAGCTGCGCGAGATCGTGTTGCGGGACAAGGCGCCGGAGTTTCTTCAGACATCACCGTCGGCCACGGTGCCCTGCCTGAAACACGCAGACGAGGTCATCGACGAAAGCCTTGATATCATGCTGTGGGCACTGGACCACTCGGATCCGCAGCGATGGCTGCAACCGGAAACGGGCAGCCTGAAGGAAGCGCTGGACCTGATAGGCACCTGTGACGGTCCGTTCAAGCGCCACCTCGACCGTTACAAATACGATACGCGTTACCCGGACGCGGACCGGCAGGAAGAGCGATGGGCGGCGGCGGACTTTCTTGTCGCGCTCGACGGACGCCTTGCCCCGGGCGGGTGGCTGTGCGGCAGCCGCGCCTGCCTTGCGGATTATGCCATCCTTCCGTTCGTGAGGCAGTTTGCAAACACGGATCGGGCCTGGTTCGACGGGCAGGACTGGAGTGAGCTGCGGCGCTGGCTGGAAAATTTTGAGGCTTCCCGCAGCTTCCAGGCCGTGATGTTGAAATGGCCTCAATGGCGCGCCGGAGACGCCGTTGTCCTGTTTCCGTAACAGCGGGATGCGGCCTGGCCGTCCCACGGATCGTCGGAAAGGCCGGCCCGCAAGCCGACACGGCCCCGGTGGATAACGGCACACATATCCCCAACCTTACAAAACCTTAATGTCGCCGACAGGCGCCCGTAAGGATGGCTTCCCTATCTTCCACTCGAACCTGAAAGCACGAGTCCCCGTGTGCGCTTCGGGAAATGGCCTTCAATTCGAATGTCGATAGAGGAAGAAAATATGCAAGCCAATCGCTCTGTCTCTCCGCTGCGGTCCCGCCGTGCCAGGTTGCTGGCCGGTGTCGTCGCACTCGGTGCCGCCGGTCTGATGACCACGCAGACACTCGTTCCAGGCCAACTGGCATTTGCCGAGGCCGTGCGCGTCGAAGCTGCCGCCCCTGCGGATTTTTCCGATGTGGTGCGCACTGTCAGCCCGGCAGTCGTAAGCGTTCAGGTGAAGCAGGCTGTCGAGCCGCGCATGATGAATTTTGGCGGACGTGGCGGTGAAGGCAGCGGCAACGGAAATGGCAACGGTTTCGAGGAGTTCTTCAAGGGACTGCCCGAAGGCCACCCGTTCGAGCGCTTCTTCCGCGAATTCGGCGGTAAGGGGCAGGGTGGCAAGACCCAGCCTGACAAGCCGCGCAGCTACGGTCTGTCCCAGGGCTCCGGCTTCTTCATCTCCGAGGACGGCTTCGTGGTGACCAACCACCACGTGATCGACAAGGGCACCGAATTCACCGTCATCGACCAGAACGGCGACGAGTATAACGCGACGCTGATCGGCGCCGACAAGCGCACCGACCTGGCCCTGCTCAAGGTCGAAAGCGACACGGATTTCACCTATGTCGATTTTGCCGACGAAGCTCCCGAGGTTGGTGAGTGGACCGTTGCCATCGGCAATCCGTTCGGTCTGGGCGGCTCGGTGACGGCCGGTATCGTCTCGGCACGCGGCCGTGACATTGGCGCTGGACCATACGACGACTTCATCCAGATCGATGCCCCCGTCAACCGGGGCAATTCCGGTGGACCGGCATTCAACATGCATGGTGAAGTGATTGGCGTGAATGCGGCGATCTTCTCCCCGTCCGGCGGCAATGTCGGCATCGCCTTCGCGATCCCGGCATCGACCGCTCAGGACGTCATCATGGAACTGAGGAACGGCGGCACCGTCGTGCGCGGCTGGCTGGGCGTCCAGATCCAGAACGTCAGCGACGACATCGCGGAAAGCCTCGGCCTTGACGAGGCCCGTGGCGCCATCGTCGCCGAAGCGCAGGAAAACAGTCCTGCCCGGAAGGCCGGCCTGCGTTCCGGTGATACCATCCTGGCCGTGAACGGCACCGACGTCGAGGACCCGCGCGAGCTGTCCAAGATCATCGCCGCCTACGAGCCGGATACCAAGGTCGACATCACTGTCTGGCGCGACGGCGAGACACAGGATGTGACCGTGACCCTTGGCCGCCTGCAGGACCAGGAACAGGTCGCGGCGGTTCAGCCGGAAGCCGAAAAGGCCAGGACCAGTCTTGACGACCTCGGGCTGGTGCTGACCACCAAGGCCGAAGCCGGACTGGAAGGCGAAGGCGTTGTCATCGCCGAAATCGACCCGGACAGCCCGGCTGCCGAGAAACGCCTCAACGCCGGCGATGTCATTCTCGAAGTTGCCGGCATGAAGGTCGACAGCCCGCAGGATGTGCTCAAGGCGCTCGAAAAGGCCGGCAAGGATGGCCGCAAGGCCGTGCTCTTCCGGGTCGAGACCAACAACAACACCCGGTTTGTGGCCCTGCCCATGAACCTGGCCTGATCAGGGCCGGAGCAATCCGGCACCTGTACGGCATGACCGGCCTGCTCTTTGCCCCAAACCCCGACGGGCCGGTCATCGCCAACGTCATGCCTCCGCACAAGGAAGGCAGACCGAGGGTTTTGCCCCAAACCCTGACTTCTGGTGGTGGCGTCTCACATCCGGCGCCGCCACCAGCCATTTTCTTCCCGCCCAACTCAATGTAGAAGGATGACATGTTGAGGATTCTTGTCATTGAAGATGACCCGGAAGCGGCGAACTACCTGGTCAAGGGCCTGAGCGAGCTCGGCCACACCGCGGACCGGGCCGGCGACGGCCAGACCGGGCTGCAGATGGCTCTGGACAGCGAATACGACATCCTTATCGTCGACCGGATGCTGCCGAAGCTCGATGGTCTTTCGGTCATCCAGGAACTGCGTGCCCAGGGCAATCACACCCCCGTCCTGATCCTGTCCGCGCTTGGTCAGGTCGACGATCGGGTGAAGGGCCTGAAGGCCGGCGGCGACGATTATCTTCCCAAACCCTATGCTTTCACCGAATTGCAGGCCCGCGTCGAGGCACTCGCGCGGCGCCCGAAATCGGCCAGTCAGGTCGAGACGACCTACAAGGTCGGCGACCTGATACTCGACCGCATGGCGCATGCCTGCCGCCGGGGAGATACCGACATTCCGCTGCAGCCGCGCGAATTCCGCCTGCTGGAATACCTGATGCAGCATGCCGGCCAGGTGGTCACCCGAACCATGCTTCTGGAAAATGTCTGGGAATATCATTTCGATCCGCAGACCAATGTGATTGACGTTCACATCTCGCGCCTGCGCGGCAAGATCGACAAGGGCTTCGAGACACCTCTCCTGCATACGATCCGGGGTGCCGGATACACGATTCGTGACGCGGCTTAGACGGTTCACACGCACGACGGCGTTCAAGCTGTCGCTGCTTTACATTGCCGTTTTCACGGTGATGTCGGGGTTTCTTCTTCTGTATGTGGCAGACAACACCGATCATCTGATGTCGGAGCAGGTGGTGCAGTCCGTGGATTCCGAAATGAAGGATCTCGCGGATGTCTATGTGCGCGGCGGTGTCCGCGAACTGGTGGACACCATCGGCCGGCGGTCCCGACATCCCGATGCCAGCCTCTATCTTCTGGTCGACTTCGCGGGCAACGCCCTTGTGGGCAACATCGCCCGGCTGCCGACTACCGTTCTGGAAGAGGCGGACGGTGGCCTGCGCCGGGTTCGCTACACCCGTATCGGCCAGGACCTGGAAGGTGTCGAACGTCAGGCCATGGTGCGCACGTTCGAGCTGCGCGGCGGTTTCCGCCTCCTGGTCGGGCGGGATCTCGGTGACCAGCTCAGATTTGCCAATCTGCTGGCCAATGCGCTGCGCCTCTGGCTGATCGTCGTTGTGGTCATGGCCGCGATCACCTGGCTGTTCGTGAGCCGGCGGGTGATGAAGCGCATCGACGAACTGTCCGCCACCAGCCGCACAATCATGCAGGGCGACCTGTCCGGACGGCTGCCGATCGCCGGTACCAATGACGAGTTCGACAGGCTTGCGGTCAATCTGAACACCATGCTCGATCGCATTGAAGTTCTGATGCAGTCGATGAAGGATGTCACCGACAACATCGCCCATGATCTTAAGACCCCGCTGGCGCGTCTGCAAGCGCGGATCGAGACGGCGCTGCGCGAGGCGAAGGGCGAACAGGGTTATCGGAGCGCCCTGGAGGCGGCACTGGAGGAATCGGACCAGTTGCTGCGGGTCTTCAATGCGCTGCTGCACATCGCGCGGATCGAATCCATGGCGCCCGGATCGGTGATGGCGCCGACGGATCTCAACAAGCTTGTTGCCGAGGTCGCGGATCTTTACGAGCCCCTGGTGGAGGACGAGGGCGGCCGGCTGGAAACGGCGCTGGCACCAAGCCTCAGAGCGGACTGCAACCGCGACCTTGTCAGCCAGGCCCTGGTCAACCTGATCGAAAACGTCCTGAAATATGGCCGTCCGCAAGACGGGAAGCTGGTGATCCGTCTGTCGGGAGGCGAGGAAGACGGCCGCGTGGTCCTGGAAGTCTCGGACAACGGACCCGGAATTCCGGAAGGCGATCAGGACAGGGTGATGGAACGGTTTGTCCGGCTTGAAGAAAGCCGTTCGGAACCCGGTACAGGCCTCGGTTTGAGCCTGGTCAAGGCGATTGCCCGCTTGCATGGGGGAGACTTGCGCTTCAAGAATGAGGGGCCGGGACTGAAGGCCCGGATCGACCTGAAACCGGTCATCAGCAGGAGCGGGCATGAGCAAGGTGGAACAACCGGACAGTCCGGACAACCTGGACAGCCCTGACGGTTGCGCGGGCATTCTTGCCGACCGGATCGCCGTGATGCCCGGCACCCCGAATCCGTACCACGCCGCCCTGTTTCTCAAGGATCTCCTGGCTTGCACGCAGGCGGGGGAAGCTCTGAGCGCGCTGTTGCGGGAGAAGGCCGGACTGGAAGCCTTCCTGACCGGTATCATCGGCAACTCACCCTATTTGCGCGATCTGATGCTGGCCGATCCGCCGCGTCTGCTCGATCTGCTGCGCGAAGCGCCCGAAGTCCGGCTGGACCGGCTGCTTGTGTCGGCCCGTGAGGCCAGGGCCGAGGACGAGGCCGGCATCATGCGATCCCTGCGACTTCTCAAGCATGACCTTGCCCTGACGCTGGGACTTGCCGACATCTGCGGCGCCATCGATCTGACCCGGGTCACCCATGCGCTGGCCGGGTTCGCGGATGCGGCCCTGACCGCCACGATCCGCTTCTGTCTTGCGGACCTTGCCCGCCGCAACAGGTTCGAGCCGGCCGATCCGGAGAAGCCTGAAGTTGACAGCGGCCTGATCGTGCTGGCCATGGGCAAGCACGGTGCCAACGAATTGAACTATTCCTCCGACATCGATCTGATCGTGCTCTACGATCCGGCGAAAGCGCCGATGGCCGGCAATGCGGAAGCTCCGGTCGAATTCGTCCGGCTGACCAGGCGGCTCGTGAAGATCATGCAGGACCGCACGGAAGACGGCTATGTCTTTCGTACCGATCTCCGGCTGCGCCCCGATCCCGGCGCGACGCCGCTTGCCATGTCTGTCCCGGCGGCCCTGGTCTATTATGAATCCCTCGGCCAGAACTGGGAACGCGCCGCCCTGATCAAGGCGCGGCCCTGCGCGGGCGATATTGAGGCCGGTGCGTCCTTCCTTCATGAAATCGCCCCCTTCATCTGGCGCAAATACCTGGACTTCGCCGCCATTGCCGACGTCCAGTCGATCAAGCGGCAGATCCACATGCACAAGGGCCACGGCACCATCGCGGTCGCGGGCCACAATGTGAAGCTCGGACGCGGCGGCATCCGCGAGGTCGAGTTCTTCGTCCAGACCCAGCAGTTGATCGCCGGGGGGCGCAATCCTGCACTGCGGGGGCGGCGCACGCTCGAGATGCTGGATGCGCTTTGCGACGCGGACTGGATCCGGGCGCGCACGCGGGACGACATGGCCGGAGCCTATGGTTTCCTGCGTGATGTCGAACACCGCATCCAGATGCTGAACGACGAACAGACCCAGCTCCTGCCCAAGGACGAGGACGGTTTGCGGCAGGTGGCGGCACTGATGGGGTTTGACAGTCTGCAGGCCTTCGAAGCGGCTCTTCTGGAACATCTGCACAAGGTGCAGGGACATTATGCGGAACTGTTCGAGGACGTCCCGGCTCTGTCCACCGAGATTGGAAATCTGGTCTTCACCGGCGACGACCACGACCCGGACACGCTGGAAACCCTGGCGGGACTTGGCTTCAAACAGCCGGCGGAAGCGGCCGCGATCGTCAAGTCCTGGCATTTCGGACGCTATCCGTGCACGCGCTCGACCAGGGCGCGCGAGCGGCTGACCGAAATGCATCCGGCGCTGCTTGGCGCGCTCGCGGCCACGGAAAACGCGGATACGGCGCTGCGCGCGTTCAACAGCTTTCTGGCGAAACTTCCGGCCGGCGTTCAGCTGTTTTCGCTGCTGAGATCCAACCCCCAGCTCCTGACACTGCTGGCGACGACGATGGGCGCCGCGCCCCGCATGGCCGAAACCGTTTCCCGGCGGGTTCATGTGCTCGATGCGGTGCTGGATCCTGCGTTTTTCGGGGCGATGCCGAGTGTCGAGGAATTCAGGCAGGGTCTGGACCGCACGCTCTCCCAGGCGCGGTTTTATGAAGAAGCGCTGGACCGGGCGCGCATATTCACCCAGGAGCAGCAGTTTCTGATCGGTCTCAGGCTGATTTCCGACACGTTGTCGGCCGACCGGGTCGGCTTCGCGCTGGCCCGGCTTGCCGAAGTGGTTGTGGACCGGTTGCTGACACAGGTGATCGCCCATGTGAATGAGAGCCATGGCGACGTTCCGGGCGGCAACGTTGCGGTGCTTGCCATGGGCAAGCTTGGCGGGCGGGAGATGACGGCGGCCTCGGACCTCGATCTGATCCTGCTTTACGAGGCGCCGGAGGACGTCCGGCAGTCGGACGGCAAACGGCCGCTCGCCGTCACCCAGTATTACACCCGCCTGACCCAGCGCCTGGTCACGGCGCTGTCCGCCCCGACGGCGGAAGGCCTGCTTTACGAGGTCGACTTCCGCCTGCGGCCATCCGGCAACGCCGGTCCTCTTGCCACGAACCTTTCGGGCTTCATCGCCTACCAGAAAAAGGAAGCGTGGACCTGGGAACACATGGCGCTGACGCGGGCGCGGGTGATCGCCTCGACCTCGCCGGACTTCCGCGACAAGATCTACGACAGCATCTGCGGCACCCTGGTCCAGCCGCGCAACCGGGAAAAGCTTGCCGACGACGTGAGGGAGATGCGGGCGCGGATCGAGAAGGAAAAAGGCACGAAATACATCTGGGACCTCAAGCACGTTGCCGGAGGCCTCGTCGATATCGAGTTCATCGCGCAATTCCTGCAGCTCGCCCACGCTCAGGAGGACAGGTCGGTTCTTGCCCAGGGGACCGAGCAGGCCCTGGAAGCGGCCCGCGACGCGGGCGTCCTGGCCGTTGACGACGCCGAACTGCTGCTGGAAGCTCTGCGGCTCTACCATCGCCTGACCCAGGTTCTGCGCCTTGCCCTGTCCGGAAAATTCGTGCCTGCCGAGGCGCCGCGCGGCGTGCTCGACCTTTTGGTGCAGGCGTCCAGTGTTCCGACGTTCGAGCGCGTGGAAACGGAACTCGCCGATCTTCAGTCGCGGGTGCGGGCGACCTTCGAACGGTTCGTTGGAAGGGTTCAACCCGCCGAGAACTGATCCGCCGGGGCTCTCCCCTTGCCCGCATGTCCGCGCGGCGTCCTGTTCCCGCCATGAGAAACGAGACCCGCTTGGGCCGGGACCTGCAACGGTTCCCGCAGCCCATCGACTGAAAACTCCTTCCTGGAAAAAGACCGGCTTGCGTGCTTGCGCGGTGACGCGCGGCACAGGGATGCCGCCGCCGGATCCTCCATATACCGGTCATGAGCCGAGCAAGGAGAATTCAATTGGCGCTGCATCGGGATTTGAAGAACATTACTGACTGGGCGTGGCTGGCAAGAGCGGACCTTATGCGGAAAGCCCGGGCCACCGGCCGGCCGAAAGGACAGACACATCTGGCGCGGGGCAATCCCGCGGTCAAGGAGATTTACGGCTATATCTGCGGCGCGGCCAAAGGAACAGCTGTTTCCGAAAGGACGATGACCAGATTTTCCCAGACACTCTACAGGAAGCTCCACAACAAGCTTGCTGGCCGTATCAGGTATCTCTGCCAGACCGACGATGTTAAGGAAATGAGGGACCTTTCCAATTTTCCGGCGCCCAGAGAATGGGTCGGCGCATTCATCCATTTTCAGAAGCGCCCGATGCCCGTATGCACCGAGCGTGTCTATGTGAATCTCAAGGAACCGACGAGGGCGAATGCGTTCAGCGCGATTCTGAAGAAGATCTGGCATCTGCCCGGCGTCAGCAGCGCGAAGGTTGCCGCGCCGGGAGCGGTCAAGACGGACACCGTTCTTGTTTACTGCGACACCAGGGAAACACGTCAGGAAGTCATCAGGATCATCACCAGGTACAGGAAAAGAAACCTGAGATACTTCGGTTCGGAGCTGCCGAAACTGGTGGCTTCCGCAGGGACGGGCATCGGACACGGCGCCGAGCCACCGGACATTCACCCGGAAAGGCCGAACAGCCAGAGGTTCGAAGCCGGAGACACCGATGGCCAGAGCTTCAATTACTACCGGGCAACGCTCATCTTCATCGCGCTCGAACGCACGCAGTTCCCCGAGGAAATGTCCCAGGATTTCAGCAGGGCGGGTGTCAATCTGACCGGTTTCCAGAATGCCAACCGGAGACACGGAATGCATCTGGACATTGCAGGGCAACAGAAGAAGCAGGTGAACGCCGTCCGGAACATGGGTCAGAAGATGGAGTTCGAGCAGCGCGTGGAGGAGATATTCCGGCTCGCGGGACTGGATGCGGCCCATCCGGAAACCCAGGGTGACCCGATCCTGAATGCGCCGCCGCCGCCGCCGCCGCCGCCGGCACATTGAGGAACGGCCCCGATCGTGCGCCGCCGCCGTTCAGGCGGCGTCCTGCTCCGCCAGGGGCAGGGTGAAACTGACCGTGGTGCCCTTGCGGACCTCCGAGCGGATGCTCAGGCTGCCGCCGTGCAGGTCGACCAGAGAACGGGCAATGGCGAGGCCGAGGCCCGAGCCCTGGTGTGTCTTGGTGAACTGGTTTTCCACCTGCACGAAGGGTTTCGCGAGCCGTTGAATGTCTCTGGCGGAAATGCCGATGCCCGTATCGCACACCTCGAACCGCAGCTTGTCGCCGCGCGGGTGCGCCTTGAGGGTCACCGTGCCGTTGTCGGGAGTGAACTTGACGGCGTTGGCGAGCAGGTTCAGCAGGATCTGTTTCAGCGCGCGCTTGTCCGCCTTCACATGAAGATTGCTTGCCACATCAGCCGTGACCGTAATGTTTTTCTCGGTGGCCGCACCGGTGACGATCCGGCCGGCATCCTCGGCGGCGGCCGCGGCACTGACGGTCTCCGTCTCGATACTCATCCGCCCGGCCTCGATCTTCGACATGTCCAGAATGTCGTTGATCACGTTGAGGAGATACGTTCCGGACGAATAGATGTCCTTGCAATAGTCTGAATAGCGGTTGGTGCCGAGCGGTCCGAACATTTCCTGGGTCATGATGTCGGAGAACCCGATGATGGCGTTGAGCGGCGTGCGGAGTTCGTGAGAAATATTTGCAAGAAACTCGGACTTGGCCTTGTTGGCGGCTTCCGCCCGGGTTTTCTCTTCCTGATACTTGTCGGCCATTTCAACCAGCTGACGGGCCTGGAATTCCAGGGTCTGCCGGGATTTCTGCAGGTCGGAGACGGTGGCCTTGAGCCGCTTCTCCGACTCCATCAGCTTCTCTTCGTGCTTTTTCAGGGCGGTGATGTCCGTGCCGACCGACACGAAGCCGCCATCCTTGGTGCGGCGCTCTGAAATCTGAAGCCAGCGCCCGTCCTCGAGCTGGGCTTCATAGGAGCCTTCCGGTGCACCGCCGCGCTGGCGCACGGTGACCCGCTGCGGCGCGATTTCCGTATTGGAAGCCGCGGCCATCACGTCCTTGTAGGGGGTCCCGGGCTTGATCACCGCATTGGGCAGGTTGTGCAGGGACTGGTAGTTGGAATTGCAGATCACCAGCTCGTTCTTGAGGTTCCACAGCACGAAGGCTTCGGAAATCGTCTCGATCGCGTCGCGCAGGCGCAGATCCGCCATGCGGCTTTGCTCTGCCAGTTCGTGCTGTTCGGTGATGTCGATGCAGATCCCGATCAGGTGCGGTTCGGCCCGTCCCGGCTCGGACTGGATCTCGCCGCGGGCGCGCAACCAGATCCAGCTGCCATCCGCGTGGCGCATGCGGAAGGTTTCATCGACAAGGGTCTCGCCGCTCTCCAGCAGGTGTTCGGCCAGGCCGAGCAGGTCGATGTCGTCTGGATGGGTGATGTCGGCAACATCCCCGAAGCTCAAAATGTCGTCCTTGGGTTCACGCCCGAGCAATTCGTAAAGCGATGACGACCAGAACATCCGCCCGCGGGAAAGGTCCCAGTCGAACAGGCCGCACCGGCCATGGGTCAGGGCGGTGTCGATGCGTCCCCGCGTGGCGGCATACATGTCGTCCGCGGCTTCTGCGCGGGATGCCTGGCTGAAGAAGCCGTAGATGACGGCCAGGAGAACGAGAGATGTCCCGACGAACAGGGTCACATTCGCCGAAAGATCGTCCCGCCACTTGGAGAAGATCGCGCTTTCCGGCTGGAGCACGGCGATCATGCCCAGTTGCCCTTCAAGATGGTGGACGGTCACAAGGGACTGGACGTCACCGGCGCCATCGCCGAAGTCCACGGCAACAGGCAGGACGCCCGCGCGGGCGCCGAACACCGTCAGCGGTTGCGAGGGGCCGAGGATGTCGCTGATCGGGCGGCTTTCCAGTGAGGGCTGGGCCGGGGCCGAGGCGACGATCCTGCCGGCCTGGTCGGCGACCAGAAAGATGCGCCCCTTGCTGGTGGCACCCGCCGGAAGGCTGTCGGCCAGGATGCGCTTGAGGGTGGTCCGGTAACCGGTCTTCGGCAGGCCTTCTTCCGGAAGGGCGAGGCCGCTGGCGACCACAGAGGCCATCAGGCTGAGGGTTGTTTGCGCGCTTTGCCGGGTCTGGGTGTGGTCATTGGCAAGTTCGCCGGCACGGAAGACGGCGAGCACGAATATGAACAGGATGGCAAGGCCCGGAATGAGGCGGCGCATCAGCGCGTCGGAGCGTGCCAGGCCGTCACGAAAGGAACCGACCATCGAGCGCAGCGGCAGACCCGTCAGGGCCGCGCTATTCTCAACATCGGAATCCTTGTCGCCGCGCCGCTCGGATGCGTCGCCGGCCAGTGTTCGCGCCATGGAAAGTGTGCCTCAAAATCCGCCGCTTCGGAGATCTCCCCGAATCACTTCCATTTGAATCAAAAGGTTTGGTGTTGTCCAGACCCGGGCAAGAAGAAAATGGTTAACGCGCGCCGGGTTTTTCTGCTCTTGCGTTAACCTCTTTCAGTATTGCGCACTATTGCAGGGATCTGTCGACAATGTCGCGGCTGTCTCTCGATAGATTTTCGTAGGAAGAAACCCTGAGGAGCGCGGATTCCGCAAGGGCAGATCTCTGTGGGTCAAGGGCGCGCCAGGAGCGGAAGCTTGTCAGAAGTCGCGAGGCGACTTGCGGGTTCCGCTTGTCGATCTCGAGAGCCGATTCGGCAATCAGCTCGAAACCGGCTCCGTCGGGCCGGGCAAACTGGGTGGGATTGCCGGTCGCGAAGGACTGGAGCAGCGCTCGCACGCGGTTCGGATTGGTCGGATCGTAGAGCGGATGGATCATCAGGTCCCTGACCTTTTCAACGGTCTCGGGACCCGGGTCTGTGGCCTGCGTCATGAACCATTTGTCCATTGCCAGGGAATTGTGTTCATAGCGGGCGCGGTACTGTTCCAGCGCTTCGTCTTTTGCCGGCATTGCGTCATGGACAAGCAGGGTCAGCGCCGCCAGCCTGTCCGTCATGTTGTCGGCTGACGTGAACCGCTCCAGCACGATCCCGGCCGCTCCGGATGCGGACACCGCGCAATAATGAAGCGCCCGGTTGGCGAGAGCGCGTTTTCCCGCGGACGCCGCGTCCGGAGCGTAGGCGCCAGCCGGCACAAGCTCCGTCGCCTGTTCCAGAAACGCCGCAACATGCGCCCGGCCGATTTCCCGGCGCAGGACCGCGCGGGCGGCGTGAATGTGATCCGGGTTCACGTTCTTGCCGATTTCCTGCGCGATATCGGCCTCGCCCGGCAGGGTCAGGGCCAGGGCGCGGAGCGCTTCGTCCAGGGACATGTCGCGCAAGGTGGCGCCGAACACGTCGATCACGTTGCGCGAACACACAGGCGGATGGCCATCCCCGTGGAGCGCGGTCAGCCGCACAAGGTCCTGCATGGCAATATCCTGGACCGCCTGCCAGCGGTTGAACGGGTCCCTGTCATGGGCCGCCAGGAAGACAAGGTCTTGCGGATCCTGCTGCTGATCAAGACGCACAGGAGCGGAAAATCCGCGCAGAAGCGACAGAACGGGCCTTGAGGCGATGTTGCCGAAGCGGACCTTCTGGCGGGCCTGGTCCAGTATCAGAACATCACCGGAAATCTGCGCGCCCTCCGCGGACGTCACCTCAAGGTCCTCTCCGTTGGGACCGAGAAGACCGAAGCGCAGGGGGATGACGGCGGGCTTGCCGGTTTTCTGCCCGGGAACCGGCGGGATCTCCTGGCTGAGCGACAGCTCGAAGGTCATGCGGCCGGGATCGTATTCGGTCTCGACGGTGACGACGGGTGTGCCCGCCTGCTCGTACCACAGGGAGAACCGGGACAGGTCCGAGCCGGTGGCATCCTCGAAACATGCCAGAAAGGCTTCGATGGTGGTTGCGTCGCCGTCATGGCGGTCGAAATAGAGATCCAGGCCCGCCCGGAAGGCGTCGTCGCCCAGGAGCGTCTTCAGCATGCGGACGACTTCCGCGCCCTTCTCGTAAACGGTCGCTGTGTAGAAGTTATTGATCTCGTGATAAATTTTCGGGCGAACCGGATGCGCCAACGGACCGGCATCCTCCGGGAACTGGTGCGACTTCAGCAGGCGCACGTCGGAAATCCGCTTGACCGCGCGCGAGCGCATGTCGGAAGAGAACTCCTGATCGCGAAACACGGTCAGGCCCTCCTTCAGGCACAGCTGGAACCAGTCACGGCACGTGATGCGGTTGCCGGTCCAGTTGTGGAAATACTCGTGCGCGATCACCGCTTCGATATTGGCGTAGTCCTGGTCGGTCGCGGTTTCCGGGTCGGCCAGAACATACTTGTCGTTGAAGATGTTGAGGCCCTTGTTTTCCATCGCACCCATGTTGAAGTCCGACACGGCGACGATGTTGAAGACGTCCAGGTCGTATTCTAGACCGAAGACCTCCTCGTCCCAGCGCATGGAGCGCTTGAGCGAATCCATGGCCCAGCCGCAGCGGTCCTGCTTGCCGTGCTCGACATAGATGTTCAGCGTGACCGGCCTGCCGGACGCGGTGGTGAAGGTGTCCGTGACCCGGGCCAGGTCGCCGGCGACAAGGGCGAACAGATAGGCGGGCTTGGGATGGGGGTCGTGCCAGACCGCATAGTGGCGGCTGCCGGTCTCCAGATCGCCGGTCTCTGCCGGATTGCCGTTCGCCAGCAAGACCGGACACGTCGCCTTCGGTGCGACCAGCCGGGTCGTATAGACCGCCAGATTGTCCGGCCGGTCCAGGAAATAGGTGATGCGCCGAAAGCCTTCCGCCTCGCATTGCGTGCAGTAGGTTCCGGAGGACCGGTAAAGACCCATCAGCTTGGTGTTGGCGTCCGGATCGATTTCGGTTTCGAGCGTGAGTTCGAACGGCTCACCTGGCGGCGTCCGCAGTTCGAGCCGGTCGTCGGAGGCGGCAAAGGCACTGGCGGGCAGGGGCTCTCCGTTCAGCTTGAGGGCCTTCAGGGTCAGCTCGTCGCCGTCCAGAACGAGGGGCGTGCCCTCGGCCGTTTCTGGTTGTCTGTGCACGGACATAGTCGCGGTGACCAGAGTCGCCTTTGGCTCGAGTTCGACATTCAGATACACCGTGTCGATGCGGTAGGCGGGCGGATTGTAGTCTTCCAGCCGGATGGCCGGCGCCGTTTCGGAACGCATCTGGAACTCCTGGACAGTCGGTCTGCACACAATGCGGCCATAGGGCGCGCTGGTACCGCGTTACCACGAACCGGGAGAACAGCCAATTGCGCATTCTCGAACAGGTGCCCGTGACGTGCACACCCGGCACGCGCGGATCCGTCCGTTCAGGAGCGCGCGGGTTCTGTCACAACGGCCGGAACGGAAATTTCGCCGGATACCGGCATCCCTGCGGCATTTCGGAAGGCTTGCCGCAACGTCGGCCGACGGGAGTTGGCCGTCTTTCCGGATCAAACTCCATAATCGAATTCCTTCGTTTCGAGGGGTTTCCTTATACGGGAAAATGGGCCAAACAGCACCACACGAGATGGGGCAAGGGAAGCTGGGGCAGGATCCGGCGAAGAACCTGTCGAATGGGGATTTTGGTTTATGAGCCGCTTGGACAGTTTTATCCGCCGCATGACATCGCAGAAAATTTTGCTGGAGTACCTCGTCGACAGGGTCAATAAAGTCGAGGGTCCGGTTCTGGAACTTGGGCTGGGCAACGGCAGAACCTACGATCATCTGCGCGAAATCTATCCGGACAAGGAAATTTTCGTTTTCGATCTCACGATGAACTGCCATCCGAGCTGCGCGCCCGATGCCGAGCACATGATCCTCGGGGATATTCGCGACACGCTCGCGTTCTGCGGTCCGCGCGTGAAGGCCAGAGCCTCCTTCGCTCACATCGATATCGGATCGGCGGACCCGACCAACGATCTTGCGATCGTTCACTGGCTCGCCCCGCTTGTCGACGAGCGCATGGCGGTCGGAGGCTTCGTGCTGACGGCGCTTGACCTCTCGCTGCCGAATTTCGAGGTGCTCGAAAAACCCGATGGCATTCATCCCGGCCGCTATCACATCTACCGCAAGACTGCCGAGGCCTGATACCGGGGCCACGCGAGGAATTCCGAAATGAGCGCGCCGCTGGAAGGCATCAAGGTCGTTGAACTCGCCCGCATACTGGCCGGTCCATGGACCGGACAGACACTCGCCGATCTCGGTGCGGACGTCATCAAGGTGGAAAGTCCGCAAGGGGACGACACAAGGGGCTGGGGACCGCCTTTCGTCAGCGACGAAGACGGCAACGACCGCGATGCGGCGTATTTCCACGCCTGCAACCGGGGCAAACGCTCGATCACGGTCGACTTCCGCACCGAAGAAGGCCAGGACATCGTCCGCCGGCTCGTCGGCCAGGCCGACATCCTGGTGGAGAACTTCAAGGTCGGCGGTCTTGCCAAATACGGACTGGACTACGACAGCCTGCGGCAGGTCAATCCGAAGCTGATCTATTGCTCGATCACCGGCTTTGGCCAGGAAGGGCCCTATGCCCACCGCGCGGGCTACGACTTCATGATCCAGGGCATGGGCGGCATCATGGACCTGACCGGTGAGCCGGACGGCAGTCCGCAAAAGATCGGGGTCGCCTTCGCCGACATCTTCACCGGCCTTTATGGTGTTGTCGGAGTTCTCGCCGCCTTGCGCCGCCGTGACCAGACGGGCGAGGGCGAATGGGTCGACATGGCCCTTCTCGACGCGCAGGTCGGTGTTCTCGCCAACCAGGCCCTCAACTACTTCGTCTCTGGCAAGGCGCCGAAACGCCTCGGCAACGCCCATCCGAACATCGTGCCCTATCAGGTCTTTCCTGCAAAGGACGGTCACCTGATCATCGCCGTCGGCAATGACGGTCAGTTCCGGCGCCTGTGTGCGGTACTTGGCCTGCCGGAGCTGGCGGACGTTCCGAAATTCGCCACCAACGCCGCGCGGGTCGCGGCAAGGTCGGAGCTGGTGCCGCATCTTTGTGCTGAAACGGAGACGCGGACCCGGGACGACCTTCTGCAGGCCCTTGAGCTGGAAGGGGTTCCCGCCGGGCCGATCAATTCCGTCGAGGATGTCTTCGACGATGCACAGGTCAGGCACAGGGGCATGAAGGTCGATTTGCCGGCAACCGGGGTAGCAAACGGGTCGGTCGCCTCCGTGCGCACGCCGATCAGGTTCGCGAATGCGGAGCTGGTTCTGGATCGGGCGGCGCCCGCTTTGGGAGAACATACCGCGGAAATTCTCGCAGAGCTTGGCCTTCGGTCCGATCCCGCCGGTCGCGAGCCGTCTGACTGATTAGTTGCCGGCCGTCGCCGCCATGCGCCGACCCGAACCCAGTGCCTCGGAGGCCGTCTTGAAAGAACCGGAATTCCTGAAGATCCATGACGCCAGCGTGCTTTCCGACGATTGGGGGAAACTGACCCGATACAGGTTCGCCTATCGGCGTCGGGACGGCACCTGGCAGGACCTGACCCGCGAAGCCTATGACCGCGGCAATGGCGCCACTTGCCTGTTGCACGATCCGGACTCCGATTGTGTCCTCCTGACCCGGCAGTTCCGGCTGCCGGTCTGGCTGAGCGGCAGGGACCCGTTCCTGATCGAGACGCCGGCCGGTCTGCTGGAAGGTGCGCGCCCGGAAGAGCGCATGCGCGCCGAACTGATCGAGGAAACGGGATTCGATGTCTCGCGCCTGGAGCACCTTTTCGATGTGCACATGAGCCCGGGATCCGTGACCGAATATCTGTCGTTCTTCATCGGGACATACCACCCGGGCGACCGTGTGTCGGCAGGTGGCGGTGACGAAAGCGAAGGCGAGGACATCGAGGTGATGCATGTGCCCCTGGCGCAGGCGCTCGTCATGATCCGGTCCGGAGAGATCGCCGACGCGAAAACCATCATCCTGTTGCAGGATCTTGCGCTTCGGCGGGCCGGACTCCAGACCAGTTGATCGGCCGGTGAGGCTACCGCCTTAATTTGACGCGTTCTGGCAGGCAGGGTCATGCAAACGCGGGCGGACGGGTTCCCATCAGGCCCGGTTCGTATAAGCTGCCAAACGACAATGAGAGGCTTTGCCTGACAATGACCAAAAAGCGCAGTGATCGCCGGATCATGCTGTCCCTGACGACCATCGTCGGGCTCGGCTTCGGTGCATTTGTCGCCGTCGCACTGGGTCTGGTGCTGGCGCTCTCGATTTCGGCCAATTTCCGAAACACGTTTTCGTTGCTCAACGACAAGACCATCCTCAGCACACAGGCTCTGGAAACGCAGCTGCGCACCCACTTCGCCTCCGTCGAAAATGCCATTATCGGACTGAAACCCTATTTCGATGAAGGCACGATCGGCATCGACACGCCGGAACGAACGCTCCAGGACCTGTCGATCGCGCTGAAATCGAACAAGAATATCACCACGCTTGCGGTCACCGGTCCCGATGGCCGGCGGCTAGGGATATACCGTGCGCCCAATGGCAAGCTGTGGCGGATAAATTCCGATGCGCCACCGCCGGGCATGACCATGAAGAGGTTGCCCCAACTGGGTGCGGACAGTCCCGCGACCTGGGGCGCGCTGGTGAAACATGAAGTCGGGCTGTTCGCGAACGTGTCCGTGCCGCTGGTGCGCGACGGCCAGGTCATCGGGATGCTGACCGCGGCCACATCGATGGAGGCGCTGGGCCGGATCGTCTCGCAACAGGACGAAGGCCTGGACAACACGGTTTTCGTGCTTGCGGACGGCGAACAGGTCATCCTGCATTCGGATGCGGACTGGCTGCAGACCGGCGGCAGCATCAGGGATAATTTGCCGGCGAGCTGGCAGTCGCTGGGCGATCCGGTTCTGGCCGAGATGGCGAACGAAGAGACGCTGGAAGAATTTCAGAAAGCCGCCGACCTCGGCATCGAGGTGTCGTTCGTCAAGGCCAACAATGCCGACTACATCTTGATGAAGGCGCACCTGGACGGCTTCAGCGACAAACCCTGGACCGTGGGGCAGTATTTTCTGAGCGCGACCGTTTCCCGCGAGGTCCGGCGGTTGGCCGGGTCGATGTTCGTCGGCCTCGGTGCGCTGGTCGTTTCCGTCCTGATCGCTTTCTGGATGGGGCGCCGGGTGGCCAGGCCGCTGAAGTATCTGGCGCTTCAGTCGAAGCGTGTCGGCACCTTGTCGCTGAACGAGGTGGAACCGCTGCCGCGCAGCCGTGTCGCGGAGATCGATCAGGTCGCCCTGGCCTTCAACTCCATGGTGGAAGGCCTGAAGGCCATGAACACCTACGTGCCCAGGTCCCTGTTCATCAAGCTCATGCGCCTTGGCGGCAGCTCCGCGGCGGACGCCCGTGAAGCCGACCTCACGGTTCTGTTCACCGATATCGTCGGCTTCACGGCCCTGTCGGAACATCTCAGCGCCGAGGAAACGGCGCGGCTTCTGAACGACCATTTCGCCATTCTGGTGGAGGCGGTGGAAGCGGAGGACGGCACCGTCGACAAGTTCCTGGGGGACGGCATGCTGGCCTTCTTCGGAGCGCCGGATGCCCGGCCGGACCATGCCGAGGCGGCCATCCGGACGGCCCGTCGGATTGCTGTCGCCCTGACGGAGTCCAACCGCAAGGCGGTCGCCGAGGGCCGCCCGCCGATGTCGCTGCGCATCGGCATTCATTCCGGGCCGGCGGTTGTCGGCAATGTCGGGGCGCTCGACCGGTGGAACTACACCGTGGTCGGCGACACGGTCAACGCGGCGGAGCGCCTTCAGACACTCGGCAAGGAAGTCCCGGACAATCCGGAAGTGACGATCCTGGCGAGCGCTGCCACCGTTGCCCGCCTGCCGGGAGAACGCCATCACAGAGCCGTCGGCGCGCATCATCTGCGCGGACGCAGCGGGCCGATCGAGGTCTATTGGCTGGACCCGTTCGGGAGCCCCGAGCTGGAAGCGGCCGAACCGGTGCAGGCGCCCGGCACGGCCGCCGAGTAGATCTGCCCCTGCGGAACGCCGCGTGGCGGGCACCCGATGTGCCCCCAATTCACTGTTTGTGACGCAGATCACACAAATCCAGCGAGAATTCTGCATTGCTATCAGCGGGCAAATTTGATTGTCTTTCAAATGCAATAGGGGCTTAGTAAGCCTCCTTAGGACAATCCCTGGCTGGGAGGAAGCGTGCGGTGAATGTTCTCTCTATCGAGGGACTGACAGTAGATTTTAATACGGCGGAAGGCCGGGTTCGGGCGGTTGACGACGTTTCGTTTGTCATCCCCGAAAACCGGACGGTTGCGCTCGTGGGCGAATCCGGCTCCGGCAAGACGGTCATTTCCCAGACCATCATGGGGCTCCTGCCGCAGGCGGCGACCATATCTTCAGGAAAAGTGATCCTTGCCGATCCCACAGGGGCGGAGCCGCCGGTCGACATCGCGACGCTCGAGCGCAAGGGCGCGAAGATGCGGCACCTGCGTGGCAACCGCGTCGCCATCATCTTCCAGGAACCGATGACCTCGTTGTCGCCGCTCCATACGATCGGTGACCAGATCGGCGAGGCGGCGCTGCTGCATCGCAATGTTTCAGGCGCGGAAGCGCGCGAATTGACCAGGACAATGCTGAGCCTGGTTCACTTCCCGGACCCGGAGCGGGCCCTCGACACCTATCCGTTCGAATTGTCCGGCGGCCTGCGCCAGCGGGCCATGATCGCCATGGCCATGATCTGCCGGCCGGCGCTCCTGATCGCGGACGAACCGACCACGGCACTGGATGTGACCATCCAGGCGGAAATCCTGAAGCTGATCCGCGAAGTCCAGGCCGAATTGCGCATGTCCGTGCTGATGGTCACCCATGACTTCGGCGTTGTCGCCAACATGGCCGACGAGATCGCGGTCATCTATCACGGCCGGATCATGGAAAAGGGCACGGCCCAGCAGCTCTTCTCGGACCCGCAGCACGACTATCTCAAGGCCCTGCTCAATGCGGTGCCGAGCTTCCATATGGCCAAGGACGAGCGCCTGGTTCCGATTCGCCCGATCGTGCTCAACTCGGAAGATCTGACCGCCAACCGCCCGCATTGCGATGTCGCCCCGGGCGAGCCGCTCGTCGAAATGCGCGATGTCACCAAGAAGTTCACCCTGCGCAAGGGCTCCCTGCTGGGCGGCAAGGTCAGGACAATGACCGCGCTCGACAACATCAATCTCACCATACGGCGCGGCGAGTGCCTGGGTCTGGTGGGCGAGTCCGGCTCCGGCAAGACCACCGCCGCCAAGGCGATCCTGCGGGCGCTCGATATCGAGGGGGGCAAGGTCCTTTACAATCGCGGCAACGGGCTTGAGGATATCGCCGGATTGAAGGGGCCGAAGCTGATGGACTATCGGCGCCGGGTCCAGCTGATTTTCCAGGACCCGTTTTCCTCGCTCAATCCGCGCAGGACCATCAACGACACACTGATGGAACCGTTCGAGATCCACGGCATCGGCACAGTCAAGGAGCGGGCGGAGCGCGCGCGCAACCTGATGGACCTGGTCGGCCTGGATCCGCGCTTCCTGCGCCGGTATCCGCATTCCTTCTCCGGCGGTCAGCGTCAGCGCATCGGCATCGCCCGGGCGCTTGCGCTCAATCCCGAATTCATCCTGTGCGACGAGCCGACATCGGCCCTTGACGTGTCGGTCCAGGCCCAGATCCTGAACCTGCTGCAGGACCTGAAGCGCGATCTCAACCTGACCTACCTGTTCGTCAGCCACAATCTGGCTGTGGTGGATTATGTCGCCGACCGGATTGCCGTGATGTGCCGGGGCCGTCTCGTGGAACTGGGCGAGACCCGGACCGTCGTCGGCAACCCGCTTCATCCTTACACCAAGGCGCTATTGTCGGCGGTTCCCGAGCCGGACCTGTCGACACCGCTTGATTTTGCCGCCCTCGATGCCAACCGGGCATCGGAGCCGGAACTGTGGCCGGAACCCTTCCGCATCGAAGACGGGCAATTGCCGTCTCTGGTGGAAATGGAACCAGCTCATTTTGTCTGCGCACCTGGTCTGAAGAACACAAGGGCGCTTGAGGGGACTGCAGCATGATTTTTTCCAATTCACTGAGGGCGGGTCTGTTCGTGACCGCGGCCCTTCTGGCGCAGCCGCTCGCCGCGCTGGACCTGAAGGAGACACCCGGTCTCGATCCCTCCCTGCCTCCAGTTGCCGAGCGGCTCCCGTCCGAACCCCTGATCGTCGACCTTGAAGCCAAGCGCCGCACCATCGGCAAGCACGGCGGGTCGCTCGACACGCTGATCGGCCGGGCCAAGGACGTTCGCCTGATCAATGTTTGGGGCTACGCCCGTCTCGTCGGCTACAACGAGGATCTGGATCTGGTTCCCGACATCCTTGAAGATGTCGAGGTCGAGGACGGCCGGATTTTCACGCTGCACACCCGCGAAGGCCACAAGTGGTCCGACGGGCATCCTTTCGGCGCCGAGGACATCCGTTATTATTTCGAGGACGTTGTCAGCAATGAAAGCCTGAATCCCTCCGGGCTGCCGCCATTCCTGGAAGTCATGGGCAAGGGCCCCGTCTTCGAGGTCCTCGACGACACCACGGTCCGCTTCACCTGGGAGGAACCGAACCCGCTGTTCCTGCCGGAACTGGCCAAATCGCGGCCGCCGTTCATTTACCGGCCGGCGCATTACCTGAAGCAGTTTCACGAAAAATACGGCGATCCGGATTTCATCGCGGCCGAAGCCGAAAAGGTGAAGGCGCGCAGCTGGGCACCGCTGCACAACAAAAGAGACGACATGTACAACGCCCGCAATGTCGCGCTTCCCTCGTTGCAGCCCTGGGTCCGCAATCGCGATGACAGCGATCTGCGCTTCATCCTGGAACGCAACCCCTATTATCACCGTGTCGACAGTGCCGGCCAGCAACTGCCCTATATCGACGATGTCGTCATGACGGTGGCAGACGGCAAGCTGATCCCGGCGAAAACCCAGGCGGGTGAAAGCAACCTGCAGGCACGCAACCTCAGTTTCGCCGACATCACGGTGCTGAAGCGGGGCGAAAAGCAGAACGACTACAAGACTGCGCTGTGGTCCAACAGCAAGGGCTCGGAAATTTCGATCCTGCCCAACCTGACGGTCAAGGACCCGGTCTGGCGCGAGCTCGTCCGCGATACGCGCTTCCGTCACGCGCTGTCGCTCGGCATCGACCGCAACCTCCTGAACCGGGTTCTGTTCTTTGGCCTCGGCAAACCCGGCAATGACACGGTCCTGCCGGCAAGCCCGCTCTACAAGGCCGCCTATGCCAGCGAGTGGGCGCAATACGATCCGGACAAGGCAAACGCCCTTCTGGACGAAATCGGCCTGACGGAGCGCAACGGCGAAGGCATCCGGCTGTTGCCGGATGGCAGGCCGCTTGAAATCATCGTCGAAACCGCGGGCGAAGAACAGGTGCAGGACGATGCGCTCGAACTGGTCACCGAGACCTGGCGCGAAATCGGCGTCAAGCTGTTCGCAAAGCCGAGCCAGCGGGACAACCTGCGCGAACGCGCGATCACCGGCCAGTTGCTGATGTCGGTGTGGTTCGGGCTGGAAAACGGCATCCCGACCTCGGAAATGCCGCCGGAAGACCTGGCACCGGTCCGGGGCGACATCCTGTCCTGGCATTCCTGGGGCGACTATTATGAAACCAATGGCGAGGGCGGCGAGAAACCGGACTGGGCACCTGCGGAGCGGCTGATGGAGCTCTACAATGCCTGGCTCGTCTCCAGGACCCAGGAAGAGCGGACCGCGATCTGGGAGGAAATGCTCCAGATCCATGCCGATGAGACCCTCCGGATCGGACTGGTGTCGGGCGTTCCGCAGCCGGTGGCGATCAAGGACGTGGAGAACGTGCCGCTTGAAGGCATCTACGGCTGGGACCCGGGCGCCCACTTCGGCATCCACCGGATGGATGAGTTCTACATGACGGACTAGATACTGCCGGAACCAGCCGGAACCGGGCGGTCTTTCAAGGGCATCGCCCGGGCTGCCGCTTGCGGTGGAACTGAACCCGTTTCAAAGGAAACGGACATCGAGCTTGAGAGCAACTCCTCCGGGACGGACCGTGCTGACACGGGCCTTCCGGAGGATCGGACGGGCCAGGGGGAGTTCAGGTGCTCTATTACATTCTTCGCCGGATACTGATGATGATCCCGACCCTGTTGGTGATCAGCCTTCTGATATTCTTCATCATCGAACTTCCCACCGGTGACTATATTTCCAACCAGATCGCGGCGCTGAAGGCGTCCGGGGAACAGTCGTCGATCGGCAAGCTTGAATTTCTCAGGAAGGAATTCTCGCTCGACCGGCCGTTTTTCGAGCGCTATCTGATCTGGGTCGGCCTGTGGCAGGGCCCGCACGGGTTCGACGGGCTGATCCAGGGCAACTGGGGCTGGTCGTTCGAATTCGACAAGCCTGTCGACCAGGTCGTCGGCCCGACCCTGCCGCTCACGGTGGTGCTCAACTTCGCCACCATCCTGTTCGTCTATGTGGTGTCCTTCCCGATCGGGATCTTCTCCGCCACGCGCCAGTATTCCTGGGGCGACTACGGCTTCACGTTCCTGGGCTACTTCGGCCTGGCAACACCGAACTTCCTGCTCGCGCTCATTCTTCTGTATCTGTTCAACCGCTGGTTCGGCCTGTCGGTGGGCGGCTTGATGGCGCCGGAATACATCGACCAGCCCTGGAGTTTCGACAAGGCGATGTCGGTGCTGGCGCATCTGATCGTGCCGACGATCGTCATCGGAACCTCCGGCACGGCGGCGATGATCCGGCGGCTGCGCGCCAATCTGCTGGATGAGCTGCACAAGCAGTATGTCACCACCGGACGCGCCAAGGGCCTGAAGGAAAACCAGCTTCTCATCAAATATCCGCTCAGGATGGCGATCAACCCGTTCATCGCCGATATCGGCAACCTGATCCCGTCGATGGTGTCCGGCTCGGTGATCGTGTCCGTGGTGATGAGCCTGCCGACCGTCGGGCCGGTGCTGATCTCCGCGCTCCAGTCCCAGGACCAGTTCCTGTCCGGTTTCATCCTCTTGTTCGTGGCGGTGCTGACCCTGATCGGCATGCTGATCTCCGACCTCCTGCTGGCGGTGCTTGATCCGCGCATTCGTCTGGGCGGGAGGGCATCGTCATGAGCATGGACACAAAGGACCCTGCCGCGACACGCCAGGTCGAGCATTATGTCGATCCGGCCCCGTTCAACCCGGCCGTCACCGAAGAAATGACGCCGGAGCAGGAGCGCTTCTTTCAGGCCTCGCAATGGCAGATCATGTGGTGGAAGTTCAAGCGCCACAAGATCGCGGTCTGGTCCGGAGTGGTCCTGATCCTGTTCTACATGACCGTTCCGTTCGCGGAGGTGATCGCGCCCTACAAGCCCAACAGCCGCGACAGCATGCATCTCTATGCGCCGCCGCAGCCGATCCACCTGATTCATGACGGCGCGTTCGTCGGGCCGTTCGTCTACGGCATGACGTCCGAGATCGACATGGAGACCCTGCAATGGGTGTTCAAGGACGATACCGACCAGGTGCAGAAGATCCGGTTTTTCTGCCGCGGCGATACCTACAGGTTCTGGGGCCTGTTCGACGCCTCGTTTCATCTGTTCTGTCCGGCCGAGGGCGGGACGCTGTTCCTGCTCGGCACCGACCGGCTCGGCCGGGACCAGTTCTCCGGACTGATCTACGGCGCGCGCCTGTCGCTCACCGTCGGCCTGATCGGCGTCACCATTTCCATCGTGCTGGGGCTGTTCTTCGGCGGCATCGCCGGCTATTTCGGCGGCTTTATCGACAGTGTCATCCAGCGCGCGATCGAGATCATCCGCTCCCTGCCGGAACTTCCCCTCTGGATGGCGCTGTCCGCCGCCCTGCCGATCACCTGGAGCCCGGTATGGATCTATTTCGGGCTGACCATCATCCTGGGCCTGCTCGACTGGCCTGGGCTCGCCCGCGCGGTCCGCTCCAAGCTGCTGTCCCTGCGCGAGGAGGAATACGCCAAGGCGGCGGTGCTGATGGGGGCAAAGCCCAAGCGGGTGATCACCCGGCATCTGCTGCCCGGGTTCACCAGCCACATCATCGCATCGGCGTCCCTGTCGGTGCCCTCGATGATCCTGGGCGAGACGGCACTGTCCTTTCTCAATCTGGGTCTGCGCCGGCCGGCGATCTCATGGGGTGTCCTTCTCAACGAAGCCCAGAACATTTCGGTGGTCACCGTCTATCCCTGGCTGATGGCACCGGTACTGCCGATCATCATCGTGGTGCTGGCGTTCAATTTCCTCGGCGACGGTTTGCGCGACGCGGCAGATCCCTATAAGTGATGCTGTTGAAAATCCAATCGTTCCGGCGGGCCGTCCGGCCCGCCTTTGCCGTCAGGAAACACCATGTCGAAAAACGCCACCACCGCCGAAGGCTGGGATGAGGAATATGAAGCCGGGCGCTGGGCCTTCCTGCGCTCGCTGCCCGAAAGCGGCCGCTACGGCATCATCGGCATGTGGCTGAGCCTCACCGGCGCCATGGACGAGGTTCTGGACATCGGCTGCGGCGAGGGGCTGCTCTACGAGCGCCTGCAGCCCATGGGCATCAAGCGCTATGTCGGCATGGATCTCTCCCCGGCTTCGCTCGAAATCGCCAACGTCGACCCGGCCATCGCCAGCCTGCGTGCCGGCGACATGCACACCTTCGAACCCAAAGACGGCGAGACTTTCTCCGCCATCGTCTTCAACGAGGTCCTGCATTTCGCGGAAGACCCGGCCGCCCTCGTCGCCCGCTATCGCCCGTTCCTGAAGAAGGACGGCGTCATCGCCCTGTCCATGTATTCCCCGAAAAAGCCGGAGTCTGGCGCCAACCGCCTGATCAACGCCCTGTGGCAGGCCACCGACGACCACAGCCAATGGGACGTTCTGGACGACTACCGCCTGGTGTCCGACAAGAAGGGCGTCACCTGGCGCATGCGCCTGGTCAAGCCGGTGGGGTGAGGGGATTGGTTCGGTCTGAGTGCGAGCAAAAGCCAATTTGGGCTTTTGGTCTGGGATGCTGATCGGCTCAGGCGTGTTGCGATGGGCGGGGAGTGTGAATTCGCTGCCGTGCGGCAAGAACCTGCGGGCAACGCGAAAGCGGACATTTACAATGTCCCAGCCAAAAACAATCACATCTGTCAATTATGAAGATTGTCGTCAACATTAGTCAGCAGGTCTTGGACGGAGGCATCGGTAACCTCCTCTGCACCAAAGTGATCACTCTTCCATTCGACCGAAAAGCGATCGAACTTGGCTTCCAACATACGCCGTCTTGGCTCGCTCCCAAGCGCTGCAAGTGCCTTCTCCGGCTCCGTCGTCACTCCAATCAAGCCGCTTCCCGTTATCGTCAGGTAAGCCAACGGAAGGGAGAGCTGGCTCGGGAAATCTGCACAGCCAGGATAAGTGGAATTTCTGCCTGACTTCGGCTTAGATGCCGGGAACAGGAGAGACCATGACGAGACGCCCGCGCCGGAACCACAGCCCGGCTTTCAAGGCAAAAGTTGCCCTCGCTGCCATCCGAGGCGAGCAGACACTGGTGGAGTTATCCCAGCAGTTCGACGTGCACGCCAACCAGATCAAGCAGTGGAAAGACCAGCTCCTTGAGGGGGCGACAGGCGTTTTCGGCGATGAAGCGAAGACGGAACCGGCGGGGCCAACCGTCGATGTCAAAACGCTGCACGCCAAGATCGGGGAGCTGACGCTGGAGAAAGATTTTTTAGCCGAAGCGCTCGGCAAGGCGGGATTGCTAGGCGGAAAGAAATGATCGACCGCGAGCATAAGCTATCCGTCGTGCGCCAGGCGAAGCTTCTCGGCTTCAGCCGTAGCAGTGTCTACTATTCGCCGCGTCCAGTATCCGATGGCGATCTGGCTCTGATGCGCCGGATCGACGAACTGCATTTCGACTATCCCTTTGCCGGAAGTCGAATGTTGCAAGGGCTCTTGAATGGAGAAGGGCTGGAGACTGGGCGGCTGCACGTCGCCACGCTGATGAAGAAGATGGGCATCGAAGCGATCTATCGCCGCCCGAACACCTCGAAACCAGCGCCAGGGCACAAAATCTATCCCTACCTCCTGCGCAAGCTTTCGGTCACCCGGCCCAACCAGGTGTGGGCAATGGACATAACCTACGTTCCGATGGCTCGCGGTTTTGTCTATCTCTGTGCCGTTGTGGACTGGTTCAGCCGGAGGGTTCTGTCGTGGAGGCTGTCGATCACGATGGAGGCAACCTTCTGCATCCAGGCAGTCGAGGAGGCACTGGCTCGCTATGGCAAGCCAGAAATATTCAACACTGACCAAGGTTCGCAGTTCACTTCCATCAACTTTACGGCGGTGCTGAAGAAAGCTGAGATCGCCATCTCGATGGACGGCAAGGGTGCGTGGCGGGACAACGTATTCGTCGAACGGCTCTGGCGTTCGATCAAATACGAGGAAGTATACCTCCACACTTACAAGACCGTGTCCGAGGCCCGCGCTGGCATCAGCCGCTATCTGACCTTTTACAATAGCCGACGCCCACATTCATCCCTTGACCGGCAGACGCCGGATCAGGCCTACTTCAGCGCGCTGACGCCGATGATAGCGGCGGCATAATCGAGGCGGAAATCCACTTAGCAAAACGCCCGAAACTGTTCAGACAAACCGAGCCAGCTCTCTTCGGTAAGCGAAAAAAATTATGAAATCGCTACGTCATCCTTTGGCTGCGATGTGAAGCCGGTCGCAGAAGTCCGCCAATTACGCCCTTTATGACAGTAAGACTACACGTAAAAGAATAGGGTTGGTTACGGTTTACAACCGACTTCACTGGTGCCAGCATCCGCTCGAATAGGGTGGTGCAGGTTGTATGGGGTTGGAGTGCGGCAGGCTCAGGGTAATCCGCACCGTCTTCTATGAAGTTGAAATCTGGCGCTTTGAATGCGGCCAGGTTTTGTCCGCGAATAAAGGTGGGTTCTGAGAGTGGGCAGTGAAATCACACAAGGTGCAGGGTCTGCAGCCAACGGCGCTGCGAAACACATCCAAGGTTTAGCTGGTTCTGGCATTCCGGACACCCGGCTGCCAAGGGCAAATGGTGAGCAGACCGATGTGGCCGGAAGTGACACTTCGGAGCAATCGGCCAACAGAGCCCGGCAGGCGTTTGAGGTCATGCGCAATTTGAATGCGGGTCTCGGCGAAACGGTGACGATGTTGCTGCGCGATCCGAAGCTACGCCATCTGTCGCTCAGCGATCTGGAGCGGTTGGTGCTTTCGGCCCTTACCGCCAACCAGATCCTGACCCTGCGCGGCAAGGTCAAAGACAAGGATGGTCAGGAAAATGGTCCGACTGTGCCGCTGTGCCTGGCGCTCTGGGCCAAGGTCTCCGAAGAGGTCGATCAGAAACTGGACGCTCAGCAAAAAGCTGGAGCCCCGTTGCGTCTTGCCTCGCAAGACTGGCCAATGGTGACATCCCGTGGGTGGTGCTGATCTCCGGGCCGGAAAAGCTCAAAGAAAAGCTCATCCAAAAACTGCGCAGTGGTCTGGGCGAAAACATGAAGGTGTTTGGTGGGGCGAAAAGACCTTCAACAGTTTAGCCAAGGGCTTGATCGCACTCAGGACATAATGGGAGTTTGCGCAATGGAATCCATAAATGCTTCGGCAAAAAGGGAAATGCGCCTGTGTCCGAAGCCATTTGCGCAACTTCTGGAGAACAAGATGACAGACGAAATCTGGGTCAGCAGTGTCGGCAGCAATTCGCAGTTGTTTAGCAAGTCGGGTATCCGAGAAAAACACTATGGGCAAGATTGGGCGCCGCCAAAATTTGAACACGATGCGCCAACCAAAGAGCAGGCGAGCAATTCACGTAGACATGGTCAGGGAGAGAAGTTGAAGCGGGAAGAATTCGTAGAGGCTGCCTACGTATTTGATCTAAAGCGGTGGTCTCGCGTCAAAGACTTCTTCGCCGTTGACGGGTTCTTCGCCGTCAAAGGGAAACTAGCAGAGTTGCTTAAAGACTTCGATCTTGGGAACGGTGAGCTTATCGAATTTCCAATTTACGAAATGGACAAGACCACACAACTGCCGGGCCCGTTTTACTTCCTGAATTTCGGATCTCAGAAGGATTGTTTCATTCCCGATGAAACAAAAGATTCCAGGTTGATTGGACGAAACAAGAAAACCGGGGTCGAGCTTTGGGGGGCAGCTACCGAGCCAGCCGATGAAGATATTGCTGTGGCTTCCTCGGCGATCGAAGGTGCCGATCTTTGGGTTGATCCCAAACTCAATGGAAAAATCTTCATGAGCGGGCGGCTGCATGATGCTATCGAGGTCGCCAAGCTGAAGATCGATTTCCGTTTTGCCAAGACACGCATTTTAGCCAAGTAATTTGGAGCCTAGAGTATGAGCTATTTCCGCGGCCGACTGTTTGGTTTTGAAGCCAATCACATCATTCCGAAAGAGGCGATAAGCGGGACATCGCTCCAAGCGCTGGCCGCGCGTGATCTGCTCAACGATATAAACTTCAACGTTGAAGCACGTGCGAACAAGATGATGTTGTTCATCAGCGACGCCGCCCGCGATGCAGTGCTCGCTGCACCGGATGCGGTGCAGAACGTTTTCAAGGATGCGGGATTTGGCTTCAATACCCATGACAGTAACAAGGGGTCGCACGCCGCCTACAACTCGTTTGTTCTACAGACCCTTAGCGAAATTCAGAATGCATCAATCCTGAATGGTTGGGAGTCTGCGGATAAAGAGCATGCTGTTTTTGACTTCCTGAATTTCCTACGGGACACCAATGCTGATGGGGTCCCACCGATTTTTGGCACTTCAACCGATACATTCCAGTCGGCCTGGCAATTCTGGGGCGGCAGCAAAGACTACGACAATCTGACCCAGGGCCAGATTGACAGCATCAATGCATTTAAAACAAGTCTTGGCCCGGATGGACTTACGCCCATCGGTGAGGGAAGCCAACACAATAGCAAATACCGTTATGAACAATTTCAAAAACTCATTAACGAAGCTGAAGGTGTCCTATCGCCGGATCAAATTGACAAAGCCGAAAAGCTGTTCAGTCGCGCAGTCGCAAATGGAGACTATTCCGGTCATGCTTCCGCTGCCGGGATTTCGATCCTCGCAGACCTGCAGAAATTATCTTCGATACCTGTCGATGCTAATGCTGCGATCAAAGAATACCTTGCCGCGCACATCTATCGGTTTATTGCCGACAAGGAAGGTTCGGTGTCTGTTGGGGTCGCATCTGGCGCAGCCCTGTTGGAGCAAACCCTTACTCTTGTAGACGATATTTTTGGTACGATTGGTAGCTATGCAGATGATTTTGCAGACGCCCTGAACAGTCTCGGCGATTCCGTCATCGGCGAAATGGCCAAGTCAGTTGATGCGCTTCTAGTAGGCATTGGCGGTGGAATCGTTGGAGATACCGTTGAATTTCTCAACCTAGCGTATGACGCAATTAAGTTTGGCTTCCAGACCGGTGATTGGACAGACCTCGGAGAGGCTATCGCCCAGTATGGCGCTGCTGCGATCGCCAGCGCACTATTGGTAACGGGGTCGGTTGTTGCCGTCACAGCTCTCGTCGGCGTCGTAAGCGCCTCGGCTGCGCCAATCGTTGGTGCTTTTGTCGCCGCAGGGTGGGCTGCTTATGGTATTTATGATGCTTTCGAAAACGGTGTCGAACTTTTTGGAAAGATTACAACTGATCTCGCCGAAGTACTTCCCATTGCATTTGATGCCGCCCATGAACTGGGTGACAACATTGCCGAAAACATTGCCTTGGCAAAAGAAGTTATCGATGTCGCATTTGGTGATGGTTTCCAGCCCGCAGAATTCGCAAACGCGAATGGTGGTTTAGCAACCAAGTATCTTATAGACGGCAATGATCCGACTCTTCCCGACCAAATCGACGGAACGGATACAGCCGAAGCACGGCGATTTTACGGCCAGAATAATGCGACAATTGATGCTGGCGACGGCAACGATGAAATCTTTATTCAAGGTGTTGGAACAGCAATTGGCGGTGAAGGAAATGATCTTCTGGTCGGTGGACATGGCCGGGAGGTTAACGCTGGTGCGGCAATTGATCCTCACAACCCGGACAGCAAGATTGCCGATGCCGATCTGAAGCTGAGACTTGATGGCGGTGCTGGCGACGACATGATCGTTGCGACCGGGCACGCCGAGATTGAAGGTGGCGCTGGCGAAGACTGGATCTTCCATACTGGAGAGGGGACGATCGATGCCGGAGCCGATGATGATTTTATCTATTTCAACAACCCATCTGATCCGCAGAACCCACTGACATATGGCGAAGAACGGGAACAGATGACAATCGACACCGGCACCGGCGACGACTGGATACTAGGCCTCGGAGCTGCCGATATACGTCTCGGTGCAGGAAATGACTGGCTGATTTCTGCAGGGATCGGATCCACTATTGATTTGGGGTTCGGCGGTAGTGAAGATCGCGATACAGTCAATATGATGTATTCCCGTGGAACACTTCTTACCAGTGCTGATGGTTATGATAAAGTCTACATGTACGGATTCTGGGATCTGGCTGGCAGCTACGTTAAGCATCGGGATTCGGAGAGTGACTTCTTCTACGGCATGGGTGGGCTTCTCAAACTCGGGCTCAATTCAAACGGGGAACTGGTCGCCGGCGATATTCTCTCGGACAACAACAACCAGGAGAGCTTTCTCTACATCGCAAACTTCAACAATGATCCGCTTGCCAATCCATTGGACCTGACCGCAGGCGTTAGGCTAGGCGAGATCGAGACCGAGATGTGGCGGACTATTGAGGGACGTGACAGCGGCATCGGCAGCGCAACCGGCGCAAGCTTGTGGGAGTTTCTTGTTGCAGTGGTCAAGGATATTCACTTCCGGGCAAATGCCGGAGGTGTTGACCCGCTCGTCTTCGATCTCGACGGCGACGGCCTGGAACTGACCGCAATGGTTACGGGCGTAAGCCCGATGTTTGACATGGATGGGGACGGGTTTGCCGAACACACCGGCTGGGTTGCGCCGGACGATGGCCTGCTTGCGATCGATCTGAATGGCAACGGGTTGATCGACGACATCAACGAACTGTTCGGCGGCCCGGGTCTGTCTGGCTTTGATGCCCTTGCAGCATTCGACATGAATGCGGATGGCGTGATCGATGCGAATGATGCGGTCTTCGGTAATCTGCGGATGTGGCGAGATCTCGACCGCGACGCGATTACCGATGAGGGCGAGCTGTTCACGCTTGCCGATCTCGACATCGCGTCCATCGATCTGTCCCCGGAGGACGACGGCAGCCAGAACGCACTGAATGTCGTTGCCAGGACCGGGACCTTCACCAGAGGGGACGGCTGCGTCGGCGCAGTCGGCGACGTTGAGTTCCGCGTCAACAATTACGATACCGTCTACATTGGCGATACCACCATCGATGCCGGCGTAGCTGCGACCATGCCCGAACTGAAAGGGCACGGCACACTCGCCGACCTGCAGGTGTCTGTTACCCTCGATGGCGTCGATGGGCCATTGGCTCAAACCATCTCCAGTGTCTTGCCGACCCTCAACGTGGTCGACCTGAACGTGTTGTCGGAACGCGCTTTCGCTATCCTTAGTGCCTGGGCGGATGCGGTGCCGACCAGTCAGGTCTTTGGTGACAACCCCGATGTACCGGTTCTGATCGACCGCAGTGGCGGTGGCCTGGAGGTGGTCGATTTCGCGTTGCAGGTGACCGAAGACGTGACGATTGAAGACGATACCGTCGTATCGGTCACATACTGGAAACGCGCCGGCGGCACACCAATCAAAGACAGTGATGGCAATGTCATCGAATATCCGAGCTTCGAGCAGATCCTTGCCCATGACACCAACGATGGCGATGCAGCCTGGGAAGTGGTGACCAGCGAAGAGCTCGGGTTCATCGAGCGCTATTTTGGCGAAGACATTCCCATCGAACGGGAAGAGGCTTTGTCGGGAAGTGGTATTTCCGGGCTTGGCGACCTTTTGGGGCGGACGGAACTGCTGGTTGAGCAACTGGCGCTCCGGCTGGCGATGCAGGGCGGACTGAGCGACTATTTTGACGGTGTCGGGTATTCCGTTGAAACTGACAGGTTTGCACCGACGACCGAATTTGAACTGATCCCATTCTTCAAGAAGATCTTCGAGGATGCGCCGGCGGATGCCGCTGGAGCGCAAGCTTGGCTCGACGCCTGGAAACCGCTGATTGACACTCTCTTGTCCGATTATGACCGGCCGGGCTCGGGGCGGATTACCGAACCTTTCCTGTTCACCAATGTGGTTGCGGCATATGAGAGCGTCGGTCTGCCGATCGGTCTGGCCGACGCGGCGAACAGTCTCGGTGTTTCCCCCGATCTCGTTGACTATGGCACCGGCGAACGCACGGGCACCAGCGGCAATGAAATCTTCTATATGTCGTCCGGGGACGATGTGATCGAGAGCAAGTCCGGTGGGGACGTCTTTGTCTTCGGTGAGAACTTCGGTCACGATGTCATCAATGATTACGAGCAGTCCGTCGACGGTTTCGATACGATTCGTTTTGCTCATTTGACGCCTGACGATGTCGTTGCGACGCGGGAAGGCAAGGACCTGGTGATCACAGTCGTAGAGACTGGCGACACGATCCGGGTAACCGGACAGTTCCACGACATTGGCTATACTCTGTCAGGTGGAATGGTCGGGCCCTACCAAGGCATCGAGGAAATTGTGTTCGCTAATGGCGATGTCTGGGGACAGGGGGAAATTGCGACCGCAGTCGCGCACCCAGAAGACACCGATGATACCATAGTAGGAACCGATCACGGCGATGTACTGGATGGTGGTGCCGGAGACGACCTCCTTCAAGGAGGCAACGGTTTCGACATCTACCGGTTCGACACTGGGTACGGTCAGGATATCATCCAAGACCTTCAGATGAATGTGCTTTCTCCAGCAGAAGACTTGGTTCTGTTCGGCGAAGGACTCAATCGAGAAGACCTTTCTTTCTATAGAGATGGCGATAGCGACGATCTCGTCATCAACACGTCAGGTGGTGATAGCCTCACGATCAAAGGCCAGTTCAACGGTGGCAGCGCTCTTGGTATGGAGATCTGGATCGGTCGGATCGAGTACTTCCAGTTTACAAACGGAGATCCCGAAAGCCAGGGTTTCGATCATGCGGATATCATGCGGACGCTGGTCAGCCAGGGCAAAACCGACGACGACGATGTAATATACGGCTTCACCTTCGACGATGTGTTGGACGGCGGTGCCGGTGACGACTTCCTGAGCGGTGGCGACAAGAACGATACTTACGTGTTCGGCTTCGGTTATGGATCCGATGTATTTGATGAGGGCAATCTCGATCTCAATTTTGAAACTATTGACAAGGTCTTGCTTGGAGCAGGAATTACCCAGGATGATCTGACGCTGGAGCGAGATGGTGGCAGTTCGGACTTGGTCGTCAAACTGACGGACGGCAGCCAGTTCACGATCAAGAAGCAGTTTCTTGGCGATAGCATTGCCGGAAACCACTATTTCGCGATCGAGACGATTGAATTCGCAGACGGCAGTTTCTGGGATCAGGAATACATCTACAACACACTGCTGGAGCACACAGTCGGCGACGACGAGCTTTACGGCTTCTGGCGAGACGACGTCATGGATGGCGGTGCCGGCGACGATTATCTCAACGGCGGCGATGGCGACGACACCTACCTCTTCGGGCTCGGCTACGGCCAGGACGTCATCCATGACGGGTTTGTGTCTGTGTTTTCGAACGAAAATGACCGGCTGTTGTTTGGAGAGGGGATTGCGAAGGATGACGTCGTTTGGTCGCGAGACGGTGCTTCCAACGATCTAATCGTCACACTCGCAGACGGTAGCATCGCAACGTTGCAGGGTCAGTTCAGCTATAACAATTTTGGTCATCGCTACTTTGACATTGAACTGTTTGAGTTTGCTGACGGTCAGACGATGACTATTTGGGATATTCAAAACCTGTTGCTTCAAGCTACAGATGGCGATGATGTTCTGTACGGCTTCGCTTCGGAAGACGAGTTTGACGGGGGAGCTGGCAACGACGTCTATTATGGGGGCGAATATAGCGACAACTATCACTTCGGATATGGTTACGGGCATGACCGGATTCTCGATGAGCAGGTTTCCCTTTTCATCGATAACACCGATCGGATTGTCTTTGGTGACGGCGTAACGGCTTCGGATGTTACTGTTAGTTGGGCGGATGACCGATACCTGGATCTGAAACTCTCTCTTGGCACCGACGACAGCATCACAATTGAGCAATACCGTGCCGGTTCTTCATCATTCTATGTTGTCGAGGAGTTCCACTTCCAGGATGGCTCCGTCTGGCAGACTGCTGACCTGTTCGCCAAGTACCTGCAGGCTACGGTCACCAACGGTGATGACATCGTCGCAGGGTTCGCCATAGACGATGTCATCGATGCCGGAGACGGAAATGACACCATCTACGGCCAGAATGGGAACGACATCCTCATTGGAGGGCTTGGCGACGACACGCTCGATGGCGGCAAGGGGGCGGATACTTATCGCTATGCCCTTGGAGACGGTCACGACTGGATCATCGAGTCCTATGGAAATGGCACGTCCGATACGCTTGAATTCGCAGCGGGTATTACAGCAAGCGACATCAGTCTATCTCGTTCCCAGGAGGATGTTGAGGACATTCTGCTGACATTCAGCGACGGAGGCACCATCCTGCTTGAGCAGCAATTCTCCATCGTGGCGAGCAGCGGCATCGAATATTTCCAATTCGCCGACGGCACTGTCTGGACATCGGAAAGTTTGGCCGGCCAACTGGCGAACAATGCCTGGACTGACGGTGACGACACCATTCAGGGCTTCAGCGGGCAAGACGACTTTTTATACGCCGGCGGCGGCAACGACACGGTTTATGGATACAGCGGTACTGATACGATCATCGGCGGCCTTGGGGATGATACGCTCGATGGCGGCAGCTCTTCCGACATTTATCATTACAATCTTGGCGATGGTGCTGACACGATCATCGAAAACTACAGCAACGGGTCTGCGGACAAGCTGATACTCGGCGAAAGTATTCTTGCGAGCGAAGTTTCTGCTACTCGTGGAGCCAGCGATTTGGATGAGGCAACACTTAGCTTCAGTGACGGTGGATCCATTTTGCTCAAGTACCAATTCCGGAACATTACGCAGAGCGGTGTCGAGCTGATTGAATTCTCTGATGGAACGGTTTGGAACCATGCTGCCCTGCAAGCGAGTTATTTCGCCAACTTCAATCTCGAGGAAAGCAATACCATTTACGGTTTCGGTGACGCAGCTGGCGATGTGATCGATGCCGGCGCGGAGAATGACACCGTCTATGGCTACGGCGGAGCTGACACGATCCGAGGCGGCCTCGGAAACGATTACCTAGACGGTGGCGAATCCTCCGATACCTACCTATACGATCTGGGTGATGGGAATGACACGATCATCGAAAACTACAGCAATGGCTCTGCTGATAAACTGATGCTGGGAAGTGGTATCCTGGCAAATGAGGTTATCGTTACACGCGGGTCCAGCGATCTGGATGAGGCAACACTTAGCTTCAGTGACGGCGGATCCATTTTGCTCAAGTACCAATTCCGGAACATTACGCAGAGCGGTGTCGAGCTGATTGAATTCGCTGATGGAATGGTTTGGAACCATGCTGCCCTGCAAGCAAGTTATTTCGCCAACTTCAATCTCGAGGAAAGCAATACCATTTACGGTTTCGGTGACGCAGCTGGCGATGTGATCGATGCCGGCGCGGAGAATGACACCGTCTATGGCTACGGTGGAGCTGACACGATCCGAGGCGGTCTCGGAAACGATTACCTAGACGGTGGCAAATCCTCCGATACCTACCTATACGATCTGGGTGATGGGAATGACACGATATTCGAGAACTACAGCAGCGGTTCAGCTGACAAATTGTTGCTCGGTGACGGTATTCACGTCGATGAGATTCAGGTTGTGCGAAGCACTCAAGATTTCAACGACATTACCTTGCTATTCAAAAATGGCGGTTCCGTCTTCCTCGACCAGGAGCTCTGGAATATTTCCTACGCTGGCGTTGAGACGATTCAGTTTGCGGATGGAACGGTCTGGAACAAATCCGACTTGAAAACTCGCTCGCTGATTGGTGGCGATGGAGATGATTCAATTGTTGGATTTGGCACAGACGATTTCGTTGATGGTGGCAACGGAGCCGACACACTGACGGGTGGGGATGGAACAGATACCTTCCATTTCTCATTTGGCGGTACTGGTCACGATGTCATCACTGACTTCCTGGCTGGCGCAGGCTCGGAAGATGTTCTGGAGTTCGAAACAGGCATTTTCACCGACATGGCGGCGGTCGTTGCTTCTGTTTCTGACGATGGCACGGACACGACCATTGCGATTGACGACGACACATCAATCACACTGCAGAACGTGCTCGTCAGCCAGTTGCATCAAGATGACTTCCAGTTATTGTAAGCGAAACGGGCCTGTCGCAACTTTCTCTGACGGACTGACCTGCTCCCGTTTTCGGATCGACGTTCAGGCATCGTTAGCTTTTTCAATTCCGAAGAGCACTGACGTGCTCCCCTGAAAGTTCCTCGTTTTGAGGTTAGTCTGTTCCCAATTTGGAGTGCTACCCAACGTGAACAGAGCTATCTTATGAACGCGGAACTTTCAGGGGAGCACGTCAGCTTTCACTCTGTTACGGCCGTTTCGACCTCGAATGATACCGGCAATTTGTATCCCAATGCGGATTGTTGCCGACGTAGGTTGTCGAACCCGTCAATGGATAGGCCAAGGGCCGTTTCTTCGGCGGCGCGGATCTGGAAGATCGTTCCCCAGACCAACTCGTTCTTGATCGTCTTGATCACGGTTTCGACCATCGCATTAAAGAAGCAATAATTCTTGCCGCTCATCGACGGGATGATGCGGTCGCTATGGGAAAGGATGCGGTCATCGAGATATCCCTTTTGATTTCCGGGATCTGATCTGCCGGGTTTTGATCTTCTGCGGGGTCTGACCGGAGATGATTTGGAGGTATGATTTCTGCAGTTCCAGCGCTTCGCGGGCTTCGGCATCGACGCCGGCCTGTTGCTCCAGAAACCGGCGCCAGGACAGGCGCTTTCCGTTCTGGCCGCCTGTCATGCGCTTCCAGGCCGGATGACGTTCAAGGCGCGGATCGAGCGGGCGGCGGCGGTATTGTTCCTTGGGTTTTCGTTTGCCGCGGCGCTTGTCCGGTTCGAACGGGCCGTATTTCTCTTCCAGCCTTTTCCGGGAGAGCTCGCGGTCAACATTGCTGGCTTTTTCCAGCGTTCCAGTTTTCTTATCCCGGAAGACGAAGCCGTTGCCGCGTTTGCGGAGTTCGACATCATAGAACACGAACCCGTCATGCAGCTCTTCCCAGGGATTGGACCGGCGGTGGATCTGCAGCAGGGCGTCCCGGTGCTCTTCGAGGTATCCGGAGAAGGATTGCTCCCAGGAATTGGCCTCCTTGTCCCGGGCCTTCTGGTTGTCGCGTTCGTTGTGCATACTGTCTTTATCTGGGCCCCGTCCCTGAAACACCTCCAGGCCGTGTTTCTTTTCCAGCATGGCCGCGGTGGATTGCAGAATCTGGAAATCGCGAAACGGCGTGTGCATCCGGAAGGTTTCCGGATGGACGAGATTGAACTGGATGTGCATGTGGAAGTTCTCGGTGTTGGTATGGGTGCCTACCACACGCTGATGGTCTTCCAGACCAAGGGCTTTGGCGAACTCCAATTCAATGTCCTTCAGGACATCGGTGTCCGGCTTTTCGCACTCGGCGAAGGAGACAACGAGGTGGTAGTTTGGATCCGCCTTGCTGCGCTGGTTCATCCCTTGCGTCGCGCGGATCTCCGCAATGGCCGTGTCGAGATCCTCAAGGCCGTCACCGGCCTTGCAGTTGGACAGCCAGAACTGGTCCAGCTTTTCGCCCTGCTCCTTGGCCGCGGCAATATACTGAATAGCCCCGCGTTTTCTAGACGCCTTCGGCTTTCATTTTCTGCCGCCGTTCGAACTCGACGTGTGACAGCATCCCGTTCCTGGCGTGCTTCCGCGTCGGATTGTAGAACATCTCGATGTAGTCGAACACATGCTGCCTGGCTTCGACGCGGGTCTTGTAGGTCCGACGCCGTATCCGCTCGCGCTTCAACAGGTTGAAGAAGCTCTCGGCAACCGCGTTGTCGTGGCAGTTCCCGCGCCGGCTCATCGAATGCTCGAGGTTGTGAGCCTTGAGGAACGAAGCCCAGTCCATGCTTGT
>NZ_JBBMQN010000012.1:0-68131 GCF_038900065.1 Roseibium sp. AS2
ACCCCCGGGCTGAGGCGTTCGGACGTTCGCACCGCCATGGCGGATGCGTATTTGATCGCGTGTTTGACGGAAAGGGGGGGCGACGAGGGAACGTCCAGGCCCTCGGAGATGCGAACAAGAAGACGAAACCTCAACGAGGCGTTCGGTAGTTTAGAATTGAAAAGACAGGTCCGCGCCTCTTGCAGGCTCGTCGCGGTCTCCTCTCGACCAAGACCGATGCGGTCGCGAACGGCATCGACGGCGCCGACCGCCAGGGACAACCCGTCGACGGATTCGATCATCGCGATCATTCCGCAGAGTTGCTCTCGGGTTAGGGTACCGATCCCCGAGAGGATGTCTGTGGCGCGTATGTCGGGAGCGGCAGGTTGAATTGCTGCGAACACGTCTTCGTTCAGTCCGGGGGCGGAAGCCGGATGGTTCACGATCATGGAAACTACTTCTACCCTCTTAGCTGTCACACCACATAGTCGTGACACGTCACTCAGTGAACAATGTCCACCGGACGATCTCAATTATCAAAATTCACTAAATGAATGCCTATACTCGGCTGTAGACTGAAACTGATCGTACTCCATCTCAGATCCATGTATCACCCTCCGTGTATAATGCACAGACTTCTACAACCTTAGAACCTTTGGTAACTCGGTTCAGTCGGATTACATGTCATCTGATCGCTTGCCGGGGCGTCTCGATTCCTAAGGTGGCTGACTGGTCCTGGAGCAACCCGCCAGGCAGCTTCGCGTTCCCATTTTAGTCATTCGGGCTACCGAATGCCCTTCCTGGAAGCGGACACCAATGATTGGGAAGGCTTCACCTGTTCCAATTAGGTGTACCCAAATGGAAGTGCCGGCGGAGAAAGCATTTTAACCAATAGGTAAGGCAAAAAGGCGGTTGACTGCTACTTTCGGGTTAAGTCTAGACAACAAATTTACGGTCGAATGATGATGGTCGGAATTGCCGATTTTATATCAAACAGACTAGCGGGAAGCCTCTGGCACACCACGTCTGTGGCCCGCTTTGGATCCATTCTAGCGACCGGCTTCATCATGGTGGAGCCTGGGTTGCCTGAAAAGGAGCGGTACGGAGGTGACCCCTTTGTGCGCTCTTTGGGTGGAGTCAGTCTTTTCGATTTTCCGGCTGGGTTTGACTTCGAAAAGTACAACGCAGAAATCCCCACCAACTCCCTCGGGGAGTTTGTCCCCTTCAAACGGTCGTGGGGGCATTCTGTGTGGCTGCGGCTTGATACGGATGCCTTGGCACTAGGTATTCGGTCGGGAAAGGCCATAAGGGCGCTTTGGAAAGACCTGGGGTCAGTAAAAAGATTTATTGCAGAGGTTGAAGGGGCTCACCTGGGCGACATACCGATAGGCGAAATTGCAGATGCCTATCAAATTGGTGAAGGTGATGAAGATTGGACATGCCTAAATCACACACTCCGGCTCGCGTGACGATAGAATACTCAACGGTCGCAACGCATCCCCATCTAGAACATCCCGCCAAACGTTTTCCTCACCTGAAAGCTGACTTCCAAGAACCTGGCTTCGTTTGACCTTTTTTGTTGGTGCCACGGGATTGCTGCCAATCATAAATATGTGTGATTGGCAGACTGTTGCCGTGATTATGAGGTCGACCATACAATCGAAGCTGATCGGCATTTAATCTTCGATCGTGGGTGATCCTGTCGTTTCGCCGACGATGCGTTCGGGCTAGAAAGACGACATGTTTACGGTCCATCCAGACGAGATCAAAGACTTCACTGGCGACGAACTTGTCGAGTTGTTGCGCCGTCTCCTCTACGCTGAAGCCCACAAGGCCGGTGTTCCGCTGCGAGGAGTCCATGTTCCGCTCCAGATCACCGTCGCTGATGGCGGTCAGGACGCCAGCATCATTTGGACTGGTGGCGAGGCCTCGACCGATTATTTCCCCGGACGCGACATCGTCTTTCAATGCAAGGCGAAGGACAAGGGCAACGGTCACTGGGAACGGGAGGTCTGGACCAAACCGACCCAAAAGAAGTCCGTCCGGGTCAAAGTTCTCAACGGTGCTGTGCGTGATGTCCTTGCGCGCGGTGGTAGCTATATTGGCATCACGACTACAGCGCTCGTCGGAAACAAGCCGGCCGACCGCATCAAGGCGATCAAGAAGGGCATCACGACAGCCAGCGGTAATCCCGCAAATCTCGCCGCGGTTGATGTCTATGAGGGAAATAAGCTCGCCGCTTGGGCCAGCGCGCACCCCGGCGTCGCAGTCTGGATCAAGCAACGGCACGCTTCGATCGACCTCGCCGGCTTCTCAACCCTCGATCAATGGGGAAAGCGCGCCGACATCGCTGCGCCCCCGTTCATCGACAGCCCCGACCGCAAATTTTCGCTCGGCCCCTATGAAGCCGACGCGATCGAGTTTTCCCAGCTCGCTGCGCGCCTCGTCTCCGAATTGGACGAGCCTGGGGCTTCCGCTCGTATTTGGGGGGCCTCGGGAATCGGCAAGACCCGCATACTCTATCATGCGCTTAGCACCAGCACTGGCCTACTCAGGGGCCTTGCTGCCGCCAACTTCATCTTCTGTGATTTCGGCCAGGTTAGAGATCGACTCTGGGATGTCGCGAACCAGATCGTGAAGGAAGGCTCGGCCGCAGTTCTTGTCGTGGACGGATGCCCCCTTGATAAAGCTCGCGAACTGAACGCACTTGCCGCTACCGAGGATAGCCAACTTCGCGTCATCACAGTAGGCACCGAAGGGCTCGACCATGACAATCATTGCGTCATGGTCCGGCCCTCCAAGGCTGATCGTTCGACGATCAGGGGCATCCTCAAGTCCAAATTGACCAAGGCTAAGGGCGACGAACTCGACTATATCGCCGATCTTTGCGATGGCTTTCCTCGCATCGCTGTGCTCGCCACTGAGAGTTACGAGAAGAACGCGATCCTGAAGTCGGTGGACGATGTAGCGCAGCAGATTCTGGATGCGGCCGGTGCTAAACACGAGACAATACGCGCTCTCGAATGTCTCGCGCTCTTCACCAGCCTTTCGCCAGATGATAATCCAGCAGCCTTCGATGGACTCGCCGAGATTCTCGTCCATATGAAGGGTGAATTGATGTACGAGAATCTCGTCATCGCCTCCCGGCAGCATCTGGTCGAACTCGATCACGGATCGATGACCGTGCAGCCACGTCCGATCGCCGACTTCCTCGCGCTGCGCCGCCTCGATTATCTCCGCCCTTCGACGCTGATCGGATTCCTCAACAACGCACTGCCGCAGCACCGCAACGCCATGCTCGCGCGCTGGCGCTTCCTCGCGCGGTCCCGTACGCTCAGCGAAGTGATCCATATATTGCTGCGTAGCTCGTTTGCCGATACGAACATCGTTCATCCTGACGTCGCACCCTATCTTCCGGCCTTCGTCCATGTCGAACCCGACCGCACGGGAACAGCCCTCTATTGGGCGATTGTCCGTGTACCTCTTGCCGATGTCGAGGACATCACCGTCACCAATGAACTTGTCGACGCGCTTCGTCTCCTCGCCTCGCGCAAGAAAAGCTTTAGCCCCGCCGCACAGATCGTGTTGCGCCTCGCTGCTGTTGCCCCCTCAGAGAGCTCTCACCCGATCATGCTGCTATTGCGCCAGCTCTTCCAGGTTGCGCTCGCCGGTACACAGGCCGACGATTACCGCCGGCGTGATACCTTGGAACAGGCGCTCGAGGAAGACGATCCGCGTATACGTCGCGTTGGTGTCGAAGCGCTCGGAGCGATGATCCAGACCCATATCTCACGTTCAGAAGAGTTCGTGCAGATCGGCGCTGAAGCCTATCTTCCGGAATGGGCACCCGACGATCACGGCACGATCAACGCCTATTTCGACTGGGCACTTCAGCGCCTGCTAGACCTTTGGCGCAAGGACATCGAACTACGCCAGGTGATCGAAGAGCATGTCGCGGGCGACATCCGTAATCTCCTTTCGCCCGAGCTTCTTCCTACTCTCGAAATCTTCGTCAAAGAGGTAGTAGCATCCTCGGGGCATTGGTTTGTCGCCACCCGCGGGATCGGCGACTGGCTCTATTTCGATAGGCCCGAAGAACCGACAGACTTCTCGCTCGCTGTGCGAACGCTGTTCGACGCAACCCTCCCGACCGACCCGGTCGATATGATCCGGCTCCATAGCCGCTTCTGGATGTCAGACCTGCACGATCCGGAGAAACGCTATGCCCAAGATCAGGAGAACCCCGACTTCGAGTATTCGGCGCGCCGCGTGCAGGCGCTTGTGCCCGAGATCGCAAAAAATCCGGATCAACTCGCTCGCGTTATCCGTGTCATGGCGAGCGAAAAGATGAATGCGCCGCAGGTCTGTGCGCAAGCTTTAGCGCCTGAACTGTCCGACCCGCTAGGCACTTTCGGGGAGGCCGTTGCCGCGTTGGATGCGGGTGGCACGCGCGACGGAGTGACTTTTGTCGCTTCCCTCCTGTCGGCTCTCGATCGCCTGCTCCAGGATCGGCCCGACGATATTGGCACGCTCGAATCGCTCGCCAAGACATCCGACATGCTCTCCGCCGATCCGATGCGTGTCGTGACCTCGCTCCGCGTCACTGACGAGCGTCTCGATGCCTTCACAAACGACGTCCGCGAGGGCCGCGTTACCCCGACACAAAGCGTCTCGATCTCCTATGGACGTGGACTCGAGGAAGTCGGCCACACCGCGCTTGAGCGGTTTATCTCAGCGCTCCTCGATCGAGGTGATGACGGCGGGGCATGGGCTGCACTTGAGGTCCTTTCTATGGTCACCCACGGCCAGAACGCGATCGTGCCTGAGATGGTCGATCTGGTGAAGCTCGTGATCCTTTCGCCATCGATCGCCGGTGATACCGTAGGCAACGCTTCCAGGGCCGATTATACGTACGATCGAATGCTCCGCCTACTCGACGCCGCTAAAGGAATTGACGCCGATTTCGCACGCCGTTTCGCCCACCAACTCGTATATGCCTGCCGCACGACCGGCCCGGGACGCGGCAGTCCATCGGACATCCTGCGCGGTACGCTCGTCATCGTCATGCAGCGCGCGCCTGCTGAAGTCTGGCCCGTCCTCGCCGCCTTCTACGAAATCGCGACACGGGTCGAACGTGAGCGGCTGAACGCCATCACCTCCGCGATCAAGCCCTTCGCGTATGATGTCTCCCGTATCGGCGCGGGACCTCTATTCGGAACGCCGCTCAAACTCATGCTTGACTGGGTCGCAGAGGATCCGGACGGCCGCATCTCGTTCCTCCTCACCTTCTTCCCGATCCTCAAACAGGAGAACGGCGAGTGGACATGGCACCCAGCGCTCCAGAAGCTCGCCAAGCTATATGGTAACAGAAAGCGGTTCCGTGATGCGCTGCGCCTGCGCATCTATCCCAACTCCTGGGGCGGCTCGCTGAATGCACATCTTATAAGCTTCAAAGCACCGCTCGCCTCCTGGAGCAATGATACCGTCCTCAGCGATTGGGCAAGTATGATGCTCGAGAATGTGAACCGCTCGTTGGAGAGCGATTTCTAAGGGCGCTGACCACGTCCCGTGCCATCATAGCCGGCGATCCTTGGGTGACCCATGCTAAACGGTAAGCGAAGTGCCCCTCGCTGGGAGCTCGGCGACGAGTGGGACATGCTGGAAACTTAAGCGTCGCGGAAGGGGCGCTGTCAGCGGCCCCCTTCGGTGGGCACTTGGAAAGGCAGCTCTCTCACCATCGGCAACCGAAACCCGCCAGTCCCCTCCCGGCCCCAGTCCAGTCATTCTCAGTTTGAGCACAGATTGAATATCCGCAACGAAGTCCGAGTTCAAAATTCCGCAACGCACGTTATGCGAATCCTGGGGAGGGGACCCCTTATTCCGTCCTGTTTTAGATTACGACTTTTCGATACCAGATAAGAGGAGTTCGGAGATGTCATATCACGACAACTACACTCCCGCAAAAGACAGAACCGCGCCCCAACTTGTTTCGTTCCGCCGGCCGTCCTTTAATTAATAAAAAGGAGGTCGTAACCAATGCATGCCGTATTACCACCCAAGATTTCAACTCCCCTTACGCCGATAACAGAAATCCCGTATTTGGAAGCAATGCAGTTTTCTGCAAGCATTGGATCCCTGAGTTCTCTTCGGGAAATGATCCAGGAACTTGAAGATCAAGGTGCAATGTCAGACGAGTTCTCCAAATTCGCATCCTATTGTAAGCGGGCTTCAGAATTCGAAGAGCACTTCGGTCATGATAGCCTGCTTGACCTCTCCCACCCTAGCGTGTCGATACTTATCGAGAATGTTATCAGCCCAAAAGAGTTGCAGGCAATTCGCAATCGACAGGAAACAATAGCGAATGATCCTTCTGCCTCCGAACGAGCTCATGCGTTACGGTCGGAAGGGCGTCTCCTCGTCTGAGTCATTTTCTGGTTGATGGTCCTGTTGTTTTTTCCGAGTCCGGCGGATCAGCTCACCTGCCTCATGCAAGCTATGACACAGGCCGCTTTCTGAAATGCCAGGTCCGCGCACTCGAAAGCAGAAGCCACCAGAACATGGTTTCTGCTCTTCGATGACATATGCCCCGTCGGATTTCACGGTTTCCCACTTGCCCGCCATACTGTTATTCCTTCTGTTGTTTTCATCGTAAGGCGATTTACAAAGTGCTGCTTAAAGAATCCCTTCCGATCCGGTGGAAAGAACTCAATGAGTTTCCTATAGTCGATAACCTTGAGTTGTGGTCGAGCAATAGCATAAGATTATTGTGACCGGGCTACAGAATCGCCAGGGAAGCGGTCCTGATCTGGGGGGGCTATGATCACTATTGGCATTCGCGCCGCGCCGAAGGTCGTCACCTTCGCGATATACGATACCGACGCAGGCTCCATACTAAACGTCGAGAAGATAAAGATTCCGGCAGCGTTCGAAACTCCTGCCGCCTTGAAATATGTCCGCTCGAATCTTCTGGACGTCCTTCGCGAATACAAAGTTGAGCGAGCAGGGGTGAGGGTGACCGAGTCTGTGGCCAACTACCCCAATATCGAACGGATCCAGATCGAAGGCATCATTCAGGAAGCATTCGCAAGCAGCGAGCTGCAATCCTATTACGTGGGCCAGATCGCATCGATCTCCAAGCGTCTCGGCGTAGATCGGAAAAATTTCAAGCCACTTGTCGATGGCGATGATGATCCAGGAGTTGAGAATTGGAAGAAGATGGGAAAGGAAGAGCGGGAAGCGATCCTTTGCGCCATGGGAGCCAAGGATGCTTAAGCCATACCAGAAGGCTGAACTTGCCTTCGACATCATCAAGGAAATCGGACAAGACGGCCGCAATTCGCGAACCTACGTTGCGCGCGACCATCAACTCAATGCCGAGATCGTCATCAAGCAGATCCGGAAGAGCACCCTGAACTCGCCTGACGAATTTTTCGCCGAGTCCCAAGCCCTGTATGCGAGCGCACATCCGAACGTGGTCCAGGTCCATTACGCTTGCTATGACGCTGACCATGTCTACGTGGCGATGCCGTATTATCGCAACGGCTCGGCAAAAGACTTGATCACAGGATGCCATATGACCGTCCGGGAGATCATCACTCTCGGCTCGCAGATCCTTGCGGGTCTGCACAACATCCATTCCAAGGGACTTGTGCATTTCGACGTGAAACCAGACAACATCCTTTTGTCATCGCGGCAGGAAGCACTCGTATCCGACTTCGGGCAAGCGAAGCAGATGAACTACTCAGGGATTGCTGCGCAGGACAGGCATTATACGCCGATGATCGCTCCGGAGGCGTTAGATACAGATCACTTCGAGCGGACATTTGACATCTATCAAGTTGGGTTGACGCTGTATCGTATGTGCAACGGCAACGAGCATTTCTACGCACAGATGGTTAAGTACGGTCCGCCCGCTGCGTTTGACCGTGCGGCGTTCCGCTTCGATGTCCGCAACGGGAAGTTTCCCGATCGGAAGTCCTTTGCCCCACATGTGCCATCAACGTTGCGTAATGTGATCAAGAAATGCTTGGAAACTAATCCGGTGAATCGCTATCAGTCGGCGCTAGACGTGGCAAACGCCATAGCTGGGATAGACGGCGCCTGCCTCGACTGGCGGCTCGTAGAACATGCGGACCGAAAGGTCTGGACAAAAGCGAGCGATGAAACCCAGTATGAGCTGACCGTTAACGCGGATGGAACTACTACCTGCTACAAAAGCGTTAACGGAGGAAAGGCACGCCGTGTGGGCGATGCTTGCAAGGACAAGATTACCGACAAGGATCTCAGGAAGATCTTCACGGACTACTGATGCGCAAGGTGAAGAACAGTCCCAGAAACTACATGAAACGCTCGCAGATGAGACCTGCATGCGTAGTGGTTGAACGCGTGGCAGAAGAACCAAGGAAGCGCACGGCGGAAAACTTCACCAGCGCACTGATCGACAACAACTTCTATGTGAGCTTCCGACTCGAACCGAAGGTAGATAAGCGCAAGTAGCTCCTCTGGACCGCTTGGTGGCGGCCTCGGCCTCAAGCCTCTGCATTCATGTGCTTCACAAATCTGCGAAGGCGCGCGCGTTCCTGAAGATCGGCTGTCATGGCCCGGATACCAAGAGGTTGACCGAGGGGGCGGCTCTTGCGCCCGTCAGCAATCATCTCGCCAACGATAGCCAGTGCCGGATTGATCCGGCGCACCCTCCATCCGTGTTTGTCGGCGAGAGCGGAACATGAGACCATACTGTCAGTGTCCAGAACTGCCAGAGCAACGGTTGCTGCATCCCGGCGAGGGCTGACGTCTTCGAAGACGATCGGATCGAATGTTTCATAAAGCTTGGAGGCGGTAACGACGTTGCCAAACGGTCTGCCGATAACCTTGTTGATCCGCAGCATTTCCTCAAGTTCCAACTCACCTAAAGCCTCGAGAATTTCCATTTTCGATGCTTCGGGAAACTGGGAAATGATCTGATCGTAGTCGAAGATGTCAGCCCATCCTCGCTCGGCGTGTTCACTCATCCAGCGCCCAAGGTAGGCAGCGTCCTCTGACAGCGTCACGCGTTTTAAGATGAAGTTCACAGCTGCCTCGGTATCGACGGCAAGCCTGGTGATCTCCTGTCGCCACTTCTCCTCGTCGATCTCGGACTGCGGCGGATGAGTGAGGCTGTAGATGGCAGCCAGATGACCACCCGCTATTGGTACCATGGATATGCTGGCATCAACGAGCTTCCGGAACAGAGCTCGTTTAGGAGAAGCGGTTGGTAGTGTAATGGGCATGCAATGCTCTTGAATGCGGGCGCCATCCGGCCCCCGAGATTTCGGAGTTGAAGCAAGACGACCTTGAAAGCATGAACAACTATACCATTCGTTCAGAGGGAGCAGATCACTACGCTCGAGCGATCGAAGGTGTCGTCTCGCCGCGAACGGGCATTCGAACTCCCCAAGGATACTTCTTTTCGTTGCTCGCTTCGTATTGGTAGACGATGAGACTTGGGAGATTTCGTTTGTCGTAGCGACGACCCAGGTTGAATACGACGCTGTTTTGAGCGGCCAGAAGGAGATGGATGGTCGTCACTCCCTTCGCCTCAAGGAACTTCGCGGCTTCGAGGAACTGCCCGGCCAAAGCGTTTTGCTTGCCCTGTGACCAATGCGATGAATTTAAGTCAGGCAGAGAAAGCCCAACAACAGGGAGATCGAAGGTCGTCGCGATGTTCTCTGGCCTGACCTGATAGGACGCTGAGACCGCTAACACGACCTCCGCGGCGCTACTGAAGTCTTGGAACCCTTCCATCTTGAAGCGTTGACCGTCGTCCCCGCTGTCCAGGCTGCGCCAGGCCTCACGATTCCTGTCCCAATCCATGACGACGATCTTGCCCTCGTCGTCGAAGATTACCCCGGTAAGGAAGGTCATTGGTACGGGTGTCAGCCCACCGTATACGAGGGTCACGTCCTGAGCGTCCCCGTGCTTCGAATGCTGCTGGATCGTCCGTCGCCCAGCATCTACCTCGTTCAGGAGATCGCCCGGATCAACGATCACGCCGTCTTTCCGCTGCCGTAAGTCCAGCATAATCCCGATCCGGTGACCTATGATCTCTGACGGCACGGCTGCGGTTAGGGGAGAGCCATCGTCGTCCCGCAACCCGCGGCCTTCTATGACAATGACCTTCTTTCTGTCCCGCAGCTCGTTCTCGCGGGAGAACCGCTTCCAACCGATCCAGACACAGAAGACGAAGATCGCGACGAACAGCGCCACGAGGGGCCATTGCACCCACTCCGGGAGAACGTTAGTTGAACCGACCTCGACGGAGTACTCATCTCGGATGGTGGCTTTGACGACCCAGTTCCAACCCAGCAGGGTGACAAGAACAGGAACGCAAGCGACAGCAATCTTTCCTTCGAATCCTCGCGGTCTGAAAAGGAATTTGACGAATTCGCGGATGCTCCAGTCGATCGTATCTCGATACATGGCTGTCTCTACGGCTCGTATTTAATGCGCACGGGTTGCGGGGACATCCCGCACTGATGGAACGTTGCGACCGCGAGGAATTCGCGGAAAGAGTCTGACCTGACGACGAGCAGGACTGCGAATGGAATCTGGCGCTCTCCATTCACGAGATCCTCCATGGATTCCAGATCGGTGAGACTTGGAAAGATTGGAAGCCGGGGATGAGAATGCCATTCGCCAATGTAGTTGTATTTCTCGTAGTCGTAACCGGTCCTTTCGAAGAACGCGTCTAGGAACGTGTTGTGAAAGACGTGATCCCTGACGAAATGTGCCCGTTCGCCCGTCAGCTCATCGACGGAGAAGTCAACGATCTCGAATTGTCCGGGGGTGATTTGCCGTGCCATCAGGATGCCCCCAATCTCCCTGTCGGCGGCACGAGCCAGCATTCTCTTCATCCTATCCACGATCGTCCGAGGAAGGACCAATTGCACTGTCAAGAAGATTCCTCGTCGATGAGATCTGACATCAGTGTTCTGATATCTTCTTCGCTTTGCGCCGCAACCGGCTCCTCCCAAGGCCCAGTTGGTTGCAGGTCGATTGGCCAAGTGTCGAAGGGAGCTGTGAAGATCCAAGCTTTCTTTAAGCCGATGGCATAGGCGGAATGGGGAAATGAGGTTTCTCCGCCTTCAAGGATGTCGAGGGAAAGCCGCGTTGCATGGGCGGCAATAACAGAGATATCGGCGTCGTCAGCGATGAATGGCGGCTCGTCGTCTCCGTTGGTCTCGTAGGGGTTTGCGGTCTCCGTCTGCCAAGGAATTCCATGGTCGTCGCACCACCTCGTGATCTGGTTCCTTGCCGCCAACGGATGGGGATCCGTGTTAGGACGCGCTCTTGCGATGATCCCGCCGATCCCACCGCCGAAAACCTCTGCCCAGATCATCGGCTTGCTGTGCCGTTTTGCAGCGCCGGCGCACAAATTGAACGATGTCGGGTTCGCGGTGGCGTCGACGATGAGGTCGCATTCGCCAATCGATTCAAGCGTAGATTCCATTGCAAGGGCAGAGGTCTGGCTACCAAGAGCGACGCGCCGCGTTTCGATTTCAGTGTCGGTGGCGATCTGGCCGACTCTGTCGGCTAAAGCGTCCACTTTGTGCCAACCGATCGCCCAAGCGTCGAGCTCGTTCCGCACCAAGTTGCCAGCCAGGAAGATATCTTCATCGACGAGGAGGAATTTCCTGACACCAGCACGGGCGAGTGAGGCGGCGACCTTCGAGCCGACCGAGCCGCAGCCTACGATCGCGACGCGGTTCATGGACACTGATTCACGATTCGAAGCGGATCGTTGGGCCAGAACCTCCTCCTCAACGATCCGGTAAGGAACTAGAAATGGATAGCCGTTCTTGCTGCGTACTATGTCAAAAGCGGTCTTACGTCCGCTTTTTTCGAGAACGATAAGGAACGGCCAATCCGACATTGCAAGAAGGGAGGAGAGTTCTGGAACGCATTCGGCGAGGTCTTTGAATTCACCGCCTCCATGAAGCGCTAGCACGCTCATGTCTTGTGCCGTCCGCAATATGTAGCCGGTCCGTATTCCCGGTGCATTCGGTGCGGGTTGCGGGGATATCCAAACCTCGTTGCCGTGTGCGCCTATTGATCTCAGGTGGGCTACTCGGTGGGTCCTGCGTGCAGTAATCGTCAGGGATATCTCCAACACCGCCTCGGGGAGCTGCCTTTCGAGCGGCTCCCATGTACCCTCTGGGACCATCAAGCGCCAGCTCTCGAAGCGCAGTTCCGCTCCAAGCGATGAACGATGCTCCGAGTGAACTGCGGCGGCCTCGCCATCGGAACTGCGCTCAGCAGCAATCAGGCTGTAAGCGCTTTCCACCATCATTGCCCCGGTGACAGCCGGGTCCCAATTGTCCGGACGCCACTGAAGACAAAGCTCCCCACCCGGACCATACTGATGGTCGGAAAGATGAATTTCGCCATGGGGCATAACGATCGGCGGGGTATCAGGGAATGTGGTGGGGTAGATCACCGCCAACGTTAAGTTTTCCCCGCCATGCAAGATCTCCACATCCATGCAGAGCTGAAAGTTGGCGAGGTGCCTGACGCGCACGCTCGTCAACCAATCATTTTCCTCATGAAGGGCGGTAAATGCGGCCCGCTCGGCTCTTGCCCTGTTCTGATCTTCCCACCACCAGATCATGCATAGCCCTGAGGCTTCGTCGGTCGTCTATCGGCATTGGCGAAGCTAGGTGCACCAACAGTGCCTGCGCCTGCCGCTGATACACCAGTCGCAGCACGCAGTAGGCGTGACCCTCCGGTGAGCCGGTCAACCGCGTTGGTTGCAGCTCGGTATCCCATCCTTTGATAGACGGCATCGGCCATGCCCTTATAGTTCGTTGCCTGCGCCGCCGCTCCGAAGTCTGCGCGAGCCTGACGCAGCCATTGGAAAAACGCGTCGGCCTTCTGCGGTTCACGTTCCCACTTGTCAGCGAAATTTTCGAAGGGGTCGGTGGGGTTTGCGATGATGTACTTCTCGCCATCATGAACGATGAACTGATCCATTCGGTCAAGGATAGTAAACAGCGCGCCAGAGATTGTGTCCTGATTCTCATACGAATGAGCCGAGAGCGTGGTAATGATGATGGAGATCGGCCGTAGATCCAGATTACGGGCAAACATGTTGTCTCGGTGTCGTTTGAGAATCATGATCGCCGATTGAAGCGGTGTCTTCACCTTGAAGTCCGGCAAATCCTCCACACTTGCGCGGAAGCCCTGCTTCTGCATTTCCTCCAATATCGCTCGCTTGCGGCGCTCGAATACCACCGCTTGTCTGGATGCGAACCAATTAGAGTAGCCTTTCGGATTGGACCTAGGCCAGGCCTCCGAGAGCACCTGATAGTTGGGCTCCCGCCTGTCCGTGATGGAGATAGCAGTCGAAACCCAACGTGTGTCGAGCATCTTGGCTTCGAGAAGGGTTCTCTGTTGTTCGGTGTTTGGAACGGCTGGAACCACATCCATGTGGAACTGAGCACCGTCGGCATAGTCCAGAACCCAGCAGCGATTACCTTCCCGAACAGGTTTCACCATGCCCTTGGCGTCGTGATAGGCCCTGATCTCGACGCCGATCATTGCCTTCAGTTCTTGCTGGGTCTTGTCGCGTTTGGTCAGAGAGCGAAGCTCTACGACAGAGTCGACGTCATACTCGTCCTCGTCCGTATGTGGACGGATCGCAGTACCCAACCGGAACGAACCTTGGCAGTAGACTTGAGGATCGTACTTCCGGACCGTGCTTTCAGGACGATGAAGCCATTCCCCTAGAGAAGTGTAACTCGTCTGGGCCTGCTCATATCTGTTGTCAGGAACCTCAAGCTCTTTCACCAGAGCTTTAAGGAAGTCCTCGATGGAATTCACATGCACGTTCATGGTTGGGGTACCTCATTGATATTTACATCTTAGGCGCTTGTTTCATGATTTGTTCTCCTCGGCGTCGTCCGGGCATCTTTCGGCGCCCGAAGTTGGTGGAGTGAGGCTTTTGCCTGCACTTGCTTTGTTCAATCCGGACGCCCGAAGACGCCCGGATTCTTTAGTTCTGAGCAGCTTATTGGCCTAAATTGCCCATCCTATGCGACTCGGGACAGTTGCCCTCCCCTATTCAGCTACACCCGCTGGTGCCGCCACACGTGTCGCACTTCAGGCAGGTGCCATTGCGGACCATGGTGAAGTTGCCGCATTCGGAGCAGCTTTCGCCCTCGTAGCCCTTCATGCGGGCCTGGGCGATCTGCTGGGCGGCCGAGTTGGGCTGGGGGGCCGGGGAGGTAGTGATTTCCACCGCGGCGGCGGCTTCCGAGCCGCGGGAAAACGCCGTGGCGACGGCGGAAACCTGAGCCGCCGGGGTGCTGGTGGTCTGGACCGCGATTGCCTCGGTGGCCTCGCCAGCCGGCTCGCCGCTGGCGACCAGGCGGAAGCGCTCGGTCTGGCCGCGCACCAGGCCGTGGGAGACCACGTGACCGCCGGTCCTGCCGTCGTCGCCGCGGCCCTCGTTCGGGCCGGTGCTCATGGCCGTGTTGCCGATGGCTTCCGGCGGCACATGGGCGAGATCATGGCGGCCGAGATAGGAGACGGCCAGCTCGCGGAAGATGTAGTCGAGGATCGAGGTGGCGTTCTTGATCGCCTCGTTGCCCTGCACCATGCCGGCCGGTTCGAACCTTGTGAAGGTGAAGGCGTCGACATATTCCTCCAGCGGCACGCCGTATTGCAGGCCGAGCGAGATGGCGATGGCGAAATTGTTCATCAGCGAGCGGAAAGCGGCGCCTTCCTTGTGCATGTCGATGAAGATCTCGCCGAGACGGCCGTCCTGGTATTCGCCGGTGGTCAGATAGACCTTGTGGCCGCCGACGCGGGCCTTCTGGGTGTAGCCCTTGCGGCGGTCCGGCATCTTCTCGCGTTCGCGGATGGCCCGCTCCACGATCCGTTCCACGATGCGTTCGGCGACGACCTCGGCGCGCGCGGCCTGCGGCTTTGCGGCGATGTCCTCGACCGTGTCGTCCTCGTCCTCGTCGTCATCGGCCAGAAGCTGGGCGTTGAGCGGCTGGGACAGCTTGGAGCCGTCGCGGTAGAGCGCGTTGGCCTTCAGGGCCAGCTTCCAGGACAGCAGATAGGCTTCCTTGCAGTCCTCTACCGTGGCGTCGTTGGGCATGTTGATGGTCTTGGAGATCGCCCCGGAGATGAACGGCTGGGCCGCGGCCATCATACGGATGTGGCTTTCCACCGACAGGTAGCGCTTGCCGATGCGGCCGCACGGGTTGGCGCAGTCGAACACCGGGTAATGCTCTTCTTTCAGGAAGGGGGCGCCTTCCAGTGTCATCGCGCCGCACACATGGGTGTTGGCGGCCTCGATCTCGGCCTTGGTGAAGCCCATGTGGGTCAGGAGGTCGAAGGCCGGGTCGCTCAGCTTTTCTTCCGGAACCATCAGGGCTGCCATCTGCTCGTCGCCGACCGTCCAGCGGTTGAAGACGAACTTGATGTCGAAGGCGGAACCGAGGGACGCCTTGATCTTTTCAAGGCTCTCGTCGGAGAAGCCCTTTGCCTTGAGGGCCGCCGAGTTGATCGCCGGCGCCTGGTCGATGGAGGCGTGGCCGACCGCGTAGGCCTCGATCTCGGCGATCTGGCTTTCCGAATAGCCGAGCCTGGACAGGGCCTCGGGAACGGCGCGGTTGATGATCTTGAAATAGCCGCCGCCGGCCAGCTTCTTGAACTTCACCAGGGCGAAGTCCGGTTCGATGCCGGTGGTGTCGCAGTCCATGACCAGGCCGATGGTGCCGGTCGGGGCGATGACGGTGGATTGCGCGTTGCGGTAGCCGTTGCGCTCGCCAAGTTCCAGGGCGCGGTCCCAGGCCTTTTTGGCCCGCTCCACGATCACCTTGTCCGGGCAGTTGGCATGGTCGAGGGCGACCGGGGCGGTGTTCAGGTCCTCATAGCCGCCGGTCTCGCCATAGGCGGCGCGGCGATGGTTGCGCATCACCCGCAGCATGTGCTTGGCGTTCTTCTTGTAGCCCGGGAAGGCGCCGAGTTCGCCGGCCATTTCGGCGGAGGTCGCATAGGCAACGCCGGTCATGACAGCGGTCAGGGCGCCGCAGAGCGCGCGGCCCTCGTCCGAATCGTAGGGGATGCCGGAAGTCATCAGCAGGCCGCCGATATTGGCGTAGCCGAGGCCCAGGGTGCGGAACTTGTAGGACAGTTCGGCGATTTCCTTTGACGGAAACTGGGCCATCAGCACGGAGACTTCCAGAACCATGGTCCACAGGCGCACGGCGTGTTCGAAGCTGTCGATGTCGACGGAAGCGTCGTCCTTGCGGAACTGCATCAGGTTCAGGGACGCCAGGTTGCAGGCGGTGTCGTCCAGGAACATGTATTCCGAGCACGGGTTTGACGCGCGGATCTCGCCGTCGGCCAGGCACGTGTGCCAGTCGTTGATGGTGGTGTGATACTGCAGGCCCGGATCGGCGGAGGCCCAGGCGGCGTAGCCGATCTGCTCCCACAGGTCCTTGGCCTTGACCGTTTTCAGGGTCTCGCCGGTGCGGCGTGCGGTCAGGTCCCAGGTGCCGTCGTCGGTCACGGCGTTGAGAAAGCCGTCGGTGACACGCACGGAGTTGTTGGAATTCTGGCCGGCGACGGTCAGGTAGGCTTCCGAGTCCCAGTCGGTGTCATAGACCGGGAATTCGATCTTGGTGAAGCCCTGGCGGGCGAACTGCATGACGCGCTGGATGTAGTTGTCCGGCACCATCATCTTCTTGGCGGCGCGGATTTCGCGCTTCAGGGCCGGGTTCTTGGCCGGGTCGAAACAGTCGCCGTTGTCCGCCTCGCAGTTGATGCAGGCGCGCATGATGGCGGACAGGTGCTTCTGGCAGACCTTGGAACCGGTGACGAGGGCCGCGACCTTCTGCTCTTCCTTGACCTTCCAGTTGATGTATTCCTCGATGTCGGGATGGTCGACATCGACCACGACCATCTTGGCCGCGCGGCGGGTGGTGCCGCCGGATTTGATGGCGCCGGCCGCCCGGTCGCCGATCTTGAGGAAGCTCATCAGGCCGGAGGACTTGCCGCCGCCGGAGAGCCGTTCGCCCTCGGAGCGCACATGGGAGAAGTTGGAGCCGGTGCCGGAGCCGTATTTGAACAGGCGCGCCTCACGCACCCACAGGTCCATGATGCCGCCTTCGTTGACCAGGTCGTCGCCGACGGACTGGATGAAGCAGGCATGGGGCTGGGGGTGCTCGTAGGAGCTCTTCGACTTGGTCAGCTTGCCGCTCTGGAAGTCGACATAGAAATGGCCCTGGCCCGGGCCGTCGATGCCGTAGGCCCAGTGCAGGCCGGTGTTGAACCACTGCGGGGAGTTCGGCGCCACCTTCTGGGTCGCCAGCATGAAGCGCAGTTCGTCGTAGAATGCCTGGGCATCGGCTTCCTGGTCGAAGTAGCCGCCCTTCCAGGCCCAGTAGGTCCAGGTGCCGGCAAGTCGGTCGAACACCTGACGGCCGTCGATCTCGGAGCCGTAGCGCTCGTCTTCAGGCAGTTTTTCAAGAGCGGCCAGGTCGGCCTCGTGGCGCCACAGCCAGGACGGGACGGTGTTCTCCTCGACGGCCTTCAGCTTCGCCGGCACGCCGGCCTTGCGGAAATATTTCTGGGCGAGGATGTCCGAGGCGACCTGGGAAAACTGGGTCGGCACCTGAATGTCCGCCAGGCGGAAGACAATGGACCCGTCCGGATTCCGGATCTCGCTGGTCGCGTTCCGGAATTCGATGCTTGCGTAAGGCGATTGACCTTCTTTGGTATAGCGCCGCTCGATCCGCATTCTCACTGTCCCCTTATCAAATTCCGGCCGGTTCGCTTGGAACCGGACTTTCGTCCGCATCTCACCCGGCGTGGCGCTGAAAGCCTGCCTCGTCACCGGATGTCGTCCTGTCTGCTACAGGTCTTGAGTCTGTATGTAGCGTTTCACGTGATTCGGTCCACTATATATAGTGGTCATCAACAGGTTTGTCACGCCATACGCCGGAAAGCCGGCACACAAAAATCCGTCTCCCGGATTCTGGAAAAATCCTGGAGCGGTACGCATGAACTGGTGGTTTCTGGATGACCGGAGAGCCCGGGACGGGATCCGCCTACGCCCATCTCAATGACTAGGAAACTAAGGTAAATGAATTCTTAAGGTCAAGGCGTGAGTGACAACAGCTAGTGCTCACATTGTGGGCAAACGCAAAATATTGTGTGCTGGTGTGGATAGCGGGGAGCCCGGCGGGGTCCGCCGAACCTTGGGGAAATTAGCGCTTGCTTTCCCGGCGAAGGGATGCCGCAGCCGGTTCCGCCAAAGCCTGTGGATGAGAATAGACCGCATTTTATGAAAATTTGAAGAAAATGGCGCGGACCGGTTTCAAGCGGGTTTAAGCCGGGTCTGGTTTAGTGCGGACGGGGCAGGGAAATGTCCGGGGAAAGGGGCCGCATTTCATGAAACATCACGCCGCGTTCGGTCTTGCGATAGAAGACATCGATGTTGTCGTCGTGGAAGACAGCAAGCCGATGCAGACGATTCTGCGTTCGATTCTGTCGAGCTTCAAGGTCTCCCGGGTGCGGGTCTTCGACGGGGTCGACGAAGCCCTGGAGGCGAGTCTCGCCGAACCGCCCAATGTGATTCTCACCGACTGGCGCATGGCGCCGACCTCGGGCTACCAGTTCCTGCGCCTGGTCCGGCACCGGCACATGGAGCCCTTGTGCTACGTGCCGATGCTGTTTGTCACGGCGCATGGCACGCGCCCCCTGGTGGACAAGGCCTTGCGGGCGGGGGCCCATCATGTGCTGGTGAAACCGGTCTCGCCGTCGACGCTCTACAAGCGGCTCAAGTGGATCCTGAACGACGACCGTCCGATGATCCTGGAGCAATCCGGCTTCTACAACATCTATGGAATTCAGAAGACCCTGGACCACCAGGCGGAAAAGATGCAGTCGCTGGCGGGCGCGCGCCTGCATCACCGAATCGCCACCCAGAAGCGCGCTGAACTGGACGGGGCCGTCGAGGCGGCGTTCGAGTCGAAGTCCGGCGGTCCGGACATTCCGGCCGGGGCCGGCACGACTGAGTCCCGACAGGTGCACTCGGCGGCGGCCAGACACATACGTGAGGCCGGCTTTGCCGCCGTCAAGGGCGCGAAACCGCACTGAGGTCCTGCCGGGTGGCCGTACGCGGCGCTTTTCTGGGGAGCAAACTCTGGACAGATGCGGCCGTTGGCGCCATAGTCCGCGAAATTCCGCCCGGCAAATCCGGCGCGGAGCCTTGCGACCTGAAATCAAGGGACCTCTAAGGGGCCATGAAAACACTGCTGCTTGAATTGTTCACCTGGTGGAACGGCCAGACCATGGGCACGCGCTTCTTCACCTGGCGCAAGGGCGACTTTGTCGGTGAGGATGAATTCGGCAACAAGTATTACAGGGAACGCGGCGGCAAGAAGCGCTGGGTGACCTACAACGGTCTCGCTGACGCATCGACCATTCCCGCGGGCTGGCACGGCTGGATGCATCACCGCGTCGACACGCCGCCCGTCGATGAGACCTATCACGCCAAGCACTGGCAGAAGCCGCATGAGCCGAACCACACCGGCACGCCGGAAGCCTACCGTCCGCACGGGTCGATCCTGACACCGGAAGAACGCCCGGAAGTCAGCGGTGACTACGAGGCCTGGACGCCGGGCAACTGATCCGGACGCCGGCGACACATGAATTGAAAAAGCCCCGCCAAGTGACGGGGCTTTTGTTTTCACGCACTGTTTGCAGCTCAGATGGAGCTGTTCACCGAACCTTACGGTTGTCGAGGACCGCCAGCACCTCTTCGCCACCGGCGTGCGGCGACAGGGCGTAATAGTCGGTCTCCAGCTTGAGGGCGTCCGTCAGCAGGGTGTTGTATTCGGCCTGGGTGACCTCGATCGTGCCGAAGGTGCCGAGGTGATCCGTGACGAACTGGGTATCCAGGAGCGCATAGCCACCGGCCACCAGCCGGGCAACCAGATGGGCCAGGCAGACTTTCGAGGCGTCGGTCTTGAAGGCGAACATGCTTTCGCCGAAAAAGGCGCCGTTCAGGCTGACGCCGTAGAGACCGCCGACAAGCGCGCCGTCCTGCCAGGCCTCGACCGTGTGGCAGTACCCCATCTCGAACAACTCGCCGTACAGATGCCGGATTTCCCGGTTGATCCAGGTTTTCTGGCGGCCGGGCCTGGGGGCCGCGCAGCCGTCGATGATCCCTTGAAAATCCGTGCTGATGCGGATTTCGAAAACGTCGTTGCGGATGGTGCGCCGGAGCCGCCTGGGCACGTGGAAATCGGCGAGGGGCAGGACACCGCGCCGTTCCGGCTCCAGCCAGAAAAGGCCGGATTCTTCTGCTGATTCGGCCATGGGAAACAGGCCGCAGGCATAGGCTTTGAGCAGCACCTGCGGCGTGATTTCCATCACGATGTCATCTTTGTATCCAGCCATGATGCCCACCGTCCGGGCGGGAAGGGGCGGGCCCCTTCGCCGGTTTCGGTCAGTTCGACGACTTGTCAGCCAGGTATTTTTCCAGCCAGTGAATGTCGTACTGACCGTTCGCTATGTCCTGATTGTCCACTAGATCGCGGAAAAGCGGAATAGTCGACTTGATCTCGTCAACCACAAATTCGTCCAGGCACCGACGCAGGCGCATCATGCATTCCACGCGATTGCGGCCGTGAACGATCAGCTTGCCGATCAGACTGTCGTAATAGGGCGGGATCTTGTAGCCCTGATAGACGCCTGAATCGACCCGCACGCCCAGTCCGCCAGGAGTGTGGTAATAGGTGATGGTGCCCGGAGACGGCATGAAGGTGACCGGATCCTCGGCGTTTATCCGGCACTCGATCGCATGGCCTTCGAAGCGGATGTCTTCCTGGGTCATGTCGAGCGAGCCGCCGGCGGCGATGCGGATCTGTTCGTTGACCAGATCGATGCCGGTGATCATTTCGGTGACCGGATGTTCGACCTGCAGCCGTGTGTTCATCTCGATAAAGAAGAACTCGCCGTTCTCGTAGAGAAACTCCACGGTGCCGACGCCCCGGTACTTCAGCTTGCGCATGGCATTGGCGACAATTTCGCCAATCTGCCGGCGCTGGTCGGCGTTGAGGCTCGGCGAGGGAGCCTCTTCCAGAACCTTCTGGTGGCGGCGCTGCAGCGAGCAGTCGCGTTCGCCCAGATGCACCGCATTGCCCTTGCCGTCGCCCAGGACCTGGATCTCGATGTGACGCGGCTGGCCGAGATACTTTTCCATGTAGAGCGCGTCGTCGCCGAAGGCGGCCTTGGCTTCCGTGCGTGCGGTGGACAGCGCGGTGTCGAGATCAGCCTCGGTGCGGGCCACCTTCATGCCGCGTCCGCCGCCGCCCGAAGCGGCCTTGACCAGAACGGGATAGCCGATCTCGCGGGCGATCGCATGGGCGTCGTCCTGCGGGGTGACGGCGCCGTCGGAGCCCGGAACAACCGGAATGCCGAGGTCCCTGGCGGTCTTCTTGGCCTCGATCTTGTCGCCCATGATGCGGATATGCTCCGCGGTCGGGCCGATGAACTCGATATTGTGCGCTTCCAGAATTTCCGCGAAGCGGGCGTTCTCGGAAAGAAACCCGTATCCCGGATGGACAGCATCGGCGCCGGTGATTTCGCAGGCCGCCAGAAGCTGAGGGATGTTCAGGTAGCTGTCGCGGGCAGCGGGCGGTCCGATGCAGACGCTTTCGTCGGCCAGGCGCACATGCATGGCGTCGGCGTCGGCGGTCGAGTGCACGGCTACCGTCGAGATGCCGAGCTCCTTGCAGGCGCGCAGGATGCGCAGCGCGATTTCGCCGCGATTGGCGATGAGGATCTTGGAAAACATGGCCACAGCGGCTCCTTACTCGACAATGATGAGCGGTTCGCCGAATTCCACCGGCTGGGCATCGTCGACCAGGATCTGCTTGACGGTTCCGGCCTTTGTCGAAGGAATGTGGTTCATGGTCTTCATGGCCTCGATGATCAGGATGGTCTGACCTTCGGTGACCTTGTCACCGACCTGAACGAAAACGGCCGCGCCAGGTTCGGGAGACAGATAGGCGGTGCCAACCATCGGCGAGGCGACGGTTGCGCCAGCCTGGACCGGTTCGGGGGCGGCTGCGACAGGCGCGGCGGCGGCGGGCGCGGCTGCCGGTGCGGCAACCGGTGCCGCCATGCTGACCGGTGCACTGATCGATATCTGCCGGGCCACGCGGATGCGGGTGTCACCCTGTTCCAGCTCGATCTCGCTGAGATTCGTCTCATCCAGAAGGACGGCGAGATCCCGGATCAGGGCCGTGTCGAATTTCTTGTTATCATTGCGCATAATATCGTTTGGCTCTCATACTACGGTCCGCAGGCAACCCGGTCGGTCCGCATCCGCGAGGCCCGCTGCCTCGCATGGCGGGGTGTCCCGTCCGCTCCGGATGGGACTGTCGGACAGGCCAATCCGGAGCGGAGCACGCCGGTAATACCGCGTTCCTCGCTCCGCCTCTTTTCGGACGGACAAAGATCTTTGCCCGTCTTCCGGGGAAGACGGGCCTCGCTCCTTATAGGGATTCAATGGGAACAGGAAAACCCCCGATTTCCCGTTGACATCGAGGTTCCGGCGTTTCCAACAGGTCAACGCCGCATGACACCGGATTCCCGGGCGGGCCCCAGCCGGAATTTGTCTTGCGCACCGGAGACCGTTCCACGCCGGCCGCGCCCGGCCGGCCGGATTTTCCTCCGCCATCGGCCGGGAGCTCAGGCAGGCAAGGCCCCTGGTCAGCAGGTCGTCTGACCGCAATTCTTCAGGGCGTCGAGTTTCTGGTTCAACTGGTCATAGCCCACGGCGCCCATGACGACATCATTGCCGATGACGTAGGAAGGCGTTCCGGTCAGGCCGAGCTGGTTGGCCAGCGCGTAGACTTCCTCGATGGTCTCGCCTGCCACGTCCGTCTTCAGGGCCACGAGCAGGTCATCCTCCGCGATGCCGGTGGCGGTCGCCGCCGCCAGGGCGCTGGCGCGGTTTGCCTGGCCGCGGCTCAACAGCAGGGCTTCATGGAATTCGCCGTATTTGTCCGGGGCAACGGAATTCACGGCGATGGCCACCTGTGCCGCCTCGACGGACCCCTGGCCCAGCACCGGGAACTCCTTGAGCACGACCTTCAGCTCGGGGTGCTGCTCGATCAGTCTGGCCATATCCCCGTAGGCGCGTTTGCAATAGCCGCAGTTGTAGTCGAAGAATTCGACGAGGGTGACCGATCCTTGCGGATTGCCGAGCACGACCTGGCGCGTGGAATTGAACAGGATGTCCGCGCTGTCGGACAGGGTTGCCACACGCGCGGCCTCGGCCGCCTCGCGTTCGCGCCGCTCAAGCTCCGTCAGGGCTTCGGTAATCACCTCCGGATTGGCCAGCAGATATTCGCGCACGATCTTTTCGATTGCGCCCTTGTCAACGTCCTGCGCGGCAGCGGGTGCGGCCAGAACGGACAGGAAGAGGGCGCAAACCGTGATCATGCGCATCAGGACCGGCGCGGTCACGGACCGCAGGAAATTGGTGGAATAGGTCATCAAGGGCTCCTGGAGCAGCGTTTTCATGTTTCGACTACGCCACACCGTGCGTGTCACAGAATCTATCGTCGGTTCGGCAGTTTAGGTGCGTTGTACGCCACAATATCATCCGCTTGAAGCCATGCGGGCGATCCGCGCTTCAAACTTTTTTGAGCACGTGCCGCGTAACGCTTGGCCGCAAGGAAATCTCCGGTGACCATCAGCCCCTTCGCGGTGGCCAGATCGGCTTCCGCGCGCTCTCCCTGACGGCCGTGCGCGATCGCCAGCTGGGAGTAGGCTACCCCCGAATTCGGATCGCGCTGGATCGCCTTCTTCAGCAACCGTTCGGCCTCGGGCAAATAGGATTTCACGTTGGCTGCCACCAGGGCGTAGCCGAGCCAGACCAGGAATTGAGGCTCGTTCGGCTTGTAGGAGAGGGCCTTTCGGAACGGGGCGATCGCCCGTTTGGGATCGCCGCCTTCCAGAAGTGCCTGGCCCTTGAGCTCATAATAGTAGGGATTGTTCGGCTGGACCCTGATCAGGGCATCGATCTCTTTCACGGCGCCCTTACCCCGACTCTTCATTGCAGCGATGGCACGCGCGTATTGGGCGGCGGGGCTCTTGTCGCTGCGCGGATAGGCACGCAATGTCGCGGAGGGATGGCTTGTGAATGCGAACAGTTTCGCGCGGACCTGTTCGTGGCGGTATTGCAGCACATAGTCATCGGGCTGATTGAAATATTTGGACTTCTGCGCCTCGTTCAACAGACCGTTGTAGCGGTTCTGGGCCATGGGATGGCTTTGTGCGTATGGATCGGCGTATTTGCGCGTGAACATCTGCTGTTCGGACATGCGCTGGAAGGTTCTCAGCATGCCGCGGGCGCTCTGGCCTGTGGCGTTGAGATACTTGAGCGCGGCCCTGTCGGCCGCCGCTTCCTCGCCGCGCTGATAGGAAAGCAGGGACCGCTTTCCGACGGACCCTGACCCCATGATGAGGGCGCCGCCACCGCCGGCGACATCGCTCGAGCCGGCCGCCGCGCCCGCTGCCGCGGCACCGGCGCCCACGATCATGCCGATCACCGACATGATCTGGGCGTTCGCGGCCGCGGCGCGCAGGCGTACCAGATGCCGGCCGGCAATGTGGCCGGTTTCATGCGCGAGCACGCCGATGACCTCGCCCGGCGCCTCTGCTTCCATCAGGACGCCGATATTGATGAACATGCGCCTGCTGTCGGGAACGAAAGCGTTGAAGCTCTTGTCGTTGACCAGGATGATCTGCGGTTCGGAATTGGAAATGCCCGCGACCTTGAAGATCGGTTTGGCGTAATCTTTCAGCAGTGCTTCTGTTTCCGCATCCCGCACCAGGGGCAGCTTGCTGCGCTGCGCGCTCGCCGGAGACACGGCCAAAGGCAGGACCAGCGCCAGCGTGCAGGCGAGGGCAAGGCTTTTGCGGACAAGGCGGAAGCTGCGACCCGGTCCGGGCTGATGGGCCGCTGGCACAAGATTTGGCACTTTTGCAACTCTCCTATCGGGCTCCGGGACCCGTCCGCCAAGACCGGAGGACGCGGCGAGCGGACCGGTCTCAAGGCCAGCGGTGCCTTCGCCATTCGCTCCGCCAGAACAACCATATTGTTGAGGCCGGACGCCCTGAAAGCCTATCCAAACACACAACTGTGTGGCGAAGGTATGGACACACGCGGCCGGGGTCAAGAATTCCGGCCAGGCAACACGAAGACTTGCTGCAGCGGGCAGGGGGCACTTTGCCGAACTTGCTGGCAGCGGGGCCAAGCGCATTGCATCGGTCTTGAAAATTCGCGATAGGGGGACGTCAATCACAGCCGCTTGCGCAGGATCCCATGACCAGAACCGACTTTCAGCCTTCCCGGCGCAGCGATGTCGCGCCCTTTATCGCGATGGATGTCCTTGCCGAGGCGGCGAAACTGGAGGCGGCGGGACGCAGGATCATCCACATGGAGGTCGGTCAGCCTTCGGCGCCCGCCCCCTCGGCCGCGCTGGCCGCTGCGCGCGCGGCGCTGGACAACGGGCGTCTCGGTTACACCGAAGCGCTCGGCATCGCCCCCCTGCGCCAGGCGCTTGCCGGTCATTACAAGCGCACATATGGCGTTGATGTTCCCGTCGGCCGGATCATGGCGACGACCGGATCGTCAGCCGGCTTCAATCTTGCCTTCCTCTCCGCCTTCGATCCCGGAGACCGGGTGGTTCTGACGGCGCCCGGCTATCCCGCCTACCGCAACATCCTGAAGGCGCTCGGCCTCGTTCCGGTCGAAATCGAGGTGGGTGCGGAAACGCGCTGGAGCCTGACGCCGGACCTTCTCGACAAGGCGCAGGCGGACGGACCGGTCAAGGGGGTGCTGGTGGCAAGCCCGGCCAATCCGACGGGGACGATGATGACGGCCGAAGCGCTGGAGGATCTGGTCTGCTATTGCGATGACGCCGGCATCTGGTTCATCTCGGACGAGATCTATCATGGCCTGGACTACGCGGATGGGCAGAAGACAGCCCTGGAAACCTCGCAAAATGTCATCATCATCAACAGCTTCTCGAAATATTACTGCATGACCGGTTGGCGCATCGGCTGGATGGTGCTGCCGGAACAACTGGTCCGGCCGACGGAACGGATCGCCCAGTCACTTTATATCTCGCCGCCGGAACTGTCCCAGATCGCGGCAACCGCGGCTCTGGGTTCCGTTCAGGAGCTGGAAGCGGTGAAAGCGGTCTATGCGGCCAACCGGGATCTGCTGCTGGGCGGTCTGCCCGGCATCGGCCTGGACAGGCTGCTGCCGGTCGATGGCGCCTTTTACATTTATGCGGATATCAGCCGGTTCAGCACCGACAGTCTGGCCTTCGCGCGGCAGATGCTTCACGACGCAGGCGTTGCCGCCACGCCCGGTGTCGATTTCGATCCGGTGCACGGACATGATTATCTGAGGTTTTCATTCGCGGGGGCGCATGACGACATGAAGGAAGCCTTGGGCCGGCTCGCGGAATTTCTCTCGTAGAGCATGCTCAGCCCGTCAGAGTGACGCATCAAAAAAAAAGGCGGCCCGCAAGCCGCCTTTTTCATTTATTGGTGTCGAGCGATCAGAAGAAGGATCGTCCGCGCTGCCACCAGCCGCCCCTTTTGGGCTTGTCTTCCTCGTCCGTGGCGGACGATTCGCTGGTCACAACCGGTTCCGCCGGTGCTGCGGGAGGTGCCTCGGATTCCGCGCTGGCGGGCTCGGCTGCAACCGTCTTTTCTGATGCCGGCGTGTCCTCAGCGGTGCTTGCAGCCTCAGCGTCGCTTTCGGCTGCATTGTCCTCAACCGCGGTCTCCACGGGTGTGGCGTCCGCTTGCGCTTCATCGGCACTGGCAGGGGCCTCCTCGGCGGGTCCGGTGTCGTCCGTGGAAGCGGCTTCGCTCACGCTGTCATCCGCGGTTGCGGCTGTCTCCAGGACTTCCGTAGGTGCACCGGTTTCGTCCGCCGCAGCCTGGCTTTCACTTGCCTGCTCAGCCGCGCCGTCTCCGTTTTCGGCGGCGGCCGGCTCGGAAGGTTCCTGACCTGCGTCGGCGGACGCGTCGCCACCTTCGCCTGCCGTGTCTTCGTTGCCGTTGTCGGCATCGGCAGCCAGACCGTCACCGTTCTCGCCGTTGCGGCGGCCACGGCGACCTCCACGGCGGCCGCGGCGGCGCTTGCGGCGCGGTTCGTCGTCCGACCCGTCCTCTTCCGAAGCGGAGGCTTCCTGCGGCTGGGCGTCGGCGGTATCGCCGGTGTCGCCGTCTTCGCCGTCAGCGCCGTTCTGCTGATCGTCACCGGCATCCTGGGAACTGTCGGAGCCGCTTTTCCGGCGCTTCCTGCGGCGGCGGCGGCGGCGGCCGTCGCCATCCGTTTCCTCATCCTGCGGGGTTTCGGAAATCTCGGGCTGCTCGGGTTCGACGTCGTCGATCTCGATGGTGTCGGGCTGCACAATCGGCGAGGGGGCCGGAACCCGATCCCGGTCGACGGGAGCACCGCGTTCCAGAACGTACAGCTGGCCGTTGACCATCTCGTCGGCATGGACTTCCATCTCGATCGCGAAACGGGTCTCGAGATCGACAAGGTTCGTGCGTTTCTGGTTCAAGATATACAGCGCAACCTGGGTGGTCGTGCGGATGATCAGGTTGTGCGATGCACCTTTCAGAAGGTTGTCCTCGATCGAACGCAGCACATGAAGCGCAACCGATTCCACGGACCGGATCATGCCGGTGCCCTGACAATGCGGACAGGGGGTGGTGGAACTCTCAAGAACACCTGTGCGGATTCGCTGGCGCGACATTTCCAAGAGGCCGAAATGAGAGATCCTGCCGACCTGGATGCGGGCACGGTCGTTTTTCAGGAAATCCTTGAGCCTGCGCTCCACCGACCGGTTGTTCTTCGACTCTTCCATGTCGATGAAGTCGATGACCACGAGGCCGGCGAGGTCGCGCAGGCGCAGTTGCCGGGTGACCTCTTCGGCAGCTTCCAGATTGGTCTGAAGCGCGGTGTCCTCGATGTTGTGCTCGCGGGTCGACTTGCCGGAGTTGACGTCGATCGAGACCAGAGCCTCTGTCTGGTTGATAACGATGTAACCGCCGGATTTCAGTGTCACCTGCGGAGAGAACATCGCATCGAGCTGCGGCTCGACGCCGTAGCGGATGAACAGCGGCGACGGATCCCGGTAGGGCTGCACGTTCTTGGCATGGCTCGGCATGAGCATGCGCATGAAGTCCTTGGCCTCGCGATAGGCTTCATCCCCGGCGACAAGAACCTCCGTTATGTCCTTGTTGTAGAGATCGCGGATGGATCGCTTGACCAGGCTGCCTTCCTCGTAGACGAGGCTCGGGGCGCTTGATTTCAACGTCAGCTCGCGAACATTTTCCCAAAGGCGCATCAGGTATTCGAAATCACGCTTGATTTCAGCCTTGGTCCTGCTGGCGCCCGCGGTGCGCAAAATGACGCCCATTCCTTCCGGAACCTCGAGTTCGGAAGCGATCGTCTTGAGGCGCTTGCGGTCCGTCGGCTGGGTGATCTTGCGGGAAATACCGCCGCCCCGCGCCGTGTTCGGCATCAGCACGGAATAGCGGCCGGCCAGGGACAGGTAGGTCGTCAGAGCGGCACCCTTGTTGCCGCGCTCTTCCTTGACCACCTGGACCAGGATGATCTGGCGACGCTTGATGACTTCCTGGATCTTGTAATGCTTGCGCATGGGCACGACACGCTCGGGAACCTCTTCCATCGCGTCTTCGGCACCAACCGATTCAACCGCATCGTCGTCCGAGTCCGGCTCGTCGTCCTCGTCGTTGCGGCGACGGCGCCGCCGGCTGCGGGACCTGACCGGAGCGTCGTCTTCGTCTTCCGGGGAGGCCGCGTCACTGGTGTTGTCTTTGTCTTCACCCGCCGCATCGTTGCCGTCTTCGGCACTGTCGGCTGCCTCGGTGTCCGAGCCGTCCGTTTCGTCGGTCGCTTCGGAGGTGTCGTCCTCGACCTTTTCGCTGGCAACCGATTCGGTGGCCTCGTTCTTCGCGGCACGGGACCGGCGCCGGCGCTTCGGCTTTTCGTCCGCGTCGGAATCATCCTTCTGGCGGTCGGCGGCCTCGGCGGCGAGCAGCGCTTCCCGGTCTGCAACAGGGATCTGGTAATAGTCGGGATGAATTTCGCTGAAGGCCAGGAACCCGTGACGGTTGCCGCCATATTCGACGAAAGCTGCCTGGAGCGACGGCTCGACGCGCGTGACCTTGGCTAGATAGATATTCCCGCGCAGCTGTTTTCTGTTCGCTGCCTCGAAGTCGAATTCTTCAACCCGATTGCCACGCACGACGACTACCCGGGTCTCTTCCGGGTGGCCCGCGTCTATCAGCATTTTGTTTGACATTATTGAACGTCTCCACGGCAGCACGCATGGGCGCGTATGCAAAACGCGCCTCGCCCGAAAGGAGGATGGCTGCCGTACTTGATTTGCTAAGAAATGAAAGGGCGTCTGCGCCCGGCGCGGTCGTATGATCAACACAAGCGGCCGCCTCGGCGGTTCCTTGCTTTATGTCGATCACCATGTGCATCGCGCGGGTCCTTCGGGGCAACGCAGGCCCTTTAGTTAAGTCGTTGTACCAATTATGTCGGCATGCAGATGGGCTTGTCCGCCTGATCTGCATCCGGTTCCGGAATGGTTCGTTCTTGATGTCCGCCGCGAGCCTCGCCGGAAAAACTGCCATATGGTCAGGGCATCACGTTGCGAGGCGGGGCGGTCTCGAAGAGGCGCCGATATCCTTTTCCCTTGCGTTCCAGATCCGTCATGAAGCAACAGAACGGCCTCTGTTCTGTTGTTTGGAAGTCCGGGAACGTGATGACGTTGTGGATAGACACCCATGTTCGCCATCGGAGAAGGTATCGGTTTCGAACCTAAATCCGTAAGGTACTATTACGATCCGACGCTCCGCATTGCAAGCATGTGAATTCGACAGGGCATTTTACAGCGGTGGCGGATAGCATAAGACGAGGCTGGCGGCGGGTTCAGCCGCAGGGATTGCAAGCGCATTGGCCGGAATAACTGAATTGTTTAACTTTCTGAAACCGCAGGTAACCCTTGTCCGGACAGGCGTGTTGCACCGGATTCGGTGCTCCTGCGCCCTTCTGGTTGTGCTTGCTGCGGGGTTCGCGATGCTGCCGGTCGCTGCCGGCGCGCAGTCGCAGAAGCCCGTCATCACGGGCGCAAGGGTAGCTGGGGACGACACGCGGACCCGATTCGTGCTGGACATGGACCGTCAGGTCACGCCCGCCATATCGGCGCTGGCCAGTCCTTATCGTCTCATCATCGACCTGCCGGAAGTGGCCTTCTCCATTGCCACCGATTCGGGCAAGACAGGGCGCGGTCTGATCGCGGACTGGCGTTTCGGCCTGTTCGCGGTCGGAAAGTCCCGGGTGGTGATGGACCTGACCGGGCCGGTCAAGGTCGACAAGACCTTTTTCCTTCCCGCGGTCGACGACCAGCCGGCGCGCCTGGTGGTGGATCTGGTGCGCGCCTCGGCTGAGGATTTCGATGAATTCGTGGAAACCTCGCGCGCCCGAAAGGCAAAGAGCAGCAAGACGTCCGCTCCCAAGAGCGACAAGCTGACTGCCGAAAAAGACAGCGACAAACCGTTGATCGTGCTCGATCCGGGCCATGGCGGCATCGACAGCGGCGCGACCGGCGTGGACGGTGCGCTGGAAAAGGCGATCGTGCTGGATTTCGCGAAGCTGCTGAAAGAGAAACTGGACGAAAGCGGCCTATACAACGTCCAGCTGACCCGTGACGACGACACATTCATACCGCTGTTGCGCCGGGTGGAAATCGGCCATGAGCTGGAGGCCGACCTGTTCATCTCGATCCATGCGGATTCGGTGCGCCGGGGCCAGAAATTCGCGCGCGGGGCGACCGTCTACACCATATCGGACAAGGCGTCCGACCAGCTCGCCGAAGATCTCGCCGCGTCCGAAAACATGTCGGACGTGATCGCGGGGGTGGAACTGGCGGAGGAGCCGACGGAGGTCACGGACATCCTTCTGGACCTCGCGCGCCGGGAGACGCGGTCGTTTTCGGTCTATTTCGCGCGCACGCTGGTCAGCGAACTGGAAAGCGCCGTCCGGCTGATCAACAATCCGCACCGCTCGGCCGGGTTCCGCGTGCTGCGGGCGCATGACGTTCCTTCGGTGCTGGTGGAACTGGGCTATCTGTCCAACGAGCACGACGAGAAACTCCTGATTTCGGATGAATGGCGCGCGCGTATGGCCAACGCCATGGCGGAGGCGGTGCATGGATTTTTCAGGCCGCGCCTTGCCCGCCGGCAGGCAGCGCCCTCGCAGTAAAAACCTTGAATTGCCTTGCAAGGTCGGGGTTCGTTCCGGTATTTGCCTCAGCATCGCCATATTGGTGCAAGAGGAAGGCGATCAAGTTTGAGAGACAGTCGGCATCGAAGCGTGCCGTGTGACAGTTTCCGTGCTAGAAAAACAGCAGCACCAGAGACGGGGAAAGACGAGCCCGCAGTATGAAATTCTTGATTAAATTTTTTGGCTACCTGTTCGGAATCGGCGCGGTGTTCGCGCTTCTGATCGCGGCCGGCGTGTGGATGTATCTGCAGACCCTTTCGGAGGATCTGCCGGATTACACCGCCTTGAAGAATTACGAGCCTCCGGTGATGACGCGCGTGCATGCGGCGGATGGCCAGCTGATGGCCGAATACGCGACGGAGCGGCGCATGTTCCTGCCGATCCAGGCCATTCCGGACCAGGTGAAGGAGGCCTTCATCGCGGCGGAAGACAAGAATTTCTACAGCCATATCGGCGTTGACCCGGAAGGCATCGCCCGTGCGGCGGTGCGGTTCGTGCAGAATTACGGTTCCGGCCGCCGGCCCGAGGGCGCGTCGACGATCACCCAGCAGGTTGCGAAGAATTTTCTGCTGTCCGATCTGGTCAGCGAAGAACGGCGCCGACGCTCGGCGGCCTATGAACGCAAGGTCAAGGAAGCCATTCTGTCCCTGCGGATCGAACAGGCCTACACCAAGGACGAAATTCTCGAACTTTATCTCAACGAGATCTATTTCGGCTTCGGTGCCTATGGCGTCGCGGCGGCTTCGCTGATCTATTTCGACAAGTCGGTCCATGAGCTCACTCTGGACGAGGTCGCCTATCTGGCGGCCTTGCCGAAGGGGCCGAGCAACTATCATCCCTACAGAAAGACGGAAGCCGCGATCGCGCGCCGAAACTACGTGCTCGACCGCATGATCGCCGACGGCTACATCAAGACCGCAGAGGGCGAGGAAGCCAAGCGCAAACCGATCGTCGTGACACCCAGGGAAACCGGGTCCCGCCTGTTTTCGGCCGAATATTTCACCGAGGAAGTCCGGCGCGAGGTTGCCGGCATATTCGGTGACAAGCGTCTTTACGAAGGCGGACTGTCGGTCCGTTCGACGCTGGACCCCGAGCTTCAGAAAATGGCGCGCAAGTCGCTGATGGACGGGCTGATCGATTTCGACCACAAACGCGGCAGCTGGGGCGGTCCGGTCGACCGGATCACGCTCGGCGCGGACTGGGGAGTCGATCTGGCCAAGGTCGAGGCGCTCAGCGATATCCCCGAATGGCAGCTTGCCGTGGTGCTGGAAAGCGGCAGCGATCAGGCAACCGTCGGCATCCAGCCGGTCAAGCTGGTCAGCGGCCAGCTCTCCGAAGAGCGCAAGACCGGTCCGCTTTTCCTCGACACCATGAAATGGGCCCGTGTCAACGGCCGCGCACCCGGGAGCGTGTCCGACGTACTCGCACCCGGGGACATTGTCTATGTTCAGGAAAGCAATGTGACGCCCGGCATCTTCGAATTGCGCCAGATCCCGAAAGTGTCCGGTGCGCTGGTCGCCATGGACCCCTATACGGGCCGCGTGCTGGCCATGGTCGGCGGCTTCAGCTTCGCCCAGAGTGAATTCAATCGTGCGACCCAGGCCTACCGTCAGCCCGGTTCGTCCTTCAAGCCGTTCCTGTATGCGGCCGCGCTCGACAATGGCTATACGCCGTCTTCGGTGATCATGGACGCACCGCTTGAAATCAGCCAGGGCCCGGGTCTCGGCACCTGGCGGCCGCAGAACTACGGCGGCAAGTTCTACGGTCCCTCGACGCTGCGCACCGGGGTCGAACTGTCGCGGAACGTCATGACCGTCCGGCTTGCCCAGGACATGGGCATGCCGCTGGTCGCCGAATATGCCAAGCGCTTCGGGATCTACGACAACATGCTGCCGGTGCTGTCGATGTCGCTGGGGGCCGGGGAAACCACCGTGCTGCGCCTGACCACCGCCTATGCCACGATCGCAAACGGCGGCAGGAAAGTGCGGCCGACCCTGATCGACCGGATCCAGGACCGCTACGGGCGCACCATCTACAAGCACGACAGCCGCATCTGCGACGGCTGCACCCAGGACATCTGGGAGGGGCAGGACGAACCGACCCTGATCGATGACCGCGAGCAGGTGCTTGATCCGATGACCGCCTACCAGATCACGTCCATGATGGAAGGGGTCGTCCAGCGCGGCACTGCCACCAGGGTGCGTGCCGTCGGACGTCCCGTTGCCGGCAAGACCGGAACGACGAACGACGAAAAGGACGCCTGGTTCATGGGTTACACCCCGGATCTCGCGGTTGGCGTGTTTGTCGGCTTCGACACTCCCAAGCCCATGGGACGCGGGGCGACAGGTGGTCAGGTCGCGTCGCCGATCTTCACGGATTTCGTCAAGAAGGCGCTCGCGGACAAGCCGCCGGTTGAATTCCGGGTGCCCAAGGGACTGCAGCTGATCCCGATCAACCGGCGTACGGGGCTGAGAACAGCCGCCGGATCGCCCGGAGCGATCCTGGAAGCCTTCAAGCCGGGCATGGCGCCGCCGGACAGCTATTCCGTGATCGGGTTCCAGGACACGATGGGGGTTCCCACCGCCGTGTCGCCGGAAGCCGCGGGCGCCGTGTTCAACGGAACCAGCGGTCTGTACTGATCTTCCTTCGGGCCGGACCTGAGCCTGTGTTGGGCCGTGAGGCCGGTTTACAGTGCAGGCCCGCGCGGGTAATGTCCCGCTCCAATTCACGGCCCGGCGTCTTTGAAAAGAGGCCGGGCCGATTCCCGTAAAAACCAAGCGAGGTATCCGATGCGCGCCGAAATGGAAGCCATCGTCGATGAAATCAAGCAGGCCATAAGCCTGCTGAGGAGGCATCTTTGACTGGGATCAGGCTCTCGTCCGTCTCGAAGAACTGAACGCCCTCTCCGAGGATCCGGATCTGTGGAACGAGCCGAGCAAGGCGCAGAAGCTGATGCGCGAACGCCAGCAGCTCGATGACGGCATCTCAGGCGTCAAACAGCTCGAACAGGATCTGTCGGACAACATCGAACTGATCGAACTCGGCGAGATGGAAGACGACGCTTCCGTCGTGACTGACGCGGAAGACGCGCTGCGGGGACTGAAGGAAAAGGTCAACGCCCTGCAACTGCAGTCGCTGCTGTCCGGCGAGGCCGACGCCAATGACGCTTACCTGGAAATCAATTCCGGGGCAGGTGGCACGGAAAGCCAGGACTGGGCGTCCATGCTGATGCGCATGTATCGCCGCTGGGCCGAAAAACGCGGCTTCAAGGTGGAAGTGCTCGAATATCACGATGGTGAGGAAGCCGGCATCAAGTCCGCGACGCTGCTGATCAAGGGCGAGAACGCCTATGGCTGGCTGAAGACGGAATCCGGGGTCCATCGTCTGGTGCGGATTTCACCCTACGACAGCAACGCGCGCCGTCACACGAGCTTTTCCAGCGCCTGGGTCTATCCGGTGATCGACGACTCCATCGATATCGACATCAACGAGAGCGACTGCCGCATCGACACGTACCGGGCCTCGGGCGCCGGTGGCCAGCACGTCAACACGACCGATTCGGCGGTGCGTATCACCCACCAGCCGACCGGCATCGTGGTGCAATGTCAGTCCGAGCGGTCCCAGCACAAGAACCGCGCCACTGCCTGGTCCATGCTGAAGGCCCGTCTCTACGAGGCGGAACTGAAAAAGCGGGAAGAGGCGGCGAGCGCCGAAGCCGCGTCCAAGACAGATATCGGCTGGGGCCACCAGATCCGGTCCTATGTGCTGCAGCCCTATCAGCTCGTGAAGGATCTTCGCACCGGGGTCGACAGCACGTCTCCCGGCGACGTTCTGGACGGTGATCTCGACAAGTTCATGGAAGCGGCCCTGGCCCAGCGGGTCTTCGGCGGCGACCCGGTCGAGGTCGAAGATATCGACTGAGGCTTTCCCGGGAACCTGACAAGACATGACAACGGGGCCAAAAGGCCCCGTTGTCATGTTGAAGCGGTTTCTGCCCGGCGCACCCGCCCCTAGAGGGACAATTCAGCCAGGCGGTCGCCGGCGGACAGGAATGCGGCCGGATTGTTCGGCTTGTCGTGCCGTCTGATCTCATAGTGAAGATGCGGACCGGTCGAGCGGCCCGTCGATCCGACATTGCCGATCGGGTCACCGGCGAGTACGTGGTCGCCCTCGGAAACCTGCAGGCGGCTCAGATGGGCGTAGCGGGTGACGAAACCGTTGGCGTGGCGGATCTCGACCATCTTGCCGTATCCGCCGTGGCGCCCGGCGCTCAGGATCGTACCAGGGGCCGTGGCAAACACGCGCGCCCCATAGGGGGCCTTGAAGTCGATGCCTGTGTGCATCGCCAGGCGCCCCAGAAACGGATCTACCCGCGGGCCGTAGCTGCTGGAGACGGATCCGTTCCGGACCGGCCGTTTGACGGGCAGGCGAAGGGCTGTGAACCTGACCCGGCGCAAAGCGGTCAATGCGGCGTTCGCGCGCTGCAGCCGGTCTGGAAAATTCTCTTCGGTGATCGGCTGAAACGGGCCGCCGATGAACGTGTGCTTGCGCAACGCAGCGTTTACTCCGGGGGTGATTTTCCGGGTGATGCCGAGAATGTCTTCTATGCGGCTTTCCGTGGACACGGTGATCGCGTCGACCGCGGCAGTGCTTTCGACATCCATTTCGGAAATATCGGCCTTCACGGCATCAAGCGCGGCCTGCTTTTCAAGGTTTTTTTTTAAGTCCTGCGGCATGCCGGCCTCACCGGAAATCGGCTGCCGGAGGATCGTCAACGGGTCGAAAGTCCTGTTGCTGCTGTCGCGCAGGCCGAGGGCCTTGACCGGTTCGTCGATCAGTTCGCTTTCGCCACCGATCGCCGTGGTGTCGTCGCCGTCCAGAGAGGTGAGGCCGCGTGCATCGATGGATGGCTTTTGCGGCGGCAGCGGCTTGCCGTCGCTCAGGTAAATGCCGGCGTTCTCGGCGCGGGCAACGAGTTCGGCGACTATGGCGTGGCGCTGATTGAGGCCCTGCTGGCGGCGCAGCACGTCCATCACCTGGATCTCGACGGTTTCCCGATCGACCATCTGCCGGCTTGTCAGGATCTCGATTTCCGTCCGCAGGCGGTCGATATGGTCCTGATATTCCAGCACGAGTTCGGTGCGCTCGGCGCTGGCCTCGGCAATGATGTCGCTGCGAAGGAGATAGTATCCGATGGTCCCGGCCAGGGTCAGTGTCGCGGTCACGCAGGCAAGCGCGCCGCAGACAAGGTGCAACGGCCGCACGTTGTACGTGGTCGTCTTGGCGCCTTTGCCCAATGCCGCATGGTGCGGTGGGGCTCCGGACGTCCGATTGGGTCGGGTGGTTTCTGGCCGCTTTAGCATTGTCACTCAGTCACTGCCTGCATCCTGCAATACAACTGAGTCTGATTAGAGTTTGGTAAGGTTAACAATTCGTCTTCTCGGCGCACAATTCTAGCCGATTATTGGCGCAAGAGGCTTGTAAAAACCGGGAGTTAGTCCGGCTTCGGACCGGGCCCGATCGTTGAAAGGCGGCTTGAGAGCTCCGCGAAAGTGTCGGCGGACATAGCCGTGGAACGCCGGTTCGGGTCTGATTCCCTGCCGGTCGCACAGATAGCGAAACCATTTTGCACCGAAAGCGACGTGATTCTTCTCGTCCCGGTAGATGATGTCGAGGCATTTCGCGGTGTCCTCGTCACCGATCTCGCGCGCCTTCGCGATCATCGACGGCGTGATGTCGAGGCCGCGGGCTTCCAGCACCAGGGGGATGATCGCCAGGCGGGCGGCGAGATCCTGTCCGGTGTCCTGGGCGGCCTGCCACAGTCCGTCGTGGGCCGGCAGGTCGCCATAGGCGGCGCCGAGTTTTGCCAGCCTGTCCTGCAGCATGGAAAAATGCTTGGCTTCCTCGAGGCCGACCCGGACCCAGTCGTCGTAGTAGGACCTGGGCAGGCGCACGGAGGCGAATCTCCCGATCAGGTCCCAGGTCAGGTCGACGGCATTCAGCTCGATATGGGCGAGAGAATGTATCAGGGCAACGCGGCCTGCCTTGCCCTTCATGTTGCGCCTGGGCATGTCGCGGGGGGCGCGCAGGTCCGGTTTCTGAGGACGTCCGGGCCGGTCCGGCATGGGGTTGCCCAGGGCTGTCGATCCGAGTGCCAGATCCCGTTGGAACCAGGCTTTCGAAACGGTGTAGGCCAGCCGGACCTTTTCCGCGGTGTCCCCGGACACGACTATTGCGCGGGCGCCGGCGACCAGGCTCCGGGGCAGGCCTGTTTCAGCGGTGTCCGACATGAGCTCCCCGGGCATTTTTCTCTCGGCGGTCAAAGTGCCCGGGCGGCTTCCAGAACAGCCTCGGCGTGGCCGGGTACCTTCACCTTCCTCCAGACCTGCGCGATTTTGCCGTCCGCGTCCACGAGGAATGTCGCGCGTTCGACGCCCATGTACTTCTTGCCGTACATCGATTTTTCAACCCAGACGCCATAGGCCTCGGCGGTTCCGGTCTGGGTATCGGCGGCCAGACGCACGGCAAGTTCGTGTTTGGCAATGAACTTGTCGTGTTTCGCCGCGGTGTCGGGGGATACGCCGATGATCGTGACGTCGATTTTCCGGAAATCCGCGATCAGGTCCGTGAAGGCGATGGCCTCCTTGGTGCACCCGGGGGTGTCGTCCTTTGGGTAGAAATAGACCACCACGGGGTGGCCCTTGAGAGCACTCAGGGCGATCCGTTCGCCACCGCTGCCTTCAAGATCAAATTCCGGTGCGGTTTCCCCTACGGCCAATTCGCCCATGATGCCTTCCTTCCGTCAAAGTTTGTGCGTTAATGCCGGTTTGCGGCTGGTTCCTGATGTGATGCAGTCGCTTTTCAGGGTGCTTTCGCAGTATCATAGGCCGGCCGGCGACTCGTGCAATGCTGCCCCGAGTTAGCCCGGAGCCATGGTCCGTGGCAAACCAAAACGACTGTAATACGCACACGGACAGAACATTGGATTGACGTCTTTGCCAGAAAACGGCGGATCAGCAGAACCGGTTCGGGACCTGCCGCAAAAGCGCAAGAAGCGACGCTGGCGCCTCGTTGCGGCGGCGGTCGTGATTTGTCTGTTTGGCGGAGTGATCGCGCTGTTCGCCTCCGGACCTGTGCGCGTTCCGTTGCTGGGGAGCGTGCTCGCCTATCAGGGAACACGCGGTCCCGTGGACCTGTCGGTGGGATATGCAAGTCTGGACGTCACCGCGCCGGACGGGATCAATATCGTTCTGCGGGATGTTGAGGCCAGGATTGACGGTGCCTCGCCGGTGCGCATCAGCCTGCCGAGATTGACCGCGCCCATCAACCGCGATTCGCTGCTTGAAGGCGATGTCCATTTTACCTGGCTGGATCTCGAACAGCCGCATGTCGAAGTTGAGCTGAAAGCGGGGCCTGCAAAGGTGCCGGAAATGGAACCGCTCATGGAAGCGGTTGACCAGGTCAGTGACGTTATCGACGATCAGTTCGCCCGCCGCGGCTTGCGGTTCGTCCGGATCAGGGACGCTTCCGTCGAACTGGCCGGGGACAGCCCGCGGCACTTCGGCAAGATTGAAGCGGATATCTTCCGGGCGCGCAACCGGACCATTCGCGCCTATGCCAAGGTTGCGGGGGACGTTTCGACCTGGCGGATGGAACTGGCCCGCAGCGCGCCGGAAGGCGCGCGGCAGAAAAATATCGGCGTGGTGGTCAACGGCATCACCCTGGCCGAGCTTCTGGGATCAGACGCGAATGCTGTGCAGGGCAAGGGCCTGGGGCTGCCGGCCTCCGCAAAAATCGAAAGCCGGTTGACCGGGGAGGGTCAGTTCCTGTCCGCAAACGCGGTGGCACGTGTCCGCGACGGCTGGTTTCAGCTTGGCAAGACCATCGTCGCGTTTGACGACGCCGCGCTGTCTCTCCTGTTTCAGCAGGGACAGCGTGAGATCGAGATCACCCCATCGCATGTCATTCGCGGCAATACGCAAGTTTCGTTCACGGGGACGGTGACACCCGGTGCCGGCGATACTCCGGAGTGGACCATAAACCTGAATTCCAAAAACCCGCAATTCGGATCCAGTGACGTCCCCGAACTGCCGCACATGATGGACGATATCGAGGTGCGAGCGCGCTTCGATCCGCGCATCGGATTGCTGTCCGTCGACCGTTTTTTCGCCAAGTCGGGAAAAGCTGTCGCCCAAGGTGTGGCGACCGTACAGATCACGCCCGACGGGCCTTACCTGGCGATCGCCGCCGATGGTGCGCAAATACCGGTTGCCGTTGCCAAGCAGCTCTGGCCGATCACGCTTGTTCCGCCGGCGCGACGCTGGGTCAACGAGCGGATCAAGAGCGGCCTTATCGAGACGATATCCTACACGGGTGCGCTCCGTCCGCCGGCATTCGATCCCCGCGATCCGGAGGCCGGCTGGTCGGGTGACGACATGCGGCTGGACATGACCTTTTCCGGCAGTGCCGTGACCCCGGTCGGAGACGTCCCGCAAATCAGCGGCCTGTCCGGAACGCTGACCGTCGAGAACGAAGTCCTGACCGTTCGCGCCGGGGGCGGGACGGCGGAGGCCGTCTCGGGCGGTGCGGTGGCGGTTCCGGAAGGTGAATTCAGGATCCTCAATCTGCCTCAACGAGACGGCAAGATCGCGGAGGTTACCGCTCATCTGGAAGGCGCCGCGCTGGATCTGGGCTCGATGATGAACAGTGCACCCTTCAAGGTGCTGGAGCGGGCCGGCCTGAAGGCCGCGAAGGTCGAAGGTTCCGGCAATATCGTCATCGACGCGACGTTCCCGCTGGAAAATCAGATCGATCTGGAGTCGGTCGCCTGGCGGGCAACGGGCGAACTGAACGATTTCACCGATGGTGATCCGATCATGGGGCACACGGTGCGCGACGCGAATGTCTTGCTGGAAGCGGACCGGGATCAGGTGGCCATCACGGGCAAGGGAATCCTGGACGGCTTCCAGGCCGATATCGATCTGGTCGTGCCGCTTGGCGAATCCGGTGTCGCGGCCAGGCAGGATGTCGTGGTGAGCGTGACCGCGGCGCAATTGAAGGACAAGGGCGTCGACCTGACTGCCTTCCTCGACGGCGATATGACCCTCAGCGTTGCCAAGGCCGGCGACGAACAGGAGTTCGTTGTCGATCTGGAACGGACGGATGTGCACCTGCAGGCACTGGGCTGGCAGAAGGCCAAGGGGGTTCCGGCAACGGCGACCTTCAGGCTGCTGGAGACGGATGGCAAGCGCAAGATCCGGGAGTTCAAGCTCATCTCTGAAGGGGTTCATGTAGCCGGTCACATGAATCTGTCCGAGGCAGGCGATCTGGTCGACGCCACTTTCGGCACGTTCAAGCTGCGCCCGGGGGATGACATCGAGGTCGATATCGTGCGCGCCACCGACGGCCGTTTCGACATCATTTTTGTGGGCGCGGCGTTCGATGGGCGCGGCCTGATTCGCAGCATGCGCAGCCCCGGCGGAAGCCAGGGCGCGGGCGATTTTTCCGGTGGAACCCGGATCTCGGCGACCATCGACCGGGTCACCGGTTTCAACAGCCAGCATATAGAAAAGTTCTCCGGCAAGGTCGAAACCGGCGCCAAAGGGTTGAAGTCGGCGGATCTGAAAGGGCTTGTGAATGGCCGTTCGGATTTCGAGTTTGTTGTCGCCGAGCAGAACGCGGCCCAGTCAGCCAAGGGCAGATTTGCCAATACCGGCGCGACACTGCGCTTTCTCGACCTTTACGAGCGCATGCGCGGGGGCCGCGGCGAACTTGATGTCGCCATGGCAGACGAAGACAGCTGGGTGGGTGAGTTCAACGTGCGTTCGCTGCAGATTACCGAGGATCCCGCCATTCAGAGGATCCGGCAACAGAACCGCTCCAAGCTCGATCAGAACGGATCCGCGGCCCTCACCAACCAGGCTTCCGGCAGTGCCAGTTTCGATACGCTCGACATCAATTTCACCCGGGAAGGCGATTCATTGACGATCAGCCGGGGGGCCCTGCAGGGCAACGCACTCGGCGGGACCGTGAGTGGCACGGTAGACCTCGCAACGCAGACGTTGAGCCTGACTGGTACCTTTGTGCCGATCTATGCCCTCAACAATTTCTTCGCCAAGATTCCCCTGCTCGGGTTTGCGCTTGGTGGCGGATCCGGGGAGGGCTTGATCGGGGTGACCTACCGGCTGTCCGGTTCGGTCTCGGACCCGGTGCTGTCCGTCAATCCGATCTCGGCGATCGCACCGGGTATCTTCCGAAAGATGTTCGAGTTTCAGGCGAACTGAGTGAGCCGCCCCGGCTCAGGGCGAGGCTTGAAAAAAAACACCGTGCCAGGACAGAGCGGCATTTCCGGACCGTCAAACCGGTTTCAGCAAGACGTGTTTCTTCTTGCCGAGCGAGAGCTTGATGATCCCGTCTGCGGTCATGTCGTCTGCTGTCAGCTGCCGCTTGTCGTTCTGTTCGCTCTTGTCATTGATCCTGACGGCGCCGCCCTTGATGTTGCGGCGGACATCTCCGTTGGAAGCACACAGGCCGGCGGTGACGAATGCCGACAGCACACCGATGCCGGCCTCTAGTTCCTGTCCGGGGATTTCGACGGTGGGCAGGCCGGCAGCGGAGGCGCCTTCCTCGAAGGCCTTGCGGGCCGTTTCCGCCGCAGCTTCGGCCTTTTCGCGGCCATGGATCAGAGCGGTCGCTTCCGTGGCGAGAACCTTCTTCGCCTCGTTGACCTCGGACCCTTCCAGAGCCGCCAGACGGGCAATTTCGTCCAGGGGCAGGATCGTGAAGAGCTTCAGGAAGCGCTCGACGTCGGCGTCTTCCGTGTTGCGCCAGTACTGCCAGTAGTCATAGGCGGACAGCTGCTCCTCGTTGAGCCAGACGGCGCCCGAGGCGGTCTTGCCCATTTTCGCGCCGGAAGAGGTTGTCAGCAGCGGCGAGGTGAGGGCGAAGGCTTCGGTATCCTCGATGCGGCGCACGAGATCCGTGCCGGACAGGATGTTGCCCCACTGGTCGGAGCCGCCCATCTGAAGACGGCAGCCGGTGCGCCTGTATATCTCCAGAAAGTCGTAGCCCTGGAGCAGCATGTAGTTGAATTCCAGGAACGACAGATGCTGCTCGCGCTCGAGCCGCAGGCGGACGGAATCCCGTTGGATCATCTGGTTGACGGAGAAGTGCCGGCCGATCTCGCGCAGGAAATCGACGTAGTTCAGCTTCAGCAGCCAGTCCGCATTGTCCAGCATGATGGCTTCGGTCGGGCCGTCTCCGAAGGTAAGAAGCTTCTCGAAAACCTTGCGGATACCGGCCTTGTTGTCCTCGATCGCCGCGTCGGTCAGCATCTTGCGCGATTCGTCCTTGCCGGACGGGTCGCCGACCCGGGTCGTGCCGCCGCCCATGAGCGTGATCGGCCGGTGCCCGGTCTGCTGGAACCAGTGCAGCATCATGATCGGAACAAGAGAGCCTGCATGCAGGCTCGGCGCCGTGCAATCAAAACCGATATAGGCGGTGACCGTTTCCTTCGCGCAAAGCGCGTCCAGACCTTTGGGGTCGGATATCTGATGAATGAAACCGCGTTCCGAAAGAACGTTTAGAAAGTCCGACTTGAACGCGCTCATGCCTGCCTGTCCGTGAAATTGGCCGTGTGCACCATCCGGTGCCCGTTCCGACGTGCTCTAGCGCGTGCGGCATAACTTGTAAATTGCAGGGCCCGGAAAAACGGGACGGACAGGCTGTATCCGCTCAGTTTGCGCCTGATCCGGCATCGCGCACCTTGACGCAGATGAATTTCAGCTCGCTTTGTTCCCAGGCCAGCCGCATTCCGTCCGAAAGCGTGCGCGGGACCGCTTCGGCGAGGGCCGCCTCGCAATCGACTTCACCTTGAAACGTCCCCTGGTCCGTCACGGCCCAGACATTGGGCCCAGACAGAAGCTGAATGGAAACGGCCATGATCACCCACATGAAAACTCTCCGATTGTGCGAAATATGCGATCCTGTCGGATCTTCCTAACATGTTTTCGCAAATGTGCGCTGACGTGATTGCAGTCACATCCGCACGCGCGGTTCCGGTCTAAGGTCTCTTCATCAGCGGCGAGGAGCCCGCTGCAAGCCACAGGAAAGGACAAGACATGTTTCGCAAGTTTGCCATCGCCGCCGTCACCGTCGCCACCGTTGCAACAGCTGCCGTCAGCATGACGCCGAATGAAGCCCATGCCGGGAACCGCCGTGCCGGCGCAGTTGCCGCGGGTGCCATTTTCGGCCTCGCAGCCGGAGCCATCATCGCCGGCCAAGCCCGCCCGCGTTACGTCGCGCCGGTCCGTTGCACGATGCGTCCGGTGACCCGCTGGGATCCGTATTACGGCCGCCATGTCGTCGTCGCGCATCGGCGGGTCTGCTACTGAGCCAACCACAAATCGGAACGGGAATGGCCTCCTTCGGGAGGCTTTTTCGTTTGTGCCGCGGTCATTCCAGCCTATCAAGTCTGGTCACAGATTTTCAAACCCGGTGCCTCATGTCTGAACTGAAACTTTCTCCTTCCAGGTCGTTTGGCCTCGTCTGCGGGTCCCTTGAGACCGGCAGGACCAATTCCATTACGGATATCGAAGGACTTTCGATCGGTCATCTGACGGTGAATGCGGGCGATCTCAGAACCGGTTTTACCGCCATCGTGCCCCATCAGGGCAACCTCTTCCGCGAGAAACTTGTGGCGGCTGTCGAGGTGATCAACGGGTTCGGCAAGAGTGCAGGTCTCGTCCAGGTCGAGGAACTCGGTACCCTGGAAACGCCTGTTCTGTTGACCAACACGTTCGCAGTCGGCAACGGGGTCAATGCACTGATCCGCCGTGCGATTTCCGAAAATCCCGAAATCGGCCGCTCGACCGGCACGGTCAATCCGGTGGTGCTGGAATGCAATGACGGCTACCTGAGCGACATCCAGGCAATGGCGCTCGGCGAGGCGGAAGCCGACGCCGCGCTCAGCGCCGCGTCGAGCGATTGCGCACAGGGCAGCGTCGGCGCCGGCACCGGCATGAGCGCCTTCGGTTTCAAGGGCGGCATCGGTACGGCATCCCGTGTCCTTGAACTGGACGGTGGCCCGTTCACGCTCGGAGCGCTGGTGCTGGCCAATTTCGGCAAGCCCGGCGATCTTGTTCTGCCAGATGGACGCAGGCCACATCCGAAGGACAAGTATCCGGAGGAAGAACGCGGTTCGGTGATCGTCGTGCTGGCGACGGACGTTCCGCTGGAAAGCCGGCAACTGAAGCGGGTCGCGAAGCGGGCAGGGGCCGGTCTTGCCCGGCTCGGCGCCCATTACGGCAATGGCAGCGGCGATATTGCTCTGGCATTTTCGACAGCGCAGCGAATTTCACATTTTGAAGAGCGCGATTTCATCGTGCGCGATTGTCTGCGGGAGGGCCGGATCGATCTTCTGTTCCAGGCAGCGGCCGAAACGACACAGGAGGCGGTTCTGAACGCGATGATCTCGTCGCCGGCCATGCGGGGCCGGGGACGGAGCAAACGGCCGTCGCTGGCGGACTGGCTGCGGGCGAGATAGACCGCCCGCAGACAAGCCAATAAAAAAGCCCCGGCCGTCAGGCCGGGGCTTTCTTTTCCGAAAAGCGCGAGGCTTAGACGGAGTAGTACATGTCGAATTCGACCGGATGCGGGGTCATGTCGTAACGGTCGACTTCTTCCATCTTCAGTTCGATGTAGGCGTCGATCTGGTCGTCGTCGAAGACGCCACCGGCTTTCAGGAATTCACGATCCGCATCGACGGCTTCCAGGGCTTCACGAAGCGAGCCGCAGACGGTCGGAATCTCGGAGAGCTCTTCCGGCGGAAGGTCGTAGAGGTTCTTGTCCATGGCGTCGCCCGGATGGATCTTGTTCTTGATTCCGTCAAGGCCGGCCATCAGCAGTGCGGAGAAGCACAGATACGGGTTCGCGGTCGGATCCGGGAAGCGGACTTCAACACGCTTGGCTTTCGGCGACGCCGTGAAGGGAATACGGCAGGACGCGGAGCGGTTGCGCGAGGAGTAGGCCAGAAGAACCGGCGCCTCGTAGCCCGGGACCAGACGCTTGTAGGAGTTGGTCGACGGGTTGGTGAAGGCGTTCAGGGCCTTGGCATGCTTCAGAATTCCGCCGATGAAGTACAGGCAGGATTCGGACAGGTCGGCATACTGGTTGCCGGCGAAACTCGGCTCGCCGTTGTTCCAGATGGACAGGTGGCAGTGCATGCCGGTGCCGTTGTCGCCGAAGACCGGCTTGGGCATGAAGGTCGAGGTCTTGCCGTAGGCATGAGCGACCTGATGCACGACGTACTTGTAGACCTGCATGTTGTCGGCACACCGGGTCAGGTGGTCGAATTTCATGCCGAGTTCGTGCTGGGCAGCCGCCACTTCGTGGTGGTGCTTTTCGGTCGGAACGCCCATTTCGCCCATGACGGACAGCATTTCGGAACGGATGTCCTGCGCGCTGTCGACCGGCGGGACCGGGAAGTAACCGCCCTTTGTGCGCGGACGGTGGCCGAGGTTGCCGGTCTCGTATTCGGAGCCCATGTTGGACGGCAGTTCGGAGCTGTCCAGGATGAAGCCGGTGTTGTACGGGTCCGCGTTGAAACGGACATCGTCGAACATGAAGAACTCGGCTTCCGGGCCGACGAAGATCGTGTCGCCGAAACCGCCGGACTTGACGTAGGCTTCTGCCTTTTTCGCGGTCATGCGCGGATCGCGGTTGTAGCCTTCACCGGTGACCGGATCGACGATGTCGCAGAAGATCGCCATGGTGGACTGGGCGAAGAACGGGTCCATGTGAGCGGATTCCGGATCCAGGATCAGCATCATGTCGGACTCGTTGATGGCCTTCCAGCCGGCGATTGACGAGCCGTCGAAGGCCACGCCTTCAGCAAACATGTCTTCGTCGACAAGAGCGACGTCCATGGTGACGTGCTGCATCTTGCCCTTCGGGTCGGTAAAGCGCAGATCGACGAATTTCACGTCTTTTTCCTGGATCTCCTTCAGGACCTCAGCGGCAGTGGTCATAGTATCCATCCCTTTGATTTTTCGTGTGAACGGTTGGGTTTGGTTCCGGTCAGGCAGACTGTCCCAAGATTTGGCTCTCGGACGCCGGACCGGAATCTGGAATACCGGCGGGTGCCGGAATGGTGGGTCAGATAGCGTCGATGCCGGACTCGCCCGTCCGGATTCGAACCGCTTCCTCAATGTTGGAAACGAAAATCTTGCCGTCGCCGATGCGGCCGGTCTGGGCGGCGGAGCGGATGGCTTCCACGGCCTTTTCGACCATGTCGTCGCCCAGGACGATCTCGACCTTCACCTTCGGTAGAAAGTCGACGACGTATTCGGCGCCCCGGTAAAGCTCCGTATGTCCCTTCTGTCGGCCGAAGCCCTTGGCTTCCGTCACCGTGATGCCCTGGAGGCCAACCTCTTGCAGGGCTTCCTTGACCTCATCCAGTTTGAAGGGTTTGATGATCGCTTCGATCTTTTTCATCACCTTGTGTCTCTCTCCACTAAACAGGCCAGGTAGTCGGCAGGACCTTTTCCGGACATGCGGGACAAATCAATCCGCCGGGCCCGGACGGGACCGTTGCACCCAATAAAGCACGATGTGTGCCAATCGGAGGGCACCTCCTTGAAAAATCTGCGGATCCGGGATTTCCGCCACTAAAAGCGGCAAACTCGCCCCATGACGTCAGCAGAGGCTCGGGTGAAGGCGTATCAGAAGACCAATAAATATGCAAAGCGCCTAATTAATGTGCTGAATTGAAAATGATCCGGTCGTCCGGCTGAGGGGGAAGTGCGCGCCAGACACAAGGCCCGTGCCGGAAAAAGGTCGCTCCGGACATCTGGCGGGTCGCTTCGTCAGGGGGAGCCGGCCCGGAACCTTTCCGGAACCTTTTCGGGGACTGTCCGTTGACAGCCCGGTCTCCTGCGCATTTGCCGGCGGACAGAAAAAATATCTCGCATCGGACGCATGGAAGGCCTATCGATTTTCCCATATCCGGATGTATCGATTGTGTGGGGATCAAAGTGCGCAGGCTAACTTGGCACAACGCCAGCCAGTCTGATCATCAGCTTCGCGAATATCTCATTCTCGCCCTGCTGCGATCGCGCGCCTGCGTGATGTTGCAAGATGATCAGCTGAACTACCTCTATATCGCAAATCTTCCTTCGATCTGGAGGGTCGCCAACGGCGAGACACCGGCGGACGAGACCGTGTTCGGCACATCGCTCGGTGCGCGGCTGACCGATGCCAAGAAAACATCCCTGGCGAGTGGAAAGCCGGTCAAGCTCGAGGCGACCGCAGGGAAGAACCGGGTATTCGAGATGCATGTCGAAACCGTACCGGCGCTGGACAAGAGCCTGCAGGTACTGACGACCATCGTCGACATCACGGAGACGCGCCGGCGGGAGCAGATCCTCAAGGACCTCCTGCTGGAAGTCAGTCACCGGTCCAAGAACCTTCTGGCTGTGATACAGGGGCTCGCGACGCAATCCGCCAGGTATTCCACGTCGACCGAAGACTTTCTGTCGGAATTCCGGGGGCGTATATTCTCTCTGTCAAATGCGCAGGATCTCGTCACGGAGGCCGACTGGTTCGGTGTCCGGGTCCGTGAACTGGCACAGGCGCAGAGCGCGCTTCCTCACGCCGGCGGCAAGACCGAAGTCGCGTTTTCGGGAGGCAACGAGATGCTGACGCCGAATGCGGCCCTTTACATGGGGCTCGGATTTCATGAGCTGCTGTTGCGGTCAAGGCGCCGAAATCCCTTGTCCGGAGCCCAGAAGATCCACTTGTCCTGCCGGACCCGCCGTGGCGACGATGGCGACGAACTGGTGGTCACCTGGCTCGCGGATGGTGAGCATTCCGCTTTTGCCGGGCAGGTGAACCATGAGGAAAAGCGCGCCGAGTTTTCCAGCCTGCTGCTCGAGCAGATTGTGCCCCAGTCCCTGAACGGTCATGCGGAATTCGCCGCGACGGCATCCGGAGAGGAATACAGACTGGTGTTTCCGAGCGCCGACTATAACGTCAGGCAGCGCTCCTTCGAGACCCTGGACTGACGTGTGCGGTTCAAGCCTGTCCTTCCGGCGAGCCGGCACCTGGCCAATCTTGACCCGGACTGTTCAAGGTGCCTTCGGGGAATGTGTCACCGGATCGCCATGAAAAGTCTTCAGGAGTTTATAAACGCCTGTTCTGCTTGCTGGAAACGTGATTTCTGTTGTCAGCAAACGGGGAACTCTCTACCCCTGCGATGTTCGCCATTCTGATAGGACCTGCGGGTATGAAGAAGCACATCCCACTTCTCGTGTTTGTGGCAAGCGCTGCGATTGGACTGGCCCTTACCTACGTCATTCTGGAGTCCGAGCGGACCTCGCAGCGGCAGGCATTCGAAATCCTTGCCGACGATGCGGTGGACCGTATCCGGGACCGGACCGAGCAGAATTTTTCGCTCATTGTCGCGACGCATTCGTTTCTCGGTGCCGACGGCGCGGAAATCACCCGGAGCAAGTTTCAGAGCTTTGCCCTCGGCCTGTTCCTGAAGGGGAAACTGTCGGGCATGCAGGGGATCGGGTTCGCCCGGCTGATAAAGTCCGGCAACGAAGACGTGGCGGTTCGCGAACTGCGCCGGAACTACGATCTCGAGCGTCCGGTCTGGCCCCGGGAGGGGCAGGACCACCGGACGCCGATCGTTCTGCTGGAACCCCTCGACGTTCGCAACAAGGCCGCTCTGGGCTATGACATGTTCAGCGACGCGGTTCGCCGCACGGCCATGCTCACTTCCGCCGACACTCTCAACGTGAGTGCGTCCGCACCGGTCATGCTGGTCCAGGAGATCACCGAGGAAAAGCAAACCGGTTTTCTGGCTTATTTGCCGCTGAGCGCGGCCGGCGGTCGATCGGGCGAAACCTTCAACGGAGAGGATTTCATCGACGGTTTCGTCTACGCGCCGTTCCGGGCCGGAGATTTGCACTCGGCCGCACTGACATTGCCGACGCCGGTTCCGGTCCTGGTGCGCACCGTGGATGTCACGGACACCGCGCCGGAGCTGCTGTTTGAATCGGAGGCGTTTTCCGACAAGGCCGGGGAAGCGGCCTACCTGGTGACCAGGCAGATCGATGTCGGCGGCCGGGCGTGGGAAATCTCCGTTATCGACGCCGTGCCGCGGCAGAACGGTTTCGCCTACTGGCGCACTTTCATGCTCGGCGCCGTCTCGCTGCTCTTTTCCGCGGCACTGGCTGTCTCCGTCCGCTCAAGGCTGAAGGCCAGGGAAGCGAACCGGCGGTTGAAGGAGATGTCGGAGAAAACGATCCAGGAGAAGGATCTGATGCTTCAGGAAATGAAGCACCGGATCAAGAATTCGATTGCGCGCATCCTGGCCATTGCCCGCCAGACCGCCGGGGCATCACAGGATCTGGAGGCGTTCAGCGAATCCTTCGGGGCCCGTCTGCAGGCAATGGCCAACGCACAGGACCTGCTGACACGCTCACATTGGGCGAAAGCCGATCTCAGGGCGTTGCTGCTGCAGGAACTCCAGCAGGTGTTCGGCGACGGCGCCGGCAACGTCAGGCTGGAGGGTCCGGCCGTGCAGCTCGATGAAACCGGGACGCATGCGCTGGGGCTCGTGTTTCATGAATTGGCGACCAATGCGATGAAATATTCGGAAGTCTTCAATGATGGCGGCTGCTTCGAGGTCACCTGGAGAACCGAGGTCGGTCCGGATGGTGCGCGGCTGGAACTGGACTGGCGGGAAGAAACGGGCAGGGAAGTCGCCGCGCCGCAGACTTTCGGCTTCGGAAGCCGTCTCATCGAGGCTCTGATCGGTGGTGAAATGAGTGGCAGGTTCGACAGGCAGTTCAACGCCAGTGGCGTGGCCGTCAGCATTTCGGTTCCGCTGAAACGGGCCTGACGACAGATCCGGCCAATTGGAAGATCCGGCCACACGGACTGGGCCTCGTTCCGGGCGAGGCGTGCCAAAATGGTGAAGCCCATGATTGCAAAGGGAAATTTGCGCAGATGACCCCAAACTTTCGTCGCCACGCCGCAGCTCTCCTGTCCCCGGTGGAAATGGCGTCGGCGGACCGGTGGACCATCGAGGGAGGCGTCTCCGGGATTGACCTGATGGAAAACGCAGGCCAGGCGGTCGCGCGGGCCGCTGCCGGGCTGGTGTCTCCCGGCGCCCGCATTCTGGTGCTGTGCGGCCCGGGCAACAACGGCGGCGACGGCTTCATCGCCGCGCGATGCCTGAAGGCATCCGGTCACGACATCGACCTGCGACTGCTCGCGTCACCGGACAGCCTGAAGGGCGATGCGCGGGAGGCCTTCCGGCGCATGGGCCTGCCGCACGATAGCCTGTTGGTGAACGGCCGGATTGCGGAGGATCTTGCCGCGGCGGTGAATCGGGCGGACCTGATCGTCGACGCCCTGTTCGGTGCCGGTCTCGACAGGCCGCTGGAGGGGTCACTCGCGGACATCGTTATCGCCGTCAAAGCGTCCGGCAGGCCTGTTGTTGCCGTCGACCTGCCGTCGGGAGTGAACGGGGCGGACGGCTCGGCTGCGGGGCAGGCGATCAAGGCGACGACGAGCGTCACCTTCTTCCGCGAAAAGCCCGGTCACCTGCTTTATCCGGGCAGGGCGCTTGGCGGCGCGATCGCCGTGGCCGATATCGGAATCAAGGCCGAGGTCCTTGATAAGATAGCCCCGGCAACCTTCGTCAACGTGCCGGCGCTGTGGCTGGATGCGTGGCCGCAAGCCGACCCGTGCGGGCACAAGTATTCCAGGGGACATGCGCTTGTGTTCGGCGGGCCTGTTTCGGCCACCGGTGCCGCGCGCCTGTCCGCCGGCGCCGCGCTGAGGGCAGGCGCCGGGCTGGTGACGCTGGCCTCGCCGCCGGGCGCGCTGATGGTCAATGCCAGCCACCTGACCGCGGTGATGCTGAAAAAGGTCGCCGACGTGGACGCCATTTCGGGGATGCTGGATGACCGGCGGTTCAACGCGGTGCTGATCGGGCCGGGCTACGGCGTCGGAGAGGCGGCCCGCGCCGCCGTCGCGGCTCTCCTGAAGGCCGGTCGGGCGGCGGTGCTGGACGCGGACGCGTTGACCAGCTTTTCCGAGGACCCAGCGGCGCTGTTCGCCCTGGTGGCGAACGGTTCGGGATCGACGGTTCTGACGCCGCATGAAGGCGAATTCGCCCGTCTGTTTCCCGATCTTACCGGCGGCAAGCTCGCGCGTGCCCGCGCGGCCGCCGAAAGGTCCGGGGCAATCGTTGTTCTCAAGGGCGCCGATACGGTCATTGCGGCTCCGGACGGGCGCGCCGCGATCAACCGCAATGCCCCGCCCTGGCTGGCGACCGCAGGATCGGGCGACGTGCTTGCCGGCATCGTGGCCGGCCTTCTGGCCCAGAGCGTTCCTGCATTCGAGGCCGCCTGCCAGTCGGTCTGGCTGCATGGCGAGGCTGGCCGGCACGCCGGGCCGGGCCTGACGGCGGAGGATCTTGCCCCCGCATTGAAACCCGCGATCCGGGCGCTTGTGGAGAGATCCGGACCAGCCTGAGGGAGGGCTGGTTTTTCCTTTGACGGAAAAAACAGCAGTGCTATTAAGGCCCCGCTTCAATCACGGGCGCGTGCCTGATGATGCGGATGTGGTGAAATTGGTAGACACGCCAGATTTAGGTTCTGGTGCCGCAAGGCGTGGGGGTTCAAGTCCCTCCATCCGCACCATTTTATTGGCGCTACCGCCCTTCGGGCAGCTTGAGCGCGGTTCTGGATCGCTCCTCTCACCTGCGCCATGCATTCTGCGCTATCGGCACGAAAGGCCCAGGTGTCCTCTGCCGTGCCGATGAGATCCGGATTTCTGAAGAAACCCTGCCAACGCTAGCCGCGCTCGGATTCAAAGCCGTGTGTCCACGGTGCCCACCAGGGCAGCAAGGTGAGTTCCAATACCGTGGCGACGGCGGGTTTGTCTGGTTGCGAATCCGGCAGTGTGACGGTGATGTCGGAACTGTAGCCGCCATTGTCATCATAAGCGAAGGCGTAGCCCTTGCCGTCGACTGTTGGAGGCGGGTACGCGCTGGCGGGGTTGCCGATGTGGAAGAAGGCGGCATAGGCGTTCCACCCGCCGACAGGCGCGTTGGCGGTATCGACCGGATAGAAGGTCGAGAATGTCAGGATACTCGTGTTGATGCCCTGCGGAAGCGCTTGCGGAGAGTAGATGACAATTGAATCCGGCTGACTGGCATCGGCCTGATAGACGTAGGTTGGATTGCTCAGGCCGATTGAGCTTATGGTCATGCCGGTGGTCGGCTTCTTGGCAGAAACCGCACCGGTCAATCCGCTGGAAAATTTGCTGCCTGGTCCCAGGTCGCCGGTCGCAAACGTGTATGTTTTTGTCTGGTCATACGGGGTGAACAGGCGCAGCGTCGCGTAATGCGCTTCCTCTGTCTTCTGCCCGCTGTCGAAAGTGAACCTGACTTGCGGAGGGTTTGAACCGTTCAGATCAACCGCACTTTCCCAGACGAACTGGATCGCATTGACCTGGCCATCCCCGCCGAAGCCGAAGTTTGCGCTGTCGACCTTGTTTGCCGCAGAGGCAACGGCCGTCAGCGTGAAGGACGTGGTGACGTTGCTCCGGTCGGCCTTGAAGGTCTGAATTTCAACGTATTCGGCCTTGGTCTTGTCGTAGAAGTGGATTGTTCCGGAGAGGCTGGTCCAGACAGGGGCCTGCCCGGGCCCAGGCTGCAAGCTTGCCGGATGGTAGGAAATCTGTGCGCCGGCCAAAGTTCCCTGCAGCGGATCGGTCGTCTTTGTCTGTGTCTTCGCCAGGTCGACGAAAATAAGGTCGTAGTTGGTGTTTGAGCCGGTGCGCGGATGCAGGTTCACCGGGTGACATGTGTTGCCGGTGTCCGGGGCGACGCCACGGTTGAGCATTGTCGCAAGCTGGTTCTCGAGATTTCCAAGCATGACCGGGTCGAAATTTGCCGGCATCTCTGCCTTGGTTTGATAGTAGGCGTTCTGAGAACTGTTGTCGGCGAAACAGCCACTTGCGCCGAAAACCATGCGGCCGGCCGAAGTGATCGGCAGGTTGTATTCGGTGGATGCCTTCGGAAAACCGCCGAACCAGAAGGGCGCCTTGGAAGCAGAGGTCAGGGCCGTATTGAAGGTGTTGCTGTCGTTGTCACTGAAATACGGATAGTAAATCTGATAGACCGCCTTGCCGCCGGAGCCGACCGGGCTCAAGGTGGAATCACTGCCCAGGTATTCGTAACCCGTACCGGTGAACTGGAAGACCGTGTAGGTCGTCCTGGTGCCCGTGTTGTCTTCCATTTCGAAGTCTGTGATCACTGTTCCGGCGAAAATCTCGAAGCCATTGTTTCCGTTGCCGGTCAGGTAGAGCGTTTGTCCACCCCCGCCGGTGCTGGAACAATAGCGATTGAACAGTCTGTAGAGCGCCTCGTCGAATGCGGCACGCAGGCCGGCGGCCGACTGGTCCCCGGAAGCGGCGTCGATGACATGCTGCGGTGCGAGCAGACGCTGCACGGCCGGCGCAGCGGCGGGCGCGACGCCTTGATAGGCCGTGAACGGTGAAGTCGAGCCTGAGCAATAATTCTTGAAAGCGCCGATGATGCCGCCATCGACCGCGCTTGTCGAACCTTCGTAGCCTTCGCGAGTCAGATTCTGCACGATACCGGTGCCGTTTGCGAAATCAGGCACCGCCGGGTCGACCTGCAGGTAGATCGGCATGCCGAACTGGTCGACCTGCGTCGTGTCAAGATTGAGTTGGTTGGTCGTGCTGTCGACGGTGAACTCGATGAAATCGAAGTCAAACCCGGCGTCCGGACTGATGCCGCCGGGCGCGCCGGATGAATATGGCACCGCGTCGGCCTCGGCCGCGAAGTAGAGCCGGCCGCCGGTGAATTCAATCGGGGAGCCGTCGAAGACCTGCACGTAAAATCCAAGGCTGTCTTCAATCTGGTTGATCAGGTCCGACAGCGGGATGGAAGCCACGGTGCCGCCGGTCGGGGTATCGGTTGTCGCCAGATAGACCTTTTTGTTATTGGAGTTCTTGTGCTTGATGAACTTATAGGCCCGGGCCTGGCTCACCAGGGAAAGAAAGAGCTTTGAGTTTTCCAGGCCCCCGCCAGACTTTGCCGTATTGTTGGTGATCGAAACTGCGAAATAGTTGGCCGTCGGAAGGGAGGGGGTGGAGTCATTGCTCATGTTGCTGGCGCTCCTTGAGGGCATCACTGGCTGGTGTGGACACCGGCCTGTGCTGCCGATGCTGTTTCGCAACTTGATCCTGTAATTTCTATCAAGGGTTCTCTTTTTGGTCGCAAGACAATAAATTTCTCTTAATAAGGGTAATTCCGATTCCAGCCGGCCGATTCCGGGGTTGGATCTGTCCGCGAGCGCGCCACAATCGGGGGCTCTCCCCTTGACACTTTCCACCCCAGCCTTTATCGCGCTCCCATCGTGCGTCCCGGACTCCGTTCGGGGCGAGGCATCGCCGTTTGGACGCTTCCGGAAAAAGGGAGGCGCGGGCAATGCGGCACACGGAATCAAATAACGAAACCTCCGGGGCGGACTGCCGCTCGGGATCGAGGACGACAAAACCCATGCAGGTAACCGAAACCCTCTCCGAAGGCCTCAAGCGCGAGCTGAAAATCGACATTCCGGCTGGCGATCTCGCCACCAAGCTCGACGACTACATGGCCGACATGAAATCCAAGGCCAACATCAAGGGCTTCCGTCCGGGCAAGGTTCCGCTCGGCCATCTGAAAAAGATGTATGGCCGTCAGGCCATGGCCGAAATCCTGTCGAATACCATCCAGGAAACCACCCAGAAGGCCGTCGAGGAGCGCTCCGAGCGCCCGGCTCTGACCCCGGAGATCGATCTGCCGGAAGATGATGCCGAGAAGATCCTGGCCGGCGACGCCGACCTGTCCTTCAAGATGACCTACGATGTTCTGCCCGAGTTCGAGATCGTCGATTTCTCCGGAATCGAAATCGAGCGTCCGGTCGTCGAGATCGCCGAAGAGGAAGTCACCGACCAGGTTGCCGAGATCGCCAAGAACAACACACCGTTCGACGCCAAGAAGGGTGCCGCCAAAGATGGTGACCGCGTGACCATGTCCTATCTGGGCAAGATCGACGGCGAGCCGTTCGAAGGCGGGGCAGACGAGAACGGCCAGCTCGTTCTGGGATCCGGCCAGTTCATTCCGGGCTTCGAAGAGCAGCTCATCGGCGTCAAGGCCGGCGACGAGAAAGTTGTCGAGGTGTCCTTCCCCGAGGACTATCCGGCAGAACATCTTGCCGGCAAGTCCGCCGCCTTCGACGTGACCGTCAAGGAAGTTGCCGCGCCGGGCGAAGCCAAGATCGACGACGAGTTTGCCAAGGGCCTCGGCCTTGAGTCGCTCGACAAGCTGAAGGAAATCGTTCGTGGCCAGATCGAGGGCCAGTTCGGTCAGATGACCCGCCAGCGGGTCAAGCGCCAGCTTCTGGACAAGCTCGACGAGCATTATTCCTTCGAACTGCCGTCCAAGCTGCTCGAGTCCGAATTCGACATCGTCTGGAAACAGGTCGAAGAAGACATGAAGCGCAACGAAAAGACCTTCGAGGACGAAGACACCACGGAAGAAGAGGCGAAGGCGGAATACCGCAAGATCGCCGAGCGCCGTGTCCGTCTCGGTCTCGTGCTTTCCGAAATCGGCGAGAAGAACAACATCCAGGTGACCGACGAGGAAATTCAGCGGGCGCTGTATGACCGCGTCCGCCAGTTCCCGGGCCAGGAACAGCAGGTGTTCGAATTCTACAAGAACAACCAGCAGGCCCTGGCGAGCCTGCGCGCGCCGATCTACGAGGAAAAAGTCATCGACTTCATGCTGGAACTCGCCAAGGTGACCGACAAGACGGTGACCAAGGAAGAGCTGGAGAAGCTCGTGGCCGAGGACGAGGACGACGCGTAAGCGACTTTGTCCCTGTAATCCCCAGATGCGGCGCCGGATTTAACCTTGCTTTCACGCCGCACCTGTCATGACTTTGCGTTGAGGGCGACATCCCATATATACGGGGTGTCGCTTTTTTCGAGTCAGGCCCTGAAACGATGCGCTTCTCGGTCTGTGTCCTGCCCGCGATTCATCCGGGCATTCTCTCAAGCATATGGATGAGGCATGAAGGATCCTGTCGATATCTACATGAACACGCTCGTACCGATGGTTGTCGAACAGACAAACCGTGGCGAGCGGGCGTTCGATATCTTCTCGCGCCTGCTGAAGGAGCGCATCATCTTCCTGACCGGTCCGGTCGAAGATCACATGGCCACCCTTGTCAGCGCCCAGCTTCTTTACCTGGAAGCGGAGAACCCGAGCAAGGAAATCGCCATCTACATCAATTCCCCGGGTGGACTCGTGACTTCCGGGCTTGCGATCTATGATACGATGCAGTTCATCCGTCCCGCCGTGTCGACGCTGTGCATCGGCCAGGCGGCGTCCATGGGCTCGCTGCTGCTGGCAGCGGGCGAAAAGGACATGCGTTTCATTCTGCCGAATGCACGCGTGATGGTGCACCAGCCGTCCGGCGGTTTCCGTGGCCAGGCAGCCGACATCATGCTGCATGCACAGGAAATCCTGGCCATGAAGCGCCGGCTGAATGACATCTACGTGAAGCATACCGGCCAGAGCCTGGACCAGGTGGAAACCGCGCTGGAACGCGACAATTTCATGACTGCCGAAAGGGCGAAGGAATTCGGCATTGTCGACAAGGTAATCACCGACCGGCTGACGCTTGGCGGTGACAGCGAGAGCTGACCGGAATTACCCGGTCTTAAGCATGGATGTGAAAATTCACGATTAAGACCGGAAATTCCCCAGGAGATGCCGGGTTTTCATCTTTGCCTTAAACCTATATTGATTTTTAATGGCGAAGCATGATGACATCATATTGTGAAGCGATATCTGGAGTCGCTTCAGAACCGGTTCCGCCATCGTTTGGCCGCAACCGGACAGATAAGGGGAAACACTCCCCATAACGCGAGGTTGAATACATGACCAAGGCCAGCGGCAGCGATTCAAAGAATACGCTCTACTGTTCCTTCTGCGGCAAGAGCCAGCATGAAGTGCGCAAGCTGATCGCCGGCCCGACTGTTTTCATCTGCGATGAATGTGTCGAGCTGTGCATGGATATCATCCGTGAGGAGAACAAGTCCTCGCTGGTGAAGTCGCGGGACGGAATTCCGACCCCTCAGGAAATTCGCGACGTTCTGGACGATTACGTGATCGGGCAGGGCAGTGCCAAGAAGGTGCTCTCCGTCGCGGTCCACAATCACTACAAGCGCCTCAATCACGCATCGAAGAGCAACGATGTGGAACTGGCAAAGTCGAACATCCTGCTGGTCGGACCGACCGGTTGCGGCAAGACGCTTCTGGCGCAGACCCTTGCCCGCATCCTGGACGTTCCCTTCACGATGGCCGACGCAACCACGCTGACCGAAGCCGGTTACGTGGGCGAAGATGTCGAGAACATCATCCTGAAGCTGCTGCAGTCCGCCGACTACAATGTCGAGCGTGCCCAACGCGGCATCGTCTACATCGATGAAGTCGACAAGATCAGCCGCAAGGCGGACAATCCGTCGATCACCCGGGACGTGTCCGGTGAAGGTGTGCAGCAGGCGCTCCTGAAGATCATGGAAGGCACGGTGGCTTCCGTTCCGCCGCAGGGCGGCCGCAAGCATCCGCAGCAGGAATTCCTGCAGGTGGACACCACCAACATCCTGTTCATCTGCGGCGGCGCGTTCGCCGGACTGGACAAGATCATTTCCGATCGCGGCACCCAGACGTCCATCGGGTTCCAGGCGCAGGTTCACGCCCCGGAAGACCGGCGGATCGGTGAGCTGTTTTCCGTTCTGGAACCGGAAGACCTGCTGAAGTTCGGTCTCATTCCGGAGTTCGTCGGCCGGTTGCCGGTGATCGCGACGCTGGAAGATCTCGACGAGGATGCCCTGGTGACCATCCTGACGGAGCCGAAAAACGCGCTCGTCAAGCAGTACCAGCGGCTGTTCGAGATGGAACAGGTGGAACTGTCCTTCCACGAGGAAGCCCTCAAGGCGATTGCCCGCAGGGCGATCGAGCGCAAGACCGGCGCACGCGGGCTGCGTTCCATTCTGGAATCAATTCTGCTCGACACCATGTACGAACTCCCCGGCCTGAAGGGCGTGAAGGAAGTCGTCATTTCTCCCGAAGTGGTGAAAGGCGAAGCCCGGCCGCTCTATATCTACGAGGATCGGGAAGAGACGTCCGCCACAAGTGCCTGATGCGCCGGGCGGGATGAGTTGAACTGAACAAAGATCAAGTGCCGCTTCTCCGGGAGCGGCATTTTGCTTTTGAGGTGTTCGCGCTGTTCGAAACACGTTTTCCACCGGAGGCGCTGTTCGTCAACAGACAAGACCTGGCGTCGTAACCCGATTGCCTTGACACCGGCAGGTCAGGTGTCCACCTAATAGGTCAACGGACGGCTTGCGCGGATCGTCAGTGCGCCCGATCGGGGTGCTGCGGTCAGGCCACCGGGACATGTCAGTCCAGGAGCCGTATTCAAGTGTTTTGGTTGCCTTTTTATCGAGTGGGGCCGAAACACGCCGAGAAAGGAAAAAAAATGAGCGACGCAGAAACTCGCGCCACAGATCACGACAGCACGTCTCAGGACGGCACGGCTGTCTATCCAGTCTTGCCCCTGCGTGACATTGTTGTCTTCCCGCACATGATTGTGCCGCTGTTTGTCGGCCGCGAGAAGTCGATCAAGGCGCTCGAAGAAGTCATGACCACGGACAAGCACATTCTTCTGGCGACCCAGATGAATGCGGCGGATGACGACCCGAATCCGGACCAGATCTACAATGTCGGCACCCTGGCAACCGTGCTGCAGCTGCTGAAGCTGCCGGACAACACGGTCAAGGTGCTGGTTGAAGGCGGTGCGCGTGCCGAGATCGGCGAATATTCCGACCGGACCGATTATTTCGAGGCCTCCGCGACCGTGCTGCCGGAGCGCGAGGGCGAGGACATCGAGGTCGAAGCGCTGGCGCGGTCCGTCGTCTCCGAATTCGAGAACTACGTGAAGCTGAACAAGAAGGTTTCACCGGAAGTGCTCGGCGCGGTCAACCAGATCGACGATTATTCCAAGCTGGCCGACACCATCGCCTCGCATCTGGCGATCAAGATCCCGGAAAAGCAGGAGATCCTCGGCGTCGTCTCCGTCGCGGAACGGCTCGAGCGTGTGCTTGGCATGATGGAGAGCGAAATCTCCGTCCTGCAGGTGGAAAAACGCATCCGGTCCCGCGTCAAGCGCCAGATGGAGAAGACCCAGCGCGAGTACTATCTGAATGAGCAGATGAAGGCCATTCAGAAGGAACTGGGCGACAGCGAGGACGGCCGGGACGAGGTGGCCGAACTCGAAGAAAAGATCAAGAAGACCAAGCTGACCAAGGAAGCGCGCGAGCGCGCCGCTGCGGAAATCAAGAAGCTCAAGCAGATGAGCCCGATGTCCGCGGAAGCGACCGTCGTGCGCAACTACCTGGACTGGCTGATCGGTATTCCGTGGAGCAAGAAGTCCAAGGTCAAACACGACCTCAGCTTTGCCGAAAAGGTGCTCGACACGGATCACTACGGTCTGGATAAGGTCAAGGAGCGGATCGTCGAATATCTCGCGGTGCAGAGCCGGGCCAACAAGCTGCGCGGACCGATCCTGTGTCTCGTCGGTCCTCCCGGTGTCGGCAAGACCTCGCTCGGCAAGTCGATCGCCAAGGCGACCGGCCGTGAATTTGTCCGCATGTCGCTCGGCGGCGTGCGCGATGAAGCCGAAATCCGCGGTCACCGGCGCACCTACATCGGCTCGATGCCCGGCAAGGTCATCCAGTCGATGAAGAAGGCGAAGAAGTCCAACCCGCTCTTCCTGCTCGATGAAATCGACAAGATGGGCATGGACTTCCGCGGCGACCCGTCCTCGGCACTTCTGGAAGTGCTCGATCCGGAACAGAACTCGTCGTTCATGGATCACTACCTGGAGGTCGAGTACGATCTTTCGGACGTCATGTTCGTGACCACGGCGAACACGCTGAACATTCCGGGTCCGCTGATGGACCGCATGGAGATCATCCGGATCGCCGGCTACACGGAGCAGGAGAAGGTGGAAATCTGCCGCCGGCACCTGATCCTGAAGGCGGAAAAGGATCATGGCCTGCGCGAAGGCGAGTTCTCCATCGATGATGACGCGTTGCAGTTCGTGGTTCGCCGCTACACCCGCGAAGCCGGTGTGCGTAACCTCGAACGCGAAATGGCGACCCTGGCCCGTAAGGCGGTCAAGGATATCCTGATGAACGACAAGAAAAGCGTCAGGGTCACGATGGAGGTTGTCGAGGAGTATCTCGGCGTGCCGCGCTATCGGTACGGCGAAGTGGAACTCGAGGATCAGGTCGGTGTCGTCACCGGTCTTGCCTGGACGGAAGTCGGTGGTGAACTGCTCACCATCGAGGGCGTGATGATGCCGGGCAAGGGCAAGATGACCGTGACCGGCAACCTGAAGGACGTGATGAAGGAATCGATTTCGGCGGCGGCCTCCTATGTCCGCTCCCGGGCGATCGCCTACGGCATTGAACCGCCGACCTTCGACAAGAAGGATATTCACGTTCACGTTCCGGAAGGGGCGACGCCGAAGGACGGTCCGTCCGCCGGTATCGCCATGGCAACGGCGGTGATCTCGACCCTGACCAGCATTCCGGTTCGCCGGGACGTGGCCATGACCGGCGAGATCACCCTGCGGGGCCGGATCCTGCCGATCGGCGGTCTGAAGGAGAAACTTCTGGCAGCGCTGCGTGGCGGCATCAAGCTGGTGATGATCCCGGAAGACAACGCCAAGGACCTGGCGGAGATCCCGGATTCGGTCAAGAACTCGCTTGAGATCATCCCGGTCTCGAGCATGGAGGAGGTGCTGAAAAACGCGCTTGTCCGTTTGCCCGAGCCGATCGAATGGGATGAAACTGCCGCGGAAGCGGCAACCAAGGCGAGTGGAAAAGAAGACGACACGTCGGGTGTTCTGGCCCACTAATAGCCTTGCTGCATCGCAAAAACAGGAAAGCCCCGGCAAAACCGGGGCTTTTCTTTTGAAAAACCGGTCGAAATGGCTGTTTTCTGCGAAAAAAAGCCTTGCGTTTCGAGTCAAATCACCCGAATTTCGCGCAACGGCGCTGACAGGAATCGTCGGCACTCTGCCGTTTCTTAGAAAGGTATCTGCTATGAATAAGAACGATCTGATCGCAGCTGTTGCAGAAAAGACCGGCCTCACCAAGGCGCAGGCAGGCGAAGCAGTTGACGCAACTTTTGAAGTTGTCACGCACACGCTGAAGAGCGGCGACGAAGTCCGCATCATCGGATTCGGCAACTTCACGGTTTCCGAGCGTGCAGCCACTGAAGGCCGCAACCCGCGGACTGGCGATACGATCCAGATCCCGGCTTCTAAGACGCCGAAGTTCAAGGCCGGCAAAGGCCTGAAAGACGCTGTGAACGCCTAAGGCGCTCATAGGCGATTTTCTTCGAAAGACCCCGCATCCGGAGCCGGATGCGGGGTCTTTCATTTTTCGGCAGTCAATTCCCCGTCCGGGGCTGCCATGGCGGCGGTTTCGCCGCTATGATGGGCGTCAGGGCGCCCTCCTGGCGCCGCGGAACGGGAACCGGGCATGTCGCTGCAAGCCATGATCAGCCGCCGCCAGCAGGCGCTATTTGAGGCCTGGGTCCGCGATCCTCTTGTCCAGGTCCAGGTCGAGCATCCCGAAAGACTCGGCCGCCTGGTGTTTCTCGACGGATACGACGACACGATCACGCCCGAACGGGCCGGACGCCGCAGCCTGAAGAATGTCGCGATCGTGCGCAAACCCGGAAATCCGGACGAGAATGCCAGCGTTTGGGTGCGGGCAGGGTATTCCTCCTACCAGAAAGCCTGGCTCGGATTTGCCGAACAGGTCTACGGTATCAAGGCGACGGCCTCGGATCTGGCCGGTTACAACATCGACCACCTCCTCAACAAGGCACGCAGTCCGAACAAGGCGGGGTTCATCCGGGTCGAAGCCATCAACGATGCCGTCAACCAGGCCTGGGGCGGCCTGTTCGAGCGTGCGGCCAGCAACCCCGAGTTCAGCGCCAACCAGAAGCGTTTCCGGCGGACGATGTCCTGGATCATCGCCGCAAAGCTCATGGACCAGCCACCGCCCAGGGGGCCGGACGACCAGCAGGGTATCGCCCGCCTGGTGCAGTTCTTCAACCGGAACGGTCTTGCCGCAGACAATCCGCAGCGTGGCCTCACGGACATGCTGCAATTCGCCTACCGGTTCCGCTGACCGGGATCGCCCTGCGGAAGCCGGCAGGCCCTGCGGCCGGCCGCAATGTCCACTGGACGGGTCAGCTGTGTGATATTCAGCGGTCTTCGGTTTTTGCTCTTGCCAAGCGCCGGGGGACACCCTAAAAGGCGTCTCACCTCAATGAGGGCGATTAGCTCAGTTGGTAGAGCGCTTCGTTTACACCGAAGATGTCGGGAGTTCGAGTCTCTCATCGCCCACCATTCCCCTTGAAAACAAAGTCTTGGTTCGATGTTCCGGTCGGTGGGCCAGTCGAGGGAGACATGGGCTTGCGCAAGCCAAGCTGATTGCTCAGGCCGCGTTCAGGCCGTTTCTACCTGCGCAGACCTTGCCGCGTGAATTCCGTCATTTTTTCGGTAATCTGTCCGCCGATCACAATCACCGTCATCGAACATGGCCAGCTTTGCAGGCGGACGATCCGAGTGTTAGACACTCCGCTGGTGAAACGTGCCAGAGGACAGTCTCGGCTCAGGATGGAAACCCTACTATTTTCAGCAGTGGTGCAAGCACTCTTTACCACCGTGTTTCTGATATCAAAACCCAAATGCACATTGAGCGATGGCATACTGGCCGTCTGGATGGTCTTTATTGCACTGCCCATGATCAGCGGAGTGGCAGCGAGTCTGTGGCCTGAGTTGCGCATTCCTGTCTTACAGGCTGATCTCATCTATCCGCTGACTTTCGGGCCGTTCATGTGGCTGTACGTTCGCGCTGTTGCCGGGGATATCGACAAACTCACGAAGCGAGATCTGCTCCACTTTCTGCCCTTTGGTGTGGTCAGCGCCGCACAGCTCGCGACGGGTTTGGCACCGTCGCCGCCCCACCCGGAGCATATGGTCTTCGATACCAGCACGCGGCTTGTGGGGGCTTTCAATCTTGCTTTGATGCTTTCATATTCCGTCCTCGTGGTGCGGAGGTTGTGGCAGCACGGCCGGGACGTGAACCAACATTTTTCCAGTTTGCCCTCTCATGTCACTCTCAAATGGCTTTTCTGGTTGATTGCCGCCTTTTTTGCGGTGTCACTTGTGCTGTTTCTGGCATCGCTACTGTCTCTTCCCTTCTTGTTGCAGGTGCATTTGCCGGCGCAGTTTGCAATCATTCTGGGGTTGAGTTTCTTCGGCCTCAGGCAGGATCAGGTGTTTGGCCAGCACGATGGCCGACGCGCCGAAGAAGATGAACAGCCTCGACAGGGGATCGCCGCACCTGACTTGCAAAAGCCGAAGCGGGAAACTGTGGAGCCAGTCGGCGACAGTGTTCAGCGGGATGACGCCAAGAAACGCTACAGCCGGTCCGGACTGACCGAGGAACGTGCCGAACGGATCCTGCTGAAGCTCGAAACCTGTATGAAACAAGAGCGACCCTATCTGTCTGCCGAGCTGACCATCGCGGATCTGGCAAAGCGCATGGCGGTTCCCCGCCATCATCTGACAGAGGTCATCTCCACCCGGCGCAACAAAAGCTTTTACATCCTGGTGAATGAATACCGGATCGAAGCGATCAAACAGGCGATGCGGAAGCGGGAGAACTCGGGCGTGACGCTTCTTCAACTTGCCTATGCGAACGGGTTCAATTCCAAATCCTCCTTCAACTCGGCTTTCAAACAGCTGACGGGCAGGACGCCATCGCAATACCGCCGCAAGCTCGCGCGACCCGGCGACCTCGGCATCTGATGGCCTGAAACGGGTAACCGTTATTTCTGCTTGAACCAGAGGCGAACGGGCAGGGGCCTGCGGTCTGAAACGTACGAACTTAGCGGCGCGGACGACTTCTGCGGCAGGTAAGGCCATTTGGGCTGGCATATGCAACGACCCCGAAAGGACGTTTTTTCGTGGCCCCCAATCCGAACAATTTTGTTTGCGCGGCCGTTTCTGCCGTTCTGCTCATTTTTTCCTGGCATGCGGCTGCGGCGGAGGAACTGACCTACCCGCTTGTCGACACCATGCAGGAGACCTGTTTCGACCTGTCAGGTGACGAGATCACGTGTCGGGCGGAAGGCGAAGCGCTTTACGGGCAAGACCGCCAGCACGCCCGGACCGCGGCAGCCTACAGTGACACAGGCGATGGGTCGGTACTGGACAACAACACCGGTTTGCTGTGGCAGAAAACACCGAAATTTGCCCGGCTGCAATATGCCGAGGCATTGGCATATTGCGAGGCGCTGGAGATTGCGGGTCGCAGCGATTGGCGCGTGCCTTCGATCAAGGAACTTTATTCGCTGGCGGATTTTCGCGGCGAGCTGTTGAAACCCGAGGAAGGCACTCCGACGCCTTATATCGACACCGCCGTGTTCGACTTTGAGTATCCGCAGGGCTTGCCTTTCGCCGGGCAGTACTGGAGCAGCACGCTCTATGTCAAAGGCCCGGTAATGAACGAACGCAATCAGGGGGCTTTTGGCTTCAACTTCGCCGATGGGCACATCAAGGCCTATGGTACCGGTCTGGATTTCTACACCGGTGGCGAAGCGATCAGCAGCGGTCTGCCCAATGGCCCTGCCGACGGCAAGGCGCCGGGCAATTATGTCCGCTGTGTCAGCGGCGAGGAAGACGTTTACGGTGTGAACAGCTTTGAAGACAACGGCAACGGCACGGTCACCGACGCGGCCACGGGGCGCATGTGGCAACAGGCCGAAGATGCCACCCGCCGCGAATGGGCCGATGCGCTCGCCTATTGCGAGGCGCTTGAGCTTGGCGGCCATGATGACTGGTATCTGCCCAACACAAAGGAACTTCAGAGCATCGTTGACTACCGTCGCACGGGGTTTCCGGCGATTGATGAGACGATCTTTACACTGACCAAGGATGCTGAAAGCCTCGACTTCTGGACCAGCACTACCTTCGGCGACTTCAAGAACTACGCCAATGTGATCGCCTTCGGAAAAGCGCTCAGCAAGGCGGGAGAGCAGATCGAATACACCGATTGGCACGGCGCGGGCGCACAACGGGCCTCAATCAAGACACTCATTGGTCAGAACATGACCGAAGAGACCACATGCTCCGTCAACGCCTGCGACTACAACCGCTCTGACAACCTCGTGCGCTGCGTACGTTGAGCCTTTCCAAGACTTTCTGCGGCCCCAAACGGGGGACTGAAACGCAAACCAGACCTGATCAAATGGAGAAACTCATGATGAAACATATGCTCTGCGCCGCCATCGCGGCCACCTTCCTGTCCGCTGTCGCCGCCCAGGCCGACGAAGTGGAGATCTATCTGACCGACAAACACGACAACATTCAAAACGGCTATTGCCTCGACATCGGGGGCGCAAAAGGCTGGGACGCCAAGCCTGAAAGCGGTCTGCAGGGCCATACCTGCTACAGCCCGCTGGGCGCGCTTGGAGTCGATCAGATCTTTGACGCGGACAAGTTCGCCGATGGCACTCTCTACATGCCGAAATTCGAAGTCTGCGCGGAGTATTCATCCGTCGAAGCCGGAACAAAGATCGATCTGGCCACTTGTGACAGCAGCGCGGCTCAGTCCTTCGTGTTCTCCGGCGAAGGGGTGATCACGCCTGCTTCGGCAACCGACATGTGTCTGACGCTGGCCGAAGACACAAGGTTCGGCCGCAGCAAGGAAAACCAGATCAAGAATCTGTCGCTGGAGACCTGTGAAGACAGCCTGTCATCGTATCAGACGTGGGCCATTCGCAGCGAATAGGCCGACCTGACCCTACCCATGGCCCGGACATGCAGATTTTCGCATTGTCCGGGCCATGGTCATGCTGGCGGCGTGGTGCGGCCCGTCACGGTCATTGCGCACCGGATTTGCGCGTTCACTTGCAGCAAAACCTTCGAAGGATTCAATCCATGAAACTCACGTGTCTGACCCTGGTGGTCGCAACAACCCTGGGTGCTGCGCCTGTTCTTGCGCAAGAAGTCCATTTCTCGACCGGTCCGGCGAAGACTGTGATTGCGGGCCTGATCGACTGCGGGCAGGGATCGCGCCCCAGCGCCGTCGGCGAGATCGTTTCGGATGACGGTACGCTTCGCACCGTTCCTGCCGCCACGCAGTATCAGACCGCGCCCCATGCACCGGATCTTTACAATGCCTGTGCCGGTGTCGAACCCGATACGCTCGGCGATGTGAACCTGGATGCGATCGAAACCTTTGATACAGGCGGATCAGAAGCCTTCACAGCCTATGTCTTTGGCGACAACTATTTCGAGCTTTACGTGAATGGCAGGTTGATTGCTGTCGATTCCGTGCCCTTTACCCCCTTCAACGCCAGTGTCGTGAAATTCACGGCGGACCGCCCGCTGACCATTGCCGTCATGGGGGTCGATTGGGAGGAAAACCTCGCGCTCGGCTCCTAAGCGGGACGCGGATCCAGATATTATCCGGGCGATGCGGGGATCGTGATGCAGTTGCAGGATGCGAATGGACAGACCATCGCAATCACGGACACGGACTGGCGGGCTCAGACATTCTACATAAGTCCCTTGCAGGACCGGGGATGTCTGGTGGCAGAAGGACAGATCCGCGACAGTTCCGACTGCAGCACGGCCTCGGCGCAGGATGGCAGCACCTTTTCGGCGGCCTACTGGGATCTGCCCTCCAACTGGATGGCGTCGGATTTCGATGACAGTGCCTGGCCGAATGCGGTGGCCTATACCAATGACACCGTCGGGGTGGACAACAAACCGGCCTACACCAACTTCACCGAGCTTTTTGACGCAGAAGAGGCAGATGCCTCCTTCATCTGGAGCTCAAACCTGGTGCTCGACAATCTCGTACTGCTGCGCAAGACGCTTGAATAGAGCTGACCTGGCCTCAGATGCGGGGTCCAAGAAGGCTGTTCATTCGCATTGAAGGTCTGAAAGGGGTTGGCGACCGAAGACAATCAGCTTCAAGCCTGACGGAACGAACAACCCGTATCACAATGCCTGCACGTGTTTTGCAGTCGAGAGTGGATCGTATCAGCGATACCGAAAGGTGGAGAAGGCACCTGATGTTGCCTCTGCACGCGAAGCTGCTTTTGGCGACATGGGCCGGGAAGGGCAGCGGCTGTTTGCATGGCCGCTTCTCGGCCAGCGCAGCGGATGACCGGCGCGCATGTGTTGTCGCCTGCTTCGCGAAAAACGCAGCGAGCCGTCTTCTTGCAACAGATCCGTGGAGTTATCCACATCGCAGGCGGCTTAGGGAAAAACCCGAGGGTCGGGTTTTCCGCAGCTTTCGTAAAAACGATACAATAGTGGGCGCAGAGTGCTTGACTTCGCCATCCAGCCGCCGTACATCAGCGCCACTTCGGAACGGACACATGTTCGTTCCGCAAGCGGGTGTAGCTCAGTTGGTTAGAGTGCCGGCCTGTCACGCCGGAGGTCGCGGGTTCGAGTCCCGTCACTCGCGCCA
>NZ_JBBMQN010000013.1:0-65244 GCF_038900065.1 Roseibium sp. AS2
GGCAATGGCAATGGCAATTCCGGGGGCAACGGCAACGGCAATTCCGGTGGCAATGGCAATGGCAATTCCGGCGGCAATGGCAATGGCAATTCCGGGGGCAACGGCAACGGCAATTCCGGTGGCAATGGCAATGGCAATTCCGGCGGCAACGGCAATGGCAATTCCGGCGGCAATGGCAACGGCAATTCCGGTGGCAACGGCAACGGCGGCGAGTGATGACGGCCAGAGCGTGCCGCCGGCGAACTGAGGGGACGTTCTGAACGGTGCTGTTCAATACTCAAATCGGGCAGAGGGTGTGTAGGTGTTGCGGGGAGCACAGGTGAGACGTGTCCTGAACGCAGTCCTGATCGTAGTCATCGTGATTGCGGCCACGGCAATGGTGCGTTTTGCCGGCTTCGGCGCCGCGTTGGACAGGTTTCTTCTCGAAGCCCGGTTTCTGGCCGATGAACGGCCGGTAACCGGCGAAATCGTGCTTGTCGAAATTGACGCAAGGAGCCTGGAGCAACTTGGCGTCTGGCCGCTGCCCCGCAGGCTTTTTGCGGACCTGACGGACAAGCTCTCCGCAGCCGGCGCCCGCGACATCGTCTTTGACGTGGACTTCAGCGCCATCTCCAATCCGGAGAACGATGCCCTTCTGGCGGAGGCATTCGAACGCGCCGGCACTGTCAGTCTTGCGGTTTTTCGTCAATCGGCCACGGCCGGCTTCGAAACCGGGGAAGTGACCAATCAGCCGATCGACGAACTCATGAACGTCACATGGCCGGTCGTGGTCATGGTGCCCATGGAAAAGGACAGTCGAATCTGGCGCAATCTCTACGGGTTCGAGATTGACGGCACGGCCGAGTTGTCCGCGGCAGCCTTGCTGGGAGAACATACGGGCAGCACCGCCGGCGCATTCTGGCTCGACTACAGCATTGCCGTCAGCCGGCTGGAGCGCATTTCCCTGGTCGACGTTTTGCAGGGCAAGACACCACCTGGCGTTTTCTTCGAAAAGAAAGTGATCGTGGGAGCGAGCGCGCAGGAACTCCGGGACCTGTTTCCGGTGCCGGTACATGAAATCCTTCCGGGCAGCATGATTCAGGCGCTGGGGGCTGAAACCCTGTTACAGGGACGGGCTCTGGAAAAAGGCGGAGAATGGATTGCGTTCACCGCGGCGCTCGCGGTTTTCGTTCTTCTTCTTCTTCTGACCAATGTCGAAGGCTGGGCCGTCAAGACTGCAATTCTTGCGTTGTGCGCAGTCGCGCTGGAACTTGTCGCCATTTCCCTGCAGAAGTCTTTCCCGGTGATTGTGCCGACAGCGAGCGCCCATTTCGTACTGCTGATGGCTGCGGCCAGCGTCGTGTTCAGGGAACTCGGTCTCCACAAGCTCCTGTCGCATATCGCGACCATTCGACAGCGAAACAGCGAGCGCATGCTGGGTCTCGTGTTCGATGACAGCTTCGACGGGATCATTGTCGTCAAATCCGGCGGTCTGGTTTCGGCTGCGAACCAGACGGCCAGGACCCTGTTTCAATGCGACGATCTTGTCGGCAGAAATGCCCGGCAGGTTCTCCCTGCCGAACTTGTGGAGGAAGCGCTTGCGGTGCTGGCCGCACCGCCGGCGGGAAAGCCGGTTCCCAGTATCATCGAGGCAGCGCAAATTGACGGCAAACGCCGGTTTATCGAGTATGTCGTCACCCGGTCAGAACGGACAATCGCGAATTCTGCACGTTCGAAAAAGGTCAGGACGCAAGCAGTCGCCTGCCTCACCTGCAGGGATGTGACCCTTGAACGCGAATCTGTCGAACGCCTGTCCTACCTTGCCCGGTACGATGCCGTCACCGGATTGGAAAACCGCAATGGCTTTGAGGAAAAACTCGAGCAGGTTATCGTGTCTGCGCAGGCAACCGGTCAGGATTTGTGCGTAATACAGTTCGCGATCGTCAATCTCGATCAGATCATTGCGTCCTTGGGATTTTCCTATGGTGACCAGCTCCGGCACGCAATTGCGGTCCGCCTGAAAAATCATCCTGCACAAAAGGCACATTGGGCCGCGATCTCGGCAGACGTCTTCGCGTGTGTGCTGGACTGGCAACCCGACCTGGAATTCGGCGTGATCGAAACGGTGAAACAGGTTGTCGCAGAAGACTACAATATCGAGGGCGCCCGGATCTCGGTGCAGTTGAACTTCGGTTTCGTCGTTACCGACAATCCCGCGTCGGCGGAGGATCTTCTGAGAAAGTCCGGCAATGCCCTTGCGCGGGTTCGCCGTGACAGCCAGTCACAAACGCTGGCATTCCGGCCCGAACTTGATGAGCAACTGCAACGCAGGCGTCTGCTTGAGACCGAACTCTTCAAGGCAATCGGCCGTGACGAGATCCACCTGGCCTATCAACCCCTGGTGGATTTGTCCGACAATTCTGTTATCGGCGCGGAAGCCCTGATGAGGTGGCACCATCGCGAGCTCGGTCCGATATCGCCCATGGAGTTCGTGCCGATTGCGGAAGAAAACGGCTATATCGTCGAACTGGGCGCATGGGCATTGAACCGGGGGATGAAGGAAGCGCTTTCCTGGCCGTCTCCGCTCAGACTGTCCGTCAATATTTCCGCGGTTCAGTTCAGCCGGGGCAACCTGGTCGCGACCGTGAAGGAGGCATTTGAGCGAACCGGATTTCCCTCTGCGCGTCTGGACCTTGAAATAACAGAATCGCTGTTCATCGACGACGATCTGGATCTGGAATTCCGCATGCAGGAACTGAAGGCTCTCGGTTGCAGCTTCTCGCTTGACGATTTCGGAACCGGCTATTCATCGCTCGGCTACATCCCGAAATACTCCTTTTCCAAGATCAAACTCGACAAGTCCTTCGTCCGCCAGTCGATATCCAACAGACAGGATATCACCGTCATCGAGGCGGTGCTGCACCTGGCGAACGGATACGACATGTCGGTCGTCGTGGAAGGCATCGAGACTGCCGAACAGGCAGACAAGCTCAGGCAACTCGGATGCCAGATAGGCCAGGGCTATCTGTTCGGTCGCCCCATGAGCGCATCGAGCCTGTCGGCGCATCTCGCGAATGCTGCCTGACACTGCAGAGGACGGACCGGTGCCGATCCCTCCGGCGGCTTTGTTTGGCCGCCGGTTTAAAGGTTCGAAGCCGGGTCAGTGCTTTTCTGATTTTCCGTCTTACAGTCCGAGGCCGCCGATGCAGCTGTATTTGACGTTGAGATAGTCGTCCAGGCCGTATTTGGACCCTTCGTTGCCCAGGCCGCTGTCCTTGACGCCGCCGAACGGCGCGACTTCGGTGGTGATGACGCCTTCGTTGACGCCGACAAGACCGTATTGCAGCCGTTCCATGACACGGTACGTCCGTCCAAGGTCCTGCGTATAAAAATAACAGGCAAGGCCGTACTCGGTGTCATTGGCGAGCCGGACCGCCTCATCCTCGGTTTCGAACCTGAACAGGGCTGCGAGCGGGCCGAATGTCTCCTCGTGAGCAACTTTCATTTCCGCGGTCGCGCCCTTGATCAGGGTTGGTTCGTAAAAGGTTCCCGGACCCTGCGGACGTGCGCCGCCGGAGACCAGCTCGCCCCCCTTGGACAGGGCGTCCTTGACGTGATCGGCAACCTTGTCGACCGCGGCTTCGTTGATCAACGGCCCCTGGGTCACACCGGTCTCCAGTCCGCTGCCGACCTTGAGCTGATCGGCCATCGCCGCTTTCAGCTTGTCGGCGAAGGCATCATAGACCCCGGCCTGGACGTAGAACCGGTTGGCGCAGACACAGGTCTGGCCGGAATTGCGGAATTTGCTGGCAATGGCGCCGTCAACGGCGCGATCAAGATCGGCATCGTCAAACACGATGAAAGGAGCGTTTCCGCCCAGTTCCATCGAGATCTTCTTCATGTTCCTGCCGGCATTCGCGGCCAGCAGCTTGCCGACGCGTGTCGACCCGGTGAAGGTGAGTTTGCGCAGCGCCGGATTTTCGCACATCTCCTCGCCGATTGCGGGAGCATCGCCGGTGATGATGTTGATGACGCCGGCGGGAAGGCCGGATTTTTCGGCCATCACTCCGTAGACAAGAGCCGAAAACGGCGTGAATTCGGCGGGCTTCATCACCATGGTGCATCCGGAGGCGAGGGCGGCGCCGAGTTTGCGGGCGATCATGGAATTGGGAAAGTTCCAGGGCGTGATCGAACCGGCAACGCCGACAGGTTCCTTGGTCACCAGAATGCGGCGGTCGGCCCAGGGGGAGGGGATGGTGTCGCCGTAAATCCGCTTTCCTTCTTCTGCAAAGAAACGGATGTATTTCACGCCGAGCGAAATTTCCCCTTTCGCTTCCGCCACCGGTTTACCCATTTCCGTGGTCAGGAGCACGGCAAGGTCGTCCAGGTGGTCCATGATGGCGTCGCACAGGGCATGCATGTGGTTCGCGCGCGCCTCGGCGGTGAGTGCCTTCCAGCCGGCAAACGCAGTCTCAGCCGCCGCAATCGCTCGGGCCGTTTCCGGGCGGCCGCAATAGGGAACCGTTCCGATGGTTTCACCGGTGGCCGGATTGGTGACGCCGATCGTCTGGCCGCTGTCGGCATCCTGCCAGACGCCGCCGATAAACACCTTTTGCTGCAACAACGAGGGATTCACTGACATGAGGAGTTTCCTGTACCGTGGATGCGCCCGCACCGAGGGAGGGACTGGTCTGATAGTGATAAGGACGGCGGGAACGCTCTGACAAGGGCTTTTCGCCCTGGCAGAGCGTGATTGTTCCGTCTCCATTCATCCGGAACTGCCCACCGCGCCCCGGCGGGCCGCCGCCGGAAGCGGCAGCCTCGTCAATCGGGAGATACGTGGGCCATGAGCAGACAGCGCGGAGGCCGGAAGCATCACGCTCCGTCAAGGCGCTCCTGCAAGGTCGCGATTTCGTCCGCGAGCGCCTGGGCCTGGCGCTGCACACGGTCCAGAGCGACACGCATGCTGTCGAGATCCGACACCGCCGGCAGATCCGAAGCCGGCGGCGTTCCGCGACCGACGAGCAGCCAGGTCGGGCTCACATTGAGAATGCCGGCCAGCAGAACCAGCTTGTTCGACCGGGGTTCGGAGCGGTCGCTTTCCCAGCTTTGAAGCGTTGAGGTCTTGATACCGAGGCGGCGCGCAAGCTGTGCAGTTGACAGGCCGGAGGCGTCCCGCGCCTTGCAGATCCGCTCGCCGAGAGTGTAGTCGCTGCTGCTCGTGGACATCAATTCCCCCCCGTCATCTTCGGCTGTCTCCGCCGCCAGATAAACGGTCGTCTCCGGGTGAGACGGAGTGTTTCTTGTGTAGGATTTGGTCATGGGCCGCACATTCGCATGGCACGCAAGGAGACCGCAACAGCCCGAGCGGAATTTGTCGCAATAGGGCCCGGGCAGGCCGCGTTCCAGCGCGGTGCCTGTCAAAAATACGAGGTCGGTGTCATCAGGAGCGACACTGCCGCACGCGAGACGGCCTGCGTTCTACGCCGAAATCAGTATTCGCGCTCAAAGAAGATGCCGGCTTTCGAGGAACCGTCCGCGCCGACTTCGCCGCGCACTTTCAGGCCGCGATCAAGGTCGATATCGACCTTGACCCGGCTGGATCCCGAGCCGGTGCCCTGTTCCACACCGACATAGATATTGTCGTTGATGTATTTTCCGACCGCGACCGAAGGCCCGTCGTCGCCTTCCGTATTGATATCGATCGCATCGAGGCCGAGAGATTTTCGGATCGAGGCCAGTGGTCCACTGTCGCTGCCGCCGGTCAGCGTGGCAATGGCCGCGGCCAGCCGCGCCACCTGTGTCGCCGACAGATTGCCGACATTCTTGCCGAACAGCAGCAGGGCGAGCACTTCGTCCTGGGGCAGGTCCGGAGAGGACGAGAACGCAATCTGGGGATCGTCCGCCTCACCGCTCACCGTCACGGTGATGGTCGTGTCGCCGACCGATGTCGTGGCCGCGAAATCCAGGATGGGCGTCAGCGACCCTTCGAAGGTGGCGTTGCCGCGAGAGAACACGAGCCGGCGCGTCAGGATATCCAGTTGGCCGCGCCTGAGGCTGAAGGCACCGATCGCCTGAGGGGAGGCCGTCGTTCCGACAATTTTCAGATTTCCCTGAAGTTCGGCGTCAAGACCGCGTCCTCGGACGAAGATCTGGCCGGGTGCCGAGAGCAGTATGTCCAGCCGCGGCGGAACCGACTTTTGCTGGGTCTGCGCCCGGCCACTCTCACCGCCGAGCTCCGCAACCTGCTGGCGGATGGCCGCCGAGGCGTTGACGTGGTGCACGTCGACCGGCGGGATCGCGCCCGGCAGATATTCCGGTATGGAGACATCCGCCTTGTTGATCGTGATCTTTCCGTCGATCAGCGCGGCTGAAGACGTGGAGGCCAATGGGCCCGACACTTTCAGATCGGCATCGACTTCGGCGCTCACCAGTCCGGGATCGATGTAGCGGCCCTTGTCGAGCTTGAGGGCAAGGTTTGCAGGGAAATCGCCCGTCACGCCGACGGTTCCGGACGCGGCCAGAGAGCCGCCCGTGGCCAGGTCGCCGGTGATGCCGTTGATTGATGCCTGGTTCTGATCAACGGTTGCCGTCCCCCGGATGTTCTGCACCGTGAGACCCGTTGACAGGCTGGTGACCTTCAGCCCGTCAGGTGTCGCCGTGATCTCGTAGACAGGTGATGTTGCCGTGCCGCCGACAGTGCCGTCGAGCGCAACCGCGCCGTCAGCCCGGATTCCGGCGTTCAGCAGGGGCCGGCGGAGGACGGCAGCGGGCACCGTACCGCTCAGGGTCAGCGACAGGGCGTTGGGCTGATCCAGACCGACAGTGCCGGTGGACGACAGGTTCAGGCCATTGGGATCGCTGATCCCGGTGGTCTGGGAAATCTGGTTGTTCCTCAAGGTGCCCGATGACGACAGTCCGAGCGCGGCAAGCCCGTTGTTTCGCAACTCGGCTGCCGTCAGGTCCGATCCGGTAATGGTCCAGTCTGCTTGCGGATCGGAGGCACTGCCCGTGGCGGAAGCCTTGCCGCTGAGCGTGCCGCCGAGCCCGAGTGAAGGCACGAAGGCATTGGCCAGGTTGAGCGGTACCGATTTCAGTTCGGCGGTCAGGTCGAGCGTCTCGCCGGCCTTTCCGGCGAGCGCGAGCGACCCGTCCCCGAATTGCAGCTCCAGCGGTTCAATGGTGGCGACACCTTGCGCGTAGGAAATTGTTGTCGGGTCGATCAACCGGCTGGACACGCCCTGGTAGCGCATGGCCAGTTCCGCCAGGTTCACAAGATAGCTGCCGCTTTCAGGCTCGCTGACTTGAGCCTTCAGAGACAAACCGTCCTTGCCGTCGCCATCCAGTTGCATTTCCCCGTCTATCGAGGTGCCGCCATTGTCGGGCCTGGCCTGAAGGGTGACGCTGTGGATCGGTGTCGCATCTGTCAGAAGGTCGGTGATTTCAACATCGGCGGAGACGCTTTCGGGTGCATAGGGAGCTGTCAGATCCGCCTTGAGTTTGAGGCCGCCGACGCTGAGGGACGGCAGGTTGATATCGGCGCCGGTAATGTCGAGCGCCAGGCGCTTGTTGTCCGGATCGGCCGAGGCCGTGCCTTCGATGCGTCCGCTTATCTCGGTCAACAGAAGCGGGGAGAGCGAGCCAAGGTCGGGCGCATCGATCTTCAGATTGCCCATCAGTGTCTCGACGGGATTCTCAAGATCTGTAAAGGCAAGCGTACCCGAAACGCTGTTGCCGGCCAGCCGGACCGAAAGAGGATTGATCTCAGCGCCGCCATCCTTGCTGGTCAGTTCCACATCGACAGCAAGCGGCTGGCCGTTCAATGCGGCAGTGCCTTCAATTCTGGCCGTGGGCGCGGCAAGGTCCGCCGTGGCTTGCACCGACAGCTCAAGATTGTCGAGCGGCGTACCGGCAAGAAGGATTTGCTTCGACGCGGCTTCGGCCTTCACCACCAGCGCGGACAATGGTCCGGCGGTGCTGGCCTCAAGAGCGAGGCTTCCGGACAGTCGCGGATCGACCTTCGCGAGATCCTGGAGTTGTGCCGTCAGATCGGAGGTCAGACCCTCATCCCGATATCGGCCATTGCCCTTGACCGTCAGCTGTTCGTTGTCGAGGGCGAGGCTGGTCAGCGAGATGTCATTGGGCCCCGCGAGGGCCACCGTGGCATCGACGCGGGTTTCACCTGTCAGGAGTGCGTCAGCCTGCGCACTGCCGGTCGCCAGATCCCGGGTGATCAAAGCCGCGGTCATGGATCCGCTCAGATCTTCCGGGTTCAGGTCGGCCGATAGGGTCCCAGTGACGCTGCCGCCCAGATCGCGTCCGGCCAGAACAGAAAATTTCGCCAGGTCGCTCACCGCAATGCGGCCCTGTCCGTCGACCCGCGCCGGTGACAGTGTCGACTCGGTGAGGGTCAGGTTCACCGCTTCGCTCGTCAGGGCAAGTTCCCGGAAGTGCAGGTTTTCCGAGGTCGCATCGAGATCGCCGTTGCCCTCCAGCGCCACCGGGCCGGTCAGGGCCGCAGTTTCCGGCACCAGGCCCTCCAGATGGCCAATGTCGAGCTTCAGGGCGAAAGGTGAGGTCATTGCTGAAGGCGACACGTCGGCGTCCTTGCCGGACACGGTCAGACGGACGGCTTCCGTGCGCAGCTCCCTCGTCTGAAACGACGCCAGATCGACACGCGCGCTCCAGTCCGCGGCGTCCTGCTTGCCCGAGACCGAGATCTTGCTGTCAAGCGTTCCGAAGGCAATCCGCCTCTCTCCGATATCCAGGCCGATCAGTGCCCCGTCACCGGCGCTGACGGACAAGTCGGCGCTGACGTTCGCGGCGTTGTCCGCGAGGTCCGCGCGCGCGTCCAGTGACACCGTTCGGGTCCTGAGCGACACATCCGCCGAGTTTGGCTCGAAATCGTGCGAGAACTGCGCCGAGCCGGAGGCATTGGTGGTTCCGAGCACAAATGCCTGTGCCGCCGGCGGTGCCAGAGTGGCGAGATCGCCATCCAGGTCGAACGTCAGATGGCGCCCGGAAGCGGTCTCCCTGATCTGCGCCGATCCGGTCACCGTGGTCCGCCCGTCGAGCGCGAGTGACAGTTCGGCGGCCCAGTCCGTCAACGGGCCGTCTCCTTTCAAGGTGAGTTCGAGAGCTGGCAGGTCCGGCACCTCCAGCAACCGGGCGGCCAGTCCGCCGCGCGGTTCGGAGATGTCGATGTCGAACATCAGTTCTTCCGCAGCCGGCTGAAATTGCGCTTTCGCCGAAAGCCCGGCCTCGACACCGTCGATTCGTCCGACATCCAGATCCGCACTGATCAAGGCCGGGTCCAGAGCAAAGGAACCCGAGCCGGACGCGGTCAGGGAAATCGGCGCGCCAAGAAGGGCTTCGCCGAGATTGATCTCCTCAAGGGTCAGTTGTTGCACTCTCACGTCGAAGGGCAGGGGCAAGCTGTCGGTGTCGCCGGCGTCCTGCTGAGACGCGGTGTCGGCGTCCGGTTGCGGCGCGGGCACTCTCTGCAGGTCGATCTGGCCGGCGGAAATGGACGTAACGTCGATGTCGCCTGACATCAGGCGTGCCGGGCGCCAGACGGCTTCAATGTCTTCCGCCGTCAGCCAGACGCCTGTCCGGTCGGCTATTTCGACACGGCTGACGGCTGCGTTCAATCCGAAGCCGACATAAAGGCCGTCCAGGGCAATCTGCCGATCCGGTGTGGAGACCAGCGAGCTGACCATGCCCGATATCATGGCACGTCCCGAGGGAACCTGCAGCACGGCGATCAGCAGCACAGGCAAGGCGACCGCGAGGGCGATCAGGAATCCGAAGATCCGCAAGGTGAGATTGATAAAACGCATGTGCGTCAGAAAGCCTGGCTCAAACCGACATAAAGGGCGAAATCCGGGTCGTCCTGTCCCGGATCAAGCGGCACCGCTGCGTCGATGCGAAGCGGGCCTATGGGGGTAAAGTAGCGCAGACCGGCGCCGACGCCCACCTTCAGGCTTTCGGAAAAATCAGGCACGCTGTCTTCATAGGCGTTGCCCGCATCCACAAATCCGACAATTCCAATGGTGTCCGTCACCTTGACGCGCACTTCACCCGACAGTTCGATCAGCGACCTTCCGCCGGTCACTTCACCGTTCACACGCGGGCCGACATTGCGATAGGCATAGCCGCGGATCGAACCGCCGCCGCCGGCGATCAGCCGCCGGCTGGCCGGAACCGCCTCGACCGAAGGCGCGAGGATGGAACCGGCGGATACCTTGCCGGCCAGGATGAAGCGCTTGGAGTCATCCAGCGCCACATAGCTGGACACGGTTCCCTTGACAAAGCCCATGCCGTTTGAATTCAGCGTGTCGTAGGCGGGCTCCGCGAACAGCGCGGCGAAAACGCCTTTCGACGGATTGAGCTTGTCGTCCCGATTGTCGAAGGTCAGGTCGGCGGGAAGTCCGATGAGCAGGTACTCGTCTTCGCCGAAGGCATCTTCCTCGTCGGCGTAAAAGACCTCCGCTCCGGCACGTCCCTTGAACTGTTCCGTAAATTCCCGATTGAGATAGGCGTCGTAAGTGATCGTCCGGCTTTTGTAGGCGTCCGGGTTTTCCTGCCGCGCCTCCAGACTGGTGGAAAAGCTGGTCAGGGGACCGAACACGCCAGGCTTCTCGAAGGCGATCCGGGCGGAGTATTCCTGGTCTTCAAGACTTGCATTGCCGATCCGGCCGACGGACCCCTCGATGGACAGGAGCTCGCCGCGTCCGAACAGGTTGCGGCGGCGCCAATAGGCCTCAACCCCGAACCCTTCGGTGCTTGACCAGGAGGCGCCGGCGCCGATCACGTGACGCTTGCGCTCGCTGACCTCGATCGTGACGGGCATGGTTCCGTCCGGCCCGGCGATATCGCCTTCAACGAGCCGGATGGAAGAAAAGATGCCCAGGTCATTCAGCCGCTTGCGGGCGCGGGCAAGATCACCCGGAGAATAGACGCCGCCTTCGGGCAGCATGGCCTGCTGGACGACGAAGTCAGGATCCGTGATTTCTGTGCCGTTCACGGCAACCGGCCCGAAGCGGGCCTTGGGCCCTGAGGACGCAACAAGGGCGACGTCGAGCGTCTTTGTGGCATGATCGGCCGTGATGCGGCGCTCGGCAATTCTGGCTTTCGGATATCCACGGCCACGCAACACACTCACCATGCGCTTTTCGGCAGACAGGATTTTCCCGGAGGCGGCCGTGTCGCCGCTGGCCAGTCCCCAGAAAGACGGGTCGGACGACAGGTCACCCTCGCGTGTCGACACGGACACATTGCCGAACGTGAACACGGGACCCGGATGAACCAGGATCATGACCTTGACCGGTCGCTTGTCCGGCAGATTGCTCTGTTCGAGTGCCGTCTCCAGAGGAACGCCGGCCAGCTTGATCTCAACGGTGCCGCCATAGCGGCCATCCCCGTAGAGTTTCGCAATCAGGCGTTCCCTGTCGGACAGCGCCCGCGCGATGAGCCCTGGCTCGCCGGAAGGCGGTTTGGCCTGCTGCTGAACAAGCAAGGAGGCGGCGGAGAGTTCGTCTGTGAGTTCCTTCGAACCGGTCGAGACAGACAGCTCCGTTTCATAGGCAACGGGATCGGGAACCGCATCGGCCTGGTCCTTCGAGGATTCGAAAAATGTCTTGCCAAAAATCTCGAAGGCGTTCGCGGACAGCGCGGTCGTGGTCAGAAAGACGGACGCCATGCCGGCCATCAGTGGCTTGCGCGCACGCCAAAACGCGCCCGTCTCCCGAGAGGCAGACAGCGAGGTAAATGCGATTGCTCGCGTGCCGGCTGACGCACCGGACTTGCAGGACGGTAGACCCTTCACTTACTGCCGCCTGACGGATTGGCCGGGCCGACCGGTCACGGGATATGCTGACACGATCCGGCCCACTGCATCTGCAGCCCCTAAGCTCACAAGCCTAGGACGCCATGGTTAAGGTAATCACAACACGATAGATCATGGCACCCGGAGAAGCGCAAGCGCCAAGGCGGCCGGGTGCCCTGGTGCTGCCGGTTGTTCTAGAAAAGAGCTTCCTCATCGGGAAGGTTGTTCAGCCGGCGCGCGGCCGTGAGGGTGTTGACCATCAGCATGGCGATGGTCATCGGGCCGACACCGCCGGGAACCGGTGTGATCGCGCCCGCATGCGCGGCAGCCTCCTTGAAGGCAACATCGCCGACGAGCCGGGTTTTGCCATCGCCGAGTTCCGGCGCGGGGGTGCGGTTGATGCCGACATCGATCACCGTTGCGCCGGGCTTTATCCAGTCGCCCCTGACCATTTCCGGGCGCCCCACGGCGGCGACCACGATGTCCGCCGCACGCACGACGGCCGGCAGGTCCCGCGTACGGCTGTGCGCGATCGTGACCGTGCAGCTTTCCTGCAGCAACAGGCTTGCCATCGGCTTGCCGACAATGTTCGAGCGGCCGACCACCACGGCGTTCAGGCCGGAGAGCGTGTCGCCAAGCGTGCGTTTCAGCAGCACGAGGCTGCCCGCCGGCGTACACGGAACAAGCGCGTTCTTCCGGTCTCCCGATGTCAGCAGGCCGACATTGACCGGGTGGAACCCGTCGACATCCTTTTCCGGGCGGATCAGCCTCAGGACCTTGCTCTCGTCGATATGGGCCGGAAGCGGGAGCTGCACCAGAATGCCGTGAATGTCCGGGTCGTTGTTCAGGGTTTCGACAAGCGCAAGCACGTCCGCTTCGTCCGTATCGGCCGGCAGCGTGTGTTTCAGGGAATGAAATCCGCAGGCTTCCGCGGCCCTGTCCTTGTTGCGTACATAGACCTCACTGGCCGGGTCCGCGCCCACCAGGACGACGGCCAGACCCGGACGTGTCCCGCTGGTTTCAAGCAGTCTGGCTGCCCGGTCGGTGATTTCCTGCCTGACAGATCCGGCGATGGCTTTGCCGTCGATGATTTGCGCCTGGGACATTCGGCCTCGCTGATTGCTTGCGTCGTATCGGTTTGTTCGGGCTCAGCTATAGAGTGCCGTCCGTGATTGAAAAAGACCGAATACGTCTTTTCCTGCTCTGGTTTCGCCATTTCCCGTCAGCATGGCGCGGCGCTCTAAAGGCTGCTGGCGAACGCGTTCAGTTCCGCGATGGCGCACACGATGTGATAAAGCGAGCTGGCAGGGGCGGGTTCGGACACGAACGATCCGTCGGGTGAAAGCTTGTCCTGCCACAGCCCCTCGGGAGCGCTGTCCAGGAAAACCCGCAGGGCGCCGACGGCCTCGGTCAGATCGGACAGGTAGGCCGCCCGCTCGGGACCAGTGGAGACCTGTGCCAGGGCGATTGCGGCCTTGATCCATTCGGTCTGTCCCCACAGCCGGGCAAGCGGGTCCCGAACGGTGAAGTCGGAATTGAGTCCCATGAAGGCTACGCCGCGGCTCTCGTCGATGCCATAGGTCCAGGCAATGTCATAGAGCCGCCGCGCGGCGATGAGCGCGCCGGCATCGCCGCGGGACCGGCCCCATCCCGCCAGCAGCCAGGCCCATTCGAACTGGTGCCCAGGCTCCATTGTCCGGCCTTCGTCGCCGTTAAACGATGCCCAGTCCGGACCGAAATACTCCCGCAGTCCGCCGGACACCGGGTCGATGAAACGCGTCAGCGCCAGCTCGGCGATCTCGTCGGCGAGATCGCGCCATACCGGATCATCGCTGACGCCTTCCCAGGCAAGGCACGCCTCGAACAGGTGCATGTGCGGATTTGACCGCAACGGCAGCCGGTCGGGAACCGCCTCCCGGAACCCGGCCTCGCTGTGGCGAAGGGTGTCGCGCAGCCTGTTCAGAAGATCGGTCGCGTGTTTGGCCGCGATGTCTCTGCGCCCGGGAAGAGCCGCCGCCACCTGGGCGAACCCGAACAGCGAAAAGGCCTGATTGTAGAGATCGAATGTCGTGTCGGTCACCTGGTCAACCCTGTCCGCCGAAGCGGCATAGAAGCCGTCGTCCAGAAGATAGGTGTCGAGGTACCAGTCAAACAGGGCGGTCGCGATCACCGCTCCGGGACCCGTCCACCCGAGCCGTGTCCCTTCAAGGAAGGAGTAGATCTGCCTTGGAACCACGCGCGCCCGGCAGGTTGAACCGGTTCCGCTAACGGTTTCGAGGTTGATGGCTTCGAAACACGCGCCGGTCTCGGGGTCGACGCCGTGAGAGGCCCACAGGGGGAGCGCTGACCCCACAAGCCAGCCTGTTAAATCTGACGAGAGTGTTTTAATAAAATCTTCGGTGTCGGTCAGCTCTTTGTCTGTCATCGAAATCCCCGGAATTCATGCGACGGAAAGCAGGCGCAGGCCGTTAAATAGGGCTGAGTCCACGGCGGGCAAAAGGCGATAAATGGGAAATTAATCAATTCACTAGGAAAAGCGGTCTAGTGTTACAGCAAAGTCACAGCCTGGATGTTTCTCCGGGGGATAGCACCGAAGCGTCTTGGACATCCCGGTGTGAGGGTGCTACCAGACTGGCAGCGATAAGGGTGGAACGGGTTCTGATGCGGATTTTGTTAATATTGGCGGTTGCTGGGACATTGTTTGGATGCGCAGCTCTACCGGGTGATGGACCCGCTGCCATCAATATTACGTCCCAGGATGTCGAAGCCAGTGCCCAGTCGGGCGACTATACGGTCGTAACGGTTGGACCGGACAACATCGACATGATCAGGGCTTACCGGCCTCTGGCGTTTGCCAATCAGTTCCGCGGCGTCGGCAGCGGCGGGTCGCCCACGCTCCTCGGTGTGGGGGACACGCTGACCGTGACGATCTGGGAAGCGTCTCCCGACGGCCTGTTTTCCAGCGGTGAAAGTGGTTCCAGCAAGATCCCGTCCGTTGTGGACGAAAACGGCTACATATTCGTGCCCTATGCCGGGCGTATCCGTGCGGCCGGTCTGAGCATCGAGGGCTTGCGGCAGTCGGTTCAGAAAAAACTGGTCGGCAAGGCCGTGGAACCGCAGGTCCTGATTTCCCTGATGGACAAGCTGAGTTCCACTGCGGTTGTGGTCGGCGACGTCGCCAAACCCGGTGTTTACCCGCTTCCACTGCGCAATACGCGGCTTCTGGATCTGGTCGCCCAGGCCGGTGGCGCGCGCGAAGCGACCTACGAGACGGTCGTGACGCTCAAGCGCGGCAAACGCGCCGGCACGACGCGTCTGGAAGACCTGTTCGACTATCCGGAAAACAATGTCCTGATCTCGCCGAATGACAATATTCTCCTGTCGCATCGGCCGCGGACCTTTTCCGCCTTCGGTGCCGTCAAGGCCAACCAGCTGGTTCCTTTCCGGACCAAGACGGTCACCATGGCCGAAGCGCTCGCGACGGTCGGTGGATTGCGTGACGAACGCGCCGATGCAAATGGCGTGTTCCTGTTCCGCTTCGAAGACGCGGCCCTGGTCCGCCGCTTGAACCCCGCGCTGGCCGAAAAGATCCCCGGATCCGGGACCGTCCCGCTTGTCTACAAGGTGGGGCTCCGCGATCCAAAGGGCTTCTTCCTGGCGCAGCATTTCGAGATGCGGGACAAGGACATCTTGTACGTTTCAAATCACCCGACCGCGGAACTCGGAAAGTTCCTGCAAATCATCGCGCCGCTGATCAGCAACTACTCGAATGTTGCCAGAATTACCGATTAACCGGTAAGGGTCGGACCGAAATATGCCGCGGCCGAGGTCGGCCGGGGCACCCAGGCCAGCAGATTGGCAATTTGGTATGAGTTCAGTCAGCTCCTTGGTGGTGCTTTTTCTGCAAGGCCCGCCCGGTGTATTTGCACGCACGATCGCGGACAGTCTGGAACAAGCCGGTGCAACGACCCTGCGCGTCAATTTATGCGCCGGGGACTGGCTTGGCTGGCATGACAGCCGATGCGTCTCGTACCGGAAGCGCCTGACGGACTGGCCGGCCTGGCTCCGGGCCTATTGCATTGAAAAACAGGTCACGCATATCGTTTATTATGCGGACCGAGTTCCCTACCATGTGGCCGCCGCCGAAGTGGGCGCGGAACTCGGTATCACCTGCCTGACATATGAAAACGGCTATCTTCGGCCCGACTGGATCACGCTGGAGCACTGCGGCATGTCCGCTCATTCGCGTTTTCCGGAGGATCCGGACGTGATCCGCACGGTCGGAAGCGCGCTGCCGGAGATCGACCGGCAGCCGCGGTACAGGTACCCGTTCATCAATGAAGCCGTGAACGAAGTCAGCTGGAACATGGCCAACGTGATTTTCTCTCTGGCCTATCCCGGATTTTTTCGCGACAAGCTGTATCACCCGGTGATCGACTATCTGAGCAACATTCCGCGATTTGCGATGGCCAGGCGCCGCAACCGGCAAGCCAACCACCTGATCGACGACATCATCTCGACGGATCTTCCATACTACGTGTTTCCGTTGCAGCTGCAGAGCGACTACCAGCTGCGCTTCAATTCTCAATATGACCATATCGCGGATGCGGCCGAAGAGGTCATTCAGTCCTTTGCCCGCAATGCTCCGGGCGCGGCCCGGCTGGTTTTCAAGGTCCATCCGCTCGACAACGGCATCGAACCCTGGTCGCGGATCCTGCGCACGCTCGCCAGAAAACACGGCGTCAAGAAGCGCGTTGTGCTGGTCGACGGCGGAAATCTCAATCAACTTCTGACCCACGCCGCCGGTTCCCTGACCATCAACAGCACCACCGGCCTGTATTCCCTGCGCGCCGGATGCCCGACCAAGGTGCTGGGCATCGCGCTCTACGACATAGCCGGCCTGACCTGCCAGAAGTCGCTGGATGATTTCTGGCGCGACGGGTCGGCGCCCGACACGGATCTTCTGGATGCCCTGGAACGTCTGCTGGCTGCCTCGATCCAGGTCAAGGGGTGTTTCTATACGAAGGAAGGCCGGGAGGCTGCCGCGGCCCTGATCGCCGAGCGTATCATGAGCGGTCGCGTCAACCAGCCTCAGGCGCATTGCGATCGGCCGCCGCGCCTGGAAAAGGCACTCGAGCGCGGGATCGCGACAACATTTGCGGAGCAGATCGCAACGCGCGGCAAAACGGAACGGTGGACCTATGCCTGGCGTGGCTGAGAGCGGGCTGCAGGCAGAAACGAGAGTGCCGTCCGGGCGGCGTGTCCTGTTTCTCCAGGGACCGTTGTCCCCCTTGTTCAGACTGATTGGTGAGCACCTCAGGTCCGAAGGCATGTCGGTCTTCCGGATCAATTTCTGTGCGGGCGACTGGCTGCACTGGCACGGGACCGGCTGCAGCAGTTTCAAGGGGACCCCGTCCGACTGGCCCGAGTTCATCGAAAGCTTTCTGTCCTGCAACGGGATCACCGATCTTGTGCTCCATGGAGACCAGCGGATCTATCACCGGGCCGCCGTTGCAAAGGCCCGGGAGAAGGGCATCCACGTCGCGGTTACGGAGCTCGGTGCCCTGAGACCAGGCTGGATGACGCTGGAGCGCAACGGTCTGTCGACCCTCAGTCATTTTCCGGATGATCCCGATGCCATCCGGGGGATCTCGGACAGCGCGGGGCCGGTGGACCTGAGCCGGATGTTTCCGTCTTCATTCTGGCTGCAAACCGCCCCGGATGTTGTCTACAATCTGCTCAATGTGTTTCTGGCCCCCCTTTATCCCGCCTATGAGCGGCATACGATTTATCCTCCGATCTCGGAATATGCGCGCGGCGCTGTCCGGTTGTTCGGGGAAAAGGCGCGCACCACGCAGGCTGAGCAGGACATCCATCACCTGCAGGCGGCGGGCACACGGTATTTTGTACTGCCGCTGCAACTGGAAGGAGACTTTCAACTGCGCAGTCATTCGCCCTACGACAGCTTTGCGCAGGTTCTGGAAAGCGTGTTCGGATCTCTTGCCGAGGCAGCCCCCGCAGAGACGCACATTGTGCTGAAGAGCCATCCGCTCGACGTCGGTTTCGAGAACTGGGCGGCTGTCGTCGAAGAGCTGACAGCGAAATACGGACTGAACGGCAGAGTTCACTACCTGGACGGCGGAGGCCTGGCAGCTCCCTTCAGCGAAGCTGCCGGCGTGGTTACGCTCAACTCGACGGCCGGACTCGAGGCCTTGCAGGCCGGACTGCCGGTCAAGACCCTGGTCCCCGCGCATTACGACATTGAAGGCCTGACGCACCAGGGCGATCTGGCCGGGTTCTGGCATGCGCCGCACCAGCCGGATGCGGATCTGCTGAACGCCTATGTCAACGCGCTGGCCCTGACAACTCAGGTCAGGGGATCGATCCACAACAGCGACGGGGTCCGCGTTGCCGCGAGGAACATTGCTGCAAGGGTCGCAGCGCGGGCGCTCAACCCGTTCGGTGCCTATGTGGATCCTCCGCCGCGGCTTGAAAAGGCGCGCAAGCTCGGAGTGCCGTTATGAGCACCCGGGACCGTCGCAGGTCCGGAAAACTGCGGCTTGCCGATCCAGCGCTCAAGCCTCACCGGGCACGTCTGGTCGCCGCGGTCGACGCCGGTTCGCTGCCCCCACCACCTCCCGGGCACCTCTACCTGGCAGCCGGAGAGAACAGCCTGTTTCGCGCCCAGGCGCGATCGAACCGGTCAGGAACGATCCCGCTCCTGGTGCTCCAGGGGCCGACACCGGCAGAGGCGAACCGCGTTCCCGCGAGCCTCTTGCTGCTGCCTCTCGGGGCCGGTCAGTCTCCGGACGAGGCGGCCGCGGTGCTTGTCGATGCCATCTTGAAACAACAACAGCCGTCCGCGTTCGATTTTTGCGGCTTCTGGAGATCTCGTGATCTCTCCTGCCAATCGGCGGGCGAAACCGCGACGCTCGGCCAGGATGGACGCTGCCTTGAAGAGTATCTGTCCGGGAAGGCGGCGAAGCTGCCGGATCATCCGTTCTGGACCGGCGCGGCGACGGCCTGCGCGTCTGCCGGTCTGTCCGAGACGGAGTTTGTCAACCACGTCCTGACCTGGCGAACCGTCTGGTTCTCGCCTTACACGGGCACCCCTGTTTCACCGGCGGAAGCAGCCGGCATTTTCGCGACGATGCAGGATCAATGGCAATCCAATGCGCAGCCGTCCCATTGTTACGGCGCCCAGTACTGGAACCATCCGTCGATCGAGGCAACCTTCACCGGGACGGGCGGGGGCGTCCGGTTTCACGAAATCCAGGCCGGGGCGATTGAAGCCGCTAGCGAAGATGGCGGGCGCATCCTTTCCTGGGCGGGCCGAACCGATCCGGCCTTCGAGGCGGAATGCACGGCCAGGGAAGTTCCACTCCTGCGGATCGAGGACGGGTTCCTGCGGTCCGTCGGGCTCGGTGCAGGCCTCGCACGCGGCGCCATGCTCGCCGTCGACGATCTGGGCATCTACTATGATCCGTCCCGACCGAGCCGCCTGGAAAAGCTTCTCAACGATCACGATCTCACGGAGGCAGAACGGCAGCGCGGCGTCACCCTTGTGGATCTCATCAGCCGGACCCGTGTTTCGAAATACAATTTCGGCAAGGCGCGCCGGTACGATTTTCCCTCCGGTGCCACGAAGATCCTTGTGCCGGGACAGGTTGCAGATGACGCCGCGATCCGAAAGTCGCTCTCGCGGACCATCGATTGCGCCAACACGCCGAATGTCAATCTGGACCTGCTGCGACTGGCGCGGGAGCGCAATCCCGGCGCCTATCTGGTCTTCAAGCCGCATCCCGATGTCGAGACAGGCCTGCGCAAAGGCAAGGTGTCCCAGTCGGAAGCGCTGGAATACGCCGATCACGTCGCAGCGGATGCCAATATCATCGACCTCATCGAAGCCGTCGATGGTGTCGAGACCTTTTCATCCCTGTCGGGTTTCGAAGCCCTGCTCAGAGGCAGGAAGGTCGCCGTGCATGGAGCCCCGTTTTACGCCGGCTGGGGACTTTGCGAGGATCTTACCCCGATCGAGGGCAGAGGCCGGCAGCGGACGTTGCCGGAACTGGTTTTTCTCGCGCTGGTGAAATATGCCGCCACCATCGATCCGGTGACGCTGCTGCCGTGTTCTCCGGAGTTTCTGGTCTCGAGACTGGCGGCGCAGCGGACGGATCGCAAGCATCTGGTTGCGACGGCCTTGAAACGGCATGCCTCCTGGTTCGGGCGCAAGCTTGGGCTGTGACACAAACGAGGATAACGGCAATGACAAACGAGCATGACAGGGTCATCGTCCTGACGGGAGCCAGCGGCGGCATAGGGGAGGCGCTGGCCCGCGAATTCTCGGGGGCGGGGACTTATTTTGCCCTCATCGCACGTGACGAGACACGATTGTTGCCACTGCTTGCAGAGCTGAAGTCAACAGGGAGTGACGGCGAGGCAAAAGCGATCGACATTCGCGACCGGGATGCGCTCCATGCCTATCTCGGGGATCTGGACGCGCGCAAGCCGGTGGATCTGGTCATCGCCAATGCGGGGGTAACGGCAGGTCTCGGTCCGAATCGCACCCGGGAACCGGACGAGGACAGCGACCGCCAGATTGACGTAAACTACCGGGGCGTCGTCAACACCGTGACGGGCGTGATCGACGGGATGCAGAAGCGCGGGTGCGGGCAGGTCGTGCTGGTCTCTTCCCTGGCAGGCATGCGGGCCCTGCCGGACATGCCGTCCTACAGCGCGACCAAGGCGGCCCTGATCGCTTATGGACATTCCCTGCGCGGCTGGTTGAAGCCCTTTGGTGTTTCCGTGACGATCATCTGTCCGGGGTTCGTGACGTCGCCCATGTCCGCCCGGCACAAGGGAGCCAAGCCTTTCGAAATGCCCGCGGATCAGGCCGCGGTGCTGATGCACAGGGCAATCGCCAGACGGAAAGCGTTTTACGCTTTTCCGTTCCTGCTGGCACTTGGCATCCGCCTGCAGAATCTTCTGCCGACGCGTCTCGGCGACCTGTTCATGGGCGGTTTCGACGTCGAGATTGAACAGGATCCGAGATATCGGGATCAGAACAGGAAAGAGCCGGGCAAGTCATAGCCCGGCTCCCGTGGTGCGCGGCATCCGGATACCCGGACAATCTCGATACCCAGACGATCTGGGTACCCTGATTATCTCGCGGCCTTGATCAACCTGTCTACTGCGGACCCGTCTTCGCGCATCGCATCCAGTTCGGTGGCCGTGGTCTCGACGGCCCGCTTGATCTGCTCTTCGGTGTGATCGCTGGTGATGAAGAACCGGATCCGCGCCGATTTTTCCGGAACAGCCGGGAAAATGATCGGCAGTGCGTTGATTCCCTTTGCGAGCAAACGGTTGGAAAGCATTGCGGCACCGGCGGAATCCCCGACGATGACCGGCACCACTGCATATCCTGCACTCGGTCCGGTGTTCAATCCGGCAGCCTTGGCCAGTTTCAGGAACAGGGCTCCGTTTTCTTGTAGCCGCTGAACTCGCTCAGGTTCCTTTTCAAGCAACTCGGCGGATGCAATGGCCGCTCCGGCAAGGGCGGCGGACAGGCCAACGGAAAACACGAACCCGGGCGCGGAAACTTTCAGGTAATCGCACAGCACCTTGGAACCGGCGATGTAGCCACCGCAGGAGGAAAAGGTCTTGCTGAGCGTCCCCATCCAGATCTCGACTTCCTGGGGGTCAACGCCAAAATGTTCGGAGATCCCCCGACCGGTCTTTCCGAGCACGCCAATCGAATGCGCTTCGTCCACCATCAGCCAGGCATCGTAGGACTGCTTGAGCTTCACGATCCGTTTCAGGTCGGGGAAGTCTCCATCCATGGAGTACAATCCCTCGACCACGATGAGCACCTTGTCGAACTTGTGCCGGTGGTCGGCCAGCATCTTTTCAAGAGCATCCAGATCGTCATGCGGGAAGTTCATCCGGGTGGCGCCTGACAACCTGACACCTTCGGCGATCGAGTTGTGCACGAAGGCGTCCGTCAGCACCAGGTCACCCTTGTGCATCAGATGCCCAATGCTGGTCACGTTGGTCGCGTGACCGGAGACCATCACAATGGACGACTCCACGCCGTGAATGCGGGCCAGGGCTGCTTCCAGCTCGGCGTGAAACGGACGTTCGCCGGCAACGATCCGGCTTGCGGACACGCTGGTCCCATATTGATCCACGAAGGCTTTCGCCGCCGCATTGATCTGCGGATGCCCGTTCAGGCCCAGATAGTTATAGGACGCAAAATTGTCGTAGTCGCGGCCGTCGATCACGCTCGTCCCTGCCGCCAGTCCGTCATGCGGTCGGAAGAACGGGTTTTCGATGCCCATCATGTCTGCGGCAGCGCGGTGCATCTGCAACTGCTTGACCTGGGGCAATTCCTTGAAGTCGTAGACCTTGCGCTTGGGCGCTGCCACTGTGGCGGGGGTCGAAGAAGCCCGTCCGCGTGCGGAGCGCCGGTTGGCCTTCAAGCTGTCCATCAGCTTGGCGCGATCATTTGCGCCCATTCCCGATATTCCTTTATTGATCGCCGGTTACAGGAACGATCCGAGTTCCCGGCTCTTGTTTTCGACTTCCGCGGCAACGTCGGAAAGATTTTCTGTGTCCGACCGGGCGTCATCCGTGTGCAGGCTCGCCAGTTGTTGCGCATCGTCGGACATGCCCGAGGCATTTTCCTCGCCGAGAACGCGGTTGGCAACACGGCTCGACAGATCGATCAGGGTCGCGCCATTTGCCAGCGACATGAGCGGAATGTCTATTCCGAGCTGACGCTCCGCGCTCATGCGCAGTTCCAGCGCCATCAGGGAGTCCATCCCGATGTCCGACAGGGGCTTGTGCGGATCGATCTCTTCGGGAGAGATTCTCAGGATCTTGCCGATTTCCGCTGCCAAAAGCTTGGCAACCGTCTGTGCCGCTGTCACCTGGTCCATGCCGTCCAGCATGGCTGCGAGATCGATCGCACCTTCCGCACCGGCTTCGTCCTCGTCGCCGAGACCAAGAAGACTTACCAGCGGAGCGCCGACAAGGGCAAGGTCCTTGCGGGCTGCCTGCCAGTCGATCCGGGCAAATCCGAGTGCCGCATCCCGTGCTTCGCCGTCATTGGGCAGCGCCATCAGGGCCATCAGGCCGTCCAGCGCTTCCTTTGCGGTCAAGGCATGCCGGCCGAGCTTGCGGGACAGCATTTCGTTGACGTCTTCGTTGCGTGCGAGATAACCGGCGTCGGAGATCGCCCCCCAGGCCACTGAAAGCCCCGGCCGTCCGTCGGCCCGCCGCTTGCGCGCCAGTCCTTCCAGATAACCGTTCGCAGCAACGTAGTTCGCCTGACCGGGATTGCCGACAAGAGTGGTCGCGGACGAATACAGGACAAAATGATCAAGCGGATCGTCGCCTGTCAGTCTGTCCAGCAGCTCCGCGCCGCGCACTTTCGGCGCCAGCACCCGTGTCAGCCCGTCATGATCCATGTTGGCGATCAGAACGTCGTTGAGGACCATGGCGGTGTGGAACACACCCTTGAGCGGCTTTCCGGTCGAACGGATATCGGCCAGGGCCTTCTTGATCGCCGCCTCGTCGGTGATGTCGCAGGCATAGCCTTTGACCGTAATACCGCGATTTGCGAGTTGGCCGACGACCTCCCGGGCCTCGTCGCTGCCGTCACCACGGCGGCTGAGGACCGCAAGAGACCTGGCGCCGTGATCGGCAAGCCGGTTCAGCAATGCGGCGCCGAAGCCACCGAAACCGCCGGCAACCAGATAGACCGCATCGCCGTCGAAGGAGATTTCGCGGGCCGCCGGCACACTTTCGGGAACGTCCGGCGGACGGATCACGATCTTGCCGATATGCCCGGCCTGTTGCATCAACCGGAAGGCGTCGACAACGTCGGGTGCTTCGAAAACACGGTGCGGCAGAGGGCGCAGTATGCCGTCCTCGAACAGTTCGACCAGCTTGACGAAAAGATCCACCGCGAGCTGCGGCTGGCGGGTCAGCAACTGGTCCGCGTCAATGCCGAAGTAGGTCAGATTCTGGCGGAACGGCCGCAGGCCAATGCGGGTGTTGCCGTAATAGTCGCGCTTGCCGAGTTCGAGGAAGCGGCCGAACGGCTTCAGAACATCGATGCTGCGTTCCATGGCTTCGCCGAACAGCGAGTTCAGCACCACGTCCACGCCTTCGCCGCCTGTTTCTTCCATCACGGCGTCGACAAAGGCGAGGCTGCGCGAATCCAGCACAACATCCGCGCCAAGCAGTTTCAGCGTGTTGCGCTTGTCTTCAGACCCGGCAGTCGCGATGATCCGGGCGCCGCGCCATTTGGCGATCTGGAGTGCGGCCAGACCGACGCCGCCCGCACCGCCGTGGACAAGAACGGTCTCACCTTCCGAAAGCGCCGCAAGATGCACGAGTGCATAGTAGGCGGTCAGGAAGGTCACCGGAATGGTGGCAGCTTCTTCCGCCGAGACAGTGCTCGGCATCGGCGCACACCCGCTCTCGTCGACCGTGACGTGGGTGGCGAAACAGGCCGGAGCGAAAGTGATCACCTTGTCGCCCGTCTTGAAACGGGAGACGTCCGGTCCGGTTCCAACCACATGGCCGCAGCATTCCATGCCGAGCGTCGGCCCCGCGAACCCGTCTTCGAGCGCTTCTTCCGGCAGCAGTCCAAGCGCCCACATGACATCGCGGAAGTTCAGGCCGCTGGCCTCAACCGCAATTTCAACTTCCTTTCCGGCAAGCGGCTTGCGCTCGACGGCCTTCCAGGCAAGCTGGTCAAGGGAGCCCTGGCGCAGGATATCGAGCTGCATTGCAGGATTCGCACCGTCGGGAAGAACCGAATCGGACAAGACGCCGCCTTTGAGCAGACGGATGCCTGAGCGTGTCTTGCTGTCGAGAACGATTTCGCGTTCGCCGTTCGTCACCAGGATTTCATCGGCAACGCGCGCTGCCGCGATTCCGGGCTCCAGATCCGGGGATACGTCGATCAGCTTCAGCGTCGCATCCGGGTACTCGTTCATCACGACGCGGCCGAATGCCCAGATGCCGGCCTGATCCGGCGCGGGAGCCGCGCCGCCCGCGATGTCCTGAGCGCCGGCAGGGGCAATCAGCGAGACTTCGCCGCTTTCGCCGCCAAGCGCTTTCAGGATGGACATCAGGCTGTAGGCGCGTGTGTCGACGCAGGCTAGGGCGTCCCCCTGGGGCGCATAGGCACCAAGAAGGTGAACCACGCGGCCGTCATGTGCGCTCAGCAGGCCCTTGAGAGCCGGGACGCCTGTTTCGGTCTGCTTGTCCGCTTCCAGCGCGGCGCTCCAGATGTCGTCACCGAGCTGTTCGGTGACATTTCCCGGAACGAGCAGGGTTGCACGATGTCCGGTGCGCTCGAGACAGGACTTGAGCCCTTCGGCCAGACGGTGTGCAGGTCCTTCGGAATCGGTGAGCAAAAGATACGCTTTTTGCGCTTCTTCAGCCTCTTCCGCCGCGGCGCCGTCCACTGCCTGCGGCTCGCTTTTGTTTTCGGCCGCACGGGCGCAGATGAGGTCGGCTTCCACAAGACTGCTGTTCAGCGGAAGGCTCTCAACGGATCTCAGACCGGCGGTCTCCAGCACACGGGTCCAGTCGGACTGCTGCCTTGAAATCGGGAACTCGGAACTCGCGCTGCCGTCCCACCAGTCCGCTCCGATCCCCATGATCAGGTCGGTGAGCGGGTTCGGCAGCGGCTCCGCACCCAGCACGAGGCCACCTGGCGCCAGGGCGTGCGAGAACCGCTTCAGGGTGTCCGCATCCATGTCGGCAAGAGAAGTGTCGAACAGGATCAGGTCGAAATGTCTTTCGAAGGCGAATTCGGATTCCGTCGGATCGACGAATTGCGTGGCCGAACTGCCCTGCCACAGACGTTCTCCGCGGCTGACGGCCGCTGGTGACGCATCGGTAACCGAAAGCGCCATGTAGGTCGGATCAAGCGACGCATCGATCGTCGCAGCAAGACCGCCACTTGCCCCGACAAGCAGCACACGCAGGGCCTGGTCAGTCGGCCATTCGGCGACGATCTTCCCGGCAAAGGCATGAAGCGCGGCGGACAATTCCCGCTTTCCGGGCGACGAGGCACGGTAGGCTTCAAAGAGGCTCGAAGCGTACGCCTTGGCCGCGGCATCCAGCAGACCGGTTTTCAGTATTTCGGTCAGACCTGTCCACAGCCGTGCAAGCAGAGCGGCTTCCGCGATGTGTTCGCCGCCGCCGTCCGTCAATGCTTGAAGCAGTTCCGAGGCGGACGGATTTTCTGAAGGATCGCTCAGGAGGTAGCCGTTTTCGGTTTCCTCGCTCATGCCGCTTTCAGCAAGCCAGCTCAGCAGTCCGGCAGCCAGTGGCACCGCGGTCTCGTGCAGGTCGCCCGCGTCCCGCAGACCCTGCAGGAACACAGGGCCGGCCCCGTAAAGGTCATGGAGGGTCTGATGCGCGATGGTCAGCCCGAGCGCTTCCATGAGGACCCGACTGTCATCGAGCTCCTGATCCTGCGATCCTGCCAGTTCAAGCTTTCGCGCCAGCGCCGCAAGACCCTGGAAGCTGCCTTGAAGTGGCGAAACCCTGTCTCTTGCCGGCAGGACGGTTGCGATCTGGCGATAGATCAGATCGTCCGGCCTTGTGTCCTGGCCCAGCGAAACGGCCCTGAAACGGGCTTTTGTCAGGCGCGCGATGGCCTGTCCGTTGCTGTCGAGGAATTCGAAACTCGCCTCGATCGAACGGGGTGAGGCCTTTGTGACATCGATGCGAACGGAGGCAGGATGTGCTTCGGACGCAAGCAGACGCAGCGCACCGATGCGGATCGGCAGGAACGACGTGTTCTGCGGCACGTTCTCGACACCGTCGAGCAGGGCGAACAGTCCGTGGAAACCGGCATCGACAAGGGTCGGACACAGGGCAAAGGGCAGGTCTTGCAAACTGTCGTCCTGGGCGAGAAGCGCAACCGTTGCCCGGGTGTTCGAATGTTTGACGACCTTTTCGGCCCGACGGAATGAAGGCCCGTAATTGAGGCCGAAACTTCTGGTCAGTTCATAAAGGGTGTCGTGATCGAGTTCGGCAACGAACTCCGCACTTTCCTGCAGCCAGGGAGACCGCGACGTGGTCGACGGTGTCATGAAAGATCCGCGGGCGTTCAGCGACCAGTCGCTGTCGGAAAGCCGCGGCCGGGTCAGAACCTCGATGACGCGGTCGTCCGGCGATATCCGGACCTGTGTTTCCCAGACTTCATCGCCTTCGATCACCAGCGGCCGCAGGATATCGAAATCGCGCAACTCGATCTGGTCGCCGCGGGACCAGCGCAAGGCGGCCCTCAGGCACATCTCGATATAACCGGCAGCCGGAAAGACGACGCTCTCCTCGACCTTGTGGTCCTGCAGGAAAGGCAGCGAACCACTGTCGATATGGTTGAACCATTCGGCCACATCCTGGCGCAGCCGGTAACCCAGAAGCGGCCAGGTCTGACCGAACATGAAATCGACCCGCTCCTGGCTGTTTTCCGGCCGGAACTCGACGTTCTGCCAGGGATAGGAGGGCAGGGAGGCCAGCCGCGCGGGTTTCACGCCGACAAACCGGTCAAGATCCGTTTTCCCGCCGCTGGCGAGGATCGAAGCTGCAATCCTGTCAAGCGGATTGCCGGAAGTGCTCTGCGCTTTCTTGGACGGTTCCTTGAGTGTTTCCAGGAACTTGGCGTTCTTGCCCTTCGCGCGCAAGACATCGTTCACATAGGTGCCTAGAACAGGTTTGGGACCAATCTCGACCAGAACGGTGAACTCGTCGGCGGACATGTTTTCGATTGCCGCGGCGAATCTCACCGGTTGGCGCACGTTGCGCCACCAGTAATCGGCGGTCACGCTGACGTCGCTCTCGCCGGGGGTAACTGTCGAATAGAACGGCAATGCAGGTTTCGACGGATCGAGACCGTCGAGAGCTGCCAGAAGCGGCGCCTCGATCAGATCCACGAGCGCACTGTGGTACGGGTAGGCGAGATTCAGACGGCGCATCGCCCATTTGTTCTTGCGCGCGAATTTCGCGAACGCGTCAAGGCTCTCGCTGTCACCGGAAATGGTGACGCTGCGCGGGCTGTTGTCGGCGGCAAGTTCAAGCCGCGGCAGGCCGCTCTCCTCGATCGCTGCGACCGCCTGCTCGGCAGGCAGGAGCAACGCCGCCATGGAGCCGAGATCCCGAACGACTTCCTGCTCGCTGGAGCGGGCGCGGATGACACGCACGGCTTCATCCAGATCGAGGGCGCCGGAACACCAGGCTGCGGCGACTTCGCCCACGGAATGGCCTGTGGTTCCGGCCGCGGTGATGCCGCGGCTGCGAAGCGAGTCCACAATGCCCACCTGGATCGCGAACAACAGGGGCTGGGCGATTTCGGAGCGTTCCAGGTCCGATTCCAGGTCCTCTGCGAACAGTGTGGTCACGAGTGACCAGCCGCTGAGGCCCATGAAGATCTTGTCGACCTTGTCGAAGGCCTGGCGGAACTCGATGTCGGCCTGGTAGGCCTCCTGACCCATCCCGGCCCATTGCGAGCCGTTGCCGGAAAAGACAAACCCGACCTTGGCGTCCGGCCTGATGACGCTGCCCGAAACGGCGTCCTGCTGGTCGTCGTCTTCGTTTGCAAACGAACGCAGCGCCGCGAGTTTTTCCTCTTTGGACTTGCCGAGCACCACAAGGCGTTCCGAGAGCAGGTCCCTGCCGTGAACGCTGGACGCGATCACGTTGCCCGCTGCGGCGTCGTCTTCTGTTCCATCGAGCAGGTCCGCATAGCCGGCCGCGAGTTTTTTCAGAGCTTCTGCGGATCTGGCCGTCAGGACCAGAGGTGCTTCAACCGGTGCATCGGAGGAAACGGCCGGAAGCGGATCCGGGTCCCCGACGATGGCATGGGCATTGGTGCCGCCGAAACCGAACGAGTTGACACCCGCGAGACGCCTTGTCTCGCTGGGTTTCAGTTCAACCGCGTCGCCGGCCACCTTCAGGTTCAGGTCCTCGAAGGGGATGTCCGGGTTCGGGGTCAGGAAATGGAGCGATTTCGGAAACAGGTTTTCGCGCAGCGCCATGACCGATTTCAGCAGGCCGACAAGACCCGAAGCCGGCTCCAGATGGCCGATGTTGGTCTTGACCGACCCGATCGGAAGCGCGTCGGTGCGTTTCTGACCGATGACACGCCCGAGGGCATCTGCTTCCGCAGGATCGCCGACACGCGTACCGGTGCCATGCGCCTCGATAAAGGCAAGGCTCGACGGATCGATCTCCAGGCCTTCGTACATCTCGCGCAGAAGGTCGGCCTGCGCATAGGGAGAGGGCAGAGACAGGCCGACGGTCCGGCCATCGGCGTTGATGCCGGTCGCAAGCAGTTTTCCGTGGCTTTTCGTGCCCTCGGGCAGGCCCGCACGGGCCGCGCGCAAAACAACGACCGCGCCGCCTTCGGAACGGACATAACCGTCGCCATTGGCATCAAACGCCTGACACAGGCCCGTGGGCGACAACATGGTTGCCCGGGAGAAACCGACAAAGGCGAAAGGGCTGAGAAGAAGGCTTACGCCGCAGACGATGGCCGTGTCGATCTGGCCGCTTTCGATGGCCGAAACGGCCTCATGCAGAGCCACGATCGATGACGAACACGCGGTGTCGACCGTGAAACTGGGGCCGCGCAGGTCATAGATGTAGGAGATTCGGTTTGAGACGATCGACAGGGTGTTGCCCGTCATGAATTGCATGTCCGCCATCGCCGGGTCGACGAGGAACCGGTGATGGTAATCCAACGAGGAGGCGCCGACATAAACACCCGTCGACGATCCGGCCAGGTCGCTCGGACGGATGTTGGCGTGTTCGAGCGCTTCCCACACAAGCTGCAACAACAGGCGCTGCTGCGGATCCATCTGAATGGCTTCACGTGGCGAAATGCCGAAAAAGGCCGGGTCGAACCCCCAGACATCATCCAGTTGGCCGGCGGCCCAGGTGTATGTCTTGCCCGAGGTGCTCTGGCCGGGATTCTTGAACCGGGCAAGCGGCCAGCGATCATTGGAAACGGATGTGACTGCGCAGTCGCCGTTTTTCAGCAGCGACCAGAATTCAGCACTATCGTTGGCTCCGGGGAGCCGCGTAGAATAACCAAGAATATCGATGTTTGAAGTGAGCGACGCCACAGAACAACCTGTTTTTATTTGTTGAGAACGGACAAGTTATTGAGTTACCTCGAGGAAGCCTAAAATTCCAGAATGCTCATTTCAATGCTCTCCCTCAAAGTCTACTCACACCAGGAAAGCTCATCCTGAATATGTCAGATACGAGCTTATCTCATGGCCAAGACGGTTTCCACCTGAATGAAAACCACCGAGACCGGCAACCTTTATCCTAAGCTTAATAGCTGTGAAAGGCACTAAGCGCAAAAAACGTAGATCTTCCTCGCGTTATCACTAACTGCTTCAATGAATGCGAAGAAAGTGAGGCTGCAGTTGCGAATAATAAAAAAAACGCCCCGCTGCACGGCGAGGCGTTTTGCGCGATTTGACGAGGGTCACACATTGCTGTCTGGAAAAGACGCCTTGCGTTCGCTCATGTATGCCTGCAATGCCTCGTCAACACCCGGATCGAGTTCCGGTCCGGTATAGGCCCTCAGCTGCTCTTTCCAGCGGCCGTTGGCGCGCCGGGCCGCGTCCAGTTCCCCGTCGGCGAGCCATTGTTCATAGGAATTGTTGTCCGCGATCGAAGACCGGTAGAACGCGCTTTCGAAGTTTCGTTGCGTATGGGCCGCGCCAAGGAAATGCCCGCCCGGGCCAACTTCCTGAAGCGCATCCATTGCCAGGGATTCGTCGGAGAGATCGATCCCCTTGGCAAGGACATGCATCATGCCGAGCTGGTCGGCGTCCATGACGAATTTCTCGTAGGACGAACACAGCCCCCCCTCCAGCCAGCCGGCTGCATGGAGACAGAAATTCACGCCGGACTGGACAGTCGCGAGGATCGTCTGCGCCGATTCCTGCGCCGATTGGCCGTCCGGAACTTTCGATGCGGTGAAGGAACCACCGGACCGGAACGGCAGGTTGAGACGGCGGGCCAGTTTTGCCGCGCCGTTCAGGAGCAGGGAACCTTCCGGGCTGCCGAAGGTGGGGGCGCCGGACTGCATGGAAATCGAGCTGACAAATGCGCCGAACACAACGGGCGCGCCCGGTCGAATCAACTGGGTCAATGCACAGCCGGCCATTGCTTCGGCCAGAATCTGGGACAGCGTTCCCGAAACGGTCACCGGGCTCATGGCGCCGGCGAGGATGAAGGGCGAAACGATACAGGCCTGGTTGTGGCGGGCATAGACCTTCAGGGCGCCGAGCATCGTGGCGTCGAACACCAGCGGCGAGTTGGCGTTGATCAACTGGATCATGACGCAGTTCTGATCGACGAAATCCTCGCCGAAGGTGATCTGAGCCATCTTCACGGAATCTTCGGCCCGTTCCGGTGCCGTGACCGAGCCCATGAACGGCTTGTCCGAATATTTGATATGGGAATAGACCATATCGAAATGGCGCTTGTTCACCGGCAGATCGACCGGTTCGCATACCGTTCCGCCCGAATGATGCATCCAGGGCGACATGTAGGCCAGTTTCACGAAATTCCGGAAATCGTCGATCGTGCCGTAGCGCCGGCCCTGATCGAGATCGGTGACGAACGGGGGACCGTAGACGGGTGCGAAAACAAGATTGTTGCCGCCGATTTCCACATTGCGCGCCGAATTGCGGGCGTGCTGCGTGAATTGGCGCGGCGCGGTTTTCAGGATCTCGCGCAGCATGCCCTTAGGAAAACGGACCCGTTCCCCGTCAATCTCGGCGCCCGCAGCCTTCCAGATGGCGATGACTTCGGGATCTTCGCGAAACTCCAGTCCGATTTCTGCCAGGATCCGGTCGGCATTCGTCTCTATCCGTTCAGCGCCTTCGTCGCTCAGGATCTCGTAGTTCGGGATATTGCGGGAAATATAGGGAACGGCCTGACCGGCGGGGCCAGCTTGCCGGCGTTCGCGGCGGGCATTTCGTCCTCGACGGCCAGTAAGGGCGGCGTCTGACATTCTTTGGCTCCCAGGATGCGTTTTGTTACGCCTAGTCTTGATCAGGCGGTCGGGCCGCCCGGCTCCAGATCCGTCGCGCAATGCCGTAAATGCGTCATGGGGCTTTGTTGCTCCATTTTGTCCCGAAAGTCCATTGACTTCGCGGCCTTGAAAGCCTTAGAGCCGCCCGGGGATCCGCACATGCGTTCCCGGTGCGCTGCTTCTGGAACGTGAGAGCCGCACCGGGGCCGCAGTTCTCACAGGGACGCTCCTATTGGACGTACCTGCGGGGCCTGCAATGGCAGAACCACACCCGGCGGCGGGATCTGGAACGACAAACAAGACGAAAGGCGACCCGATGTCCAAGCTGGAAGACCTTCTGGCCAGAAAAGGCGCTCTTCTTGCCGATGGCGCGACCGGGACCAACCTGTTCGAGATGGGTCTCGTGTCCGGCGATGCACCGGAACTGTGGAACACGGATGAGCCGGACAAGATCCGGGCTCTGCACAAGTCCTTCGTCGACGCCGGATCCGATATCATTCTGACCAACACGTTCGGCTGTAACCGGCACCGGCTGAAATTGCACAATGCGCAGGACCGGGTGCGGGAACTGAACATGGCCGGCGTGGCCCTGGCAAGGGATGTCGCCGGCACCACGGAACGCGATGTGCTCATCGGCGGCTCCATCGGTCCGACCGGCGAGCTGTTCCAGCCGCTGGGCGCCCTGAGCTACGAGGAGGCCGTTGCCGCATTCCGGGAACAGATCGAGGGGCTCGTGGAAGGCGGCGCCGATATTCTCTGGGTCGAGACGATGTCGGCGGTGGAGGAAATGAAGGCCGCTGCCGAAGCTGCACGGGACTTCGACCTGCCGCTGGTGATCACCGCCAGTTTCGACACCGCGGGCAAGACCATGATGGGCCTGTCGCCAAAGGGACTGGGAGATCTTCAGGCGCAATTCGCCTGCACACCGGTGGCCATCGGCTCCAATTGCGGTGTCGGGGCCTCCGACCTCCTGGCGGCGATCATGGACATCACGGACGCCTACCCGGACGCGGTCGTCGTCGCCAAGGCCAATTGCGGCATCCCGCAGATCCGGGGCGACGAGGTCGTCTACACCGGCACACCGGAGCTGATGGCAAACTACGCCCACATGGCCCTGAATGCGGGCGCGCGGGTTATCGGTGGCTGTTGCGGCACCTCGCCGGTCCATCTTGCGGCCATGCGTGCGGCACTGGACGAACACTCCGCAGGACAGCGTCCGACACTGGAAGACGTGATCGCGGAAATCGGGCCTCTGGTGTCCCCGCCGAACAAGGTGGCGGATGCCGCGCGTGCCGAAGCTGCCGGTTCTGCCGGAGGCCGCCGCCGCGGGCGCCGGCGCGGCTGACGCCGGAAGGAAACGGGTGCGGTGACGGGCGGCCCTTGACCCGAAACCTCAGCAGGGACCGGGTGAGACCTTGCCGAAACTTTGATCCGTTGCGCGCAGCGAAGCCGACACGATTCCCATCGGTTGGTAGGGAGGCGCGCTCTGCATGCCCAGATTGGTCATGTGGATGGTGTAGCATCCTGTGAAGACCGTGGCGGTCCCGTCCGTTTTCCGGGCGGCGATTGCCACGGGCAGGGCCCAGTGTATCTGGCCGGCGCCGGGATCCGGTGCCGTCTCTCCGAATCTGACCTCGACGGAGCCGGTGTCCGCGTAGCCCTTCACCCATGTATCGAAATTCTTGGGCGCAGAGCCTTCCTGAAAATAGCTGTACGCTTGCGCATAGAAGCGGTTGCTGATCGCGTAATAGTAGCTTTGGACAAGTTTCTGGGGCGTGGACCGGTCGTCGAGATAGCTCCAGTCGTCCGCACGGGCCTGGGGCACCGCCTGTGCCACGATCGTCAGCAAGGCGCAAAAACCCGCGGCACCGAAGATTTTCAAGACGCTCATGTATCAAGTCCCGGTTGGTGTGATCGGCATCGTCAGGGTCCGACAGCTCAGCGGTCTCCGCAAGGTGAAACTTTCGTGACCAAAACGAATGTTTGTTGCTATTGAGACCCGGCATGATAGGCAGACGCGCAATTGGGAGCCTTGGGCAAGGCGCGCGCTGGCGGGGAGGAGCACTTGCGCATTTTCGGTTTGATCCTGATCGCACTGGCGGGCCTCGTGCCGCTTTACTGGTTCGTGCCTTTGGCCGGTTCACGGGATGCCGGCGCTCTTTTCAGCCAGTATATCGGCTCCCTGGCACTCATCCTCATGGGGATCAACCAGTTCCTTGCGACCCGCGCACCCGGACTGGAGACGGTAATCGGGCCCCTTGACCGCATCTACGTGCTGCACAAGTGGCTGGGTGTTGTTGCGATGGTCTGCCTCGGCCTGCATGACATCATCGACGCTGAAATGAACGGATTGCGGGGCGGCCCCCTGGCCGGTATCGCCGAGGATCTCGGCGAGATCAGCCTGTACGGCCTGCTGGTTCTTGTGCTGGCCTCGGTGATCACCTTCATTCCCTATCATTTGTGGAAGTGGAGCCACCGGCTGATCGGCATCTTCTTCTTTTTGGGGGCGTTTCATTTCTTCTTTATCGAAAAGCCGTTTTCGAGTTTTGATCCGCTCGGGCTTTACATCTGTGCCTTTTGCCTGCTCGGCATCGTCAGCTATGTCTGGATGTCGGTGGTCCGTCCGATGGCGCCGCGCGGCTACAGATACACAGTGGCCACGGTCCGTCATCTCGGCGGCCTGACGGAAGTGATCCTCAATCCGAAGGGCAGGGGACTGCGGCACAAGCCGGGTCAGTTCGCCTTCCTTTCGGTCGGGGGAAGCGGCCTGTCGGAAGAGCACCCGTTTACCTTGAGCGGCGCGCCGCGTGACGACGGGTCCCTGCGCTTTTCGATCAAGGATCTGGGTGACTACACCCGCCATCTGCGCCGTGAACTGAGCGAGGGGATGGAAGCCACCGTCACAGGGCCATACGGCAGGTTCTCGATGCCAGCCGGAAGGGATCCGCAGGTCTGGGTCGGCGCCGGTGTCGGTGTCACGCCGTTCCTGGCGTTCGCGGAAAGCCTGAAGGCCAGACCGACCGGGCCGGTCAAGCTCTACTACTGCGTTCGCGAACGCGACGATATCCCCTATGCGATCGAACTGGAACGGGCCGCCGAAGAAGCCGGAAATCTCGAACTGGTCATCGTCAACTCCGATGAGGGCGTTCGCCTGACGCCCGAGCGCATCGCCGCCGATCTTGGCGGCGATCTTTCCCGGGCCCATGTCTTTTTCTGCGGTCCGTCCGCCATGCGCAAGACGCTGAAGAGCGGACTGGTTCTCAAGGGGCTGCGCGCAAGCCGGTTTCATTTCGAAGAATTCGAGATGCGCACCGGCATCGGCCTTGCCACGCTGTCCGCCTGGTTGTGGGACAGAAGCATCTACACCATCGAGAAGCGCCGGGAGGACAGGAAGCAGGCCGCGGAATAAGCCGTCGTGCGGAAGGGTCCACTTGCATTCCACCCGTTCTGACCATTACGTAAGAAAGGTCGGAAAGTTGACTGTATAAGAACGCAGTAGGGAGGTGGCGATGCAGCCGGTGATGACGGATGGCGAAGTCATGGACATGCTGGACCGGGAGTTTCCGCAGATCCATGCGGGCGGCCGGGTCTATTCGATTGACAGTGTCTCGCCCGGCGAGGCTGTCGTGCGCCTGTCGGCCAATGAGCTTCATCTGCGTCCCGGCGGCACCGTTTCCGGACCGTCCATGATGGCGCTTGCCGATCTGGCTGCCTATGTGGTCATTCTCGCTCATATCGGCCCGGTCGCACTGGCCGTGACCACCAGTTTCAACATCAACTTCCTGCGCAAGCCCGAGCCGGGCGACCTGCTGGCCACCTGCCGGCTGTTGAAACTCGGCAAGCGTCTGGCCGTTGTGGACTGCGCCATTGCGGGGGAGGGACAGGAGGAACTGGTGGCGCACGCGACGGCGACTTACTCGGTGCCGCCGCGCCAGCGAACCGGGAAATCCGGATGAGTGCTGTGGTATCATAATACCGTTTTTTCAAGCTACTGATTTTATTGATAATTTTCAGACGATTGTGCGAAGAATGTAATTGACGGCAATTTCCTGCCGGCGTATAAGCTGCCTCGAACGAATTTCGGGTCCGTTCGCTGGCTTCCCTTGAAGCTGCGCGGACCCTTTCTTTAACCGACCAGTATGGATCAGACTCATGAAGACCTTCTCTGCCAAGCCGGCTGAGGTCGAGAAAAAGTGGATCTTGATTGACGCAGAAGGCATGGTTGTCGGCCGTCTCGCCGCATTCATCGCCAATCACCTGCGCGGCAAGCATCTGCCGATTTTCACGCCTCACATCGATACCGGTGACAATGTCATCGTCATCAATGCCGACAAAGTCGTGTTCACCGGCCGCAAGTACGACAACAAGAAGTACTACTGGCACACCGGTCATCCGGGCGGCATCAAGGAACGCACCGCACGGGGCATCCTGGAAGGCCGCTTCCCGGAGCGTGTTCTGGAGAAGGCTGTTCAGCGCATGATGCCGGGCGGTCCGCTGTCCAACAAGCAGCTGAAGAACCTCAAGGTTTACGCTGGTCCGACCCACCCGCATGAAGCTCAGTCGCCGGAACTCGTCGACGTGAAGGGCCTGAATGCAAAGAATGACGGCAAGAGGGCATAACCATGGCTGAGCTGCAATCCCTGGAAGAACTGGGCAGCGCGGTCGACACCGCAGCCCCCGAAGCTCCGGTCCATGTCCAGAAGCTGGACGCACAGGGCCGTGCATACGCAACCGGCAAGCGTAAGGACGCGATCGCACGCGTCTGGATCAAGCCCGGTACCGGCAAGATCATGATCAACAAGCGGGACTATACCGAGTATTTTGCTCGTCCGGTCCTTCAGATGATCCTTCAGCAGCCGATCATGCTCGCCGACCGTTCCGGCCAGTACGACGTTGTTGCGACCGTGAGCGGTGGCGGTCTGTCCGGTCAGGCTGGCGCGGTGCGTCATGGCCTGTCCAAGGCACTGACCCTTTATGAGCCGGATCTGCGTCCGGTTCTGAAGAAAAACGGCTTCCTGACCCGTGACAGCCGTGTTGTCGAGCGTAAGAAGTTCGGCCGTGCAAAAGCACGTAAGAGCTTCCAGTTCTCCAAGCGTTAATCGCTGGACGGACAGGATTTGGAAATCGGGAACCCGCCGGAGCGATCCGGCGGGTTTTTTTGTGTCCGGGGCGGGCCGGGAAGTGTCTGCAGCCATTGCTGACGCCGGCAATCAGGATCGGTCCGGTAGAGCGCGTTTTTCTTGCCGGCTCCGTTTCCGGCGCGTACTGATCCGGATCAGTTGCCGAAACTTGGCGCACTCCATATGGGACGGCGCCGGACAGTCCGCCACGTGGCGGATCATGTCCCGCAAGCCGGAAAGCCGTTCGATCTGCCGGTCGAGATCATCCGCCTTCAGATGCAGGCCCGCCCGCGAGAGCGCTGGAAGGCCGTCGGCGCCGAACATGTCCCGGATCTCATCGAGAGAAAATCCCGCGTCCCTGCCAAGCGAGATCAGGGCGAGCTGATCCAGAACGCCTGCTGCGAACAGGCGTTTCAGTCCACGCCGGCCAAGCGAGGTGATCAGACCCTTTTCCTCATAGTGTCGGATGGCGGAGGCGGCTACGCCCGTTTGTTTGGAGACTTCGGAAATATCCAGGAATTTCATATCTTGACCTCAAGTCGACTTGAATTGGTAGGCTGATCCCGTGTCGTCAAAAAGGCAAGGGAATAAAGGTGTCATCAGTTCATTACTCTCAACAAGGGCGTCCATTGTGGTTGGAAACGGCGGCGATCGCGTTGCTGTTGACGGCAACTCTCAAGATCATGGCAAACGCCACCATAAGTCCGGCTCTGCCGGGGTTGCAGGCCAGTTTCCCGGAAACGCCGCAAGCCGCATCCCTGACCAGGTTTCTGGTTGCTGCGCCGTCACTGTCAGTCGTCCTGATCGCACCGCTTGCCGGGATTTTCGTGGACCGGTTCGGGCGATCATCCCTGCTGATGGCGGGGGTTGCGCTGTTTGCCCTGAGCGGCGCCGCCGGGGCCTTTCTGCCTGGTCTCTTTTCCATCCTGGCCAGCCGCCTGGCGCTCGGGGTCGCCGTCGCGCTGATCATGACCGCCCAGTCTGCATTGGTGGGAGACCTGTTCGAAGGGCCGCGCCGGAACGCCTTCATGGGGTTGCAGACTGCGGCGATCAATTTCAGCGGCTTTGTTTACATTGCCCTGGCCGGCTGGCTCGCGGGCCTGTCGCCGCGACTGCCATTCCTGATCTATGCCCTCGCGCTGTTGCTGTTGCCTCTGTTGCTGCCGGTTCTGCGCCAGGAGCAGCGGCGCGGCCGGCCCTCTGTCAGGGACCGTCCGCAGGGGGCCATCGGACGGCGCAATGACTGGCTTGGGCCGGCCTTGTCGATTGGACTGCTGGGAACGGCGACGGTTGCGATCTTCTTTCTGATGCCGAGCCAATTGCCGTTTTATCTCGATGGGAATGGCCTGGACGGGGCCGCCGGCACGGCATTCGGCCTGGGGGCACTGACGCTCACCGGTGGCTGCATCGCCATGATGTTCCGGCGGATCAGCACATTTCTGGGACTGGCTGCGACGTTTCTGCTCGGCTTCACGGTTATGGGCGCCGGTTTCGCAATTCTGGCCATGAATGCAGCCTGGTCGTTCATTCTGGCAGGGGCCGCTCTGGTGGGCGCCGGATATGCCCTGGTGCAGCCGGCGCTCCTGCTGCTTGCTCTGGAAAAGGCGCCTGCAGACAGACGCGGAAGCGTCCTGGGCATCGTTACCACGGCGATATTTCTTGGACAGGTGGTCTCGCCGCTGGCGCTCACGCCGCTTATCCGCAGCGCCGGCTATGACACGGTTTTCCTCGGAGCCGCATGTATTCTTTGCGCGATGGGTGTGTTCGTCTCCGGTCTCCTGAAAATCCGCGGCACCCGGGATCTGCGGTCTGACCCTTGATCAACCGGTCCGGGCCGCATTTGCGGCCCGGACGGCGGGTCTCAGGTCTTGAGAGGAACACCGGCGGCATAGGTCTCGACCACGGCCCGGTCGTCGCCGAGTGTCTGCAGCACGAAGAGTTCTTCAGACAAGGTCCGGGCTGTTTCCATACGCAGCGCCATGGCTCCGGTTGCCCTGGCATCGAGCACAACGAGGTCCGCGTCCGTGCCCGGCTCAAGGGTGCCGATCCGGTCCTGAAGGGAGAGAGCTTCCGCGTTGCCGCGCGTGACCCAGTAAAAACTTGTCAGAGGATGCATGCGTTGACGCTGCAGTTGAAGGATCTTGAAGCCTTCGTCCAGTGTCCGCAGCATGGAATAGCTGGTTCCGCCGCCGACATCCGTTGCGATTGCCGTGCGCACACCGGCGCTTTCAAGACCGGCCTTGTTGAAGAGACCGCTTCCCAGGAACAGGTTTGACGTCGGGCAGAACACCGCAACGGATTGTGTCTCGCGCATGACCTGCAGTTCCCGGTTGGTCATGTGCACGCAATGACCGAGCAGGGATTTCGGGCCCAGAAGCCCGAAACTCTCATAGACGCCGAGATAGTCTGTGGCGTCCGGATAGAGCTCCAGCGTCAGGGAGATTTCGTTGTGGTTCTCGTTGATGTGCGTCTGCAGATGGCACTGCGGGTGTTCCTTCAACAGCGTGCCTGCCGCTTCGAGCTGAGCCGGTGTCGAGGTGATGGCGAATCTCGGTGTGATGACATAATGCACCCGGCCGCGGCCGTGCCATTTCTCCAGCAGCGCCTTGCTGTCGTCGTAAGCGCTTTGTGCCGTGTCGCACAGAGCGTCGGGGGCGTTGCGGTCCATCATCGTCTTGCCGCCCAGCATCAGCATGCCACGCCGTTCCGCTTCCCCGAAATAGGCCTCGACGGAGGCCGGATGGCTGGAGCAATAGGCGGAGGCGGTGGTGGTGCCATGGGCAACCAGTTGATCGTAGAAACCGGAAGCGATCCTGCGCCCGTGCTCGGGGTCGGAAAACTTCATTTCCTCGGGAAACGTGTAATCGTTCAGCCAGTCCAGCAACTGGTCGGCCCAGGACGCGATGACCTGAGCCTGCGGGAAATGGATATGGGTGTCGATGAAACCGGGCATGACCAGATGGGGCCGGTGATCCACGATCCGTGTCGTGGCCGCGTCACAGGCGGCCTGCATGTCGGGGTAGCGGCCCCGGGCGACGATCTTGCCGTCCCGGATCAGCAGGGCGCCGTCGTCCTCGTAGGAGTAGGCACCCTTGTCGTCAGGACTGTCCGGAATAGCAGAAAAACTCAGCAACCGGCCGCGCAGGAGTATCTGGTCTTGGTCTGGCACAGCTTGTGGCCCCTGTTGCGCGCGCGAATCTTCGCGCACCTCCGGATTGTTTTTAGTCGGGTGAGGGCGAGGCGACAACGGGGCACCGGGACGGCGAAGAGGATTCAATGGTGACATGGTCGATGCCATGTCGGTCGGTCAGCCGGTTGCGCACTTGCCGCAAGACGAGGTCGGCGTCCTTTCCCGGGCGCAGAACGGCATGCATCGTGGCGTTGACCTTTCCTTCGGACAGCGACCAAAGATGAATGTGAAAGACGTCGGCAAGGCCGGGCACTTCCGCCAGAAGATCCGCCTTCAGGGCGTTCCGGTCTATGCCGGGTGGCGCACCCTCCAGGAGTATATGGCCTGCCTGCCGCAGCACGGAGACCGCGGAGCGCACGATCAGCAAGGCCACGAAGACGGACAGGATCGGATCGATCGGAAACCAGCCGGTCAGGTAGATCACGATCGCGGCGGCGATTGCCGCGACGGATCCCAGAAGGTCGCCGAGCACATGCAGGATGGCCGAGCGCATGTTGAGGGACCCGTCGCCGCCACGCTGCAGGATCAGGAAGGCGCCGATATTCACCAGAAGGCCGAGGACCGCGATGATCAACATCGGTCCGGCAAGAACGGTTTCCGGTGTCAGGAACCGGCCGACCGCCTCCACGCAGATCCAGGCGGTGACAATGAGCAGGAATATCGCATTGGCGAAGGCAATCAGGACCGGCAGGCGGTCGCGGCCATAGGTGAGCCGGTCATCCGCCGGCTTCTTCGATTGCTGGAACGCCCACCAGGCAAGACCCAGGGAAGCTGCATCCGTGACCATGTGTACGGCATCGGCCATCAGGGCCAGCGAGCCGGACAGCCAGCCGCCAATCAGCTCCGCGAGCATGAAGCTGGCAATCAGAAGTCCTGCCCAGGCCACCGCCCGCGCATTTCTGTCCGTGACTTCCGTGGCATGGGCGTGGTCGTGGCCACTGTGGTCTGAATGGGAAGGCTCGGTCATTGAGCGGTCGTCTCTTGTGTCTCAAGGTGTTGTCATCCTGAGGACTTTGCCGCTCATGAGGCTGGCGGATCAAGTCCCCACAAACGCGTACTGGCAGGGTGCGGCGTTGACGGCCCCGGGATTTCGGGTTTACACGCCAACGATTGCCGGAAACATTTTCCCGAACGTGGTATTTGGTCGGATTATGTCATGCGCATTGCCACGCGAGCCGAGGATACCGAACATGTCATCAGATCTGCCGCGCCCGACCGACAACGCCTTTCTTGGCAAGGACATAAAGTGCGGATCTCACGAGCCGACCTATGCAGGCGCGCTGTCCTTCATGCGCCGCCGCTACAGCAGGGACCTGAACGGGGTCGATCTGGCCGTCTGGGGCATTCCCTTCGATGCTTCGGTCTCCAACCGGCCCGGTGCCCGGTTCGGGCCGCAAGGGGTGCGCCGGGCCTCCGCCATTTTTGACGGCGACCCGCAATATCCCTTCCACATGGATCCGTTCGAGACCCTTGCCTGCGTCGACTACGGCGATTGTGTCTTTGACTATGGCCGGAACGCGGATATTCCAGGCCACATCCAGAGCCAGGCTGCACAGATCCTGGAAGCGGGCGCGCATCTGTTTTCCATCGGCGGCGACCACTTCATCACCTATCCGTTGCTGAGGGCCCATGTCGCCAGACACGGACCGCTTGGTCTGGTCCAGTTCGATGCCCATCAGGACACCTGGCCGGATCAGGGGGACCGTATCGATCACGGCACCTTCACCGGCCGGGCGGTGCGCGAGGGGCTGATCGATCCCGAAAGATCCATTCAGGTCGGCATTCGCACCCATGCACCCGAAACCTGCGGGCTGGAGATCATCTTCGGGCACGAGATGGACAGTCTGGGCATTGACAGCGTGATCGAGCGGATCCGCTCCAGGGTCGGAACCGGCCCTGCCTACATGACCTTCGATATCGATTGCCTTGATCCTGCTTTCGCACCGGGGACGGGCACGCCGGTCGCCGGAGGGCTCTCGTCCCGGGAGGCGCTGTCGGTTCTGCGCGGGCTTGGCTCACTGGATTTTGTCGGCGGAGACGTGGTCGAGGTCGCACCGGCCTATGATCATGCCGATATCACGTCGATTGCCGGCGCGAGCGTTGCGTTGACCTATATCGGCCTGCTTGCCGAAAGACGGGCCCGTTCGGCCTGATCTGCTGCTCGTGGTCCGGCGCGGGGTGGCCGGTCATGCAGACCGGCTGCTGTCGGAGCGGGTCGGCCTGTTGTCGTTCACCGGCAGGACCGACCAGAACCGGTAAAGCGGATGTCGTTCCCGCATGATTGCGTAAAGGCGGATCAGCTTGCCGAGACACACCGCTTGCGCGCTGTAGGCGACGACGAGCCCGGAGGCAGACAAGATCGGAAGCTTCGCGAATCCCCCCCAGATCGCGACCAGGGCTCCCAACCAGAACACGAAGTAGAGAATTGTCAGCCGGTGGTTCAGGTCCCTTGGCACGGGTATCAGAAGCCTGTTCAGCCAGATCCTCTCGCCGTATCCCGCCAGACGCGCCCAGGTGACTCTGTTGGCGGCCTTGCTGAAGATCTGGGGTCCAAACAGCAAGAGCAAGCAAACCCCGAGCGTCAGGAGCACGACTTCGGTCATGCCCAACCAGGACCTGGTCCAGAGGCACGCGGTCAAGACGCCGGGAGCGAGCAGCTTGGCCAGGATTGTCGATGCAGCCGTAGGGCTGCTCGCGGTGCCATTTTTCAGGGCAACAGGCGGACGAAACCCGGAGGGGGGATGATTTCCGGATTCATCTCCCGGTGTTTTGTGACGTTGCGGCTTGTGCATGAATTCGGGCCGGAAATTGAGACAACGCGTGATCATAGCCGCTGAAAAGGGACCTTGGCAAACCACTTTGTTGTCCGGGACTGATAATCTGCGGACAGGTTTGTCGGTCAATATTCCGCGGTCTGAATTGAAAAATTCGTCCGCAATGGAATGAGAAGTATACTGGAAATATCATTCAGACCGTGGCGGCGTGAATTTTACTCTAGGCATTTTTGCCGATAGTCTTGCGGTAGCAAGAACGAATACGTTGTTTTCAAGCAGGGAATCTGTGAAAATAATCAACTACCTGTTGGTAAATTAACCTGAGAGCCGGGCAAGAAAATGGTCTTGAGCAGAGGTCGCCACGTAGGAGGCGTCAGTGAAAATTCCGATGTCATGCTGCTGGCAGCGGAACTGGATCGGCTCAATGGTCTCGAACATCTCAGCGCGGCCGACAAGCTGAGCCTGAGCGGGGACTGGCTTCAGACCCTGCTCAACGAGGTATCCGACTATATCCTGATCAAGGACCGCGGTTCGCGCATTGTCATGGCAAACAGGCAGGTTGCCCTCGATGTCGGACTGGAAGACGCTGCCCAGTTGATCGGCAAGACGGATCTTGACCTGCATCCATTGGAAACCGCCCGGAAATTCCAGGCGATCGAGCAGGAGATCATGTCCACGAACCTGCCGCGGATTGATTTCGAGGAACCCTCCATTCTGGTGAACGGACGCCGCAAGTGGTTTGCGTCTTCCAAGTTCCCCGTGAGCGATAGCGACGGCAAGGTGGTGGGCCTGATCGGACTGTCGCGCGACATCACGGACCGCAAACGGGCTGCCCTGCTGCAGGAGGGGCAGAACAAGGTCCTGCAGGATCTGGCGTCGGGCCGGCCGCTGGAGCAGGTTCTGGATACGCTGGTGCTGAGCATCGAGAAGCAACTTGATGGGGTGCTCGGGTCCGTCATGCTGGTGGAGGAATGCGGAACGCGGCTCCGTGCCGGCGCAGCGCCGAACCTGCCCGGGGACTATGTCGCGTTGACCGACGGACTCAAGGTAGGACCAAGGACCGGGTCATGCGGCACGGCTGTCCACCGGAGCGAAAGCGTCATTGTCGAGGACATTTTCAAGGACCCGCTCTGGGAAGATTTCCGTGAGGTGGTCAAGCCGTTCGATTTGCGTTCCTGCTGGTCGGTGCCGTTCTTCGGCAAGGATGGTGGCGTGCTTGGCACATTCGGGCTTTACACTGCGGAGGTCCGCAGTCCCACCGACCACGACCTGAAGCTCGCGCTTGAGGCGGCCCGTCTGGCGGCGGTGGCCGTTGAGCGTGAGCTGGATGAACAAAAGATCCGCTATCTCGCCAATCACGACGCCCTGACCGGATTGCCCAACCGTCAGGAGTTTGAATCGAGACTGAACGACAAGGTCACCGCAAGCCGGGACTCGGGCGCACCGGTTGCCGTCGTCTTTGTCGATCTCGACAACTTCAAATTCGTCAATGACAGTTTCGGCCACGCCATTGGCGACCAGGTGCTGAAGATTGCCGCCGAACGGATCGTGTCCGTCGTTGACGGCAAGTGCCAGGCCATTCGATTTGGCGGAGACGAATTTGTCCTGATTGTCGAAGGAAACGCCGCGCACAAGTCCCGACTGAAGCAGCTCATGGCGCAGTTGAGGAAGGAAATCGGCAGGACAATCCGGATCGGAGACCTTTCGTTTCATGTGACCTGCAGTCTCGGAGCGGCCCGCTATCCGCAAGAAGCGGAAGATGCAGACCAACTTCTGCGGAATGCGGACAAGGCGATGTTCGAGGCCAAATCCCTGGGCCGGAACGGTTTTCACATCTATCAGCATACCCGGCCGGAAATGTCGCTGAACAAGATGACACTGCTGGAAGACATGCGATCCGGGATCGGGGCCGATCAGTTTTTTTTGGAGTATCAACCCCAGTACAACCTTGATACCGGCCGGATTACCGGCGCCGAGGCGCTGGTGCGATGGCAACACCCGGACCTGGGCCGTCTGATGCCCGGAGAGTTCATCACGCTCGCCGAGGAAAGCGGACTGATCGTGCCCCTTGGACGGTGGGTGATCAAGGAGGCCTGTCGGCAGAACAAGGAATGGCAGGACGGCGGGCTGGTGCCGGTCACAATCGGGGTCAATGTCTCTGCGCGACAGTTCCGCGAGACCGGGTTGATTGCCGACGTCTGCGCGGCGCTCGACGAAAGCGGTCTGCCGGCCGGGTCCCTGGAGTTGGAACTCACGGAAAGCCTGTTGATCCAGGACGCGGAACACGCGGTCAGTCTGATGAATGATTTCCGCGGCATCGGCCTGAAACTGGCGATCGACGATTTCGGCATCGGCTATTCAAGTCTGGTGGCGCTCAAGAGCTTTCCGCTGACCCGATTGAAGATCGATCGCAGCTTTATCCATGACCTGGACTACGACGAGAACGATCGTTGCATTGCCCGCGCAATTATCTCGCTGGGACGCGAACTGGGCCTGAGCGTGGTTGCCGAAGGTGTCGAAACCGCGAAGCAGCAGGCCTTCCTGGCCGGCTGTAAGTGTGAAGTGGCGCAGGGGTTTCATTTCGGCAGGCCGATGAGCGCGGAAAAATTCGGCAAGCTGCTCGCCATGACCCTGACGCCGCTGGACGCGCATTCCCGCTAAGCGGGCTCTTTTCCTGCCGGCGGCCGGTCCCGAAGACAATCCCTGTCCCGGCCCCGGAAGTCAGACCTTGGTCATCACGTAGGATCCGGGCGCATCTTCCAGGAGTTTCATCCGGTAGGCACCCGGTTTGCGGGCCTTGGCCATCGTGTCGTCATTGGAGCGGATCCACTGATCCCAGTAGGGCCACCAGGATCCGGGATGTTCCTCGGCATTGTAAAGCCAGTTTTCCAAAGTTCCCTTGGGGTCGGCGCCGGTCCAGTACTGGTACTTGTTCTTTGCGGGCGGATTGACGACACCGGCGATATGGCCGGAGCCTGCAAGCACATAGTCGACAGGTCCGCCGAAACAGCCGGACCCGAGGAAGACGGATTTCGGCGGCGCGATGTGGTCCTCGCGGGTGGCAAGGTTGAAGACGGGGATCGTGACCTTGGAAAGGTCGAGCCTCTCGCCGGCAATTTCCATTTCGCCCTTGGACAGCCGGTTCTCAAGATAGCAGCTGCGCAGATAGAAGGAATGGTTCGCCGCCGGCATACGCGTAGAATCGGAGTTCCAGTAGAGCAGATCGAACGGGAAGGGCTCCTTGCCCTTCAGGTAGTTGTTGACCACGTAGCTCCAGATCAGATCGTTGGATCGCAGCATGTTGAAAGCCGAGGACATCTTCGATCCGTCCAGATAGCCCTGTTCCGCCATCCGTTTTTCAAGGGAAGATATCTGTTCCTCGTCGACGAAGACCTTCAGATCGCCGGCGAACGTGAAGTCCACCTGGGTGGTGAAGAAGGTTGCGGTCTTGATCCGCTCGTCGCCCTTCCGGGCCATGTAGGCCAGCGTAACCGCGAGCAGCGTGCCGCCCACGCAGTAACCGATCGCATTGACCTCGCTCTGGCGCGTCGCCCGCTTGATCACATTGAGCGTGTTGAGGATGCCTTCCTTCATGTAGTGCTCGAAGTTCTTGAGCGCCTGGCGTTCGTCCGGATTGACCCAGGAGATCACGAACACCGTGTGCCCCTGATCAACAGCCCACTTTATGAACGATTTCTCGGGATTGAGGTCCAGGATGTAGAACTTGTTGATCCAGGGGGGGACGATCAGAAGCGGGCGCTTGAGCACGTTTTCCGTTGTCGGCGCGTACTGGATGACCTGGCAGACATCGTTCTGGGAGATCACCTTGCCCGGGGTGTTGCCCATGTTCTCGCCGAGCTTGAATTTCGTCGGGTCCGTCTGCCGGATCTTGAGTTCACCCTTGCCGGTTTTCAGGTCCTCGACAAGATGCTGCATGCCCTTGACGAGGTTTTCGCCGTTGCTTTCCAGGGTCAGGCGCAGCAGTTCCGGATTGGTCAGCACGAAGTTCGAAGGGGAAACCGCATTTGCGATCTGGGTGACATAGAACTCCGCCTTGTGACGGGTGTGCTCGTCGAGCCCCTGGGCGTCGTGGACCATGTCCTCGGCCCATTTGCTGGTGATCAGATAGAGCTGCTTGATGAAATCGAAGAACTGGTTGTCTTCCCACTCCGGGTCGGCAAACCGCTTGTCTTTGTGCGGCGTCTGCACCGCCGGTGTCGAAGGCTCGCCCATCATCCGTTTGAGGGACGAGTTCCAGAGGTCGATATATCCGCCCCACAGGCGGGACTGGGCCTCGACGGCGCGTTGAGGATCGGAGGCCCAGTATTCGCCCACCTGCGCCAGGGTCTTGACGATGCCTGTCAGCTCGTCCGTCGACTCATGGGTGATCTTGCCCTGTTCCCGCGGCTCGATATAAGCGGCGAGGGCCTTGCCGGCGTGCTCCAGCGTCTTGGCCAGGTTCTGGGCAAAGGCCTCAGGGTTGTTGATGATAAACTGCAACATGGGATGCTGGCGGTCATCAGCCATAGGCAGGTGTTTCCTCCGGTTTACGCAGCCTCGTCAGGCCGTGGAACGGTCTGAGAGCCCTGTCAGTCCATTCGCCTTATCTTGTTCTGTTTTCGCCGGTATTTAGAACTGACGGTTATTTATGACACAAGGTTCCGCTGCCGTCGATTGGATTTCAACGTGTTTTGAACTTCGCCGGTGCGGGTGGCCACGGTTCAATTAAATTGCAGACAGCATGGCCGAACACTCTTAAATAGATCAACTTGCGGATGTCCGATCGGTCCGGACCGGGTGTCCATGACTAGAGTGAATTTGTGTCGATCAGATGGATGCCGCCGTCGTTGTCGAGGAGGAGCGGATGACTAGATTGCAAAAGGTTCGCGTCGGTCTGACGGGAACGGCGGTTCTGCTGTTCTTGTCGGGGTGCGCTGTTGGTCCCGGAACGCCGTTGCTGGCCGCCCTGAAAACCGAACCGGGCCTGGTCAGCACCAATGTCCCCTCGTCACAGGCATTTGGTCCACCTGTCGGAGCCGGCGTTGCATCCGGTCTGATCAACCCGCACGACCGGCGCGCGACGGAAGCCTATCTGGAAACGCTCGCGCCGCGGCAGAGTCCTGCCAGGTAGGACCGGTCCGGTCTGCCGGAAGGCGCGCGGCGCGATTGCGGGTTGGTGAAATACGCATTCTTTTAAGGGTTGGTGACCTAGGGTTCTTTCAGGACTTTTTCAGGGCATTTCTTTGATGCAACTCGATACGCCGACACTGTTTGCCTGTCTCACCGTCGCCGGTTTCGCCGGCAGCGCGATTCTGCTGCTGTTTTACCGGTTCTGGCCTGTGAAAAGCCTTGCGGGATCGCGCAGTCTTGCCTTGTGGGCGGCCGGTCTGTTCCTGGCGGGCTGCGGAACGCTGCTGATTGGCCTTCGCGGCACGATACCGGACGGTCTGAGCATCATCGGCGCGAATTTCCTGATCATTCTGGCAATCGGATTGAGGCGCGCCGGCCTCGCGGTGCTTCTGGGCCTGCGCGGGCACCTGTGGGTGTTTGCGATTGTCGCAACCGGTTGGCTGGTCATGTGCCTGTTCCCGCCGTTCTTGGACAGTTTCCTTTTCCGTGTGAATTACGTGCAGAGCTGCCTGATCCTGGGAGGTCTGTGGATGGCCGCCATGGTGTTTTTCGAAAACACGGACAAGCTGCATTCCGCCAGGCTGCTGGGAATGACCATCCTGGTCGAATGCGCTGCATTCGCCTGGTTCATGCTGAACCAGAACCTGCTGCAATTCCCGACGTTCCTGTCCGCATTCCCGGAAGGGTTCATGACCGTTTATCTGGTCGTGCTGCTGTTTTCCACGGTCATGACCATCGTTCTGCCCCCGTCGATGCTCGTCGAGAAATCCCGGGAGCTTTCGCGGGAAGAGAATGCGCGCAATGACGTGACCGGCTTGTCGACCCGCGGTGCATTTTGCGATGACGCGCAGGCCTGGATCCGGGAGAACCGGGAAAACGGATCGGGTTACAGCCTGATTCTCTTTGATCTGGATGAACTGAAGACCGTCGGCGAGAAATACAGCCCGGCAATGAGCGACGCCCTGTTGCAGCTGTTCGCCCGTATCCTCAAGGACACGGTCGGGGAAACCGCCGTGGCCGGCCACATCGGGAAAAACGAATTCGCCGTTTTCCTGCCGGAAACAGATCATGAGCGTACCCGTCTGACCGCGCAAAGCCTGTGCCGGCAATTCGGCCTGGGATGCGAGGAGGCGTCGGCAGGCAAGCTGATGATCTCGGTCAGCGTCGGATTCGTCACTGCAAGCGCCGTCACGCGCCTCGGGCGGGTGATGGAAACCGCGGAACGCGGCCTTGAAAAGGCCGGCAGGCAGGGCAAGGCCCAGATCGTCGCGGTCGACCTGACCACCAGCGGTTCGGCAAGAAACTCCGCTTGGAAGCCTGCTTTCACCACCCAGCACAAAAACGCGGCCTGATCCAATCGGACAAGCCGTCACCTGACGCCGGCGCTGGGCGACGGTCACGGTCCGGGAGTTATCGCGCCCAGGGCCCGGGGAACGGGGCTGTTGCACGCCCTGAACGGCATCGATTCGGACATCGCGGCAAATTTAGTCGGCTTGCGACGCAAAGACGGGTGTGCATTTTTTTCCGGGCTGCTAAAAGGGCCCCGCTGGGCTGCCGCCGCGCCGGGTGATCGGCGCAGTCAACTGTTAACTCGCAAGGATTCGCGTCATGGAGGAATTCCACAAGGTCAAACGGCTGCCGCCGTACGTCTTCGAACAGGTCAATCGCCTGAAAGCCAAGGCGCGCGCGGATGGAGCGGACATCATTGATCTTGGCATGGGCAATCCGGATCTGCCGACGCCGCAACATATCGTCGACAAGCTGACCGAAGCCGTGAAGGACCCGCGCACGCACCGCTATTCGGCCTCAAAAGGCATCCAGGGTCTGCGCAAGGCGCAGGCCGCATATTACGGTCGCCGGTTCGGCGTCAAGCTCGATCCGGACACCCAGGTCATCGCGACACTCGGGTCCAAGGAAGGCTTCGCCAACATGGCGCAGGCCATCTCGGCGCCGGGCGACGTGATCCTGAGCCCGAACCCGAGCTACCCGATCCACACCTTCGGCTTTCTGATGGCAGGGGCTTCGATCCGCAACATTCCCGCAGAGCCGGGAGCGGAGTTTTTCGACGCGCTGGAACGGGCGGTGATCCACTCGGTGCCCAAGCCGATCGCGATCATTCTGTGTTATCCCTCGAACCCGACCGCCTGTTGCGCCGATCTCGACTTCTACCGCGATGTTGTGGCCTTTGCGCGCAAGCACAACATCTTCATCCTGTCCGATCTGGCCTATTCGGAAATCTATTTTGACGCGGCACCGCCGCCGTCGGTCCTGCAGGTTCCCGGCGCGATGGATGTTGCCGTCGAGTTCACCTCCCTGTCCAAGACCTTTTCCATGCCCGGCTGGCGCATGGGGTTTGCGGTCGGGAACGAACGGCTGGTCGCGGCTTTGGCACGGGTCAAATCCTATCTCGACTACGGTGCCTTCACCCCGATCCAGGTGGCGGCGACCGCGGCGCTCAACGGGCCTGACGATTGCATTCGTGAAATCCGGGAAACCTACAAGGGCCGCCGCGACGTGGTCGTGGAAAGCTTCGGCCGGGCCGGCTGGGACATTCCCGCGCCTCAGGCCAGCATGTTCTGCTGGGCTCCCATCCCGGAGAAGTTCCGCGCTCTGGGCAGTCTCGAATATTCCAAGCTTCTTCTGGAGCGGGCGGAGGTTGCGGTGGCTCCCGGCATCGGCTTTGGCGAACATGGCGACGGCTATGTGCGCATAGGACTGGTGGAAAACGAACAGCGGCTGCGTCAGGCCGCGAGAAATATCCGACGCTTCCTTGAAACAGCGGACCAAAAGCTGCACAACGTCATCCCGCTCGGAACCTCTGGCTGATTAGAACTGGACTTTTTTCCGCATGGCTGAAGCATTGAAAGTTGGCGTTGCAGGGCTTGGCACCGTGGGGGCCTCCGTTCTGCAACTCCTGTCGCAGCATGGCGGACAGATCGCCCGCAAATCCGGTCGCGCGGCAACTGTCACTGCGGTGAGCGCCCGGGACAGGACCCGGGACCGCGGCTTCGACGTGTCCGGTCTGACCTGGTTCACCGATCCGGTCGAGATGGCGGAAAAGGCCGACATAGACATTTTCGTCGAGTTGATCGGCGGTGACAGCGGGCCCGCGGAGGACAGCGTTCGCGCTGCGCTCAAGAGGGGCATCCATGTCGTCACCGCCAACAAGGCACTGCTTGCCAGACACGGCGTCGACCTTGCGATCCTGGCGGAAGCAGGCAACGTCTGCCTGAACTATGAGGCAGCGGTCGCCGGCGGCATTCCGATCGTCAAGACCTTGCGCGAGTCGATGGCCGGAAACGACATCAGCCGCGTTTACGGGATCCTCAACGGCACCTGCAACTACATCCTGACCCGCATGGAAACCGACGGCATCGGCTTCGAGGAATGCCTCGCCGATGCGCAGCGACTGGGCTATGCCGAGGCCGATCCGGGATTTGATATCGAGGGCAACGACACCGCGCACAAGCTTGCCATCCTGACAAGCCTGGCCTTCGGAACGAAGATTGCCTGCGACGATATCTATATGGAAGGGATCACTTCGATCGCGACCGCGGATATCCAGGCCGCCGACGAACTGGGGTTCCGCATCAAGCTGCTGGGCGTCGCGCAGCGCACGGAAACGGGCATCGAACAGCGCGTGCATCCGACCATGGTCCCCAAGGCATCCGCGATCGCGCGGATTGACGGTGTCCTCAACGCGGTTGCCGTGGATGGTGACTTTGTCGGCGAGATCGTTCTGGCCGGACCCGGAGCCGGCGGCAAGGCAACGGCATCTGCCGTCGTTTCGGACATCGCCGACATCGCGCGTGGCGACGGGACCCCGGTTCTGGGCACGCCCGCGGCGGACCTGAAGGACTACACCCGGGCGCGCATGCGCCTGCACGAGGGCGGCTACTACATTCGGCTGTCCGTGTTCGACCGGCCGGGCGCATTCGCGGAGATTGCCCGCTGCATGGGAGAAGCGGGGATATCTTTGGAGTCCATCGTTCAAAAGCGGAACGCGGAGGCCGATGCGCCCGTGAAGGGCGACGTCGAAGTGCCTCAACCTGTCATCTTGATCACGTATGAAACCACCGAGGTGGCAATCAAGCAGGCACTGGACGTCGTCATGTCCAAGGGCGTCGTCGCAGAGAAGCCGCAGATGATCCGTATCGAAAAACTGAATTGACACGTGAGTGCCCGCCCAGGCGTCTTGCGGGGAGAGACTGGAGAAGTTGATGTCCAAAACTGAAAAACAGCCGGCGAGCGGACTGGACCGTATTCTGACGCTTGAACTGGCCCGTGTCAGCGAGAGAGCGGCTGTTTCGGCCGCCCGGTTGCGGGGCCATGGTGACGAGATGGCGGCGGACCAGGCGGCTGTGGACGCGATGCGGCGCGAGCTCAACCGCTTGCCGATCGACGGGACGGTCGTGATCGGCGAAGGTGAGCGGGACGAGGCGCCGATGCTTTATATCGGCGAGAACGTCGGCACCAAGCAGGGTCCCAAGGTGGACATTGCGCTCGATCCGCTGGAAGGCACCACCATCTGCGCCAAGAACCTGCCGAATTCCCTGGCGGTCATTGCCCTTGCTCCCGAAGGGGACTTGCTGAACGCCCCTGACAGCTATATGGACAAGATCGCCATCGGGCCGGGCTATCCGGCCGGCCTGATCGATCTCGACGCACCGATCGCCGACAACATCGCCGCCGTGGCAAGGGAGAAGGGCGTCAAGGTCAATGAAGTCACCGCCTGTGTCCTGGACCGCCCGCGTCATGCGCGGCTGATCGAAGACATCCGCGCGACCGGTGCAGCCATCCGCCTGATCGGCGACGGCGACGTGGCCGGCATCATTCACACGACGGATCCGGACGAGACCGGCATCGACCTGTATATCGGCATCGGTGGTGCGCCCGAGGGCGTGCTGGCAGCCGCGGCGCTGCGGTGCATCGGTGGCCAGATGCAGACCCGGCTGGTCATCACCCGTGAGGAGCAGGTCGAACGTGCCCACCGCATGGGCATCGAGGACATCAAGAAGAAGTACACGCTCGAGGAAATGGCCGGGCCGGACGTTCTGTTCGCGGCGACCGGTGTGACTGACGGCAACTTTCTGCAAGGCGTCCGGTTCGGCCGCCATCATGTCACCACGCATACCGTCGTCATGCGGTCATCCACAGGCACGGTGCGTTACATCAAGGCCCAGCACACGGATCTTGAAAAATTCCATATGGACTAAGATGGCGCTGAATGCTGGGAACATCCGGGGAAGATGACAGGAGGCTCGTACTGGGGGTCTCCCGTTCCGCAAATGACAATGCCTGGCGCGAACGCCTGAGCGTCGCCGACGCACGCGCCGCGATGGCCATTTCGCAGACGCACGGTTTGCCCGACGTTCTGGCCCGGGTGCTGGCGGCGCGCGGCGTTCTGCCCGACGATGCACCGGCTTTCCTGGATCCCGCTCTCAAGCTGCTCATGCCCGATCCCTCCAGGCTCGTGGACATGGATGCCGCCGTCGAAAGGGTCGCGGATGCCGTCGAGGCGGGCCGCAAGATCGCGATCTTCGGCGACTATGACGTCGACGGCGCGACCTCCTCCGCAATTCTGGCCAAATATCTCCAGTGGCTCGGTCTCGAACCGGTGATCCATATTCCGGACCGGATCATCGAGGGTTACGGACCGAATGGACCTGCCATCGAGGCCCTGCACCAGGGCGGCGCCGAACTGCTGGTGACGCTGGACTGCGGCAGCACGTCCTTCGAGGCCTTCGAGACGGCCGGCCGGCTGTCACTCGATGTCGTGGTCATCGATCATCACCAGGTTGGTGAGACGCTTCCGGACGTTCGCGCGCTGGTCAATCCCAACCGTCAGGACGACCTTTCCGGGCAGGGACATCTGGCGGCGGTCGGCGTGACCTTCCTGTTTCTGGTTGGGTTGAACAGGGAATTGCGCCGGCGTGGTGCCTTTGCAAGCCGGCCACAGCCGGATCTGATGGCATTGCTCGATCTGGTGGCACTGGGAACGGTATGCGATGTCGTGCCGCTTCAGGGCCTCAACAGGGCGTATGTCACCCGCGGTCTGGCGGTCATGCATCAGCGGCGCAACCACGGTCTGACGGCACTGGCGGATGCCGCCCGCGTCAGCGGCCGGCCAGCGCCCTACCATCTTGGATTTCTGGTCGGGCCCAGGATCAATGCGGGCGGCCGGATCGGGGATGCAGCGCTCGGAGCACGGCTGCTGACCACCGAGGACCCGCATGAAGCCCGCGCCATCGCTGAACGTCTCGACCAGCTCAACAGCGAGCGTCAGACAATGGAAGCGGTGATGCTCGAACAGGCTGGCGCGGAAGCTGCCTACGCCATCGAGACAAGAGATCCCGCGGTTCTTCTGACCGGCTCGCCGGACTGGCATCCAGGCATTGTCGGCCTGATCGCCTCACGGCTCAAGGAAGCCCATCGCAGGCCGGCCTTCGCGGTCGCTTTCGACGAAACAGGCAAGGGGACCGGCTCCGGCCGATCGATACCGGGGGTCGATCTCGGCAAGGCGGTTCGCCAGGCCGTCGACGACGGATTGCTGGAAAAGGGCGGTGGGCATGCCATGGCTGCCGGGCTCACGGTCCGCCGGGAAAAGATCGCTGATCTGGAAGCCTATTTCAACGAGTCGCTGCAGGCTGATGTCGAGGCCGCCACCGCCAGCCGGGAATTGTCGGTCGATGCGGCGCTGACGGCGACAGGAGCAACGCTTGAGCTTCTGGAACTGCTGGAAAAGGCAGGTCCTTACGGCGCCGGTCATTCCGAGCCGGTTTTTGCATTCCCGGCGCACCGCATCTCCTATGCGGATGTTGTCGGCAAGGGCCATGTGCGCGCGACCATCGCCGCCGGCGACGGCGCCGGCCTGAAAGCCATCTGTTTCAAGGCTGAGGACAAGCCGCACGGAAAAATGCTGCTTGAGGGCCGGGGGCGGGGCCTCCATGTTGCCGGAACCCTGTCCATCGACACCTGGCAGGGCTCTCCGAAAGTGCAGCTCCGCATTCTGGATGTTGCAGACCCGCAGAAAAGCCGTCTTTGATGGTCTGCTGAGTGCCTTGATGGCGTGTTGATTGATTGTGCCGTTAACCAAACCCTAAGCACCCGCGCCTAGTTTTGTCCACGCGAAGGAATCGTGAGGATCAGGCATGCACGCTCAGAATGAGCTTTCGCCCTATTTTGCGGAAATAGACCGGCGTGCCGACAGGGCGCTGAAGGGCATTCGTGAGGTCCGGCGGTCGGCCAAGTTCAAGACCTTGCCCGCGCAGCCCAGGTCCGCAGCGCTTGCAACCGGTCTGCTGGTTGTACTGGCCCTGTTTGCCGGCATGTTCCTCGATTGATCCCTTGATCATCGAGGCAGGATCAACATAGTTTTCCGTTCCGCCTTCCTGAGGCCTGATACGGTCAGGGTCAGGCCTTGTTTCTGTCGTCTTTCTGAAAGACAAAACGGCAACAGATGTCCCATTATCCAATTGCTCTCTGGTCCTTCAATCTCGGCCGCGCGCCTGAAAGCGTGGGCGCGTTCGCGGCGCAGATCGGGGAGGGGCTTGCCCGGGCTTCCGCGGCAGGTGCCAGGCTCCTTGTCCTGCCGGAATACCTGATCGAATGCTGCCTTGCCTTCAAGCCGGAAGGCTTGCAGCCCGAAGAGGAAATGGCCTTTCTCGCGGAGGTCGGCCAGGATCTGCAGCCCCTTCTGGCGGACCTGCCGAGGCAGCACGGCGTCTCGCTTCTTGCCGGCTCGATGCCGGTCAGGACGCCTGCGGGCATCACCAACACGGCCGTTCTCCTGACGGCCGACGGCCGGCAGATCCGGCAGGACAAGCTCTGTCTGACGCCGTTCGAACAGAGCCCGGACACCTGGCACCTCACGCCCGGTACGGACTTGAAGGTGTTTGACCTCGACGGGCTGAAAATGGCGATCCTGATCTGTCTGGATGTGGAGATGCCTGCGCTGAGCAATCTTCTGGCCCGCCAGGAACTGGATCTGCTGCTGGTTCCCTCCATGACGGAAAAACTCTCCGGATATCACCGCGTGTTCGGCTGTGCAAAAGCCCGGGCCGTGGAACTTCTGTGTGCCGTCGCCGTTTGCGGGGTGGTCGGCACAGCGAAGGGAACCACTCAGAACGACACCAATGTGTCCGGAGCCGCGCTGTATCTGCCATGCGAAGAAGAGTTCGGGTTTTCCGGAGTTGCCGCCGAAATTCCGCCAACATCCGGCGCCAATGGTGAAGACCCGTTCCTGATTGCCGACGTGCCGGTTCGGATGTTGCGTGACCTGAAGTCGGGAAATGCCGAAGTCTGGCCCGGAGCGTGGTCCGCCGACCATGTCAGGATTTCCTGTGTCTGAATGCAGGTCCGTGATCACTGCGGACCGGCAGCAATAGCAATGTGCACAGTGTGCACTTTTGACTGGACGGAAAATTCTTTTGCCTCTATATAACGTGCACCCCGGAACAGTCGGTATAGAGATGAGTGTCGCAAAGGCTTTAACAGTACAGAACATATCGTGGTTGCACGGTTTCAGTGGTTTGTTCGTCAGACCGCGCCGCTTGCAGATCGCCGCGCTGTGCTGTCGCCCGGGCGACAACGAACCCGAGATTCTGCTTGTATCGACGCGCGGGACAGGCCGTTTGATCCTGCCGAAAGGATGGCCGGAGAAAGACAAGCCGGCCTACGAGACCGCGGTTATCGAAGCCTATGAAGAAGCCGGCGTTGTCGGCGAACCTGATTCGCGCGCCATGGGCAGTTTCCGGTCCTTCAAGGGCCTGTCGGACGGGCTCAGGATCCGGACCAAGGTCCTGGTTTTCAGGATCCGGTTCAAAAAGCAGTTGCAGAGCTTCCCGGAAATCGGCCAGCGGAAACTGTTCTGGCTGCCCCTGTCCGAGGCCATCGAGGCCGTCGATGAGCCGGCACTGGGGCGTTTCTTGCGAAAGCACCGCTCTGACCTCGTCTGAAAACCCGTTCCAATCCAGTTCAGTTACTATGAACGACGCAAGGGTGTCGCGCGGGCGTGCGATCAATGACGGCATGATTTTCAACCGGGACGCCGGTGGCTGGGCTTCTCGTGCCGGCTCCCGCAGTTCTCTCGAGATTGGGCCGCGGGCTTGCTGACAAACAGAGACCTCAAAGCGAAAGATCTGGACAAGGATCTCGACAGGCTCGGATTCGTCGGCGAAGCGGCGGAGGCGATGGGCCGCCGCCTGACCGGGACTGGTCTTGCCGTGATTTTTCTGGGCCTGTGTGCGGCGGTAGCCGCTTCCCAGATCGTTTCCGGCGACATGTCGAACGCGCTCATTCTCGTGGCCGCAAGCGCGATTGCCGGTTACATGGCCCTCAACATCGGTGCAAACGATGTTGCCAACAATGTCGCTCCTGCGGTCGGCGCCCGCGTGATCAGCCTGACCGGCGCCCTCGTTCTCGCCGCGATCTGTGAAAGCGCCGGAGCGCTTCTTGGCGGGGCGGATGTGGTCTCCACGGTCTCCAGTCAGATCCTGAGCCCGGACGATGTCCAGCATAATTTCACGTTCATGCAGGCAATGCTGACCGCCATGGCCGCCGCCGCCCTGTGGATCAATTTTGCCACATTGGTCGGTGCGCCGGTGTCCACGACCCACTCCATTGTCGGTGGTGTCGTCGGAGCCGGCGTTGCGGCCAGCGGCTTCGCGGCAATCAACTGGACAACGGTCTCGACCATCGCGCTGACCTGGGTTGCCTCTCCGGTTCTGGGAGGGATGATCGCGGCGGCCTTCATGGCTTTCATCAATTCCCGGGTGGTCTATGCCGCCGACAGGCTCGCCGCGGCCCGGTTCTGGCTCCCCATACTGCTGGGTCTGCTGGGGGGCGTCTTTGCCGCGTATGTGTCCAAAAAGACCGGTGACCGCCTGCTCGATCTGCCTGACTGGCTTTCCATCGGTCTTGCGGTCCTGACCGGGCTGGTTGTCTGGCGCATCTATCTGCACGTCGTACGCAAGCAGACAGTCACTCAGGAAAACACCGCGCGCGCGGTGCGGCAACTGTTTGCAATTCCGCTCATGGTCACCGCCGGCCTGCTGTCATTCGCCCATGGAGCGAACGACGTTGCCAATGCCGTCGGCCCGCTGGCGGCCATCGTGCTCAGTCAATCGAGTGACTTCCCGGACCTTGTGTTCTGGTACATGGGGGCACTCAATCCGGTCATTCCGCTATGGGTGAGCGCGGTCGGGGCCTTCGGTATTTCCGCCGGGCTTTTGCTGTTTGGCCGGCGGCTGGTGATGGTGGTCGGCAAGAAAATCACGAAATTGAGTCCCGTCCGGGCTTTTTGCGTCACCCTGGGAGCCGCCACCACCGTCTTGATGGCCTCGGCTCTCGGCATGCCCGTCTCGTCCACGCATATTGCCGTCGGCGCGGTTTTCGGTGTCGGCTTCTACCGCGAATGGCATCGCAACCGTTATGTCACCGAAAACGGCCGGATCAAGCCGCGCAAGATGATGCGCAATCGGGAGGAGCGCCGGCGCCGGCTTCTGGTCAGGCGGGCCAATCTCCTGACGATTGTTGCCGCGTGGGTCGTCACCGTTCCGGCAACCGCATTGTTTGCCGGAGCGCTGTTTCATCTGCTGAGCCTGATTTTTGCCCTCTAGGGGATTTTCAGTCGCGTCCTGTCAATCGCGGACCGTCAATCGGAGCGGTCTGCGAGGTGACCGGCGGGTTCCAGGGTCAGATGTGCCCAGACCGGAAGATGGTCCGACGCGACGCGGGCCGTTCTGGACTTGTGGACACCGGCCTGCTGCACCGTGAATTCCGGGCTGGTGATGATCCGGTCCAGGCTGCCGACGGGAAGCGGGCTCGGGAAGCTCCGTCCGGGCGTGGTGACTTCGTAACGTTCCTCGAACAGCCGGATGCTGCCGGCAGAATCGCGCCACTCGTTGAGGTCGCCGATCAGCACGGTCGGCAGGTAATCGAGGTGCGCGTGCAACTGGTGCATCAGCGACGTGATCTGTTTCTTGCGGAAATGTGCCACCAGGCTGAGATGCATTGCCGCGATCCGGATCTTTTCACCGCCGACAATCAGGTCCACGGCCACCGCTCCGCGCGGCTCGAGTGTCGGCAGGTCCAGCTTGCGATGGTCCAGGATCTCGATGGAATTGCGCACAAGAACGGCATTGCCGTGCCAGCCGAGGCTCTTCTCACCCGTGTCGAACGGCACAGGCCGGAAGTCGGTCTCGGCCAGAATACTGTCCGGATCCAGTGTGCTTTCGCGCGGCCCGAAGCGCTTGTCGGCCTCCTGAAGCGCCAGTATATCGCAGTCCAGTTCCTGGATCACTTTCAGAGTCCGTTCCGGACGCCGGCGGGCATCCACCCCGATGGATTTCTGGATATTGTAGGAGCCGATCTTGAGCATGGCTGAAAGAGATGCGGGCCAATGCGGCAAGATGCAAGCCGAACGGTGTCAGGAGTCCGGCCCGGCAGCCTTTTTAGGCAGTTTTTTTGCCCCTCAGAACCCTTCAGAGCCGTTCAGGCCGCTTCCAGCTCCTGCGCAGCCTGAACCAGCAGCCCGGACAGATACTCCATGAACGACACCCAGGCTTCGACCACGAACGTGTCCGGACCCGTACGCCAGAGCATCACCGGCGCCTTGTGAAAAATTGTGCGCGTGACCGTTCCGAGCGGAAAGGCTTCCGGTGACAGGTCGATGAATATCCCGGTGTTGAGCAGCCAGGCGGCCTTGTCGCCGCTGATTATGATGGCCTGGGAGCGGTCGGAGATGTCGACCAGGGCGTGGGGTGTGTCGCCGAGCCTGGCCTCGATGGCGGAGAACACCGTCTGCAGGTCGTCCTCCGGTGCCAGCAGTGTCCATTCGTCCGGTCCCATCCACAGTGCTGCCCGCCGGGCGGCCGTCGCACATGCGAGGGGCGTGTCCGGCAGAGCCGTGCCGAACGCGGCTCCCGCGTCCGCGACCGACGTTTTCCGGCCTCGAAAGGAAAGCCGCGCGATCGGAGCGCACTTCAATATGGAAACCTCAGCCAGGCTGAGCAGCGGGACTTCGCCCGCGTCGGGTGTGATCAGGTCGCTTGCCAGAAGTTCAGACATTGAGCCGCGCTCCTTCCTTGTCAAAAAACACCGTGCCGGTTACCTCGACCGGAATGCTGCCGTCCGGCATGGGCACGTAGAGCGTGCTGCCTTCGAGGGCGTGGCCGTTCTTCACGATGGCCAGCGCGATGGTGCGGTCAAGGGCGGGACTGTAGTAGGACGAGGTGACATGCCCTTCTGCCGGGGTGCCGGTCGCGGGGGTCTCGGACACCGTGATCTGCGCCCCTTCCTCCAGTTGCACCTTGGGGTCCTTGGTCAGCAGGCCGACGAGTTGCTTGCGGTTGTCAGCAACAAGATCCGGCCGGTCCAGGCCGCGTTTGCCGACGAAATCGTGTTTCTTCTTGCCGATGGCCCAGGTCATGCCCGCATCCTGCGGCGTGACGGTTCCATCCGTGTCCTGGCCGACGATGATGTAGCCTTTTTCGGCCCGCAGGACATGCATGGCTTCGGTTCCGTAGGGGGTCCCGCCGTGCTTGCCGATTTCCGTGGCAAGGGTTTCCCACATCATCTGGCCATGGCGGCGCGGAACGTTGATCTCGAAGCCGAGTTCACCGGTAAAGGAAATCCGGAACAGACGGCAGGGGACGCCGCAGAAGGTGGCTTCCCTGACGCTCATGTGGCTGAAGGCATCCGCGGACAGGTCGACACCATCGACGAATGGCGCGATGACCTCTCGGGCTTTCGGACCCTGAACTGCGGCCACCGCATATTGTTCGCTGGTCGACGTGATCCAGACATCGAGGTCCGGCCATTCCGTCTGCAGGTAGTCTTCCATTGTCGCGAACACGTTCGGCGCGCCGCCGGTGGTGGTGGTGACGTGAAAACGATCCTCTGCCAGACGTCCGATCACGCCATCGTCGGTGATGAAACCGGCATCGTTCAGCAGAAGGCCGTAACGGCAGCGGCCCGGCGCCAGCTTTTTCCACGGATTGGTGTACATCCGCTCCAGGAATTCGGCAGCGTCCGGTCCGACCACCTCGATCTTGCCGAGTGTCGAGGCGTCGAACAGCCCGACGCTGTCACGCACGGTCTTGCATTCGCGCGCCACGGCGGCATGCATGTCCTCTCCGTCTTTCGGAAAATACCAGGTGCGTTTCCACTGGCCGACATCCTCGAAGATGCCGCCGTTCTCGACGGCCCAGTCGTGAGACGGCGTCTTGCGGACCGGGTCGAAGAAATCACCGCGCGAGACCCCGGCGAACAGGCCGAATGTCGTTGGCGTGAACGGTTGGCGGAATGTTGTCAGTCCGACATCCGGTACTGGGCGGTCCAGGGCACCGGAGGCGATCTGCAGCGCATTCATGTTGGACAGACGGCCCTGATCGGTGGCCATGCCGGTGGTCGTGTAGCGTTTGATATGCTCGATCGAGTGCATGCCCTCGCGCACGGCAAGCTGCACGTCCTTCGCGGTCACGTCGTTCTGGTAGTCGACAAAGGCCTTGACGCGGGATGCGTTGCGGTCATGCGGAATGGCGCCGAGAGTGCCTCCGGATCCGGCTTCGCCTCCGGAAGCGGTGGCACGGGTGATCGCGGCAGTCTTGCCGGTGGCCGCCCGTGCAGCCTCTTCCCCGGCCGCATAGCCGTCCTCGAGGGTGGCTTGCAGCCCGTAGAGACCCTTCGCCGCTCCGGCGGAGCGTTCATGCTGAACGGACGTGCCGGGCACATAGGCGCCCTTGGCGGCGTCCCAGACGACCTTGCCGCGGGATTGGGAATACAGACTGACCGTCGGTGTCCAGCCGCCGGACATCAGGATCGCGTCGCAGTCGACCTGTCCGCCGGACGCAACCTGTCCGGATGTCATCAGGCGTCCGAGCAGAGCGGACCTGACCCGCTTGCGGCCGAGCGTTCCGGTGACCACACAGCCGGCTTCCACGCGGATGCCGCGCGCCCTGGCGATGGAAATCAGGTTCTCGGGCGGAGCCTCGCGCATGTCCGCGATCGCGGTGACTTCCACGCCCTGGTCGGCGAGATCGAACGCCGCCTGCCAGGCGGTATCGCAAGCGGTCGCGACCAGCACCTTGTGGCCGACCTTCACGCCGTAGCGGTTGAGATAGGTCCGGCCGGCGTCGGCGAGGAAGATGCCGGGCCTGTCGTTTTCCGGGAACACCATCGGTCGCTCGATGGCTCCGGCCGCGATCACGACTTCCCTGGCCCGCACCTGCCACAGCCGTTCGCGCGGCAGTCTTGGGTCGGCGTCGGCCTCGTGCTCGGTCACACGCTCGGCCAGGGCAATGAAATTATGCGCGAAATACCCGAAAGCCGTGGTGCGCGGCAGCAGCGTGACATTGTCCATTGCCGACAATCTGGCGACCGTTGCCGCAATCCAGTCAGCGGGCGTGCCGCCGTCGATGCTGGCGCCGGCTTCGCTCAGGAGGCTGCCACCGAACTCCGCCTGCTCGTCGCACAGGATCACCTTCGCGCCGGTTTCCGCTGCGGCGAGTGCCGCGGCGAGGCCGGCAGGGCCGGACCCGGCGACCAGCACGTCGCAATGGGCGTAGAGATTGCCATAGACATCCGTGTCGGCGTTCTTCGGGGGCTTGCCGAGACCTGCCGCCGACCGGATCACCGGTTCATAGACCCGGTCCCAGAAGGATTTCGGCCACATGAAGGTCTTGTAGTAGAAGCCGGCCGGAAACAACGGCGACAACAGGTCGTTGACGGCGCCGATATCGAAGCCGAGGGAGGGAAACCGGTTTTGCGAGATCGCCTCGAGACCCTGGTAGAGTTCGACCTGGGTGGCGCGCATGTTCGGTGTCTGGTCGCCGTTGCGGTAGATGCCGACCAGGGCATTCGGCTCCTCCGAGCCGGCGCTGACGATGCCGCGAGGACGGTGATACTTGAACGAGCGACCGACAAGATGAACGCCGTTGGCCAGCAGGGCGGAGGCAAGCGTGTCTCCCGTGTGACCCTGCATTTCCTCGCCGTCGAAGGTGAAGGTCAGTTGCGCGGCACGGTCGATGCGGCCGCCCTTTTCCGTGCGGAATGGCTGGCTCATTTGCCGGCCTCCTTGGCAATGGCTTCAAGGTCGGGTTTTGGCTCGCCGGCCTTGTAGACTTTCAGGAACCTGTCGCTGACGGTGTCGCGGACGGCGTTGAAGAAGCGGCCGCAGCCGTGAATGTGCCGCCAGCGTTCGGCATAGAGGCCTTTGGTGTTGGAGCGCATGTAGAGATAATCCACCCAATCCTCGTCGCTGGTCTGCGTCGGGTCGGCGGGACGTGCGATATGGGCTTCGCCGCGGCAGGAGAATTCGGTCTCCGCGCGCTCGACATCGCAATAGGGGCAATAAACCAGCAGCATCTGATGAGGTCTCCGCTTAGTGAGCGACGGCGGCGGCGGCCGCTTCGTCGATCAGGCGGCCGGTGCGGAACCGGTCCATGGTGAACGGTGCGTTGATCGCATGGGGCTCATCGCGGGCGATGGTATGCGCGAAGACATGGCCGGATCCCGGTGTGGCCTTGAAGCCGCCGGTGCCCCAGCCGCAATTGACATAAAGCCCGGGAACGGGGGTCTTCGACAGGATCGGCGAGCGGTCCGGAGTGACATCCACGATCCCGCCCCAGTTGCGCAGCATGCGCATGCGCCGGAAATGCGGGAAGAGCTCGCAGATCGCGTCGATCGTGTGATTGGAGATGTGGATACCGCCGGTCTGGGAATAGGAGATGAACTGGTCCGTGCCCGCACCGATCACCAGTTCCCCCTTGTCCGACTGAGAAATGTAGGCGTGGATGGTGTTGGACATGACGACGCACGGAAAGGCGGGTTTGACCGGTTCGGAGACAAGCGCCTGCAGGGGATAGGATTCAAGCGGCATGCGCACACTGGCCATCTCCATCACGGTCGATGTATGCCCGGCGGCCACGACGCCCACCTTCTTGGCGCCGATGAAGCCCTTGGCGGTCTCAACCCCTTCCACCGCTCCGTCCGGACCTCGGCGAATTCCCGTCACGGCGCAGTTCTGGATGATGTCGACGCCCAGGGCGTCGGCGCCGCGGGCATAGCCCCAGGCCACCGCATCGTGGCGCGCCGTCCCGCCGACCCGCTGGAGCGCGGCGCCCATCACGGGATAGCGGATATCTTTTGAGATGTTGAGCGGCGGGCAGTAGTCCCTGGCCTGTTCGGGTGTCAGCCACTCGTTCTGGACACCGGCCAGGCGGTTGGCGTGAATGTGTCTCTGGGCAACCTGAACGTCATGGACGGTGTGCGCCAGCATCATGACGCCGCGGGCGGAATACATGACGTTGTAGTTCAGCTCTTGGGAAAGGCCCTGCCACAGGCTGATTGCATGATTGTAGAGCGCCGCGCTTTCTTCCCAAAGGTAGTTGGAGCGCACGATCGTCGTGTTTCGGCCCGTGTTGCCACCGCCGAGCCAACCTTTCTCGATGACCGCGATGTTGCGGATGCCGTGTTCCCTGGCAAGGTAATAGGCCGTGGCCAGACCATGGCCGCCGGCGCCGACGATGACGACATCATAGGCGGCCTTGGGTTCGGGCGCGCGCCATTGACGGCCCCAGTTCTTGTGTGCGGACAAGGCATTCTTGGCCAGTTCCAGGAAGGAATATCGCTTCATGAAGCAGCAGCTCCGCACGTTGCCGGCCGGTTGATCCGGAAAGTCCCGGAATGCCCGCCAAGAGGTTTGTAACGTTTCAGGCGGGACCATAGCGAATGCGGCGGGGTCCCGTCCATTGGCGGGCATATTCGCGATTGGGTCGGTCCTTGCGTATAAGGTTTCAGTCGCCTGCTGGTCTGAATACGACATGGGTGTCGCAAGCCGTGCGGCCATTTGCAGCATTCCGCCGGAAAGCCGAGAAAATCAAGGGGTTGAAGGCCCTGTTTTCACACCCGGGATCACGTTTGTCATGCCTGCGGGCGCAATCGCGACTGCGGATGCCGCTTCGGTTCTTGCAATTGCCGGCGCGCAGGGTAAACCTCGACAAAACAGTCCAATCAGGAGTCCCATCCATGGAAGTTCGCGCCGCCGTTGCCGTCAAGGCCGGAAAACCTCTCGAAGTCACCACCGTGAACCTTGAAGGTCCGCGCGCGTTCGAGGTGCTGGTCGAGATCAAGGCGAC
>NZ_JBBMQN010000014.1:0-34115 GCF_038900065.1 Roseibium sp. AS2
TCCTTCCGGTTCCGGAAGGACGCCCGCCGTTCCCCCCAACCCGCGCGACCCGCGCCGATCTGCCGAGGAGAGAGCCATGGCCGGACTGATCAAGGGACCAGCGATATTCCTGGCCCAGTTTGCCGGGGACGAGGCCCCGTTCAACTCGTTGCCCGCCATTGCGAAATGGGCGGCAGATCTTGGCTACAAGGGCATCCAGATCCCCACGTTCGACGGCCGTCTGTTCGACCTGGACAAGGCCGCGGAAAGCCAGGTCTATTGCGACGAGGTCAAAGGGATCTGCGCCGATGCCGGTGTGGAGATCACGGAGCTTTCCACCCATCTGCAAGGCCAGCTAGTCGCCGTTCACCCGGCCTACGACCTGGTCTTCGACGGCTTCGCCCCGCCGCAAGTGCACGGCAATCCGAAAGCGCGTCAGGAATGGGCGACCGGCCAGATGAAAAAGGCCGCCGTCGCCAGCCGAAACCTCGGTCTCGACGCCTCCGTCAGTTTCACCGGGTCACTGGCCTTTCCCTATCTCTATCCCTGGCCGCAACGGCCGGCGGGACTGATCGAGGAGGCGTTCGGCGAACTGGCGCGGCGCTGGAAGCCGATCCTCGACGTCTATGACGCCCACGGCGTCGATGTCGGTTACGAGATCCATCCCGGCGAGGACGTCTTCGACGGTGCCACCTTCGAGATGTTCCTCGATGCGCTCGGCGGGCACCAACGCTGCCAGATCAACTACGATCCCTCGCATTTCCTGCTGCAGCAGATGGACTATCTGGCCTTCATCGACATCTATCACGAGCGCATCTGCGCCTTTCACGTGAAGGATGCCGAATTCCATCCGGACGGCCGCCAGGGCGTTTATTCCGGATACCAGAGCTGGATCAACCGCGCCGGCCGGTTCCGCTCGCTCGGCGACGGCCAGGTCGATTTTCACGGCATCTTTTCCAAACTTGCCCAGCACGGCTACGACAGCTGGGCGGTGCTGGAATGGGAATGCTGCCTGAAGTCGCCCGCACAGGGCGCCGCAGAGGGCGCTCCCTTCATCGAGAGTCATATCATCGAGGTCACCGAAAAGGCTTTCGACGACTTCTCCGGCAGCGCGACCGACCAGGAACACATCCGCATGATGCTGGGGCTCGGCTAGGACTTGAAACCGAGTTCGTCGATCACGGTCTGGACCGCGAGCCGGAACACCTGCTCGGCCGCGCCTGGCTGGGTGTCCGGCCGCGTCATCAGGCCGACCGGGCCCTTGGTGATGTCGGTGTCGAAGGGCAGGCGCACAAGGTGGCCGTCTGCGGTCTCGTTCTGGACGACACCTGAGGAGATGATCCAGACCGCGTCCGTGCGTCTGGTATAGACCCGGCCGAATGCGCCGGAAACCGTTTCTATCTTGTTGGTGATTTCGCCGACGCCGTTGGCAATCATGAACCGCTCGACCAGCGGGCGGATGGCCGCGCCTGTCGGCGGGTAGATCACCGGCCAGTCGACGATGCGCTTCACGTCGGGCTTCTCCAGAAGCGGATGACCGGTCCGCACGATCAGGTCGACCCGTTCCGAATAGAGCTGGGTGAAGGACACGCCTTCCATGGAGCCCGGGCGGCCGAGGCGGCCGATCACCAGATCGAGTTCCCCCAGTTTCAGGCGCTCGATCAGATAGCCGTGCGGGCCGTCCATGATCTGCACCATCACGTTCGGCGCCAGTTCCGAAAACTCCCGGATCACGGGCGGCATGAAACTGGCGGCCACGCTTGGCAATGCACCGACCTTCAGGGTCGGACGGGCATGGTCGCCCTCCTTTTCAACCCCGTCCAGGCCCTGCTGCAGGCTGGCGAGCGAAATCTGCGCGAAGTGCAGGAACACCTTGCCCTGTTTGGTCAGCGCGGTGCCGGCCCGGTTGCGGGTCATCAGGCTCGCACCGATGATCTCCTCCAGTTCCTTCAGCGTCTTGGAAATGGCCGGCTGGGTCAGATGGAGCTTGTCCGCCGCCAGCTTCAGACTGCGTTCCTGGGCGATTTCCACGAAACACTGGATATGGCGGAACTTGATGCGCCGGTCGATCATTTGAATACTCATTTTGGAAAGAAACAGGCTCGATATGTCATTTTACTTCCCGATTTCGATCATTCAATATCAAATCAACCAGGGAGAAACGGATGCGTACACAGGTTGTCATCGTCGGTGGAGGACCGTCGGGCCTGCTGCTCGGGCAGCTTTTGCACCGCAAGGGCATCGACACCGTCGTGCTGGAGCGCAAGACACGGGACTACGTGCTGCGCCGCATCCGCGCGGGGATCCTGGAAACGGGCCTCGTCAACATGATGCGCGAAGCGGGCGTGGCGGACAGGATGGACAAGGAATGCTATGTCCATGACGGCACCTGCATTTCCTACGAGAACGAGCTGTTCGACATCAATTTCAAGGAGTTGATCGGACAGAATGTCATTGTCTACGGGCAGACGGAAGTCACGCAGGATCTCTATGACGCCCGCGAGGCAACGGACGGCAAGACAGTCTTCGAGGTCGAGGGCGTTCAGATCTGCGACGCCGACAGCGACGCCCCCTTTGTCACCTTCACGGCCGACGGCCGCGAACAGCGCATCGATTGCGACTTTGTCGCCGGCTGCGACGGCTTTCACGGCGTCAGCCGCCAGACGATCCCCGAGACCGTGCGCAAGGACTATGAAAAGGTGTTCCCGTTCGGCTGGCTGGGCATCCTGTCCGAAACACCGCCTGTCCATGACGAGCTGATCTACGCGAATTCCACACGCGGCTTCGCGCTCTGCTCCATGCGCAACGAGAACCTGTCACGCTACTATGTGCAATGCGCCGTCACCGACACGGTCGAGCAGTGGAGCGACGCGGCCTTCTGGGACGAGTTGAAGCGCAGGATCCCGGATTCCGTCGCCGACAAGCTGGTCACCGGACCGTCCATCGAGAAATCGATCGCACCGCTCAGATCCTTCGTCAGCGAGCCGATGCGCTGGGGCCGGCTGTTCCTGTGCGGCGACGCGGCTCATATCGTTCCGCCGACCGGCGCCAAGGGCCTGAACACCGCCGCCTCGGATGTGCATTATCTCAAGGAGGCGCTGGTCCAATACTACCTGGACAAGGACACCGACGGGATCGATGGCTATTCCGAAAAGGCGCTGGCCCGGGTATGGAAAGCCGAGCGGTTCAGCTGGGCGACGACCAATATGCTGCACCGGTTCCCGGACCAGTCGGATTTCGACCTGAAGATGCAGCGTGCGGAAATCCAGTCGCTGCATCACCATGAAACGGCGCAGAAATGGTTTGCGCAAAACTATGTGGGCCTGCCCTATTGATGAAGATCGCGCGACTCCCGACTGCGGACATTCACTGGCACGAGGACGGCGATCCGGACGGCTTGGCGGTTGTTTTCGCCAATTCCCTGGGCACGGACCTGCGCCTCTGGGACGGCGTGGTGGACCGGCTGGCCGGAAACGGCCTGAGGCTGGTGCGCTTCGACAAGCGCGGCCACGGGCTGTCGTCCTGCCCGAAGCCGCCCTATTCGATGGATGACCTTGTCCGGGATACGGACACGCTGCTGGATGAGCTCGACATCGGGTCCTGCGTGTTCGTCGGCCTGTCCATCGGCGGCATGATCGGCCAGTTGCTGGCCAGCCGGCGGCCGGACCGGATCAGCGGCCTGGTGCTCGCCAACACGGCGGCGAAAATGGGCGACCCCGCCATGTGGCGGGACCGGATTTCACGTATCCGTGCCGACGGTCTCGACAGCATCGCCGACGCGGTTCTCGAGCGCTGGTTTTCCGGAAGCTTCCGCGGCAGGCCCGAGAGCCTCGGCTGGCGCCACATGCTGTGCCGCACGCCCGAGGATGGCTATGTCGGCTGCTGCGAGGCGATTGCCGCGGCAGACCTCAGCCAAAGCACGGCCAGCCTGCGCCTGCCTATGCTCGGCATCGGCGGCAGCGAGGATCTTGCCAGTCCGTCGGACCTGGTGCGCGCGACCACAGCGCTGGTACCGGGAAGCCGTTTTGTCGAAATAGACCAGGCCGGGCACCTGCCCTGTGTGGAGCAACCGGATGCATTCACCGGCCATCTGCTGAGATTCCTGAAGGAGGACCTCCATGTCTGAGCGCTTCGAAACCGGTACCAGGGTCCGGCGATCCGTGCTTGGCGACGAACACGTCGACCGTGCGGAAAGTGCCAAGTCCGCGTTCGACGAACCGTTCCAGACCCTGATCACGGAGACGGCCTGGGGCAATGTCTGGGCCTCCGACGGCATCAGCGCGCGCGAGCGCTCCATGCTGACGCTCGCCCTGCTGGCGGCGCTCGGAAATTTCGAGGAAATTCCGATGCATATCCGTGCGACAAAACGCACGGGCGCGAGCAAGCAGGATGTGCTGGAGTCGTTTCAGCATGTGGCAATCTATGCCGGTGTTCCCCGCGCCAACCAGGCGCTGAAACTGGCGAAGCAGACTTACGCAGAGATGGAAGCCGAGTAGGCTCGCAAGCCGCTTGCTCCTGAGGAGGAGAGGAAAATGCTCAAACCTGGTGAATTCTACCAGCGCAACCGCGAACGCCATCCGCCGGCGCTGACGCCGGATTACAAGACCTCGGTCGCGCGGTCGCCGAAATACTCCATGATCAGTCTCGAGAACACGGTCTCCGAAACGACCGGTCCGGTGTTCGGCCACAACGACCTGGACCCGCTCGACAGGGACCTGATCTTCAACTACGCCAAATCCGGCGAAAGCGCGATCGGTGAGCGGATCATCCTGCATGGCCGCGTTCTCGACGAAAACGCCAGGCCGGTTCCGAACACGCTGGTCGAGATCTGGCAGGCCAATGCGGGTGGCCGCTACCGGCACCGCAAGGACACTTATCTTGCCCCGATCGACCCGAATTTCGGCGGTTGCGGGCGCACGCTCACGGACGAGAACGGCTACTATTATTTCCGCACGGTGAAACCGGGCGCCTATCCGTGGCGCAACTGGGTCAACAGCTGGCGGCCCGCGCATGTTCACATGTCGATCTTCGGCACGGCCTTCTGCCAGCGGCTGATCACCCAGTGTTATTTCGAGGGCGACCCGCTGATCCCGAAATGCCCGATCGTCAAGACCATTCCCGACCCGGATGCGGTCGAACAACTGATCGCGTTGCTCGATCTCAACGCGACCATTCCGCTGGACACGATCGCCTACAAGTTCGACATCGTGCTGCGCGGGCGCCGGTCGACACTGTTCGAAAACCGTCTGGAGGGGAACTGAGCCATGGCACAGAAACTTGAATACCTTCAGGAAACCTCGTCGCAGACGGCCGGTCCCTATGTTCACATCGGGCTGGCCCCGGGTGCCGCCGGTTTCGACATCTACAAGCAGGAACTCGGCTGGGACATCGCCGGGCCGAACGCCAAGGGGGAGCGGATCCGGGTCGAAGGGATCGTGATGGACGGCATGGGCAGCCCGATCAAGGATGTCATGCTGGAGATCTGGCAGGCCAATGCGGACGGACACTATGCGCATCCGGAAGGCGGCGGCGCGGTCGAGGACGGTTTCCGGGGCTGGGGCCGCGTGATCACCGACTTCGAGACGGGCGAATGGGGCTTCGACACGGTCAAGCCGGGCGCCTGCCCGGGCCGCAGCGGCACCGTCCAGGCTCCGCACCTGAACCTGTGGATCGTCGCGCGCGGCATCAATATCGGCCTCAACACACGCCTTTATTTCGAGGACGAAATCGAGGCGAACGCGAAGGATCCGGTGCTGAACCTGATCGAATGGGAACGCCGCCGCGCAACGCTGGTCGCCAGCAAGACGACACGGGACGGTCAGGCCGTCTACCGCTTCGATATCAATCTGCAGGGAGAAGACGAGACCGTCTTCTTCGATGTCTGAGAACACGGAAAACCGATCATCCTTGCCGTCGACGTCGCCGAGCGTTCACGAACGAAGAGAAAAAATGACCAAACCCTGTATCATCTGTGTCGCGATCACCGGTTCGCTGCCGAAGAAGGAAAACAATCCAGCCGTGCCGATCACGGTCGCCGAACAGGTGGACAGCACCCAGGAGGCCTTCGAGGCGGGCGCGTCGATCGTTCATGCCCATGTGCGCAATGACGACGAGACACCGTCCTCTGATCCGGAAAAATTCGCGCGCCTGAAGGAAGGTCTCGAAAAACACTGCCCGGGCATGATCATCCAGTTTTCGACCGGAGGCCGGTCCGGCGCAGGCAAGGCGCGCGGCGGCATGCTCCCGCTTGCGCCCGACATGGCGTCCCTGTCGGTCGGCTCGAACAATTTTCCGACGCGGGTCTACGAGAACCCGCCGGATCTGGTCGACTGGCTGGCGCGCGAGATGCGGGAGCACGCCGTCAAACCCGAAATCGAGGCCTTTGATCTCAGCCACATTCACCAGGCGGCGGCCATGAACAGGGACGGCCGGATTCCGGGCAAGCTCTATGTCCAGTTTGTCATGGGCGTCAGGAACGCCATGCCGGTCGACAAGGATGTGTTCGATTATTACATCAAGACGGTTCATCGCCTTGCCCCCGGTGCCGAATGGTGCGCGGCCGGGATCGGCCAGCACCAGTTGACCGTCAACGAATGGTGCATCGCCGCCGGCGGCCATACCCGCACCGGGCTCGAGGACAATATTCGCCTCGACAGCGAGACCCTTGCCCCGAGCAATGCGGCGCTGGTGAAACGGGCCACAGAGCTTTGCGAGACATACGAGCGGCCCGTCGCGACCTGGCAACAGGCCCGCGAAATCCTCGACCTGCCGCTGAAGGCAGCTTGACCCGATTTGCGTGATGGCTCTCTATGACGAACCGTATCAACGTCCCCGGCCAGTGACCTCGGAGTGCCATGCCCCTTTCGCTTTTTTCCAGCTCCGTCTTCTCCGGACTTTATGGCGACGAAGACATTGCCCACCTGCTGAGTGACGCCAGCGACGTCAGTGCCATGATCAAGGTCGAACGGGCGCTGGCCGTCGTGCAGGGGAACCTCGGTGTCATTCCGCGGGGCGCGGCCGACGCAATTGAAGCCGCCCTTGGCAATACGGAGCTCGATCCTGCGCAAGTCGCGGAGGGAACACGCTCCGCAGGCGTTCCGGTCCCCGCGCTGGTCAGTCTCCTGCGGGCCGCCGTCGGTCCGGAAAGCGGGACCTGGGTCCATTGGGGCGCCACCAGCCAGGATGTCATGGACAGCGCCATGATGCTGCAGGTGAGGGACTGCCTGGAGGTTCTGGAAACCCGGCTCGCCGGGTTGATCGACACGCTGCGGGAGCAGAGCGAACGTCACGCCGGACAGGTGATGGCGGGACGCACCCGCAACCAGATTGCCACCCCGATCACTCTCGGTTACCGGATCGCGCAATGGGCGCACCCGCTGATCGACGCGGAAGCGGCACTTGCCGGTCTGCGCGGAGCCGTGCTCAGGGTCCAGTTCGGCGGCGCTTCGGGCATCAACAGTGCCGTCGCTCCGGATGGGAGCGCCCTGTCAGCGGCGCTGGCAAGAGAACTCGGCCTTTTCGACAGCCCATCCTGGCATGTCAACCGGACACCTGTCCTGGCACTCGGCGCCTGGCTGCAGCAGCTTGGCGCGGGACTGGCCAAGATGGCCGGCGACCTTGTCCTGCTCGGACGCTCGGAGATCGGCGAGGTGCAGTGCGGAACGGGTGGCGGGTCCTCGACCATGCCGCAGAAGAACAACCCGATCCAGCCGGAAGCCATCGTCACGCTTGCCCGGATCGCAACCGCCGCGCAGGCCGGTCTTGCCGCTGCCGCCGCCCCGGTCGAGGAGCGCGATGGCGCCAGATGGCCGCTCGAATGGCAGTTTCTGCCACAGATGCTGATTGCGACCGGAGCGGCGCTCCGTCATGCCCAGGCGCTTGCCGCCACTCTGAAACCGAATGCCGCCAGGATCGCCGCAACGCTCGCCGCAAATCCGGAGATCATGGCGGAAGCGGCCAGCTTTGTTCTTGCCCAAAAGGGTGTGGCGCGGGCGGAGGCGAAGGATCTGGTCGCCCGGGCCGCCGCAAGCACCGAACCGTTCGCGACGGCGCTGGCACAGTCGAGCCCTGTCGATATCGACTGGGAGGAAGCCCTCGATCCGGCCACCGTCATCGCTCCGGCAACAGAAATGTCGGAACGGATCTTCGCAAAACGAGCGACTGCCTGAGCGGTGTTTCCGAAAGGCAGGTCCCGGCGCGAGGCCGGGACGGCAATGTTGCGGAAGTCTTGGTTTCGTGCCGTCAGCTCAAAACCTTTGGTAGCCACAGGGTCAGGGCCGGGAAGCTGACCAGAAGGATCACACGGATGATTTCCGCGCCGAAGAACGGCGTGACGCCCTTGAATGTCTCGATCATCGGTGTTTCCCGGTCGAGCGAGGAAATCACGAAGACATTCATGCCGACCGGTGGCGTGATCAGGCCGAGTTCCACCACGACCAACGCAAGCACACCGAACCAGATCTTCAGATCCTCGGTGCTCATGCCAAAGCCGGCGCCGTCCGCTCCCTGATAGACGCCGCCGTTGATTTCCACCAGAACCGGCCAGAAGAACGGGATCACCAGAAGGATCATGGACAGGCTGTCCATCAGGCAGCCCAGCAGGATCAATGCGATCAGGAGGAGAATCAGGACGGTCATCGGCTCGAGTCCGGAGCCGGCGATCCAGGCCGCGGTCTCCTGCGGCAGGCCGACCCGCGACATGAAGATCTTCAGGAGCTCCGCGCCGAGAATGATCAGGTAGATCATGCCGGAGGTCGATGCGGTTTCCTTGAGCGCCAGGACGAAGTCGTGACGGGTGAGCTTGCGCTGCGCGAGCCCGAAGGCAAGCACGAGAAACACGCCGACGGCCGCGGCCGGTGTCGGATTGAAGAAGCCGAGATAGATCCCGCCGATCACCAGTCCGAAAACGACCAGCACCGGGATCATGCCGGCGGTCGCCTCCACGAATTCCCGCCGGTCCGCGACGCCGCCCTTCGGCCCGGCCTCGGGCCGGATGGCAACATAGATGGCGATGGTCAGCAGAAACAGGACGACGGCGAGCAACCCGGGCAGAAAAGCCGCCATGAACATGGTGACGATGTTCGCCTCCACGATGACGGCGTAGATGATCAGCACGACGGACGGCGGGATCAGGATGCCGAGGACGCCGCCGGCGGCGAGCGTTCCCGTCGCCAGGGCGCCGGAATAGCGGTAGCGCTTGAGTTCCGGCAGGGCCACCTTGCCCATGGTGGATGCTGTTGCCAGTGACGAGCCGCAGACCGCGCCGAATCCGGCGCAGCCCGCGATCGCCGCCATGGCCGTACCGCCGCGCAGCCAGCCGAGCCAGGCGTTTGCCCCCCGGAAAAGCGCCTGGCTGAGGCCGGTCTTGGACGCGATTGCCCCCATCAGGACAAACATCGGCACGACCGACAGGTCGTAAATGGAGAACTGGCCGTAGGCCAGGGTCTTGAGCTGGCTGAGAACGAGCGCCGGCCCGTTCAGCATCATGGTGCCGACACCGCCGACCAGGATCATCGCATAGGCAATGGGCATGCGGATCGCGATCAGGGCAACCAGCACCACGAGCGCGCCCAGGCCCAGGACAAGTGCGTCCGTCATTTTGTTGTTATCCTTTCGACAGCACGCTCACGTCGCGCAGCAGCGTGACGAAGGCCGCCAGAGCCAGCAGGGCAAGTGACACGAGGATGGGCACGAAAGCCATCCAGTGCGGGATCTGCAAAATGGTGGTGGTGTAGTCGTAGTCCTTCTGGTTCAGCATGCCGAAATACATGCGCCAGATGAGCAGCCCGGCAAAACCGAGAGCGACCAACGAAGCGAACATGGTGAAGACGGCAATGGTTCTTCTGGACGCGCCCGAGGTGAAGATGTCGGCGGAAACGTTGGCACCGACGAGCTGGCAATAGGGCAGGAACGCGAAGACCGCGACCGCCACACCCATTTCCGTCAGTTCGAAATCCCCGGGAAAGGGTTTGCCGAAGACCGACCCGACGATGGAGATCATGTTCACCGCGACCACCGCAAGCAGAAGAATTCCGCCGAGCAGGGCCCAGGCGGTGATCAGGCGGCTGGCAGCCCCGGTGAACCCGGGACTGCTGTGTTGAGAGGAGCCCGGCATCAGGTCCCTGAGTGGCTCGCAACCGCGGCCTTGGCCTTTTCGACAAGCGCGGCGCCGTCGATCCCCTTGGCGGCGACTTCGTCCACCCAGCGTTCGGTGACCGGCGCCAGGGCCTCGCGGAATGCCTCGGTTTCCTCTTCGCTCAAGGTGACGTGAGTGTTGCCGGCCTTGACGGCAAGACCGATGCCGAATTCGTCGGCGCCGGCCCAGATTTCACCGACCTGCTCGACCCATTCCGGCCCGGATGCATCCCGGAACGCCTTCTGAATGTCCGCCGGCAGGCTGTCCCAGCGCTCCTTGTTCATGGACACCTGGAACGTCGTCGTGCCGAAACGCTCCTTGCCGGCGCCTTCGATCTGGTATTCGGTCTGTTCCTGGATCTTCAGCGGCGGGATGATCTCCCAGGGAATGAAAGCCCCGTCGATCACGCCTTTTTGCAGCGCAGTCGGCAGTTCCGGAACCGGCATGGCGACCGGCGCTGCGCCGAGCGCCTCGATCACCCAGGCACCGGTGCGGGTCGGAATGCGGATTTTCTTGCCTTCAAGATCCGCAGGCGTGTGGACTTCCGTGTCGCGCATGTGAATGCCCTGTCCTGCATGGACATGCAGGAACATCACTTCCACACCCTTGTATTCTTCCTTCAGGTCGCTCTCGTAGAGGTCCATCAGTGCCAGATTGGTGGCCTTGGTGTTGTTGGTGTGGACGCCCGGCAGCTCGAACACTTCGGAGCGCGGGAACAGGCCCGGTGTGTAGCCGTTGACGGTCCAGACCAGATCGACAACACCGTCGCGCACCTGACTGATCAGCTCGGGCGGACGACCGCCAAGCGTCATCGCCGGATAGAGCTCGATCGACACCTTGCCGCCCGAGTTTTCCTCGACCTGTCTGGCCCACGGCACCAGCATCTTGGAATGGGCCGGAGCCTTTTCGCCCAGGAAATGGTGCAGCTTGAATTCATGGTCGGCGGCGGTGGCCGAAGTGGCGCCGCCCGCGAGCAGCGCCGCTGCCAGAACCGCGTTCTTGATGATGTTCATTTTTCCTCCTCCGGGAATGGTCTTTTGCCGGCTGGAACCCGGCGATGTCACGAGCAGGTCCGATCAGCCGGATGGGCAGCCTTGCAGGTGCGGGCCACCGGAATTTCAAGGTCTTCCATCGGGCAAGATACTGTGGTCGGGCCCGAATGCGTCCGCATCGGCAGCCAGCTCCAAACATACCTCCAGTGCCATCTTCACTAATTAGTTTTGGAATGTAAAATGACAAAATTGCTGAATTACTTTCCATTATAAGCAACAAAAATAACGGTTCCATTCGTGGTTTTTTTTCGTCTAGGGTGCCTGCCAAACTGGAACTGACCGCCTCGCGCGGCGGCATCCGTCTCGGATTGCAGACCGGTTTTTTGACCGGCACGACACCGGACGAGATGCAGGACGAGATACCGGGCACCCGGAACACCGGCCCCGGCGCGGGCAACCATCGAGGACAGAATGGCTGACAGGCTGGAAGGCAAGACTATCACCGCGGGCGGTGCCGTTTTCGGCAAGCTCAAGGCACTTGGCATCGACTATGTCTTCGCCAATTCGGGAACGGACTTTCCGCCGATCATCGAGGGCCTGATCGAAGCCAGCCAGACCGGTCTCGACCTGCCGACACCCGTCACCGTGCCGCACGAACATGTCGCTGTCGGCATGGCCCACGGCTATTATCAGCTTTCCGGCAAGGTCCAGTCGGTCATGCTGCACACCAACGTGGGCCTTTCCAACGGGGCGACAGGCACGATCAATGCCTGGTGCGACCAGATTCCGATGCTGATCATGTCCGGGCGCACACCCGTGATGGAGGGCGGGCGCTTCGGTGCACGCACGGTCCCGATCGGCTGGGGGCAGGAGATGTTCGACCAGACCGCCCTGCTGCGCGAAGTGACCAAATGGGACTACGAACTGCGCTTTCCCGAGCAGATCGCCGATCTGTTCGACCGGGCCTGGGCCATCTCGACGTCGACACCGACAGGCCCGGTCTATCTGAGCCTGCCGCGGGAAGTGCTGTGCGAACAGATACCGCCGGATGGTCTCCAGACACCCTCAAGACAGGCACCGGTTCTGCCGGTGGCCTCCGGCCGCGACCTGAAAGCGGCCGCCGACCTGCTGGCCGGGGCGAAACATCCGCTGATCATCAGTCAGCGCGGGGCAGGTTCAGAGGAAGCCTTTGCCGCGCTGGGGGCGTTTGTGAACGACTGGGCGCTGCCGCTGTCCCACTACTGGGCCAACAAGCTCTCCCTGCCCTTGTCCCATCCCATGCAGGTCGGCTGCGCGCCGGAAGACTTGCTCGGCGAAGCGGATGTCATCCTTGTGATCAATTCCCTGGCCCCCTGGTGGCCGGACAAGGTCCAACTGCGGGACGATGTCGCCGTCATCCAGCTTGGACCGGACCCGTTGTTCTCACGCACGCCGATCCGCAATTTCCAGGCCGATGTCACGCTGGCCGGTGAAACCGCAGACACGCTGCTGGCGCTGATCGGCGAGATGAACACCCGTCCGCGCGACGAGGCCGCGCTCACCCGGCGCAGGCAGCGCATCAGCGCGCAGTCAGCGGAAAACCGCAGGAAAGTGATCGACCGTGCCGAGCGCGGCAATAGCGGCCCGATGTCCAAGGACTGGGTGAGCCTGTGTCTGGGCCGGGCGATCAGGGGCCGCAAGGCAAGTGTGTTCCACGAACTCGGCTGCCCGCTGGAGCCGCTCGACCTCGACAGCCACAACAGCTATTTTCAGGAGCCCCATTCCGGCGGTCTCGGCTGGGGTCTTCCGGCCGCTCTCGGCGCACAGCTCGCCGACCGCGACCGGCTGATCTTCGCGACGATGGGCGACGGCAGCTACATGTTCGCCAATCCGACCGCCTGCCACATGGTGGCGGAGGCGCATGAGCTGCCCGTCATCACCCTGGTGCTCAACAACGAGGAATGGGGCGCCGTACGCCATTCTGTCGTCGGAACCTACAAGGACGGCCTGGCCACGAAAGCCAACGAGGTGCCGCTGACATCGCTGCGGCCGAGCCCGGATTTCACCCGGACGGCGGAGGCCAGCCGCGCCTACACGGAAACCGTGACCGAGGGCGACGCGCTTCCCGCCGCGCTGGACCGCGCCATCACGGTGGCCACCCGGGAAAAACGCCAGGTGCTTCTCAACATCGCCATTGCCAGGGCCTGATTATCTTGTTTTTCAGATAGGAGCTCATCGGCCGCGCGCCATGGCGCCGGCCGGGATGGCACGCCATACTCTGCGATACCCGGTTTCGATCCAGAAAGGTTGCCCGTGACCCAGTCCGACGGACCCCGTACCTACTACGCACCCAAAGGCGGCCATCCGGGTCAGGACACATTGCTGACCGACCGCGCCGTGTTTACAGAGGCCTATGCCGTTATTCCGAAGGGCACGATGCGGGACATCGTCACGAGCCTGCTGCCCTTCTGGGACAAGACACGGCTGTGGGTTCTGTCACGGCCGCTGTCCGGCTTTGCCGAGACCTTTTCCCAGTACATCATGGAAGTGTCGCCCGGTGGCGGATCGGACCGTCCCGAATCGGACCCGGCGGCGGAAGGTGTGCTCTTTGTCGTGGAGGGCACCGCGACCCTGACGGCCGGCGGCCAAAGCTTCGACCTGCGTCCGGGCAGCTACGCCTACCTGCCGCCGCAGACCGGATGGACCTTCAGCAACCCGGGTTCCGACCCGGTCCGGTTCCACTGGGTGCGCAAGGCCTATGAACCCGTCGAGGGCCTCGACCGGCCGGATTTCTTCGTCACCCACGAAGACGAGGTCACCCCGTCTGCCATGCCCGGCACCGACGGCAAATGGGCGACAACCCGTTTTGTCGACCCGCAGGACCTGCGCCATGACATGCATGTCACCATCGTCACCTTTCAGCCGGGCGCCGTCATTCCCTTCGCCGAAACCCATGTCATGGAGCACGGTCTCTATGTGCTGGAAGGCAAGGCGGTCTACAGGCTCAATCAGGACTGGGTCGAGGTCGAGGCCGGCGATTACATGTGGCTGCGCGCCTTCTGCCCGCAGGCCTGTTATGCCGGCGGTCCCGGGCCGTTCCGCTACCTGCTCTACAAGGACGTCAACCGTCACATGAAGCTGCGGACCTGATCGCCGCTGCCCCGGCCCCACGACGGAATTGTCCCAGGGGACAATAAAATTGAAGATCTGCACCGGTGCCCGGTGCTACCCCTTGCCCATCAGCCCTGAACTGCAAGGGCACGGATCGTCAAACCGGACACATGAAAATGCGGATCGTCATCAACGGGTTCGGCCGGATCGGCCGGACCGTGCTGCGTCAGGTTCTCCAGCTCCGGGAAACAGACCGGATTGAAGTGGTGCGGATCAACGACATCGCGCCACTGGAGACCTGCGCCTATCTTTTCAAGTATGACAGCGTCTTCGGCCCCTGGCCCGGCGAAGTGACAGCGGGCGACGGCACCCTGACCGTGGACGGCCGGATCATGCCGTTTTCCGCCGAGCCCGACCTGTCCCGGCTCGATCTTTCGGATGTTGATGTCGTTCTGGAATGCACCGGCAAGGCGGACGCCCGCAATGTCGCGGAACGCGGTGTTCTGGCCGGAGCCGCCAACGTGCTGATTTCCGGCCCGTCGTCGGCGGCGGACATCACGCTTGTGCTCGGGGCGAACGAGGACCGGCTCGGCAGCCACCAGATCGTTTCCAACGGGTCCTGCACCACCAATGCGCTTGCCCCGCTGCTGCGCGGTCTCAATGAGGCCATCGGCATCGAGACCGGGCACATGACGACGATCCACTGCTACACCGGCAGCCAGCCGATGGTGGATGCCCCGCGCGGCCCGCTGGAACGCAGCCGGGCGGGCGGGGTCTCCATGGTGCCGACCACGACAAGCGCCACCAAGCTGCTCGGCAAGGTGCTGCCGCAACTCGAGGGCAAGATATCCGGCGCCGCCGTGCGTGTGCCCGCCATCAGCGTGTCCGCCGTCGACCTGACGCTGATGCTGGCCAGGCCGTTCGGCGCGCCCGCCAACGACTTTCTTCAGGCGCTTTTCGCCGACAATCCGGTCATCGGCTTCACGCAGGACCGGGTTGTCTCGACGGACATGCGCGCGCGTTCGGAATCCCTCGTGATCGCTCTGCCCGAAACGCTCGAGACCGGGGACCGGCAGGTGCGGATCTTCGGCTGGTACGACAACGAATGGGGGTTCTCGGCGCGCATGATCGACGTGGCGCGGCGGATGGCGGGGCGGTAGGTCTCAAGGTCCGCGTTTGCATGTGGAGATGCCCTTCCAACCGCGTTGCGGTTCACCCCCATCCCTGACCCTTCCCCACAAGGGGGAAGGGGACTGTCCCCGCATGCCGATTACGGCAGGTTACCAATTCAGCGCCATGGGTCGTCAGGACGTGGCAATGCTTCGGGGACGGCAGGGCCAGGCCCCCCTCCCCCTTGTGGGGAGGGGTGGGGAACACGACCTTGCCCAGAAACAGGCGAGAGTGAACAACTCAAGTAAAAAAGGGCCGCTCGCGCGGCCCTTCCGATATTTTCAAATACGCGGTGTCAGGCCGCCCCGTCTTTCGGCAGGGAGCCCTTGCCGTGTCCGGCAAGACCGCCGGAGACTTCCTCGGTGGATTCGCCGGACAGGTCCTGCGGCAGCACCAGGTTGAGCACGATGGCAATCGCTGCGGCCGGCAGCAGGCCGCTGGTGAGCAGGATGCGGGCCGTGTCCGGCACGTGCTGCAGGGCACCCGGCTCCAGTTGCAGGCCGAGGCCGATGGAGAGCGAGATGGCGAAGATCACCATGTTGCGCCGGTTCCAGTTGACGTCCGACAGCATGGAAATGCCCGCCGCCACGACCATGCCGAACATCACGATCACGCCGCCGCCGAGCACCTCGATGGGCACGGTGCGGATGACCGAGCCGACCTTGGGAACGAGACCGCAGACGATCAGGAAAATCGCGCCGATCGTGACCACGTGACGGCTCATGACGCCGGTCATGGCGATCAGGCCGACGTTCTGGCTGAAGGACGTGTTCGGCAGGCCGCCGAAGAACCCGGCGATGGCCGTGCCGATCCCGTCGGCATAGGTCGCGCCGGCGATTTCCTTGTCTGTGGCCTCACGGCCGGCACCGCCCTTCGCAATTCCGGAGACGTCGCCGACGGTTTCGACCGCGGAGACGAAGGCCATCAGACAGAAGCCGATCACCGCCGCCAGCGAGAACTCGAAGCCGTATTTGAACGGCTGCGGCAGGGCGAAGACGGCCGCGTTCGACCAGGAACCGGAAATGGTGCCGAATGTCAGCATGCCGGTCGCGAGTGCAAACAGATAGCCGACAATGAGGCCGAGCAGGACGGCGGAAATCGACAGCATGCCCCTGGCGAAGAATTTCAGCCCGAGGGTCACGACAATCACCACCAGCGCGGCCGACCAGTTGAGCAGGGAGCCGTATTCCGGTTTGCCGATGGCAGGGACGCCGCCGGCCGCATACTGGATGCCGACCTTGACCAGCGCCAGACCGATCATGGTTACCACCAGGCCCGTTACCAGAGGCGGCAGTGCAAAGCGTATCTTGCCGATGAAGAGACCGAGCGCGGCGTGGAAGACCCCGCCGATGATCACACCGCCGAACAGGGCGGCCAGTCCGTCGACCCCCTTGCCGGCGACAAGCGGGATCATGATCGGCAGGAACGCAAAGGACGTGCCCTGGACGATCGGCAGGCCCGCGCCGACCGGACCCAGCGTCACGGTCTGAAGCAGCGTGGCGATCCCGGCGAACACCATCGACATCTGGATGAGGTACAGCAACTCGGGAAAGTCGGGAGAATTGGACCCGAAGCCGAAGCCCGCGGCGCCGGCGATGATGATCGCCGGGGTCACGTTGGAGACGAACATCGCCAGCACATGCTGGATGCCCAGCGGGATCGCCTTGTGCATGGGAGGTGTAAAGTTGGGATCGCGGAGCTGTTCCGCGGTTCCGATCGACGAATGAGACATATCTGCTCCTCTGAAGGTATTCGGACGCCGCCACCTCGTTCCACGGGCGAAAGTCGTCCTTGCTGGAAGGCTAGTCCGGGCCAGAGTCCGGACCGGACGCCTCCACGATCCAGGGTTCGGGAAACCAATGTTCCTCCAGATTGGTTCCCGCCCCGATACGGTCCACGACGGCATAACGCCCGGCCTTGCCGAGAGGCGCCAGGACGCCATGCCAGGTGCCGCGGAAAAGATTGATGGACTGGCCGGGTCCACTGATGAAAGCCTTGAGATCGACCGGGTGGCCGGCAAGGTCGTCGGCGACGACGATCAGCATCGGCACGCCGTCCAGCGGCACGAACGCCTGACTGCCTTCCGGGTGGCGTTCGACCATGTCGACGGTATGGGGAAGACTGCGGGCCTTTGCGTCGAACAGGCTGATGCCCGCCTTGCCCGTGCCGAAATCGAGATGCGCCAGGTCGTGATGGCGGCCGCACATGCCCTGATTGATGACCTTGTCGGGCGCCCCCGCGATCTCGATCACGTCGCCATAGGCGGTGAAGGCTTCTGCCGTCAGCGGCATCGGGCGGAGGATACGGCTCAAGGCAGCAGATCCCCGAGCCGGAACCGCGCAATGCGCTCGACCTGGCGGCAGGCTTCCTCGAGTTCCGCTTCCCCGCCGTTGTCGATCCGGCGCCGGAAGGCCTCCATGATCGATGCCTTGGTGTGATCCCGCACGGCGATGATGAACGGAAAGCCGTGCTTTTCGACATAGGCGGTGTTGAGCTTCGTGAAGGTCTCACGTTCTTCATCGGTCAGCATGTCGAGACCGGCACTGGCCTGCTCGTTGGTGCTTTCCGAAGTCAGCCGGCCGGCCTGCGCCAGCTTGCCGGCGAGATCCGGATGCGCGTTCAGGACACCGAGACGCTCCGCCGCGCCGGCCGTGCGGAAGACCCGGCACAGCACATTGTGGACCCCGGCGGCGCAATCGTGCGCCGGGCCGAGTTCCAGATCGAAGGCGCGCTCCGCGATCCAGGGGGAGTGTTCGAAGATACCGCCGAAGGCCGACACGAACTCCGCCTTCTCCATCCGGCTGGGCCGGAGGCCTTTTTGCGGCGGATGGGTTTGTTCCCAATGTTCGGCGATCTCGATCCGGCGCGGGCACCAGACGTCGTCGAAATTCTGGATATGATCAATGAATTTCTTCAGCGCCGCGATCTTGCCCGGGCGGCCGACAAGGCGGCAGTGCAGGCCGATCGACATCATCTTCGGCGTGTCCGTGCCGCCTTCCTCATAGAGGACATCGAACGCATTGCGGAGGTAGTTGAAGAAATCCTCGCCATCGGTCCAGCCCGGCGCGGTGGCGAAGCGCATGTCGTTGGCTTCGAGCGTATAGGGAATGATCAACTGGTCGCGGCCGTCCACGTCCAGCCAATAGGGCAGATCGTCGTCATAGGTGTCCGAGACATAGGCAAAACCGCCTTCCTCGGCGGCGAGACGGACCGTGTTTTGCGAACAGCGGCCGGTGTACCAGCCGCGCGGACGCGCGCCGACAACCTCGGTGTGCAGGCGGACCGCCTCGGCGATGGCCGCGCGCTCCTCTTCCTCCGGCATGTCCTTGTGTTCAACCCATTTCAGGCCGTGGCTGGCAATTTCCCAGCCGGCGTCCTTCATCGCCTCGACCTGTTCCGGGTTGCGCGCCAGAGCCGTGGCAACACCGTAGATCGTCAGCGGGATGCCGGCCCGGGTGAACAGGCGATGCAGGCGCCAGAAGCCGGCGCGCGCGCCATATTCATAGATGGATTCCATGTTCCAGTGACGCTGGCCCGGCCACTGGGCGGCCCCTGGAATGTCCGACAGAAATGCCTCGGAGGCGGCATCCCCATGCAGAACGCAGTTCTCGCCGCCTTCCTCGTAATTCAGCACGAACTGAACCGCGACCTTCGCCCCGCCCGGCCATTTCGGGTCCGGCGGCGTCTGGCCATGGCCACGCATGTTGCGGGAATAACGTTTCAAGGCGGCTCTCCTGCTGATACAAACCGCGTTGACCCTGGCAAGAACCGTGCCCCGGTCAGCGGCGTGTATGTCGTCTTCTTATAAATCAGTATAATGCCGCTGACTTTCTTGTCTTTTCAGAAAGTGCTTTCGGAGAACGGCAGGTGCTCCTTATCAGGGCATGCCTGCATCATGCGCACAACCCATGTTTCTTGAAGGAGCCCCGGATGGCCGGTTACCTGACAACCCACGTGCTCGACACCGCCCTCGGCTGCCCGGGAAAGGGCATAAAGATCGATCTTTATGCAATTTCAGGCGACACCCGCACCTTTGTGCGCAGCCTCGTCACCAACGACGACGGCCGCACCGACGGACCGATCCTGCCCGAAAGCGAATTCAGGACCGGCACCTATGAGCTGGTGTTCCACGCCGGCGCCTATTTCGACGCCGCCGGGATTGCCCTGCCGGAGCCGAAATTCCTCGACCAGGTGCCGCTGCGCTTCGGCATGGCCGAAGACACCCACTACCACGTGCCGCTGCTGGTCTCGCCCTACGGGTATTCGACGTATCGGGGGAGTTGAGGTGCAAGGCGCCGCCTGCGCTCGAGCATAGAAACCAATTGGCGTTTGGGCGGCAACCCGTTTCCGGCTTGACGCCCGCTGATCTAGTCTTCCAGGTTCCCTTGCCGTGCCTTTGTGAAGGCAGCGGCTGCGGTTTCCGGACCCAACTCCCGTTTCAAGATCACTTCCCTATGCGGATAGGGAATGGCAATCCCGTTTTCCTTGAACGTATCCCAAAGCGCCAGCAGCACCTTGCCGCGGATGTTGGTGAGGCCCTGTTGCGGGTCGTGGATCCAGAAGCGCAGCACGAAATCCATTCGACCCGCCGAAGCAGGGCGATCACCACCCTGAGCAGTCCCGGATGTCCCCTGATTTCCCGTGCCCGCGCCTCAAGGCGCGGCTCGACACGCTGGCTCACGGCTTTCGCCAGCGCGTAGAGGACGGCGATGATGATCACCTGATAGGCAAACCAGGGTGCAGTCAGGTAGCTGAAGGCAATCGTGGCCCAGGACTGCAATGCGGCAACGACGTGATCGAGGCTCATGGGCTTGTTTTCTGCTCTCGGGCATCCGGTCTGCGGCGGCAGGGCAGCGATGTTTGTTCGCTTGCGACCCGTGCCCTCAGGAGGATACGCTCAATGTAATTGGGGTGAAACCACTTGCCTGGCCTGCGGCGGCACCCTGTCAAGGCCAGTCCGGCGTTACCTTGAAAGGGTCTCTGCCGGCATTCATGACTTGTGGTTGTGCCTGACACTCTTTCAAAAATTTTCCTGCAATCCTGCTGTGGCGTCCTGAAGGTCAGTCACCGCATTTCACCTTGAAAATACATCTGTGGCAACAATCCACAGCACACCCTGACGTGGTGGAAAAAGCCTGACTTATCTATAGCTTTAATAAAAATTTTCGTATTTTCGCATAAATGCAATTTGTTATCTATGCAAGCGTCAGATAAGTATTGTTCGTTACTTGTATGTGGCATTGCGAAAAATCTGGAGCCTGCAAATCAATGGGTGGACCAATTGTCAGTCTGATCAACGCCCTGGGGCTTTTGACGCTGCTTTCGTTCTTCTACGGATCCGTGAAACGCAGTGCCCTGCCCCCTGTCGCCCAGAAGATTCTGACCGGGCTGATCATGGGTTTCGGCAGCATGGTCGCCATGAGTTCACCGACAACGATTGCCGAAGGTGTGCAGATCGACGGCAGAACGGTTTTCGTTGCCGTCTCCGCCGCATTCGGCGGCCCCCTGCCCGCTGTGATAACCGGTGCCATCGCCGGCGGTTACAGACTGTGGCTGGGCGGGATTGGCGCACCGACCGGAGCCCTGGGTGTGCTGCTGTCCGCGGCAATCGGCCTGGCCTGGCACTACCGGGTTCCGGCAGAAAAGCGCGGCAAGTTTCGAAACCTGGCGATCCTGGGTCTGGCTCTTCCTCTCAGTTTTGCGGCAGTCCTGGCCTTGCCGGTGGACGTCGCCCTGCATCTGTTCGTCGCGGTGCTGCCTTTCCTGTTGCCCTATTATTTCGTGAGCACATTGATTTTCGGCACGCTTCTTGAGCGGGAAAAGCGCTTGTTCCACACCGAGCAGGAACTCGAAAAAGCCGCCAACAACGATTTCCTGACGGGACTTCTGAACAGACGCGCCTTCACCAGCCAGATGAAGGACATGCGCACTTCGGCGGAAACCCATCAGATCGGCACCCTTGTCATTCTCGACATCGATCACTTCAAATCGGTCAACGACACAATGGGGCATGCGGCCGGCGATGCCGCGCTGGAGCAATTCGCAGGTCTTCTCAAGCAAATGTGCCGGAAAAGCGATATCGTGTCGCGGCTTGGCGGCGAGGAGTTCGGCGTCTACATGACGAACACCACGGCCGCCCAGGCCAGAACGGCGCTGGACAGGCTGCTGACTTCCATCCGGGAGCTGTCCATCGAGGTCAAGGGATCGACCATTTCCGTTACCGCCAGCGCAGGCGCCCATGAGTTTCGGCTTGCCGCGACGACCTTCGAGGATGCCCTGCACGAAGCGGACCAGGCACTCTACCAGGCCAAGCAGCGGGGACGGGACCAGGCCATCTTCTCCGACGGCCACCGCAGTGCCGCCTGAAGCGACCCGGGTTCAAGTCCGATAGCCTGTTGCCCAAATCGGCTCACGTCGCTCCGGCCAGCGACTTGTGTATATGGGCGACCATGAAATCCAGAAACAGACGGACCTTCGGATCCTGATGCCGGCGGTGCGGATAAAGACATGCCATCTGCACCGGGACCGGCGGCGCGGTTTCCAGGACCCGCACCAGCCTTCCGTCGGCAAGATATTCGGCCACCTCGAAGACAGGTTTCAGGATAATGCCATGCCCTTCCAGGGCCCAACCGGTCAGGACATCGCCATGATCGGATTCGAACGGTCCGGTGACCGCCACCCGCTTCACGCCAGCGTCGGTCTGCAGCGGCCACTGGAACTCCGGTGCGCCGGGATAGCGCATGTTCAGGCAATCGTGGCCGCCTGAGGCCAGCTCATCAATGGTGTCCGGCTTGCCCTTGCGGGCGAGATAGTCCGGCGCTGCGCACAAGGTCCGGCTGCAATCCGCGATCTTGCGGATCTTGAGGTTGGAATCTTCCGGCAGCCCGAGGAAAAAAGCCGCGTCCAGGCCCTCGCCGGTCAGATCGACCTTCCTGTCCGACAGGCGCAGGCGAATATCGATCAGGGGATTGGCCTGCTTGAAGGCCGGAATCGCCGGGGCGATCAGGCGCTGGCCCATGCCGATGGGCGCGGCGACAAACAGCGTGCCGCGCGGCGACCGCGTCACCGTGCTGATCTCGGCTTCCGCCTCCTCGACCGCCTCGATTATTTTTGTTGCGCCGCGGTAGAACAAATTGCCATGCTCTGTCGGACTGAGAGCACGGGTGGTGCGCTGGAACAGGCGCACGTTCAGATGCTCTTCCAACTGGGAAATCCGGGACGACGCAACAGCGGAGGAGATCCGCAGGTCACGCGCCGCCGCGGACATGTTTCCCAGTTCGTAGACACGCAGGAAGGTCCGTATGTTTTCAAGATAGGCCATCTGGACTTTCGGTCGCGGCGGGAGATTGTTCCGGTTTTTTTGAAACTGCTCGGGATTATGCCGAGATACCAGAAAATTATTGCATGGGCTAGCTTCAACGGCGGACTGACAAGAGAGGGTGACATGCTGGACATCGCCATCATTTGGGACTGGATTGCCCTGGCCGTGCGCTGGCTGCACGTGATCACGGCGATGGCCTGGATCGGGTCGTCGTTCTATTTCGTCGCGCTGGATCTGGGCCTGCGCAAGGCGCCGGATCTTCCCAAGGGGGCCCACGGCGAGGAATGGCAGGTCCACGGCGGCGGTTTCTATCACATCCGCAAGTTCCTGGTGGCGCCGGAAAACATGCCCGAGCACCTGATCTGGTTCAAATGGGAAAGCTATTCGACCTGGCTGTCCGGTGCGGCGCTGCTGATGATCGTCTACTGGGTCGGCGGCGAACTCTACCTGCTCGATCCGGCCAAGGCCGATCTCTCCCTGTGGCAGGGGATCCTGATATCCGCCGGATCGCTCACCATCGGCTGGCTGGTCTATGACCGGCTGTGCAAGTCGCGCCTCGGCGAAAGCCCGACCCTTCTGATGCTGCTGCTGTTCGCCCTGCTGGTGGCCATGGGCTACGGCTACAACGAGATCTTCAGCGGCCGGGCGACCATGCTGCACCTGGGCGCCTTCACCGCGACGATCATGACCGCCAACGTGTTCTTCATCATCATTCCGAACCAGCAGATCGTGGTGGCCGACCTGAAGGCCGGACGTACGCCGGACCCCAGATACGGCAAGATCGCCAAGCTGCGCTCGACCCACAACAACTACCTGACGCTGCCAGTCGTGTTCCTGATGCTGAGCAATCACTATCCGCTCGCCTTCGCTTCCGAATACAACTGGCTGATCGCCGCGCTGGTGTTCCTGATGGGCGTCTCCATCCGGCATTATTTCAATACCAAACACACCGGCGCACCCGCACCGACCTGGACCTGGCTCGTCACCGCCATCCTGTTCGTTGCCGTCATCCAGCTCTCCCTGGCGCCACTGCAGCAGGACAGCTGGGAGGCCTCCGACGCCCGCGCACTGACGCCGGTTCAACAGGTCTTCGCCGATGCCGACGGCTTTGACGATGTTCTTGCGATCGTGCCGGGCCGCTGCGGCATGTGCCACGCGCGCGAGCCCTTCCACGAAGGCATCCACTGGGCGCCGAAGGGCGTTCTTCTGGAGACCCGGGCCGACATCGCCCGCGCCGCCAAGGAGATCTATCTGCAGGCCGGCGTCACCAACGCCATGCCCCCGGCCAATGTCTCCTTCATGGAAGAGGACGAGCGCAGGCAGATCATCCGGTGGTACCGCAACGCGCAGGAACAATTGCCGTTCGGCCTCGCCCTGCGCTAGAGTCGCGCCGGTCCTCGCCTGCGCGGCCGGACCGTCTCCTGTCCGGGACATCCGTCTTGCCAATTGTCGGCCGATTTCGTTTATCGGTGGACAGGCACATGTCCGGGAGGGATTCATGGCACGAGACATTGTTCTTTACGATTACTGGCGGTCGTCGGCGAGCTACCGGGTGCGCATCGCGCTCAACCTGCTCGGTCTCGAAGCGGAGATCCGGCCCGTCAACCTCTTGACCGGCGCTCATCTTGACGCGGACTATCTTGCGCTCAATCCCCAAGGCCTGCTGCCTGCGCTGATTGTCGACGGCCAGACCCTGACCCAGTCGCTCGCCATCATCGAATATCTCCATGCGACACAGCCCGGCTCGCGCCTGCTGCCGGAGACCGTCGACGGACAATACCGGGTGCGGCAACTGGCCCATGCGATCGCCATGGAGATCCACCCGGTCTGCAATCTCGGCGTGGTCAGACATGTCGCCGACCTCGCCGGCGGCGGCGACGAGACCAAGGCCGCCTGGATGCGTCATTTCATCGGCAAGGGACTGACCGCCTTCGAGACCCTGCTCGATGGCTCCGAGGGCCCGTTCTGTCACGGCACAACACCCACCATGGCCGATTGCTGCCTGATCCCGCAGCTCTACAACGCCGACCGCTGGGGCGTGGATGTGTCCGGCTTCCCGGGCATCCGGCGTGCCGCCGGGGCCTGCGGGGAACTCGACGCCTTTCGAAACGCGCATCCGGACAAGATTGGCCCGCCCGCGTGAGGCGGCCCTGACGGAGCTGCCCCGGCGCACCGACCTTGGCTGGATTGCTCCCCGCATCCTGCGTGCCGATGGTGCAGGCGTGCCAATGACCGATCCCGAACCTACACGATAGCGCATCCCGGTCAATTCGGCGCAACCGATTGCACGCCAGGCCGTGCCCGCGGTCACCGGTCAGAGGATCAGGTCATGTCCGTCGCGCGCGATCGCGTGGATCTCCGCACCGGGAACCCGGTTCGACATCTCGCGCAATCCTGTCGGGTTTTCCAGAACTGCCGCGGTGGACAGTCCGTCGGCCAACGCGGCGGAACGATGAATGACGCTGACCCGTCGCCAGTCCGCCGGTGCGGCGGTGCCGGTCTCCGGGTCGAGAATGTGTCCGGCGGGCCCGGCCCCGAACAATGTGCCGTCAGAACTTGAGGTCGCCACCGCCCTGTCCTGCAAGTGGATGCGTGCATCGGCCGGCTGATCCTCGCGATCGGCCAGACCGACCGCCCATCCGCCGCCGGAGGGCGAGGCGCCGACCGCGGCGATTTCTCCGAGGCAAACCAGCCCGGTCTCAAGTCCCTGCGCCTTGAGCAACCTGACGACACGATCCGTGATGAAACCCTGCGCGATACCGTTGAAGGTGAGGGCGGCTCCGGGCGCCAGCCGGATCCGGTCCACCGTGACATCGACCCTGTCCCAGCCGATTGCAGCGCGCGCGGCGGCCAGGGCCTTTCGATCCGGCGCTCCTCCGGCGCGGGCATACGCCGTCCAGAGCGGTTGCACGCTCGGATCGAACCTCCCGGAACTGGCCTGGAAGACGGTGGACACGAGCGAACACAGTTCCAGCATGTCCGGTCCCGGTTGTTCCAGAATGCCGGTCGCATTGAGCCGGACCAGCGCGCTGTCGGCGCGATAGAGACTGAACTGCCGTTCAAGCCGCTCGATTTCGCCGCGAGCCGCGCGCAGAAGGCCTTCGGCCTCGATTGCCGGCAAACCAACCAAATGCAGGTCGGCATGCGCGCCCAGCGCGCCCCCTCGCCAGCGCGCTCCCGTGGCACCGGAGGCAAGGACAGGGTGGGCGCCCAGAAGACATCCGGCCGTGATGCCGATGAAACGGCGGCGATCGAGCTTCATTGGACCGCTCCTGCAGCCAGGCTGGTTGCTTCGTTATCGAGCCCGACGGGACCCAGAACATATGCGTCAGAGATCTCCGCCAGCCGCACCACTTCGCCGCCATTGCCCGCCGTGAAGGCGAATGCGCTCTGCTCGCTGCCGAAGGGGATGGCCTCGGGGGTTCCCATTCCCCCCGTCTTGCGGGACCCGATGACATACCAGGCGGTTTTCGCGTCGATCCAGGTCTCCTGACCGGGAAAGTCCCAGTCGGTCGCCCGGCCCATGTCGTTGACATAGATGGCGACGGTTTCGAAGTGCTCCTCCGGCGAGCGGAGGAAGGCAATGCCGTCGCGCACCTGGCTGAACCACAGGGGATGCGGAAAGCCGGCAAGGAAGATTTGTGCCTTCGGTCCCGTATGTTCCAGAATGGTCATGTTGCAGTAGTGTCCGGCCGCTTCCTCGGTCAGGGCGACCGGCAGCGGCACATCTGTTCCGGCCTGCTGCTCGTTGCACGCGGAAACGACCATCGCCGCGGCGACAATCGCCGCAAGCCTCATGCGCCTCTTCATGGCCGCACCTTTTTGAGTATGAAGGTTGATAGCGCCAGCGCCACCGCGGTCCAGATGACCGGGCTGAGCATGGCCGAAAGCCCGTTGAGCGGCAGTGCCGATCCCGCTCCCTTGCCCAGATTGCCGCCCATGGCCGCGGCGTCGATCGCGCTCATGGTATAGAGGCGGAACGCATCGGCGGGGTTCAGCACCAGCAACCAGGGGAAGACGTCGCGCGCGAAAAAGCCGTCCTGACTGGCCAGCAAGCCGCCGAGCAGCGCAAGATCATAGAGCACCACGGCAAACAGCCAGATCGCGATCGCCAGCGCCGCCGCGGTTCCGGTCTGGCGCACGCTGGCGCTGGCGATGTAACCGATGGCGATGAACGTCGCGCCCAGCACCACCGAGCTCGCGATCAGCCGGCCGACACCGGTCAGGGCGCTTGCATCACTGCCGCCATTGGCAAAAAAAGCGATCAACCCGGCAATGCCGTAGCCGAAGCTCACGGCGATGCCCAGAACGCTCACATGACCGAGAAACTTGCCGACAAGCACGGCACCGCGCGAGACCGGGCTGGCCAGCACAAGCTGCAAGGTGCCGCGGTCGATCTCGCCGGCAATGGCGTCAAATGACAACAACAACGCGATCAGAGGCACCAGATAGACCGAAAGCGTCGACAGGCTCGCGACCACGACGGTGACACCATCGGTCCTGACCTCGCCGCCAGGAGCGCTGCCGAGAAGCACCAGGATAAGCGCGAAGGCCAGAAGAATGAGAGACGACAGGATGATCCAGCGGTTGCGCAGACCGATACGTGTTTCTGTCGCGGCAATGGTCAGAATGCCATGCATCATGCTTCCCTCCTCCGGTCCTGGCAGGGTCCGGTCTTCGAGAAATGCCGGTAGACCTCGTCCAGGGTCGGCGCGGCGACTTCGACATCCTCGACCTGCGCGCCAAGCCCGCTGATCCTGGACAGGATGCGCATCTTGTCGTCACGGGCGCAGAAGAGTTCCACCGAGGCGCAGTTGATACGTCCGCCGCCGATTTCCGCATGGACCCTCTCGACCGCGTCGGGCGCGGCCCGCACGCGGATCCTGGTCGGCAGGTCGGCCTCACGCTGGAGTTCGGCCAGCGGGCCGTTGGCGACCAGTTCGCCTTTCCGGAGAATCGCGACCCTGTCCGTCCTGGCTTCCAGTTCACTGAGCCCGTGCGAGGACAGCAGCACGGAGCCGCCCTGCCGGGCGACGTCGGCGATCAGTTCATAAAAATGCTGGCGCGACAGCGGGTCGAGACCGGATGTCGGCTCGTCAAGCAACAAGAGTTCCGGTTTGCCGACCAGCGCCTGCGCGATCCCGAGCCGCTGGCGCATGCCCTTCGAATAGGTGTCCACCCGGCGGTCCGCCGCGTCGGCGAGGTCGACCTTGTCGAGCACCGTCTGCACGTCCTTCAGGGCGGCCCCCTTGAGCCTGGCATAGAAGCGCACGACCTCGCGTCCGGTCAGCATTTTCGGGAACGCGACCTGCTCGGGCAGGTAGGAAACCGTCCGCCGCGCCGGATTGCTCCCCGGCTCGAAGCCTGCGATCGAGATCGAACCCGCTGTCGGCCTGATGAACCCGAGGATCAGGCGAAACAGGGTGGTCTTGCCCGCGCCGTTGTGACCAAGCAGAGCGACCTGTTCGCCGGGAGCAACGTCGATCGAGACATTCGTCAGGGCGTCGACCGCCTTGAATGTCATGCTGACGCCCCGGGCTTTCACGATCTCGCTCATTGCAGGGACGCCTTCCAGTTGCGCGCGGTTTCGGGCAATTCGTGCGGTTTCATCAGGGGCCGGTCGTCAACGATACCGCCGGGCAAAAGGGCCGGAAACGCGCTTTGCGCCCAGCGGACCAGTTGCACGGCCGGGCTTCCCAGGAGCAATTTCGCCGAGGGCTGGGTCCAGATTACCTGGTCCATCGTGTCGTTGGGACGGAAAGCCTGGTCGGCGATGCCGTCTCCGTTGACGTCATAGGCGGCGTGATCGCTCCAGTAGTTGCCGGACCAGACATGATCCCGGGTGCTGACGAACTTGATCTGGGTCCGATTGCCGATGAAGGCATTTCCGGAAATCTCGTTGCGCGCCGATCCGCCGGTGAAATGGATCCCGATTTCACAGCCTTCTATCCGGTTGCCCGTGATGAGGTTCTTGTTGGCATTGTAGACGAACAGGCACTTTTCCCCGCCGCCGAGCACCGCGTTGCCTTCGATACGGGCGTTGTTGGCATAATTGAGCATGACACCGTGATCCCGGTCGTTCAGCGAGATGTTGTCGCGGATGGTCACGCGCTTCGAAAACATGATGGCGTAGCCGATATGATTGCCGATCGAGACGTTGCCGGAAACGGTGCTGTCGTCGGCGTTCATGTAATGAATGGCGAAGCGCAGGTTCTCGAACCGGTTGTTGGTGAAGGTGTTCTTTCGGCTGGTGTTGACGAAAATCCCGTCCCGGCCCTGGCGTATCGTGTTGCCGGTCACGGTCGCGCCGGGCGCGTTCCAGACATAGACGCCATTGCCGCGCCGGTTCATCAGCCTGTCGCTGCCTCCGATTATGGTGTTGCCTTCGACAAGGGCATCGCGTGCACCATGAATGTCGACGCCATAAAGATTGTCTTCGATCCGGTTGTCGCGGACGATGGCGCGGTCGGCTTTCCTGGTCATCCGCACGGCGCTGTCGATGGTTTCGTGCGAGGTGCCCGAGCCCGTCAGTTTCAGGCCCTCGATGACGACATCCGGTGCGTCGATGGTGATCACCGAGCCTGTGCCCGTACCGGCCACATGGACCTTGCCGCCGCCGGCGATCTTGACCGGCCTCGTCAGGACCAGCCCGCCCCGGTAGGTTCCCTCGCCCAGCAACAGACGGTCGCCGGGCCGGGCCAGGCCGACCGCCCGCACCAGCGCACCGGGGCCCGGCTCGACGCGGATATCGGCGGCAAGCGCCGCCCCCGCGAGGAGGACGGGACCGAGGAGCACTGTGACTGCGCGGACGATCGGGTTCATGGCCTGGCTGCCTCAGACGTTGCGCGGTTCGACGAACATGCGTCCGCGCATTTCCATGTGCAGCGCATGACAGAACCACTGGCAATAGAACCAGTGAACGCCCGGACGGTCCGCCGTGAAGGTGACCGAGGCGGTCGCCTGCGGCGCGACTTCCATCGCAACCCCGTAGTTGGAAATGCAGAAGCCGTGGGTCACGTCATCCACATCGTCGAGGTTGGTCACATAGACCGTGACTTCCTGACCCTGCTTGACCGTGAATTTCTCAAGGCCGAACTGCGGCGCGACCGATGTCATGTAGACACGGACCTTGTCTCCGTCGACGATGACGACATCGTCGTAGTCGAGGTCGACGCCATCGGCTTTCGCCTGGGCATAGGCATCGGTGAACATGGGGTCCTCGCGTGACCAGACATTCACCGGGTTGACGATGTCGGAACGCACGATGATGGCATCATGCGGTTCGGCGAAGGTCGGACCGTCATGGACAACCTTCATGTCGTCCGAGGAGATGTCGATGATCTGTTCGTTTTCCGGCTTGAGCGGGCCGACATTCAGGAACCGGTCCTTGGAAAACTTGTTCATCGAAATCAGCCATTCGCCATCGGCTTCGGCGGTTTCGCCCATCGAGGTGGAATTGTGACCGGGCTGGTAATGCACATCGACCTTCGAGACGATCGGATCGACATCCTCGCCGGCGTAGGCGCGCACGGCCTTGTCGATGTCCCACTTGACGATCTGGCTGTCGAGGAACAGCGTCGTGAACGCGAATCCCTTGCCGTCGAACGCGGTGTGAAGCGGGCCAAGTCCGAGCTGGGGTTCGGCGACGATGCAGGACCGCGGATCGGCGTCCTCGTCAAAGAGCGCGTCGAGTTTGGTCACATCGATCACGGACACGGTCGGCGACAGCTTGCCGGCGATCATGATGTGCTTCTTGTCGGGCGCGGCATTGACGCCGTGGGGGCTGTTCGGGATCGGAATGTAGCGCGTGTAATTCTTGTTCTGACCCTTGCGGCCGTCGATGACCGCCACGCCGTTGAGCATCTGCACGTCGCCTTCGGCAACGCCTTTCTCGATGGCCTTCAGGTTGAACACCACCACGTGGTCGAGTTCGCTCTCGGTCATTTCGGCAAGGTTCATGCCCATTTCCGAGTTGTAGCTCGTCGAAAAGGCGTATTTGCCCTGATAGTCGCAGTCGGTGTTGTCGAGGTTGCCAGACACCATGACCTGCCAGGCCACTTTCATCTCGTCGCCGTCGATGGCGGTGAAGATGTTCACGTACTGTGACGGATCATCCAGGACCTTGCCGTCATTGACCAGCGGTGCCTCATGTTCGCCATTGGCGAAAATATAGCCGGTGCGCGGGTATTTCTGCGGCCGCATGCCATGGATGTCATGGGCGTTCGGGATCTCGATGATCTTGTCACATTTCATGACGTCGCAACGGATACGGGCAACCCGGGTGTTGGCCTTGTCGTTGGCGAAGATAAAACGTCCGTCATAGGTGCCGTCGGTGAACGACATATGCGGGTGATGCAGATCGCCATTGTCATAGGTCTTCATGCCCTTGGCAGCCAGGAAGGTCCTGGTTTCCTCGGTGAGCCCTTCGGTGAGCACCTTCAGGCTCTCGTTGGTCTGGCCCCAGCCGGTCGCCGAACAGCGGTTGAACACCGGCACGCGCATCAGCTCGCGCATGGACGGGAACCCCAGAATGCGCAGTTCGCCGGTCTGACCGGACGACCAGAACCCGTAGTAGGGATCGAGTTCGCCCGGCTCAAGGTTCAGGGCGGGAGTGGCGGCATTGGCCCTGGTTACAAGCGTCCCGTTCAGAAGGCCCGATCCGACCCCCGAGCCGGCCAGAACCGCCCCACCTGCTGTCGCGGCCATCAGCGATCTCCGTGACAGGCCTCTGCGTTTTGTTTCTTCGGCTGACATTTTCTGTTTCCTCAGTTTGCTGCTTGAGATGCCGTCGGGGTTCCCGCAGGCGGGGGCCCCTTGCCCGCTGACGCGGGATCAATCGGATCAAGGTGGTTTTGCTTGCGGAACTTCGCCCGTCTGGCCTCTCTCTTGATGCACACGGGGCATTTTGTGGCGCTCTGGTAGAGGACCTGGCAGTGCAGACACTGGTGGCATTCGTTGGGATTGATGTTTCCCTCGGGATGGATGGCCTGGACCATGCATTCCCTGGCGCAGCGCTGGCAGGGGTCGCCGCATTCCCTGTAGCGCTTGAGCCAGTCGAACATTCTGAGCCGGGCGGGTATCGCCAGCGCCGCGCCGAGCGGACACAGGTAGCGGCAGTAGAACCGTTCGATGAACAGACCCGCACCGAGCAATACGACGGCGAACAGGACATACGGCCAGCCACGCTGGAACTTCAGGATGATCGCTGTCTTGAACGGCTCGATTTCCGCGTAGCGCTCCGCCATTTCGAGCGAATAGAGCGACAGGCCGAACAGACCGAGGAAGATCATGTATTTGACCGGCCACAGGCGCTCGTGCAGCCCCCAGGGAACGGTGTATTGCGGCACCTTGAAAAACCGGGCGATCTTGTTGGTCAGTTCCTGAAGCGCTCCGAACGGGCAGAGCCAGCCGCAAAACACGCCGCGTCCCCAGAACAGCAGCGAAGCGGCCACAGAGAACCAGAGAATGAACACCAGCGGATCCATCAGGAAAGCCGACCACGAAAAACCGGTGGTGACCGCCGAGAAAAACGCCAGCACATTGACCACCGACAATTGTGCATTGGCAAACCAGCCGAGGCCGACCAGGGTGAATGTCAGGAAGCCGATCCGGAACCAGTATGTCAGGCGTGCGTGCCGGGTGACCTGCATCTGGAAAAAGAACACGCCGGTCAGGACGGTCAGTCCCGCCACCAGAAAGAGGACCTCGAGACGCTTCTGGAGCCAGATCCGCTTCCACAGATGGCTCAATTCGCTGGTATCGGAGACGGCGACGTCGCTCCGGATCTCCGGATTCGCGGCGCTGGCGGTTTCAACCGCGAGTTTCTCGGTGTGGCGATCCGGGATCCTGTATCCGAGATCGAAGGTGATGAAGGTCTTGTCGATGGCGCCAACGGCGCGCTGCACCAGCAACTGCAGCCGGAACGGTTCGGCCGGGTCGAATCCGCTGTCGGCACGCACCTTGAAGATGTCGAGTTCGGTGAAAGACGGCGCATCCTCCGCTGCGAGCTTGCCGATGCGCCGGTGCTGCTTGTCGTTGAAACGAACCGAGCTGTCGCCCTGGATCAGCTGAATGCGGTCGAAGATGCCGCCGCGCACATATCCGGATCCCTTGAAGGAATATTTGCCGCGCCCGGCCACCAGAATAGCCTGGTCGCCGTCGTCCAGCCAGGCGCGCAGGTTGGCATATTCGTCGTCTCCGAGCAGGGAACGGCCGATCTCGGGCGCGCTGACCAGCGCCATCTGCATGTCGATGAACGTGTCTTCCGGCGCGCCTTTTTCAGGACGTTTGATGGCGCGGGGGTCGCCGGTTTCCTCGAACGCTGCGTTCACTTGCCCGACATCCAGCCGCAGGCTGCGGATGGACCCGTCGCCCGCAAGCGTCTGCCAGTCGGAGACCGCGACGTCCCCGCCGCCGGGCATCAGGAGCGCCCTGGTCGGGCCGGCCCCTTCCAGTTCAGGCTCCAGACCGCCCAGCCCGAGCGATCGTGCGACCTTCAACCCTGCCCTGACGATTGAATCGTCGATGACGATGATGGTCACGGTGGCGCCGGAGACGATATCGAGATCATGCGCCGAGCCGCCTGCGGCCGCTTCCGCGATGAGATCAAGACCGGCATATTTTTCCGTCACGGCGGTGATCTTTGTTTCGGGAATGCCGACCAGAACAATCGGTTCGGAATGCTTGACCAGCCGTACCCCGGTCACCTTCGCAGCCTCGTCGACCCCCATCAGCGTGTGGATCGGCTTTCCGGAATAGCCGGTGGTCGTCACGAAGTCGGAAGTCAGAAACACGTAACCGACGCGCTTGCCGTCCTTCATGGCTTCGACCACGGGAAGATCCGTGCGCAGCCCGCCATACTCGGTGGCACCGGGAACGATGTCCCCGACACTGACGCGATCCAGAAACTTCGTGAGGAGCGGTTCCGCCTGCGCGGAGGCGACGCCAAACAGAAGGCTCGCGATCAGGACGAGCACTGAGCCTGCCCAAAAGACGCCGATGTCTGTCCTGGTTGTCATTTTTTACTTTGCCCGCCTCAATTGTTGCGAGCTTAGCGGCACAAAACAGGGCTCTCTTTGTTCTGGAACAACCTTTCACGCCAAAATGACTTCTTGTTTCGACGCGCTCCCGGAAAAATGCACTGTGGTGTTTGAGGCAAGTGCCCGACCCGGCCATACGCCCGGGAAATCGGCTGAAGCGGGCTTTCCGTAGACGCGCGTCTGGCCGGAAATTCTGCTCCCGATTACCGGCCAGTCGTGGCGGTGGGCAGATATTTTTGCATTGCACCATAGAAACCGCAGCAGCAGACGCCTATATGCGGGTTTGATTTAGGAAACACTGTTCGCACCCGCAGCAATCGACCGAGTTGAGCCCCGTCAGAAAAGCTCTTCGAATTGCCGCGCCTCGACACGCAAGCATGCTTGCGTGT
>NZ_JBBMQN010000015.1:0-30991 GCF_038900065.1 Roseibium sp. AS2
GCCAGGTTAAAATCTGTATCCGTTACCCAAAAAAAAAGCCGCCCTTTGCGGGCGGCTGTTTTATCTGGTTGCGGGAGTGCGCAACCATCTTGACCTACGTGGTCAAAATAATCGGCAGGATAAGTTGGTTGCGGGGGCACGCAACCCTCTTAGCTTACTCCTACTAGCAACAGATATCTCGGGATGGCGTTACGTCTCTTAGCGCATTGAATGTGTTGGGAGAGTTGTTTTCGCCGCCAGACCGGGTCCGGAAAGGACCCGCTATGGCAAAAACGCTGATCAATGTACCATTTTCACTACGTCTAACATTTGAAGAGAGAGCCAAACTCGAACATGAGGCCGCCGGAATGCCGCTCGGGGCGTATATCCGCAAACAGGTCTTCGGCGAGAATGCGACGCCTCGTAAAACGCGCGGCAAACATCCCGTCAAAGACCATGTTGCCCTTGGCCGAGTACTGGGTGCGTTGGGGCAGTCCCGACTGTCCAGCAATCTCAATCAGCTTGCACGGGCCGTGAACACCGGCTCCCTGCCCGTTACGCCAGACACTGAACAATCACTTTTGGAAGCCTGCGAGGCCGTCGAAGAAATCCGCGAAGAACTGTTGAAGGCCCTTGGTGTGCGTCCAGGAGGTGCTGAATGATCCTCAAGGGCTCGGTTAGAGGAAGCGCCCGGGAACTCGCATCCCACCTTCTGAACGTCAGCGACAACGAGCACGCTGAAGTTTACGATCTGCGCGGTTTCTCAAGTGATGATCTGACCGATGCACTCATCGAGGCTGAATGTGTAGCCAAGGGTACGCGCTGCTCAAAGCACCTGTTCTCGCTCAGCCTGAACCCACCGTCCGATGTGTCCGTTTCCATCCAAGAATTCGAAGATGCGGTTGAACGCATAGAAGCTGAACTCGCACTCAAGGATTGTCCAAGAGCAATTGTGTTTCATGAGAAGGACGGAAGGCGGCATTGTCATGCGGTCTGGAGCCGGATTGATAGCCAGGAGATGAAGGCCGTCCCCATGCCGTTTTTCAAGAACCGGCTGATGGACATCTCCAGAGACCTTTATCTGGAGCATGACTGGGATATTCCATCTGGCATCCTCGACCGATCTGCAAAGAACCCGTTGAACTTCAACTTGGCTGAATGGCAACAGGCCCAACGGACCAAACAAGACCCCAGGTTGATCAAGGCCGTTCTGCGGGAATGCTGGCAGGGATCTGACTCTAAGGAAGCCTTCGAAGGTGCATTGCAGAGCTACGGTTACCATCTGGCCAAAGGAGACCGGCGGGGCTTTGTCGCCGTCGACATCCAAGGCGAAGTCTTTTCCCTCTCCAGATATACGGGCGCAAAAACCAAGGAACTCACTGGCAAGTTAGGCAATCCCTCGACACTGCCAAGCGTCGATGAGTCCAAGGCACTGGTGAATGCCCGTTGGACAGAAAAACTGCAAAACCTGTCCGAGGTTCTGGAGGCTAAACAAGATCGGCAAAGTAAGCCGATCAAAGACAAGCTCCACCAAGTCAAAAAGCGCCAACAGAAAGAACGACAGGACCTGCAGGAAGCGCAGCAAATCCGCTGGGATGAGGAGAATGAGCGGCGGGTTGAACGATTACCAAATGGCCTTGGCGGTGTCTGGAGCCGCCTAACTGGCAAATACGGCAAGATCCGGCGACAGAACGAATATGAGGCCTGGGAAGCGCACAAACGGGATGAAGCAGAAAGAAACGGTCAGATCACCAAACACCTTGAAGAACGACAGGGGTTACAAAGGTCGGCCCGCAAACTAAAGCAGCACCATCAGTTGGAACGCGCTGAACTTCAGCGCGAGATTGCTGCGAGAATGGACCCTAGCCAAAAACGGCAGCAGAGCCTGAGTAAGGATTTCAATACGCCGAGCCAATCCACCCCGCAGAAACTGCGGCGCGCTCGGGGGCTCTACCGAGGTGACGATGACCTGGAACTTGAGCCATGACTCTCGGCTCAATGCTCTCTTTTTGCAATCGTTCCTGCCAATATGGTAGAATGGAAGCATTGACTAGGTAATTATATTTTATTGAGATTTCAGAATAAGGCATGCATACGAAGGAATTCAATCATATCGCGCAGGCGCAAAGAGAGAGGACCAAGACCCAGGATCTTGAAGACTACAACAACGAGCTTCAGGGTAATGAAGTTGGACGTCAACATCGTTTCCTAAGCGCTGAGGCCTTCGACGAGATTCATTCTGCCAGAACAGGCAAGAAGAACACAAATGGCAAGCTCTCAACGCTGGAATTCCTGCTTCTCAACGATCTGGCCTATGCCCAGCTTCACCAGCAAGTGGCTGAGAACAACCGCGTGGCTCAAGCGCGATTGACAGACTTGCAGGATCGCATTGAGCGCGCCGCTGCCAAATTGGGAAGCCAGATCGAAGCAACGCTCGATCAGGCGGTAACGCTGCCCGATGGCCGCAAGGCATTTATGCGTGACGACGGCGCAGTTCTTACAACTGACGGCAAGTTGGTCGACCGGGCAATTGTGCAAGGCTTCAATTGGGACGGTCGTCCGACCTACGAGACATATCTTGAACTGGCCGAAGGGCGCACAAGGCTCGAGGAGCTCAAGACAGAAGGCGACAAACACAGTTTTCGCCTTGGGGAGATTATGGATGCTCTCGAGGACGAGGATAGCCCGCCGACGGCAAGTGAATTGCAGTCGTTAAACGACGAACAAGACAAGATCTCTGAAGCCATTGATGCGCTTGATAGTGAGGTTTCGGCCATAGATCGCAGCTTCGATAGTCAACCATCGGGCCCTCGGTCAGAGACTGGCTCATCAGTCGCGCCCGCCGCAAATCCCACCGATCTGACCTTCTAGTTTTGCCCATACTGGAACGATCCGCATTCCTTTTCCGCAATAGCCAGAATGATGGCGACCGGGTGATGGTCGGTATTCTTTTTCATGACGTCATAGATGTAGTCATTGGCGCCATCTTTGTTACGATCATACCAGTCGCCAATGCAGGTTGACTGGGTTGGGTCATTCCGGCTGGCAATCGTGTTTGCTGTGATGAGGGATATCTGAATGTAGGAAGATCGTTCTTCTTCTTTCCATTCCAGAAAGTCCTTTGACGTAAATCGCTCTTCTGCATACCCGGGCATGCAGAATGCGCAGAAAACTACGATAAAGCTTGCAAGAAATGCGCGATTTACAGCAAACATAAGGGAAGGATTTTGTTATACTTATATTGAATTAGAATTATGGAATTAATGCAGCAAGAAAGACCGCAGATATGCGGTTTTGATTTTCACCCACCACCCAAAACACCCCTTCCTGCCAACCACACAAAAGGGTTCCCTTTTGTCCATGACAGGAGGCCGATATGAACACCAATTGGCCACACTTAGAATGCACCGGTCGCAAGATCGGTTATGCCCGCGTTTCCACGTTTGATCAGAAACTCCGGATACAGCTGGACGCCCTAACCTCACTCCCCTGCGACAAGATTTACACAGACCATGGCGTGTCAGGTGCCAAGTCCGCGCGCCCCGGCCTGAACGACATGCTGAAGATACTTAAAGCTGGCGACACGGTTGTTGTGTTGAAGCTTGATCGCTTGGGGAGGTCTGTGTTGCACCTGTCGGACCTTTTGGTCCGCTTTCAACGAAACGGAATTCACTTCTGCTCTATTGCTGAGGCAATCAATACCAGCACTCCAGGCGGTAAGCTGGTCTATCATCTGTTTTCCGCGTTCGCAGAATTCCAGCGGGATATCATCATTGAGAACACCTTGGCAGGAATGGAGGCGGCGAGAAGACGAGGCAAACATATTGGGCGTCCCTATAGCCTTCTTCCGCAACAAATCGCGACGGCCCATGTGGCAATCCATCAGCAGGGCGAAGCACGTGAGAAGATTGCTGCGCAATATGGGGTCAATCCTGTAACGCTCGACCGCGCGTTCAAACGAATGGAGTTGGCCAAATGAACAAGACCATCGTAACCGATGAAGAACTTGATCATTTTATCGACGCTTTGACCCGTTTGATAGAACTGGAGCGCACTATACGGCGCTCCAGAGTGCACCTTGAGCAAACGACTGATGCGCTATTCCAGCATCAGCATCTGCCAGGTGTTCAGAACAACATTGATTAGCTGGGTATAGGCAGTGTCCAGAGATTGAATGGGAGCGCCCCGACGCTCCCATTTTTCTTTAGGCTTTCATGTCGTCCATCGGCTGGCGCATGACGATGCGGCCATTGATGGGGACGACTTCGAGCTGGATGGTGAAGCCTTTATCATCCTTGTGCTTCCAGGCAGCTCCCACCTTGTTCCAGTATGACTTTTCGCCTTTGTCGATCACGTGCCAGGCGAGATAGTCTGGTGCGTTGGTTGCGTGAGTGGGTTGGTTTTCGTTTGTGTGTGCCATGATTTTCTCCTTTTGGTTCGGTTTGGCTTGTCTACGCCTTCCCTAAAGACCGGGCGGAGAAGGGCTGCGGTCATGTCCAACACGGGTGAGTTTTTGGGCGAACCGGCGCGGGCAGGCACTTGACGGCAGTCCACGTTCGGTCAGGAAGACAGCGTTAAAGACGAGCTCCACCGATCCAACAGAAGATCTCTGGCCTCTTAATTCACTCGAAAACCAATCCATCCAAACACCGTTCCGTTTCTCTGCACCTGTCCAATCGGGTCTAAGGCTTGCTGAGATCTGGCATGGACTGCCCGGCTTGATGACAAGGAAAGGCAAAGCCTTCCTGCTCCACGAAGATTGTTGCGCCCCAAATGGGTGTCTCTCCGTTCAGCACATGCGCACTTCCAAGCCAAGACGACCCGGATGGTTCGGGTCAGAAGCAAAACGGAGGTTGTTATGAACGGATGGATTGGAAGAGATGAACTGAAGAGGCTACGGGATCATGAGTTATTTGGATTGCAAAAGCTGCTTTATCGGGCACTAACCTACCCCAATACTGAGGCTGTAGACTTGCCAGCAATTCGCGCGACGCTGGCCGCAATTGAGGCCGAGTTGGGGTGGCGCTGCCATGCCCCGTCTCCTGCGCCTTAGCGGGGAAGGGTGAGCCGATTTTGGCCGATCAAACGGACAAAATCGGCTCAAAATTCCAAGGGTCTTTGCCCCCGCTACGGGACAAGGGGATCCGAGGCTCAGGCGGAGCCTTGCGCCCGCACCATCCCCCTGCGCTCATTCGCTTTCCCGCGCCCCCACATTCGCCATGGGGCAGAAGGGCAATAAACTTGCCCTTCGAATACTAAGGCAGATTGAATGGGAAAATATAAAAGTCTAAATAATGTAGGAATATTTACTTATTAAATGAAGATAGTTTATTTATATAATACATAACATATGAAATAAGTTTTCGACAAAGAAAGTAATCATGTTTGATTTGACGCCACTAAATCAATAGTTCAGGCGATTTTTAGTATTGTGCACTCTGACGGCTTCATCATCGACCGCGCGGGTAATGTTGATAATTTCTATGGTGTGAAGTTCGACGATCTGCAGAAACGCGCAAGAAAACTGAACCGGATGAAACGAAGAAAGCGATTCAATTCATTCAGCGTTTTTCAGTATATACGAACGCCGCCGACTAGCTTGTCATCTTCAAAAAACATTTGAATGGATTTGGGTAGCCGAGATTTATCGAAACAATCCAGATCAGCAAGCACGCTTTCCAAAACCTCATGGGTGTTATCCAATTCAGGTACCCGTTCAATGAAGATTTTGCCGGTATAAATCTGTTTTCCCATCGTATCGATAAAGCCGCCTGACATTGCGTGATATTGATCGCCTTGCCGTTCATTGTCGCTTAGCATCGTGAGATGAATAGCTGATTTAGAGCTTTCCGCACTCAAGAGGAAAATGAATTCCTTTTTTCGAAAAGCGAACCCTTGAAATCTGATGGATTTTGCTTCTCTTCCTTCCTGCTTTTTGATGGCGTTCACTTCCTCATAGATGATTTTTCCTGTTTTATGATCGCCCCAAATCCGTATCGCTCCGCAAATGTATTTTCCTGGATGCGTCAGCGTCGGTCGGTAAACACGAAAAATTCCAGGCAGGTCATTTAGAAGATTTGCTGTTGTCAATTCCGGTACGTCTAGGAATTCAAGCATCGAGAAAAAAATTGGGTCTTCAATGCCCGAGACGAATGCTCGGTTGGCTGTTCGCTCGTTCCATGCGTTGTGAGAATCAAGGTAGTTATAAATTAGGTTGAGTTGTTCATCATTCGGAGCAACTGAATTTGGTTTGGAAACAAACCTCCTAAAATAATCGTAATTCATCACAGAATCATCAGGCCGTTGCGGCGTCTGATTATCTCGAAACTGCTCAAGTTCATCCAATATCTTGGGCCAACTTAAGTTACTTAGCTTTTTGAAGTTATTTATTTTTTCGGAAATTAATTTAACATGTTGCTTGTTTGCTCCAGACAGCGGTGAATACAAGCCTGTCGGAATCAACTGATCAGTGTTCACAATTCTTCTCCTTTTCTCACATCTTGGCCATTTACGTTCACGTAAGGTTATGAGACCGTGTATACACTGGTATACGCAATGACGCCAACACCAGCACCCTCGGAAAAATGGAGAAAATCATGAGTACACGCAATCTGATTGGAACCGCTTCTGATTTTTCGGAAGCCTTTGGACGATTAGTCATCAACTACGCAGAAGGAATCACCGCCATGAGTGACCAAGCGGATTACTCGATAGAAAACGGCATTGGAGACGCCTCTAAGGCTCATATCCCAATCCTTTCGAAAACATGCATTCCCATCCACATGGAGGCCCATTATGGAGCTAGCCATTTTGACTGGCGCAGTCGCACTCGCATACATGGATGCTGCAATTGAAGCTTACGGACATCAAAATTGGAAACACTTCGTTCGAGAAACTGTAATTTCAATTCTGTATTTCACAATGAGCGGAATGAAAGCGGTACCATACCTGACAACGACAGCAGCGATGACGATATAGAAGGAAGTCAACGCAATTAGGCCCGGCGAAAAATTGCCGGGCCTAATTTATTGAAACAGATCAAGCTGCGCGGGCATTGAATCTAGCTTCTGCAGATGGATGAAGTCATTCAGCAGATGGGAGAATTTCAGGCTTATGGCGACGTGCACATCATCGCAGCTTCGTGGGCTGGCTTCGGGTTGGTGGTTTTCCCTGTACGCCGACAGGTTCCTTACGGCTTCGCGATAACCGCTCATGTCCCTGCCCAGATCTTCCATGATATCGCTGCGGACTTTCGAAAGCGCTGCCGTGCGTTTGGGCTCGGGCAATCTGTGCGCAGCATCGATTTCTTCCACCCTGTAACCACGCCGCTCAAAACGCTCTGCATAGGCGTTGATTTGCTTCAAGGTCGGGCGCTTGCCGCCGAGCAAATAATACCAAGGATGTCCGGCGGAATATCCGCGGCATTTCAATTCTGCTTCCAAGGTTTCTGTCTGTATCATGATCCCCTCCCCTACGCGCAGCGATAGATGAGGGTTTCACCAGCGATCACCGTCTCGGTGTAATCCACCGACAGGTCACGGGCGATGGCATCAAAATCAAGATAGTATTGCAGGCGCTCGGGGGTCTCACCGAACAGACCTTCTTCGACAAACTGCTCGGCCAATTCGCGCATGCTGGACACATAGTAGATGTCCATATCCACGCCGCCGATATCACCAAGAACGCTTTCGATGTCGTAGCCGCATTCACCAACGGCCAAAATCACCGTTTTCTTTTCGTCTTCGTCCAGTTCATCAACAGCACTGAAATAGCTTTCCAGATTGGCTTGATTGATCCCGTAGGCCTTGGCGAGTTCGCAATCGATGTCATCGCCATCGATGAATTGAATCTCGAATTCTTCGACGGGGTGCCTGTAGCTGTTAACGGCCTTGGCTGCCTTGGTTTGATAGTCTTCAAAATCAGAAAAATAGAAGCCTTGTGCCGAGATATCGTAAGGCTGAGCAAAGAGATAAATCATCCAAATCAAAAGTGGGTTGTTCATGCAACCCTGCTTCCGGTCGAGGATGGAGATGGGAGGGGACAAGGAAAATCGATGCTGGGTGGTGCGGGCGCAGGCAAAGCCGAGCCACGGCCAGTGTCTATTTTCCTTGCGGGGAGAAAGAGGCAAAGCCTCTTGGCTTTCCCGATAAAGGGAAGTGCTGCTAGGCAGCTCAAAACTCATGCGTCAGGGATGGAAGCCAAAGGGCCGAGACGACAGGCTCGGTTCACGACAGCCCGCTCGGACGGCAAGAAAGAACCGGCCATCAAAGCGGCCAAAACTTCCTAAAAATTGAGATTAGGAGACTGTTTTTATTGCAGAATAATTGAACGTACGACCGGCCAATTAACGGTCATGCTCTTATGCATTTGTGTGTGTATGACCTTGGAGTGAGGCTATCAGCAGATCGACCAACGCGGAGCGTTGATCCGGGCTCAGCTTATCGAGATTGCGTTGCCGCCAACGTACTGCTGGAAGATCAGATACGTGTGCGATCTTCAATAGTTCCCAATTCGGTTCGCCGCGCTCAAAGCCGATTAAAAATTCACGGTGGCGATCCGGCATTTCGCCGATCAACTTCTCAATCATTTCATTTTGGGTTTCGATCAGCTCTTCGATTGGCACATCCTCTTCCGTCATCCCTTCGAAGCCATTGCGGTATTCGTTGGCCAGGTCTTTAACGCGACCGGAAAGCACCTCGCCCATGGGGCGGTTGTGGCTGAGCAGATAGACAAGGAAGGCTTCGCGTAGCTCGTCGGTCAGTCCCTCATTGGCAAGGAGGTCTCGAACGTCAAAAAGATCGCGCGGATGCTGACGATCTAATGCTGCAACCAGCTTGCCGGCATAAAGGTCTGCGAAAGACACAACGTTTGTTTCCGCGTAACCAAATGCTTCCTCTACTGCTTCGGTGACCGCGATCGTGGATGGCTCATGGACGACGCCGCGCAGTACCGGCGAGACTTCAATTTTCACCTGTGTCCCATCTGCAATGACTAGAAGGCGCAGGATTGTTCGCTCGCTGACATTCTCTGTAACCCGTGCGCCGGGCAATTCCTCTAACGCTGCCGCTTTGATCCGTTTCATGGCTGCGTCAATTTCAGCCAGGGCTTTTGGTCTGTCATGCATTGGCAGATACATGAGGTCTATATCCACCGAAAGACGTGGCAGGTTCCGAACGAAGAGATTGATGGCTGTGCCGCCTTTGAGCGCGAAGCAGCTTTCTTTTGCCACGATGGGCAGAAGACGCATGAGGAGCCGAACCTGACTTTGGTATTGATTATGAAACGGCATCGAGGTCCTCCGGAACAGTTATCAAGTAGACCGGGTCAAGCTTCCCTCCGGGAACAAGCATGCGTTTGCCCTTCCCGAGATCGATTGTGTCTTTGTCCAGTCGCTTGAGCCACGCATGACGATGGCGATCCGCAAAGAAAAAGAACAAGCGCTTCACCTTCACGCTATCGCAATCGACAAGCAGCTTTTGCAATCGTCTTGGGCTGAAATTTACTGCGCTCTGCATTATCATATCGGCTTGATGGAAACTCTCATGCTTCGGCAATTCATCGAGCATTTCCAGATAGGCGCGCTCTGGCTGTGAGAGCGTCAGGGGCCAATCCCACTGTCCCCACGTGATCATGGACAGACTACCGCCCTGAAAGCGGCTCTGATCACGTCCGTTTCCATCCGCTATATTCCAGGCAAGACTTCCCAGCCCGAATGTGATGGGATCATTCCGGAATAGCGTTGTGCTGTTGTGATAGACAAAGCGCTGGGGAAGGTTCAGCTTTTTTAGCCAGGCGGGTGGCTTCTTCGGCCCGTAGAGATGAACAGTCTTAGTCTCGTGCGAGAGGTAGTGTGCAAATCCCTGTAGTTCCAGCGCTGTGCGCCCACCCACGATGAGCGGCGTTCTCAGTAGCAAGGTCTGGAGAGATATAACGACTTGTTGCCAACTTAGACTACCGCGTGGTCGCCTATAGACGCTGCGAACGGGTTGTTCCAGCCATCCGCTTTTGACGTAGTAAGCGCGCAGATTGCTGGCTATGCCGCGCTCTTCCAGCCAAGCGGCATCAACGACCAACCCTTCAGGCAGGTCTTTTTCAAGTCGGTTTAGTAATGAGGAACTATGCTCAGCCATACTGAGTATAATACAATATTTTCAAACCATATTCAAGTTTGAAAATCTATGAAAAAGCTCAACATGCCTGAGTAAATTGGAAGAAACACAAACTACCCTTCCACGCCTATGGGCCTCACACCGCGCAAGCGCTTATGCTGGTGCGCGCGCTCAATGAAGATGAGGCGCTCACTTTTATCTGTGACACGCTATCTAACGACGATCATCTCTTCCAAGCGGATAAACTGGCACGGGCCGCCGTCGATGAAGCCGACAAATTATGGGAAACCATTGCAGAAGCAAAAGCATTTCTGCATCCGGAAAATCTGGTGAAACTCACGGGATGGTCTAATGATTTTCGCTCCGGCGCGCCGTTTTTGTTCGAGTTCCGGCGGGAACATCCGGCAAGATTCGGGGCTCGCAAGCGTGGAATAGGAAGCGCAAAAACCCGATATATTCCAATCCCGCAAAAACTAAGAAGCCAATAGGAATTTTCCGTCTTGAAGGCAGTGCATGGTCATTTTCCCGCATTCTCGGCAGCCTGCCGAACCCAGGATGAAAAGTTAGCACCGCCATTATTTGCGACGTAACAATAATCGCTAGCATAGTCGCTGAGCGGTACAACTGAGAGCGACGTCGGAGGCACCCAATAGTTTGGAAGCGTTACGGCTTGCGTATAGTCCATGTAGCGCACCCATTTCCCATTGTTCTTTTCGGCGAGAAGGACCCGTCCGTCAGCCAATTTATACGTTCCCATAAATGCCAAAGGATTGGGTCCGGCAGCAGAAACATAACCTTGTTGGTTTTTCATTGCATTTATCCGGACAACGAGAAGGCCATTTCCTTTAATAATACTACGGGCGATTTCATAGCGAACCCAGCGCCGGGCAAAAGTTTGGGTTCCAGCAAGGATGCAGGTAACGGACGTGTTCTTGATGCCCTCGCGGATCAAATTCTTTAATGAATCGTCGCTCGTGCGCTTTGAACTTTCCCAGATACTCCCGTCAAAGAACCCCTCTGCTTCACGCTGGTTTTCATGTTGGCGGCGCCAGGAATTCCTCACCTGATTTACGGGCCATATGTCGTTTTGATAATGGAAAGAGAAAAACACGCGCCGTTTTTGCGGCTGCAATCCAAGAAGCGACGAGGCCAATTGCATCTATGCGCCCTTTAAAATCAGATAAACGACAAGGCCGAATGAAACCAGAATTGCCACATAAAAGAGGCTAACCGACCAAGAAAGAGCGATATAAAAAACTGGCCCTATATCCTTCATGAATGGAGCGGCGTTCAAGCTGTAGGCATCGATTTTTTCGCCCTTTCGCACATGGTCATAAAGATTGCGATAGGCTCGCTCATATCTGAGATATTGCGCATCCATCAGCCAGAAAATAAGGATAGGGACTATCGCCGCAATCGCATAATAAACTGATGGATTTGCACTGCTTGCCGTAACCGCAACGGCGGCACTGCCAAATGTTGCTGATAAGGCTTTGAGCGAAAAAGAATTTGCCCCCATGCGCGAAATCACTCCCTGCAACATGGTGAGATGCGCGATGCGAATGCTTTCGCCTTGATCTTGCGTACCCGTCATCTCTTACCTCTCGATATGCCTACTATAATTGATTCTATCGCAGATTGTAGATGGCGGTCGCCAAGTAGAGGTCGGACGATTCATTGTCTCGATGGTAGAAACCCTATTGGGGATCAATCGGCCAGGCGATTGTGCATGGTTCGGTGCGGGTGGAGAGGCATTGTCTCCAAGTCCTGCGAGTGGGTTCAGGGCGGCACGATAGCCTCCTGATCGATGGGTGCAGGGAGAGCGACATCTCCTGCGCGTGATCCACCGGCAAGTCGGTGGCGGCATTCAATCCGCGCAGGGTTGGTCTCAATGAAATTGCCATGGGGGTCTTGGGGGAGCTTGGAGGCTACTTCCCAAGTGGTGGTGCAGCGGCCAAAAGGCTGCGAGTGATGGAACGGCGATACGTTCTGCTGGCTCTGAAATGGGTTCAATGCCCAGAAAGAGCCAATGGCTGGGGGAATGCAAACGGGGGGGCGCCGCGCCCCCTTTGCCAAGATTGGTTTGTACTACAAACCACATCTTGCCTTCGTTATTAGCAGTGAATCCAAATGACTGGAATGGGGCCGGGAGGGGACTGACGGCTTCTGAATGCTATTTCATCGAAGCGGAAATTCATCTAGACCAAGCTCAATGTGGCTTTCGGCCCATTGCGGACCTCCGTCACCTCGTCGAATGCTGCATGCAGCTTCCCTAGACCAGCCATTCGTCGATCTTGCGTCATTTCGAAGGTGGCAACGGCTGCAATGCGGAGAGGCTGTGTGAAAACCCCATGATTTAGCTGTTGGTGGTATAATTCCCTGAGATTGAATCGGGGATTTTGGATGACGCGGTTTATCGAAGGTGCGGATCGATCGCAGGTGACGTTGTTGCCTGAATGTCTGGACGATTACGTCGATGGGGATAATCCGGCGCGGGCCATTGATGCCTTCGTCGAGATGTTGGATTTGGCAGCGCTCGGGTTCGATACCGTTCCTGAAGTGACGGGTCGCCCCGGTTACCATCCGGACGTGATGCTGCGCATTTACATCTACGGCTATGTGAACCAGATCCAGTCATCACGGCGGTTGGAGCGTGAATGCGGTCGCAATCTTGAACTGATCTGGCTGACGGGTCGATTAAAGCCGGACTTCAAGACGATTGCCGACTTCAGGAAAGATAACGGCTCGGCAATCCGCAAGGTCTGCCAGCAGTTTGTCGCTCTGTGCCGTGGCCTTGATCTACTGGACAGTCCTCTGGTGGCGATTGGCGGCAGCCGGTTCAAGGCGGTGAACGCCAAGGCGAAGAGCTTCACGCGCGAGAAGCTGCGACGCAAGCTGGGCGAGATCGATGCGGCCATCGAGCGGTACCTGGCCGAGGTTGAGCGGGCCAGTGAGGCGCTGGACAAGACTGGCTGGACCGTTCCCACGTCACGCCTGACCCGTACCGTTCGCAAGCTGGCCCATCTGAAAAAAGAAGCCGACCGTTTGAGGGCCGTGGAGCAGCACATGGATGCGACCGGCGATACGCAGGTCTCGCTCAGCGACCCGGATGCCAGAGCCATGGCAACCACCGCCCGCATGCCGCGAGTCGTGGGCTACAATGTGCAGAGCGCCGTTGAAGCCAAGCACCACATCATCGTCGCTCACGAAGTCACCAATCACGGCTATGACCGTGACGCCCTGTCGATGATGGCCGTGTCAGCGCGTGATGCAATGGCGGTCGATTAGATCGAAGTCATTGCCGATAAGGGCTACTACAAGGGCGAGGAGATCGTCGCCTGCGAAGCCGAAGGGATCACCGCCACAGTCGCCAAACCCATGACCTCCGGCGCGACCGCCAAGGGTCGGTTCGATCGGGCCGACTTTGTCTATGATGGCGAAAGGAACGTCTACGTCTGCCCTGCTGGCCAGGACCTGACCTACCGCTTTACCAACCAGGAAACGGGCAAAACCCTCCACTCATACTGGTCCAGCTTCTGTTGCGATTGTGTCATCAAAGACAGATGCACGCCATCAAAGGAGCGTCGCATTCGCCGTTGGGAACATGAGGCCGTTCTGGAGCGCATGCAGAAGCGCATCGATGATAGCCCGGATCGGCTGGCGATCCGCTCCATGACCGTGGAGCACCCCTTCGGGTCCATCAAATCATGGATGGGCGCAACCCACTACAAAATGAAGACGCTCAAACACGTCGCCACCGAGACGGCACTGCATGTACTAGCGTATAACTTCAAGCGGGTCATCAATATCATCGGCATTCCAGCGATGATCAGGGCCATCGCGGCGTAGTGCCTCCCAGTCGTGCACTCATTCGACAGAAGATCGGGCCAAAAACTCCAAAATCATTCCCTCAAGCCGTAAACCGCCTCAGATCCGGTTTTTGCCAACCCCGGGGGCAAAACCCCCAAATCCATCCGGAAATTTAAATCATCTGCTCAGAACCAGTGTTTTCACACAGCCTCCGGACGAAGCGGACCTTGGGTCAAGGTCCGCTTTGAAGTTCCTGACCAGTCGTGAATTTTTACTATTCAGCGAACTTGCAAACCATTCGCTGCAAACCTGCGACGTAAAGTATCCGCAACCGAAGATTTCTTCATCGCTGCATGATTTCCGCTATCCTTTTTCGCCAATCGGTGGCCTCAAAAACAGATCCAACGGCGACGCCACTGGCACCGGCGTACATCAGGTTTTTCACATCAAGACCCGAGCGGACATTCCCGCTTGCTACAAGAAAGGGACGATCTCCAATCAAAGCACGCACGCTACTGACCGTTTCTACCTTCAGCCGCGATTCACGGCAGAACAGATAAAAAACATCTGTGAATTGGATCGTCCAAGGGTCATGGAGAACGCTGGAAATCTCGTCTTCTGCAGTCTCTTTCGCGGCGACATAAAGCATTGATGTCAAATCTATTCCCACTGGTAGGGCGACAGAAGATATTCCGCGTCCCACGCGATCTGCTGGTTCTCTGTTGATCCGGCGACATGTGCGAAAATGCGGATCTTTGGAGGAAATGACGCGGCTCATGATAACCCACGAGGTTTCCTGCTGGGCCCGGAAACCCGTTCGGCGAGTGGGGCGAAAATGCTCAACGATCCGCAGGCCCGTTTGCTGCTTGAGCGCTGTGACAAGGGCTGGCATGACACGGTTATAGCGTTCATCATCCGTGCTCGCTAATACGATCTGCTCGAAGCCCAAACCGCGTAAGAATTTTGCCCGGATCAGGATTTGCGTCCTCTGCAGTCGAAAGGGATCCAAAACCGGGATCAAGGGCGTCCACGTTGCTGCTCGCAGCGGGTGATGATAGTTCAAGTGACGCACTAGACCGACCCCGCGGCGACCGCTTTTTGCAACCCACGTATGATGGCGGAACGGTCACCAAAAACGCGCGACCGCAGTCTGGCTTGGGCAGCGACCATGTCGCTTTGCGCCTGAGGCTTTCCTAGAACCTCGGAAATCCTTAGACCAAGGTGATTCCAGTCTCCCGCAACAGCGCCAATGCCTTCCCGAATCACGAAACTCGGAATCCATTCTTCCATCGGCAAGCCAGAGCGGTAAACGACCAAAGGGATGCCTAGTTCGATGACTTCAAAGACGGTGTTTGGTCCGCTCTTCGTGACTAGAACCCGGTCTTTGGCTGCGCGCATCCGATCCAAGAGCGCCAAAAACGCGTGATGCGACAGGCCCGGATAGACCGTCACATGCATCGGCGGGAAACGCGCCTCGGGCAGCGCAGCATTCCAATCCCTCTTGTCGCCCGCATGGGTGATGAGAACGATCTCAATCGCGCGCTCAGTGGGCAGGCTCTGGATAAGGGTCGAAACAGAATCCGGCACGGCCGACGGCGAATAGATCAAAAGGATCGGGGTATCAGCAGACGCACCAGATTGCGTGACGATCATCTGAGCACGGTTGAACGGCATTTCAATGCTGGGCCCAGTCACTGAAATCGTCTCAGGTGCCACGCCCAGCTGCGTCAAGCGCTCGGCAGTTCCCTCCAGCGGGACGCAGGTGGCATGAGCATCGAGGCAGCGGTGGAATGGAAGACCCAAAAGCCCGGGATTGGTGATCCAGTTAGTCACTTGAGCACGCCCTGTGGCCATGGCCAGCCGCGCAAGGAGCCCTTTGGTAGCGATGACCTTGCTGTCAGCGTTGGCCAGTCTGTCGGTCAAACGCTTTGCGGGTTCGTGCAAAGCCTGTTGGTCGGGCCATAAGCCCACCCTTGCTGTGATGTCCCGCGTGAGGGAATGGTAATCGCGGGCGACACTCGCGGCATCGAGCGATGCACTCAGTTCAGAAATGCGGCGGCCCCAATCAGCAAATTCCGGCCAGACCTCCTCTCCCGAGCACAGATCGATCTCGATCTCTGGCCAGGCTTCTCGCAGACGTCTCGCCAGACCAAGGGCGGCGTTTGCGTTGCCCAGAAGGCCCCAGCTTTCGGCGTACAAGATCAACAGGGAATTCATATCAGAACCCATCCAGAATCATATCCACCCCGAGTGTACGTCGCAATTTGTCGAGCTTGGTCAGTGCGCTACGCCCAAACTGCTTTTCAAAGAAAGTCGGGCAGGTCGGATGCGGGCCGTGAAGATATTGCCTGCCACCAACTTCTAGTGCCTTGGCCCGCAAGGCATCAAGGGAAGACGACACTTGTTCAGATTGGGACCGTTCCAGCGTGATGTAGGTGCCGAGCGATGCCGAGGTCCATTCCCCTGCAAGTGGCAGAAGCGGAAACTGCGAAGCACTAGCTGTCGCTTCTGCGTCAAACACCATCGCGTTGAAGACTTGAAACGCACCCGCAACATGCGCTCGGTCGGAAAACTCTGCCTGCAATTCATCTAAGCGCTCGAGTGGGACCATGAAATCAACCCAGAGGCGCGTTACATCTTCGAGGCGCAGGCCCTTAGACATCAGCCAACGCGCCTCAGTGTCCTGATAGGCCGTTTCCCTCGCGTGCATCTCTGAGTGCAGATCAATCGGTAAGTCCGATCTCTCTACCTTGGCCTGGAAGCTTTGAACACGCCATTTCTTAAGGTCGGTGCTGACCAGAAGCACTGCGCCCGATGGCCCGTCTATTAAATCCTGCGCAATTTGCTGAAGCGGGCGGGTGTCTTGGTCCTCTAACTTGACAAATTCCGGCACTGTCGGATCTAGTAGAAATTTCGCTTCGATGATGGGTCCCAATGCGCCTAAGCTTCCGGGCATCATCGCAAACACGCCGTGAGGGTCGTCATCGCGAGCCGCGCGCAGGACACCTTTGGTTGGCGTGGCAATTGCCACTTCCTCCAACGCCGCAAACAGCCCTCCGCGGCGAAGAGAGGCAGGTCCAAATCCACCCGCAGCCAGAGCGCCTCCCAGTGTCGCCTTGGGGCTGCTGGGCAAGACCGGCAGCCATGCTTTAGCCTGTCGCAAGCACGCGGCAACATCCTTGAGGCGCGTGCCGCCGCCGGCGATCAGATACCCTGCCTCGACACGCAGCTCGTTAAAATCTGTCAACTGAATTTGCACCGGTTCCGCTATGCTGCGCCCATGGGTTGAACACCCCCCACCACGTAAACACGCCCGTGTCCTTCCTTCCACAAGGTGACGCATGAGATCGACGAGGGCCGAAGGGTTCGACGGCACATAGCATTGTAGTTTCTCGGCCGTAGGTACCAGCGCGTGATCGGAGCGGGATGGCTCGCTATTCAGGGCCTCGGTGGTTAAGCTCAAAGCACATCTTGCCACTTGCGTGCGATACGATTCACTTCCGGTGAAATATCAAACGCAGGTGGGTAATGTATCAGGATCTGCTGTAGTTCTTCACGAATGCGACCGAGCCGTTCACGCACCGCTTTGCGTTCGGCCTGATCGTCCTCAATCATCGCAAAAAGATTGCTGTCGCGTTCACCAAGCGCATGCCAATCGCGGATGTCGTCGCCGACCATGTAAATGACCCCCACCAAATTCATCGCGCGCGCCGCTTGCTCTTCGGGTGCTTGGAGCGACCGCGCCGTGCGCGCGCCGAGACGGGCATAAAATTCCATCATGCCACCCGCTTTGGTTTCCGCACCTCGAAACCAATCCTCCGTCCCATCAATCGTGATACGGGGTTCTTGCACGACGTAAGACCAGATCTTCTGCCAAGCCTGCAACGCAAACTGCCCCGCGCCATCATCCATCGGAAGGCGAGCCAAGGCGTGCTGTATCAACACATGTCCTAAGGCCAAATCAGCATTTGGCACATCCTGATCCTCATCGATCACATCATCCAACAGCTTCACGCCAACCGCATGTAAGCAATAGCAGATCCCATGATGCGCCCGCTCCTTTTCATTGCCGATCCAAGCTGACGAGAAATAAGGCACCCGCGGATAGCCCTTCATCTCCAGCACGTAGTTCAAAAGATTTTCCGACGCGCCATGATCTCTTAGGATCTGCCGCGTTTCCGATTGAATTACATCTTGACTACGTGTCCACTCTTCTGAAAATCGAGCCTCCGATACAGCTGCAAGCATATCAACACCATTGTTTAGACGAGCCCAATTCAATGCACTCATTTCAATCTCGAAATATTATGAACACAGGCTCAAAACTTGCGCAAGTTTTACAAGCGGCGCGTGAAATGGCGCGGCCCGGCACCACGTTGCAGGCGATCGAGAACGCTGTTCGCACGTGGCTTGCAGACGCAGACCTGGTGCCTGAGAACCCTCAGGTTTTGGGATTTCGCCATGCGGCATCTTTTGGGTTGAATGCAATCATTGGTGGTATTCAGAATCTCGAGGTCCAGATCGCCGACGAGGATTTGCTCACCATCGATGTGGCGGCGCGCGACGCGTCTGGATACATTGTTGATGCGTCTGTCACCTGTCGCGCTGGGTCTCAACGCTCGGGGGATCTTGGCACTTTGGCAGAGGAGGCTACTCTCGCAGGCGTTGCGGCGGTCCAGCCCGGGCGCGGCCCCCGAGATGTCTTGGACGCGATCAGCGCTTTCCTGGAAGGGAAGGACGCCGTGCTTGCCCCGATGCCCTTCCTGCATGGCATCGGTGCGTCCTTACACGTCGATCCCTGTGCGGGTACGGAGGAACCGGGCGACGCGCGTTTTCTCGTGGGTGATGTCTTGGCGATCGAGCCTGTGCTCTTGGCGCGGCCCGGACGGCTGACGTGGGATGTCACGGGGTGGGAGGTTTCCGCCGCCAACGGCGCAGATACAGCCTTTGTCGAACACACGGTGGTGGTGATCGAAGAAGGCGCCCAGATTTCAACCCTTGGCCCGCGCCATGGATGATCTGACCACCAATTTCTGCGGGCTAGAGAGAAAATCGCCACGAAAAGTAACGCGCTTGAGAAGCATTTCACAGGCCTCGAACATCATTGGAACGTGCCGCGCGGCCAAAGAAAGCGTCAACCTGCGCGGTGCCGGACATGGCAGCGGAGATCGCAACATTGGCTCAGGCCATCTTATGCTTAACTCGCTTCCCTCGCGCATGACCCGTTTGGATGACAGCTGCTATTGCGTTTCGTCCAGCATGCGGTGGATAGAGTTAGAGCGGGCGCTGAACAACGATGGGCGTGCCGCGCCGGTTTTGACCAATTGGCCGGATGTCACGATCGGCGGCACTCTTGCCGCCGGCGGATTCGGCAGCGCCAGTTTGAACTTCGGATCGCAAGTCGATTGGGTCGAACGAATACACGTTGTTTTGCCTAATGGCTCGGCAGTCTGGATCGGCAAGGACGACGCGCGCTTTCCCCTCATGCTCAGCGCTCAGGGCATTCATGGATTTGTTGCGGAAGCCGAGATTGCGACCCGTGCCTGCCCCACCTCATGGCACTGGTCGCGCTACGGATTTGACAGCTTAGAGTGCTGGTGCGACGCGATCACAGAGGTAATTTCTCAGAAACCCTCAGATACAACACACCTCGTTGCGCAGGGTCGTTGGGAGGGTTTTGAGATTACCATGGCTACGGGCGAAGGGCACGACCTCGCCTTGCAGGGTATTCCCCCTTGCCAGTGGGAGCTTGACCACGAGTCTTGGCGGGAGGGCTTACTGCAGCGGCAGTTTGAGCAGGAGGTCGTGAACCCGTGGGCCGATTATGTGCTGCCTGCCTCCTACCTCGGGCATTTCCTGTCCCGCCTGTTCTCAGATTTGGCGGAGGAAAAGATGCAGCAGGGTGCCTTTCCAAGGTTTCGAATTTTGTTTGTCGATCCTTGTCGAGCGCCTCCAGCGACTGCCTCTTTTGCCCCACATAAGGGCGCGTACTCCCTTTTGGCGGGCGTGGGCGTTTACTTTGTGCTACCGCGCACCGGGGTCGAAGAGATTGCCGCAGCGCGGCGTGTTCTGGCGCGATCCTTGGCTTTGTGTGGAGATCTCAACGGACGCCCATACCTCCCCGGATGGCACGAAATGGAAGAGGCTGAAATGCAGCGCTTCTATCCCAATGCCATTTCAAAAAGCCGCGAACTAAAACGCCGCAACGATCCGGATGACCTGTTCAATCCCGGAATGAGACCGGCATTCTGACAGCGAACTATAGTCTATGTGCGCGGCTGCAAACGCAGGCTCAGGGCCAAGCGGGGCTCATCCGAGAGATTGGGAAAACTGCCATGAATGGTGAGTGCCGAATGCAACGAAATTCCTCCAAGCGGAATTTCCGCTGGCGCGAGTTCAGCATCATCCGGAAGGGTGACATGCCGAACACCGGCTGACGTTTCATGAGTCTTCGGCCCTCGTTTATGGCTGCCAGGCATGTAAAACAGCGTTCCAGTTTCGATATGCGCGTCAGTAAAAGGCAGCCAAACTGTATATCCCTGTTCTGCCGCCTCCTGACCATCATATGCAGCATCCTGATGAGGGCGGATCGGCGCACCGTGCTGCTTGGGTTTCAAAATGGCATTGGCAAAGGTGAACGAGACATCCTGTCTCAGCACGGCGGCGCAACGCTCCTCAATCATTTGCAAGAGCACTTCGTCGTAAAAACCAGGTACAAGCTTGTCGATCCGATTAAGCTCAACTGCGCCACCTGCGGTCGGGCTCAGTTCCTTCCTGAAAAAATCCGGGAGGTCTTCATATCGGTCGAAGTATCGCAATATCTTATGACCGAGACACCGTAAAGCGTCTCGCTTAACAACATTTCTAAGAATGACAAAACCGTCCGTTTCAAGCAGCTCTTGAGACACCTCCGATGTGTCAGATCCGATCAGGGTTTGTATCTCCGGTCCATGATTTCTCCGATGTACTCCTGAAGTCCAGAGGCCGCATGCGCCAAGGCAATGTCCGCACGCCACGCTTCTCCGTCTGTTGTAACCTTATCCATCTGTGACACGCGGAACTCAGAGATCCTTGCCTGGATATCGTTATAAAGTCCAACCATGAACACAGCGTGTTCTTTCGGAAGGTCAGGATAACGTTTTAGCAGATCTTCAGTGGAGTGCGCGGGATGCATAGTAAAAATCTCCTATATGGTTTGATTATTTGGGTTGATTGTGCACAGGAAACCTAAAATAATCAACCAGCATGCTAGTGCTCCTTCCATAATCGCAGGCACGTCTGAAAGTCAGTGGACCCGCAGCCAATGAAGAAAGCGCATTCCCTGATCAGGGCGAGCCAGGCGTCGACCCTTTCGGTGTTGTCATATCTGCGCGAACGGGTGCGCCGCAAAGGTATGTTGGATTCCGCCAGCTCCGTCGCGCGTCGGTTCAATCTGCCCACGGTATCTCGTTTTCTGACCGAAATCGCCCGCCACCGGCACGCCCGCGCCGGCCAAGTCGCCCCCTTCCGTGTAATCCAAATCGAGACGTTGGGATATTGCAATCTCAGCTGCAGCTTTTGCCCAACCAACCAGATCAAGATGCCCAAGGGGCGCATGACGGATGCGCTGTTCGACCGCCTGATCGGACAACTCAGCGAATTCGACGGAACGATTGGTCTATATCTTCGAAATGAACCCCTTCTGGACAAACGCATGGTGCGCTTTGCCCGCAAGGCGCGATCTGAGACGCGCGCGCGTATAGTGATTCAGACTAACGGCGTGCTCTTGACCGAAGAACTGGCCGGTGACTTGTCAGAAGTGGCGCACATTCAGGTCAATGATTATTCGGGCGGGAAAGAGCTTCGCCGCCTTGCCCCGGTGATGAAACGCTATGGCATCATTGGTATCGGTCGCTCAAATCCGCGCGGTCTGTCCAACCGGGCGGGCAACCTTCCGGGGGCTGGCACATTGACACAACCGCTGAGCACATTCTGCGTCCGTCCGTTTGAACAACTTTACGTCGCCTTTGACGGTCGCGTCGTTCTTTGCTGTCAGGACTGGAAGCTCGAAGAGGAAATGGGTAATGCCAACTACATGACCTTGGCGGATATCTGGAAGGTTGAGGACTACCGGTTAAAGCGCGCAGAACTGCTCGATAGGCGTCGGCGCAACCTATGCGCGGCTTGTGATTTCCCCGGAGTGTGATGATGCACACCCCTGCGTTCCCCCGTTCCTTGCGACTCTTATTGAAACTACTCCGGTATGGCGTGAAAACGGGGTATTCCTACACATCCCCAAAACCAAGTGTGCTGGCCGATGCATTCGCGCGCGGTCCAGATGCGTGCCGATGGAAGATTGGTGAGCGCAAATCTGTGATCGTGCTCCCCTCAACCTGTCTGCGCTGCGACCCCCAAACCCACTCGAAAGTCCTTAGAAACCTGTTGTTCCAGCTCAAAGACAATCCAGAGGCAGGATTGGTTTTCGCGCTTCAAGGCGAAGACACAAATCGCCTATATTCCCATCTAGACGAGGTGGCGGGCACACTGGGCGATGAGAGCCGTCGAGTTTTGATGTGCCCGATCATCGGATACGGAAAGACCGCAGCACTAAACGCCGTCTTCTCGCTGTTCGACGAGGTCCGTCCGCCCGAGATTGTCGGTTGGGTCGATGACGATGTCGTCTTGGGTGACGGGACGCTCGCTGCTATGATTGCTGCCACATCGGGGAACAACGCCTTGCAGGTCGTTGGTGCCAAGAAAGTACCAGTCGCCTATGAAGGATGTATCGCTCGTGCATTCTTGCAGTTCAAAAGACTTGCGCGCCCTGAGGGCACGCTTGTCTGGCCCCACGGATGCGCGATGCTCGTGCGGTATAGCTTGATCGCCGAAGGCATACCTCTGCGTTACCGCGGCGAAGACGGATTTATTGTATTATCTGCCTTCGCGGAGACGAAAGCGGCAGAAGATCAGGCGGTGAAGGTGCTCGACGGCACCATGTGCGAGCATGTTGTCGGCGGCCCCGGGATAGAAATCCCTGCGCGTGTGATCCGAACACTCTTTGAGAACTCTGTCCTGCTGGCTGACTTTCCAGAGGCTAAGAGCCTGATGTTTGCAAGATTGGCAATCTTCCATGGGCTTTACGACCCACGCGCGCCCTTGCTCGCACGGGTTTTGGGAAGTGCTCATTACCTCTTTTACTGCCTGATTGGCATCTACCTTGTGACATGCGGTATGCTGGGCAGGCCCAAAAGGTCGATCAGGTGGAGCGGTTATTCCACACACAATGTGCCAAATGGCACAGGTGGAATTGAAAGCAGCCGTAAGAACTAGGGCTCTGTGTCAGCATCATTTGCAGACTGAGCTCTTTCAGCGCCTCGAGGGTTGGTCGCTTCTCCCAATCAGGTTGCACGCATGGGCTAAAGAGCTTCCGACAAACCCGGGGCGGTTCAGACCTGACGTTTGCGGCGATCTGACTAATGAGCAAGTTGGCTCGGAGCTGACTTGCGGCACCGCATAGAGACGCCAGGTTCTGAGGTCATTTGAATGTCGGCTTCAAACATTGCGACATGGTTGGCTCGCACCTGCGGCGAATTCCTACTTCCCGCCCACCCTGTACATTCGTTGGGTTCGGGATGAACGGCGGCTTTCAGGACGAAGTCGTGAACCGATGTAAGTCAGAAATGAGGGCGCAACCCGGACGCCACCTCTTTCCTTCTTTCTTCCTGTTTTCCTGTCCATGAACCTCTGCATTTGGTGAGAGGCTTTTTCGCTTCTGCTCCACCTTCCCCTCACCCGCTTCATCCCGAAGCGGGCGTAGCCGAGGGAGGTGGCGATGCCATCTGTACGCAAGCCGGGGCCGCAGTATTCTCTGCCAAGTGGCGGTTCTCCGATCCCCGCAGCAATTGGACTGATTGCTGCACTTACGATTGAGCTTCTGATGCTGTTCCTGTTGTTCGGAACGTATTCGGAGACGATGGGCATGATGTCGGACGTCTATCTGTGCGACCTGCCGGGTGCCGGCGGGATCTTCTGCATGATCGACGACGAGATGACGGTGTCTCACCTTCTGGCGTTTTTGCTGGCGGTGTTTTCAATTGCCGTGCCGATGGCGATCTGGTCTGAAGTTATCAGTCGCCAGATCTACGTCGATCCAAAGACCTGGCTCTCCAACCCGACCAACAAGATCTACGCAATCATCGCGCTCGGCCTTTATGCGTTGGTGTTCACCCTGGAGACAGTCAACCTTTATACCCTGATCGCTCAGGAAGCCTCTGAAGGTCCATTCAAGACCCACGACACCAATCCACTGATGGCGTTTTTGGCAAACAACCAGGGGCTCGGGATTTTCGTGGCGGGAACGGTTGCGGTCGTCAACACTGTGCTTGGACTGCTGGCCGTACGCGCAGCCCATACCCTCAAAGCCAAATTGGGGGGCGTGTGATGATCCGCAAGTTTCTCAAGATTGGCCTTGTTGCACTGATGCTGGGTGCTGCTCCGGCAGCATTAAGCGCGGCACCAAAGAAGAGCCTCGCCATCTTTGTTGTAATCGAGAATGGCGGTGTTGTTACAGACCGGGAGACGGCAAAGACATCGATCAACTATCTGCTCGGCGAGCTGGTCAAATTGCGCCGCCGCAAAGCGACCAAACATGGCCTGATCCATATCATCCTGTCTGCCAACCCGACCGAAGTCACCTGGTCCGGCACACCGCAGCAATTGTTTGAACAAGGGCACAGCATCCTTGAACTCATCAAGTTCAAGGACACATGCTCAGATCTGGTGCTTGCCTGGGATCAGGCGGATCTGACCAAACGGATCACAATGCCGGATGAGATCCGCCTGATTGCAATCGGGCCGATGATCAATGCCAGCTTCCCATGCGACAAGGGTGACACCACCATCAAGCTGCCGCAACCGGCCCCGCAAAAGCTGAAGCTTGCCAAACTGGCCGCTGACGCCACCCAGGTCAAACTCCTGAACGTCCATGCCGATCAGGACGAGGTTTACCTCACCTACCTGCAAAAGGCCGGTGTCATCACCCGCGCCCAAAAGGGAGAGATGGACTTCGACCTGATGGATGCTGCGCGCACGCGCGCAGCAAACGGCAAAATCCTGGAGGGACGGTAACATGAGGAAGAGTGCTCAATTCCTTCGCGTGATGGCTTTTGCCATCACGTTTTTCGTTGGCAGCCTTCAAGTGGCAACAGCCAAGATCATCATTGTCCCTCAGGTCAGCGGCACACCGGATGTTCAACTGGAACTGAAGCGGATGATCGAATTCTCAAAGTCAGTCACGTTGAGCGTTCGAACCGATCCAAGGCTTGTGCCGCCAAAACGCGTTCTCGAATTGGTCAAATCCCTCGACATCCGCGATGGTGCCGGGATCAAAATTGAGCGGGGATATGCCATTGATGCGCAGCATGACCTCGTTATTGGCTGGTCAGGCGGCAGCACCGAGATCTCCAAGGTGCAGCAAACACCTTCCGGTCTTGTTGTTGCCGGGCTCTTCAAGGATCACACAGGCAAGATTGTTGTGCCTCCAGTTGACCGGCTTGCAGCCTATACAACTGCGGGCAAGGCGCTTTGTTTTGAACGCGCAAGCATAGAAGCCGAGCCACAGACCTTGCCTATGTCCTTTGTCATCCTAATGGACCGCTCCGGCTCCATGAGCGAAGTCATGGACGATGTCCGACGATCTGCGCTTGCCTTCATCGACAGTCTGCCGACTACGGCTATCTGCTCCGTTGGGGCCTTTGCCAAAACCGTCAGCTTTGACCCAAAAGAAGGCCTTGGAACCAACTTTTGCCAACCACAGCATTTCAACTTGGCGAAGATGCAAGTTGGCGGCAGCACCAATCTGTTTCCAGCGCTCAGCCAAAGCTATCAATGGCTCAATCACCCATCTCGTAAAACACATCAGAAGGCGGTGATTGTCCTGACCGATGGGGCTGTGACGGACAACAAGACCATGGGAACGAAGGTGCTCACTGACAAAGGCGGCGCACCGACCTTCGTGTATTTCCTCGGGGACCGGGAAGACAAATGGCTGAAGGGGATTGCGGACAACTACCTGCAGCATGCGGGCGATGTCTCTGACCAGCTTGGCCAGTATTTTGACGTGGTGAGCGAAGCCTATCGCAAGCAGACGGTTTTGAAGCTACGGGAATGTCCGGCGCAAGCAGCAAAGCCATAAGCATGGCAGACAGAAGCAATTCTCAGGAATGGATTTCCGATCCATTCCAGCATGGCTCAGCAAGATGGGCGGATGCCGCCCATCTTGTCTCCAGGGGATACGGCCCAGGCGGGTTCCATCTGCTGGGCTATCACCCTTCGGAATATATCGAGACCGGTGCAATGCCGGTCACCTATGGCGGCGCACGCCATGAACTGATTGCCGCACCCACACGTGGCGGCAAAGGTGTCTCCGGGGCAATTCCCCGGCTCCTGGATCACCCAGGCGGGGCGGTCGTTCTGGATGTCAAAGACGGCGAACTGGCCCTCATCACTGCGCGGTATCGGCGCGATGTCCTCGGCCAGAACGTTTTCCTGATTGATCCCTTTGACTGCGTTGCATCTGAACTTGGCATGGACGCCGCCAAACTTGATCCCATGCAGATCATCGACCTGGAGGGTGACGAGCCGTTTGACGACGCCCTTCTGCTGGCCGATGCCTGCGTTATTCCCGAGGGCAGCGGAGAGAGCCATTGGAGTGGGGAAGCGGCAGCCTTGATTGCCGGCCTCATGCTTGAACAAGCTCAATTCGGCGGAACGCTTGCAGGTGTCAGGCAGAACCTCAATCGCAACGCAGACCAGTTCGCCGAGCTGATTGAGGACATGGCAGAGAGCCCCTACGACCTTGTCCGGGACGCAGCTGGCCGGATTACAAGCAAATCGGATCGGGAACTTTCAGGCGTAATCTCAACAGCGCAGCGCAACACCCACTTCCTGGAAGGCAAAAGCCTGGCAAGCAGTCTGTCTGTCTCCGATTTTGATTTGAAGTCGATTGGTGAGAACACAACGATCTATATCGTTCTGCCCGGACGGCGCATCCGCACGGCAAAGCGCTGGCTGCGCGTGCTGCTGTCTACCTTGATCAATGCCGTCACCGCACTTGATCAAAAACCTGCCCTCCCCGTTCTCTTCCTCATTGAAGAGATGGCAGCGCTCGAACGCCTTCAGATTATTGAGAGCAGTTATGGCCTCATGGCCGGGTACGGTATTTTGATTGTCGGCGTGGTGCAGGATTTTACGCAGCTGAGAGATCTCTATAAGGACCGCTGGCAGACTTTCATTGCCAACTCGGCCAGCGTCCAGTGTTTTGGGACGAATGACTATTTCACTGCCCACTACCTGTCCCAACTGTGCGGAACAGGAACTGTCGAGCGGGCGTCCTACAATTCCGCATCGGAACGCACAAAACTCTTTGGTGTTGACGCCTACCGGTCCATGAACGATGGCCTGACCGGCCGCCAGCTCATCACCCCAGATGAACTGATGAGCCTCCATCCAAGCATCCAGTTCATCAAGTTCGCGGCCAGTCGTCCCTTCATAGGCTACCGCCCGGTCTACTACCTGGACCGGCGGTACAGGGATGCGTATGACCGCCCGCTTTACGACATCCATCCCCATCACGCTGACAGGCCCATCCTGCCTTCTGTCGATTTCACAGCCCCTGGACTGGATCTTGGAAGCCTGCTGGCAGACCACCTCGAGGTCGGTTGATATGTTCGCAATGACGTTCATGACGGTGATAGTTGGCGTTCTGGCCTATGGCTCGATCGTCGTCATCGCCTGGCACTACGGCCTTCCTCTGCCGCTCTTCCACAATGCCTTGATCATGGTGATCATGACGGCGGGTCCACCGCTGCTTCTGGTATCGGCAAGCTATGCTCTTTCGAGAGTCCGGTTCTGGCGGAAGATGGCAGCCCTAGCCCAAATACAGCAACTGGGTCATGGGGCTCAGCTAGCACGAGGACAAAGGATTCAACCCCAATCAATTGAAGGCAAAAGCACCCTGGAATACCTGCTAGACGCGATCATCTGGGTTGGAGTGTTTTCCCTGCCCTACTGGCTGAACTTGCCTGGACCGGAAGTATGGGCAGGAGCTAGTTTAGTCGTTTGGAAAATGTTCAAGTGGTCGGTGCCGGGTTAGACCTAGTGAGGCTCATCATCATAGTTGGCAACATACCGAGTCCATACATGTTCGTTATCTCGCATGTCCGGGCCAAGTAGACTTGCGGCCTGGACATGCTGGTTCGGTAAACGTTTAAGCAGCCCCTTCCCAATGCTCCGATGCTGGCAGCTCCTTAATATGCCGAAGGCGGCAATAAAGTTCGATCATGCGGAGCCGCTCATAGTATTTGGTGTAACTTAGCGGGGCTTCACCTGTTTCATCAGCTTTGAGAAAGTCAGAGAACCACCTATTTTGAGGGTCTGGGAAAATTTTACCAATATCTGACGGCCAATATTTGCTTCCGTCCCGAAAGTAGAGATGGTGCGCATAATCATAGATGATCGTCATTCCGGTAAGCCAAGCCGCACGGCTGGGCATCAATTCATGCGTCAATCGCGCGATATTCCAAACGTTCTCCTGATAAAATTCGGTATCCACGAACTGATAGTTTGAACACACGATGATGCGATCGTCGCCTTTTAAGTAGGTCATATTGTAAACTCCGCTTGACACCACACGCGGGAGCTCAGGGTACCCCACCAACTTTCTGTTGATTATATTCCGCCGCCCGAAGGCGAATCTTGCAAGCCTTGAATCGATTTGCAAGAGACTGATTCACCTCATTGATTCGTTTTCTTGTCCAATTAGTCTAAGTTATTGAGCAAGAATCATAAAATGAATCTGCACAAATTGTGTGCAATCATATCGTTTCCTGAACGACCGCCACAAGTTTCCGAGCGCTCTCCTGGAATTGATCGTTTTTGCGCTGAGCACTTCCGTAAACGAGCCGGTTAAGGGACAGATGTTGGCACTCCTGAGCCCAAACACCAGCTCTTGATAGCCCGCCTTATAGTTGAGTTTCCTCTAAGCTCTCTTGAGTGCTTCAGGAGGATCGTTATGGGCTTTTTGCTATATATACAAACGTATATGCACAATACCAAAGTTTGTATTCGGTATTTACATAATGCTACTATAGGTTATGTGAGTATTTTATTTAGTTTTTTCTTATTTGTTTATTTCAAGTCGAAAGACGTATATTATGAGGGTTAGATTATCGGACCAGATCTGGCTGCGCGCAGCCGGTATAATTGAAGGGCCAGAAAAGCAAACCAAGCTTGAGAGTTTGGTGCGGTTCCTGGCAAGACGCGCGGCCGAAGCAGACTTTGCTGAAGAAGTTGCTGCCACAGGTGGGTCCGACCCAAATGATTTTGAGAAGGACCTTTAAGCCATGACCCACGCCGTCATCTACGCCCGCTATTCAACCGATATGCAAAGCGATGCCTCGATCGAGGATCAAATCCGCATGTGCAAGGAGCGGGCAGAGAAGGACGGCTACGAGGTCGTGAACTGCTATTCAGACCATGCCATCTCTGGAGCATCGATGATGCGCCCAGGCATTCAGATGATGATGCAGGATGCAGCAAGCGGCAAGTTTATTGCTGTTTACGCAGAAGCCCTTGATCGCATGTCGCGCGATCAGGAAGACATAGCTGCAATCTTCAAACGGCTATCATTTTCAGATGTGTCTATCTGTACGTTGTCGGAAGGGGATATTTCTCAGCTGCATATCGGCCTGAAGGGCACGATGAACGCGCTCTTTCTCAAAGACCTTGCCGACAAGACCCGCCGTGGCCTGAGAGGCCGCGTTGAGCAGGGTAAGTCAGGCGGGGGCAAATGTTATGGCTATGACGTCATTCCTGGAGAAGAAAAGGGCGGCAGAACCATCAACGAGATAGAAGCTGCCATCGTCAGGCGGATTTGCCAGGACTATGCGGACGGTAAATCGCCTAAAGCGATTGCCCATCAGCTGAACAAGGAAGGTGTTTCAGGGCCGACCGGCAAAGGCTGGGGACCAAGCACCATCAACGGCAACCGCAATCGCGGCACCGGTATTCTCAATAATGAACTCTATATCGGGAGACTGGTCTGGAATCGGCTGCGCTACGTCAAGGACCCAACGACCGGCAAGAGGGTTTCAAAACTCAACGAGGAAAGCGACTGGATCATTCAGGACGTTCCTGAACTTAGGATTGTGGACGAGGACCTGTGGCAGGCCGTGCGCGACCGGCAGGGCAAACTCAACGCACACCAAAAACCGTTCTGGGCCAAACAGCGCCCCAAAAACCTGTTTTCCGGTCTGATCAAGTGCGGATGCTGCGGTGGCGGCTATTCCATGATTTCCCAGACGCACCTTGGTTGTTCCAACGCCCGCAACAAGGGCACCTGCGACAACCGTAAGGGATTCAAACGCGATACACTGGATCAGGATGTCCTTAAAGCGCTCCGCGCCCATCTGATGGACCCGGATTTGTGTGAACTGTTCTGCAAAGAATATACGGCGCACCTGAATGAACTGCGCCGGGCCCACAATGTCTCCGTTGAAGGACACAGGCAGGAACTGCAGCAAACAAAGAAAAAGCTCGATCAGATGGTCGATGCAATTTCTGAAGGCGCACCAGTCGCACCGATCAAGGACAAGATGCATGCGCTCGAAGCAAGGCGCATTGAACTGGAAGCCATGCTCCAGCAAGTTGTCGAAGCCCCACCGCTCCTGCACCCATCCATGGCTGAGCGTTACCACACACAAGTCAATAACCTTCTGGAAGCCCTCAATGCAGAAGACAGCCGCCCAGAGGCTGCAGAACTGATCAGATCACTCATCGAGAAGATCGTTTTAACACCCGACGAACGCGAAGACCGTCTGGTTGTTGATCTTCACGGTGACCTGGCTGGGATCCTGGCGATCTCAGCAGACCACCCGTCTCAGCTGAAGTTCGACGAGACGGAGATCGCCAAACAAAAAGCGCTCCTGGCAGCTGGTGAAGCTAACAGGAGCGCTTTAACTGGTGATCAGCAAGTTAAGTTGGTTGCGGGAGCAGGATTTGAACCTGCGACCTTCAGGTTATGAGCCTGACGAGCTACCGGACTGCTCCATCCCGCG
>NZ_JBBMQN010000016.1:0-26734 GCF_038900065.1 Roseibium sp. AS2
ATCGACGGCGCCGACCGCCAGGGACAACCCGTCGACGGATTCGATCATCGCGATCATTCCGCAGAGTTGCTCTCGGGAAAGGGTTCCGATCCCCGAGAGGATGTCTATGGCGCGAATGTCCGGAGCGGCAGGTTGAATTGCTGCGAACGCGTCTTCGTTCAGTCCGGGGGCGGAAGCCGGATGGTTCATGCTCATGGAAACTTCTTCTACCCCCATAGCAGTCACGCCACCTGGTCGTGACACGTCACTTAGTGAACAATGTCCACCGGACGATCTCAATTATCAAATTTCGCTAAATGAATGCCTATACTCGGCTGTAGACTGAAACTGATCGAGCTCCATCTCAAAACCATGAAATACTCTCCGTGTTTAACGCACAGACTTTTAGAATCTGAGAATCTTTGGTAACTCGCTTCATTCGGATTACATGTCATCCGAGCCAAGTCGCGCGCATCTGAGCCAATGTTGAGGATCACGCTTCCCAGCGGTATGAAGGTCATGTAGTTCGATCCAGCGACTTTCTGGGAATTGAAGTAAACTTTAATTTTAGGGCTTCTTGATTACTCGCGACCACGCTTGACTCCAAATTCTTCCTTGCTTTGCCTTTGTTGTCGCCTGCCAATCGATATCTTAGGCTCAGCCGCGGCCTCGGTGTGATATTCAAGCAGCAGCCAATTGGGAGGATCCATGAGCCCTTCGCAAGAAGACCACGAGGCGTCGAGTAGCTTATTGACCGACGAGAACATCGAACTTGTCTCCGCTAAGCTTCAGGAACTCCGGCTTCGGCTTCTCGATTCAACCCGCCGGAACCCGCTGATCAATATCCGCTTCAGCCCGGCTTCGACCTCATTCATCCGCGTTGTAGACGAACTTCCCGACATCTTGCGCCACAACCTCTCTCAGGGGCGCCAGATGCGGCTAGCGGCGTTGCCTGCCCTCGAAGACGAACTCCCGGACGAGCAGACGGACAATTTCAGGGATGCGCTCTTCATCGCCCGGCAGGAAGACGAGCCCTATCTCGCCGAGATCGCCAAAGTCGAACCCGACGAAGCGAAGGCGGAAGAAAAGCTGGTGAAGGCCGAGCGATCCCTAAAGGATCGCCTGCGCGAAGACCTTGGCCTGTCTCCGCGCCAGACCAAGGACGCACCCTCGCTCGCTGAACATGCCCGGATTCACGGCATCGAGCCAAGCTACATTCTTCCGCTCCCTGAGAACGAGCACCACGACGGGAGGCACGTCGATGACGATATCCAGACCCTCCTGCTACCGGACCGGCTGCAACGCTCGGCGAAGTCCATTCTTGAGAAAGGACGGTCCTTCGAGCGCGAGACTGGGGTCAACGTGCTGCATGCTGTCTTCGGCATCCTGGAGTGGAAAAGCCCTGACGAGAACGATCGCTTCGTTTCGCCGCTGCTATTGCTCGAGATCCGGATCGAGAGGAAGCAGTCCACGCATGGCGCCGAGTTCTACCTGAGCGGCATCGACCAGGTCATGGTCAATACAAACCTGGCGCTAAAGCTCCTTAACGAGAAGAAGCTCGCCTTGCCAGACTACGAGGGCGGAAGCGTCGAGGATTACTTCGAGTCGGTCGAGGAAGCAGCGCCTCCGGGCTGGCACTGGAAATTGCGCCGCGAAGCCTGCATTGGAATTTTCCCGTCCTCCAAGATCGCGATGTACCATGACCTCGATCCGGAAAAACGCCCGCTGGCGGAGGAAGAGACAGTGGTGCGCCTTCTCGCCACGACCGGGGTCGGCGACGGCGCCTATGCCGAGACCTACGGCACCGACGACCCCGAGATTTCCAGCAAAGTCCCCTACGTGGTGATGGATGCGGATGCATCGCAGTATTCCGCCCTCGTCGATGTGGCCGAACAGAAGAATCTCGCGATCGAAGGCCCGCCGGGCTCGGGCAAGTCGCAGACCATCGTCAACCTGATCGCCTCGGCGCTTGCTGACGGCAAGAAGGTGCTCTTCGTGGCCGAAAAGCTGACCGCGCTCGACGTCGTGCGCAACCGCCTTGATGCCGCTGGTCTCGGCAACTTCATCCTGCCGCTCCAGGCCGGACGCGGCACCGCCGAGACCGTCTACGAGAGCATTGAGGCCCGCCTCGAGATGAGCCGGGCGTCCGGCCCCGGACGCCACAGCTTCAACTCGCGACAGCGCGCCCTCGAACGGGACCGCGCCATCCTCCAGGGCTACCTCGATGCGCTAGGCGCGATGCTCGGCTCGACGGGACTCACGGTGCACCAGGTCATCGGCCATGCTATCGCCACGGCCGAGATCCGTGAGGTCTTGCCGCGAGAAATCCGCCGTCTGCCGATTCCGAACGCCTGGGAGATGGGCGCGATCGAGGTCGAGGCCCTGGTCTCAGAGGCGGAAGCTTTCAGCACCCGGCTCAGACGGATAGCGCGTATGCCTACCGTTTGGCGCTCCTCGACTGCGCCGATCACATCGCACGATGTCGCCGAAGACCACGCCGAGGCGGCGCGTAGCATCGCGGAGGAGCTCGAGGTCTTCGAGAGGGACATAGCGGGCTCGTCGATAGCCATGTTCATGACTGCAAACCCCTTCGTGATCGACATGAAGAAGATCGGCAATCTGCTTTCGACCGCCGCTCGTGACGAGGGCCGGGTAACCCCAGACCTGCTCGACACACTTACAGATCCCGCCGCCCGCCGCGCCGCCCGGGATCTCTGCGGCCAGGTCAGCGAAAGACAGACACTCATGGCCCAACTCGGCCACAGCCTGCACGATGCCGACGGCTGGAACGTGTCCAAGCGCCTTGCGGCTGCCGCCGAGTTCGCTAAGGCGCGGGGCGGACGGCTCGATCCCGAGCAACATCGCACGAGGCTCGCCGAGATCGAAGGTGCGATCGCCGAAGCTCGGGTGGTGCTCGGCGCCGCGTCCCGGCTTCCACGGAGCTGGACATCGTCCGGCCGGCCCCTGACGGAGATCCGTGATGGGGCGAAGCGCATCGCAGCGCAGTCCCCTGGTGTCCTATCCCTACGATGCGGCGACCCGATGGCCTCCGTCGATGCCCTGGCCATGGAGATCGATACCCAGATCTCTCGCCTTTCCACCGAGATCGGCCGTATCCGGCAGGCGGTGCCCTCCGCCGGCGGCGCCCACGACGCAGGTGAACTCAGGAACGCGGCGGCCGCGATCGACAGCGCTGGCTTCTTCGGGCGCATGGGGTCTACCTACAAGGCTGCACGCAATACATACACGAACATACTCGGAGGGCGGCGCGAGGACAGCCCAGCTGAGATGGCACGTAGGCTGCGTGAATATGCGGACTGGCTCGACAGCCGCCGGGAGTTCGATAACAGCGCACGCTACGCAGAGCGCTTCGGTGCACACTTCCGAGGCTTCAACACCGAGATGGCGGCGATCAGCCGTGTGGTGACCTTTCATGGGATTTGCAAGGAGATCGCCGGCGCCAGTGTGGATCTGAAAGCCTACCTCGAAACCGGGGAACTCGATCCCGTCCTCACCTTCGCGGAGTTGGAGGACATGCCTCCATTGCCCCTCTCTGAGGCCGAGGTGAAATTGCGCGAGCTCGAGGAGACCGCCGAGAAGGAGCGACGCTATATCACCGAGGCGGATAGCCACATAGAGCTCTTCCGCGACAGAACGAGCCTGCTTCTTTCGGAGATCGAGGAGATCCTGACCCTTAAGACGGCTGAGGCAGACCTCGCTCGCAAGATCGAGGAGAGCCCGGCGCGCGAAGCGCTCGGTTCGGGCTTCGCCGGCCTCACTACCCGGACCGACCTGCTCAGCATCCAGTGCGACCTGGCTGAGGCGATCGCCGCCACCGATGACGCGGACATGGCGCTCGCGGCAATGCGATCAGGCCGGGCGGCCGAGATGGCGAAGGAATTTGAGACCTTTGCCGCCCGTCGCGCCAGTCTCGAGACCCAAGTCGACAGCTTTGTTGCCGATCTCGGGCTTCCCCAGGATCTTTCGACGCCGATGGCGCTGGCCCGGCGCACGGCCGACCTGCGGGAGGCGGCGGCCGATCCGCAATCGCTGCTCGACCGGGCGCAGTTGAAGCGCGCCGAGGACAGCCTGCGCGGACAGGGGCTTGGTGAACTGATCGACTGGGTGTTGGCCGAGGACGAAGCCTTCGATCCGGTACGCCTCGCATCGATTGTCCGCGCCCTGATCGCGCGCTCGATGGCAGACGTCGCCTACAAGGAGTGGGGCCCAGCACTGCAAGGCTACGACGGACAGGACTTCGACCGAATCCGGGGCGAGATCCGCTCCAAGGATCGCGAGATGATCAAGCTCTCCCGCGCTGCGGTGGTGCAGGAGCTCCTGGAATCGGCCCGGCCGCCGACCGGCAACAACGTCGGCCGAAAGTCGACGTTTACCGATATGAGCTTGATCTACAACGAGCTCTACAAGAAGAAGCGCCGTATCAGCATCCGCGAATTAGCAAGCCGCGCCGGCCGCGCTCTCGTCGAGTTGAAGCCTTGCTGGATGATGTCGCCGCTCGCGGTCGCGCAATACCTCCGCCAGGGTATGCGATTCGATCTCGTGGTTATCGACGAGGCTTCGCAGATGACGCCCGAAAACGCCATCGGCGCGATCAGCCGGGCCGACCAGTCGGTGATTGTCGGCGACACCAAGCAGCTGCCACCGACGAACTTCTTCCAGAAAGTGCTCGATGACAGCGACACCGATGAAGACCTGCGCGAGGACAGCGAGAGCATCCTCGACATGGCTAACGTTGCCTTCATGCCCGTGCGCCAGCTCCGTTGGCACTACCGCTCGCGGCACTCAGCGCTGATCCAGTTCTCCAACCAGTGGATGTACAAGGGAGAGCTGACGATCTTCCCCTCGGCACAGGAGGACCACCCAGATCTCGGCGTCGAGCTCGTCGAGGTGCCTGGCATTTACAAGGGGCGTCGCAACGAGATCGAGGCCCGCGCCATCGTTGTAGCTGCGGTCCACCACATGAACCATCGCCCCGAGCTCTCGCTCGGCATCTGCACGATGAACTCCGACCAGAAGAACCTGATTCTCGAGGAGTTCGAGCGGGAGCGCGACCGCAACCCCCAGGTCCAGGCTTTCGTCGAAAAGTGGGAAGAGGAGAACGACGCGCTCGAGGAATTCTTCGTCAAGAACATTGAGACGATCCAGGGCGACGAACGGGACGTGATGATGATCTCTACGCTCTACGGACCGGAATCTCCTGGGGCCAAGGTGCTTCAACGGTTCGGACCGATCAACTCGGCCCATGGCCACCGCCGACTGAACGTCCTCTTCACCCGCGCCAAGCGGAAGATCATTACCTTTACCTCGATGAAGCCGACCGACATCCTCGTTGACGGCAACAAAGCGCTCGGCGTGCGGATGTTCCGGGCCTGGCTCGAATATTCGAAAACCGGACACATCCCGGATGCGGCCGGCCCGCTGGGCGGCACGGAGAGCCCATTCGAGGACTATGTCGCGGCGCAGATCGAGCGCCTCGGCTGCGAGGTGGTCCCTCAAGTGGGTGTCGCAGGCTTCCGCATCGACCTCGGCGTCCGGCACCCAGACTGGCCCTACGGCTACATTCTGGGTGTCGAATGCGACGGTGCGGCCTACCACAGCTCGAAGTCGAGCCGCGATCGCGACCGGCTGCGCCAGGAGGTGCTAGAGGGGCTCGGCTGGCGGCTGCACCGGATCTGGTCGACCGATTGGTTCCGCAACCCGCGCGCCGAGATCGAGGTCCTGAAGGAGGTGATCGACGCTGCGCTCGCCGATGCCAAGGCGCGGGGCGTGAAGCACTCCGAGCGTCTCGATGCGATGGCACTGCTGACCCGCTTGGCTGAGGAAAAGACCTCAGGCGTAGAAGAGGTGCCCACGCAAACCCGGCCCGAGCCAAGGCCTTCGTCTGCTGCGCTGATCGCAGCGGCGGCACCACCGAAGCCCGAGCAGGCGAACTTGCCGTTCGAGGTTCCCGCGAGCAGCGCCCTCTACACGGCGGCAAGCCGGGTCGCGGCGGAGCCGACCGTGGCGCTTGGCTCGAAAGTGAAGGTAGAGAACATCACCGACGGCAAAAAGCTCGCCTTCACGCTTGTCGAGGGTGAGAATGCGCCTGAACAGGGGAAGATTGGCGTTCACACTCCGCTCGGACAGGCCCTGCTCGACGCACAGGTGGGGGAGGAAGTAGAATATCAAGTCGGCTCGCACATCAAGGAGGTGCGGGTGCTCGAGATTGGATGATGAAGCGAGAGGGCGCTATGCACTGATCGATGACAGGTCGGCTCTTCACGGCAATCAGGGGCCATTTCCGATATTGTTCGGAGGTCTCAAGCTTTGGAACGGATATCGGCGTGTGCATGTATTGCTGTGCCGGGAGGGCAGGGACAGCAAAATGAAGGAAACGTGGCGGATCTACAACGAGTTGGACCTGCAACTGAGGAACAAGCATCCAAAGCGCCGGTTGAAGGCAAAGCTTCGGGAAGAGCAGAAAGATGCCGTTGGGCCGAATGAGGTCTGGGCAATGGGCTTCCCTCATGACCAACTCGCCACTGGGCGCAATATTCGTGTCTTGACGGTTATCGACACGTTCTCGCGTTATGTGCCGGCAATTTATCCACGCTTCAGCTACCGGGGCGAGGATGTTGTGATAACCTTGGAAACGGTTTGCACGCAGATTGGCTATCCACCAGTTGAGCAGAGCTAACTTATGAACCCGGTCAATCAAGGGGGCAGGTCATAATAGAAAAGACATTTGAGGGCAAATCATGGCTGGAATCTTTAAATGGCTTTTCGGCGGATCGTCCGCAGGGAATGATCGTGTGGAGAAGGATGCGCGCGGGGAACCGCGCGGCTGGTCCGAACCTGAGCCAGACCCGGAGATTGTCCGCGCCCCAGACCTTTCCCTGCCCGAACAGAAGTACTTTATCCAGCTCGAGCGACTGACAACTTCGGTCTCCGCCCAGGACTATCCGGCCGCAGCCGCGGCGGCGCGCGCTAGCCTGCCGCTGCTGCGCAACTGGCTGAAGGACCCGCGCGGCGACGGACTGCGCCTCGACATCCGGATACCAGCCTTATCCCAGGGAGGGACGATGATGGCCATTACCGGGGACAACGAGGGACTGGCCGAGCTCCGGAAGCTGGTACAGGACTTCGACCACCTGAAAGATTACCGGGAGGAGGCGGAGGAACACTTTTCTGATCTGGAACTCTTCAACCGGATGCGGGCAGTCATTCGCAGCAAACCGGGCGTGCTACAAAACCGGATGAAAGCGGAGTTGGACATCGAAGATGGTCGTCGAGCCAGTCGGCTGGTTTCCTACCTGGAAAAGAACGGGGAGGTTCAGCGCACGAAGAGCGGTAACACACATGAGCTCTACATGGCCGGCGTCGAGTTGCCCGAAGCTGCTGGTGAGACGATTTACACGGAGCCTGACAATCCGGGGTCGCATCGGCGAGAGACACGCGGAACCCATCCCCGTGAACTGGACCTCAAGCGTGTGAGCATCGTACCCCTCCCTCCGTCTCCGAATGCCTGGGATCGATCGGTCGATCTTCCGGTCACGAAGGAGGCCTTTGCGGACCCTGAGAGCGCTTGGCAGGAAATCATCGTCGAACCAATTTCGAAAGACGACCGGCCCGACCCAGCCTTCCGTAGACACTATAGTACCCGGGGTGGCACGCTGTCGTTCGATGATCTTGCGAAGTCGGATGCGAGTTTGGGCGCGCCCGGGGCTGTGATGTTCACCAACGCGAAAGGGCAGCCCGGAACGACAGTTCCCCTCCGTCGTGCTCCCCGCCGCATTTCGGTCCATCCGGAAGGTGACGGCTTCGCGATACTCTCAAGGAGCAATGTGCTGACGGTCTATGGCGGCGATCTAAAGGTCGATTTCGAGACGGATCTGGAGAGTGCACCGGAAGTTGCTGCGAACCGGGATCGCCTGGGATTGGCGGAGACCGAGGCGCACCGCGCACTACGCTGCATCGCCCTGACACCGGAACGCGACCGCTATCTATTCACGCACATCGATGAGGCCTGGTGTATCGGTCGGGACGGGAAGCGCCTCTGGGGACTTCGGATGCCGGCCAGTGAGCCCACTCGCATCCGAGTAGGCGAGGCTTTCGGGACAGCGGCCGAAATCGATGAAGCGCTTGAGGTTTTGGGACTCGAGATGCCGGTCACACCTGACGAGGTCCGCAAGCGATACCGGCAGCTGGCGCGCGAGCTACACCCGGACCTCAATCCCGGGAACGAGGAACGGATGAAAGCGTTAAACGTCGCCTCCGAACGCCTGACCGGCCTAGATCCGGAACAGCTCGACGGAAGCGGAGGTGGGCAAGGTGGTTTTGAGATCGTGATCAGCCTAGGCCTGGCGGGCCAAGCGGACTGGATCTATGCCGCTGCTTTCTCGGGGACCGGGGAGACTGCGCTCCTGGGGACATATGCCGGTCGGGTCGTGCGCGTAGACCGGGAAGGTATACCGACGACGATCTATGACGTCGGTTCAATGCCGGTCCGGATCATCGAGACCGAGGCCTATCTCTACGTGATGACTACAACGCGCCTTTATGTACTGGACGGAGATCACCTGGTGGCGCTGGAGGATTGTTCAGCCAAATGCGACCTGCTTGTCAGCGGCGGAATGCTTCTTCTGGTCGAAAACAAGGGGGTTCGGGTCTTTACAGAAGATGGAAAGCCGCTTGGGATCGCCCTGACCAAGGCGCCGATTCGACGTGCCTATGTCGATTCGGGAGAACTTGTCATCGAGACCCGGACGCAATGCGGGCGCTTCCGCAGTATCCGGTCCGCGCCAGAAAGGGCGTAACATTGTACATCGAACGGTCGCTGCCCGCCCTGGTCCGAATTTGAAAGTTCCGCAACGCCCGTTATGCAAATACGAGGAGGGATGTACTTTGGGATTCTCAGCAAGATCAAAAGACTTGTATCCGGCTTCGTTTCTTCACCAACTTAACGTTTTTGTAGGGTTGCTGAAGAAACGATCGGACCGCGTTCCGGAGGGCCTGTCGCCCCGCCTTTTGACAGCATTCCATATGGCACGTCATGGGAAACTGTGGATGAGGCCGCTTTTAATCTCAATCCGGATTGAGTGGAGCTATATCGCTGTGCCCCTTCAGTGAAGCACTCGGGTCGAGGACGGCTTTGCTCCCTCGCTGCTATTCGGCTGAGGTCGGCCGACGATTGAAAACAGATATTCTCCAGCCAACGATCGATCGGACGCACCCATTACGATCGACCTTTTCTTCGCCGAATAGGTCAAGAGCGAGTTCAGGCATGGCGGGTTTCTTGCGACCCAACTGATCCCAAGCGACTGCCAAGACTGTCGATATGCTATTGCAGAGGGGAATTCGTGGATGCCGACAATTGTCGGTTGATTCAGATACTCCGATGACATCAATATTTAGCTGGTCAATTTTCATCGGAGGGATGCCAAAACTACGGCATCCTGTGGTTCATGCCTGATTCAAATTCGAAGTTCTCGGCTGCCGAACAAGGGCTCGGATACATTTTCCAACCTAGGTTGGCTCTGCTGCATGCCTTGGAATGCCCCGAGGACGACCTGGTTTTTATCGAACGTAATGATGATGTGGAGTTCGTCGAGCAGGACGGTAAGGTCTCGTTGGGCTCCCTCAAGCATAAGGCCGAGGGAGACAGGCTCACCGACCTGTCGACCGATTTCTGGAAATCGGTGAGGATCTGGCTTGTGAACTTCAAGGTGACCGGGCGGACGGCATCGAAGGCAAGATATCAGCTCTTCACGACCGCGGAGGTCTCGGCAGGGTCATTCCTCGTGCAGTTCGAGGATTTCGTTGCCGACGGCGAACGGAGGGCGCGCGACGCGGATGCGGCGTTGGCGACCAGCAAGTCGGAGCTAATCGGAAAGATCACGGCCGAATTGGCGGAGTTTGATAGCGATGAACTCGCCGATTTCTATTCGAGGATCACTATCTTCTCGCGCACGCCAAGGATAGACGACATTCCCGGGCTAGTCGGACGCCGTCTGATCACGGTACGGAAAGAATTCCGTCAGGCGCTTTTTCAACGTCTGGAAGGATGGTGGATCGATCTGGTTATTCAGACCCTCACCGGCCAGCGCTCGGAACCGATTAAGGTCCAGGAAATCCATGATCGGCTGGCAATGCTCGCCGACGACTACAAGGTCGACAGCCTTCCCATCGAATTCAACGACAAGCTCCCTGAGGGTAGCATCGACGCGACTGGGGACAAGCGCCACTTCGTTGAACAACTGCGCGCGCTCGACTTGTCCACCGACCGGATTCGATATGCGATTATCGACTACTACCGTGCCTTCGAGCAGCGCTCGAGCTGGGCTAGGGCCAACCTTTTGGTCTCTGACGAAATTGAGCGCTATGAGGACAAGCTGGTCGAAGAGTGGGGTCGCTACAAGGCGCTCGTCTGCGAGAATATTACCGCGGACAGCAAGGACGAGGCTTGCATCACCGCCGGGCGCGAACTCTACCGATGGGCAGAGCAATCGACGGGGCAACTTCGGATACGCGAGAAGGTGGCCGAGCAATACGTCGTACGAGGGACATTTCACATCTTGGCTAACAGCACACCCGCGCCACGAGTCCATTGGCACCCTCGTTTCCTCGAGAAACTGGCCAAAGCGTTGGGAGTGGCGGCATGAAGCCCTGGAACCAACGTCCGATCGAAATCCGGAACCTGTTCAATCCCGCATTCTGCGGCCTGCTGATGCACAGGGCGATAGTGGGGTTCAGGGACACGGACGAGAAAGGTATGCCGTTTTCGCTTTCCCTGTTGATCCTTCCCCTATGCCTACCGCAAACGTCGCGCGAGATATTGAAGGCAGGCAATAGGAGTTACCTACTCAAGGTAATCGCCGAGCATCCCGAACTCCTCGTCGGCTTTGCCGGCCGATGTACGGATACGCTTGGGTTCACCTTCGAAGGATTGGGCGTTCTCATGCACCATGGGGCACTATCCGTGAATGGCGATAGCCGTCTTCTTCCTGGCCCGGCAAGGGTAGTTGCTGCTGTGAACGGTAGCGACGAAACCAAGGCCTGCCAGCGCGTAGCAACCTATCTCGGCAAGCAGTTCGCCCTGATAGGTGACCGGGTCACCATATACACAACACTGGGGATTCGACCATGAAGATCAAGTCGATCCATATATATGGCCTGGACGGGCGTCGGCGAGACGTGAAGTTCCATGACGGACTCAATGTTATCACCGGTCGGTCGTCCACCGGCAAGTCCGCTCTCTCCGACATCATTGAATACTGCATGGGACGATCGACGTTCAACGTCCCGGAAGGGATCATCCGTGACAAAGTCGTCTGGTTCGCCGTGATCTATCGTTTCATAGGGGAGGAAGTGCTGGTGGCCAAGCCTGCTCCTTCGGCGGGGGCGCAAAGCTTGAGCACGGCCATGATACGACGGGGAGCGAAGGTGGATGCACCCGACCTCGCCGACATGGCGGTTAACGACAGCGATGATGGCGTAGTCGCGCTACTGACCCAATTGCTCGGGATTCAAGAGAATACGACGGACGTCCCACTTGAAAGTAGCCGTTTGAGCTTCGATGCGAACATCAAGCACAGCTTCTATTACTTGTTCCAGAAGCAAGGTCTCGTGACCAACAAGGACCAACTCTTCTATCGTCAGAACGAGCCGCATCAGCCCCAAACCATAAAGGACACTCTTCCAATCCTTCTCGGCGTTTCCGGCCGGGATAAGTTCACTCTCGAATCCCAATTGCGGATTGCCCAACGAGACCTGCGGCTGAATGCGAAACTCTTGCAGCAGGCCAGAGAGGCGATCGACAACTCGGAAGAACGTGCGATTGGCCTGGTTTCTGAGGCTCGTGCGGTGGAGATTCCAATGGGAGACGGCGCGACTAACGTCGTCGACTTACTCAGGAAGGCATTGGAATGGCAACCGACGCCGGTATCGGAGGATGACGGCGCAAGGATTTCGGTGATCGAACGCGATTTGCTTGACCTGCGTGAGCAGCGGCGAGAAGTGCAGCGCCGCATCGAGAGTGCGCAGCAATTCTCCAAACGGTCTGAAGGTTTCGAGGTCGAGGCCAGCGAGCAGCGCGACCGTCTCAAATCTATTCGTGCCTTGCCAATAAACGGCGAGACCGGCGAGTGGCAATGGCCATTCGCACGAGCCGATCTCGGCATGGAAATGCCGATTGCGAAGGCCCTATTGAGCGAATTGGAATCTTTGAATGACGAGCTCACGGCTGTCACTGGAGAGCGACCAGCGCTTGCCGCTTATCTCTCGGGCCAGGAAAGGGAGCTTTCCGAGATCGCCGACAAGATTCGGGTCAAGGAAGTGGAGCTTTCGTCGGCGATCTCATCGAGCGAGATGGCGACGACGCTCGGCAACAGGAACACGGCCGCTTCGCGTGTAGTGGGTCGTATAAGCCTTTTTCTTGAAGGGCTCGTCCCGAATACGGAACTGATCAGGCTGCAAACCGAAGAGCGTCGACTCAGGGCCAGGGTCGCCGATCTCGAAGAGCGGTTAGGAGCGGATGACTCCGACACCCGACTGATTTCGACCTTAAGCAATATCGGCCTGCATATGTCGGGTTACATCTCTGCCCTTGGTGGCGAATTTGCCGAATTCCCCGCTCGGCTCGATCTTCATCACCTAACCATGGTGATCGACCGTCCCGGCCGGCCCATATACATGAGCCGAACTGGGGGCGGGGAGAACCATCTCGCTTACCACTTGGCAGCTCTCCTTTCGCTTCACCGTTTCGCAGGGACCTATGGTCATCCGATTCCTCGTTTCCTGCTTATCGATCAACCTAGCCAGGTCTATTTCCCATCCGATGCTTCCTATGAAGCCGCGGGAGGCTCCGTCGACGAAACCGAGCGTCAGGAAGATGCGGATCTGGGCGCGGTTCGAAGACTTTTCGAGACGCTCCAGGAGTTTGTTTCGGAGCATGCTCCCGGCTTCCAGCTCATCGTCACTGAGCACGCGAACCTGCGCGAAGACTGGTTTCAACGATCTCTTGTCGAGCCGCCCTGGTCCAAACCGCCGGCATTGGTGCCAGACGACTGGCCCGACATCCCGTTGCAGCATCAGTAACCGCTTGCGCGCCGCCGGCCAACGGCCATGCCCGCGCAAAGCCGACAGCATCCTCCACCAAAGAAAACCCGCCCGATCGTCTCCGATGGGCGGGTTCTTTGTTTTTGGGCCGTTTGAGCCGTTTATTGGCCTAAATTGGCCATCCTATGCGACTCGGGACATAAATGAGGACGGAGGCAAAGGTCAGCGCTCTATTCGTATCGATCTGAACATGAAAGGAGCCGTATCAGGGGAGTCGCGTGGAGTCGAGTTAACTGTTGCGGTCGGCTCCGGCTGAGGGCGAAATGACACTGTGGAGCACATCTCCTCTTGTCATGACGCAAGAAACTACGTACATTCAGCGCCTTAACTTCGAACAGGCTCTTGAGCATAGCTGCTCTCACATGTTTTTGAAAACTTTCATGCGCTTTTTTGTTGCTAACCCTGCCTGTTTTTTATATGTATGAGGTAGCTTCAGGTGGCGGGACTTCTCGGTGAAGCCTTGATGCTGTAGCTGCGCACCTCTCTTGAGGTTCGGTAAACCACGGTAAGGCGCACCCGCTTCATTATTCTCAAAAGGCTCCTATACGGGAGCCTTTTGTCATTTAGGACTTGTTCGCTTTCGATGCCTTCCGTTTCTCGCGCTTGGCAGCCTTCTTAGCCCGCACGTCGTCGGCCTTCATCTGGGCAAGCTCTCGGCGCTTATCCTCGGTCATCGGCATTCGCTCCCTGCTAAAATAGCAGGCTCGCACAGCTTGCTTCATATTCCACTTGTGCTTGTCCGTGGTGTTTACCGCCCGCTCATGGCAGGTCAGCACGTTCATCTCGATCTCGAAGTGTTCGGAGTTACTCGGATAGAAGTAGTAGAGGATCACGTCATGTGTGCCTCTGACGATCCGCACAGCCGGATTGTGCGCCAATGCGGCCATGTTTTCGATCTGATTGTGGTCCTTCATCTCCCAAGTGATGCCGTTCTGATCGAACAGGTTTCGCACGCCTTGTTGAAGAGTAAGGCATTTGGCATAGCGGTTCGCGCAGAAGATTCGATGGCTTCCGTTATGATCTGAAAAATCGAAGGCAGCGTTGGGCACGGCCTTTTCACTGAAGACATGACAAGAGAAGCTGACGCGTACCCTGATGTCCATGCCATCAGGACCAGCCGCGTTCAGGGTATAGATGAAAGGCGCGAGGTGGGAGATGTCGTAGTCCGCTCCTCCTACTGTAACCGTGCTTCCCAAATGATCGAGCAATCAAAATCTCCTGCAATACATGTCATTTGCACAGCGATGTCAGGCGATTCAACCTAAAAGATTGCTTAGTAGCATTTTTCCCGGCCCAAGGTTGTCTTATCGCGACCCGAAGAAAAGGCAGCTTTGGTGAAGGTTTTTCGATGCGGGCCGCGGCGAGGGAGTTCGTCTGTGCGAGAGCATGGCCCGCGTTGGAAAACCTCCCAAGGAGGAAGCCGCGGGGTCTGGGCTGGACCTATGGGGAAAGCTTGGATCTGGTCGCCGGTGGTGTGTGGATGGAGCGATGAGATAGCGATAAGCCATGCCCGGATATGACAAACTGTATCGCGGACACGAGTACATTTGCGGGTTCGGTGTCGGCCTGTGCCGCAGCTTTTGCGGCGACCGGGCGTCCGGCGGCAAAGCAGTGGGGTTCACGAACGAGCGGCATCGTTCGCGTTCTGATCGGGTGATGTGACGGGCGTTTCGTCATGCGGCCTGCTCCCTTGGCGGAGCGCGGGATCGGGGTATCTGGCCACAGCGAAAGATCTCGATGATGCGCATCGGACCGCCACAGCAGGGGCATGGCTCGCGCAGGGCGAACGGATCGATCCCGGTTTCCGTCGCCGGTTCGGGCGGTTGCGCTCCGAGTAGCGTGCGGACCCTTGCGATGTTGGCCCGGCGGCTCGCGCTGGCCAATAAGCCATAGTGGCGGATGCGGTGGAAACCGTCTGGCAGGACATGGATCAGGAAACGGCGGATGAACTCGCCCGTTGCCAGGTGCATAACCTTCTGCCGATCGCCGGTCCTGATGCGGTAGTCCTTCCAGCGAAAGGCGACCGTCTGTGCGTCGGCCCTGATTAGACGGCTGTTTGAGATCGCCACCCGGTGTGTGTAGCGGCTGAGATAGGCGAGCACAGCTTCGGGCCCACCGAAGGGAGGCTTGGCATAGACGACCCATTCGCTCTTGCGCAACGGCGCCAGCCAGGCAGCAAAGGCCGCTGCGTCCGCCAAACCGGTCAGGTCGCCGAAGAAGGTCAGTTCTCCGGCGCGATGCAGGGTGAGCAATCCCTCGATGAACAGGCGCCGGAACAGCCGGGACAGCACCCGCACATGTAAAAAGAACCCGGGCTTGCAGGCGATCCAGCGGGAGCCATCCGGCGACAGGCCGCCGCCCGGAACGATCATGTGGATGTGAGGATGGTGGGTCAGAGCCGATCCCCATGTGTGCAGCACGCAGGTCATGCCGACCCGCGCGCCGAGGCGCTTGGGGTCGGCTGCGATGGTGAGCACCGTCTCGGCCGATGCCTTGAACAGGAGCCCATAGACCGCCTTCTTGTTCCAATACGCGATCCGGGCGATCTCAGCCGGCAGGGTGAAGACCACGTGGAAATATTCGACCGGCAGCAGGTCCCCGGTGCGTGCGGCCATCCAGTCCCGGGCCGCCGGTCCCTGGCATTTGGGGCAATGCCGGTTCTTGCAGGAATTATAGGCGATGTGCTGGTGGCCGCACTTGGCACAGGCTGCCACATGCCCGCCGAGTGCCTGTGTGCGGCAGGTCTCGATTGCCGACATGACCTTGAGCTGGATCAGGCTGACATGGCCGGCATTGGCCCGCCGCCACGCGGGACCATAGCGCCGGAAGATATCAGCGACCTCCAGCTTCGGACGGGGCACCAGCCCCGCGTGCTGCTATTCCAGGCTCCGTCGCAGCGGCGCGTCCTGAAGCTTCTTGAGCGCCTCGAAAGGGCTGACGGTATCCCTGATCGTCCTTGTGGCGACGTGGGTATACTGGGCCGTCGTCGTCAGCTTGGCATGGCCGAGCAGCACCTGGATCACCCGCACATCGGTATTCGCTTCCAGCAGGTGGGTGGCAAAGCTGTGGCGGAGCGTATGCAACGTCGCGGGTTTGGCGATGCCCGCCATGGTCTTGGCCGAGGTGAAGGCCCGGTTCAACTGGCGCGGCGAGATCGGGTTGATCTTCGGTTTGCCCGCAAACAGCCAGCCCTGCGGCCGTGCCTCGCGCCAATAATCGCGCAGCAGCTCCAGCAGACCAGGCGACAGCATCACTTTGCGGTCCTTGCGCCCTTTGCCCTGCTCGACATGGATCAGCATCCGGTCGCTGTCGATATCGCTGACCTTGAGGTTGCACACTTCCGCGGCCCTGAGACCCGCGCCATAGGAAATGCTGAGGGCGGCGCGGTATTTGAGGCCCGGCCCCGGTGCCGCCATCAGGAGGTCGGACACCTCCTCAACGCTGAACACCACGGGCAACTTCCGCGGCTGGGTGCGGAACTGCATGTACCGCTTCATGCCCTCGCGCCCGCAGGTCATGCCGAAGAAAAACCGCAGCGCCACGATACGGGCGTTGAACGTGGTCGGTGAAACTCCCGCATTGGTCATGTGAAGCTGGTACGCGCGCAGATCCTCCGGCGAGGCCGTGTCCGGGGATCGCCTCAGAAAGGCTGCAAAATCCTTGATCGCCCGGATATGGGCCTTCTGGGCTTTGTCGCCCATCCCGCGAATGCGCATGTCTTCGATCATCCGCTCGCGTAGCGGCGTGGTTCTCTCCTCCGTCATGGGAACCTCCTGTCTGATGGTTGAGAACACCCCAATCGTCAGACAGAACCGCCTATCCCCAAATCACAATGTATCGATCAGCGCAAATCGCCCGCCACAAGCGCCATTGCCGCGCGAGCGGCTTCGTCCTTGGGCCGTGAGCTACACAGCGTTTGCTCTATGTGAATGTCCCCTTCAACTGACCGGTATCCGGAACCCGCCAGTCCCCTCACGGCCCCAGTCCAGTCATTCTCAGATTGAGCACAGACTGAATATCCGCAACGAAGTCCGAGTTCAAAATTCCGCAAGGCACGTTATGCGAATCCGGCGGGGCTCTTGTAACTTCAATCTGGATTGAGTGGGGCTTTTGCGCCGTGGCACACTCCCAGCAGCTCTCGGACCGACGACGGCGTTGCGCTCTTATCACGGACGTTTCGGCAAAGTTTGCCACCACTCATAAGCGTGCGTTCTAGATACCCGTAGTTGTGGCGCTTCTCTATGGTCTAGTATTGACGCATTCCGGGGTGGGAGGTGCTAGCCGTGCATATAGAGTTTTTAGAGATCGCCAATTTCAGGAAGCTTTTGTCGACGCGGATCGATCTTTCGATCACGACCACACTTTTCGTTGGAGCGAACAATAGCGGCAAGACGTCGGCGTTGCTTGCTCTGCGGCGCTTCCTGTCGCCTCGCCGCTGTCCATTCGAGATGCACGATTTCACGTTGTGCCACTGGCCCACAATAATCTCCCTGGGTGAGGCATGGATAGCTGCGCGGAATGCGGAGGAAATTGTCGACCTAATCGTTGAACCCTGGGTTAGTGCACTACCGACTTTGGATTTGTGGCTGAACGTCGAAGCGGGAGAAATGCATCACGTTCGTGACCTCATCCCGACCTTGGATTGGGAGGGGGGGCGACTCGGGGTCCGGCTGCGCTACGAGCCAAAGGACCTCGCGCTCTTGTATAAGGAGTACATGGGTGCGGTGGGCGATGCCGAGACGATGAGGGCGGCAGCTGTCGCGGCCGCTGAGGCAGAGAATCATGGCGATAATCCGCCTGTTTCTCCGCAAAAGCTGACGATCTGGCCCGAAAGCCTGGTTGATTTCTTGAGCAAGCGCTTGTCGACGCACTTCACCGTTCGGGCCTATTCGCTGGATCCGGGTCAACTTGTCTCGCCTGCAAAATCTCTCGCGCGTCCCCAGGTTCTACCAAGCGGTTCTCGACCAATCGATGGTGACCCGCTGGGCGGTTTGATCCGTGTCCATGACATACCGGCGCAGAGGGGCTTCGGTGAGGAACAACAGGCGGCGGAGGAAGACGACGCCACTGCGTCGGCAGGTGGCAGTCGGCTGTCCGATCAGCTCAGAAGCTACTACGCCAAACACCTTGACCCGACGAAGGTGTTGATTTTCACCGAGAACTGACCCGGTAATTCCACCGAGAATTGACCCGCCTTTTGTTTATTGAACGGCGGTTACGCCGTGGTCAAGATTTTGGTTTCCTCTCTTCGTTGTCGGTCTGATTTGCGGTGCTGTTTTTGAAGCGGAAGCTTTCGTTTCCGGTTTCAAGGATATGGCAGTGGTGTGTGAGCCGGTCGAGCAGCGCGGTGGTCATTTTTGCATCGCCGAAGACGGCAGCCCATTCCGAGAAGCTGAGGTTCGTGGTGATGATGACGCTGGTGCGCTCGTAGAGCTTGCTCAGGAGATGGAACAGCAGAGCGCCCCCGGACGCACTGAACGGCAGGTAGCCCAGCTCATCGAGGATGACGAGATCGGAATGGACGAGCCGATTGGCGATCTGTCCCGCCTTGCCCTGGGCTTTCTCCTGTTCCAGCGCATTGACGAGTTCAACGGTAGAGAAGAAGCGGACACGCTTGCGGTGATGTTCGATGGCCTGGATACCGAGGGCCGTTGCAAGATGCGTCTTCCCGGTTCCGGGGCCCCCGAGGAAGACGGCATTGTGCGCCTGCTCGATGAACTCGCAGCGGTGAAGCTGGCGCACGAGCGCCTCGTTGACTTCGCTGCTGGCAAAGTCGAAGCCGTTCAGATCCCTGTAGGCTGGAAAGCGTGCCGCCTTCAGCTGATAGGCCACGGATCTGACTTCCCGCTCCGCCGTCTCGGCCTTGAGCAACTGGGACAGGATTGGGATGGCGGCCTCGAAGGCGGGAGAGCCCTGTTCGGTGAGGTCTCCGACAGCTTGGGCCATTCCGTGCATCTTGAGGCTCTTGAGCATGATGACGACGGCGGCGCTGGCTGGATCATGACGCATGGCGGGCCTCCTTCAGTTTGCGCAGGGCATCATAGCGTTCGACATTGGCCTTCGGCTCCTGGCTGAGTGACAGGGCCTGTGGCGCCTGAATGGCAGGAGGGGTCACCGGTTTTCTGTCCGTCAGCCGGTGCAGCAGGTTAAGGACATGCGTCTTTGTGGGAACGCCGGCCTCCAATGCGGTCTCGACCGCCGTCAGAACAGCCTGCTCGTCATGATGAAGGACGAGGGCCAGAATCTCGGCCATTTCCCTGTCCCCGCCAGACTTCTTGAGCAGATTCCGCTGCAAGTTCCTGAAGGCTTCCGGCAGGTCGGCGAAGGGCGCACCGTTACGCAAGGCTCCGGGCTTGCGCTGGATAACGGCCAGATAATGCCGCCAGTCATAGACCGTCCTGCCGGGCCGGTTATGGGACCGGTTGATGATCCTGTGATGTTCGCAGACGCTCAAGCCTTCCGCGACAACGACGATCTTGTCCGGATAGACCCCGCAAGCTGACGGGACGGTTCGCAAACGATGCCGGCACGCTGTAGCGGTTGCGTTCAAAGTGAACCAGGCAGGTTGGCGAGACTCGCTTGGCGTATTCGACAAAGCCGTCGAAGAAACGGCCGACCTGCATGAGTTTGGGGAGTTCTTCGGCCCGGATATCCGCAACCGTTCCCCGTTGCGTTCCGTGCGCAATGGTCTGCCAGAGGGTCTTGCAACGGCTTTCCAGCCACTCGTTCAGCTCCGCGAGGCTGGCCACACGGGGCATGGGCTGCCACAGTCTGTGCCGTGCATCCCGGACGTTTTTCTCAACCTGGCCCTTCTCCCATCCGGAGGCGGGATTGCAGAACTCGGCTTCGAAGAGATAATGGCTGACCAGGGCCGAGAAGCGGGCATTTACCTGGCGTTCCTTGCCGCGCCCGACCTTGTCGATTGCGGTCTTCATGTTGTCATAGATCCCGCGCCGCGGCACGCCGCCCAGAACCCGGAAGGCATGGTTGTGGGCGTCGAACAGCATCTCGTGAGTTTGCAGGAGATAGGCACGCACGATGAAGGCCCGGCTATAACTGAGTTTGAAGTGGGCTACCTGCAACTTGGTCCGCTCGCCGCCGATGATCGCCCAGTCTTCGGACCAGTCGAACTGGAAGGCTTCACCGGGCTCGAATGTCAGCGGTACAAAGGTTCCGCGACCGCTTGTTTGCTGTTCGCGCTGCCGGTCCGCTTTCCAATCACGCGCAAAAGCGGCCACCCGGCCATAGGAGCCATCATAGCCAAGGCTCACCAGATCGGCGTGCAACTGCTTGATCGTCCGTTTCTGCTTGCGCGACTTGGTCGATTCTACCCGCAGCCAGGCCGACAGCTTGTCGGCAAAGGCATCGAGTTTGCTGGGCCTCTCGGGGACCTGGAACGCAGGTTCAACCGTATCGGTGCGCAGATACTTGCGCACTGTGTTCCGGGACAATCCGGTGCGCCGGGAGATCTCCCGGATCGAAAGCTGATCTCGAAAATGCCAACGTCTGATAACGCTCAACAACGCCATGTCTATCACTCCGTCGTCCCCCGCTGAAATCACGCAGGGGTGGGTTTAAACATGGGTCAGTTCTCAGTGAAAAAATCGGGCCTTACCGGTTCAGTTCTCGGTGAAAATCAACAACCTGAATCCTGCCAGACAATTCACGGTACTTGAGATGATACGAAAACCTGTGAAAGAAAACCCGCCCAATCGTCTCCGATGGGCGGGTTTTCTCGTTTCAGGGCCGTTTGAGCCGCTTATTGACCTAAATTGGCCGTCCTATGCGAGTCGGAACGACAACTATGCGGTTTGCTTCACATAAATCTCAGGGTCGAAGTCAACACGCTTTGCTTTCCCATCTGAGGTTTTCAAGACGAGCTCCACACCGCCACCAATAGAATGCATATATCGGACGACTGAAGATATGAGGACGTCATCAGAGTTCTCGATCTTCGATACGGTATTTTGGGTCATGGCAGCCCCAGCAGCAACCTCGTGTTGTGTTGCTTGCATCGCTTTGCGTACTTCAGCTAACGCTTTACCCAAACGCCGCTCTTGACGTTTCAAGTCGAGTCGAGCTTGAACATCTTCTGGAAGTTCAGCGCGTAGTGCCTTCCACTCAGTGCTCATTTTTTCTTCTCCTTTAGCCATTCATCAAAACGCGCGTCAGCTTTTTTGATTAGAGTTTTGTAAAAGAGCTGCTCATTCATGCCTTGCTTATCCTCTCCGCAAAGAATGATAGCTCTTTGAGCGGGGTCGAAAGCGAAAGCAAAACGCCATACCTGCTTTCTAAACCTGACCCTGATCTCCTTCATATTGGCGTGTTTAGAATCTGACAGTGTGTCCACTTCCGGGCGTCCTAAGAACGGGCCATCATCTTCCAAGTGATCCAGCACTTCACCAACCAGCTCCTTCAATCCCATCTCTAACTCCTTCCATTCAGAAACGAACTTAGAATGGAATTGCACCTCATACATTATCAGCTCCGTCAATAAATATATACTCAAAGATATAATGTCAAGTCTGAGATCGCACTTGCGAAATCGCCTCCCGCGATCCTTATAGACAAATTATAATCACGCACAGATTGAAGTTTTAATATTTTCCCTTCTTGCCTCCACGATCCGGACGCAGCAGTGGTCTTGAAATGCCCTTCGGGTAGTGTTCAGTCCCAGTGCCGTCATCGTGAAACCGAAGATATGGTAAACCCGCCGATCGTCTCCGATGGGCGGGTTCTTTCGTTTCAGTGTCGTTTGAGCCGCTTATTGACCTAAATTGGCCATCCTATGCGACTCGGGACAACAGCTGGTGAGAGGACCAAAGTTTTGAATAACGGGGTCTGTAACCTTCTGGAATCATTAGTGGAAGAATGTCCGCTATATCGGAGGACCAAAGTTTTGTTCCAAACGGAACCAGAGTTTTGAACCAAACGCTGAAAACCCAACTATCGGTGATAGAAGTGGAACGTATTCCCAACACAAAGAGGTTGCGGGACGGGGCCGGTGGCGCTGGGCTCTATCGCCTGGACTGAGAGCAGTTGCGGACAAGGCGAGCGGGGAGAGCAAAACGATCTGCGTTGTTATACGGCAGAGCCGGCGACGGATGGATCGAGAAGGCGATCTCCAAGCCGTTCGCGCACGGCCCGACGCAGCCGTACTTCGCCGAGATCGTCGAGGACCGAGGCGGGAAGCGGGTGCTTCGTGTCCAATAGCGCGCGGGCTGGATGGTGCGGCCCGAGCAGGTCAAGCACCCTGCGCGCTGCCTCATCGTCTCTTGAGGCGAGGGCCTCCGCACCGACAAGCAATAGCGCCCTGAGCTTGTTCGAACTTGCGACGCGCTCGAGAATTCGGACAGCATCAACAACCGGTGCATGGTGGGCGAGCAAGACCGTCGCGGGCACCGCAAGTACCGCCGGTAGCGTGAAGAGGAGTTGTAGAGTGATCTGCGACACGATTGCGGGTTCAACCAGATCGGCATCTGCAAGCGCATCGAGCGCGTCTAGGCGAATCCATCGCGCCGCAGGAATGTGAACCAGCGCCCAGATGCTGGCGCGAATTTCTGGGCTGCACGAGTGCGCGGCGAGGATGAGCGCGCACTGGCTGAGTTGTCTATCCGGCGTGCGATCCGCGAGAGCAAGGAGCTGTAGACCGGCTTCGTCGGTCAGCGACTCGTATTCTGCGAGCGCTGCAACGGCTTCCTGTGCGATCAGGTAGGATTCGGGCTCGTTGTAATATACCTCGGCGCTTGACCAGGTATCCGCTGTCAGGCGGAGCAGCACCTTTTGGTGCTCGGGATGAAGGCGGTGCTTGAGAACAGACACAAGCGCCCGGCGCACTCGGCTCCCCGGGTCGTTCGCCATGGCGAGGACGTCGACCGGCAACGGATCGCTTATCATCGGGGCGAGCGTGAGAAGTGCGACGCGGCGCGCTTCGGCGCGCTCGTGGCGCAGTGCGATTTTCAGTAGCTCAGGGTCACCGGTCACTCGGGCGGCTTCCGCAGCTTTGAGTGCAGAGTCGCTATCGTTCGTCTCCAACAGCCAGCGGCGGATGGCTTCCGTCGCGTCGCCGCCACTTGCGAGAATGATAGGAACGACCGCTTCCAGCGTGTCCACCGACAAGGATCTGACAATCGCTTGAAGATGCGCGAGCGCGTCAGGCCCGACATGTTTCGCCGGGCGGTTCTTGTAGGCGAGGGCGCCCGCGATCTCCCGGAGTTCGGGTGAGAAGTCAGATGCGATCTGCCGCAACAGTGCCGAGCGCGTTTTGGTGGAAACACGCCATCGTGCCGCCCAGACATCGACAATCAACCCAAGCTGGTCGGCCGGCCGATTGGAAAGCGCTATAATCGCGTCGGCAAGGGTCTTCGGAGCAACGAGGAGACCGCAGGCCGCGAGCTCGGCACGCAGGTGATGATCATTTGGGTTGTCGAGCAGCCGTGACCGAAGCTGGGGCTCCAGGCTTGGCCGCCAATTCTCTCGAGCGGCCCACCAAGCCTGCTGCTCGCCTTGATTTCCATGAGCGAGCCGAAGTAATTCGTCGAGTTCCGCGACCACGGGCGATCCAGGCGATGTCGCTATAGTACGCCCCCAAGTTTCGATCATCTCGCCGACGCGGGGATGGTTTGCAATCTCCTGCCAGTTGGCGTTCCGGCGTTGCTTGGCTACGTAAGCGTCGACAAACACACCGGAGGTATAGCCTTCCCCTTCATGTTGGGACTGGTGGGCATCCTCGACGGCATGGTCACGCTCGCCGTCTTTAATCGCGCGCCACTCTTCGGCGCCATGCTGAGTATAACGCCGCCTGTTATCGGCAAGATCATCGAGCGCGGCCGCCAAAACTGGCTCGAAGGCTTCTATGTCCCGAACTGCGCCCGTCGCAACCGCATCAGCATTGTCCTCGAACCCATTCCCGATCATCGTCCGTGCTGCATCGATATAGGCAGCGGTCAGGTTGCGCGCGATGCGATCAAGCTTTGCGGGGAAACATTTCCCATAGTGTCCTCGATCCCATGGGAGCGCCTCGCGGACGAACCGGGCAGCAATCTTCGCCGACTGCGGGTCCTCAGAAATCCGGTCATACCATTCGTCTGAATAGGTCGGTGGCGCCCAATACTTGAGAAACACCGACGCGCCCCGCTGAGTTCCGAGCAGTAGCCAGCGCGCAACCTCGCTTGGGATCGATCGCTCGGATCCGACAGCGCATGCGAGTTCGAGCAATGGCAGAAAATTAGACTTAGGGTCAAGTAGTCCCTCGTCCAACCATGCGTCGATGGCAGCCTGGCTGGTATGATCCACATCGAAGGGTGGATCGAGATCCTCGATCTGCTTGCTCAAAGTCTTGCTGACTTGGAACGCCCGAGCGGCGGTTTCCAGCCCCCAGTCCCGATACGTGCCGCCCAGCTGCACGAGCGCAGCGATCAGCCGCTCAACCGCGGCTTCACTGAGGGGCCAGTCTGACTTGACGAAAAGTTCGAAGGCTTCGTGAACGCTGGGATGGGCAAAGGATACCGTCCGCGCAGGTTGACGCAAATGGCGGGTCGCGACGAGGCGATCGACCATCGTTTCGAGCCCTTCGCCAAGCTTCGGTGAGGAGCGGCGCAACACCCTCTGGAGAGCCGTCAGTTGCGCGCGATCAAATTGCGAGCGCGCCTCGAGCAAGGCCCAGATAATAACCGCCATGCCAGACGAATCAATCTTGCGCAGATATTTGCCTACGACGTCCTGGACCGCGCCGCGATGTGATATTGAGCGCAAACGCCGGAAGAAGGCGTGGTCTTCTTCGCCATCTTCGGGACCATCCTGCATCTGTGTGAAATACAGGTCGATCTCGAGTGGTGTCTCGAACGCTTCTAATGCCTCTTTGCGGAAGGCGAAGGCCTTGGCCTGTAGATCGGGAGGCAGCTGATCCATTCGGTTGTCGTGGATCGTTTTAAGCGGGCCATTGCTATACTGATCGCGATCCAGCTCGATCGACCAGCGGTTGAGACCCTCCCCGACATCGGCGCTTCGCAGCATATCGCTGCGCGTGGTGACGACATATTGGTGATCGGGGCCGGCCTTCTCCAGCAGTCGGGGCAGCTGTTCAGTCCATGCCTCGGAACCGCCTCGAAGGCTGTATTGGCCCCAGGGATCCTCGATATAATAAAGGGTCGGTCCTGTGTTGATGAGCTTTCGCGTGCCCGCCGGTGTATCATCCGGTCCGACAGTCACAATCTCCAGCGACCCAATACGCTCGCGAGCGAGATCGCAGAGCTTGAGCGCCGCTTGGGTTTTACCCGTACCTGAAGGCCCGCGAATGACGATCGCGCCCCGCTCGTTCAGGAGGTTTATCATCTGGTCAAAATTCGCAGGACGGACGAACATTTCGAGGCTGGACGAGCTGGCGAGAAACCCGCCATGTTTTCGGACGGTTGCGAGTAAGTCTTCGCGGGTCCAGACTCCCGAGGTCGAACCGCGCATCCGACGTTTCGCTTCGACGCGAAGATCATCGAGAAGCTCGGGCTGCTGGGGTTGCGGCACGTGGAGCAGGTCGGCCATCATGATCCGCAAATCGGATGCGAGCTGTCTTTCGGTCAAGCCGCCCCAGATCGCGACACGCCCGGCAGGATTATGCTTGAGGATTGAATTCAGTGTGGGTGGAAATCTATCCTTGTCCGCCGGCTCTTCAAAGCTCCCCACCAGCAGATCGCGTGCCACGCCCTTGGCGTCTGCGCTTGTCACTAGAAGATAGCGTGTGTTCGGATCGTCGAGATGATGGAGCGCCGGGCGGCGGACCTTGCCGTGCTTGAGAAGCTCCCGGAAATCCTCGATTGACCAAGGCTCGCCGCTGCGCAGCTTGACTTGGATTACGAGTTTGTATCCGCCCGCGATCGTTGCGCTTGATTCGACGCGGCCCGGTCTGTCAGGTGCGAGGTCGGCTTCGAGATCTTCGTCATTTGCCGGCTCGAGGACGAGCCGGCTTGAGGCTTTGGAGATCAGGAGCAGCCGCAAAGCGGCGAGGACCGAGACGTCCAGCTGATAATCATAGCCAGCCTGCGCGGCGGCCGCGCCATTAAGCGGCTGCGTGACTGCACCGGTCGTCTGGCCGGACGGATGATTAAATGCGCTGTGCTCGTCCATACTTGAACTATTTCACCCAACTCGTTTGATATCAACATGGTGAATAGCCCCGAGTTCCGTAGACACCTACTGGTTCATGATTGATGTCTGTTTTCGAAGTCGACGAGCGACAGCATGGCGTTTCAGGCGCGCTTGGCGAGGTCGCAGCAATAGGTATCATTTGCTCTACTGAACGATCGTCTGAGTAGGAATGCGATCTGTCGGAGAAGCTTTGAACCACATACGTACGGAGACTTTACCGTTTCGCGTAGACAGCTTTACGGTGCGATCAGTAGTTGCAAATGGGGGGCGAGATGCGGAACATTGCGCTGGTCGACGCGGAGCGGTGGGGCAATGCGAAAAGAAATTTACCCGGCCGTTCCTCCGGAAAGGCGGAAAAACCTTTTGTAGTGGAGGCTTTCCATGAAGCTCGAAACCATCTCGGTACGAAATTTTCGGTGCTTTGGACCTGTCGCTATTTTGTGCCGCCCCAAGTGCTCGTTTAGGCCACCTTTCGTTCGAAAGCGACCGGGCTTTTCCA
>NZ_JBBMQN010000017.1:0-16428 GCF_038900065.1 Roseibium sp. AS2
CCTCGACACGCAAGCATGCTTGCGTGTCGAGGCGCGGCCGCAGGCTTTGGCCGCATGATCGTCTGGAACTCCAGCGGCCCTGCAGTTTCATCCGGCGCATTCCGCTGTTTCCGACATGCTGTTGTCCTCATGACGTTGCGGATCCGCCGGAGACCAGACTTATGTTCGAACCCAAAAGCCTCCTGCTGACGTGCCTGCTGGCCTTCGGCACGATTTCATCTTCCACCGCATTCGCGCAGGGAAATGCTCCTCTCCCAGCGGTCGGCGTGGTGACGCTGAAGGCGGAAGACGTCACGCTTCGCGCGGACATGCCGGGACGCGTCGTTGCCTACGGTGTCGCGGAAGTGCGCCCCCAGGTCTCCGGCATTATCGTCGAGAGGCTGTTCGAGGAAGGCGCCGCCGTCAGGAAAGGCGATCCGATGTACCGGATCGACAAGGCCGTCTATGCGGCCGTGGTTCAGCAGGCCCGCGCCAGTGTCGCACAGGCAAGGGCCGCGCTGACGGCCGCGGAAAAGGATCTGAACCGCGCCAACGAGCTGCTGCAGCGCGAAGTCGTCAGCGAGCAGGCCGTGGACGACGCCACGGCGGAACGGGATGCGGCACAGGCCGGACTTCTGGTTGCCCAGGCACAGCTCAAATCCGCGCAAATCGACCTTGAACACACCACCATCCGGGCTCCGCTTTCGGGCATTGCCGGCCGGGCCCTCACAACGCAGGGCGCATTGGCCACCGCGCAACAGGCCGAGCCGCTGGCGGTTATCCGCCAGATTGACAAGGTCTATGTGGACGTGGCCGCCTCGACGGCCGATGTCCTGCGGTACAATCGCTCCAGGCTGGCCCAGGGAACAGCTGGGGACAGTGGCCTCGATCCCGAAGTCACGCTGACGCTGGCCGACGGGCTGACCTATGACCAGACAGGCACCATGCGTGCGGCCGAACCGCAGGTGGATCCGAAGACGGGTGTCTCGGTGTTGCGCATGGAGTTCCCCAATCCCGAACAGCTCCTTCTGCCCGGACTTTACGTAAAGGCCCATCTGCCGGTGGAAATGGCGAAAAACGTGGTCCTGGCGCCGCAACAGGGGGTCAGCCGCGACCGCAGGGGCCAGCCGACGGCTCTGGTGGTCGGAGACGAAAACACCGTCGAGCTGCGCACGCTCGAGGTGCTCGGAACCCGCGGCACCAACTGGATCGTTTCCGCCGGCCTGGCGGCCGGAGACCGGCTGATCGTGACGGGACTGCAGAAGATCGCACCCGGCGCCACCGTCGCTCCGGAAGAGCAATTGCGTGAAAACACCGTGGCGCAGAACTGAACCGCCCGGCCCAACTCAAGACAATCTGAAAGTTCGCGATGGCCCGCTTCTTCATCGACCGCCCGGTTTTTGCCTGGGTAATCTCGATCCTTTTGATGGGGGTCGGCGTTCTCGCGATCATGATACTGCCCGTGGCGCAGTATCCGCAGATCGCGCCCCCCACCGTTGATGTCAACGCCACCTATTCCGGTGCCTCCGCGGAGACCGTCAACAACACCGTCACCCAGGTGATAGAGGAACAGATGACCGGCCTCGACGGGCTCCGGTATATCTCCTCGTCTTCCACCTCGACCGGGTCCTCGTCCGTCACGCTCACCTTCGATACGGGAACCGACCCGGACATCGCGCAAGTGCAGGTGCAGAACAAACTCAGCCAGGCAACGCCGCTGCTGCCCGAAACGGTGCAGAGGCAGGGTGTCACGGTTCAGAAATCCTCGGCGGGCTTTCTCATGGTGGCAGCGCTCGTGTCCGCCGACGGAGCGCTCGATGCAGTCGATCTGTCCGACTATCTCGTCTCCAACATGGTGGACCAGTTCAGCCGCATACAGGGTGTCGGCAACGTCCAGGTTTTCGGGGCGCAATACGCGATGCGCATCTGGCTGAACCCGGACCAGCTGGCGGCCTTCGAGCTGACGCCCTCGGACATCGTTCAGGCGGTCTCGGAAGAAAACGCCCAGGTTTCGGCCGGATCCTTCGGCTCGCTGCCCGCCCTGGACGGACAGGCCCTCAATGCAACCATCACCGCGCAATCGCTGCTTTCAACACCTGAGGATTTCGAGCAGATCGTCGTGCGTGCGGAGACCGACGGGGGCCTCGTGTTGCTGCGGGATGTCGCGAGGGTCGAGATCGGGGCGGAAAGCTACACGACCGCCGCGCGCTACAACGGCAAACCGACGGCCGGCATGGCGATCCAGCTGGCGACCGGCGCCAATGCGCTGGACACCGCCGAACGTGTCAAGGCGAAGCTCGAGGATGTTTCGGCCTTCTTCCCGGAAGGGGTCGAATACGTCGTTCCCTACGACACCACGCCGTTCGTTCAGATTTCCATCGAGGAAGTGGTCACCACGCTGATAGAGGCGATCGTGCTCGTCTTCCTCGTCATGTTCCTGTTCCTGCAGAATTTCAGGGCGACCCTGATCCCGACCCTTGCGGTCCCGGTCGTTCTGCTGGGCACCTTCGGCATCATTGCCCTGTTCGGCTTTACCATCAACACGCTGACGATGCTTGCGATGGTGCTGGCGATCGGCCTTCTGGTGGATGACGCCATCGTCGTGGTGGAGAACGTGGAACGCATCATGGAGGAGGAGGACCTGTCTCCCTATGAAGCGACCCGGAAATCCATGGGCCAGATCACCGGGGCCCTGATCGGCATCGCGCTGGTCCTGTCGGCAGTGTTCATTCCGATGGCCTTCTTTCCCGGCTCCACCGGGGTGATCTACCAGCAGTTCTCGATCACCATCGTTTCCGCGATGATGCTGTCGGTCGTGGTGGCGCTGACGCTGACACCGGCCCTGTGCGCGACCCTTCTGCGCAAGCCCGAAAAAGGTGCGCGCGAGCGCGGCGTGTTCGGACTGTTCAACCGCAACTTCAACCGGTTGACCCGGGGCTATGCCTCGTCCGTCGGCTTCATCATCCGCCGTCCCTTGCGGATCGGCATCGTCTATCTGCTGATCGGGGCCGGAATGGTCGTCCTGTTCGAGCGCACGCCGACCGGCTTCCTGCCGGATGAGGACCAGGGCATTCTCTTCACCCTCGTGCAGGGTCCGACGGGAACGACCGCGGAGGCGACCGAAGCGGTCCTGAAACAGATCGAACAGCACTACATGGAGACCGAGGCCGAGAATGTCGCTTCCCTGTTCACGGTGCGCGGCTTCAGCTTCGCCGGCCAGGGTCAGAACATGGGCCTGGCTTTCGTCAGCCTGAAGGACTGGGACGAGCGCACGACGCCGGACCGCAGTGTTCAGGCGATCGCGGGCCGGGCCTTCGGCGTCTTCTCCCGGATCAAGGAAGCCCTGGTGTTCCCGATCGTCCCGCCTGCGGTGATCGAACTCGGCAATGTCAGCGGGTTCGATTTCTACCTGCAGGCACGCGATGGCCAGACACACGAGCAGCTGCTGGCGGCGCGCAACCAGCTCATGGGGCTGGCGGGCAAGAGCAGTCTGATCGGTCAGATCCGGCCGAACGGTCTTGAGGACGCCACCCAGTTCAACATCGATCTGGACTGGCGCGTTGCCGGCGCCATGGGTCTGTCGGCAACCGATGTCGGAGACATGCTGTCCATTGCCTGGGCCGGACGCTACGTGAACGACTTCCTGGACCGCGGCCGCATCAAGCGGGTCTACGTCCAGGGCGATGCGCCCTACCGCATGGTGCCGGAAGATATCGAACAATGGCGGGTTCGCAATGACACGGGCGGTCTGGTGCCTCTGTCGAACTTCTCCAACGCCAACTGGCGGTTCGGACCTCAAGGGCTTTACCGCTACAACGGCGTCGCCGCCGTCCAGCTTCAGGGCAGTCCGGCGGCCGGCGTGTCATCCGGCGAGGCCATGATCGAGATGGAAGCCCTGGCGGCGCAATTGCCCCCGGGCTACCAGATTGCGTGGACCGGGCTTTCGCTGGAGGAACGCGAATCCGGCGATCAGGCCGGACTTCTCTACGCCCTGTCGCTTGCCGCGGTCTTCCTTTGTCTTGCCGCGCTTTACGAAAGCTGGTCGATCCCCTTCGCGGTCATGCTGGCAATGCCCATCGGGATCGCCGGTGCGCTGGCAGGGGCCTGGGTCGGCGGCTTTGAAAACGGCGTCTATTTTCAGGTGGCGCTGTTGACGGTCATCGGCCTGACCGGGAAGAACGCCATCCTGATCGTCGAATTTGCCCGCGAGCGGATGGAAGCGGGGGACACGCTCTTTGCCGGCGTGGTCGACGCCGCCCAGCAGCGGTTCCGGCCGATCCTGATGACATCCATGGCCTTCACGCTGGGTGTACTTCCCCTGGTGCTGTCCTCCGGAGCCGGTGCGGGCGGACGCACGGCCATGGGGTCCGGCGTCATGGGCGGCGTTCTCTCCGCGACCATCCTGGGCGTCCTGTTCGTGCCCCTGTTCTTCGTCGTGATCTACCGGATCTCGAACGGCTGGCGCAAAACACGCATGCTCCCTCCCAACCGGGATCAAGAGCCCCAATCGTCGCCGAAAGCGCCCCCGGGCTGAAAGAGATCACTGCCGATTTCCCGATGACGCCCGATCATGTGCCGATCTTGCTCAACGCCGGCCCCCGGGCGGTCCGGGACCGGCAGGATGGAACGGGACCGGCTGATGCAATGACAGCCGGCGCCCCTCTTGCCAGGCCACCGATCATGAGCCCTGAACGAACTCCGCGCAGCGCGACCCGAGCATCATTGCCGGCGCATTGGTGTTTCCGGCATTGATGTCCGGAACCGCGGACATGTCACAGACGCGCAGGCCATCCACCCCCCTGACCCGCATCCTGGCATCCAGCACGGCCATGGGGTCTCCGTCCGCTCCCATCCGGGCCGTTCCGGCCGGGTGGTAATTGGTTTTGACGAACCGCTTGCAATGGCGGCGCAATGCTGAATCGGACGTATCCCGGGGATCGGGAATGGCCACGCCCTTGAGCCTCGACGACAAGGGCTGTGACCGAAACACCTCGAGAAAGAACCGCTGGCCGGCAATCATCTCCTGCATGTCGGCCTCGTCCTTCAGCAGGTTGGGACTGACAAGCGGCATCTGCTGCGGATCTGCGGATGCAAGCCGCACTTCTCCCCGCGAGCGTGGCTTGACCACGACAGTGGTGATGGTGACACCGTAGCCGTCCTTGAGTTCCGCGCGCGCATCCCGGTCCAGATAGACAATCGGGACGCAGAAAGCCTGGATGGTCGGCTCCCCGTCCCGATCCGCCGGGTTGACAAAGGCGCCGGCTTCCACGCCCGCGGACGTAACGGGACCGCTGCCGAACAGTTTGAATTGCGCTCCGTTCCTGAGCATTCGCCAGCCCTCACCCTGCCGGAAGTAGCCGTACCGGCCGTTGGCATAGGCGGTGATGGGCACTTCCGGATGATCGATCAGGTTCTGGCCGACGCCCTTCAGGTCGACGACGGCATCGATCCCGTGATCACGCAGATGGTCCGCGTCTCCGATACCCGAAAGCATCAGGATCTTTGGTGTGACCAGCGCGCCCGCGGCCAGAACGATTTCCCCTGCCGCACGGGCGGTGTGAACGCCCTTCCGATCCCTGTAACGCACACCGACGGCACGGCCGTGTTCCATGACAATCCGCTCGACATGCGCGTTCAGTTGGACAACAAGTCTTCGATCCTGCCGCAAGGGCTCGAGAAACGCATAGGCGGTCGAACTCCGCCGGCCGTTCCTGTTGGTGAACTGGTAGAAGCCGACACCGCGCTGGGTCGGTCCGTTGAAGTCCGTGTTGTAAGGTTCTCCGAGCGCTTGCACTGCCTGCACGAACCAGCGTGACAGGTCGTCGACATGACCGGGATCGGATACCTTCACCTCTCCCTCGGTCCCGTGGAGCGCTCCTGCCAGCCGATTGTTCGCTTCCATCTCCCGAAAGAACGGAAGCACGTCCTGCCAGCCCCAGCCCGGATTGTCGTTGGTCCGGCGCAACTGCGCCTGCCAGGCATCGTAGTCTGCCGGACGGCCGCGCATGTAGACCTGCGCATTGACGGAAGACCCGCCACCCAGCACGTTGGCCTGCGGAATATCGTGGACCCTGTCGCCCAGATGCGCCTGCGGCACAGTGGTGTGGTAGCGCATGTATTTCGACCCGTTGATCATCTTGAAGATGCCGGGCGGCATGTCGAGCAGCGGATGGCGGTGCGAATGTCCCGCCTCCAGAAGCAGCACCCTGGCATTGCCCTGTATCACGAGTCGTGCGGCGGCGACGGCCCCTGCCGAGCCGCCCCCGATGACGATGTGGTCGTATTCGGCCGTCATCCTTCCGACCAGTCGAATGTCACGCGGACGAATTCCCAGGCGGCCTTGAGGTGATTGGTAAGTGCTTCCTCCGCAGCCGCCGGATCGCGTTCCAGGATCGCTTCCAGGATCGACTTGTGCGCAAGGTAGTTCATTTCGTTTCGTTCCGGCGACCGCAGCATCCGGTCCCACTGCGGCGCCAGCCAGGAGGTGTAGCCCTCATGGATCGCAGGGAAGATCGGATTTTTCGGAATTCTGTACAGCACACCGTGGAACGCCACGTCCGTGCGGTAAAACGCGGCCGAATCCGGGATGGCGTTCCTGTTGTCTTCCAGCGCCTTCTTGAGGTCGACGATATCCTCCTTGCGGGCGGAAATCGCCGCTTCTCTCACCAGCGCGCGTTCGATGAAAACGCGGCTGTCGTAAAGGTTCTTGATGCCGGTCCTGTCCGTCAGGAGATGCTGGACCACGTTGCCGCAGGCGTGCAGCACCGTCGCGTAGTCCGGTTTGCGCACGACCGGCCTGAAGCGGGGCCGCGTTTCCACGAGACCGAGACTGGACAGCTTCGAGATCGCTTCGCGAATGACCGTTCGGCTGGCACCGAACCGGGTCATCAGGTCCCGCTCCGCCGGCAGCGGCGATCGGTTCTCCAGTTCACCCGACACGATCTGGGCCTCGATCGCGGCTACGACATGATCGGCAGCCCGCCCGCCTTCGACACCCGGTTCTGAGGAACGCCTGCTGTCCATTCTCTGCCTCTGCTTTCTAGTTTTTGGTATGACATAAAATTTCCTGTGGTGAAATCGTAATTTCGACAAACACCAACCAGCCCACAAAAATCAGCCCGAATTCCGCGACTTCTGGATGATTTTCAGATCCGCTCAAAGTTTCGGTTTGACTCCAATCCTGTTTTGATTCTTATTGAGCCTAATTTGGTATGACCAAAAGGCGTCTCTGGTGTTTGACATTTCGCTCCCTTCCGATCCCGGAAAGTCCTCAGGCATGTTTATCGGCGGACAATGGACCGGTGCAGAAAACCGTTCAACGATCGACGTCGAGAATCCCGCGACGGAAAAAATCATCGCCAGCGTGGTCGGCGGCACAAAAGAAGATGCCGAGACCGCACTCCGGGCGGCGCAGGAGGCTTTTCCCGCATGGGCGGCGCTGCCGGCGGTCGAGCGCGGGCGCGCAGTCGCTTCGCTGGCCGACGCGATCGAGTCAAATGCCGCCCATCTTGCCCGTCTCGTCACGCTGGAGCAGGGCAAGCCACTCAACCACGCGTTCGAGGAGATCTCGGCAAGCGTCACTTTCCTCAGGTACGCCGCGGAAAACGCCAGGCGCATCGAGGGTGATATCGTCACGTCGGACAGCCCGTCGGAAGAAATCCATATCAGGCGGCATCCCTATGGTGTCGTCGTCGGGCTCACCGCCTGGAACTACCCGTCGGCCCTGGCAGCCAGAAAACTAGGCCCCGCGCTCGTTGCCGGAAACACCTTCATCCTGCTTTCGCATGAAGCGACCCCCCTCTCGGGACTTGCGCTGGCCGCGCTGAGCCAGCAGGCCGGCCTCCCCGGTGGCGTCTTCAACGTGGTGACAGGACGTGGCCCCGTGGTCGGAGACGCCCTCGTGCGAAGCCCCGTGTCCGGTCTCATCACCATGACGGGAAGCACGCGCGCCGGCCGCGCGATCTACAGGACCGGCGCCGAACACATCAAGGTGGTGCGCCTTGAGCTGGGCGGCAAGGCGCCCTTCATCGTCATGGAAGACGCCGATATCGACGCGGCGGTAACGGCAGCCGTTGCCGCCCGCTACACAAATTGCGGGCAGATCTGCACCTGCAACGAGCGCATGTATCTGCACCGCTCAATCGCCGATCAATTCCTCGCCCGGTTTGTCGAGGCTTCAAGGGTGCTCACGGTTGGCGACCCGCTGAAGAACGCGGACCTCGGCCCGAAGGTCAGCCGGGTCGAGCGGGACAAGGTTGCGCAGATGGTCGGCCAGAGCGTCGAAAGCGGCGCGGAGGTTCTGCTGGAGGGCGGTGTTCTCGAGGACGGCAATTACAGCAAGGGCCACTGGTATGCCCCGACGGTCCTGGAGGTGAAGGACAACAGCAATCCGGCGGCAAGAGAGGAAGTCTTCGGACCGGTTGCCGTCGCGATGCGCGTTGATGGTTTCGAGGAAGCCATCGCCCTGGCCAATGACACGGAATTCGGCCTGTCGGCCTATCTTTTCACGAACAATTACAAGCGTCTGGCGCAGGCGCCCTATCTCCTGAAATTCGGCGAACTCTACCTCAATCGCTCCAACGGAGAAGCGGTTCAAGGGTTCCATACGGGTTGGGGGATGTCCGGACTTGGCGGCGAAGACGGCCGCTACGGCTTCGACAACTATCTGCGCAAACAGACCGCGTACCTGAATTGGGGGTGACACCTCAAGATCGGCGGCCGGAGGAGTTTGGCCGCACCAAAGTGGAGGAAAACATGAAACGGACTCTCTTGCTGGCAACCGCCATCGCATTCGGCGCAATGACGTCAATGGCCGCTGCGGCCGGCCTGCCCCCTCTGGAGGAGAAGGAGCGCTACAAGGTCGGCTTCTCCCAGATGGAATCCAACAACCCCTGGCGCATAGCTGAAACCAAATCCTTTCACGACACGGCGGAAAGCTGCGGCTGGGATCTGATCGCGACCGATGCCGCCGGATCGGCAGCCAAGCAGGTTGCGGATGTCGACAGCATGATCGCCCAGGGCATCGATGTCCTGTTTTTGCCGCCTCGTGAGGAAAAACCCCTGATCCCCGCCGTCAAGAAGGCCAAGGCCGCCGGCATTCCGACCTTCCTGGTCGACCGCTCCGTCGACCCGAATGCAGCCAAGGCCGGCGAAGACTATGTCTCCTTCCTCGGCTCCGACTTCATCGACCAGGGCAAACGCGTCGCCGAATGGACCATCGAGAACTTCAAGGGCGACAAAGGCGTCATCGTCGAACTGGAGGGCACCACCGGCTCGTCGCCGGCAAACGACCGCAAGAAAGGGTTCGACGACCGGATCCTGCAGGACGAGCGGTTCGAGATCGTTGCCTCACAGACCGGCGATTTCGCCCGGGACCTCGGCCGCCAGGTCATGGAAACCCTGCTGCAGGCGCACCCGGACGTGAACATCGTCTACGCGCACAACGACGAAATGGCCATCGGTGCGATCCAGGCCCTGGAACTGGCAGGGCGCAAGCCCGGTGAGGACGTTCTGGTCGTGTCGATTGACGGCACCCGCGACGCACTGCAGGCGATTATCGACGGCAAGATGGGCGTGACGGTGGAAAGCTCTCCGTTCTTCGGACCGCTCGCCTGCGCCACCATGAAACGCTACGCCGCCGGCGAAACCATCGAACCCTGGGTTCAGGTAGAGGACCGCATCTTCACTCCCGAGAATGCTGCGGACCACATCGACGAAGCCTACTGAACCCGTCTTCCGGGAGGGATCCTTCCCTCCCGGCTTTTTCATTCATCCAGACACCAGGAGACGATATGGCCCCGCTGCTTGCCATGTCAGGTATTGCCAAGCATTTTGCAGGGATCCCGGCCCTCAGGGGGGCGTCTCTGGAAATTTCTCCAGGAGAAGTTCATGCGCTGATCGGCCAGAACGGGGCCGGCAAGTCGACATTGATCAAGATCCTGACCGGTCTCTACCGGCGCGACGGGGGTGAAATCTCCCTCGCCGGCGAACCGAGCCACCTGACCTCACCCCGGGAAGCGCAACAGGCCGGAATTGCGACGATCTATCAGGAACTCAACCTGGTGCCGCTTCGCTCCGTCAGCGAGAACGTTGTGATGGGGCAGGAACCGCGCACCCTCGGCCTGATGATCAACTGGCCCGAGGCACACCGCAGAACCCGTGAAATCCTTGCGCGCTTCGGCATAGACATTGACGTGACCGCGCCGCTCGGCAGTTTCTCGACGGCAATTCAGCAGCTCGTTGCGATCGCCAGGGCCGTTTCCATGGACGCAAAGCTCGTGATCATGGACGAGCCAACGTCCTCTCTCGACAGCTCCGAGGTCGAGATCCTTTTCGGCGTCGTGCGCGAATTGAAGTCCTCCGGCGTTTCGGTGCTCTATGTCTCGCACTTCCTCGACGAACTCTTTCAGATCTGTGACCGGGTCACCGTCATGCGGGACGGCCAGACCGTCGGTTCGAGATCCATTTCCGGCACCACGAAACTCGACCTGATTGCCGCGATGCTCGGGCGCAACGCCGATGAGATCGCCACAGAAGGCCTGACGGAACTTTCCGGGGGCGATGCCAGTTTCGAGGAAGTTGTGCTCGACGTCGAACGAACAGCGACCGGGCCTCGCCTGTCCGATTTTTCGATGACCTTGCACAGGGGTGAAATTGTCGGCCTCGGCGGACTGCTGGGTTCCGGCCGAACCGAGGCGGCCAGAAGTCTCTTCGGCGTCGATCAGCTCACACAAGGGCAGATGACGCTGAAAGGCGCGGCGTTCCGGCCCGCAGATCCATCGGCGGCCATCCGCGCCGGGATCGGCTTCCTGACGGAGGACCGCAAGGAGGAAGGCATAATCCCGCATATGTCGGTTCGGGAAAACCTGACGCTTGCACTGCTTCCTGCCCTCAGACGCAACGGGCAGGTCGACCGGCAGGCCGAAAGGGAGCTGGTTGCCGGGTTCATCGCGAAACTCGGTATCAAGACCGCACATATGGATCAGCCGATCCGGGAGCTTTCCGGCGGCAACCAGCAAAAGGTCCTGCTGGCACGCTGGCTGGCAACCAGACCCGACATCCTTATCCTGGACGAACCCACACGCGGCGTCGACGTCGGCGCGAAACGGGAAATCCAGTCGATCATTCGCAGCTTCGTCGACGAAGGCCACGCCGTCATCCTGATCAGTTCCGAGTTCGAGGAACTGGTGGAAGGCGCCAACCGCATCGTGGTGATGCACGAGGGCCATGCGGTTTCGGAACTGACCAACCCCGGGATCACCGAAAATGCGCTCGTCAAGGCGCTCGCTCACCATGAGGAGGCCGGCAGATGACAAGTCTCATTTCCGATGAACCCCGACGCGCCGACCTGTCCACACGACTGAAGAACAACGGCGGCCTCGTCGCACTGGCGGTTATCCTGATCTTCAACATCGTGGTGACACCCAACTTCCTGCAGGCGCAGACGCTGGCGGTCAACATCTCGCAGGTCGCGACGATCGCGATCGTCGCGATGGGCATGACACTCGTCATTGCCACCGGCGGCATCGATCTTTCCGTCGGAGCCGTCATGGCGTTGTCGGGAGCGCTGGCCCCGCTGATCTTCCAGTCCGAGCTGGGAACCGCCTACCCGGTTCTCGGGCTCGTCGCATCGCTGTTCCTTCCCCTTGTCGCGGCGCTTGCCTGTGGCCTGTTCAACGGCACGATCATCGCCGTCTTGAAGGTTCAGCCCATCATCGCGACCCTGATCCTGTTCATCTCGGGCCGGGGCATTGCCCAGGTCCTGACAAACGGCAACCTGCAAACCTTTTCCAATCCGGAATTCAGCTATCTCGGCACCGGCAAGATCCTCGGTTTTCCCTTCCAGGGCTGGCTGGCGATTGCGATTGCGATTTTCCTGTTCTGGCTCGTCAACCGCACGATTTTCGGCCGGTACCTGCTCGCCATCGGCGGCAACGAACGCGCAGCGAAACTGTCCGGCGGTCCGGTGCGCAAGGTCAAGATCGGCGCCTATGTCATCTGTTCGATCCTGTCGGGCCTTGCCGGGCTCATCGTCGTTGCGATCAATTCCGCCTCGGATGCCGCCCGCAACGGCAACCTGATGGAACTCGATGCCATCGCCGCAGCGGTTGTCGGCGGGGCCCTGCTCCAGGGCGGCAAGGCGCCGATCTTCGGGGCGATCCTCGGTGCCGTGATCATCCAGCTGGTGAAATACACGCTGCTTGCAAACGGTGTCGAGGACGAGGTCGCCCTGATCGCCAAGGCCGCCATCATTCTCGCCGCCGTCTACATCCAGCAAGCGCGAAAGGAATGAGACGTGCTTGATCAGTCCGCTTTCGACCTACGAAAATACATCTCCCGAAATCCGCAATCCGTTGCTGTCTGGGTGGCGCTCATTGTCCTGATCGTGTTCGGATTGTTGCGCTACGACAATTTCGGCGGCGCCTACAACATCACATCCTTCCTCAATTACAACGCGATGTTCATCGCGATTTCGGTCGGCATGTGTTTTGTCATCCTGACGGGTGGCATCGATCTGTCGGTCGGTTCGGTGGCCGCCTTTACCTCCGTGGTCGCCGCCTATCTCAGCCCCTACGGGATCGAGATCGCCATGCCGCTCGCGATCCTGTCCGGGATCGGCTTCGGCCTCTTCAACGGTGTCTGCATCGTCTACCTGCGCATCCCTCCCTTCATCACCACGCTGGCAACCATGCTTGGGGCGAAAGGCGGGTCGCTGGTGATTTCCGGCGCGCAGACGATTGCGGTCGACTGGGGATCCAACTTTACCCGGCTCGGCATGGAAAAGGCGTTCGACCTCGTGCCCTGGTCGATCGTGATCGTCGCCATTCTGATCGTCGGCCTGTGGTTCGTTCTTGAAATGACGAGCCTTGGAAGAACGGTCCTTGCGGTCGGTGGCGGCGAGGATGCCTCCGTCATGATGGGTCTCAAGGTGAACCGCGCCAAGATCTTCGTCTATGCGCTCTCCGGCGGCTGCGCGGGCCTGGCCGGTGTGTTTCTCGCGTCCGGCTTCGGCGCCGGTCAGCCCCTGGAGGGCGTTGGCTGGGAGCTCTCGGCAATCGCGTCCGTCGTCGTCGGCGGCACGCTGTTGACCGGAGGCCTCGGATCGATCCCGGCAACGGTCGCCGGAGCGCTGCTCCTCGGCCTGGTGTTCAACATCCTCAATTTCGAAAACGGCAAGGGCTGGATCAGTTTCAGCGCCTACTGGCAAATGGTCATCCGCGGAGCATTCCTCTTCGCCGTCATCCTTTTCCAGACGCGCATCATGAACCAGCAGACAAGAACGGGGCACGCCTGATGAGTACGATAACGAACATCCAGACCCAGCTGTTCCATGTGCCGCTCGCGGAAGTGCTGGTGGATGCAAAACACGGCAATCATACGCTGTTTGAACTCATAACCGCGACGGTGACCCTCGACGACGGCAGCACCGGAACCGGCTACACCTACACCGGCGGCAAGGGCGGGCATGCGATCGCGTCGATGATCCAGCATGACCTGGCACCGTTTCTGATTGGCCAGGACGCAAGCTGCGTCGAAGACCTCTACGAGGCCATGCAGTGGCACGTCCATTACGTCGCAAGAGGGGGGATCGCCTCCTTTGCGATCTCCGCGCTCGACATTGCGCTTTGGGACCTGAGGGGCAAAAGAAAGGGCCGGCCGCTCTGGCAGCTGGCCGGAGGCGCCGGCAGCCGCTGCAAGGCCTATTGTGGTGGCATTGACCTGAACTTTCCCCTGCCGAAGCTTCTCAAGAGCATCCAGGGCTACCTCGATCGCGGTTTCAACGGCGTCAAGATCAAGATCGGCCAGCCCACCCTGGCCGAAGACGTCAGCCGCGTATCGGCCGTCCGCGACCTGATCGGTCCGGATGTCGCCTTCATGGTCGACGCCAACTATTCCATGACAACCGACCAGGCAATCGCGGCCGCGCGCGCCTTCGAACCCTTCGACCTGCTGTGGTTCGAGGAACCGATCATTCCGGACAACTACCAGGGCTTCGCCCAGATCGCCGACGCGACGGGTATGCCGCTGGCCATGGGCGAAAACCTGCATACGATCCACGAATTCGAATACGCCTTCGAACAGGCGAAGCTGAGCTTCATCCAGCCGGATGCCTCCAATTGCGGCGGGATCACCGGATTTCTGCAGGTCGCCGACCTGTCCAGGCGGCACGGCATTCCGGTCTGCAGCCACGGCATGCAGGAACTTCACGTCAGTCTCGTTTCCGGCCAGTCGAATCCAGGCTGGATCGAGGTCCATTCCTTCCCCATCGATCAGTACACGATGCGGCCCCTCCAGGTGAAAGCGCATCTGGCCCAGGCGCCGGATGAACCCGGCATCGGGGTCTCCTTCGACTGGAACCTGCTCGCCCCCCACCAGATCCTCACGCACCAGAGGTCCAAATGATCAACAAGGCAGCCGTCTACCGCGGCGACAAGACATTCACGCTTGAAGAAAAAACAGTTGCACCTCCGGGTCCCGGAGAGCTGCAGATCAAGGTCGCCTACTGCGGTATCTGCGGGACCGATCTGCACATCTATCTGGGTCACATGGACAAGCGGGTCGGCTTCGAGCGCACCATCGGCCATGAAATGTCCGGGACGGTCGCTGCCATCGGCGACGGTGTGACAGGCTACAGGGCGGGTCAGCCCATCGTGGTGCGGCCGCTGGACCATTGCGGCACATGCCCTGCCTGCACAGCCGGCCACCAGCACATCTGCCACAATCTGAAATTCATCGGCATCGATTCCGAGGGCGCCTTTCAGGAATTCTGGAACGTGCCCGCGCATACGGTCCACGTCCTGCCGGAAGGGCTCGATCTGGCACATGCAGCCCTGATCGAACCCCTCGCCGTCGCCTGTCACGACGTGCAGCGCGCGCAGGTTGCCCTTGGCGAAGACGTGCTGGTCATCGGCGGCGGACCGATCGGCCTGCTGGTGGCTCTGGTCGCCCGACAGGCGGGCGGCAAGGTCGTCATAAGCGAGATCAGCGAAAACCGGCTCGCCTACGCTCAAAAGCTCGGCTTCAGGACCATCAACCCCGGGAAAGACGATCCGGTGGCACGGATCAACGAGATGACGGGAGACAAGGGAGCGGATGTCGTCTTCGAGGTGTCCGGCAGTCAGCCGGGCGTCGACCTGATGACCGCCGCCGCCGCGACCCGCGGACGGATCGTGATGGTCGCCATTCACGCCAGCAAACCCGTTGTCGACATGTTCCAGTTTTTCTGGCGCGAACTGGAGCTGTTCGGCGCCCGGGTCTACAGGCCGGAAGACTACGACGATGCCATGAAGTTTCTGGCGGAGGGCGTTGTCGACTGCGCCTCGTTCATCACCGACATTCAGCCGCTCGAGGATATCCAGGCAGCGTTCGAGGCGCTCACGGGAAATCCGAGCGCCATCAAATCCATGATCAAGATAGACGGAAACCCGCAATGAGCGTTCTGGACAAATTCAGCCTGACCGGCAAGACCGCCCTGGTGTCCGGCGCGCGGCGCGGGATAGGAAAGGCGATGGCGGTCGCCCTTGCGGACGCAGGCGCAGACATCATCGGCGTCAGCGCCAGCCTGGAAACCAGCGGCAGCGAAGTCGAAAGGGAGGTCCGGGCGCTGGGGCGGGATTTTCACGGCTATCAGTGCGATTTCGCCGATCGCGAGGCTTTGAAGAGCTTCATTGCCGATGTCAAGAAGCAGCACCAGATCATCGACATCCTCGTCAACAACGCCGGCACGATCCGGCGCGCGCCCCTCACCGAACACGCCGACGCGTTGTGGGACGAAGTCATGGAGGTCAATCTCGCCTCCCAGTTCATTCTGTCTCGCGAGATCGGCGAGACAATGGTCCGGCGCGGACATGGCAAGATCATCTTCACGGCCTCCCTCTTGACATTCCAGGGTGGTATCACCGTCCCTGGATACGCGGCCTCCAAGGGCGGCATCGGCCAATTGACCAAGGCATTCGCCAACGAATGGGCGTCGAAGGGCGTGAATGTGAACGCCATTGCTCCGGGTTATATCGCGACCGACAACACCGAGGCATTGCGCAAAGACCCGGTGCGGTCAAAGTCGATCATGGACAGGATCCCCGCCGGCCGATGGGGCGATGCGGAAGACTTCGCAGGGCCGGTGGTTTTCCTCGCCTCAAGCGCCTCCGACTACATGCACGGCACCGTCATGACCGTCGACGGCGGCTGGATGGGAAGATAGCCCGAACCAAGCCCGCCCGGGAACCGCGACATCGCTCCCGGGCGGGCCGGCATGCCCTTGTTCGCAATTGATTTCAGCGCCTGAAGTCGGTTTTTCTGCTTGCCGCATCTGCCCTTTGCCCTCTGAATAAGGACAACCTGGGAGTCCCGGCCGGAGGCGATCCGGAAAGGAGCTTTGTTGCACCTCGGCATTTGAACGTGAGACAGCCCTGGGGCTTTCTCCGTGCGGTCTTTTGATTTGTTTTCGTT
>NZ_JBBMQN010000018.1:0-15272 GCF_038900065.1 Roseibium sp. AS2
CGGGGCAGCCGGGGTGCTTGTAAACAGTCCCGACATTGCTAAAGTCCGGATTGCAACCAGAATGAAGCGCCGGGGCGCTGCAAGGGCGCACAATCGGGACAGACCGGCAGGGACGAACGTGTGACGGGCGAACGCGTTTCAAACGAAATGAAAACGCCGGCCGACGCGGCGGCCCGGAAGGCCAGTGGTGCGGACGCGCCCTTGCGGACCAGCGTCAAAATCCGGCTGGCTGATGGCTCGGATGCGGATTGCCTTGCCGGGGTCCTTCTGGCGCGCGAGGCGCATGGGCGTACAATCTTCCGGGACATTCCGTTTTCCGATGACAAGGCCCGGGCGATCTTCGACAAGGCGACTGGGCAGCGGGACCGCTTCGGGCTGATCTATGCCGTGCCGGGGGTGGATGAACCGCTTGCCGAAGACGGGCTGCTTGGCTTCGCCTCCGTGCAGGCAGGCGAACATTTCCTGGGCACCGGCACGCTGATCGCGACGGAGCAGACGCTGAACATTTCCCAAAACCTCTCCGGCACGCTGCTCGGCGGCAAGGTCGCCCTCCGACCCGTCCAGGCGGTGCGGCAATTGGCCAAGGAAAGGGGCTGCGCGCATCTGCTGGTGCATGTGACCAATGGTGAGAATGCGGAAGACGCGGACCGGTTTTTCCGGCGCTGCGGGATGGTCACGGTTGGGGGGAATTATTCTGATTTGTCGGCGGAATTCTAAAATACTTCGTCGTATTTCAATCGATAATTCTTGGCACATTCGAGTTAAAGAAAAGAATGTGGCAAGCATCTTGAATATGGGAGTGTTGCCTTGAGGAACCATCTATCAACATTAATACTATCAATTTTATTCGCCATGAGCGTAAGTGCGGGAGGTGCCCGCGGCGATGTTAAACCAATCAACCCTGTTTGGTCTGTCGACGAAGACTATATTCGGAACTTTCTGATTTCTATGATCCGCGTCTATTCGTTTTATGGCGAGGTAAAGGAGAAACCAAATTCTTCCGATTTCATATTCGTATCGGGTGACCATTACTTAAAAGAAGGGAAGATGAACTTACAAAAGGTAGCAAAATTTTTTCCGGATTTGAGGCCTGAAGTAGCGCTTAAGTTCCAAGGAGAATCGGATTTTTGTTTGATCATCAAGTTGCAGAACGAAAATTTAGTTAGAATTGTTGGCATAAACGATTCAAGCGCTGGTGACAGACCGCAAAATTTAAGCTGTGTTTTGCAGGTTTTTGCATACAAGCTTACAGAAAACAAAGATTTTCTTCTTTCTGGAAATAGCGTTGAGGGCAAGGCAAGAAATTTCATTGATCTATTGAGAGAGAAATACTGATGGAAGGTATATTTACTAGGACGCAGTCCTACGATCCCTATGATTACCATGATTTTAGATTTTACTCGCCGGGAGATGCAGGAATATTCACTAATCAAACGCGCTCCAAAGAAGCAGGACCATTTGAATTTGGAATAAACAACGAAACAAAATTCTCAATAACAGGCGACGTAAAGAAAAGTACTAAGTACGAAGGTTCTTTAGATTTTAAGGCTATTAATGGAACTGTAGCAACCGATGGGAAGGTCACGGAGTTGGGTCTAGGGAAAGGCCCTCTTAGCGTTACCATCGATACCGATGCTACTCTAGGACTCACTGCGCAGCTTCCGATTGCAAAAAATATTGATTTTGGCGCCTATGTGGAAGTAAAAATCAGGAGCTTCTATGATAATTTTTTAAGTTTTTCAAATATACTGGTTGCGCTTGATAAGGCGCTTAATAAAGCAATTCGTGAAAAGGCCTTTGAGAGCGCGATAAACCATTGCTTTGCACAGGGAACCAAAGTCTTACTTTGCGAAGGGGAATCGATTTCAATTGAGGAAATAGAGGCTGGGGACCGTATATCCGCGTTTAATCCAAGCAATGGAAACGGTCGCAGTGCCCTCGTTCCTAAAAAAGTTGTCCGCACCTTCACCAACATCACCGAAGAGTGGCTGCGCCTGACGTGGATCGAAGATGGCGCCGAAAGAGAACTCGTCACCACGCCGGGGCACCAGTTCCTGACCGCCCATGGCGGCTTCCGTGAGATCGAAAGCCTAGTTGCAAGAGGCAAAGGCACCGTGGTGCTTGCCGACGGGTCCGAGGCCGAAGTGACCTCCGAGCGCATCGTTTATTCCGCTGCAACCGCCGACATGTTCGAGCAGGCCGAAGGCTACGTTACCCCGGAAAACGGCAACCTGGCACTGAAGCCGGTCTACAAAAAAGGCTGGAAGACCTACAATTTTGAGGTTGAGGATTTCCATACCTATGTCGCCGGCGGCGTGCGGGTGCATAACGATTCCTGGACCGATCGCCAAGGATTTGACTTTGGTCCTCATACTGAATTTGACGGCCAAGTATGGACGTCGAGCTATGGGCAGGTCGACAAGGACGGCAACCCTACGCTTGCTTCTCTCGATGGGAGGGCATTGAGTGTCGACGTAAAGGACGTCACAGATTACTTGACGGATCTCGACCCCGGTTATCGCGACAGCCGATATGGCCGCGCGGAAGCAGCCGGATATGCGACTGCAAAAGCCGGTTACGACAATGCCTCGGTTCGGGCTGCGGTCGTTGCCGAATACATGGCAAGAGGGGGCGGGAACGAGAGCCCCATCGACATCATTTTTCAGGATAGAGCCCATCGGAATGCTACCGCAGCCGCGTCCGGCGCGGATCAGAATTCGGGACGGGATCCCGAAGGTGCGCGCGTCGATACCAGCCAGTCCCGCACGACGGGTCAAGGGAGCGGCGGTCTCGGCGACTATGACAACAACGGTGTTGTCAGCGCGAAGGAATTCCGTCGGGCGGAACAGGAAGAGCTCTACGACAACAAGAAAACCAAGAAGTCGAGCGGCGAGAGTGACACCAGCACAAAGCCCGTCCTGCTCGACCTGGACGGCGACGGCCTCGAGGTCACCGCTCTGGACCGGTCCACCGTGTTCCTCGACACCGGCGGCGACGGCTTTCTGCATCGCACGGCCTGGGCCGGCGAAGGCGACGGGGTTTTGTACTTCGACCCGGACGGGCGCAACGAGATCACGGAAAAGCGCCAGTTCGTGTTCACAGAATGGGACCCGACCTCGACCAGCGATCTGGAAGCCCTGGCCTCGGTGTTTGACTCCAATGGCGACGGCGTTCTGAACGCCGGCGATGCCGACTTCGGCAAGTTCAAGGTGCTGGTGACCAATGCGGACGGGTCGACCACCTCAAAGACCCTGGCCGAACTCGGCATCACCGAGATCGACCTCACTGCCGACGCCTCCCAGATTGAACTTTCCGACGGGTCCGTGATTACCGGCAAGACGACCTTTACCCGCAGCGACGGCACCACCGGCACGGTCGGCGACATGTTGCTGGCCTCGGAGGCCGAGGGCCACCGGGTGACACAGGTGGAGTCCATCGACGGCACCGGTGCGCGCACGGTGACCATCACGGCCTATGCCACCGATGGCGGCAAGGCGTATGAGATCCATTCGGTGACCAGCGCCGACGGCCTGTCGATCGTCACCCGCTACGACGATGACGGCGACGGCACCGTCGACCGGATCCAGACCATCGAGACGGTGGTGAATGGCGATGGCAGCCGGACGGAGACGGAAAGCAATCTTTCCGGCTCCGACCAGGCGAGTGCCATTCTGACATCGCGCGAGGTCACCACCAAATCCGCCGACCACAAGGTCGAGATTATCGAGCGGGACTCAACGGGCGGCGGCTGGTTCGACCAGCGCGAGACCCGCACCGAGGCGGCCGACGGCAGCCTGACGATTGTCATCAGCGACCTTGCCAAGGACGGCACGGTGATCATGGGCCGCAGTGAGAGCGTGTCGTCGGACGGTTCAAGCCGCGTCGATGGCCTGGACGCGGACGGCGATGAGGCCGCGGACACCATAGAGACCCACACGGTCGAAACCCATGCAGACGACAGCCGCACGGAAGTCGTGACGGTCGCCAATCAGGACGGCTCACTGCGGTCCCATGTTACCGAAGAGGTCAGTTCCGACAATCGCTCCAAGGTCATCACGCGGGATCTGGACGGTGACGGTGACGCGGATGTGCGCGAGATCCTCGACATCACCGTGCCGGCCTCCGGGCCGAGCACGTCAACGCTGGAGATCCGCAACGGCGACGGCTCCCTGCGCAGCCTGTCCACGACAGTGCAGTCGGAAGACGCGCTTGAGAAAACCACGGAACTGGACCAGGACGGGGATGGCGATATCGATCTGACCACCGTCGATGCCACTTTGGTCAACGCCGACGGCAGCCGGGAGCGGGTTGTTACGGAGACCAATGGCGACGGCTCTGTCCGCGCCATGCGCAAGGAGACCCTGGACGCGGACAAGGTCGGCCAGGAAGTCTGGGTGGATCTCGACCAGAACGGCAGCTTTGCTGCCGACGAGTTGCTCTCCTCGGTCACGGTCGATGCGGCAACGCAGGCGCGCACGGCGACAAGCTGGACGCGGACTGCGGACGGCACCGTGACGGCAAAGACGGTCACGGTGACCTCGGCGGACGGTCTCGACCGGCAGACGGCGCAGGATCTCGACGGCGACGGCGATACGGATGTCTCTGTCGGTGATGTCACGGTGCAGAACGGCGATGGTTCCTCCAGCCGCACCGTCACGACACGCAATCAGGACAATACGCTGCGCACCATAGTGGTGAGCGAGACCAGCGCGGACGGGCTGACCAGAACCACACGGGAAGATGTCGACGGCGACAGCGTCTTTGAAAAGAAAACCGTCAACACGCTGGAACTGGAAGCCGATGGCGGCACCACGCAGACGGCGTCCGCCTATGCCGGTGACGAGACCACTCTGCTGTCGCAGACTGTCACCACGGAGAGCGCCGACAGGCGCACCACTACTGTCACCACGGATCTGGACGGCGACGGCGCCATCGACAGCACCTCGGTTCAGGTGAAGGGCACGGACGGCGTGGTGACACGGACAACCACGCAGACAGCTGCCGACGGCACGGTGCTGGGCGAGACAGTGAGCACCGCCAGTGCCAACGGGCTTGTGACATCAATCGCGAGCGATCTGGACGGCGACCAGGCCGCCGACGAGGTCAGCCACAGCATCACGACGCTGAATGCCGATGGCAGCCGGACGACCGTCCGGGCCACGGAAAACGCCGATGGCTCGCATCAAAGCACCTCCACGGTGACTGTGAGCGACGATGGCCTGAAAACCGTCACCCAGACCGATTCCGACGGCAACGGCACCTTTGAGCGCACGGGAACCGACGAAACGGTTGTGAACGCCGATGGCGGCACCACCCGCACGGTCGAGACCCGCTCACAAACCGGCCAGCTTCTGGGCCGGACGCAGATCGAGACCAGCGACGACGGACTGGTGACGGTCCAGAAGACCGACCGCGACGGTGACGGATCCTTCGACCTGGTTGAAACCTCGACCATGGTTCTGGAAGCCGATGGCGATACGGTAACGACAACCGAGACCCGCGAAGGCGGCGTTCTACGCGGCAGCACGACCCGAACCGTCTCCGACAATGGCCGGTCCGATGTCACGGAAAGCGATGTCAATGGCGACGGCCAAACCGACATCCGGATCACGCGGATGGTGGCGGACAGCGGGCTCGCGACGACCCGTGTCCAGCACAAGGACGAAACCGGGGCCCTGACCCAGCAGACCGAAACGGTGACCAGCGCCAATGGCCTTTCCTCGACGGTCTCGAGGGACGCCGACGGCAACGGCATTTATGAGACCCGCACCGAGACCGTTCGGGTGCTGAACGCCGACGGCACGGCGACGACCTCGACGAGCTTCAAGGGCAATGACGGCACGCTGCAGGGCAAAGCGGTGGAAACCGTCAGCGGCGACGGGCTGACGACCACGCGAACGGAGGATCTCGACGGCGACGGCCTGACGGACGAGACCGCAGAGCGCCGGACGGCGATTGCCGCCGACGGCACGGTGACCACCTCCGAAACCCTGACGGCCCGCGACGGCTCGCTGCTGGCGCGCTCGGTGGAGACGGTCTCAGGCGACGGCCGCTCTTCCTCGCTTGCCATCGATGCCGACGGCAATGGCACCAATGACACGGTGACCACGACCACGGTCGGCGATGACGGCGTCACCACGACAACCGCCTCCGCCTATTCGGCGAGCGGCACGCTGATATCGCGGACAACTGTCGCTGAAAGCGGCAACGGGCTGGAGCGCACTGTCTCCTTCGATCTCGACGGCAATAGTGCTTCCGAACGTGTGCTGAAGAACACCACGGAGATCGCGGCAGACGGCACCATCAGCCGGACAGTGACTCACGAGACCGGGTCAGGAAGTGTTATTGCCAAGGAACGCAACGAAACATCGAGCAACGGGCTCGACAGTCTTGTCGAGCTGGATTTAGACGGCGACGGCACCAACGAGTTCGTCACCACATCGACAACCCACCTCTCGGACAATGGCTCGATCGCCGAGACCTGGACGACAGTCAACGGCTCCGGAGCGAGTCTCGGCAGCGCGAACCGTACGACGAGTGCCGACGGTCTCCTAATCACGACCGAAACCGACCTAAACGGCGACGACGGGATCGACCGTTTGAGGACGCACGAGCAGGGAGCCGCCGGCGGCAGTACCGAAACGGACCAGACATTTGCCCCCAACGGCAGACTGCTTCGCGATGTAACCGTGGTCGTCAGTGAAGACGCGCGCCTGCAGACAATGACCTATGATCATGATGGCAAGTCCGGCTCAGATCTTGAAATCGAAACTCTTTATGATCTGAGTGGCGACGAAACCACAACCTATACGGATCTGAGGGCCGACGGGTCGAATGCAAGTGTGATTACCAAGACGGCAACGTCAAACGGGTTAGCGGCCATCTACAGCTTGGATGTCGATGGCAATGGCAAGACCGATATTACGCGCGAGACGACCATTTCCTACAATGACGCGGGTGATGAAATCCGGCTGTTTGAGGAAAGAGACGGTGATGGCACCCTGATTTACGCGAGCACAACGGTCACCGCCGCAAACGGTTTCATTGCCACGACCAGCGTCGATTCCGATGGCGACGGCGAAGAGGACACCAACGGGATATCCGAAACGGTGCTGGGCGCAGATGGAGGCCGAACCACAACGAGCGCAGACTGGCACGATGACGGATCGCTGCGCTCAAAATACGTGGAAACCGTCAGTGCAGACGGCAGAACGGTGACCGACACCTATGACTTTGACGGGGATGGCCAATCCGATCTTCTGCGCGTGAGTGAAACAGCCGCCGATGGAAGCAAGACGCTTACCGAAACAGGTTATGATGGTAGCGGGTCTGTCCACAAGACGTCGACCACCAAAACCACGGCCGACGGTCTTCTGACAACTGTTCAGCGCGACGGCGTGACACAGACCATCGCGCATTCGCCCATCGGCAACGGCAGTTACAGCTGGGACAATGGTGTCACGGCATCCACGACAGCCGCACATTTTAACGTATCTCATCAGGTTGACGGACAAGGGATCGAAACCTGGAAAATGGTGTCTACCCTGGACGGGGCTACAACCATCTTTACCGGCCGTTTTGACGCATCGGCAAAAGACCGCCTGCTGGCGGAAGCTGGCAGGGTCTACGACAGCGTTCTCGATCGTGACATGGACCGCTCCGAGGTCGAGGTCCTGGTGCAATATACGCGCGGGGGGCAATTGGATCTTGCCGGTCTGGCGGAAGCGCTGCTTTTGTCGGACGAGTACCTCCAGCGTTACAACTATCTGAGTGACACCGGCTTTGTCGCGCGCGCCTATCAGAACACGTTCGGCCGTGAACCGACAGTGGAGGAACTGGGTGAACACCTTGCGTTTCTCGCGCAACCAGAAGGAAGCCGCGCCAAGGTAATTGCCGAACTGGTTCGCTCGGGAGAGCATCTTGTCGTGGGGACCGGCCACGGAGAAACCAACAATCATGACGTATTCCTGCTTCCGGTAACTGCGGAAGACGAACTCCTTGCCTCTTTTGGGGAACAGGCAGTCATTATTTCGACAGACGACGCGAACTTACTGGTCGGCAGCGCCGCCAACGACGACCTTCTCAGCTCTGGCGACGGACATGATGCCCTCTTTGGCGGCGCGGGCAGCGATACACTGACGGGGACAAACAACAATGACCGGCTGATCGGTGGAGCCGGCTACGACACGCTCCGCGGTAAATTCGGCGATGATGAACTGATTGGCGGAACCCAGAACGACATGCTTGAGGGCGGCGGCGGGGACGATATTTACGTCTACCACCGTGGTGACGGGGACGACATTATTTTAGAGACGAGCCACGGGTCTCACGGTGATGCAATCCTTTTCGGTCTCGGAATTGACCTCGAGGATCTGAAATTCAGTCAGTCCGGAGATGATCTGCTGATCGAGTTCTATGGCGAGACCGTGGAAGAAGCAGCCGAAGCAGCCGGATTGGGACTTGCACCTCTCACCGGGACGATCACGGTGACGGACTGGTTTATCGATCCGGACAAACGCGTCGAACGCCTGATGTTTGAAGATGGCGGCTCACTCTCCATCGGCCATATTGATCAATTCCGCCCGCTCGGTGACATAGACGACGACATGACCGGCGTCAGCGGCGATGAATATACTTTCGCGCGCGGTGGCGACGATATCGTTCGCGGGGCAGCAGGTGACGATGTTCTCCTTGGAGGGAGCGGCAACGACACTCTTCTCGGCGAAAGCGGGGACGATGTCCTGCTAGGCGGCATCGGCTCCGACCGGCTGGAAGGCGGCAGCGGGGACGATACCTATATCTACAATCGCGGCGACGGCTACGACACGATTGTGGAAACCGGCAGCGGTTCCAATGGCGACACGCTGTTTTTCGGTGCGGGTATCGACCTTGAAGATCTGAAACTCAGTCAATCCGGCGACGACCTTCTGATCGAATTTTATGGAGAAAGCGCTCAGGAGGAAGCCGAGGCCACAGAGGCCGGGCTCGCCCCACTCATAGGTCTTGTCAACATCAACGACTGGTTCATCGGGACGGCGTCAAGGGTGGAACGTTTTACCTTTGAAAATGGCGACAGTTTCTGGATCGGCCATATCGACCAGTTCCGGCCATTCAGCGATGTCAACGACACTAAGACCGGTTATACGGAGAGCGAGTTCTCTATCGGGCGCGGCGGCGATGACACGATCCATGGAGCCGATGGCCACGATGTGATTGTGGGAGGCGACGGAGACGACAAGCTCTATGGCGACGACGATCGTGACATCTTGCTTGGTGGAGACGGTACGGATCAGCTTTACGGTGGCAGCGGTGACGACTTTCTCAATGCCGGGGCAAGCACAAGCTGGCAGTATATGTATGGCTATAGTGGCGACGACACGTACCTGTTCGAAAGGGAAATCGGCAAGACCTTCATAAATGGCAGCGCTGAAGTCTCTGATGGAGGCACGGACAAGGTCGTCTTCGATGGTTTAACCATGGCAGACCTTGAAATCTCCATCAGAGATAACGCTAGCAGCTACTCAAACGGCGACGAGCTTCAAATCTACTGGAGGAATGAGGATCGTATTGTCGAGGGCGTTGTCCGGGTTGCCCACGTGGGCAAATTCATAGAGCAATTTGTGTTTGCCGACGGCACCAGCCTTTCCACCTTCGATGTCCATAGCAATGGTGCCCTGAAGATCTACGGTGAGGCTACCGACGACAGCATTCTTGGCAGTGCTGCTGACGACATGATTTACGGAAACGACGGGAATGACACCTTGCTGGGTGGAGACGGTACCGATCAGCTCTACGGCGGTGACGGCAACGACATTCTTGATTCCGGATCCGGCACGAGCTGGCAATATCTTCTAGGCCAAGGTGGCGATGACACATACAAGTTCTCGCGGGACGCCGGCAAAAACTACATCAACGCCGCTGCTGAAGGTTCGGGTGACGGAACGGACAAGATCGTTTTTAAAGAGCTTGCCCTGAGGGATCTTGAAATTTCTTATCGTGACAACGCCAGCAGCTACGTCAATGGCGACGAACTGGAATTTGTCTGGCGCGACGTGAACGGAACTGTTGAGGGAAACATCCGTGTCGCGCATGTTGCACAGTATATAGAAGAGTTTGAATTTGCAGACGGAACGAGCGTTGCGGATATCGGTTTTCACAGCAGTGGAGCACTCGAACTGATCGGCGGAGTTGACGACAACCTGATTGCAGGCAGTTCCAGCGACGACATGATTTACGGAAATGAAGGGGACGACGTCCTGCTTGGAGGCGCCGGAACCGACCAGTTGTTTGGCGGCAACGGGGATGACCTACTCGACGCAGGGACAGGAACCAGCTGGCAGTATCTGTATGGCAACGAGGGTAGTGACACCTACCGATTCTCAAGCGGCTTCAGCAAGACCTACATCAATACATATGCAGAGAGTGCGGATAACGAAACAGACAGGATCATCTTCAGTGATCTCTTCCTTGCGGATCTGGAATTCTCCATCAGGGACAATGATGTTAGCTATGTGAACGGCAATGAGCTGGAAATCATCTGGCGAGACGCGCAAGGATCCATTGAAGGGACGCTCCTTATCGCTCATCTCGGCGAGAACATTGAGCAGTTCGAGTTTGCCGATGGCACAATCCTTTCCGATGTTGGATCGCTGGCCCATGGCGCGACTTTGCTGAACGGAACTTCTGCTGACGACATCCTGACCTCCACAACCGGAGTCGAAGTCCTCACAGGCGGAGCCGGAGACGATACCTTTGTCTTCACCTCGCTGAATTCCCAAACACCGCCTCAGTTCACTGCGGCCGATGTGGTCACGGACTTCGTCGTCGGAGCCGAAACGAAGGATGTGCTTGAGCTGTCCTTGACGCATTTCACAGACTTTGACGATGTTCTGGCACGAGCGACGGAGGACGCGGCCGCGGGCAGTGTCACAATCAATGTCGGCCTCGACGCACCGCTCGTGGTGCTCGAGGGCGTTGAGCTTGCCGATTTGCACCAGGACGATTTCCGGTTCGTATAACGAAGCGCAGGAATCCTTGTACCGAAAGCAAGCGTTGATTGGCACCGACGTGTTAAAAACACCGTTGCGTTCAGTTGAACGCAACGATGCATTGGCCGAATGATCACGGCGTCTTGGTGTCGAGAACACAGATCGTATCCTTGGTCGACAGCCCGGTTTTGAAATGATGCGTTGGCTGCCTTCGCCTGCCGGCATCCAACGCATCATTTCTGACTCATAAGTCAAATAAAGGGATAAATTCTGCGACGTTGAGTTTTCCCGCCTTGGCAAGCGGATCAATAAGCCCGACATCTGAAAAACCACAGAATTCTGGGCGTCTTGCTTAGGTGGGAACACGTTTCCAAAAAACACGTTTTGGTTCCCACCTCGAACTTGCGCGGTGTTTGTTTTTATTGAACTTTTTCAAATGGCACAATTCACCAACCCACCCATGACGGTATTTTTAGCCAATTGAAGTTGCGCACCCGAATTAGCCTCACCTTCCTCGAAGTGGCAGAAAACCGTCAAAAACCGCTTAAACCCACTTAATCCCGGAAACGCCATATGTGCCAAGTGAACTTGCGCGTTACAAGACCAAGCGTCGCGTCCTCGAACGTCGAAAACGAACCGGCCATGCCTTTGCGAAAGCCACCTCATCGTGATCGTGATCATCCGGACCGAAACGCACGGCACATCAAAGGCCGTTTGAAAGCAGCATCAAACAAGAGCTTTCGCTTAAACATATCGCCCCGGGATCTCCACAGCACAGAGACCCGGTGACAGGATCCAGGGCATTGACGCCGTTGGGGAACTGGTAGAAAGCAATCCTTTTGCCACAGGCGGGACACTTGTAAAGTGTCCTCACATTGTTAGGGTCCGGATTGCAACCGGAATGAACTGCCCGGGGCGGTACAAGGGCGCATAGTCGGGACAGACCTGCAGGGGCGAACATGTGATCGGCGAACGCGCTTCAAACGAAATGAAAACGCCGGCCGACGCGGCGGCCCGGAAGACCGACGGTAGGGTGCACAGGCCTGCGAGGACCAGCGTCAAAATCCGGCTGGCTGATGGCTCGGAGACGGATTGCCGGGCCGGGGTCCATCTGGCGCGCGAGGCGCATTTGCACACGGTGTTCCGGGACATTCCGTTTTCCGAAGACAAGGCCAAGGCGATCTTTGACAAGGCGATCGGCCAGCCGGAGCGCTTCGGGCTGATCTATGCCGTGCCGGGGGCGGATGAACCGCTTACCGAAGACGGGCTGCTTGGCTTCGCCTCCGTGCAGGCAGGCGAACATTTCCTGGGCACTGGCACGCTGATCGCGACGGTGCAGACGCTGAACATTTCCCAAAAGCTTACCGGCACGCTGCTCGGCGGTAAGGTCGCGCTGCGTCTTGTGCAGGCGGTGCGCCACTGGGCCAGGACGAGAAACTGCGCCCATCTGATGGTGCATGTAACGAATGGCGAGAATGCGGCGGACGCGGATAGTTTCTTCCGGCGCTGTGGGATGGTGACGGTTGGGGGGAATTATGCTGAGACTTTGAACTGTCTAGAAATTTAAAAAGCGACTTAGGAGAATCAAAGTTGAATTACATCTGGATTTCTATTTCAATAAATTTATTAATTTCTGTTTTCTGGGTAGCTTTTAATTCTGATGGATTATTTTGCTCTTATTTAAAGCATTTTTTAAATTTGCCAATTGTAGGTGAAAATATCAAAATTTACTTGGATTTTGACCGTCGTGAAGGAAGGGGATGCTTCTTTTCATCTTACTACGTATTTCAAGGATTTCTAGCGCTCACAGTACCTGTGTTTTTGTCATTTGCATATTTGATTTTAAATAAAAAGAGATTTCCAATAAATATTATAGCAATAATTGTTTCTTTATTTACTGCTATTTTGATTTTTTATATGTCATTTTTAGTAACTTACAATTTGTCTATAAAGACAGATTTAATAAATCTTGAAATAACATACGGATGGTACAGTGTATTTCATTTTTTTCTTACATATACAGCATTTTCGACTGTCTTGTTTGCGTTTGTTTTGAATGTATTTGGTGCGATCTCACATGAGGACAATATAAATGGGTAACGAGATTTCCTTCACAGCAGACGATGTAAATGGTGCAATCGCTACAGTTTACGGCGCAGTCGGCGGAGCCATGTATAGCTTTGGTGTGAAAGGTCTCGGTTATTCTGTTGGTGCAATGGGCGTTACGGAATCCGTTGAGATAATCGAAGCTTACAAATCGGGAATTCCAGGAGAAGTGCAAATTCAGTCTGCCGGCTGGCTTGGGGGGCTCGTTGGTGCGGCAAATGGCACAGCGCTTGGCGCTAAAATTCTGGGCACCGTAAGTGGAAGTTGGATCGGTGCACTTGTTGGCGGAGCTGTTGGCGGATACTTCGGAGCCAAGTACGGTGAAGTTGCGCTGGAAAAGATAGCGAAACATGTTTATGAGGGCGGTCTATCCGGTCACCCAAACTCATTTCCCGATGCATATGAAAATGTTCCTTTAGAAGAGCTTACCTGGTCGCAGATCCTGCATGGGATTGACTTGGGAACCGTTGACTTTGGAACTCGGTGCTTTGAGGCAAAAACACTAGTATTACGTGAAAGTGGCGAGCGGGGAAGCATCGACAACATCGTAATAGGTGACGTTGTTCTCTCATTCCACTCTTTCGCCGAAAATGGCCGCGGCGCTCTTTTCCCTAAAAAAGTTCTCCGCACTTTCACAAACATCACCGAAGAGTGGCTACGTCTGACTTGGTCGGAAATTGGCGAGGCAAAAGAACTCGTCACCACACCTAGCCACCAGTTCCTGGCTGCCCATGGTGGCTTCCGTGAGATCGAAAGCCTTGTCGCTGGCGGACAAGGCACCATCGTGCTTGCCGACGGCTCCGAAGCAGAAGTCTCCGCTGACCGGATCGTCTATTCCGCCGAAACCGCCGACATGTTCGAGCAGGCGGAAGGCTATGTGTATCCGGAAAACGGCAACCTGGCCCTGAAGCCGGTCTATAAAAAAGGCTGGAAGACCTACAATTTCGAGGTTGAGGACTTCCATACCTATGTCGCCGGCGGTGTGCGGGTGCACAACGATTCCTACAATAACGGCACAGGCTTTGAGTACCCCGGTTGGGAACAACTTGACGGCCAGGCGACTGTTGAGCTGAGCAATGGCGGCTTGATGCCACTGAACGGAAATCTTGTCATCGGATACCGCTTCGGGCAGGCCGAGACTTACAGAAACACCCCGACCGCGATAGCGGAATCCGTCGCATTCGGAATGGGCGCCGCGGGGGCTTCCGGTACCGACATAGCTTTTGCCTCTTGGCGAGAACAAACGTTGCATCGTCAGACGGCAAAGCAGAAAGATGCAGGACTGCTTCCGGAGCCGATCACCGACCCACACGAATTTTCCAAAATCGAAGCTGCAATCAAGCACGCTCGCAACAAGGGTGAGAGCGTTGCCGCCGCGTCCGGCGCGGATCAGAATTCGGGACAGGATCCCGAAGGTGCGCGCGTCGATACCAGCCAGTCCCGCACGACGGGCCAAGGCACCGGCGGTCTCGGCGATTATGACAATAATGGTGTTGTCAGCGCGAAGGAATTCCGTCGGGCGGAGCAGGAAGAGCTCTACGACAACAAGAAAACCAAGAAGTCGGGCGGCGAGAGTGATACCAGCACAAAGCCCGTCCTGCTCGACCTGGACGGCGACGGCCTGGAAGTTACCGCGCTGGACCGCTCCACCGTTTTCCTCGACACCGGCGGCGACGGTTTTCTGCGTCGTACGGCCTGGGCCGGCGAAGGTGACGGGGTCTTGTACTTCGATCCGGACGGGCGCGACGCCATCACCGAAAAGCGCCAGTTCGTCTTCACCGAATGGGACCCGACGGCGACCAGCGACTTGGAAGCTCTGGCCTCGGTTTTTGACAGCAACGGCGACGGTGTGCTGAACGCGAGCGACACGGATTTCCAGAAATTCAAGGTGATGGTCACCCTGCCGGATGGGTCAACCGTTTCCAAAACACTCGCCGAACTCGGCATCACCGAGATAGACCTCACTGCCGACGCCTCCCAGATTGAGCTTTCCGACGGGTCCGTGATCACCGGCAAGACGACCTTCACCCGCAGCGACGGCACCACCGGCACGGTCGGCGACATGCTGCTGGCCTCGGAGGCCGAGGGTCACCGGGTGGAGCAGGTGGAGGCCGTCAATGGCGACCGGCCGGTCTGTGGAAGGAGACGCAGACGGGATCTGAGGGCTGGCCGGCAGCG
>NZ_JBBMQN010000019.1:0-2500 GCF_038900065.1 Roseibium sp. AS2
TGGTTGCGGGAGCAGGATTTGAACCTGCGACCTTCAGGTTATGAGCCTGACGAGCTACCGGACTGCTCCATCCCGCGTTATTTTTTTGCCTGATGTTCTGCGCTGATATTGGACACTGGATCCGGAGCGCAGCGGAGGCAAGGCGAAGTGGCCGCCGGCCGGTCAGGCCGCCCTCGCGGAGCGCCGCCTGAAGGGCGTTGCGCGCGTGAGCGCCATGTTGAAGAGATTAGCGCTCAAGTAGCCGACAGGCAGTAGCGCGCCAAGAATACAAACTGCGTTTTGCAGGCCTGGCGGCGACCTACTCTCCCACACCTTAAGATGCAGTACCATTGGCGCTGGGGAGTTTCACGGCCGAGTTCGGGATGGGATCGGGTGGGGGCTCCCCGCTGGGGCCACCAGGCCGGCGAAGCGCAGTTTGCTTGGTAAAACTGGTCTTTTTGTTTGTGCTCGCGGCCATACGCTGCGTTGCAGCTGGCCTGCGCAGGCGCGCCGCATAAGCGGCGGCGGCCTTTCGGCCTTGCGAACCTTCCGGTTCGGCTCTTTTCCCTTGCGGGTGTCGAGCGTGCTGCGCTGAGAACAAACTGGTCTTATCGATGATATTTTCAGATTGGCTGTTTGTTTTGCTGCCGCGTGTCCTGCCGGCGTTGCGCGGGAACGACTGTTCCGAGCGCAGAGAAGGCAAGGCCAAGCGGCCGCCGGCCGGTCAGGCCGCGTGGTTCGCAGGACAGGTCCGTAAGGACCGGTACGTCCGTGAGAACAAACAAACAGATCAGATTGAAGCGCGAAGCGCTTCAAGATGAACATTGACTAATGAGAGGATCAAGCCGAACGAGCTATTAGTAAAGCTAAGCTCCATGCATTGCTGCACTTCCACACGCTTCCTATCGACGTGGTGGTCTTCCACGGCTCTTCAGGGAGAACTGGTTTTGAGGTGGGTTTCCCGCTTAGATGCTTTCAGCGGTTATCCCTTCCGTACATAGCTACCCTGCAATGCGGCTGGCGCCACAACAGGTCCACCAGAGGTACGTCCATCCCGGTCCTCTCGTACTAGGGACAGATCCTCTCAATTCTCCTACACCCACGGCAGATAGGGACCGAACTGTCTCGCGACGTTCTGAACCCAACTCACGTACCACTTTAATTGGCGAACAGCCAAACCCTTGGGACCTGCTCCAGCCCCAGGATGTGATGAGTCGACATCGAGGTGCCAAACAATGCCGTCGATATGGACTCTTGGGCATCATCAGCCTGTTATCCCCGGCGTACCTTTTATCCGTTGAGCGATGGCCCTTCCACGAGGGACCACCGGATCACTATGGCCGACTTTCGTCTCTGCTCGACTTGTCAGTCTCGCAGTCAGGCAGGCTTATGCCATTGCACTCAACGAGCGATTTCCGACCGCTCTGAGCCCACCTTCGCGCGCCTCCGTTACCATTTGGGAGGCGACCGCCCCAGTCAAACTACCCGCCACACACGGTCCCGGATATGGTTGTACCGCGGTTAGATATCCATGACGACAAGGGTGGTATTTCAAGGGTGACTCCACCTCAGCTGGCGCCAAGGCTTCAACGTCTACCACCTATCCTACACATGTCGTGACGAATACCAGTGTGAAGCTGTAGTAAAGGTGCACGGGGTCTTTCCGTCTGACCGCAGGAACCCCGCATCTTCACGGGGAATTCAATTTCACTGAGTCTATGCTGGAGACAGCGGGGAAGTCGTTACGCCATTCGTGCAGGTCGGAACTTACCCGACAAGGAATTTCGCTACCTTAGGACCGTTATAGTTACGGCCGCCGTTTACTGGGGCTTCAATTCGGTGCTTGCACACCTCCTCTTAACCTTCCAGCACCGGGCAGGCGTCAGACCCTATACGTCGTCTTGCGACTTCGCAGAGCCCTGTGTTTTTGATAAACAGTCGCCACCCCCTGGTCTGTGCCACCCCACAGTGGTTGCCCACCATGAGGTCTCCCTTCTCGCGAACTTACGGGAGCATTTTGCCGAGTTCCTTCAGCATAGTTCTCTCAAGCGCCTTGGTATGCTCTACCAGTCCACCTGTGTCGGTTTCGGGTACGGTTTATACGTGGGAGCTATTTCCTGGAACACCTTCGCTGCACCCCCAATCCAATAAGGAGATACAACACACGGCATCCGTCACTACCCACAAGCTGCAGAATATTAACTGCATTCCCATCGACTACGCCTTTCGGCCTCGCCTTAGGGGCCGGCTAACCCTGCGCCGATTAGCGTTGCGCAGGAACCCTTGGACTTTCGGCGAGAGTGTCTCTCACACTCTTTATCGTTACTCATGTCAGCATTCGCACTTCTGATATCTCCAGGAGCCCTCGCGGGTCTCCCTTCGCAGACTTACAGAACGCTCCGCTACCGCGCATCCCGAAGGATGCACCCGCAGTTTCGGTGTATGGCTTGAGCCCCGGTACATTTTCGGCGCGGAACCCCTTGATTAGACCAGTGAGCTGTTACGCTTTCTTTAAATGATG
>NZ_JBBMQN010000020.1:0-2582 GCF_038900065.1 Roseibium sp. AS2
TCCGAGGCCAGCAGCATGTCGCCGACCGTGCCGGTGGTGCCGTCGCTGCGGGTGAAGGTCGTCTTGCCGGTGATCACCGAGCCGTCGCTGAGCTCAATGTTGCTCGCATCCGCCGTCAGGTCGATCTCGGTGATGCCGAGCTCGGCCAGGGTCTTCGACGTGGTCGACCCGTCCGGCAGGGTGACTATCACCTTGAACTTGCCGAAGTCGGCATCGCCGGCGTTCAGAACGCCGTCGCCATTGGAGTCGAACACCGACGCTAGCGCTTCCAGATCGCTGGTCGCCGTCGGGTCCCATTCGGTGAAGACGAACTGGCGCTTTTCCGTGATCTCGTTGCGCTCGTCCGGGTCGAAATACAAAACCCCGTCGCCTTCGCCCGCCCAGGCCGTGCGATGCAGAAAGCCGTCGCCGCCGGTGTCGAGAAAGACGGTGGAGCGGTCCAGCGCGGTGACTTCGAGGCCGTCGCCGTCCAGATCGAGCAGGACGGGTGAACAATAGCATACGCTGGGATCGGGGCCTCCCCTGGTTCCGTCCCCTTGGTCACCGCCGCGCGTGGCACCTTGGTTGCCACCGGTCTGCTGTGTATTGCCTCCATTTTGTTGGCTTGTTCCGCCCGCGTCTCGATCGCCGTAGCTGCTGCTGTGCTGACCATCCGGGTTCGCGCTGCCACCGCTGTAATTGTTGTTACCGGGGTTGTTGCTGCTGTCGCCACGTGTTCCGTCTCCCAAGGACCCGCCGCGTGTCGCGCCTTCATTTCCACCTGACTGACCTCTTACAGCCGAATAACTTCTGCCACCTGCGTCTTGATCTCCATATGTGCTGCTGCTGCCTGAAATCGATTGGGCAGACTTGGCTGCGCTGGTGTTCTGGGCGGCGGCTGAGGCTGCAGGTGTGCTGCCTGCGTCCGGGTTGCCATAGGAACTGCCACCGTCGCTTTTGCCGGCATAGTGGGGCGTAGGCAGGTCGACAACGGTTTCAGGGCCGTTTACGTCTGTCGCGGATTTGCGCTGCGCGGCTAGCTCTTCCTGTTTTTTGGCCTGCAGTCCAGCATAGAAATCCCAGCCCCCCTGATCGCCCAAAACATCTAGTGCGTTGGTTTCAAACCCTTGCTGTACCGGGCCAAATTGCCCGGGCGCACGCATCGAAGATACCGAACCACTAGGAAGCGTTGGAACTGATGTGGGTGGAGAAATTGGATCGCCAACTGCTGTATAGGAGCCCCCAAGTCCAAATCCCAATCCTAGACTAGCTCTAGCGACGGTTGCTCCGTTCGTGCCCACTGAAATTCCAGGACCAAGCCCGAGAACAGCATCAAGATCTGCGCCGAAACCTTCGATTTCTTCTGGTGTGTAATTTGATTTGATGCGTGAGGCCCACAAACCGAAGGTCCAGCTCGTTTTAGGCAAAGGGACACCACCAACCCCAACTCCTCCCGAGTTAAGAGGATAAGTCTCGACTTCATAGTACAGCTCGCCTGTCGTGAAGGAAAAGGGACCAACACCACCAGTAATAGACCAGCCAGTTGTCTTTGAACTACCCATATCTTTACGCCCCACAAACAAACAAAATTACACTTTGAGCAGAAAAAACTCCAATGAGAGGGTAGGCAATCAGAAATATGAAGAAAAAAACAAATTTCGGATCTCTTGTCGAAAATACTAAGTATATATTTATCATTAGTTTTGGCTTCTTGTAGAAAAAAAATGCAGATACCATGAAGTATAACCCAAAATAAAGAGCGTGTATCCACCATTCACAACTTTCAAAATTCATTTTTATCTACTCTTAATTCCTGGAAACTTGTTTTTTTGCGCGCAACGCATAAGAGCGATAGATCCCTTCCTCGGTGAGCGGTTCATCCGCCCCCGGCACAGCAAAGATCAGCTCGAACCGCTCCGGCTGCGTCACGGCCTTGTCAAAGATCGCCCGGGCCTTGTCTTCGGAAAACGGAATGCCCCGGAACACCGTGTGCCGATGCGCCCCACGCGCCAGATGGATGCCGGCCCGGCAATCGGTTTCCGAGCCATCCGCCAGCCGAAGTTTCACGCTGGTTCGTTTCGGCGGGGCTAAAACGGAAGTCTTCCCGAATGCCGCAGCTTTCGCCTGAACAGGAACCTGCCCGGCCTGTGCTTGCGCGACGGGCCTACCCATCGCCTCATCGGAGAGATCGCTGTCGTCACTCACACTATCGCCCCCATTCAGCACCGCCACGCATCTTCCGCTATAGCGTCTCAACCGGAGCCTTCTCCCCGGTCGTTTTAATCCCCACACCCCGGGCGCCTCTTCCCGGGTCCGGGCGAGACATTAACGAATTGGTAATCCTTGACAAGTGTCCAGGTTTCACTTTCCGGTTGCGCTGATGGCGTTACGCCGCGGTGTCAAAGGGCTGCGATTATTGCAAAATGTCATACGCCTGGCGTGTGCACACGCCGCCGCTATTTGAATAGCCCCGCGTTTTCTAGACGCCTTCGGCTTTCATTTTCTGCCGCCGTTCGAACTCGACGTGTGACAGCATGCCGTTCCTGGCGTGCTTCCGCGTCGGATTGTAGAACATCTCGATGTAGTCGAACACATCCTGCCTG